>CAVCGL010000040.1:3028-3675 GCA_963601915.1 bacterium | reverse complement strand
CATATCGTTCACTCATGATGTATCGAGCGAGAGAAATTCTTCGTGATGACTACTGGGCAGAGGATGCTCTCAGCGAAGCGTTTATGAAAATCGCAAAGAATATCAAGAAAGTTAGGGATGTAAAAAGCGCGGAAACACGTCATTTTGTTGTTATTCTTGCAGAACGAGCGGCAATTGATTTGTATCACAAGCGAAATAAGCACGCAACGGTCTCGCTGGAAGATGTTACAGAAGAGCCGGGATATGAGGAACATCCACCGCAATCTCTTTCTCCGTTAGCAGCAGCAATTGTGAAACTCCCGCCGAGCTATCGTCAAGTAATTCTATTAAAATTTTCAGAGGGCTATAGCAATCGAGAAATTGCACAGATGTTAGATTATTCTGTGAGCAAAGTGGAAAAACTAATCAGTCGTGGTAAGAAAAAATTGCAAAAATATTTGCAAGAGGAGGGAATAGAGCTATGAAACTGACAGATGACATGCTCCGCGAAGCGGCATCCGAAGCAGCACAGTATATGGATGAAACATGCACAGAAGGCGCGAAAAAACAGCAGCATACCTTCTCACCGTGGTTTGAAAAAGAGATGCAAGGATTGATTGAACGACAAAACCGTCGAGAAAAGCGGAGAAAAGTACTCCGTTACAGTC
>CAVCGL010000040.1:0-3018 GCA_963601915.1 bacterium | reverse complement strand
GAAATGCAGTTGCTGCTGCGCTTGTTATTGCGATTGCGCTGCCGCTTTTTAATTCAGATGTCCGTGCGGCATATCGAGATTTCTTCCAAGTATTAACTCAACGAGAAGACGGTTATACTGAAAATTCCGTTACAATGCGAGGGGATCATACCATAGACGAATTTTCGCCCGCACAGCTCGGTTGGATTCCAGATGGTATGAAGCGAGTAAATGAAACGCGAGATGAAGAAAATGGATACTATCATGTCTTCTATCAAGATGCAGATGGCACCAATTTTGGTTTAGATCAGACATTTGTTACCGTAGAATCTGGAAGCGTTGCATGGTATAGCGAAGATGCAACGGTTTCCGAAATAGAATTGCGTGGTACCACAGCTACTCTGACTGAAGATGAAAGCGATAACTTCCGTTCATTGGTATGGAATGAAGACGGTTGTGTTATGGAGCTTTCCGGTTCAGTATCTAAAGAAAACCTTATAAAAATAGCGAAAAACATAACAATACCGCAAGTAAAAAATAAATAAAATTTTTTTGGAAAAATTGTCCGAGATTGCCTCCCTTCTATGGTTGTAGTAAATAGAAGGGAGGCAAAATTGTTTTTCTGACAAAATATTTCAAATCAAGATCAAAAAAGGAGCGATAAGCCAATGAAAGGAATTACTATCGTTAAAAGAGTTGTTATAGCTGCTATTGCATTGGTTGCATTACTGACTACCTATTGGATTTATGGTACAGTCACAACGACAAATGACCATGATGCTAGTACTGCTAACTATGGGGATGTATTTTCTCTGCTAGACATCCGAAATAAAAAAGATGGTTGGGCGATCTATTCTGTCGATTCCATTGACGGGGGATCATGGTATGGTGGCATCTTAAAGGATGGAACCATCGTATCGTGCGCACAGTCTAGTACCAAAAAGACTCGTGTTTATACGAAAAATGGTGCTTGGGACACCAAACACTGGAGCGGTTGGCTAGAAGTCGGAGAAAAGAATATGCGACAGTCAAGCGCGACCGGCGGAACGCTTGGAGCCATCATCTTTGGAACAAGGAAGCGAACAGGACACATCTCTATTCATGGACGGCGTTAGAGATTGTGCACAAGACTATAACTTGCAGATTGATGTACAATATGGTTCCGCATGGTCAGAACAACAGTGGGATCAAGCCATGCAGGAAGAAAAGGATCTTGGCTCAGATGGTATTTTGTTGCTGTATCCGGAACGTTTTCTTTCGGTTCGTCGAAATGACAAAACGATCTCTCGCACATATCCCATACCTGTTTTGTGTTACTCCGAAGAAAACTATACCTGTTTTCCGTTTTATGCGTCTTTTGAGCAAAGTTCGATGCAAGCAGGGGATACGGTTGCCAATTATGGCTTGACGGAGGAACAGATGAAACAAATACAAGCTGGCAGCCTGCGTGGCGTATGGGTTCCAAACTGGTATCAACTCGGGTATCGCTGTGCTGAAACATTTTATTTCCACGAGAAGAATAGAAGTGCGGTGGAAGATGTGCAGGCAGATATGTTGTTGATAACAAAAAAAGAGCTGGATGCAGGAACCTATGATGCGTTATTATTGGGAGAATGAAAACGATGATACATAAAAGACAACGATTGACATACGCATTGTTTCTGGCTGCGATTTTTATTTTTTGTGCAGGGATTTGGAAGATACCGATTCATAAGTCCAAACAGATATATAAAATCGGTATTGCTGTCTATGATCTTGACGATTCCTTTATAAACAGCATGACAAAAAACTTGGAACAGGCTTTAGAAACACAAGTTTCTACGGAATTGCCCATTCGATACGAAGTGACCGATGCAAAGAGCAGTGACAATATCCAACAGAAACAAATTCAGTACCTGCTTAACCAACACTGTGACTTGTTGTTGCTCAATTTAGTCAAATCGGACTCTGCTGCGGATATTTTAAATCAGGTACAGGGGGAAAATATTCCTGTCATTTTGTTCAATAGAGAGCCTGATACCATGGATCTAAAAATTGGAGAAAAAATTTGGTATATTGGCACAGATGGAGAAAAAGCGGGTATTTTGCAGGCAAATATGTTGCAGCAGCTTTGGGACACCCAGCAAGATCAGCTGGACAAAAATCGTAACAGTAAGTTAGATTATATCTTCATTGAAGGAGAACAATCACATTACGATACGATTCGGCGTACCAATGCATTTTTATCAGAGACAGAGAAAGATTTGCCCATGAATCAAATTTCCGATTTGTTTGCGGACTGGGACAGACAACGAGCCATTGACCAATTAGAGACGTTGTCCGACCAAGAAATCCGTGAAGCGGAAGCCATTGTGTGCAGCAATGATGATATGGCGCTCGGCGCGTATGATTTTTATCAGCGAAATGGTATGCAGAACCACAAGCATACCATAAAAAATAGGCCATTTTGGCCATTTTCTCGAAAGACCCTATCGTTAACTGAACAAAATTTTTATTTTGTTCAGTTAGAAAACTAGCCCTTCCACTAAGAAAAACCCATCATAGAAAATTCTGTGATGGGTTTTTCTGATGAATTATACGCGTTTATAATCTGATTAAAAAAATCGGACACTATTAGTTCCATATTATCAAACTCAAAATCTCTATCATTTGCACGATAATAACGATATGTAAACGGATAACTATACATCGTGAATGTCATCCAATTAAGTTAAATGCTGTCGATCTGTTTCATCTTCGTATGTATAATTTGTCGTTGTGTCACCTGTCTCAGAGGTTGACACCAATCCCTATATCGCACATATTTTTATTGTCATTTTATTCAATTATCGTGTTAATCCAATATCTATAATAAAGATAGCGTAATAACAAAAAAAGGATTCCTACGCCTCCGCATAAAAGCGGTACTCTAGGATCTACCAATATACATAGCAAAGCAAATATAGACAATACTAAGCAATTTTTAGCGGAACTTCCTTCACTCATTTATCGTTTCTTCCTTTTCTTCCACCAATTCCATATATTACTCTTTCCTTACAC
>CAVCGL010000039.1:0-3969 GCA_963601915.1 bacterium | reverse complement strand
TGCTCCTTCCGTCACGGCTTGCGCCGCGCCACCTTCCTCAGAGAGGAAGGCTTTTGTCTCGCGAGATTTCACTCGTCTCTCCCTCTGGGAGAGATGTCGCGGAGCGACAGAGAGGGCAGGCTCCCTCGTGAGGGAGCTGGATTGCCGCCTTGCGGCAAGACTGAGGGAGCAACCAGTCAGCCCTGACGGATTGGGGAAACTCTCATACGAATTTGCGGGAGTTCGCCCTCTCAGTCATTTGCTGTGCAAATGCCAGCTCTCCCGAAGGGAGAGCCAAGAAGCCAGTGCGAATTGCGGATCTGACGAATCAGAGCTGCTCTGTCAGGGATTAGCACTCTCGTGCATCGAGTGCTAAAATTAACAAACTTGTAACAAATATCCCCTTGCATTTCCTTCTAGGCGGAACTATAATGCAGGTGTTAGGAAATCCAAGGACAATGTGTCACATATGATACACAGTCCAGCCAAGGGAGGTAACCTTTATGAATGCACAAAAATTTACGCAAAAATCTCTGGAAGCAATCCAAGACGCAAACGCGCTGTACAATGAATACGGCAATGCAGAGATGGGACAGGAGCATCTGCTGCTGGCTCTGCTGCATCAGGACGGCGGCTTGATTGCCCAGCTTATGACAAAAATGGGCATTGACCCGAATAATCTGGAAACACAGACCCGACAGGCAGTAGAAAAGCTGCCGCGTGTATCCGGCGGACGCGATGCCAGCCGCATGTATGTGACTGCGGATCTGCAAAAGACCTTGAATGAGGCAGAACATGCCGCAGAGCAGATGAAGGATGATTTTGTTTCCGTTGAGCATCTGTTCCTTGCTCTGATCGACACAGCCGCAGGCTCTGTCCGTGATCTGTTCCGCACATTCGGCATTCAGAAAAACAATTTCTTGCAGGCACTGTCCTCGGTGCGAGGCAACCAGCGCGTGACAACGGATTCTCCGGAAGACACCTATGATGCGCTGAAGAAATACGGCACGGATTTGGTCGAGCAGGCACGTCAGAAAAAGATGGATCCGGTCATCGGCCGAGATGATGAGATTCGTAATGTCATTCGTATTCTGTCTCGAAAGACCAAGAACAATCCGGTTCTGATCGGTGAGCCGGGCGTCGGCAAGACCGCCATTGCAGAAGGTCTGGCACAGCGTATTGTGCGCGGTGATGTACCGGGTACGCTGAAAGACAAGACCATTTTCTCTCTGGATATGGGCTCGTTGGTTGCCGGTGCCAAGTATCGCGGTGAATTCGAGGAACGTCTGAAGGCGGTTCTGAACGAAGTCAAAAAGAGCGAAGGTCATATCATTCTGTTCATTGATGAGCTGCATACCATTGTCGGTGCAGGCAAGACAGACGGCGCTATGGATGCTGGCAACCTGTTAAAGCCAATGCTGGCGCGCGGCGAACTGCACTGCATCGGTGCGACGACACTGAACGAGTATCGCCAGTATATCGAAAAGGATCCGGCTTTGGAGCGTCGTTTCCAGACCGTTATGGTCGGTGAACCGACCGTAGAAGATACC
This sequence comes from bacterium, assembly GCA_963601915.1. Lineage (GTDB taxonomy): Bacteria > Bacillota > Clostridia > Oscillospirales > Butyricicoccaceae > Butyricicoccus_A. Next base: position 2,440 of record CAVCGL010000039.1, on the reverse strand, counting down.
ATTGCCATTCTGCGTGGTCTGAAGGAACGCTATGAAGTGTATCACGGCGTAAAAATTCAGGATTCTGCCCTGATTGCAGCGGCTACGCTGTCCAACCGGTATATTACCGACAGATTCCTGCCGGATAAGGCCATTGATCTGGTCGATGAAGCGTGTGCGATGATTCGGACAGAAATCGACTCCATGCCGACAGAATTGGATGTCATTCAGCGCAAAATCATTCAGCACGAAATCGAAGAAGCTGCCCTCAAGAAAGAGGATGACAAGCTGTCCAAGGAGCATCTGGCAGAAATCCAGAAGGAACTGGCAGAGATGCGCGAACAGTTCAATTCGATGAAGGCGCGTTGGGACAACGAAAAGAATGCCATCGGCAAGGTACAGAAACTGCGCGCTGATATTGAGCAGTTAAATGCAGATATTGAGCGGGCACAGGAAAATTATGACCTCAACAAGGCTGCGGAACTCAAATACGGCCGTTTGCCGGAACTGAAAAAGCAGCTGGAAGAGGAAGAAGCAAAGGCTGAGCAGGCAGAGGGCAAGCACACGCTGCTGCGTGATAAGGTCACCGATGAAGAAATTGCCCGCATTATCGAGCGCTGGACGGGCATTCCGGTCGCTCGACTGATGGAAGGCGAGCGCGAGAAGCTGCTGCATCTGGAAGATACCCTGCATGAGCGCGTCATCGGTCAGAATGAGGCGGTAAAGCGCGTATCCGAAGCCATTCTGCGTTCCCGCGCAGGCATTCAGGACCCGAATCGCCCAATTGGTTCGTTCCTGTTCCTCGGCCCGACCGGTGTCGGCAAGACCGAGCTGGCAAAGACGCTGGCCGCTACGCTGTTTGATGATGAAAAGAATCTGGTTCGCATTGATATGTCGGAATACATGGAGAAATACTCCGTCTCTCGTCTGATTGGTGCACCTCCAGGATATGTCGGCTATGAAGAGGGCGGCCAGCTGACCGAAGCGGTTCGCAGAAAGCCGTACTCCGTCGTTCTGTTCGATGAGGTAGAGAAGGCACATCCGGATGTATTCAATGTCCTGTTGCAGGTATTGGATGACGGCCGAATTACCGACTCGCAGGGTCGTACCGTAGACTTTAAGAACACCATTATCATTCTGACATCCAACCTCGGTTCTTCTGTTCTGCTCGATGGCATCGGCGCAGACGGTGAAATTCGTGAGGATGCCAAGCAGCAGGTACATGAGCTGCTGCGCCGCTCGTTCCGTCCGGAATTCCTCAACCGTCTGGATGAGATTGTCTTCTACAAGCCGCTGACCAAGGAAAACATCACGGGCATCATTGATCTGCTGATTCAGGCACTGAGCAAGCGTCTGGAAGACAAGCAGCTGTCCGTCGAACTGACCGATGCGGCAAAGCAGTATGTCATTGATAACGGATACGATCCGGTTTACGGTGCTCGTCCGCTCAAGCGCTTCCTGCAGCGCAATGTCGAGACGCTGCTCGGCAGAACCATTATTGCCGGTGACTTGTCCGAAGGCACGAAGCTGGTTGTCGATTATCAGAATGGCGAATTGATGGTTACACCGGTGTCTATTGTCTCTGAATAATAGATGAAAATGCACATTTGTGCAAGAGATTTATATCGTATATTGTTAAAAAGACAGCCCTGTTTTCACAGGGCTGTCTTTTTGCTGATTTTTTGGGTGTTTATGTAAAAATGTCTAATCAAAATAGACAACAGAACGATGCGCGGTTTGTGTATATCAGACAGAATGCGGAGAAAAACCGTGATATACTGCGGTATATGCGACAAAAATGATAAAAATAGCCGATCAAAGTTCAAAAAACAAAAAGAATAACTTAACAAAAAGAAAAATGCATTCTATGATATGACGAGTGCAAAAAAGTGAGGAAATTATGTATAGGGAAAAATAGATAAATATATATATTTAGGGCGGCGGAGAACAATTCAATGAAACATACAAATTCGGGCGAACAGTTCGGTATTCCCTTGGCAGAAGTGGAAGATGACGTCGAAAAATCAGCGTGTGAGAGCCTGAAGAGACTCTGGGAAAGGGTACAGTTGGAACATGATGTCGATGCGATGGAGTACATCGGATTGGCATATGTCTATGGAAACAGCGGACTTCCGGCGAGCTTTGAAAAGGGAATTGGATTCCTGCATCTGGCTGCAGAGGGCGGCTGCACGACAGCACAACATTATATGGCGGACTGCTATGCCTATGGCATCGGCGTGGAACAGGATGTGGATGCTGCCTGCGAGTATTACCGTCTGGCCATCCAAGATACCGATGTTGACATGCGGCAAACCGCACAAAGCCAGCTGGAACGATTGAAACAAGAGTGAAAAAACCGCCGCAAGGCGGCTTTTTTCGTCCAGATGTAAGCACTTTCGCCTAGAGAAAGCCTTCCTCTCTGAGGAAGGTGGCGCGGCGCAAGCCGTGACGGAAGGAGCAG
>CAVCGL010000038.1:0-4653 GCA_963601915.1 bacterium | reverse complement strand
GCGTCTCATTCATCCGCCGCATCTCTCAGCGACTTGTTTATATTAACACAGCTTTTTCTCTTTGTCAACACTTTTTTCAAAAGAAACAAAAAAACTGCTTGCCGAATTGCTCCGACAGGCAGTTTTCGTTTGTTATCCTTTTAATCCTCTCGACTGACGATCCATATCCTCGACAACAATATCGAAGATTTCACCCAGCGAACGGCAATATTCCAGCACTTTCCACGGTTCATTGGTATGAAAATGAATTTTAATCAATTCTTCATCTCCAACCGCCAGCAGGCAGTCACCCTGAAAATGCTCTGTAAAATAATCGTTAATCGCATCTTCATCCAAATTTTCGCCCTCAATGAGAAGCTGCGTATCATAGCGATATGCTGTAGTTTCTTCCATGATTTATTCTCCTTCTCCTCGGTATTTTTCGTCCATTACAGACAAGACTTCTTCGCGCACACGCTCCGGCAGCTCACGCACTTCCTGTCGGCTCATGCCAGCTGTTTCAATCGGCTTGTGAATCGTGACATGCACCGTACCGGAATGAATACGATAGCGTTCCTCCAGCAAATGGAACGAGCCGTCAATCGTGACCGGTACGACTGGTACCTTTGCGCTGGTTGCCGCACGAAAGGCGCCGCCCTTAAATTCCTTGACCGGGCCGCCCTTGCTGCGGGTTCCCTCCGGAAAAATCGTCATAGAAACGCCGCTCTTGACCAATCGCGTCGCGTCCATCAACGCGCGTACCGCCTGCTTTTCGTCCTCACGATCGACATACACACATTGCAGCAGATCCATCCACGAACGCAATCCCGGTACTTTCGCCAGAGAAACTTTCGCCATCAGGGCACGTGGCTGACCGACGCACGACAAAATAACCGGAATATCAAAATCGCTCTGGTGATTGGACACAAAGACCGCTGTTCCCTGCGGAATGTTTTCTTTGCCATCTACAATGACCTTTGCACCGGCTGCCCACAACAGACGGTGCGCCCAATTATGTACCATGCGGTCAATGCCCGCCTGTACCTTTTCTCTATTGCCTTTTTTGATTTGATGGGCATAATATGCCCGCATTGGGGATACGATAATTAAATACAAAATAAAATAAATCGCCCAAAGAATCGTATGAATCATAAATTTGTCTCGTTGCTCCTATCTGTGATTTGTCGAATAACGGCATAGCGCTCCAATAATTGTTCCAGCTTGACGGCACAGTTCGCCGGAGACGTAGACGGCAGCACCTGTGCCTGTACGCCGCATTCTTTCTGACAATACCGCTTGTACAGCGCACCCGCTTTCTGTCCCGTGCAGAAGATTGCTTCAATCGGTGCATGGTCGAGAATCTCACGCATCCGATTGGGAACCGGATTGCGGATGGATGCATCGGATGCGCCCTCTATATCACAGCTGTCCAGCACATCCCACAGCGCAATGTGATGCCGCGTGAGAAACTCCTGTTGCTTGGGAATATCCCCAACCAGCGGTTGTTCTCCATACAGCATCGGCAGAACCCGCCAAAAGCGGTTTTGCGGATGCGCATAATAAAATCCCGCTTCCCGCGACTTGGGAGATGGCATCGTGCCCAAAATCAGCACGCGGGACTGCGCATCAAACCACGCCCCAAACGAATGTGTTACATGCATATTACGTCTCCTCAAAGGTCACTTTGTGTTTGAGTACCGATTCCATCGCTGCCAAATCGCGCTCACTGACCATTGTCGCCAGCGTGTCGCCCGCCTTGAGCTTCAATTTGCCGCGCGGAATCAACTCCTCCGCGCCGCGGGTCACGGATACAACCAGACACGAGGACGGCAAGCCCAGATCTTGAATCATGCAGTTATCCGCTTCACTTCCCTCTTCAATGACAGAGGTAATGATGGATTTTTTTGCCGTGCCCTTGACAATGACTTTTCCCTTTTGACCTTCCAAAAAGCGCTCGGTCAAATGCTCAAAGAACGGTTTGCTGCGCAGTGCTTCTGCGACAACATACGCGACAAGTGCCGCGGTAGACAGCGACAGCAAATGGGAAAAGCTGCCGGTCAGCTCGGAAATCAGCACAATACCGGTCACCGGCGCGCGGACGATTGCCGCAAAAAACGCTGCCATCGCAATAATGACGAGATTGGTCGCAAAATCACGGTCAAAACCGAACCAATTGACTGCCGCACTGCCGTATGCGCCGCCGATAAACGCGCCGAGCACGAGCAGCGGCACCAGTGTACCGCCCGGTGCGGACGAGCCGAAGCTAGCGGCAGAAAACAAAAACTTCACGACAACAATCGTAACGAGCAAGCCAAACTGCGGGTTTTCGACATACAGCATAGATACCATATGATGACCGCCGCCGAGCAGCTCCGGCATGATAAAACCAAGCACACCAGCAATCAAAAACGGAATGAGAATGCGGCACACCTGCGGCAAAAAGCCCAGTTTCTTATATAAGGTCTGTGCGCCAAGCATTCCCGCATTATGTACTGCACCGAGCACCCCGCACAGCACACCCAGAATCAAGATATACGCATAGCCGCGCAATGGGATCATACCGGCAAACTGGAAGGTAAATACCGGCTCCATGCCAAACAAGCCGCTGGAAATATAATCTGCCACAAGAGAGGCCGCCATACACGACAGCAATACCATGGCAGAGAAATTCTTATGAATTTCCTCCAGCGCGAACATGACACCGGCAAGCGGCGCATTAAATGCCGCAGAAAGTCCGGCAGACGCACCGCAGGTAATGAGAAAATGCTCTTCTAGCCGAAATCGTTTGAGTCCGCGCGAGATTCCCTTGCCCGCCATGCCGCCGAGCTGTACGGATGGGCCTTCTCTTCCCAGAGACAAACCACCGACAATACACAAAAATCCTGCCGCAACCTTGCCCAAAATGACCCGCCACCAGCATGGCCGAATATATCCCATCAATTCCGCTTCCACCTGCGGAATACCGGAACCGGAAATCATCGGCTCCCATTTGAGCAGCAAGGTCACCAGCACAGCCAGCACGACCAGCACGCCAAACCAGCCCAGCATACGCATTGGATTTCCGCTGCAAAAGCCGATCGCCGCATTGCGAATATCATCCGCGCGGTCGAGCAGATACCGATAGAAGGATGTGACCAGACCGGCAAATATACCGACAAGCAGACCCTCAACGACGAGCAGCGTGCGCAGGGAACCATATCGGCTCACCATACGCTTGGCGTCCATTGTTCTGTTTTTCATGATGCAGCACTCACCTTCTGTCACACCGATTGGATACCCGTTTCTATACACATAAAATCCTGTCCTTTATTGTAAACCTTTGTTCACAAAATGTATACAGAATTGTTTCACGAACTTTCTGTACATTTCTCAGGAAATGCAGTATAATATACATCACATCAAAACAGATGATTTGGAAAGGAGGGTCCATATGAATCAGGGCTATGACTATTCGTCGTTCGGCGAAAGCCGCGACTCCATCGCCTCCTACACAGCCAAAACATACGGCTGGATGTTCCTTGGACTTTTGACAACTTTTGTCGCTGCGGCGGCAATCTATTTTACCGGATTTTATATTCCACTGTGCACCGCAATGAACGGTTTGCTGCCATTTGTGCTGGCACTGGTTGAGTTGGGTGTGGTGATTTACTTCTCCGCCCGCCTTCACAAGATTCCGGTTGCAACGGCTCGAATGCTGTTCTTTGTCTATGCACTGCTCAACGCCGTGACATTCAGCACGATTTTGGCGGTTTACAGCTTGGAATCTCTGATTGTTGTCTTTGCGATGACCTCTTTGTATTTCGGCGTCATGGCAATTTACGGTTATGTGACCAAGGCAGATTTGTCCCGCATCGGACCGGTTCTGATGTTCGGTCTGGTGGCACTTATCGCCATGATGATTCTGTCCATCTTCATTCCGGGCATGAACACAGGTATGTGCCTGGTCGGCATTGTCATCTTCCTTGGCTTTACCGCTTATGACACCCAGATGATCCGCAGAAACTACGCGTATTATTCCAGCAACCCGGAGCTGCTGCAAAAGGCATCGATTATGTCAGCATTGCAGCTGTACTTGGACTTCATCAATTTGTTCCTGTATCTGCTCCGTCTGTTCGGAAACCGCAACAACTAAGCACAAAGACAAAATATCCCGATCCGCAAAGCAGGTCGGGATATTTTGTCTTTGTGCCAATCTTGACAGAACCTGGCAATCCATTTACAATATTCTGCGTGGAAACCACCGATTTTTCATATCGGAACGGTAAAAGACGGTTGCCTGTCATCCCGCCAGAGCGGAATGGAGGCTTGTATACAGCTCTTGCGGGAAATCTTCTCGCCGGAGGTGATACATACGACACTTTACGAACTGCTGAGCATTAGTATTGGTGCGGCAGGACTGCTTCTCGCCGTGATTGATTTGATTTTAAAGATCATCACCATGAAGAAAAAGTGAGCCGTCTGCTGCAATCAGGCGACTCACTAAGTTGTTGAGATCACTCAACGAATAGTAACACGTATTATTGTGGCAACCGTCTGGTTTCCACATTTTTATTATACGTTGTCACCGAAATAATGTCAATATGATTTATACGCAACTTCCCGATCCGCAATGAAGTGACCCCCATTTGTTAGACAAAAATAAAAATTAAGCGATCTGAACGGTATGAATCCTGT
>CAVCGL010000037.1:0-5399 GCA_963601915.1 bacterium | reverse complement strand
GATGATGGCAAGATCCGTTGTAAAAACAAAGCTTTTGATTCTCCGGCCGTTGATCACAATGCCGCTGGCCTGAAAGACTGCTTCCGGCATCCTCAGAATATTTTTTCTCAAGCGGCTGTCGATCTGCGGCAGCTGATATACTTCTTCCTGCATATTGTCTCCTTTCCTGCCAGACGGCATGAACGTTACAAATAAGAATCAGACTTCTAAAAAGCGTGCAATTCAGTCGCTGCTTTGCGGTGCGCTGATTGGATTCATCTGTGGATTCGTCGGTGCTGGCGGCGGCATGATGATGCTGCTGATTTTAACTTCTGTGCTGGGATATGAACTGAAAACTGCTGTTGGCACAAGTGTATTTATTATGACCTTCACTGCTTTGACAGGAGCCATTTCGCACTTCAAACTTGGTGGTATGCCAGATTGGACTGTGTTCTCTCTGTGTGTTGTATTTACCTTGATCTGGGCAAGGATTGCTGCTCTGTTTGCAAACAAAGCAGATCCTAAAACGTTGAATCGGGCCACTGGTATTATCCTTGTAATACTTGGCGCAGTCGTCATGTTATTTTCGCTTCTTACATAAAAAGAATCTCTCAATAAGACGTGCAGATGGGTATCGTTCCATCTGCACGTCTTTTCGTCAATGCGATCCGCGCAAATGAAATTTAGACTCCGTCCCGGCAATCAGCCTTGAAATGTTTTCTTTGTGGCGAACGATCATCAGCAGACTCGCTGCCGCACAGAGCAGACACACTGCAAAATCTGCTCTCAGGAAGAGCAAAGAAATCGGGCAGCTGGCCGCTGCGCAGATTACGGACAGGGACATATATTTTGTCGCAGCAAGCAGAACGCCCCATACCACAAACGCAATCAGCGCTATGCGCCAGTCGACAAACCAGATGGCTGCTGCGCCGACGAGAAAGCCTTTTCCACCATGGAAGCCATACCAAATCGGGAATGCATGGCCAATCATGGCACAAAGCCCGGTGTATGCGGCACCAAGTGAAAATGTAAACCCCGCCTTTTGAAACAACGGACAGAAAAGCAGACAAAGCAGAACCGTTTTCCCGAGATCGAGTGCAAAAACATACCACGCATAACGATTTCCGTAAACGCGCTTAAAATTGGTGAATCCGGGATTCTTGCTGCCCTTGGTACGGATGTCCTCATGATAGATCAGATTTGAAAGTACGATTGCGGGATTCACACCGCCGAGTAGATATGCGCACACAGCACAAAGAATACATAAAACCGTTTTGTTCATTGCGCATTCCTCCGTTTTTCCTCCAGCATGGCAAACAGACTCCGCAGGCGGATGGATGCCGCGCCCATGTTGGAAATCTCGTCGATTTTGAGCTGGGTGTAGTCTTTTCCGGCGGATTCCAGAATTCCGCGCACCTCGTCCGTTGTGACCGCGTCCACACCGCATCCGAAGGAGACGAGCTGTACGACATGCAGATCGTCCGGACTTTCCGCAACATATTTTGCCGCCGCGTACATCCGCGCGTGGTATGTCCACTGGTTGCGCACAGCCGCTGGGAATTTTGTGACCAGTGGGCTGAGGCTGTCCTCCGTGATCACTGCCGCGCCGAGGTCGCAGAGCAATTTATCAATGCCGTGACTGACCTCGGGATCGACGTGATAGGGTCTCCCGCAGAGCACGACGATGGGCTGCTTTTCCTGCTTCGCCGCAGCAAGGTATTCCTGCGCTGTTTGCTGCACTGCCCTGTGGTACGCTTCATATTCGGCGTAAGCGGCATCGGCGGCTGCGGCGATCTGCTGTTTGGAGAACGGCGCAAAATACTGCGCCAGAATCTCCTGTATCCGTTTCCGGAAGATTTTTTTGTCATGCAGACCAATGAAATCGGAGATAAACGGCGTTTCCTGCAGCCCCGGCACGTTCAGCTTCAGTACCTGCGGGTAATACGCCACAACGGGGCAGTTGAAGTGGTCAACGCCAAGCCCCTCCTCCACATTATAGCTCATATCCGGATAGAAAATCGCATCCGGCTTTTGCGCCAGCAGCCATTCCATGTGTCCGTGCATCAGCTTCGCGGGGTAGCACGCGGTGTCGGATGGGATGGTATGCTGCCCGGCGGCATAGAGCTCACGCGTGGAGTTTGGGGATACCAGCACACAGAACCCAAGCTGATGGAAAAACGCGTACCAGAATGGGAGAAGATCATAAAAATTTAGCCCCATCGGAATGCCGATAGTCGGCTTTCCGTTATCCGGTTCATCGCGGCGGTATTTTTCCAGCAGTGCCAGTTTGTCCGCGTAGAGATTTTTAGGCGCTTTGGCAGCTTCCGTGCGCACGGGCTTCGAGCAGCGGTTCCCGGCGAGAAAACGTCTGCCGCCGGAGAACAGATTGACCGTCAGATTGCAGTGATTCTGACAGCCCTGACAGACGGTGCGGTTGACCTTGTGCTCGAAGCACTCCAGTTCTTCACGGCTCAGGACACCCTTGCCGGGATGTGCGGCTGCATAGAGTGCCGCGCCGTACGCGCCCATCAGTCCCGCAAACTTTGGCCGGATGACCTCACGGCCCGTTTCCTGTTCAAACGCGCGCAGCACGCAGTCATTATAAAACGTACCGCCCTGTACGACGATGTGCTTGCCGAGCTTCTGCGCATCGGCGCAGCGGATGACCTTGTAAAGAGCATTTTTGACCACGCTGACGGACAGACCCGCTGCGATGTTTTCAATACTGGCGCCATCCTTCTGCGCCTGCTTGACGGAGCTGTTCATAAACACGGTGCAGCGGCTGCCAAGATCGGCGGGCGCGTCGGCAAACAAGCCAAGCTTTGCAAATTCTGCGCTGGTTAACCCCAATGTGTCCGCGAATGTCTGCAAAAAGGATCCGCAGCCCGACGAGCACGCTTCATTTAAATACAGGCTGTCGATCATCCCGTTTTTGATCTGGAAGCACTTGATGTCCTGCCCGCCGATGTCGATGATAAAATCGACGTCCGGGCGGAATTTTTTTGCAGCCGTGTAGTGCGCCAGCGTTTCGACAATACCGTGATCGACACCGAGGGCGGTCTGCATCAGCTTTTCGCCGTAGCCGGTGACGGCGCTGCCTGCAATTTGGATATCCGGAAAAGCCGCATAAAGCGCTTGCAGATAGTCCCTGATGAGGCTGACCGGGTTGCCACGGTTCGGCTTGTAGACCGGGTAAAAGAGGTTGCCGGACTGGTCGCAGAGCACGGCCTTGACGGTCGTGGAGCCTGCATCAATGCCAAGATACATGGGGCCATTGGGTGCCGACAGCTCCTGGATGCCTTCAGAATTCTTTTTATGTCTGGCAGAAAAAGCGTCATAGTCCGCTTTCGAGGCGAACAGCGGCTTTTGCTGCCGGTATGTTGCGCTGGCCGCGCGTGCGGCGAGCTTTTTGCGCAGCGTATGCGGCGAGATGGCCTGCCCGACATTTGCCAGTGCGCAGCCATATGCCACAAAGTACAAAGAGTTCTCCGGGCACAGGCCGGTCGTATGCAGCACCTCGTCAAAGCTTTTGCGCAGCTCCGGGAGGAACGTCAGCGGCCCGCCGAGATACAGAAGTCTGCCCATTATTTCGCGCCCCTGCGCAAGCCCCGCGACGGTCTGGTTGACCACTGCACGCAAAATGCCAGCGGCTACATCCTCGTGCCTTGCGCCCTGATTGAGAAGCGGCTGAATGTCGGATTTGGCAAACACGCCGCAGCGCGAGGCAATGGGCGGAATGGTCTGGGCTTTGGCAGCCAAATCGTTTAATTCCGTGGGCGTAATCTGCATGAGAGAGGCCATCTGGTCGATAAACGCACCGGTTCCGCCCGCGCAGGTGCCGTTCATGCGCATCTCAAAGCCGCCGGTCAAAAACAGAATTTTTGCGTCCTCGCCGCCCAGCTCAATGACTACGTCGGTGCCGGGGCAGAAGCGTTCAGCGGCCAGCTTTTCCGCAAAGACCTCCTGTACAAACGGCAGCTCCAGCGCCTCAGACAGCCCAAGGCCCGCTGAGCCGGAAATGGTGAGCAGCACCTGCTCGCCGGGAAATTCCTGTTCAAACCGCCGAAGAATTTCATCCAGTTTCTCACCGATTTTTGCGCCATGCCGCGCGTAGCGGCTGTCTAACAGCCGGTTCTGTTCATCCAGCAGGACGTATTTGAGCGTGGTGGAGCCGATATCAAGCCCGAACTGCTTCATGGTCTGCCTCCTTTGCCATCGCCAGCATCAGCTTGATGCGGTTTTCCTGATTCACCTTCGATGCGCCGGAGTCGTAGTCCACGGGGAAAATGTTTGCATCCGGATAGAGCTCGCGCAGACGGCGGATCGTGCCCTTGCCGACGATGTGGTTCGGCAGGCAGCCGAACGGCTGCGCACAGATGATGTTGGTGTAGCCCTTTTCGATCATTTCTGCCGCCTCGCCGGGCAGCAGCCATCCTTCGCCCATCTTGACGCCGCGGTCGATGACCCGGTCTGCCAGCTCCTTGATCTTTTCAAAGCTGACCGGCAGAACAAACTCCGGATAGGGCTTCAACGCTTCGATGAGCCAATCCTCCCAGCTTGCCGCGATTTTCTCTGCCTTGCGCCCGACGAGAAGCTTCACAAGGCTGCCGCCGTAGTAGCTGTGATCCATTTCAATATTGGCAAAGCAATACTGGAAGAAGCCCAATACGCCCGGCACCATGTACTCGCAGCCCTGTGAGAGCAGGAACTGCTCCAGCCCGTTGTTGCCGAACGAGGAGTATTTGACGTAGATTTCGCCGACGATGCCAACCTTGGTGCAGCTGCGCGGTACGCGCTCAATTTCGTGAAAATCCTTTGCCATCGCGCCAAGATTACGCTGCATATCCCTGACCGACAGACCCTGACCGCGCCGAAACTGCTCGGTCAGCTTCGCAATCCATTGATGAACCACGGTCATTGTGTCGCCGGTGTACGCCTCATACGGCAGACATTGGTTTTTCAGAAGCAGCAGCATATCGCCGTAAATGAGGCTGCGAAGCCCCGTGAACAGCATTTTCGGCGTGATTTTAAAGCCGCTGTAATGCTCGTATCCGCCGAAACTCAAGGAGATGACCGGTACATAGTCCATGTCCATGTTGTGCAGTGCCTTCCGCAGCAGACAGATGTAATTGGATGCGCGGCAGCCGCCGCCCGTCTGGAACTGAATGAGCGCAGACCTGTGAGGATCAAAATCCCCACAGGTCAGTCCGTAAAGCTGCTGACCCAGCGTACAAATTGCCGGATAGCAGACATCATTATTCAGCGCCCGGAGCCCGGCTTCAATCACTGCCGGCCCTTCGTAGTGCAGGACCTTGACATGATAACCGTACAGACGGAACACTTCCTCCAGCAATTCCATATGCGTGGGAAAGATATCCGGAGCCAGAATCGTGTAGTCCCGCTTCATTTCTTTTGTGAAA
>CAVCGL010000036.1:1039-8737 GCA_963601915.1 bacterium | reverse complement strand
AGCCGGAAACCCTACATCAGAAATCCTTCATCCCACAACTTTTGTGATTGACCCCCAAAAATACAGGCGAGAGCTAATAAAACAAGTCGGCTAAACTGATTGGAAAACCGAACAGTTTCATCGTGCAAATAATGTCTGTGCTTTGTCAATCTCAAAGAAGGCGTATCGTACTGCATTATTTTTTGCGAGAGAGCTTCAACAGCTGGATGCCCACCATAGAACCGAACGCCAGAGCCGCAATGCCTCCGACCATTCCGAGCGACAGAGATACAACCGCAAATAACGGCTTCAGCGCTGGAATAAGCAGTACCGCGCTCAGCAGCAGCGTGCCGATTGCAAATGCGCCACAAAGAGCTTTGTTATTCCAGAACTGACGTTTCAGCAGCACCGGACTCTGTGATTTGCAGCTGAAACCATGGAACAGCCTGCTAAGGCATAGTACAGCAAATGCCATTGTCTGTCCGGCGGCAACATCTCCATAGAGCAATCCGAGGTGGAACGCCACAATTGTTGCAACGGAAATCACTATTCCCTCGATACATACGTTGGTGAGAAATATCCTCGTCAGGATACCTTCGGCTCTCGGACGCGGTTCCTCACGCATGACAGCATCTGTATGCGGCTCCAGACCAAGTGCGATTGCAGGCAGAGAATCTGTCAGCAGGTTGATAAACAGCAGATGTACCGCTGCAAAAGGCACTGGCAGTCCCATTATGGAGGCATACAGCACGGTTAGTATTCCGGCAGTATTGCCGGACAGCAGGAATTGAATGGATCGTTTGATATTTGCATACACGTTCCGACCGTTCTTGACTGCCTTGACGATGGTTGCAAAGTTATCATCTGTCAGCACCATACCCGCTGCATCTTTTGCGACCTCGGTTCCCGTAATCCCCATAGCCACGCCTATATCTGCTTGCTTTAATGCAGGAGCATCGTTCACGCCGTCACCGGTCATGGCGACCAGATCACCGCGCTGTTGCCATGCACGTACAATACGTATCTTATGCTCCGGCGATACCCGCGCATAAACGCTAATCTGAGGCACGAATTCCGCAAGCTCCGCATCGCTCATGCTGTCGAGCACGGAACCATCCACGGATCTCGTACCAGTCTGCAGAATACCGACCTCCCGCGCGATAGCCGTTGCTGTGATTTTATGGTCACCGGTAATCATGATTGGGCGGATACCGGCACGAATACACTCTGTCACCGCTGCTTTGGACTCTTCTCGCGGCGGATCCATCATAGCGATCAGTCCAAGAAAGGTGAAATCTTTTTCATTCTCCGGATGAACGTCCGTGCTGCTGACAGAACGAGAGGCAAACGCCAGCACACGCAAGCCGTCATTTGCAAACTGTTCGTTTACTTGCTCGATTTTTTCGCGCTCTTCTGCTGTTACCATGCTGCGTTCCAGGAGAACATCGACTGCGCCCTTCGTGAGCATGGTCAAGCCGTCTGAAAGTGCATGAACCGTAGACATCATTTTTCGGTCAGAATCGAATGGTATCTCTGCCAGTCGAGGACATTGTCTGCGGATATGCTCTGCATCAAAGCCGCCGCTCTGTCCCAAACGTACCAGCGCGGTTTCGGTGGGATCACCAATCTCCTGCTCTCCGTTAACCGTTGCATCGCTGCATAGTAAAGCCGCCCACAGCAGCCGCTCCTGCAAAGGATCACGGAAATCTGCATTTTCTGCAGGGATCGTGCGACTGTTGATGTATAACCTCTTTACCGTCATTCGGTTTTGAGTCAAGGTGCCGGTCTTATCCGAACAAATTACGGATATGCTGCCCAGCCCCTCCACCGCCTGCAAATGACGGATGATCGCATTTTCTTTCGCCATTTTCCGCGTACCGAAGGACAGCACGATGGTAACAATAGAGCTGAGTGCCTCTGGAATAGCTGCTACCGCCAGCGCCACCGCGAACAAAAACGCGCTCATTACATTTTCGTGCCGCCACAGCACACTGACAGTAAACAGCACAGCGCAGATCACCAGAATGATGACGGACAGCTTTTTGCCGAACTGATCCAGACTCACCTGCAGCGGCGTTTTTCGCTCCTCGGTATTTTTCAGTAGCAGCGCAATCCTGCCCATCTCAGTACTCATACCGGTAGCTGTTACCAGAAACCGACCGCGCCCATAGGTAACAAAGCTGCCAGAAAACACCATATTCTTACGATCTCCCAATGCTGCCGCCCCGCTGAGTACAGCAACATCCTTTTCCACAGGCAGGCTTTCTCCGGTGAGCGCACTTTCCGCACACTTCAGGCTGGCGCATTCCAGCAGACGACCGTCTGCGCAGACGGAATCACCCGCTTCCAGTACCACGATGTCGCCCGGTACGACATCACGCCCCGGAATCTGCACGACGTGACCGTCACGTATTACCTTAGCCATCGGGGCTGACATCTGCTTCAGACTGTTCAGCGAGGCGGCGGCTTTGACCGTCTGAACAGTTCCCAACACTGCATTCATCGTGATGACCGCCAGAATAACGGCCATACTTTCCACATCACCCAGGCAGGCAGAAATAACTGCTGCAAAAATCAAAATCAACACTAGGAAATCCCAGAACTGTCCCAGAAAGATACGCAGAACACTTTTCTGCTTTCCTGTGTGCAGTTCATTGGTCCCGTATTTTGCCAAACGGATCTTTGCTTCCGCCGCAGATAACCCATCTTCACCGCAGTTCTGTTCTCGAAGCAGTTCTGTGCAGGTTTTTTCCCATATCTGCTTTTCCTGTCTCATCATGTTCGCACGACTCCTTTCGATAAACGCAAAAAAGCGAGACTTTTTGCGTCAATGGCTTTACATTGCTACAAAAAGTCTCGCTATTTCAATCCGCAGCGGAGCCGGGCGGCTCGTATTGACGCAAACGGATACACAAAACTGTGTTAGCTACTCCCTTTTGAGAATAGCTTACCTGTTTTCACTTGTATTGTCAATCCGCACAGGCGCTAAGAACCTGTTACAAAACGGTATTCTCCCACTCGGCTGTTAAAATCGCATCCAGTGTTCTTGTAAATCGGTTTCTGCCCGCATGCTCTACCATATGCCCGTTCTTCAACGGTCATTCCGCATCAGATGATACCTGTACTTTTCTTCATACATTTTCTCATCCATTTTTCGTAAGAAGGACTCCGCGTCATCTTCTGCTTCGAAGCTCGCATATCCCATGGATACACTCAGCGTAAATCGCTCCGAACCCAACGTATTGAAACGGTTAAGATTTTTATGGATCTCTTTCATTACGGTGTGCACCGCGTCTGCGGTGCCGCTTCGCACCAACACGATGAATTCATCACCGGCATAGCGGATCGCGGTACCATTATGCTGTATGGACTTGGACAGTATCTCTCCCATGCAGCAGATGGCGCGGTCGCCCGTACTGTGTCCAAAGCTGTCGTTTATGCTCTTGAAATCGTTGATATCCATCATAATGCCATATAAGGGCTCTCTGTCCGCACTCGTCTGCGCTGCAAGGATGCCATTCAGATACCTTCGATTGAAAAGACCGGAAAGCTCATCCACATATAGATTTTCTGCATACGTCTGCATCTGTACAAATACCAGTGCCATTGCTACGGATAACCATGATGCTGTTATCCCATAGCAAAAAAACTGTACAATGACACCTGCAACACATGGTCCCACAAAATACTGCACCGAGAAGAAACGGCGGTTCAATTCACTGCTTTCGGAGCAGAACACCAGATGTACGCTGTATGCAAAATAGATCATGAGTGTGATGTATCCCAGTGACGCACCAACGCTCCGGTGATATACGTTATTCTCCGATACCTTAAACAATATTCCGGTGCCGAATAAATTCAGGACAATTGCCATGACCTCAACAAGCCATGGAAGCAATATCATTCCTCTGCTGCGGACTACCCCTGCATCATTATGATAAATGCGCAGATTCACATACAGACACCACAACAGACCGATACTCACCGTCCCCAGAAAACACAAGCTGTTGGACAGATAGTTTATTGAACGTCCGAAAACGATTTCTCTTCCGTCAACCCAAAAGGAAATCGTTTCAAATAATGCTCCCAGCAGATTGATCAGAGCCATTCCATCATATATATCATCTTTTGCATGAAGACTTTCTCTGTTTTTCCGTCTGCATCTCAAAAGAAACCACATTGCCAGTATGGTTGCTCCGTTTGCAACCATTATTTCTTTTAAATCTACCAATTATTCCACCTGTCGGATCCTTTGTACGCCGATAGCCCATGGGCTTCAGTCGATATTGCTTCGATATTCGCCAACGCATTTTGCAACCGTCTGCAACACCAGCTTCATATTCAGCGGCTTTGCAAGATGCTCACTCATACCGGCCTCTTTTGCTGTAACACGATCCTCCGCGAAAGCATTGGCCGTCATCGCAATAATCGGGACATGCTTTGCATCCGGTCTGTCCAGAGCACGGATGGCTCTGGTCGCTTCATATCCGTTCATGATTGGCATCATAATATCCATCAGAACTGCATCAATCTCAAACGGACTGCTCTTCTCAAACGCCTCGACAGCCTCCCTGCCGTTTACAGCTTCGATGACCTGTGCGTCTTCCTCCTCCAGAAGAAATTTTGCAATCTCCATATTCAGCGCATTATCCTCTGCCAGAAGGCTCTTAAAGCCCTGTAGGGATACAGCTGTTGTTTCGGCGGCTTCCGCCGATGCGTCATCCGCTTCGCTCCTGTCGATCTCAAACGGAACGATTACGTCAAAAACGGTGCCTACGCCCTTTTCGCTTTCCATGGAAATGGAGCCGCCCAGCGCATCGGTGAGTTTTCTGGTAATTGCCATGCCGAGACCGGTGCCGCCGTATTGCGAACGCGCTGTTGCATTTTCCTGCTGAAACGGTTCAAAAAGATGCTTCTGAAACTCTTTGGACATACCGATACCGGTATCTCTGCATTTGAACTCGATATTCACCATGTCCCCGTCGCAGGAAACTTCCCGGCAGGTGACATAGATTTTGCCGTTATCCTTGTTGTATTTGATCGCATTGCTCAGGATATTGGTCAGTATCCTTCTGTAATGAGCAGGGCTGCCGACCAGTCGGTAATGCGGTACGCTGCAGTCTTCCTCCAGGATCTGAATTCTCCGATTTTCCGCCTGTTTGACGATAAGCATGGATACACTTCTCGAAAGCTGTTTCAAATCGAATGGAATGTGCTCCAATACGATCTTACCGGACTCCAGTTTGCTCATATCCAGCACTTCATTGACCAGTTCCAGAAGCACACTTGCGGCCTCCTTCACCTTTCGATGGCATTCGTCCCGTCTGCTTATATCCTCCCGATACCGCTGAGCAATTTCCAACATACCCATAATGCCGTTGAGTGGGGTTCGGATATCGTGGCTCATGCGCAGCAGAAAATCCGTTTTGGCACTGTTCGCGCGTTCCGCCTCCTGCTTCGCGGCGATCAGTTCCTTCTGATACGCCGCTTCCACCTCTCTACGTTTCTTCTCCTGCGCCTGATGCTCTTCGATGATCCCGTCGACGAGCTGAAATCCAGCTACAACGTTTGCCGAATGGTCAATCCGTCTGAGGTCATACTGATAGTGATGCATTACCCCGGCTTCCATGCTGCGATAAATACCTGTACATGTATCTTGTCTGGAAAATACTTCTCTCAGTTTTTCAACATTTACTGTTTCTGCAATTCGCTGCCTGTCCTCCGGATGAACATTTTCCTGAATCCACTGCTTTACAACCGCATCGAATGAGAATGTATGTCCGACAACATCTCTTATTGCCTTTACCTGATAGCTGTCGGAAAGACGTATCACGCGCGCTGTTCCAGTGTCAAGATTGGCGACAAATACATTGCGAAAGCTTTTGGACAGGGTTTGGGTAATCGAAATCTGTTCTGCGAGCTCCTTGGACCTTTTCTTTTGCTCGCGCACGACATCGTCTACGTCATAATGATAGCCGCTCAGGATGTATCCGCCTTCTACCAGTCTTGCGGTTCCGCCGCAGCGCACATATCGCTCACCCAGAACAGGATGTTTCCAAAGGTATGTATTTTCGTCTCTGCTGTTGTGCTTCATCCGTTCGACGCTATCCAGCACGGATTGAACCGCATTGGGATCAATATTCGAGAACCATGCATTATAGATCTCTTCCGGTGTCAGCTCCTGGCCGGCAACGCCCAGCAGCTCCTTCATCAGATTATCCGCTTTCATTGCAGGTGCTTTGCCGTCTAACAGATAAATATTCCATGTGCCCATGCGTGAGGACGCGAAAATGCGGTACATGTCTTCAATCTTTTCATGGCTTTTCGAGACTTCCTTCTGCACATCGATAACATCTTCTATGTTCCGAAAACCAACGATCAGCCGCAGCGGTTCTCCAGGACTGGACATACGAATGAAAAGCCCGCTGTAATGATCTTGCCGACCGTTTCTGCACGCCCGATAGTTCATTTCCATCTTTTCCCGGCCATCCGCAAAAGAGCGTACCAGAGCATCCGGCATTACAATATGCAGAAAATTGTCACGATCTTCATCGCTGATATGTCTGTCCGCATAATGACGAAACATTTGTGAATAACAGAAGCTTTCGGGAATCGCCCTGGCCTTGCTCCTGATCTTATTGTTCAGCTTCACAACAGAGGCTCGGTCCGCTTCCGGCTCGATCATGTAAACGGCGACATAATCCTCCGAAAGCGCCATGATCGTGTCCTGTGCTTCTGCGATCTGCATGCCGAGAGAACGCGGAAATTCCTCGTCATCCGTCTGATCCTTATCCGGAACGGAATGATGAATGTGCAGAACCTTCCATTTGCCGTCCTTCCAGCCATACAGCATAGTAAATCGGGTATCCATTCTGATGCTTACGGCGCTGCCCTCAAAGGAACCTATGATCAGAACCGAGCCGTAGACGAGCACACACACATCGTCCAGTTGCTGCGTTTTCGCATGAAAATTCTGCCAATGAAACCTGATATTTTCGCGCTGCTCCGCTTCAAAGCAGAAGCTCTGGAGAAATTCCTTTAAATTCTTCCAAAACTCATGCTTTCCAGTTCCGATCACACTCATGTTTTCGTCGAGCAGACTGAGGATCTCCATATCGTCTATGGATGAAGCAGTCAGATAGGATTGTAAAATATGCTCGGTAAGCCGCTTGAAATCTATGTCTGCGGTCTCGGGGCGCGCTTCTGTCCTGTCTGCCATGTGTTCCATGAATTCATCAGAAATCATCACATTTCCCTCCTGCAACAAACCTATCGTAATCTTTGCTTCCTTCGGTGCTTTCCCTCATTCCCGGGAACGAGAGCCGCTTCGTGCTCCAACATAGCCAGATGCTTTGGTCGGTGAACTTTCTGCATATCGTTATCAAAAGTGATGACGATTCTCCGAACAAAACGGGGAAACTGTCAACAATATGATAACACAGAAAACGACAAAACACAACCTGAGGCAATATTGGATACAGCCCACTGTCTGCTCACGCTGAAAACAAAACATGTTGTTATCCTCCTGCATGTCCGTGAAAAAATCCGTCGCAACATGATTTGTGCAGCGGCACCATGACAGCCTGCTTGTTTTTTCATCCAGATCGTACTATAATAACAATAACAGCATTAAAACTGTTGAATTTTCAACGAAACGAGAACCTTTCACAGAAGCTGTTTTATATCGAAAAAACGACACAGCCGAACTGAACGGAAAGG
>CAVCGL010000036.1:0-1013 GCA_963601915.1 bacterium | reverse complement strand
TCCCCGTATTGCAGAAGACTTCCTGCAGTTCTGCCTGATGAACGAGGATCTTTCCCGAAAAACAATTGCCGAATACGCTTTGGATCTGCGCGTATTCTTCCGGTTTATGAAGCAACAGCGCGATTTGTGCCCTCCAAATGTTCTGTTTGATGAGATTGAGGTTACTGACATGGATCTCGCCTTTATCCGGACTATCACACGGCAGGATATCATGGATTACATCGAGTATCTGCGAATGGATCGTATCTGCTATACCGGCACGGCACGGCAAACCACAGGGCTTTCCGCCTCCTCCACCAGACGAAAAATCGCCTGCATCCGCAGTTTTTTTGAATATCTGTGCGTGCATCGGGCTATTCTAAAGTCCAATCCGACCCTGGGCGTGGTGCAGCCCAAACTCGGCAGACAACTGCCAAAATATCTTTCAGAGGAGGAAAGTGCTGCTCTGCTGAATGCCGTCTCCGGCAAAGATGAGGCACGAAATTACGCCGTCATCCTGCTTGCGCTGGTCTGCGGCCTGCGCGTTTCGGAGATTGTCGGCATCGACCTGAACGATCTCCGTATTGCATCGGGCGAGGCGTTTCTGCTGGTTCGCGGCAAAGGCCGCAAGGAGCGGCAGGTATTTTTGCCCGAGAACTGTGTGGATGCTATTGAAGATTACATTGTACTCCGGGAAACGACCTACCGTCCGGACAAACAAAGCCAAAATGCCCTGTTTCTCTCCCGTAAGCATCATCGCATCAGCGTGGACGCGGTTCAGCTTTTCTTGAAAAACACCTGTCAGAAAGCCGGTATCACCCTGATAAGTCCGCACAAGCTGCGGCATACCTCGGCAACACTGATGCTGCAAAACGGCGTGGATATTCGAACGATTATGGACGTTCTGGGGCATTCTTCTCTGTCCACAACGCAAAGATATACGCATATCAACAACGATGATTTTCGTGCGGCAGGCTACGCCAATCCCATGTCGCGCATTCACAAAAAGTGAGTACATCGTCATTTGAAATATA
>CAVCGL010000035.1:0-8762 GCA_963601915.1 bacterium | reverse complement strand
GCGTCTCATTCATCCGCCGCATCTCTCAGCGACTTGTTTATATTAACACAGCTTTCTCTCTTTGTCAATACTTTTCGTAAATTATTTTTTCTTTTTCGTCGTGCAGTCAAATTCTTCGATGGAATCCGATACATTCTGCAAAACCTGCAGCAAGGATTCTGCATGTTCCGGATAGGCTGCTGGCAGATTCGCCAGCGACAAGCTCGGCAGCTTAGCTTCTTCTTCCGCAAGACCCAGTGCGCCGCCGCTCTGTGCCGCACACTGAATGCGCAGTTCTGTCAACTTCATGCGCGCATCGCACAGCGCATCAAAGCGTGCTTCCTTGGTGCGGAATGCTTCTTCTGGATTGGCATCGTCTGCCGCATACAGATACCGGAACAGCTTATACTCTACCGCAGACAAATACATCGTCAATTCATTGAGCAGCTGACGCGAACCGGACTTTGCCGCCGCATCCAGCAAAATCTGCGCAGAGTCAGTAATCAGCTTTTGCTTGCGAGCCAGCTCGGCATCCACTTCCACTTCTTCCGCATTTGCCGGTACCGGATTGGCTGCTATGCCGCCCTCACGAGACAGACTGCGACCCAGCAAATAGTCACAGGACACGCCATAGTAGTCCGCAGCGCGCACAACAAAGCTGAGCCCCGGTTCCCGAAGCCCATTTTCGTAATGGCTGAGCAGTGCCTGCGAGACCTGAAGATCTCCCGCGGCAGTCCGCTGGCTTATTCTCTTTTCGCGGCGCAGCAGCGCCAAAGTACGGGAAAAGTCACTTGCCATGTATGCTTGCTCCATCTCTAATCTAAACCTCTGCACCAAAATTTTGATACAGCTAGCATTTATAGTATACTGATTTTATAACTATTTGTAAAGTCTTGACAAAAAATTTTGCTGTATTTTCTTCGTTTTTTCCTGCAAAATCAGGAATTTTTCTCTCATTTTCTGTCGAAGCGTCGAACAGCACCTGCGAATTCCCGCAGGTGCTGCCCAGTTTTTCTATTTTTTACCGATTGCGATATCTCTCATACAACAGGTGAATCAGTACGAGCAGCAGCACGCCGCCCGCCAGAATCAAAAGCACCGGAATGAAATCCGTCCACAGCAAATTAGAATTCGAGGACACCACAACCGCAGTTGGGCCGTCCGAGCCGCCAATGATAAAGTTTATGATACCAATCCTCCTGTTCTATCTAAATAACAGCCGCATTCAATCTTCTGTCCGTCCTTCATATAAACGGTCATATGCTGATAATTTTTTGACGCCTGATGGTAAACCACTCCGTCCAGGCAGTTTTGAAACTCGTTTGGAATAATAGCCGGAAGCAACTTTGCAATATCTGTCGCCTGCGTATATTCTTCATACCCGTCATCAGAAATTTTTGCAATGGTATCTACGCTGAACGTTTCCGGCATGGCATCGACATACTTGCTGAGAAGTGCAATGGTTTGGGTCTCATAGCCGTAAACCGGAATAGCGATCATGTCATCGCCGCCCGTCTCGACATCCAGCTTATGGCCCGACCCATTCCCATACATTAACTCTTCTATTGCACCTCTCACACACAGATAATATTCCGGTGCATGGCTGTCAATATATGTCTGGTCTCTCTGCAACGACTCCTTTTGCAGCGTATCCAATATGGCATCAATCGCCTGCTTGTTGTTGATATGTTTACTCTCCTCGTATTCACCCTTATAGCCGTACACATCTATGACTTTAGCCAAGTTTTTTCTGCTCTGTGCAACAGCTTCCGGTGTGTTTGTGGACAGATATTCCTTGGAATACCGCACGGCATCCGCATTGTCTGTCAGCTCTTTTGTATCTACTGACATCGCATACTGCCGCTCAAAGGTCTTGCCGTTTGCCAGCTGGAACCGAACCAAATAGGTCGCATACAGATTGTCGCCGTACTCGTCATACTGATTCAGGTTGTTTGAAATTCGACTGCGTCCGTGCTTCATCTCCTGTGCGCCGAGCTGCGCAGATGCATACACGCAGTCAATATTCTTCGATTCCTTGAGCGGCTGAATATCCGCGATGTCCAGCAATTGATCCGGATCTACGTTGCTGCCGTACACAGTGTTATAGCCCTGCGGCTCAGTATACATGTTGCCCATCATGCCGTGATCGAAGTCTGCATAATCCCAGCCTTTACTCCAAGTATCGTTCGTGCATGCCCACTCCGCATGGTCAGAAATCAGCTGCGCTGAGACAATTTCCGAGCGATCCGGCAGTCTGCTGTTCCATCCAAACGCATCAAAAGCCAGAGTGCCCATCACGACAACGACTGCCGCAGCATAGATCATGGTGCCCTTCCAGTGATGGAACAAGCTGTGAAAATCCATATCATAGACAATTTCCACGACACACGCCGTTAAGAAGATGCCGATTGCCATACCGACAAACAACATGCCCCAACTGCCCGTCATGTTCTCAAAGAACAGTCCGCCAAATATACCAACGACGGACATCATATATACCTTAAACGGTATCTGCAATGCCGGAAATGCCAGAGACATGCCGGTATTTTCACTCGCGCGGATATGATTGAGGAAATATGCCAAAGCAAAAATCACAATGACTGCAATCAGGCAGTTTGCCGTCTGTTTTCCGAGCTGTACATACGAAATCGTCTCATCGGAAAGTCCGCCAAGCATCTCAAAGACAGCAGCTGCCGGACTCGACCACAACGAAACCGCTGCGCCGTGTGTTCTCGCAGGCATCAGCACATACAGCACCGAATCCAAGCCTGCCCAGCCCACGAGAATACCAAACTGGAACCACGCACACACGAGAATCGACACCAAGGTATTGCCGCACACAATGGCGGACAGCACCGCAACCGCATACACGAGCAAAAATCCCGTGCTGTGCAAAAGAATGCTAAGTAAAACCTCGTGTACTGAGAGAATCTCGCCATAGCCGTGCGCCGCAATAACCGCACACGACAGCAGCACGCCGACAATATACGCCGGAATCACAGCCAAAATACCCGTCAGCACATGCGAAGCAAACAGCTGACCGCGCCGAATTGGCAGCGCATGGAAGAAGTCGGTCTGATTCTTGACATGCAGATACCGGAATACACCAATGCCTGCAATCAACGCCAAAACAATGAGCAAGCCTGCCGTTGGGAAATTGACAATCAAAGCATCATGCAAATCTTTCATGATACTGTTATAAACATACGCATCGCTCATATCACTAAAGCGCGTGTGCGAGCGAATGTCCAGCAGCGTATACACCGGCTGAAAAATCAGCATCGCCAAAAAGGCAATCGCATACAACGGCGCCTGCCGCACGCTGCAAGTAAACACCAACGTTCGCAGCTTACAGGATGAGTTTTTTCGCGTCATAGCCCTGTACCTCCGTTTCTGCCAAAAAGATTTCTTCCAGCGACAGTAGAAGCATTTCATAATAGATCGGTTCTCCGCGCCGAATGGCTGTTTCGATATTTTCTCGGCTGCCGCGGATTGTCGCCGTAATCATCCGGCCGCTGTTTTGTCTGCCCAAAACTTCTAATCCTTCGAGCATCTGCTCTTCCGGTGTCAAATCCGGAATAAATTGTACCTTTTGAATGCTCAGCTTCATATCATCTAAATCGCGGGAAAACAGGATGCCGCCGCGATGCAGCAAACCGATACAGTCGCAAAAATCCTCCAGTTCCCGCAGATTGTGCGAGGCAATGACCGGTGTTGCGCTGAATTCCGCTACATCTCCGGCAAAAATCGCCTTCACTGCCTGCCGCGCCACTGGGTCCAATCCGTCAAACGTCTCATCGCAAAACAGATAATCCGCGCCAGACGATGCCGCACAGATCACAGAGACCTGCTTTTTCATGCCCTTGGAGAACGTGCGCAGCTTCCTTCTCTCATCCAGTCCAAAATTACTCATCAAACTGCGATAGCGATTTTCATCAAAGTACGGATAAATGCTCTTGTAATAATCCTTCATATCGCGCGGTGTCGCACCGGAGAAAAAATACTGTTCATCAGAAATCATAAAGCATTTCTGTTTGAGTGCCGTATTTTCATAGACTCCCGCACCGTCAATCTGTATACTGCCTGCATCCGGCTGCAAAATGCCCGCCAGAATGCGCAAAAATGTCGATTTTCCCGCGCCATTCGAGCCAATCAGGCCATAAATCGAGCCGGTTTTAATTTCTGCGGTCACGTTGTCCAACGCCAGATTCTTGCCAAACCGCTTGGTCACGCCCTGTGCTTGGATCATAGTTGTTCCACCTCCATCAGCGATGTCAGAAGCGCACACAGCTGTTCACCGGTTACGCCAAAATCCTTTGCCTGCTTGAGCAGAGCAAGCATTTCCCCTCGAATTTGTTCCAGCTTTTTGCTCTGGATACAGGCCTGATTGCCGGACACAAAATTTCCCTTTCCTCGAACCGAATAGATCTCTCCGCGGCTGAGCAGCTCGTTGTACGCCTTCTGTACCGTATTCGGGTTGAGCGAAAGCTCGACTGACAATTGCCGCACACTGGGAATTTTTTCATCCGCCGCCAAGGCGCCGCGCGCAATGAGCATCTCGAATTGCTCGACAATCTGCTCGTAAATCGGCCGTGGGTCATGAAAATCCAAATGAATCATGCCGTGCCTCCTTTCTATGTGTACTATCATAATTAGTACACATAGAATAGCCTGCTCCGCCAAGAAAAGCAACTACAATTCGGTTACAAATTCAGCTCAGCCAGCACCAAAAAGAGCAGCTCTTCCGAACTGCTCTTTCCCCAGAATACTTATATATCATTATCAGCATCCAGATGCTCTGCATCCGATGCTGTCCCCGACTCTTCTTTTTCTCGTTTGCGCAGGCTGCTCATGGTCTGCTGTGTGATATTGAGATAGGATGCAATATGTTTCACTTTAATGCGTCCCATCAGTCCTGGATACGTCCGTTTCATCCAACGATAGCGATTCTCTGCGCAATATCGAGACAAAGCAATTTTGTGATTTCGATGTCGATACAGGCTCAAATTTAGACACGCAAGATAAATTTTCATAATTTCCTGATATTTATTCATCAACGGATAGATTGCCTGAATCGGCAGCGCAGCAAGTTCACTTTCCACCAATGCCTGTTCTGTAATCGTTGCCCTGCTTTCTTCCAACAAATCGCTGGCAATAATCTCTCCCGGCTCATAGACAAAGTAGTCAGTAATTTCTTTTCTCTGCTCACTAAAATAAAATCCTCGAAAAATGCCGCTGATGAGGAAGTAGACATTGGTTTGCATCTCTCCCTCGACAACAATATTTTCTCCTTTTTTCGCGTGATATATCGTCATATGTTCTGCCATTTCATGCAGCATATCTATATCTGTAAGCTGATACCTCTGTTGAAGCAGCTGAATCAATTTTTCCATTTTTCTATCCCCTACAATCGATACTAATACCAAAAGTATACTACACTTTTTCAAAAATTTCATTCATCTATTTTCATTTTTTGATATTTTTTCTCTTAATTTTACTTTGCTGTCCGCCTATGCTATAATGCATAATAAGAAACAGGAAAGGATTCTGTCACTATGGTTCAAATTGGTAACGAATGGGACGCGCTGCTCGCAGAAGAATTTGAAAAGGACTATTACCTCCAGCTTCGAGACTTTCTCAAACTGGAATATCAGTCCCAGCGCATTTATCCGCCGATGAAAGACATTTTCAACGCATTAAAATATACGTCATATTCCGATGTCAAAGTGGTTATTTTAGGCCAAGACCCGTATCACGGCTTTGGACAGGCACACGGCATGTGTTTTTCTGTGCGCGCCGGTGTTCCGATGCCGCCGTCGCTGCAAAATATTTTCAAAGAACTGCACGATGACATTGGCATGTTTCCTCCCGCTTCCGGCTGTCTGGTGCCGTGGGCGCGGGAAGGTGTTCTGCTGCTCAACACGGTTTTGACGGTTCGGGAGGGACAGCCAAACTCGCACAAGGGCAAGGGCTGGGAAATCCTCACGGATCATATCATTTCTCTGCTCGGTGAGCGCGAACAACCAATGGTCTTTCTGTTGTGGGGCTCGAACGCCCGCAAGAAAAAAGAGCTGATTCACAAACCGCAGCATTTGATTTTGGAATGTGCGCATCCGTCTCCGCTGTCTGCCTATCGCGGATTTTTTGGCTGTGGGCATTTTTCTCAGGCCAACCAATTCCTGTATGACCACGGCATGACGCCGATTGACTGGAATGTCGTCAACACCAAGCCGGAGGACGCCTCATGAAAACTTTGCTGGAATCTCTGCTTATCTTTCTCTTTTTGAACGAAATCATCCCGCTGTTATACCAATGGCAGCTCGTCCAGCGGTCGAGCAATCCGCAGGTGCGGGAGATTTACGCCGCCCTGCCTTTTTGGAAAAAGCTGACGTTTGGTGCCGTGCGGGAAAAGCTGCCTGCATTTCGCGGCTTGTTTATCCTCATGCGCATCAGTATGCTGATCGGCATCGTGTGCGCCGCCGCTCTGCTTGTGCTGTTTTTCGCCGCATCAGAGGGTATTTTTCTGTTATACACCCGCAAATTGTGTCTCGTGAGCGCGCTCACGGCCGCTGTTGTCCACGTGGCCTATTTGGCTCTGCGTTCCAAGTATCGGAATTGATGTGCAGGCAAACAAAAAGAACCTTTCGTTTTTTGTGCGAAAGGTTCTTTTTTCTGTCCGTGTTTGTATCAGTCTGCAAAATCCAGCTGGTCTGCAAACCGCTCCTTGAAGATTTCATACACACCTTCGAGGATGTCCTCGTCATCTACAGTGACATAGTTTTCCATCTCATCGTCGTCCGCCTCTACGGCAAGAATGACAACCTCGCAGTCTTCTTCGTCTACCGGCAGCAATACGACGTATTCTGCATTCTCGTAAGTAATCGAGTCAATGAGTTGGTATTCGACTTCTTCACCGTTTTCGTTTGTCAGGGTGATGATGCCCTCCTGCTCTTCCATAGCCATTTGTCTCGCTCCTTCCTACACAATACATGAAAAAATCCTTGTTTCTCTTATTATACTCATATGTCCTGTCTGTTGCAAGAGCCAAAGCATATTTTTCCAACGCCTTGTACTTTTTAAATCATTTGTAAATTTTTGTTTTTCGCACGTACCTTTCGTCGAGAATATGCTATGATAAGGATATACATGCAGGAAGGGAGATCGTTGGAATGGATGTTCGTTTTACCCAGAATATGTATCCCAGTGCCGCTGGCGGAGATGCCAAAATATCGTACTATGTCTTTCGCCCTGTCGGTGTAGAACTGCGCGGCATTGTGCAGATCAGCCATGGCATGTGTGAATATTTCACGCGCTACACTGCCTTTGCCAAATATCTCTGCTCCCTCGGTTATATTGTCTGCGGCAACGACCATTTAGGACATGGCTCCTCGGTTCCGCCTTCCGGCACCTTGGGCTTTTTCGGTCATCATCACGGCTGGAGTGTGCTCATTGACGATGTCGCAACCTTGACGGACAAAATCAAACGGCAATGGCCGCATCTGCCCTATTTTTTATTCGGACATTCTATGGGTTCCATGGTTGCCCGCTTATATCTCGCGCGATACGGTCAGAAAATTGACGGCTGTATTTTGAGCGGCTCTCCCGCTCCGCACACCGTGACACCGCTTGCGATTCAGCTCGCAAATTCTGCCATCCGCACGCACGGCCCGTTATACCGCAGCTGTATGCTAAATAATTTGGTATTTGGCAGATATAATTCCCGCATTCCGAACTGTCAGTCCCCTTTTGATTGGCTGACGCGCGATCGCTCCGTGGTATCGCTGTATCAATCGGATGCTAAGTGTAATTTTATTCTCACCGCAGCAGGTTTCCGCGATTTGTTTTATCTGGAACAAAACTGCAATCGTATGCAAAGCATCAAAAAAACACCGGTAAATATGCCAATCCTGTTTTTATCTGGAGATGCTGACCCAACCGGCAATTACGGTATGGGTGTGCGCAAAATCGCGGCTACGTATCGCGCCGCCGGTTGTCAGGATGTCGATGTCATTTTTTATAAGGGCAGCCGCCATGAAGTGCTCAATGAACTGAACAAAGAGCAGGTATACGGCGATATTAGCCGCTGGCTGGAAAAGCAGCTGCGCCATCTGCCAAAAGGATAATAGAAAATGGATACACTCAGCCTTCCTCAAAGAGGAAGGCTTTTCTCTTATGCACCAATCAAACCTGTCTCTCCCTTTGGGAGAGATGTCGCGCAGCGACAGAGCGGGCCAGGCTCCCTCGGGAGGGAGCTGGATTGCCGCCTCGCGGCAAGACTGAGGGAGCAACTAGCTAATCCTGACGAATCAGGGAAACTCTGATACAGATTTGTTAGTGTGCTGCTCCTTCCGTCACGGCTTGCGGCCGTGCCACCTTCCTCAAAGAGGAAGGCTTTTCTCTTACGCACAGACCAAACCTGTCTCTCCCTTCGGGAGAGATGTCGCGCAGCGACAGAGAGGGCTGGCTCCCTCGTGAGGGAGCTGGATTGCCGCATCGCGGCAAGACTGAGGGAGCAACCAGCTAATCCTGACGAATCAGGGAAACTCTGATACAGATTTGTGAGTGTCGTGCCCTCTCAGTCATTTGCTATGCAAATGCCAGCTCTCCCAGAGGGAGAGCCGAGAAGTCAGTGCGAATTGCTTACTCTCACGCGCAGACCAAACTTGTCTCTCCCTTCGGGAGAGATGTCGCGCAGCGACAGAGAGGGCTACCAAATTTCTAACAATATAAAGAAAAACAGAGCACCTTTCGATACTCTGTCTTTTGGTGGGAGGTGGTGGATT
>CAVCGL010000034.1:0-11664 GCA_963601915.1 bacterium | reverse complement strand
TATTTTTTAATTCTACTACATATTCACTCATTGATTTTCACCCTTTTCTCTGATACCCTGTCTAAAAGACGATGCCCTTACCGATTGTTCTTCGATAAGGGCATCCCATATACTACTTACTTGTTTTTCGCCCTTTTGTGTATTACTTCAGGTACTCAGACAGCTGGTCCAAGCGCTCCTGTGCGGAGTCCTTGTCAACGATACCAGAACCGGAGTCAATGAAGGAATCCAGCTTCTTGCCATTCAGATTGTCTACTGCTGCCTGTACAGCCTTGTAGCCCATACCGTAAGCGTCCTGAATAACGGACATGGTCTCCTGACCTGCCAGAATAGCTTCGCATGCTGCGCGGTCGCCGTTAAAGCCGAGGAAGATGGTGTTCTCATATGCCTTGTTGCCCTTTGCTGCGCGAGCTGCTGCCATAGCCATATCGTCGTTGTTTGCACAGATAATTGCTACGCCTTCCGGATGGGTCTGCATGATAGCTTCCATAGAGTTTACAGCCTTATCTGCTACTGCGTCCGCATACTGGGTTTCCTTCTCGAGGAATGTGCCGCCAGCTTCTGTGACGCCCTTCTTATAGCCTTCATAACGAGCGGTGTTGGTCGGGTCACCCTGTACACCACAGATTTCAATGCACTCGATCTTATCCCAGCCAGCCTTCTTTGCAGCTTCTACTGCTGCCTTGCCGCCAAGTGCTGCTGCATCTTCATTGCCGGTGCCGATAAAGGAAATGACTTCATCAGCGTCAAAGTTAGTGTCAACAGCAAAAATCGGGGTCTTGGTTCCCTTTACCAGCGTCGCTGCCTGATCGCCCTGCAACGGAGCGATGATGATGGAATCATATGCGCCGGACTGAACATCCGTCTCAATCATGTTCTGCTGCTCATCATATGCCGTCTCAGAAGTTGCACCCTTGACATCAACGGTTACGCCAAGATCCTTCGCCGCTGCTTCTGCACCAGCCTGTACATACTGCCAATACTCAGCAGATGTCGTTTTCAGGATCATACTGATTTTTGCGCCGTCTGCGCTTCCACCGCCGGAACCCGCTGCCTTGTCACCACCGGAGCTGCCACAAGCACACAGGCCTGTCATCATTGCGCCTGCCAAAAGCATCGCTGCAATTCTCTTCATTTTCATGGTTCATTCTCCTTTTCTCTGTTCACAGCAGTCTATCTCTCTTGTCGTCTGCCATGCGTTTCTATGTATGCATTGTACCGTTTCATTTCGTGCAAATAAATAACATTTCTTGCCATTGAGTTTAGAAAATGTGCCATTTTTCGTTATTTTTATCGTATTGTACAAATGTACACCCGTATTTCATGTGCAACATGCCTAATTGCTTTTCTATTGCTTTTGATTTCCATTATACTTTTGTTATTTTTTTGCAAGCGCTTTGCAGGTTCATCCTTTGACATCCCATACACTCCATGCTACAATTCTGACATATTCTCAATGGTGACTCTCATAAGGAGGAATCCCTATGCTTGGTTTTGAAGCTGGCACCTGCAACGGATCGGATTTATATTTTCAAAGCCCTTCCGAGCAGGCGCGCAGCATGCTGTTCTATATGACATCCTGTGGCTACTATTATACAGACAAAGACTATCAGATCGACCGTGCCCGTTATCCGGACGCACGTTACCTGCTCATATATATCCGCAGCGGACAGCTCTCTGTTACCGCAGACAATCGTACTATGACCGCCCGCCGAGGGAATCTGGTCCTTCTAGACTGTTCTCTCCCGCATAAGTATCATACAATTGACCATGCAGAATTTGTTTGGCTTCATATAGATGGCAGTAACAGCCCGCAGCTCTTTCAGCAGGTGTGCAGTCTCTACCGCACGCCGGTCTTTGACTCTTCCAGCGCTTCAGAAGTCCACCAGCTGATGCTGGATGTTATATACGCTTGGCGCAATAATCAATTTATTTCAGAGGCACAGCTGTCTCTGCGACTCTATTCCATCTGGATTGCACTCATTTCCGGTAATGCCGTCCAATCGTATGCGGACACCGGCAATGCCCAAACTGCCACCGATGCTGCCATTCAATATATCGGCGAGCATTACGGAGAGTCTCTGACGCTTCCCGAGCTGGCACGGCACGTGAATATGAGTCAATTTTATTTCTCCCGCCTGTTTAAAAAGCAGTGCGGCTATTCCCCGCACGAATATATTATCCTCGTGCGCATCAATCGAGCGAAGCATTTGCTTAAAACGACAGATCAGCCAGTGAAAGTAATTGCAAATAGTGTCGGTTATCCGAACATCACCACGTTTAGTAATCTGTTTTCGTCACGGGTTGGCGTTTCTCCCAGTCAATTTCGGAAAAATCCGATTTGACATAAATACGCTTCTTTTCGCTATTCTATACATAAAAGAACCATGTTTTATACAACCTGCACAATCGGAATCACCCCCGTTTGTGCAGGTTGTATTTTTCTCTAAATAAATGATAATTTATGTATAGAACATGAAAACTCTATGCAATGACATTTCTCGATTTTCGCCGTATACTATGGGCACAGTCAAACGAGAGACACAAACGAAAACCAAAGAAACAAAACGTTTCTCCCTGATTTTCAAACCTTTCAAGGCTGTAAAGAAATTAGTAAATGTATGTAATCACCATTGAGAGAACATTTTTTAGGAGGAAAAGAAAATGAAAGAAATCCGTATTGGTCTGGTAGGTTCTGGCTGGATGGGCAAGGCTCATTCCTCTGCACTGGCTGACGCTGAGATGCTGTTTGGCCCTGACTACGGCGTTGCATCCTTCGAGATCGTTGCTGACGCAAACGAGGAAGCTGCAAAGTCCGCACAGAAGAAGATCGGCTTCAAGCGCATCTCCACTGACTGGCATGATGTTGTAACCGATCCGAACGTTGATCTGGTTGACATCGCTACCCCGAACGCTTTCCACTACGAAGTTGCTAAGGCAGCTCTGGAGAACGGCAAGAACGTATACTGCGAGAAGCCGCTGTCCATCTCCGCTGAGGAGTCCAAGGAACTGGCTGAGCTGGCAGCTCAGAAGGGCGTTGTAAACTACGTTGGCTTCAACAACACCCAGAACCCGGCAAACGCTTACGTTCGTGAGCTGGTTCAGTCCGGCGCACTGGGCAAGATCATGCGCTTCACTGGCACTTACGACCAGGATCAGCTGCTGGACGAGTCCCTGCCGATCACCTGGAGACACATCAACAAGCTGGCAGGCTGCGGCGCTCTGGGCGATCTGGGTTCCCATCTGCTGTCTATCTCCCAGTTCATCATGGGCGACATCACTAAGGTAAACGCAGTTGCTACCACCGTATTCCCGAAGCGTCCGAAGTGCGCTGGTTCCGACGAGCTGGTTGACGTTGAGAACGAGGACATCATGACCTTCACCGCTGAGTACGCAAACGGCGCAATCGGCCAGATCGCTTGCTCTCGTGTAGCTACCGGCCGTAAGAACTACCTGTGCTACGAGATTCAGGGCACCAAGGGTTCTGTTCGCTACGATCTGGAGCGCATGGGCGAAGTTCAGGTATACTTCCAGAGCGACAACGAGCGTGACCGCGGCTTCCGCACCGTTCTGCTGAACCCGCAGATGAAGGGCTACTCCGCATTCCAGCCGGCAGGCGGCATCTCTATCGCTTACAACGATATGAAGATCCTCGAAGTACATGCTCTGTTTGATGCAATCACCAACGGCGCTGACTACACCACCGACTTTGAGTTCGGCTACAAGATTGACCGCACCGTTGCTGCTGTTATCGAGTCTTCCAAGACCCGCGAGTGGGTTGACGTAAAGTAATCGTCACAGAAGAAATATCCGCCACTGCCGAACAGTGTTTCGGCAGTGGCTCCAGAAAATAGATGGAGGAAAGACTATGTCTATCAAAATTGGTATTGCTCCGGATTCCTGGGGCGTATGGTTCCCGGCAAGCGATCCGAACAATGAAAAGCAGCCGCAGTGGTGGCGCTGCCTCGACGAAATGAAGATCGCAGGCTACGACGGATGTGAAATTGGCCCGTGGGGCTACATGCCGAACGACAACCCGCAGGTTCTGAAGAACGCTATCGACGCACGCGGCCTGACTCTGGTTGGTGCTACCGAGGGCGGCAACTATCTGGATGACGCAAATGTTGAGCAGATGCTCAAGGACATTGACGACATCTCTGCTCTGCTGAAGGCATTCCCGTCCGCTAAGTATATCGTTCTGCTGCCTCCGATGTACACCAACCTCGCTACCGGCGAGCTGGAAATGAACCCGGAGCTGACCGACGAGGAGTGGGCAAAGTACTGTGCAAACGTACAGAAGTGTGCTGACCGCTGCGCTGCAAACGGCTTCCAGGGTCTGTTCCATCCGCACGTTGACAGCCATGTTCAGACCGAAGAGCAGATCGAGCGCTTCCTGAACGACACCAATGTAGATCTGTGCTTCGATACCGGTCACCATGTATATGGCGGCGGCGAGCCGATCTCCTTCTACAAGAAGTGGGCTAAGCGCATTCCGTACATCCATTTCAAGGATTGCGACCTGTCTGTTAAGGCAAAGATGGACGAAAACAAGTGGTCTTTCGCTAAGGCTGTTACCGAGGACATCATGGTAGAGCCTGGCAAGGGCAGCATCGACTTCGCTGCTATGCATGATGCTCTCGTTGAGTGCGGTTATGATGGCTGGTGCGTTGTTGAGCAGGATCTGTTCCCGGTTAAGTCCTTCGATGTTCCGCTGGAGAAGGCTTCCATCGGTCGTGAGAACCTGCGCAAGGCTGGTTTCTAATCTCTTCTCCGATCCAAAATCGATTACACCTTCATTATACTCTCTTCTCTATACTTCATCCGATTAAAAATCCACAGCGGCTAATTCTATACAGGAGAAGCGCTGTGGATTTTCCACCTTATATACATAGATATTTATTTATATATGTATAATTCTAGATTTATAAGAATTGAAAGAGCCAAAGAATTAGGAAAGAATAAAACATAAAGTAAGTGAAGTTAGGAAAGGAAAAATATCATGGTATTTACACTCGCTTCCTTTGTCGCTGTCACAGCGCTGGTTGCTTTTATCAGCTGGCTCAAGACACGCGGCACAGATGAAACCTCTCAGGACGGTTACTTCCTGGGCGGTCGAAGCCTGACCGGTATTGTTATCTTCGGTTCCCTGATGATGACAAACCTGTCAGCAGAACAGTTGGTAGGCCGAAATGGACAGGGATATGCCGTTGGTATCACAGCAATGGGCTGGGAAACCATGTGCCCGGTTGCACTGACGTTGATGGCATTGTTCTTCGTACCGCGTTACTTCAAACTCGGTATCACCACCATTCCGGAATTCTTGGAAAACCGTTATGACCGCGCAACCCGCGTTCTGGTTTCCTTTATCTTCCTCGTAGCATACATCGTTACCATGCTTCCGCTGGTTCTTTACGCTGGCTCGGTAGCTATGGAGCGTATCTTTAATGTCACCGATCTGGTCGGCGGCAACCGTTTCCTCGCAATCACCATCATGTGTGTTGCCCTCGGCGTTATCGGCGGCATCTACGCAATCTTCGGCGGTCTGAAGGCCGTAGCAGTATCTGACTCGCTCAACGGCGTTATCTTTATCGTCGGCGCTGTTGTCATCGTTCCGATTCTGGCATTTGTCATCCTCGGCGAAGGCAGCCTCGTTACCGGCGTACAGAGAATGCTCAGCGATGCACCTCCGGAGCATCTGAATGCGATCAAGTCTTGGGATGCACAGGCACCGGATATTCCGTGGCCGATGATTATTCTCGGATGCAGCATCAACCACATTTCTTACTACTGCACAAACCAGTCTATCATGCAGCGCGTACTCGGCGCAAAGAACCTGAAGGAAGCACAGAAGGGTGCTCTTCTCTCCGGTCTGGCTCTGGTATTCTGCCCGTTGTTCCTCGTAATGCCTGGTATCATCCAGCGCATCCGTGACGGCGGTGTATTGACTGATTTCGACATGGCTTACCCGACTCTGGTTCATGACATTCTGCCGACTCCGGTTCTCGGATTCTTCGCAGCTGTTATGTTCGGCGCAATC
Source organism: bacterium (assembly GCA_963601915.1). GTDB lineage: Bacteria > Bacillota > Clostridia > Oscillospirales > Butyricicoccaceae > Butyricicoccus_A. The sequence continues at coordinate 5,627 of CAVCGL010000034.1, read as the reverse complement.
CTGTCGTCCTTTAACTCCGTACTGAACAGCTCTATGACGCTGTTTACCCTCGATATTCTGCCGGTTATCTCCAAGAAGGAGCGCACCGCACAGCAGGAAATCGTTATCGCAAAGCGCTTCGGCATCGTTCTTTGCCTGGCTTCCATCGTTATCGCTCCGTTCCTCATGTATCTGCCGGCTGGCATCAGCACCTTCCTGAATCAGATGTGGGGCTACTACGGCGTACCGGTTCTGGCTGTCGCAATGATGGGTATGCTCAACAAGAACATCCCGAACTTCGCACCGAAGCTCACCATCGTCGTTCACATCATCGTTTACGGTGTACTGATGAACACTGTTCCGCTGCACTTCCTCTACTTCGAAGTAACTGCATTCGTTGTTGACATCGTTCTTCTGTGGGCTTGCTCCAAGCTCAAGCCGCGCGAGACTCCGTACGAACTGCCGAATCTGGAAGTTGTCGATATGACACCGTGGAAGTTCCGCGTTCCGGTCGTTGTTGTGACCTTTGCGATTCTCGCAGCAATCTACATCACCTTCTCTCCACTTGGAGTTGGCTAAATAAGATTTACCCCACTTTTTCTATTCTCTCTCATATTTCCAAAAACAGAGCAGCTCATTTTCCCGAGCTGCTCTGTTGCTTTATGCATGTAAGACCGACAAAAACGCACCGGATGATTCGTTTCATCCGATGCGTTATGTATTTACGCCTGTGCGTCCTTCAACTTTTGATATATCTCACTCTGTCCGTCAAAAGGCGTTCCGAAGTCTAAACAAAGTGTATCACCAATCTGTGCTGTTACATAACAGACCTGCGCAGTCTTATCATAATTCACGGACAGCGTAACCGCATTTTCCTGTGAATTGTTTCCGTTCAAATATCCGGATAAACCACCGGCAAAGCATTGATCTCCATTGTCCAACTGTATTTCTGTGAGCCTGCCTGTCAGAGACATCGTATCTATAACACCGTTTGCCGTAATCGTGGCTTCAGCATTCACGCTGGTATCTGGATCCGAACACTCTTGAATATTCAATTGCAAAAAGCTATCAGAATCATTCGCAAGAGCATTCCATTCGTCAAGCGTGAGACCATACTTTTCTTGAATTGCTATTTCATTGTCTGGTGTATTCATAGATACTGTGCACACAGGCAGCGTCAACGAACATTTTTCCAAGAATACTGAAGTCTGCTCCGCCTGCTGTTCTTGAACCACAGATTCCTTCTCTTGCTTCGGTGTTCCACAGCTTGACATAAGCAGAGCAAGAACCGACAGCAGCAAAACCGTAGAAAAAACTCTTTTTTTCATAGATATGCTCCCTATTTTTCAATATAATGCTTATTGTGTCAGTCAGAACTGTTTTCTATCTAGAAATCACCTCTCCATTCGCACGAGCAACTCCATAAAACATCCAGCCTTCGTCCAAACGCACAAAAACTACGGCTATATACCAGCTTATTTTGTGTGTATTATTATATTCGATGCACTCTCCATTGTCAACAATTATATATTATACTGCTTCAACAGCCCTTTATTTTTCGGCAAGCAAATCAATTGATACGCCGCCGTTGCCTCTTTATCGACAAGCGGAATAATCATTCTGTCCTGCAAAACCTCTTGCTCTTCCAATCCAGCCAAATTCGTGGTAAAGCACAGCAGCGTAGAACTCCGAATCAATTCTTCCAGGGCAAATGCATCTGTCTGCACGAGAAATTTCGAGGCAGGCATTTTCTCATGGCACAAATTGCTCCAAAAACCAAGCTGATCGCGCACCAAGCAATTGAATCCATTGATCTGTTCAAAGGTCAGCGTTTTTTCCCGCGCCAACGGATGGTTATTCGGCACACAAACCGACAGTTGTTCCCGCAAAAACGGGACAACAAGCAAGCGTTCATCGGCAAAGGCATACGGCAGGATGCCAATTTCACAGCTGCCGGACACGACCTGCTCGACAATCGTTGACACATCTTCCAATTTTGACGAAATCGTATTGTCTGGATACCGAGCGGTCAGCGCAGGCAACAGCGACCACAACGGCGCAGGTGCGCAGGATGAGACATGGATAGTGTGAAGACTTCTGTCAAATGCCTGCACCATCTGTACGGCATGGTCTGCCTCCTCCAACAGCTTCCGCGCATACGCGACTGCCCGCAGACCGGTCTCATTGCAGGCGATGCGATTCTTTCCTCTCGTGAACAACGACACGCCAAATGCATCTTCCACATGATGCATTTGGCGTGTCAGGGTTGGCTGAGAAATATGCAGCTGTTCTGCCGCTTTCGATAGGGTTCCACAGTCTGCAAACGTCACAAACTGCTGTAATTCCAACAAATCAAGCATTGCCTCTTCTCCTTTACTATTCATAATATGAATGATAGATTCCGATATTGCTATTGTACAACGGAGTCAAACACATGTAAACTATAGACAGTAAGATCATTGATGCAAGGAGGATATGATTATGGATTATGTAACACTGAACAACGGCGTGAAAATGCCGCAGCTGGGTTATGGTGTGTATCAGACCCCACCGGAGGACACAGAGCGTTGTGTGCTGGAAGCCATCGAAGTAGGCTATCGCAGCATTGACACCGCACAGGCATACGGCAACGAAGAAGGTGTCGGCAATGCCATCCAAAAGTGCGGTCTGCCGCGAGAGGATCTGTTTATCACCACCAAGATTTGGATTTCCAATGCCGGTTATCAAAAGGCAAAGGCTTCTATTGAAGAATCTCTGCGCAAGCTCCAGACCGATTATATTGATCTGTTGCTGATTCATCAGCCGTTCGGTGATTACTACGGAACCTATCGTGCCATGGAAGAAGCATACCGCGCAGGCAAGGTTCGTGCCATCGGTGTTTCCAACTTCTATCCAGACCGCTACTTGGATCTGACGCATTTTGCAGAAATCAAGCCGGCTGTCAATCAGGTGGAAACCCACGTATTCCAGCAACAAAAAATTGCCAAGGAATACCTCAAGAAAAACGGCACACAGATTATGTCTTGGGGCCCGTTTGCAGAAGGCAAGAATGACTACTTCAACAATCCGGTTCTCAAGGATATTGCCGCTGCACACGGCAAATCCGCCGCACAGGTCGCCCTGCGCTTCCTGCTGCAAAGCGATGTCGTCCTCATTCCGAAGTCCGTTCACAAGGAACGTATGGAAGAAAACTTCAACGTTTTTGATTTTGCCCTGACCGATGAGGAAATGGCACGCATCGAAGCATTGGACACCGGCAAGAGCCTGTTCTTCTCGCACTACGATCCGCAGACCGTTGAATGGTTCATGAGCATCGTATAATTCGCACAGAAATTTCCGTGACAAATTCGTCTATGGAATCCACCACAAAGTTATCCACCACAAAATGCTCCAGATAGATACCATCTGTCTGGAGATTTTGTGTTTTTTTATAGGCGAACAGTCGTTCATAGGCTTCAGACATTGTATTCCAATGACCGACATGATAGGCTGTCAAATATTCTCCCGCCGGAAACGTCAGGCAATGCGGTTTGTTCGGCTTTTCGTCCAGCAGCAATCCCGCCGTATCATAGACATCATACAAGCCGCCATCCAAATTTTCTTCGTGCTGAATATAGGCAAGGTCATAATCCATCTGCTTTCCTTCCCGTTCTAGTTCAAAAATCATTTCTCCGGTCTTTTGATAATACTCCCATTCGTCATCCGGTGATATGGAAGCGTACAAATAATATCGCTCCGGAAAGGTCTGTATAGAAATTTCTTCTGTGCGCAGGTCTTGAATCGCTTGGATTTTCCGCGTTCTCTGCGCCATCCATTCTTTCATCTGCTGTAACTTTTTGATCTGTTGATCCAATTGCTTTTCTCGCTGTGCAAACACTTGCAAAATGCGTTGCGCACTGCGATGGCGCATAAATTCTCGAATTTCTTTGAGCGGCATTCCCAATTCTCTCAGCATGAGGATCGTGTCCATCACTTCGACTTGATTGACAGAGTACTGCCGATACCCGCGTTCCGTCACGACTTCCGGACAAAACAGTCCTATTTCATCATAGTGAAACAGGGTTTCTTTCGTCACGCCCATCAATTTGGCAAACTCTCCTGTTGTCATGTAAAGATTTCGATTCATTGTTTCTTTTTTCTCCGTTTCCTCTTGACTATAGGGTTACCCTATAGGATATACTGTCAAATGTCAAGCAAACCATGACAGAAAGGAGCTTTTCTTTTTATGAGTTCATCGCTCAACCAGCGATTTACGCCTTGGTCTCTATTAACATTTGCAGCGCCGTCTATCATCATGATGATGTTTATGTCGCTGTATACGATTGTGGACGGTATTTTTGTCTCTCGTTTTGTCGGCAGTAATGCGCTGTCCTCCATCAATATCGTCTTTCCAGTTATCAACGTTGCCATTGCCGTGGCAACCATGCTCGCCACCGGCGGCAATGCCATTATCAGCCGCTATTTGGGTGAAAATCGACCCCAGAAAGCAAATGCCTGTCTGACACAGTTTGTCTGTGTTGCTATCGGTCTGAGCATTCTGTTTCTGGTGTTTATCTTAGCCTTTACCACACCGCTTTCCCGTTTTCTAGGTGCCAGCGACATTTTGCTCAGCGATTGCAATACATATCTGCGCATCTTAGGACTGTTTGTCCCCGCCTGTATGCTTCAGGCTTTGTTTCAATCCTATCTTGTAACGGCAGGTCGTCCGAATCTCGGTCTGGCTTTAACTATCGGCGCGGGTATATGCAATGCCGTTTTGGATTATGTGCTCATTGCGGTCTGCCAATTCGGCGTTGCCGGTGCTGCCTTCGCCACATGTATCGGTCAGTGTATTCCTGCCATTGTCGGTCTGTTCTTCTTCTTTTTGAACAAAAACGGACTGCATTTTACCAAATTCTCTTTTCACACACGAGAATTACTGCAAGCGTGCTACAACGGTTCTTCCGAAATGGTCTCTCAGCTGTCCATGGCGATTGTCACTGTGCTGTTCAATATTGTGTTGATGCGCATCGCCGGAGAACATGGCGTCGCCGCCATTACCATTTTATTATATGGCGAGTTTTTGTTTAATTCGTTTTATCTCGGATTTTCTATCGGCATTGCCCCGATTGTCGGATTTCAATACGGCGCGCAGGACAAAGTGCAGCTCAAGCGCGTGTATCGCATCGCCTTTGCCTTTGTTATGATCTCGTCCGTGGTATTGCTGGGTGCTGCGGAAGGGTTGTCCCGTCCGATTATCACCATATTCACCGATGATCCGGAGACATTCCCCTTGGCATTGACCGGTTTCCGCCTATTTTCTATTAGTTTTCTGTTCAGTGGATTCAACATTACCTCTTCAGGCTTCTTTACCGCTCTGTCCAACGGCAAAGTATCCGCGATTCTCTCGTTCTGCCGAACCTTTATTTTTACGACGATTTGCCTGATGGCTCTTCCGCATTTTCTCGGCATCAATGGTGCTTGGATCGCCGTACCGATTGCAGAAGTATGCACGCTGCTGATCTCCTTGTATATGCATCAAAAGTATTTCATCCGTTCGGGAAAACAAAATTATTTTGCACCATAAAGAAAAGCCGCGGCAATCTGAAGTGACCCCCATTTGTTAGACAAAAATAAAAATTAAGCGATCTGAACGGTATGAATCCTGT
>CAVCGL010000033.1:0-13569 GCA_963601915.1 bacterium | reverse complement strand
TATTTTTTAATTCTACTACATATTCACTCATTGATTTTCACCCTTTTCTCTGATAAAAAATGGAACAGGCAGCGAATGCCGCCTGTTCCACTTTCCCTATCGGTTAAATGACGGACAAACGCGAAATACTTACTTGATCTTTGCCAGATACTCGTTCATCTTGTCAATGCGAGCCTGCGCATTGTCACCGTTGATAATCTCTGTGCCGGTATCTACATTGTTGTCAACCGACTCGCCCTTTGCAGCCTTCACTGCGGTCTCACAAGCCTTGTAGCCCATATCATACGGCTGCTGAGCACAGGTCAGTGTCAGAGAACCGTCCAGAACTGCCTGGCAGGCACTGGTAGAGCCATCGAATCCGAGGAAGATGGTCTTTTCGTATGCCTTGTTGCCCTTTGCTGCCTTTGCAGCTGCACAAGCCATATCATCATTGTTTGCACAGATAATAGCTACGCCTTCCGGATGAGTCTGCATGATCGCTTCCATGGAGTTTACAGCCTTATCTGCCACTGCGTCTGCATACTGGGTTTCCTTCTCGAGGAATGTGCCGCCAGCTTCTTCGATGCCTTCCTTGTAGCCGGTCATACGAGCGGTGTTGGTGGCGTCACCCTGTACACCTGCAATCTCGATGCACTCGATTTTATCCCAGCCAGCTTCCTTTGCTGCTGCAACGGCTTCTTCTGCGCCCATCTTAGCAGCCTTTTCATTACCGGTACCTACGAAGGAAACAACCTTATCCGAAGTAATATTGGTGTCCAGTGCGATAACCGGCTTATCCACTGCTGCAATCTGCGCCGCTACGGAATCCGACTGCAACGGAGCGATGACATAGGCATCATAGCTGCCGCCATTGATGTCGGTGTCAATCATATTGGTCTGCTCATCGTAAGAAGTCTCAGACGGAGGGCCCTTGACGTCTACCTTGATGCCCGGATTGTCCTTCTCGTACTGCTCACAGCCTGCCTTGATGAGCTGCCAGTGCTCGGATGCCTCGGTCTTGAGGATGACACTGACCTTCAGCTCATCGCCGGAAGAACCGGAACCTGCTGTCTTGTCGCCGCCGGAGCTGCCGCAAGCACACAGGCCTGTCATCATCGCGCCTGCCAAAAGCATCGCTGCAAAACGCTTCATTTTCATAATTCTTCTCCTTTTCTCTCTACTGTGGATTTTTATTCAACAGCCCTACCTGCTGTTAGAATCCATTAGCAATGCTGCATGATTGCAGCTACCGCCGTCTTGGTGTCGGTCTCCGGGAACAGCTCATATCCCACTCTGCCCGTGTAACCGCACGCCTCCAGATGGCGAATGACCTTGGTGTAATTGATTTCACCCGTGCCCGGCTCATGTCTGCCCGGTGCGTCTGCCACATGAATATGGCCGAACTGATCGGCATAATTCGAAATCGTATCGCAGATGCATCCCTCATTGATCTGCATGTGGTAGACATCATACAGCAGCTTGAGCCGCGGAGAACCAATCAGGCGGCAAATCTCTGCGCCCATCTGTGTCGTTGCAAGGAAGTTGCCGACATGATCGGTCGTGATATTCAGTGCCTCAAGGTTCAGATTGATTTCCTCTTCCTCAGCCAGCTTTGCACAAGCCAGCAAGGTGTCATACATCGAGCACAGCTTGACGGTATGAGACAGGTTGTCATAGTGATTGACAACGATGCCGCCATCGCCCAGCGCGTTAGAGTGAATCGTCACGCTGGTTGCGCCAATCTTCTTTGCTGCGTCAATGGACTGCTTGAGATACGCAAGATACGGCTCCTTGTGCGTCGGATCTACCAGAGAATAATCTGCGTCTCCGTTAAAACCGGAAATCGCAATGCCAGCCTTCTGTGCTGCTTCTCTCGTTGCATCCAGATCACGAATGCGCCAATCCCAGAATTCTACTGCTTCAAAGCCGTCATCCTTTGCTGCCTGGAAACGATCGAGCCAATCCAGCTCGGTGTACAGGGTATCAATGCACGCGCATTTTCTCAGTGCCATTATTCTACCTCCGAAATTTTAACCGGACGGCCTTCGTGCAGAGACTTGGTTGCCGCTGCTGCCATCAGAACCGGATACAGACCGTCTTCGCCGGTAACCGGAGTCTCCGTGTCGTTTGCTACTGCCTGTGCAAATGCCTGCATCTCTGCGACAAATGCGCCGGTGTAACGATCCCACATGACCTTATAAGCAGTGCCATAGGTCGTGCCCTCTGCGGTGGACAGAACAGCCGTGTTCGGAATGTCGTTCTCATCCTGTGCACAGCCCTCAGAGCCAAATACTTCTACTCTCTGGTCATAGCCGTAAACAGCCTTACGAGAGTTGTCAATGACACCGATGGCACCGTTTTCAAACTTCAAGGTGACAACAGCAGTATCGACATCGCCTGCTTCTCCAATGCCCGGATCTACCAGAACGGAGCCGTATGCGGATACCTCGGTTACTTCAGAGCCTGCCAGGAAGCGAACCATATCGAAGTCATGAATCATCATGTCATAGAAGATGCCGCCGGATACCTTGACGTAAGACACCGGGGGTGGTTCCGGATCGCGGGAAGACACTTTAATCAAATTGACCTTGCCAACCTTACCCTGCTGTACCATATCGTATACAGCGCGATGGTTGTGGTCAAAGCGACGGCAGAAACCGATCTGGAGCTTGACGCCGGCATCCTTTGCCGCGTTGATTGCCTCATGTACCTTATTCAGATCATAGTCAATCGGCTTCTCGCAGAAAATGTGCTTCTTTGCCTTTGCCGCTTCGATGATGAAGTGCGAATGGGTGTCCGTGGACGAGCAGATCAGGACTGCTTCAATTTCCGGATCTTCTAAAATATCAGCCGCGTCAGTCGTGACATTCGGGATGTGATACTGTGCAGCGAACTCTCTCGTTGCATCATTTGCAAATGGATCTGCAATGGTCTTAATCTGCATCTCCGGAACAAACATGGAAATGTTCTTCGCATGTACTTTGCCGATACGGCCGGCACCAATAATGCCTACTTTCATAGATGAATGATCTCCTCTCACATAATCACAACACAGATTGTTGTTTTCTCTTGTGATGCTATTATATCTCGACAAAAATCAGGAAAAAACGCGGCTCTCTTTGGATTCTGCGCAGTTTATCTACGAATGTTCTCTGTGCAACCTGCCCAATTTCTCAAAAAATTCTCTTATTTTTAGATTTTCTCTCGATGTCTCTCGAATATTTTGCGGTTTTTCTTTGGATGTTGTGTTATTTTTTGATTCCTGCGCCAAAAAAATCTCCGCATCGTGCACTTGGATGCGGAGATTTTGGTTTTGGAGAGATTCGGCGATCTGCCTTTCGGCAAATCGCCGATAAAAGGATTGGAATTATCAAAGAAATAGATTTATGCTGCGCCGATTCCCAGCGGAGAGAAGAAGATATACACAGCGACAACGCAAACCAAGACTACCACTGCGACAACCTTGCGGTACTTCCACGGAGTCAGATCGACGGCCTTTACGTCCTTCTGCTCCCACGCCTGCATGTCCGGATGCGACTTCTTGTTGCGGTAGTTCATGACAGCCATGATAATCAGCTCAATCGGCCACAGAACAGCAACCGCGTACAGATAATGCATCGTGCCACCGCCCGGATAAGCCGGTGCAAGAATCATAAACAGGCCATATACCACGACATGGAATACCATGATAACCTTTGCCGCATATTTTGGCAGATACTTGAAGAAGAAGCCGCCAAAGACTGCGGACAGAACCGGCAGACCAATCAGCATAACGAAAGAATCCAAAAAGGTTTTGAGTCCTGCCGGGAAGAAATATACCATCGGGCCTACGATTGTGGTGGCAACAGCGAACACAATGCCAACCTTCTTGCCGACACCGACGAGCTTTTCTTCCGATGCCTTTGGATCGATATACTCATGATAAATATCCATGGTGAACATGGTGTTGACGGAGTTGAGTACCGAGTTAAACGAGGACAGAATCGCGCCAAACATTACCGCTGCAAAGAAGCCCATGAGCGGCGCCGGAATAACCTGTGTCACCAGATGCGGATATGCATCATCCATCATGGAAACCTGATCGCCCTGCAATTCAAACAGCGCGTAGGCAATGACGCCCGGCAAAGCGAGGAACATAAAGCCTGCAATTTTCAGGAAGGCACAATACAGCGCGCCCTTCTGTGCTTCTTTCAAATTTTCTGCGGCGAGGACACGCTGAATAAACGACTGATGCGTGCACCAAGACTGCAAGCCCAAGAACACCAGACCAGTGAATACAGTCGGCCACGGAACAGCCGGAGCCTCTGCATTGATCGGCGCAATAGAATTCAGCTTATCGGCATGATTGGCAACGAGATACTTCCAACCGTCCAGAATGGCAACCGTGCTCTCGCTGCCTGTGGCATGACCGAGCACATTGAGCGCAAAGAACGGAATCATCAGACCGCCAATCAGCAGACCAACACCGTTTACCGTATCCGAAACGGCAACTGCCTTCAGACCACCGAAAATCGCATAGATCGAACCGACGACACTGATTGCAATGCACAGAACACAGATCGACTGGAACTTGGTGATGCCCAACAGTCCTGACAGATTAAAAATATTTTCAAATACTAGCGAACCGGAATACAGGATAACCGGAATCTGTACAACCAGATACAAAATAATATAGGCAATACAGAACCACAGTTTTGTCGAGCGGTCAAAGCGCAGGCCGATCAACTCCGGAATAGTTGTGATGCCGCTCTTTAAGTATCGCGGCGCTGCCCACAGCGCCAGCACAATCAATGCGGTCGCGGCAAGCACCTCAAACGCCATCGGACTCATGCCAACAGCCCATGTCTGTCCATTGGTTCCGACGAGCTGTTCGGCAGATAGATTGGTCAGCAGCAAGGATCCTGCAATGACGAATCCCGGCAGGCCTCGTCCTGCCAAAAAGTATCCATCTGCGGTTGTCTGGTCATCGCCCTTTGTTTTCACATAGGAGATCACGGCAACCAAGATGGTAAATGCGACAAAGGTAATTAACGTAAATGCCATAGTTTCACTTTCCCTCTCTTGATATGATTTCACACACTTTCTAAACAGGGAGACATTCGCTCTCCACACGGACTCCCTGTTTGCATGGTTATCATATCGCAGTTTTTATCGTGAAAAAACAGCATTTTTTTGGATTTTCCGAATAATTTTTACAATCTGATTTGGATATGTTCTTGATTTTTCATCCATGATTGTGTTTCTTTTTGCTGATTTTCTTTATTTTTCGAGTTATCCCTCTTTTTTCTTTATATCGTGTGTTATTTTTAGGTGTTGTTGGATTCGATATACGCTTTGATGTCAGCCAGTGTATCAAAATGAGCCAGCGACCACATGAGCTTCATGACAATCGCTTCTGTTGTCATTGTGCCTGCGACAAGGATCGGCTGCTCGGCAAGATGTTTTCCCACAGCGTAAATATCCAAATCTACGCCTTCATACAGGCACTGTGTCGTGATGACAACAGCAACGCCCGCCTGTGCAAGCTCTCGGATTTTGGCAAGCAAATCAGGCTGTTCATCGGGAATGCCGCCAATGCCAAAGCTCTCTATCACTACACCGCGATACTGCTTTTTGATGTAATCAAAAATTTCTGTTCCTATACCAGGAAACAATTTGAGGACAAATACATCGGTACACAGTTCCGGCTGCACCGCAAATGCCTGCTGGCTTTTTTCACGCATAGCATGCCAAGATGCTGATTGCCTGGTGTTTTGTGTATATTGTACGGTTTTATCTTGCATCTGCGCGACAACAGGAAAATTGATGCTCTCAAAGGCATGGCGGCTGCGTGTGCGGCATTTCATCGCATGAGCGCCCTCTATCACGATCCCATCAAAGACGACAAAAACGCCGCGGATGTCTTCACAGGCAAATCGAATGGCATCGGACAAGTTTTTCTTTGCATCGGTGTCCGGTGCTTCCATGGGAATCTGTGAGCCGGTGAGCACAACCGGTTTGTTGAGATGCCGCAGCATATCGGTCAGCGCCGCCGCACTATATGCCATCGTATCCGTTCCATGTGCAATGACAAAGCCATCATATGCATCATAATATTGCGCAACAGTCTGTGCGATGCTTCCCATGCGCTTCTGGTTCATGTTGGTGCTGTCAATGCTCATGATAGAAACACCCGCCAGTTGGCACAACGACTGCATCTCGGGCAAATACGCCACCAGCTGTTCGACATCTAACGCCGGTGCCAATCCTTCCGCTGATTCCGACGATGCGATTGTACCGCCGGTCGCTATGAGTAAAATATGTTTCACAAAAATCTCCTCCTCATCTCCTGCTCTTGTGTATCTTCATCGTATCATATTGCCTGCGCTTGTGCCATCAAAAAAAGACGAGACTGAGAAAAACTTCCCAATCCCGTCTTTGCTGTGTTTTGCTTACAGCAGAGATACCGCATCCTCTGCCATCTGCTCTGCTGTCAAACGATTGCGCTTGACCACTTCTTCTGCATCATACCGATCCAAAAATTCCTTCTTGAGACCATAGTTGAGCACCTTCATGTCAGAGCTTCCATAGAAACGAGCAATCTTTTCGCCAAATCCGCCGTCCAAAATGCCATCTTCTACGGTGATAACGACATCATGTTCTGCCTTCAGGCTCTCCAGCAATGCTTCATCTATACCGGTGATATACATCGGATTGATAACTGTCGGCTGAACGCCAGTCTGCTTTTCAATCTCCTGTGCCGCAGCCTGACCCAGTGCATAGAAATTGCCAAGACCAATGACAGCAACACGGCTGCCCTTTTGCGTCACTTCATAGGTGTTGAGCTTTGCAAAATCCTTCGTGCACGGCTTGCCGGAAGAAACAACTGCCATCGGTACGCGAATCGCTACCGGATGTTCCTTCTGCTCTACACTCCAATCCAGCATCGCCATATATTCTTCCTTGGTTGTCGGTGCCAAATAAACCAAATTCGGAATATTCGCCATCATCGGAATATCATAAATGCCCAGATGGGTCACATCATTCATGCCATATACCGATGCTGCAAATACCAGAATTGTCGCAGCATTGCTGTTCACGCACAGATCCTGTGACAGCTGGTCATAGGTTCGCTGAATAAACGTGCTGTACACACCGTATACTGGCTTGCCGCCATTTGCCGCAATGCCGGATGCCAAAGCAACCGCCGTTTCTTCTGCAATACCAACATCAACAAACTGTTTGCCCACCAGTTTTCTTCTGTCCGGTGTAAAGCCCAAAATCGGCGGGGTCGCAGAGGTAATGCCAACCACTGCCGGATCCTTTTTCATTTTCTCCAGCAAATACTGCGCTGTCAGCTCGGAATAATCCTCGCCTTCAAATGTCATCAGCGGCTTGCCGGTTTCCGGATCAAACGGCATACACCAATGCCATGTTTCCTTGTCCTGTTCTGCCGGTGCGTATCCCTTGCCCTTCTGCGTGCAGATATGCACGACAACCGGATAGGTGCTGTCCTTCACCTGCTTGAATGCTTCTACCAAAGACGGAATATCATTGCCATTCTTGACAAAGACATAATCCAGACCCATTGCACGGAACAGATTGCATTCTGCCTTGCCATCGGTATCACGCAGCAGCTTGAGGTTCTGATACAAGCCGCCATGATTTTCTGCAATAGACATATCATTGTCATTGACGACAATAATCAGATTGCTGTTCAATTCTGATGCAAAATCCAGACCTTCCAATGCTTCACCGCCGCTCAGAGAACCATCACCGATAATGGCAATAATATTTTCCGTGCCGCCGGTAAGATCTCTGCCCTTTGCCAAACCACAAGCCAAGCTGACAGAGGTCGATGTGTGACCAATGACAAAGAAATCATGCGCACTCTCACTCGGCTCACTGTAACCGGAAACATCATCATAATGCTCTTCATACAAAAAAGCATCTTTTCTGCCGGTCAGCATTTTATGGCAATAGCTCTGATGAGAAACATCAAAGACCATTTTATCTTTCGGAGAATCAAACACAGTATGCAAAGCAATTGTCGCTTCAACCATGCCGAAATTCGGTCCAAAGTGTCCACCATGCTTGCTCAGCTTGTGAAACAATGCTTCACGCATTTCCTGCGCCAGCACATCCATTTCTTCAAAGCTCAGCTTTTTCACATCATTTGGGCTATCAATTCGTTCCAAATACATGAGATGTCCTCCTTATTTTCGTGTTTCTTTCATTATAACACTGGCATTATAGCACCTAAAGTCAGGTTTAAGTCAATAGTTTTTTCAAAAAAAATCACCCTGCTAAAAAACAGGGTGATTGCTGTCTTATTTGATAAAATCTGTCAGTGTCTGCACCATACCGGCTTGATACAAAACCATATAATATAATCCCAGCTTGTCTATGCGCAGCTGTTCAATCACATCTTCTTCCCCGCAGCGATCCCATGCAGAAGTATATCCACAGGCAGGATCTGTATTGGGCTGGCAACGAGCAATTTCCGCGATAACCGGATATGCTATACGAAGCTGTGCATTCAGCCGATGCGCCTCAGCCGAATCATATATATATCCAGCATCATATCGGCGCAGCACGCGAGTAATTTCTCCTATTTGCTCTCGCATGGCAGGATTTTTTTCAAGCAGAGTTTCTGCCCGTTCTAATAGCTCGCGTGAAACTGTAGGCATATGTTGTCACTCCTTTTTATTGTTTTATCAATCCATGCCCTCGCGAAGAGGGCGACGCGTCAGCCAGATTTGCAGCCGAAACGGATTGGTATTATTTCAATCCACGCCCTCACATTGATGCATTGTTTTGCAACACGACGAAGTTGTTTCTTTCCTTCTGGACTCTCTACGTTTATATCATACGCGATTAAAACAAGAATGGCAAGATAGTATATGATACCATCTAATAGACAAGACGCAACTCATATTTACAAATATGTCAACACACCACACATATATCCCAAAAATTTATCATATTGAAGCGTCCATTGATAAATATCACCTGTAATATTTTTGATGTTCCAATGTTTTATTTTCTCTCGCCGGATTGATACCGATTTTTTCTGAAGCAATTTCCAATTGCCCTGTCCACAGATAACATCATCTGCTAACGATGCATCAACAATAACAGAAACTGTATTGGAATCAATTATATGAAATTCATCTTCAATTGTTTTAAATTGCATAGCATCTTCTTTTTCAAGAAACTGTTTTATTGTGTTTAAACAACTATCGTCACGTACAATTTCATCATTCATAGATTGTGTACTTAACTCCGGAGAAATCTCAATATTCTTCATAAAATAGTTACGCAAAACCTCTATTGATACCGCTAATTGCGGATTGTTGTTCAGCATAGAATCATCTTGAAATTCAAAATTCCACATTGACGCATTAGAATCTATTCCGTGTCGATTTACTCTTCCCGCTGCCTGTAAGAGCGAAAGCAAAGAAGCCATTTCTCGGAAACCTGTTTGAAAGGAAAAATCTACACCTGCCTCTACACATGAAGTCGCAACAAGTGTCCAATCTGTATCACAGGAATTTTGTAAACGCTGCTTGACTCGTTCAATCGTTGCACTCCGGTCTTCCGGTGTTAAAGCAGTTGATATATGCTCTACGCAGTTTCTCCCGTATTTATGACACAAATCATTTGCAATTACAGCTGTATTTTGCACAGTATTTAAAATTAACAGCCGAGGCCCCGGAAATTGATGAATCCATTCAACCAGCTCTTTACGACCTATAGGCTTTGATCTCCAACAAAATTGAATCCTGTTTTGTTCATACTTCATCAATCGGCTGCGCAATGCAGGTTGAACCAGCTCAGATACAGTCGGGTGCATTATATTTATTTTAGATTCAGTTAGCCGGTTTAATTTCCAATAACGAACAAGTGAACCAGAAGCTAATACCCAATAGCAATTCCACTCCTCTGACAATACATTCATCCATTTCCAAATAAGCGGCAATAACTTTAGCGGCAATGCATTGTGTGCTTCATCTATAAAAATCACACTGCCCGGCAGTTCATGGAATTTACGTAAAACAGCGGGGCGATTTGACGCAATTGTTTCAAAAAAAGCCACTGCGGTTGTCACGATAATCGGAGCACGCCACAGCGACGTAAGATAACGCGTACCATAATCCTGAAAGTCGGCACGCGAGTGTAATTCTGCAACAATTTCTTCTGGATTTTCTCCCGGCAGTACAAGGGCTTTCCGATAAACATCCACAGACTGTTGAATAATACTGGTATACGGAAGAACAACAAAAATATGTCGTGCATTTCGATGAATCGCCTGCTGCAATAGATGTGCCATAACTGCAGTCGTTTTTCCAGATCCGACTGGGCTGTCGCAGGTAGAGAAGTGACTGTTTATCTTTGCGTCACGGCAGGCAAAATACATTTCTTGCCGAAGATGACTGCGCTCATTGTGATCGCCTAATTTCGATACATATTGATCTAAAGCCGCAAGACGCTCCTCCGCATGCAACTGAGGTAATTCCTCATGCTCAGGCACCTGTCCATATGCTGCAGCTGTATCCGTATGATCTGCATCAGCAATACACGATAATGCCATACGAAAGAATATACCCTGATCTCCATCATAAACTTGTTCCTTTTTATTATCATACAAGGGCAATAACGTTTGATGACGTTGGAGCAGTGTTTTCAGCATTGAGTCTGTATGCTTTCTCGTAAGCGGACGTCCATCACGAAACATGTTCTCATTTTTTAGGCATTCAGATGCCATGTCAGGCAAACCTTTATGATGAGAATAAACAACCAGAGCCGAATATATGTTATTGTTTTCTTTTAATGCTGCACTTCCAGCATCGACATGATTGATTGGCAAATGTTTTTTGGCGTTTTGCGGGTTATGAAGAATAATTTGATTTTCATCATCTAATTTACCTAAATCGTGCAGCAGAGAACTCTGCTGCACGATAAAAGTTAAAGAATTTTTATGAAAGGCATATCTGTCAGCTTCAACTGCATAATGCGTTGCTCTGTTATATACACCGTTTATATGAGAAGCATAGGTCTGTGCAGGGTAATCAAATCTTGCACTGTGCGCTAAATACTCTGCCATCATGGATTTACCAAGTCAACACAACTTGCTACACGTTTAAGAAGCTCCTGCGGTAATCCGTTCTTATCCTCATAATCATTCCAACAAATGGACGGTTCTTCCTGATTACCGAGCTTTTCCGGTGTTAATGCTTCCAACAGCAGATATTCCGGACAACTTCCAAGAATGTTTTTATGCTCGATATACCATGCATGACGAATTCGTACATCAGGACGAATAGCAGAGCGATTCATCTCATACGCATAAGGGATCAACAGTTTCAGCAGTTCAATATCATCAGCCGTACAGCCTGTCTTGCCTGCATAGTTTGGATTCACAAAGAACCGCATACAGTATACACCATGCTCTACAATGCGATACCCCAGTGGTGCCATACCAGCATTTTTACCTTCCTGCACACCTGCTTTGTTTGTATTGGTCTGGCGAATAATATTGATTGGAGCAAGCGAAATACCCATTCCAAATTGTACAACACCGGTCTTAATAAAACCTTTATCTCCACCGTTTTCCAAAAATGTATTTCCAAAGATACGGGCATCCCAATACTTTTCGACAAATTTACTTTTCAAAAAATCTGCCGAAGATTCTCCCATCTCAGATTGTATTATTGTTCTCTTTCTGCCGCGATGCTCCAAAATAGAATAATGCTCCGCATTGTTGGTGAACTTTTCAGGCAGAGACTTGAAAAACGGTGTCTCATGGTCATCTACCAAGTCACAAAGCTTACGCTTGTACGAGACCGGAGAAATCTCTCCGCATCCATTAGGTCTTTGTCTCGGATCACTTTCACGGTCAGGATCACCGTTCGGATTGGAGTTGACCGCTTCAATTACCAAAAGACCAGTCGCACGTTTGATTTCATTATCCATTTGTTGTTTCCTCCTTGGAATTCATCTCACTTTGCTCTTTTTTCGAAAAAGCAGCAAGATAACCGATAAACAGCTGTGCTTTTTCCTCATCATTAAATCGTGTTTGTGTATTCCAATTGTTTTCCAGTTTGATCATGATTCTTTCACACAAGTGATACAACCATGCCGCGCGCCAGCTTTCCTTTCCAGATTCTTGTATATCTTTCAATCGGTAACTCTTCGCCCATAGATAATACGGCATAATCCGTTGCTGCAATACATTTAACGTGCGGACAGGCATTTCGGCAGCAGATTGAAACAAACTGCCACCAGCTAACTGTGGCGGAATATCACCGTTACGCACAACCTTGCAATATAGCGCGTGCAATTCGTCACATGCTTTGAAAAGCTGACCATAAAGATATGGCAGATTTTCCATATAATCATCCTTTCTTATATTCTTTCGATAAAGCAAAAGTCCTATTAACGCTAAAATATCTTTTGCATCGTTCCATTTAGGAGAACAAAATTTCTTTGTTTCAGAGGATTTATCTTGATATTCTTCCGTCGCATATAATTTACCGAGAAACGCGCCCAATGTCATCGCTTTTTCAGATAAAACATGCAGATCGGCAGTAACCGGCAAATCTGGTTTTAACAGCAATTCCAGACCATGATACTTTGGCGTCGGTTTGAATGAATCTGATGCTTTTTCGCCGTTTTGTTTCCAAAACGTATTTAAAACATCTGCTGCTTCTAGCGGATACAGCACTCTCGGTGCTCCGAATGGGAACTTCGGAAGATTTTTACAACCCGCAGTCCACGCTTCGCTGCATTTTTCTAATTCATATGCATTGGTCTGTCGAGTGTAGATGACTTTGGTTCGCGCTTTATCGACCTTTCGCAAAATAAAAATCTTAATTTCGTCTGCATGAGAATCTGTTCCAAATTCTCTCGTATGCTTCAATTCCTGAATAAATGTCTTTGCTTGTGTATTAAATGATATATCGTTTTTCGCGGGACAATGGAACATGTTAGTACATGAAACATCTGCTTTGGGCAATGCAGACGGATATACGAACATAATTTCATTTTTCGCAATAGTAATCCATGTCTTATTTTTCTGCTCACTGCTTGCAATCCATTCAAGTGCTCCTTGAAGTTTCATACGCATTTCAGGTGAAACTGGATAACTGGCATTTTCAATTTTGCCGTATCTTGTTTGACATTTTTGATCTTTAAACATCGTACGAATCGTAACATCAAATCCGCCTGTTAGTTTAACGCTCGGCATAGGCTTCTCAATCGTCATAAACTGAATACCAAATGCGTCAATTGCATCTGGATTATTTTCAGAACGAGAAGAATTGTCCGCATCCAACAAATGTCGATTTAGCTCCGTAACGAATTTTTGGCTTATAGCAGGAATTCCTAGTTCTATCAGCTTAGAAGACTCTAAAGCTACAGATAATGAACCATATCCATCATCATCTTTTTTCCCATGATAAATAAGGATAGTAAGTGCTAATGCAACATTTTTTCGCTGCTCCAGCATGCTCCAAACAGTTTTTTCCAATTCAGCATGTAGATATGTAGAATCTGTAAAATATTCGCTTTCATTCATCAATATTTGAAGCGGCTCATATTGTACAGCCA
>CAVCGL010000032.1:0-18197 GCA_963601915.1 bacterium | reverse complement strand
ATTTCAGGTTTGTAATTCGTTCAAGTTACGTTGTTTAATTTACAAGGTACAATGTTTTGCTCATTTATGTGAGCTTTTTTATTATACATCAGACTTTCAAGCTTGTCAAGAACTTTTTCATTTCTTATCAAAACTTTTCGTTTGATGTCATCGCTGTTTTGAAGCAGCAACTTTATTAGTTTAACACAAGCATTTCATTTTGTCAAGAAGTTTTTTCAAACTCTTTTTCAATCCATCTTGTGTTTTGCGCTGATCTCTCAGCGGCAACTCAGTTAGAATATCATAAATCCATCATCCTGTCAAGCACTTTTTTCTTCCGATCAGTACTTTTTTCATTCAACTGATGTTTTCGTGATGCCCTCTCGTTGAGTGCCTGAATAGAATACACCTTTTTCATCACAAAGTCAACACATATTTCCGCGTTTTTTCTCGTTTTGTCGTTTTTTATAGTCAGACACCGCCATTTCCATCGAAATATGTGTAACATTGTGATATATCAAACTTTCCCTCATACTTTTCTAAGAATTCTATCCTGTCTTGTGTTTTTTGTTCATCTCTCAGCGCATCTGCTCGCACAAAGAAAAAATCACCAGAACCGGTAACCCCGGTACTGGTGATTGAATCGTCGCAATATCTTACAGTTTATCCTGCTGATAGTGTGCACGCACGCCGCCGATAAACTTCAAGCGCGTTCTCGCACACAGAATATTTGCCTCGCCAATGGTCTTCTGCGCGATGCGCACCGGTACGGCAACCTCTCTCAAATGCATACCAATGAGCGTGCCGCCAATATCCAGTCCGGCATGGGCGCGAATGTGCTCGACAGCAACCGGCTCATCAAAGTTTTCCCAACAGGTCGTGGCAAACGAGCCGCCCGCCTTTGGCTGCGGCAAAACATTGACCGGCTCATATCCATACGCCTCTGCTGCCTGTCGCTCGATAATGATCGCGCGGTTTAAGTGCTCGCAGCACTGTGCTGCCAAATAAATGCCATGCGGTTCCAAAGCAGCGTATGCGCCGCGATAAATCGCTCCGGCAATATCCATAGACGAAGCAGAGCCGATCTTCTGACCACCCACTTCGCTTGTTGAACATCCAATGACAAACAGGTCTCCCATTTTGAGTTTTGCCTGCTCCAATACTTCACTGACAGCTTTTTGTGTCTCTTGTTCGATTTGTTTGAGTTCCATGATGCACGTCCTCCTTACGATTTTCTCGTCTTATTCCCGTATCATCTGGCAATATGTCAGCGGTTCAAAGCCCATCTTTTTATATAATGCAGCAGCGCGGCTGTTTTCCGGCGTGACTTCCAATCGAAAACGCGCCGTATCCGGGTACGCTGAAAACAGCCAATCGAAAAAGGCATGTCCCAGCCCCCGTCCGCGCAGTTGTGGCTCAATAAACAATTCTTCAATCATGACGCAGGAGCCCGCCTCCGTCGCATACATATGGGTCAAATACGCATAGCCTGCGTGTTTCTCCCCCTGATACAACATACAGCCTTCTATCAGCGGATTGCCGGACACTGCCTGCTCAAACGTGCGCAGCAGTACCTGTTCCGGCACCGGATGGGTGACGGCGTCCGACTGGTAAAAGCTCTTGACGCGCGGCAGGACATACGCCTGATCCGCCTGTGTCATGCGTTTTACGGTTAACATTCTATCATTTCCTCGTCTTTTATTTCTGCAATGCTTGCTGTGCCATGCTTCTGCGGCACTGCGTCAAATGCAGCAGCATGGCGTCATACGCCGCCATCTGATCGTGTGCACCAATCGCCGTGAGAATTTCTCTATTGCTGCGCGCCAGCTCCTCCAGCGCCTTCTGTGACGGCGTACCGGACAGGATAGACGGCGTACCGCACAAAATCACCGCCAAATTAGGGACGACAACATTGCCCGATGCACGGGCAATCGCTGCGTGATAGGCGGTATTTTCCTCTGAAAAGTCTTCGCCCGCCAGCATTTTCTTCTCGCAGGCGTCGCAGAGCTCCATCAAATGCTGCAATTCTTCCGGCGTGCAGCGGCTCGCCGCCAGCGATGCCAGACGCGGCTCCAGCAAAAAGCGCAGTTCGAGCAAATCGGTTGCCACCTGCACTTTGTCGGTCAAAAACTCCAAACCGAGCGGATCTTCGCTGACGCCGCTCCGGTCGGATACAAAGGTACCGGAACCACGGCGAATTTCTACGACGCTGCGGCTGACCAAGGTCTTAATCGCCTCGCGCAGGGTGCTGCGTCCCACACCGAGTGTTTTCGCCAATTCAAATTCATTTGGCAGCTTATCGCCGGGCTTGAGCTTTTGCCCGATAATGCTGCGGACGATTTCATCCGCCACGCGGTCTGTCAGCAGTTTTCCGGTTTCCATGATTCTGATTCCTTTCTATTCTCTCTATATAGTATATTATAGCCTTGCGTTATCCCGCCGCAGTGCTGCAAACGGCGTTGTCGCTCGCCTGAATTGCCTTTGTCGGAATGCCGCAGTACTTCATATACGGCAGCAGCTGGCGAAGCACGGTATCCGTTGCCACGCTGCCGTCAAAGCGTACAGCCGGTGTTCCCGTCGTGTCAATCGCCTTGGACACAGCCTGATAGCTGGCGTCCGCCGCCTGTCCCGATTCATTTGCGCTGGTGTTCCAATCCCAAACGCGATAGCCCGCGTTGAGCAGGGTATTGAGCGTCTCGCTGCTGATGTTGCCGGAGGTTCCGCCGGAAACGCGCACCAGACGCGTCGGCATACCGGTAATCACGGACAGTTGCCGATTGGCCTGATCCAGCAGGGCAACGACATTGCCGCTGTTCGCCTGTTCCGGTGTCAGCAGCAGACCAATGCTGTTTCCGTCGCCGGTCAAATGGCGCAGCATATCATCCGAGCCATACAAATTGTCTGTCGATACAAAGAAGGTCGCCTGCATACCGCTCGCAGACAGCGTATCCGCAATCGAACCCGCTACATCATCCAGCTTGCTATCTATCGTGAGATACACCGCTTCCGGAATATTTTTCGGCATTGTATAGGCAAATTCCGTGACCGTCACCGTGCTGCCCGGCATATACAGATAGGTACTGCCCGTGTTCGGCACGTAAGTAAACTGGCTTCCGGCGCCGGTAATCGGATTTGCGGACGAGCTTCCCGTCTTGTTATTACTCGGCTTGCTGCTGGACTGCGTTGGCTGTTTAGCCGGTTGGGTATTGTTGTTGGTATTGTTATTATTGTCGTTATTATCGTCCGGTTTGTTGTCCGGCTGTCCATGACCTTTCTGAACCGTGACGGTACAGGACGCCGTGACATCTCCCACAGATACCGTGATGCGTGTCGTGCCGACACCAACACCGTAAATTCTGCCGTCCTTATAGTAAGCGACAGTCGAATTTTCTGTTTTCCACTGTGCCGAGTCTATATTGGCATCCTCTGGGGTCGGTGTCACCTGAACCGCAATGCTGTCTCCCACGAACATCTTCGTGCTGTTCGGCTTGATGGTCAGCGATTCCAGATCGGACACGACAGAAATCGTCAATTTTGCGACGACATTGCCGGTTGTCGCTCTAATCGTCGCCGAGCCCACCTGATGTGCCATCACTTTGCCATCGCTGTCAACGGACAAAACGTCGGAATTGTCGGATTTCCATGTGATTTTCGCCGTATCCCGCGCTTCTGTCGGTGTGATAGACAGCTGCAGCTTCTGTGTCTCTCCGACGCGCATCTCCTGCGTGCCCTCGATGGTCATCTGTTTGACCGCGAAGCCGGAAACCGTAATCGTACAGGAAACTGTTCTGCCGTCACCCAGTATTTTTCCGACCGTCGCCGTGCCTGTTTTCTCAGCTGTAACCACGCCGGACTCTTTCTCAACGGTTACGGCATCGCTGTCACCATCTAAGATGCCCCAGCTGGTGTCTTTGTCGGTACTTTCACCGGAGCCTGCCGCCTGATTTTCCGATTTTTTTCCAATATCGGCAGAGCCAACGGACAGCTTGATCTGTTCGCCAATCTTCAGCGAGGCTGTTCTCGGCTTTTCCGGTTCCAGCACCATCTGCTTTCGCACCGGAGCGGCAGAAGCCGCGTTATTTTCCTTCGGCGTTGCCACAGCGACCGCGCCGCAGAGCAGCACGCCGCAAAGCAAAGCACAAAGCATTTTCGTCATTTTTTTCATGTGGTTCTCATCTCCCTGCGATACCCGCATAGATATTTATTCAGATTTATTATACCGCACATACCGGTATTTGTCACAGCATTTTTGCCGGAATCATGAACAAATTTACGCGGTGTTTCCCATGGTAAATCAATCGACATTTCATTCCGTTTTGTCCCATATCCTGCTTTCTGTTGCGCACTGCATCCTGCGATGTTATAATAAATATATCTTTTCATTGCATCACAACAGGGAGGGCAACCATGAACATCGAACAGCAAATTCGAGAATTTTTAACCGGACAGAGTGCCAAGGCATATCAGGTTTTCGGCGCTCACCCTGTCCATAAATACGATCAGGACGGCATTGAATTTCGCGTCTACGCGCCGAATGCCACCAACATGCAATTGATCGGTACCTTTAACGACTGGAACGGCTGGAACATGCAGCGGCAGGACGAGGATGTTTGGACCATCTTTTGCAAAGACATTCCGCAGGGTGCCCTGTACAAATACCGCACGACGACACCGGAAGGCCGCGTGATTGACCGCGCCGATCCGTTTGCCTTTTTCTCCGAGCTGCGCCCGGGCAATGCATCCGCTATCTTTGATATTGACCAGTATCATTGGAACGACGGAAGCTGGATGGCAGAGCGCAACAAAAATTATACGCGCCCAGTCAGCATTTACGAGCTGCATGCCGGTTCCTGGCGGCGGGATACCGAAGATCTCCCTGAGAACGCCACGCCGGAAGAACAGGAAAACGGAAGAATGCTCTCCTACCGCGAGCTTGCCGACCAGCTCATCCCATATATCAAGGAACAGGGCTATTCTCACATCGAGCTGATGCCGCTGACCGAGCATCCGTTTGACGGCTCCTGGGGCTATCAGGCAACCGGTTATTTTTCCGCCACCTCACGATATGGCGATCCATACGGCCTGATGGAGCTGATTGACCGCTGCCATCAGGCACACATCGGCGTCATTCTCGACGTCGTGCCGCTGCACTTTGTGACGGACTTCTTTGGTCTGCATCAGTTTGACGGCGGGTTTGTCTATGAATCGCAGTACGAAGATCTGCGGTACACGGAATGGGGCACCGTGCTGTTTGATTACACCAAGCCGCATGTCCTGTCGTTTATGAAATCCTCGCTGGACTTCTGGATCAACTACTATCATATTGACGGTCTGCGCTACGATGCCGTATCCCAGCTCATCTTCAAAAACGGCGATCCCAACGCACCGATCAACGATTCCGGCATTTGGTTCCTCAAAAATACCAATTTTTATCTCCAGCAGACCTACCCGAACGTTATGCTCATGGCGGAAGATTCGTCGAATTACCTCAAGGTCACGGCACCGCCGCAGTATGGCGGTCTCGGCTTCGACTATAAATGGGATCTCGGTTGGATGAACGATACCCTTCAGTATCTCTCCATGCATCCAAATGACCGAAACCATTCCCGCCACACGCTGATGTTCTCGATGGCGTATTTCTACAACGACATTTTTATTCTGCCGCTGTCGCATGACGAAGTCGTACACGGCAAGCACACCATCATCGACAAGATGTGGGGCGACTACGAGCAAAAATTCCAGCAGACCCGCCTGCTGTATCTGTATATGTGCGCCCATCCGGGCAAGGTGCTCAATTTCATGGGAAATGAGCTGGCAGAGTTCCGCGAATGGGACGAAAACAAGCAGCTGGGTTGGAATCTGATGGAATATCCGATGCATGATGCCTTCAACCATTACTGCCGCCATCTGCACAAAATCGGCTTACAATACCGCGCGCTGTACGATACCGAGTATGATCCGCGTGCGTTCCGCTGGCTGGACACGCCGGGCGCACCGGCGACAGTGTTCGCGTTCGCGCGCCGTTCCGAAGACGGCAAGCAAACGATTGCCTGCGTCATGAATTTTGGCTTGCAGCCGGTTAGTGTGTTTATTCCCGCTCTGTCCGGCGACTGGAAAGAGCTCGTCAACACCGACGACCCCCAATATTCCGGTTCCGGCGTGACCAATTCCGACAGCGTACACAATCAAGTCCGCTTGGCTCCGCTGTCCGGCACGCTGCTGTGCCGCGAGTGACCGTGGAAGAATCTGTGGAAAACTGACTAGACAAAAAAGATCTGTGCTCCTATTCTTACAAATAGGCAGTTCACAGATCTTTTTCTTTTGAAAGGAGACAGATTCATGTCTAGTTCTACCCTTACAGACTGTTGTATTTCTTCCTTAGAGCATCCTATTTCCGCGCTGGCAGACCGTCCTGCCCTGTCTGCCGAGGATCTCAAAGCGTATTTTGATGCCAATCCGATCCAGCTCATGCACGCACACAATGCGCTGGTGCAGGCACTGACCGACACCGCAGGCGCAGAGAGCATCGGCTTTACCGGCACAGCCGGTGTCACCGCCGCCAACGTCCAGCAGGCCATCGAGCAGGTGCAGCAGCAGCTCTCCGGCCTCTCTTTAGGCTCGATTCCCGACGGCTCCATCACGACAGCCAAGCTGGCAGCCTCGCTCCAGCAGCAGATTGCCGCAGTCGCGCAGCTGCAAACGACAGTGGAACAGCTGCAAGCCGAACAGCACGCATCCGGCACGCAGTTCCCGTTTATGGTGCTCGCCCTGTCCGATGATACGCCGGACACCATGCAGGACGAGCTGGCATCCGCCGCGCTCGGCCTGCGCTACACAGACGGCGTGCACAATCTCGGCAGGCAGTTTGGCTGGCTGTGTACCAGAAACAGCAGCACCACACCGTCCGCCGCCTTTCTCGCCAAGCAAACCTATGCGGATATTTTGTCCGATGCTGCGACCCTACAGGAAATCGCCTCGCTCGCTCCCGTGCTCGCACTCATCAAGCTGTCCGCAGAGGGCGTCCGCGCGTACAACACTGCCCTGCATGACGAACGATAAACCCAACAAACAACAAAAGTCTCCCAAATGGGAGACTTTTGTGATTTATCGAATTTCATCCAGCGTCTTGGAGACCTCGTGCTTGATTGGCTTCCACTCCACCTTGCGGAACAGAGCAGCAACGGCAATCGGCAGATAGGTCAGCTGGAACAGCGGGAACGTAAAGGTATACAGAACACGCTTCCAAGTCGGACAATTGCGGATTTTTTTGCGCTCTGCGAGAATCGTCACAAGACCCATCAGGAACAGCGAGCCATAATAGCCGAGCAGCCAGAAGCCCAGCGAGCTGAGCATCGTCTGAATCATATGCGGCATATACACAGAGCCAAACACACCCATCAGCAGAATGACAAGATCCAGTGCCAAAATGCCCATGGTAATCAGCATACCCGGCATAACCGTCATCGTCAGATCATAGCTGGCGAGCTTTTTGATGTGGCGCTTGGTGACGATGCCGCGGCTCAGCTTGCCGCCGTATTTGGCAACGATCTGATAAAAGCCCTTTGCCCAGCGCATACGCTGCGTCCAGGACTGGCTGAACGTCGTCGGCTGTTCATCGTACAGCATGGCATCGCCGCAATAGCCAATCATCTCTCCGTGAATGACGGTATCCACGGTAAATTCAATATCCTCTGTCAGCAGATGGTACGGCCAGCCGCCGCGCTCTCGAATCACCGCGCTCGCCACGACAAAGCCGGTGCCGGAAACTGCACAGCTGGTTCCCAGCATCATGCGGGCATTGTTCAAAAACTTGGCTTCGCGCAGGAACCACAGCGAATAACCGGCAGAAATCCAGTTTGTCGCAAAGTTTTTGGAATTTCGATAGGTCGTCATAATGCGGTAGCCCTGACAGAACGTCTTGTTGACCGCCTCAAAAAAGTGCTCATCGAGCAGATTATCCGCATCAATAATGACATAGGCATCGTAATAATCATCGCCGACACCCTCTTTGAGCTTGGTAAAGACGTAATCCAGCGCATAGCCCTTGCCGACCTGCTCCTTGTTGAATCGCTCATAGACAATCGCGCCGTGGTCACGCGCCACCTGCGCGGTGTCGTCCGTGCAGTTATCCGCGATAACAATCGCATCTAAAAATTCCGCCGGATAGGTCTGCGCCTTGATGGTATCCAGCAGCTGACCAATCACGCCGGACTCATTTCGCGCAGAAATGATCGCCGCATACCGATTGGTTCGGACAATCGGCTCTGCATGGTTCTTTTTGCGGCGTTTGCGGATATATTCTCCGATAAATACCACACCGATATATCCCATCTGATAGACATACAGAACAGAAATGATCGTAATGACCAAGGTATTCATATGAATAATGAGATTCACAGCAATCCCCTTTCCTATCTTTGCTACAGGTTCTTTTCTTTCCAAAAAGATAACACTTTCTCGTGACAATTGCAAGGAATCCCGCTGTTTTTCACAAAATATTTGCAATTTTCTACACAGTATACAAAAGGGAGCACCCGAAATGGGTGCTCCCTCAAGCATTTTCGTTTCGCTCTCGCCGCCATTAGCCAGCGGAACCTACCGCAGAGCCTGCAGAACCGGAACCGTTGGATACAAATGCATCCGCATTGAACGGGAGATAGGTGTTGACGTTGTAGGCGGTAATCTTGTCATACTCGTCGGTCGTCTCTACCTTCATATCCTCGGTGATGCCGTCCAGCTTGTCCTGAACCATCTTTTCACCGATGGCGGACTTGATGGTGCTCTCGTCGCCATTGCCGGAGTTGTTCAGATATGCCGAAGTATCGGTCAGCGCAGAATCCTCCAGCTTCAGCTTTTCGATGATGAACCAGCCATAGCCCTTATAATATACCAGCTCGTCATTGATGGCGCCCTCTTCCATCTTGGCAACTGCCTGATAGTATTCATCTACCATGTCGCCTTCGGTGAAGTAGTAGCCGTTCTTGGACTGTGCGGTATCAGCATTGTTTTCCTTCCACAGGTCATCGAACTTGCTCGGATCTGCCTTTACCTGATCCAGAATCGACTGTGCCTTGTTCTGTGCTTCGGTCAGCGCATCGCCGGTCAGCTCGTTGCCGTTGTCGTCTACATCCTTAATCAGAATGGACTTTGCGTGCAGATAGGTGTTCTGGAACTCCTTGGTGATGTCGCCCTGATCGTAATACTTATCAATGATGTCATACATCAGCTGCATGGTCTCATTGTTGTTCTCGTACAGCTCTTCGGTGTAGCCGTAGCTGTTGAGGTAGGTGACAAACGGATCTTCATCGCCCTTGACCTTGTACTTGAGCCAGCGGGTAAACGTGCCGGTCTGGGAACCCAGCTGCTGTCTGTTGCTGTCCAGATTCTCCTTGAGCGTTTTCTTCGAGTCCTTGCTTAGGCTAACGCCCTCATTCTGCGCCAGCTTCTTGATGGCACGGTACTGCTTTGCCTGATTGAGGCAGCCTTCCTTGATGCTGCCAAAGATCTCGTCGCTTGCCATGGACTGAATATCCATGCCGAACGAGTTTTCATAGTACATCAAATTATAGACAATGTATGCTGCCAGTTCGCTCGAGTGTACATCCTCTCCGTCAATGGTTGCCACAACCGGTGTGTTGTCCGTCGTGCCGCAGCCAGTCATTGTTGCCAGCATACCGACACAGAGGATACCAGCCATGAGCATGGAAAGTAATCGCTTCATGTTTGATTCTCCTGTTCTTCATTTTTCATCCCGCCGCCACAGGAAAGCGGCAGCTTCCCCCACTTGGCGCGTCAGTTTCACTCGACTATTATACCACCGATACCGATGACAAACAATTGCAAAACGGTAAATTTTATGTGTATATCGTGTGATACGTCAAAAAATACCGTTTGTCCGGCGGTATTCGCGCGGAGAGCAGCCGACTTTTTTAATAAATAGATTGCTCAGGCTGCCGCCGCTCTCGTATCCGACCTCATAGGCAATATCCATCACCGACATCGTGGTTTGCAGCAGCAGCATCTTCGCCTTTTCCAGGCGGGTATTGATGACATATTCCATCGGAGAAAAGCCGGTCTGCCGCTTGAATTCATGTGAATAATGGCAGGCACTCAGATGCGACATGTCCGCCAGCTCATTCAGCGTGATGACCTGCCCGACATGATCGCGGATATACTCCACCGTCCGATTGATCGGATTGTCGCGGCGCGACAGCTTCCTCGGCGGCAGCGCCAGCCAAGTGAGCAGCTGATAGATGCGCATGGAGTCCTCCGCCTCGCTGCCCAGACCAACGCGCTGATAGTCGCGCACCATATCATACAGCCGCTGTCCCACCAGCATATTTTCTTCGCGCCGCAAAATCGGGCCTTCCGCAGCAATGGCGCGCACCAAATCATGCGCATTGCTGCCGTCAAAATGCAGATACAAAAATTCCGCTTCCTGCTCGGTGCGATAGGTGTGCGGTCTGTCGCAGTCGAGCAGCAGAACATCTCCCTTTTCCGCGTGATAGACTTCGCCATCATATTCCAGCGTCATCGTGCCGCGGCGCACAAAAACAAGCAGCGGATTGTCATAGCACGGTCTGCTGACCTGATATTGGCTGTCGCAAAAATAGTGTCCGCACAGCACCGGATAAAAATACAGAGCCTGCGCGCGCGCCGTCGCCGTCAGCGGCACACAGACCGAGTTGGGCAGAATTCCCGCTCCCAGTTCATACATCTGTCATTCCTCTTTTCCGCAAAATCCATGATGTTTTCCATTATATCCAATATTTACGTTTTGTCAATCCTGCCGTATAATACAGACAACGAAAACGAAAACAACAAAAAAACAAATCAAACTTTTCGTTTTTCGCAGTTTTTGAAACAATTGGTATGGAACAAGAAATTCACAAGTCAAATGATGTTTGTGAAGTATGAGAAAGGATGTATGGAGTATGTATTTAGGTGAAAAGCTGATTCAGAGAGAGCCGTTCCGTTGGGGTATCGTAGGCGGAGGCAAGACTTCGCAGGTAGGTTATAAACATCGTCTGGGCGCTATGCGCGACAACACCTCGTTCCTGCTCACGGCAGCGGCATTTGATGTCGATGCAGAGCGCGGCAGAGAGTTCGGCGTAAGCCTGGGCATGGATCCGGAGCGCTGCTACCCGGACTACAAGGCCATGTTTGAGGTAGAAGCAAAGCGTGAGGATGGCATCGAAGTCGTTGACGTGGCAACTCCAAACTTCCTGCACTACGAAGTAACCAAGGCCGCTCTGGAATCCGGTCTGCATGTCATTTGCGAGAAGCCGCTGTTCTTTGAGGCAGAGCAGGGCGAAGAGATCAAGAAGCTGGCAGAGGAAAAAGGCAAGATTGTCGCTGTAACCTACGGCTTCTCCGGTTTCGATATGCTCAAGCAGATGCGCGCGATGGTAACCTCCGGCAAGCTGGGCAAGATCAACATGATTGAGCTGCGCTACGCCCATGGTTTCGGCTGCGATCCGGAAGGCGATGTCAAGAACGAAGGCCAGAAGTGGCGCGTCGATCCGTCCAAGGTAGGCAAGGCATTTGTTCTGGGCGATCTGTCCACGCACACCTACTACATGTCTCAGCTCATCTGCCCGGATCAGAAGCTGAAGGAAGTGCTGTGTGACCGTCAGGCATTTGTCGGCTCCCGTTACCCGCTGGAGGACAACGCTTACGTTCTGATGCATTATGAAGACGGTGCCGTTGGCCGTATGTGGTGCTCCTGCGTCAATGCCGGCGACATGTCCTCTCAGCACATCCGCATTGTCGGCTCCAAGGCTTCTATCGAGTGGAACGACGCTCGCCCGGATGTTGTGAAATACCAGATTCAGGGTCAGCCGGAGCAGATGCTGTACCGCGGTCTGGATTACCTCGATCCGTCGGCACAGGAAGACGAGCGCATCGGTGCGCTGCACTACACCGGCCTGATTGATTCCTGGTCCAACCTGTACAAGCGTTTCGCCGTTGTCATGGACGCAAAGGATCGCGGAGACGAAGAGACCGTAAAGAACGTCATCTACCCGGATCTGGAGCACGGCATCGACGGCATCAAGTGGATCAATGCTTGCGCAGAGTCCGCAGACAAGGGTGCTGTTTGGGTTCAGGTCTAATCTCAAAATACCACCAATATATTTTCCTTCTCCAGTCCCCGCCACTCCGGCGGGGATTGAAGTTTTATGCAAAACCCCGTAGTTTCTATTTGCGAAACTACGGGGTTTTCTCTTGAAAAATGGCTTTATTTTACGCACAGACCAAACCCGTCTCTCCCTCCGGGAGAGATGTCGCGCAGCGACAGAGAGGGCAGGCTCCCTCGTGAGGGAGCTGGATTGCCGCCTCGTGGCAAGACTGAGGGAGCAGTCAGTCAGCCCTGACGAATCAGGGAAACTCTGATACAGACTTGTTCGCGTGCTACTCCTTCCGTCGCGGCTTACTCTTATGCACCATCCAAACCCGTCTCTCCCTTTGGAAGAGATGTCGCGCAGCGACAGAGAGGGCTGGCTCCCTTATGAGGGAGCTGGATTGCCGCCTTGCGGCAAGACTGAGGGAGCAGCCAGTCAGCCCTGACGAATCAGGGAAACTCTGATACGAACTTGCGAGATTCGCCCTCTCAGTCATTTGCTTCGCAAATGCCAGCTCTCCCGAAGGGAGAGCCAAGAAGCCAGTACGAACCGCGCCACCTTCCTCAGAGAGGAAGGTGCAAATTCTTAACCGTTATTATTCGCCGGATTCGGGCGGTTTTCTCCGCTCGGGCGTCTGCGTCTGCGGCGCGGACGGCGAGAGGTATTTTCTTTTCCCTCCGACGATTTTTCCGTCTGATTCTGTTCATTTGCCGTCTCCGACGGCTTTTTCTGGTTGTTCAGGCTGCGTCTGCCGCGATTGCCGCGGCGCGAACGCGAGCGGCCGTTTCCGCGTCCCTCATGCGGTTTTTCCTGCATCGGATACGGATTGTCCTCGCGCACCGGAACCTCCCGATCAATGGTTTTCTCAATGCGGCGCAGATACGGCACCTCATCCGCCTGACAGAAGGTAATGGCAATGCCGCCGTGACCAGCTCTGCCGGTTCTGCCAATGCGGTGGACATAGTTTTCCGGTTCCGTCGGCACATCATAGTTGATGACATGCGACAAATCGCTAATATCCAAGCCGCGAGCCGCAATATCCGTTGCAACGAGCACACGAATCTTGCCTTCCTTGAAGCGATTGAGCGCGTTTTGTCTGTCAATCTGCGACTTGTCGCCGTGAATGGCACCCGCTCCGACGTGTGCGCGGTTCAAGTCATGTGCCACCTTATCGCATCCCGACTTGGTGCGGACAAAGACCAGCGCACGATGCAGCTCCGGATCACGCAGGGTATACAGCAGCAGCTTTTTCTTGTTCTCACGATCCACAAAATAAACCGACTGGTCGATCTTTTCCACGGTCGTGGAAACCGGATTGACTTCAACGCGCGTAAAGTCTTCTTTGAGCAGACGCTTGACCAGCGACTGCACGGATTTCGGCATCGTCGCAGAAAACAGCAGCGTCTGCATCTCGTCATGCTCACCCATACGGCGGATGATGCGCTCGACATCATCGACAAAGCCCATGTCCAGCATACGGTCTGCCTCATCGAGGACAAACAGCTCAATATCTTCCAGATCAATATAGCCCTGACCGCACAAATCATTGAGTCTGCCCGGTGTTGCCACCAGAACATCGACACCGGCGCTCAGTGCTTCGGTCTGATTGTACTGCGAGACACCGCCATACACCAGCGCACAGCGAATATCGGTATATTTTGCATACGCAACGAAGCTGTCATAAATCTGAATCGCCAGCTCACGGGTCGGCGTGAGGATCAGCGAACGGATAGGCGGAAAGCCCGGCAGCCGTTCTTCATTCTTCAATTTCTGTAAAATCGGAATCGCAAACGCACAGGTCTTGCCTGTACCGGTCTGTGCCAATCCGAGGACATCCTTGCCCGCAACAGCTGCAGGAATCGCCTGCTCCTGTATCGGGGTCGGGACGGTATAACCGGCATCGCTGAGCGCATGCAGCAGCTCTTCATCAATGCCCAAATCGCGGAATTCCATTTCCAACAATACTCCTTTTTCTTTCAGCAATCATAAGTTTGTTATTTCCAGTATAACACACCCGCATAAGTCCACCAAGTGGCAAAGTGCCGATTTTGCAAAAAAACCGAAAATCCACGCAAGATTCCGCGGATTTTCGGTTTGATTTTTACGAATGCTTCGGCAAGGTCAGATAAAATGCGACACCCTGCTCGACATTGCGCACACCGCAGCCGCCATTGTGCGCGTGCATAATGGCCCGAACAATGGAAAGTCCGATGCCGGAACCGCCGCCGCTGACGCGCGTGCGCGATTTGTCCAACTTATAGAACTTGTCCCAAATTTTATCCATTTCCTCCTGTGCCAGCTGACTGCCTTCGTTTTCGACAGTCAAGACGATATGCTTGGTGTCCTGCGCGGTCATGATGCGAATGTGTCCGCCGGTCGGCGTATGGTCAATCGCATTGGTCATATAGTTCATCACCGCACGCTCCAGCATATCATAATCCGCATACAGCACCTCAGAGCCGACGCCGGACACGTCAACGTGCAGCTGCTTTTCCTGCCACATCACCTGCGTTTTTTCCACGACTGCTTCCGCCAGTTCATAGGCGTCAAACTCGGTCTTATTCGGCACGGTATTGCCCAATTCGATCTTGGACAAGTCTAACAGCTGCCGCACCAGATGATTCATGCGCTTGGCTTCATCAATAATAATATCGCAGTATTCATTCTTTGCTTCTTCCGAATCGCTGATGCCAACGCGCAGTCCCTCGGCATAGCCCTGAATCAAAGCAATCGGCGTCTTGAGGTCATGAGAAATATTGATGATAAACTCTTTTCGCATGTCATCAATGCGCTGTTTTTCCTCAATTTCCCGCTGCAGCTGTTCATTCATCTGCTTCAGCTCATGAATGGACGATTCCAAATCCTCTGACATTTTATTGAGGCTTTCGCCCAATTCGCCCAGCTCATCATGATAGGTACCGGTATATTTCTTAGAGAAATCCAATCGCGTAATGGCGCGCGCGAGCTGGGTCATCTCGGTAATCGGCCGCGTGAATTTTCCGCCGATAAAGAACCCGGCAATCAGGCACGCAAGCAGTGCCGCAAAACCCGACGCGATGAGAAACGCCAAATTGACCGAGCGTTCTTCTCTCAGCGCCGTGGTCGGAATGCGCAGCAAGACCGTATCACCGTTTTTCAGCTTGCCGAGCAGGGCAATATACGCCACCTGTCCGTCAGAATCCTGCAAGGAGGAGAACGTATAGCCTTTTTTCTCTAGTTCCTCGCTGTTATAGACATAAATTGCCTGTCCAAGCGGATCTTCCATCATAAAATTGCGCGTTCCGCTGCGGTCATGCTGATAAATGGTGTCATAGATCGCCTGATCGTACTGATTGAAGATACTGATACGGATATTGTTGTTCTTTTCCAGCTGCTTCAGCTCGTCCTCCAGCACCGTCACATCGCCGGTATAACCGGAATTGATGTGCTGATAAATATCCGCCAGATTGTTTTTTTTCTCAATCAAATAATATCTCTGAAAAAACAGCACATTGAGCAGGATAATGACGACAATATAAATCGCCGCCGTCAGTGCCACACAGCCGAAAAACCGAAATTTTAACGTGTGTATGCCGCGGTATCGCCGTCCTGTGTCCTCTTCCTTTTGCTGGCGCAGCGCATGTGCTCTCACTGCTGCTCTCCTTCAAATCGGTAGCCGAAACCGCGCACGGTTTCAATCATCTTGCCGCAGTCGCCCAGCTTGGCACGCAGCTTTTTGACATGCGTATCAACAGTGCGCAAATCGCCAAAATAGTCATAGCCCCACACGGCATTGAGAATATTTTCGCGGGAAACGGCAATATTCTGGTTGTTTTTAAAATAAATGAGCAGGTCATATTCCTTCGGGGTCAGCTCGACGGTTTCACCGGCAACGCAGACCTCGCGTCTGATTTCATTGATGGACAGCGCTCCCGACTGATAAATGCCCTCGCTGTGCTGGTGGCAGCGCTTTTCAATCGCGCGCACGCGCGCAGACAAAACGATAGGAGAAAACGGCTTGGTGATATAATCATCCGCGCCGAGATCAAAGCCGAACACCTCGTCGTTTTCTTCGGTTCGTGCCGTCAGCATCATGACCGGCACATCGGTATTTTTGCTGCGGATATGGCGCAGCACGCTCCAGCCGTCATATACCGGCATCATCACATCCAGAATAATCAGATCAATGGAACCGAGCTTCTGGTCGATAAGCTCCATTGCCTGTCCGCCGTCTGCCGCCTGCAAAACGGTATAACCATCACGGCGCAGAAAGTCCGACACCAAGCGGCGGATACGTTCTTCATCATCTGCTATCAAAATCGTGAACATATGCCATGCTCCTCTCTAAACATCCAAGATATATTTCTATATTACGTCATTTATGTGAACACAGTGTGACAAGAACCTCAAATCTGTTTCTTTTTACAAAAAATTCATAAAAAAATCTTCTCCTTGCCGCGCGGCAAAGAGAAGATCGAATCCTCATCGTTTCTTTTTTTCATCGGAAAGCTCCGGAAAGCATTCCCGTGTAATCGCAGAGGCCAAAGATGTCAGCGTATTGTTCAGATCAGCAATCGTCAGCAAAACAGACATCGCCGCTGCCGGTGTGCCGAGCTTCATATCGTTGTCGTGCACAATCGCGTCGATGGAGTCCATCAGCTGCGCATTGATGTTGGTTCGCCGCTCCAATTGGGTCTGAAAGCAATTTTCCAGTCCCCGTTCCCCCGCGCCGCTCTGCTCTACGCCGTTCAAAATGCGTTTGATTTGCGAGATACTCAGCAGATTCTTGAGGGAATACACAGCCAGCATCTGCAAAATCTGTTCTCTCGAGTATTTCTTGCCCTTAATCGGAGAAATTACACCCGCTTTGCTGTAATTATGAATCATCGTGCGGGTCAGTGGTTCCTTTTCGCCCTCTTCCCCCAGATGTTCACTCATCAAGGCAATGACCTGATCCATATACAAATCAAGAGACGGAATATCCGCCGGATGCAGCTGCTTCTGCTTTACGCTTTCCTGAATCAACGTTCTAAAATCCTTGCTCATATCTGCACCTCTTGTCCTTCGCAATCTTTGGTAGTATCATAAACTATTTTGTTGCAGAAATCAAGTTATTTCATGCAGCATGATATGGTTTGTTTGTTTTGAATACTATGTTTGCTCTCACGCACCATTCAAACTCGTCTCTCCCTCCGGGAGAGATGTCGCGCAGCGATAGAGAGGGCTGGCTCCCTCGTGAGGGAGCTGGATTGCCGCCTTGCGGCAAGACTGAGTGAGTAGCCGACTATCTCTGACGAATCAGAGTAGCTCTGATACGAATTTGCGGGATTCGCCCTCTCAGTCATTTGCTTCGCCAATGCCAGCTCTCCCAAAGGGAGAGCCAAGAAGCCGGTGCAAACCGTGCCGCCGGACGAATCAGGAAAGTTTTGATACAGACTTATTCGCGTGCTGCTCCTTCCGTCACGGCTTACTCTTATGCACAATCTAAACTCATCTCTCCCTCCGGGAGAGATGTCGCGCAGCGATAGAGAGGGCTGGCTCCCTCGTGAGGGAGCTGGATTGCCGCCTTGCGGCAAGACTGAGTGAGTAGCCGACTATCTCTGACGAATCAGAGTAGCTCTGATACGAATTTGCGGGATTCGCCCTCTCAGTCATTTGCTTCGCCAATGCCAGCTCTCCCAAAGGGAGAGCCAAGAAGCCGGTGCAAACCGTGCCGCCGGACGAATCAGGAAAGTTTTGATACAGACTTATTCGCGTGCTGCTCCTTCCGTCACGGCTTACTCTTATGCACAATCTAAACTCATCTCTCCCTCCGGGAGAGATGTCGCGCAGCGATAGAGAGGGCTGGCTCCCTCGTGAGGGAGCTGGATTGCCGCCTTGCAGCAAGACTGAGGGAGTAGCCGACTGGCTCTGACGAATCAGAGTAGCTCTGATTCGAACTTGCGAGATTCGCCCTCTTAGTCATTTGCTATGCAAATGCCAGCTCTCCCAAAGGGAGAGCCAAGAAGCCGGTGCGAACCGTGCGCCGAACAAATCAGAAAAACGCTCATACAGACTTGCTCGCGTGCTGCTCCTTCCGTCACGGCTTGCGCCGCGCCACCTTCCTCAGAGAGGAAG
>CAVCGL010000031.1:0-18657 GCA_963601915.1 bacterium | reverse complement strand
AACATGGAGCAGAAGAAGGCTCTCGCTAAGGCTATTGCTCGCATCGACTAAGTGTATATCATGTTTTGCCGGAAGCAGGATTTTCCTGCTTCCGGTTTTTTATCTGATATGATATAATAAATAACAATAAGGAGGTGTTGGCATATGTCGAATCAAGTTATCCAGATGAGAAATAGAAGAAGATGGAAAAGCGTAGAGGATCTGGCGCATCTGTTGAGAGAGGAAATCAACGCGGATTTGATATTTGAGAAACCGTGTCAGGTGGGCAGCGGAGATGTCGCCCTGCTGTGCTTTGAGCGGCTGTTTTTCCGCAATGGCAGTTATGCGAGTTTGACGGTTATGCTGACCGATGATGGAGACGTGCAGACCGCGGATATTATTGGCTATGGCGGTGGAGAAGGACTGCTGAATTTTAGCCTTGGTGCCAATCGTGATTTTGCCGAGATGGCGGAGACGGTTTTGAAGAAACAAGGATTTCAGACGTATTTTGAAAAAAAGAGATAAGTCATGGATAAGAGACAAAATCAAAGCGCCAGTTCCGGTTTTCCGGTTCTGGCGCTTGTGTATGTTGGAAATTATGCGGCAACCAATGCCCAAATCACGGCGATGACGATGGTCGGCAGCATGTTGGCGGGTTTGAACTTTTTACTCCAAACCATGTTGACGCCGACACAGAAAATCAGCATGGAACCGGTCAGAGAGAGATTGGCGAGTGCCTGCTCGGTCATGATTGGCTGCAAAAAACTTGCCAGAATGGTGATGGTGCCCTGAAACAGAGCAACCGGAATGGCAGAAAAGATGCTGCCCTTGCCGAGAGATGCCGTCATGGCGCAGACAATAATCATATCAATGACACCCTTCAGCGCCAAGGTGTGATAATCGCCGGAAATACCGTCTTGAATGGAGCCGACGACCGCCATGGCACCGATGCAGACCGTCAAAGAGGTCATGACAAAGGCATTGACGAATTCATTGTCATTCGCGTTGCCGGTTTTGGCACGAATCCATTCACCGAATTGCTCGATGCGTTTTTCAAAATTGCACGCTTCACCGATCAGCGAGCCGACAGCAAAGCACACGACAATCATAATGGTGCCGCTGCTCGATAGATTTCCGTCTGAAATTTGCAGCATTTTTTCCATGGCACCGCCGATGCCGACAAACAGCAGACAAAGACCCTGCGATTTGAGCAGGGTCTCCTGAAACCGTCTGTTCAGTCTGCCGCCGAACAGCAGACCCAAAACGCCGCCGATGACAATCAGGCCGACGTTAATCATTGTTCCTAAGCCTATCAATAGAATTCCTCTTTATCTGTTTTCGTTGTGTTGGAGTAGGTTTGCGGGGAGGCAATGACACTGTTGATGCCAAGCTCCTTGCAGAACTGCAAGCCCTTTTCCGTCAATACATATTTTCCGCTGGCGCAGATGCGCACATCCGGATTGCTGCGGCGCACCTGTGTGATTGCTACGCCGAGCAGCGTGCCGATGCCGATGTCGTCAAATTCATTAAACGGGGTTTCATGGAAACCGTATTGATTTCTGCCGTTGTTCTGTGCTTTGCCGTATAGCAGCCAGCACAGCTCATCGACTTGAAACACAATGACGTCTGCAAATTTGGCGAGATCACCGGCAAAGTAAATCGCGCGCGGTGTGGCGATTTCGATGCCGACATCACAAATAATGTCGTAGTCTATCGCGCACTGCGCAATAAATAAATGCTGCTGCTGTGCCTCGCGGCAGCGATTGACGAGCGGCAGCAGGATGGACATTTTTTCAATGCCGCAGGTCTGCGCCGCGTCAAATAGTCCGCGCAGCATGGATTCAAACAGCATTTCATTGCTGATAATCATGTAATAGCTGAGATCTGGATGCTTGTCCCACACGGCTTTGACGCGTGCATGGAGCCATTCTCCCGTGCAGCCCATAAACTCGCTGAGCTGGTCAAAATCCGAGGCAAGACTGGGAAGAAAGGTTTCTATCGGTCCGTCTGGCAGGCGCACGCACAGCTGCTTTTGTGCATTGTTCTGGAGCTTGTTCAGCCAAGAGGCGGTTTGGCATGCTTGCAGCTGTTTGAGGCGCGGATCATTCGGTGTTTCCGGTTCCAGCAGCAACAGACTTTGCATGAGAAGCCGCTGGGTGTTGTTTTCTGCGATGGCTTCTCCGTTTAGCATCACACCGCTGGTGTTCTCCGGTGCAGACAGATTTTCATAAGCGTTGATGGCCGCGATATAGTTCATGGGGATCACATCCTTTTTATTATAAATGGCGGGGAACGTACTTGCAAGATAAAAAGAAAAAAGGTCTGCCGGTATGATCCAGTCATACCAGCAGACCCCAAACAGTATCAAGGGATACTGCGGATGGTGGACAAAATTACATTGCCATGCTGTAGATTTCAGCAGCGATTTCCGGCGTCAGCTTGATGAAGTTGCCGTGGTTCGGTGCACCATAGAACATGTTTTCAACCATGCCCGGGATGTCTTCCGGCTTGCCGCCGAGAGAGCTAATAGAGTTCGGCATACCCAGTTCATCGAAGAACGCACGCAGCAGCTTCACGCCTTCCATAGCGGTTACTTCAGGATGCTCGAAATCGTTCTGGCAGCCAAAGATGCGGGTTGCAAACTTGACAAACTTCTCCGGTCCCTTTGCCTTGATGGCATACTCCATCCAGTACGGGAACAGCAGAGCCAGACCAGCACCATGGGATGCGCCGTAGTTGATGCCGATTTCGTTGTCCATGTGATGGGTGCCCCAATCCTGTGCACGGCCAACACCGGTGATGTTGTTCTGAGCGACCATGGCAGCCCACATGATGTTTGCGCGAGCTTCGTAGTCGTTCGGGTTCTTCATAACGCGGCGGCCTTCCTTGAGCATGGTCAGCATAACAGCTTCCAGCATACGATCGGTCAGCTCGCAGTCCGGCGTGTCAGAGAAGTAGCGCTCCAGGCAGTGTGCGAAGATGTCGGAAACACCGGAAGCGGTCTGATACGGCGGAAGAGTCATCATCAGTTCTGGGTTCATGATAGCGAACAGCGGGCGCAGAATGTCGCCGTCAGCACAGCGCTTGTACTGCTTACCGTCCTCTGTAACGAGGGTGACAACCGAGTCGGTGGAGCCTTCGGAACCAGATGCTGCGATGGTAACGACACAGCCTACCGGCAGAGCTTCGGTAACCGGGCCCTTCTTGCCGCAGTAGTAATCCCAGAAATCACCGTCATACAGTGCGCCCAGAGCGATGCCCTTTGCGGAGTCCATAACCGAGCCGCCGCCCAGCGGGAGGATAAAGTCAACCTTTTCCTTCTTTGCCAGCTCGATGCCCTCATAGACCAGATCACTCAGCGGAGAAGCCTTTACGCCGCCCAGTTCTACATACTCCAGACCAGCAGCCTCCAGAGAAGCCTTTACGCGGTCGAGCAGACCGGAACGCTTAACGGAACCGCCGCCGTAGTGAATCAGAACCTTGTGGCCGCCGTAGCGCTTTACCAGTTCACCAGTCTGTGCTTCGGTGCCCTTGCCGAATACGAAATAAGTCGGGCTGTAGAAAGTAAAGTTATCCATACAATAAACCTCCTGCATAAATAAAAAAGTAATTGTTAAATCAACGAACGAATCATGGTAAGTGCTTGAAATCCTTGTCATTATTATAGAAGAAAACCGCGTTTTATAGTGTGCATGTACTCATCTTTTTTTTGCCGTATCTCGACTGCTGTTTGCGGCAAAAGCAATAAGATTGGATAGACGGCGTTTGCTGTTTCTGTTTAGTCTGCACAGAAAAATTGACTTCCAGCGAGCGGCAAACAAGTTGCGAAATGCGGCACAACCTGCGTGAGCCGGTTTTTCTATAATTAAAATAGCGATTCGTATCGTTATTTTTACAGGATAAGCGGATGGGAGGAATACCTATGCAGCAGACACTACAGATATTTTATCAAAATCTCGATCAATGCTACACAAAAGGAGATGTCGATCAGGTCGAGCGATTTTTGCTGGAAGCTGAGGCACAGTATCGAGAAAACACGGCGGGAGCGGCGGAAATTGGCATTGCTGTTTATAATGAGCTGGGATCTCTGTATCGCGGCATCAGCCGGTATGATGCGTCGATTTCCTCGTTTCAGCA
This sequence comes from bacterium, assembly GCA_963601915.1. GTDB lineage: Bacteria > Bacillota > Clostridia > Oscillospirales > Butyricicoccaceae > Butyricicoccus_A. The sequence continues at coordinate 14,541 of CAVCGL010000031.1, read as the reverse complement.
CGCGAGAGAGCTGGTAGCACAAGAGATTGGCGCGGACAGCGTGCAGTATGCAACAGTGCTCAATAATATGGCGGGCACCTGCCGTTTGATGGGAAATTTTGATGATGCACTCCAGCTGTTTCGCATGGCGGAAGAGATCTATGCCCATGCCGGAGAGGAGCAGAGCTACGCCTATGCGAGCGTGCTCAACAATATGTCGCTGGTCTATCGGGAGCTGGAAGACTTGCAGCCGGCCATTGAGTATCTGGAAAAGGCGCTGACCATCATTCGGACCATGCCGAATACGGAGCAGGAAATTGCGATTACCTATAATAACTTAGCGGCGATGTATCGTCTGGCGGATGATACGGAAAAAGCAAAACACTGTGTGGATCTCGCCATTGAGTTTTTTGAACAGTGCCGAGAGGAAGAAAATGTGCATTATGCCGCGGGCCTCAACAGCTTGGCTGGATTTTTATATGCGGAGCACGACGATGAGCGGGCACTCGAGCTGTACCAAAAATCCGCGCAGTACACCAAACGCTTCTTTGGGGAAAATATCGAGTACGGAATCACCTGCCGCAATATGTACTGGGTATATGAACGGCTGGGAAGACGCCAAGAAGCGATACAAGCACTGGAAAAAGCGCGGGAAATTTTCGCTCGGGTGCTCGGGGAAACCGATGACCGCACCTGTGCCATTGCAGATGACCTGCGCCGCCTGAAAGAGGGAAGCAGCACATGAAAGGACTGGAACTCGCGCGGTATTATTATGAAACCGCGGGCAAACAGGCGCTGGAACGACAGGTGCCCGACTTGGTGCCGCGGTTGGCAATCGGACTGGCGGGAGAAGGCTCAGAATGCTTTGGATTTGATGATGAGCTGTCCCGCGACCATGATTGGGGACCGGCGTTTTGCATTTGGATGACGGAAGAGGATTTCGTCAAACATGGCGTGCAGGTACAGGCGGTATATCGAGGTCTGCCGGACGCTGTTGCCGGATTTTCCGTGCGGAAGAGCGGAGTGATGAGCAGCGGACGCGTGGGCTGTCTGTGCATCGAGGACTGGTATCGCCGGTATACCGGATATGCGCACGGGCCGGAGACATTGGCGCAGTGGAGACAGATCCCGGAATCCTTTTTGGCAACGGCGACAAACGGAGAAATTTTTGCCGATCCACTCGGTACATTTACAAATATTCGAGAAAAGCTGCTTGCGTATTATCCGGAGGATATACGCATCAAGAAAATCGTGGCGCGTGCGGCGACGATGGCACAGGCGGGACAGTATAATTATCCGCGCTGTGTGCGCCGCGGAGATACCGTGGCGGCACAGCTGGCACTGGCGGAATTTGCCAACGCGGCGATGTCCATGGTATACTTGCTCAACCGACGCTATGCACCATACTATAAATGGATCCATCGCGGGATGAAAAATCTGGAAAAACTGCCGCGGGTGGCAGTACAGCTGGAAAAACTCAGCCGCGGAGAAGGCGAGGCGCAGGACATCATCGAAGGCATCTGTCTGAATGTTTCTGCTGAACTGCGCCGCCAGCATCTCACGACACGCGAGGACACATTTTTGATTGACCTGTGTGCTGATATGATGCAGCGCATTCAGGATCCCAAGCTGAGACAGACACACATCATGCAGGAGTGATACATATGGCATTGTTTACGGTAACGCCGCGCGTCAGACGCATCGTAGAAGAGGAATGGAAGCTGTTTAACCAGGTGCACAATATCGGCGGCCGCGCATCGTGTCAGGACAGCCCCGATACCTTTTTTGTCATGCGCAGCAGCCAACTGATGGCGTGGAGCGAAGCCATGCAGGAGAGCTATTGGAACGATCTCATCACAGCGACACAGCAAGGGCGCAATCTCTTGACGGAGAAATACGCCTATATGATGGCGCGCACCAGTCCGGCAGAATTTTCCCGCATTCGCAGCCAGCTTCCGGCGCGTCTGCCGGAAAAGGACACGTACATTGATGCAATCTGTGCGGTTAGTGTCGCATGGCAGGAACAGCTCGCGCAGCAGTATCCGCATCTTGTCGGGAACGGCAGAGCCATTCGCAAAGAGACGGATAGTCTGTATGCGACTTCCTTCGAGACCTATCTGTGGGGAGAGCTAGCGACATATTCCCTAGATACTGTGAAGCTGTATCACGCGCATATCCAGCAGCTGGAAGCGCAGGGAAAGAGCCTGTGTGAGATGATTTTGCAAAATACCGTGCAGCAGCTCGGCTATGCATCGCTGGCAGAGACGGAAGCGAAACTGGCAGGAGGATCATCGTGAATGAAATAAAAAAACGAGAAGACATCGAAATTTATGGTGCTTGCGAAAATAATTTGAAGCATATCAACGTGACGATTCCAAAGGAAAAGCTCGTGATTTTGGCGGGTGTTTCCGGTTCCGGAAAAAGCTCTTTGGCGTTTGAAACCATTGCTTCGGAGAGTAGCAGACAGTGGCAGGCATCCTATCCCATGTTTTTGCGGCAGCGGCTGCCGCGGTATGAAAAGCCGAAGGTAGATGCAATCTACAATCTGACGCCGTCCATCGTTGTCGATCAGAAAGCCATTGGCGCGAATATTCGTTCGACGGTGGGAACCGCCGTGGATGTTGCGCCGCTCATTCGTCTGCTGTTTTCCCGTGTGGGCCAGCCGAGTGCCGGTGGCTCTATGGCGTATTCGTTTAACCACCCGCACGGCATGTGCCCGGAATGCACCGGTCTTGGCGAGAAAGTGACGCTGGACGAGAGCAAGCTGTTTGACATGGAGAAAACCATCAACGAGGGTGCCATTCGGTTCAGTCAGTTTTCCGGCGGCAGCTGGCAGGAATTTTATTATAAATTCAATCCGCTGTATAGCGCAGACAAAAAGCTCAAGGATTTTACCGAAGAGGAATGGAAGGCGTTTCGCATCGGGCCGGATGAACCGCTCGTCATGGATTATATTCGCAACAATACCGGACAGGTCTCCAAGCTGCCGTATGAAGGCGTTGTCGCGCGATTCAATCGGTTGTATCTGAATCGAGATATTTCAAAGCTGCGCAAGAGCGTGCGCGAGGAAGCCATGCAGTTTATCAAAAAAGGCACGTGTCCGGCGTGCGGCGGCAGCGGACTCAATCCCAAGGCATTGGCATCCAAGATCAATGGGCATAACATTCGGGACTATAACGAGATGCAGATCAGCGATTTGATTCCCGTGTTGGAAGCCATTGACCATCCGCTCGGCAAATCCATCGCCGATCAGATTCTCGTGTGCCTGCGGCATATGGTAGATGTCGGATTGGGATACCTGAGCCTGTCGCGCCGCACGGATACGATGTCGGGCGGCGAATCGCAGCGTCTCAAGATGGTGCGCCATTTGGGCAGCAGTCTGAGCAATATCACGTATATTTTTGACGAGCCGACGGCAGGACTGCATCCGGCAGATGCGCAAAAGATTGGCAAGCTGCTGCTTGCACTGCGCGATAACCATAATACGGTACTGGTTGTGGAACACAGCCGACAGATGATTGAACTGGCGGATCATGTCATTGAGATGGGCCCGCTGGCGGGCGCAAAGGGCGGCGAAGTGGTCTTTCATGGCACGGTTGAGCAGCTCAAGCAGACGGACACACTGACGGCTCAATCCCTGCGCGAAAAGATTTCGGTCAATACCCATCCGCGCCCGTGGACGCAGAGCTTTCCGCTGGAACATGTATCGCGCAACAATTTGAAAGATGTATCCGTCGAGATTCCCCAAGGCATTTTGACAGCGGTGACTGGCGTCGCCGGTTCCGGCAAGAGCAGCTTGATTCGACAGGAATTTGTCGAGCGGTATCCGGCATGCATTGTCATTGACCAGAAGCCGATTGGCACCTCGGCGCGTTCGACACCGGCGACATATACCGGTGTGATGGACGAGATTCGCAAGTTATTTGCCAAGGAAAATGGTGTCAGCGCACAGTGGTTCAGCTTTAATTCCAAGGGTGCGTGTCCGGTGTGCAAGGGCAAAGGCGAGATCACGCCGGATGTTGCCTTTGCCGATCCGGTTGCGATTCTGTGCGAAGAATGCATGGGACGGCGATACAATCCGACGGCGCTCAGCTATCCGTATCACGGCAAGAATATCGAAGAGGTCATGGCACTGACCATCAATCAGGCATTGGACTTTTTCCCGCAGCCGAAAATTCAGGAGCGCTTGCAGTGCATGGTAGATGTCGGACTGGGCTATATGACACTGGGACAGCCGACAAGCACATTGTCCGGCGGCGAGATTCAGCGGCTCAAGCTGGCAAGCGAGCTGCACAAGCAGGGCAATGTCTATGTACTCGATGAACCGACAACAGGACTGCACAATCGCGATGTCGAGCGGCTGCTGGCGCTGCTGCGTCAGATTGTCGATCAGGGAAATACAGTGATTGTCGTGGAGCACAGACAGGAACTCATTGCACAGGCAGACTGGGTGATTGATTTAGGGCCGGAAGGCGGCAGAGCGGGCGGTGAAATCCTGTTTACCGGCACGCCGGAACAGCTGCTTGCGTGTCCGCATTCTCTGACGGGACAGTATTTGCGGGCCAATAGATAAAAAGAATGCGTGAAGCGAGAAACGGCAAAAAAACAAAGAAGAAAAGCACATACATTTTTGTGCTCGTGCGTATAATAGAATTATAGAAAAAAACAAAAAGATACACCATAAGACATAACCTGTTTCCGGTGTCTGAAGAACATGAGTCTTTCGTTGTGGCTTTCCCATTTCCCATACGCAGACTGCCTTGCTTCGTTCTTCAGACGATCCGACTATAAATCCTGTTTTGTTTGTCGTATGGCTGGGCTGATGCAGCTCAGCCGGACAAGCAAAAATGAAAAAGCCCACCTTTCAGAAGGATAAATTCTTGAAAATGCATCTTTTTCTCCTTATTTTTGTTGTATTTTCGTCGGCACAGGGAAGGCATCCTTCTATTCCAATTCAATCGGCGCAAGACGGTCTCTGCCAGATTTCCGTCATGGCAGAGACCATGCGCACCTCTCAATGATAAACATATCACAACACAAAAGCGTGCAGCACATCAAGAAATATGATGTGCTGCACGTTTTTGTAAACATATGGAAAAGTGCAGAAAGGTGTGGTATAATAAAAACACAAGTGAATCAGAAAGGAAACAGTACATATGATTCAGGATATTGCACCAAAAAAATTTCATGTCGAGTATAAGAACATACAGCCTCAGCTGGATGACACGGTTTTTGTGTTCCGCGGCAGCAGCAAACCGGAGGATCGCGCCCTAGTTAAGCAGGAGAATGGACACCGAATCATTCCGACGCTGCGCGAATTGCAGGCGGCAGGTTATGCGCAGGACAGCGAACAGCTGCAATTTTTGTTTGCCATTGATGACAAAAACTATTTTCTGCTCAACAACGGCGGCACAGAGGCGGTTCAGCTGCCGGGATATGAGACCATCACGATTCGAGAATTTTGGAATTGTGCGCCGGAATTGGTCGATGAGATTGCCTTTGCCGCGCAGACAGCCTATCATCTGTTTTTCTGGTATCGGGATAACACCTGCTGCGGCCGCTGCGGCGCGCGCATGAAGAGCTGGGACAAGGAACGCGCCGTGCGCTGCCCGTCGTGCGGCAATTTGGTTTTTCCAAAGCTGATGCCTGCGGTCATTATCGGACTGAAACACGGGGATCATCTGCTGATCTCCCGCTATGCCGGACGGGCATACAAGGGCATTGCGCTGCTGGCAGGCTTTTGTGAAGTCGGAGAGACCATGGAAGAAACGGTTGCCAGAGAAATTCAGGAAGAAGTCAGCTTATCCTGCAAAAATATTACGTATTTTGGCAGTCAGCCGTGGGGCGTCGATTCCAATCTGCTCGCCGGTTTCTTTGCGGATTTGGACGGCGAGCCGGATATTACGCTGGATCACGAGGAGCTGGCAAAGGCAACTTGGGTCAACCGCGCGGAGATTCCGGTACAGGAAAACTGCTCCAGCTTGACCATGACCATGATTGAAGCATTTAGACAGGGAAAAATCAAATAAACGGTTTGACAGGAGAGAAACCTGCGCGCTGACGGACTCAGCGCGCAGGTTTTTTTATCGCAAATCACGTCTTTCTTCGCCGCCTGCCGCATAGACATGAAGCACAAAGCAATGTCAGGAGGGGGAAATCTGTGAAAGGACAGCCGGAAGAACGAGCCATCCAGCTGGCACAGTATATGGTAGAGACAGGCGCGACGGTACGACAGACTGCGGCGCGATTCGGCGTGAGCAAGTCCACCGTGCACAAAGATATTACAGAGAGATTATATCACCTCAACTTACCGTTATATACACAGGCGCATGAGGTGTTGATGAAAAACAAAGAGGAGCGGCACATCCGCGGCGGCATGGCGACGCGGAGAAAATATCGCGGCAGCGACTGCGAAGAATAAAAAAATACGGGAACTGGCAACAGTTCCCGTATTTTCTCAGAGAAGATGAAGAAATGGATTAGTTTTGTTCAAACAGCTCATGCATACAATTGCGGCAGACATTCTTGCCCTTAAACTGGACAATGTTTTTGGTATTGCCGCAGAAAATGCAGTCTGGTTCATATTTCTTTAAAATGATTTGCGGGCCGTCCACATAAATTTCCAGAGAATCCTTGACTTCAATATTTAAGGTTCTTCGCAGCTCAATGGGAAGAACAATACGACCAAGCTCATCGACTTTGCGGACAATTCCTGTTGATTTCATAAATTGGTATCCCTCCATACAAAAATACATGATAAACGGAAAGGTGTGATACGGATGATGAATGTTCTATGGGCAGGCATGATAATCCTAGCCTGCATAACAGCCTGCATGACAGGACGGACAGCGGAGCTGTCTGCGGCGGTGACCGAAGGGACAGAACAAGCTGTCACGCTTTGTCTCGCACTGACAGGTGTCATGGGCTTGTGGTCAGGGGTAATGGAGCTGATGCAGAAATCCGGCATTTGTGAGAAGCTGACAGCACTGCTGTGCCCGATTTTGCGCCCACTGTTTCCGCGTGCATCCAAAGACAAAGAGACCATGGAAGGCGTTGCGGCAAATGTCACTGCCAATCTCATGGGGATGAGCAATGCGGCGACGCCCATTGGACTGCGCGCGATAGAGCGGATGTACGGGCTGTACGGCAAAAAAGGAACGCCGGATGAAGTGTTGATTTTTGTCGTACTCAACACGACATCAATTCAGCTCATTCCGACAACCGTTGCGGCGGTGCGCGCTTCGTTGGGAGCGGCACAGCCCTTTGACATCATGCCGGCGGTCTGGGGAGCGTCTGTATGCTCCGTTGCTGTCGGCTTGACGGCGGCGCGGCTGTTTGCGCGCCTCTCAGCAGGCAGAGAAACCCGTGAGGAAAATCCATGACCGATTTGATTCTTCCGCTCCTGATGGCGTGTACAGCGGGATACGCTGTGTATCGCAGGGTCGATGTGTTTCCGACGCTGTTGTGCGGTGTCGAAAAGGGCCTGCGCACGGCACTGCATATTTTACCGACGATGATTGTCATTCTGACAGCGGTGCGGATGCTGCGCGTGTCAGGATTTATTGACTTAGCCGGACAGGCATTGCAGCCGCTGCTGCATGTGACGGGGATTCCGGAGCAATGCACCACGCTGATTTTGCTCAAGCCAATCAGCGGCAGCGGCGGATTGGCGCTCGGTCAAGAGATTATGCGCACCTGCGGCGTGGATAGTCTTCAGGGAAGAACTGCCGCGGTCATGCTTGGTGCGTCAGAGACCAGTTTATATACCATCAGTGTGTACTGCGGCTATTTGGGACTAAAGAAAACGCATTATGTCGTACCGGCTGCATTGCTTGCAGATTTCGCGGCTTTTGTCTGTGCGGCGTGGTTTGTCCGCATCCTGTTGTGACTAAAAAACTAAACAAAATTCCCAGTTATGACTACTATTATGACGGAAGTTTTGTTATTTTTCAATATGAAAACGGACTATCTTGCTCGGTTATGCGAAATTTCTGATATTAGACAAGAGAATGCGAAAAAACAATCTGAAACTTGTGAGAATCATATAAAATAATTTCCAAATCAAGGAAAAATTGTAAAATTTAATAGATAAATATGGGAAAATATGGTAAAAGAATTGAGCGAAATTGCGAAATAATTTCAAATGTGGACAGAAAAATGTCTCAAATAAAACAGATAATAAGAAAAAATGTAACAGGAATAGAAACAAACAGATAGAGGATTGACATATGAAATTCGGCGTAGGGATAAAAAAATCCCCTGTAAACAACGTTTACAGGGGATGGAAAACAAACTGTTTTTACTTGATCTTCAGCTCGCCGCCAGGAACTTCCGGGCCAAACGGATACTTGTAAGTGAAGAATCCACGGCCGGACTTCTGTCCAAGCAGACCAGCGCGAACCATCTTGCGCAGCAGCGGATGCGGATGATACTTCGGATCACCGGTTTCCTCATACATGTTGGACAGGTCGGACAGAATATCGTCCAGACCAACCAAGTCAGCGGTATGAAGCGGGCCGATCTTCAGACCAGCGCCCAGCTGCATCGCACGGTCAATATCAGACGGGGTTGCGATGTTGTCAGCATAGATGCCGACAGCCTCGTTGATTTCCGGAATCAGAATACGGTTTACAACAAAACCTGCACCTTCGTTTACAACGATTGGATGCTTGTCAACGCCCTTCATGATGTCAACAACGGAATCAATGACTGCCTGATCGGTGCTGATGGTACGGGTGACCTCAACCAGCTTCATGATATGAGCCGGGTTGAAGAAGTGCACACCGAGAACATGGTCAGCACGATGCGGAACAGAACGAGCAATCTCAGAGATTGGCAGTGCAGAGGTATTGGTACCAATGATGCAATCCTCGTCCAGAATGCCGTCCAGCTGCTTGAACAGGGCAATCTTGTCTTCCAGCTGCTCGTTGATGCACTCCAGAACCAGTGCGGAACCGGCAGCATCCGAGCACATATTAGAGATTGTTAAGCGGGCGAGAGCTGCATCGCTCTCTTCTGCGGTCAACTTGCCCTTTTCCACACCGATTGCCAGATCGGCAACGATGCGGTTCAGGCTTCCGTTTGCATGATCGCGGTTTGTGTCAATCATGACAACGTCGTGACCGCCCTTAATCATCACTTCTGTGATGCGCGCGCCCATTACGCCAGCGCCAATGACGCTAATTTTCATGTTATCGCCTCTTCCTGTCTGCCGTTGATTACTTGATGGTCAGGTCGCCGCCAGGGATTTCCTTGCCGAACGGACCGTCGTAAGTAAAGAAGCCCTTGCCGGTCTTCTGACCCAGCAGGCCAGCACGAACCATCTTCTTCAGCAGCGGATGCGGGCGATACTTAGCATCGCCAGACTCGCGGTACAGGGTCTCCATGATAGCCAGGTTTACATCGTGGCCAACCAGGTCGCCGGTGTGAAGCGGGCCGGAACGCAGACCAGCGCCCAGCTGCATAGCCAGGTCGATGTCAGACGGGGAAGCAATGCCGTCAGCGTAGATGCCGATAGCCTCGTTAATCATCGGGATCAGGATACGGTTTACAACGAAGCCTGCGCCCTCATTAACAGCGATCGGGGTCTTGCCCAGAGACTTCATCAGCTCGTAAGCGGTGTTGAATGTCTCGTCGTCGGTCAGCATGGAACGGGTAACCTCAACCAGCTTCATGATGTGAGCCGGGTTGAAGAAGTGTACGCCGATAACCTTTGCTGCACGTGCCGGAACAGCGCTTGCAATTTCTGTGATAGACAGCGCAGAGGTGTTGGTGCCGATGATGCAGTCCTTGTCGAGAATTTCGTCCAGATCCTTGAGCAGGTCTTCCTTCAGATCCATTCTCTCCAGAATAACTTCCATGACGAACTGGGAACCAGCTGCGTCCTGACGGTTGATGGACAGGGTCAGGTTTGCCATAGCGGCATCCATTTCTTCCTGTGTCATCTTGCCGCGCTTAACAGCGCCTGAGAGGTCACCCTCAATACGCTTCTTACCGCCTTCGCAGAACTGCTCCTTGATGTCGATCATCGTAACGGCATGACCAGCCTTCAGGAATACTTCTGCAATACGGGCACCCATGTTGCCTGCGCCAAATACAGAAACCTTCATTATTTCAATCTCCTCTATTTATCAATCAATTCCCTAAAAAATTACTTGTTCTTGAATACCTTCGGCTCGCGGCTCTTCTCAACGAAGTGCTTCATAGCGTACTTCTGATCCTCGGTAGCGAAGCACTGTGCGAAGCAGTTGCCCTCGAACTTCAGAGCGGAATTGATGTCGGTCTGCATACCAACGTTGACAGCTTCCTTAACCAGGGAAACAGCGATCGGAGCCTGTGCAGCAATTTCTTCTGCCAGCTTCATAGCCTCGTCCATCAGGGTTTCGATCGGGTAAACGTAGTTAACCAGACCCATATCCAGAGCGTCCTGTGCGGTGTAGTTGCCACGAGCGGTGTACAGGATTTCCTTAGCCTTGCCCATGCCTACCAGACGAGCCAGTCTCTGGGTGCCGCCGCAGCCCGGGGTGATGCCCAGACCAACTTCCGGCTGGCCAAAGGTAGCGTTCTCAGAGCAGATGCGGATGTCGCAGGACATAGCCAGCTCTACGCCGCCGCCCAGGCAGAAACCGTTGATAGCAGCGATAACCGGGCGCTTGAAGTTCTCGATCTTCCAGCAAACGCGGTTGGAGTTGTTGCCGAAGAACTTGCCTTCCTCAACAGTCATGGTGGACATCTGGGAAATATCAGCGCCAGCTACGAAGGACTGAACCGTCTTGCCCTTCTTGTTGACACGGGAAGAACCGGTCAGGACAACACAATATGCGTCTTCCATGGCAGCGACAGTATCAAAAGCCTCTTCCAGCTGGGTGTACATGTCGGTGCTCAGTGCGTTCATTGCCTGCATATGCTCGATGGTAATGACTGCTACATTACCCTTTTTCTCAACTTTAACGTCAGTCATTGTTGTAGCTCTCCTTAATATTTTATATTGTTTGTTTTAGAAAAACATATACGCTAAGAAAGCGGGATGGGCGCCGAAGCACCCTCCCGTGTTCTTACAAAAATAACATGATTACTTGCAAAGCTCGTCGCGCTCGAGGATGATTGCTTCGCCCATGCCGCCGCCGATGCACATGGTAGCCAGACCATAGGTAGCATCACGCTTGATCATTTCGTACAGCAGGGTGGTGGAGATACGGCAGCCTGCAGCACCGATCGGATGACCCAGAGCGATAGCGCCGCCGTTTACGTTAACCTTGTCCATATCGAAGCCCAGAGTGTTGTTTACTGCGCAAGCCTGTGCAGCAAATGCCTCGTTGGATTCGATAACGTCCAGATCCTCAACAGTCAGACCTGCACGCTTCAGAGCCTGACGAGTGGACTCGATCGGGCCAATACCCATGATGGACGGATCGCAGCCTACAGAACCGTAGGACTTGATCTTAGCCATCGGCTTCAGGTTGTGAGCCTTTACGTACTCCTCGGAAGCCAGAACCATGTATGCAGCAGCGTCGTTGATACCGGAAGCGTTGCCTGCGGTTACTGTGCCGCCGTCCTTCTTGAATGCCGGACGCAGCTTCTGCAGAGCTTCGATGGTGGTGCCTTCGCGCGGATGCTCATCGGTATCAAATACGATGGTCTGCTTCTTCTGCTTTACTTCAACCGGAACGATTTCGTCCTTGAACTTGCCAGCCTTGATTGCTGCAACAGCCTTCTGCTGGGAAGCCAGTGCCAGCTCGTCCTGCATCTCACGAGTGATGCCGTACTGCTCAGCTACGTTCTCAGCGGTGATGCCCATGTGGTAGCCATTGAATACGTCCCACAGACCATCGTTTACCATCAGGTCGATCATGGTAACGTTGTTCATACGAGCGCCCCAACGAGCTTCCTTCATAACGTACGGTGCAGTGGACATAGACTCAGCGCCGCCAACCAGAACAACCTGATCGTCGCCGGACTTGATGAGCTGAGCGCCCAGGCTCATGCAGCGCATAGAGGATGCACAAACCTTGTTTACGGTGATAGACGGGGTGGTAATCGGAACGCCAGCGCCTACAGCGATCTGACGGCCAATGTTCTGTCCCTGGCCGCCCTGCAGTACGCAGCCGGTGAGGGTCTCGTCGATGTCGTTTACGTCGATGCCAGCCTGCTCGATAGCAGCCTTAGCAGCGGTTACGCCGAGGGTCTTTGCGGTTACGCCCTTGAGGGTCTTGCCATAGGAACCGATCGGGGTTCTCTTGGCAGAACAAATATAAACATTCATTTGCCCAATTCTCCTTTTCCTTCAGTAAAAAACTAATACAGAAATATATATCGGGAACAGAGTCGGATCTCAGACCCTGCCCCCCGATACCATTGTACATGATAACGCGGAAAATCACAAGGTTTTTATGGCAAAAGGTTCAAAATTGACGAAAATTTACCATCAAAAATCGTACGAAATCCTGTTACAATACTGCAAAATGCAGATTAGTCGTTAGCCAGGCCCATCGGCTCATCGCGGAAGATGCGTGCATCCATTACCTTGATGGAACCGTCTTCCTGGTAAGCGATCTTCGGCTCGAACTCCATCTGATCCAGAATCTGGGTCTGGAGGTCGATGCCCGGTGCGATCTCGATCAGGGTAACGCCTTCTGGACGCAGCTCGAAGACAGCGCGCTCGGTGATGTACAGAACCGGCTGATGTACTTCGTTTGCGTAGTCGCCGGAGAAGGTGATGTGCTCAACCTGGTTGACAAACTTCTTCTTGCCACCCTCCTGGGTGATAACCAGCTTGCTGTCCTCGCACTTGGTGCGCAGACCCTTTGCGGTAAAGGTGCCGCAGTAAACAACCTTCTTTGCGTTCTGGGTGATGTCAATGAATCCGCCTGCACCTGCCAGACGAGTACCGAACTTGGATACGTTCAGGTCGCCGTTCGGAGCGGTCTCAGCCAGGCCGAGGAATGCAACATCCAGACCGCCGCCCTGATAGAAGTCAAACTGTACATTGTGCGGGATGATGCACTGTGCGTTTGCAGCAGCACCGAACTGGGTACCGCCATACGGAACGCCTGCAATGGAACCAGCCTCAACGGTCAGCGTCATCTTATCCGAGATGCCTTCTTCTGCTGCAACGTTTGCGATCTTCTCCGGAGCACCGGTGCCCAGGTTTACGATAGCGTCTTCCGGCAGCTCCATAGCAGCACGACGAGCGATAACCTTCTTCGCATCCAGCGGGATGGACGGAATAGCGTCAACCGGAATGCGGAATTCGCCGGTCAGTGCGCCGTCATACGGCATACCGAGACACTGCATGTTCTCTTCGTCAGAGCCAACAACAACGCAGTCAACATAGATGCCCGGAATAGCAACGAGCTTCGGATCCAGAGAACCGCCCTGTACGATCTTCTCAACCTGTACGATAACCTTACCGCCGGAGTTCTTACAAGCCTGAGCCATAGCGGTAACGTCCAGTGGGCCAATCTCACGATGTACGGTGCAGTTACCGAACTCATCGCAGTAAGAAGCGCGCAGGAAAACAACGTCAATCGGGAAGCTCTTGTACAGCAGACGCTCCTGACCTTCGATGTTGATGACCTTTACCAGATCTTCCTTGGTGCAGTCATTCAGCTTGCCGCCGCCGTTGCGCGGGTCAGCAAAGGTCTTCAGACCAACATGGGTGATGGTGCCGATGTTGTGAGCGGCAATGTCACGGTACATATGAGAAATAACACCCTGCGGCAGGTTGTAAGCCTCGATCTTGTTGTTCAGAGCCAGCTCGCCCAGCTTCGGAGCACGATCCCAGTGACCGCCGATAACGCGCTTAACCATGCCCTCGTGGCCGTAATGGTCGCCGCCGGTGCCGTCACGATGTCCCTGACCAGCTGCGAAGAACAGGGTCAGATCCTGCGGATGACCGGTCTCCAGGAAACGCTTCTCCAGAGCGATGGACAGGGTCTCCGGGCAGGCACAGCTTACAAAACCGCCGGTAGCGATGGTATCGCCGTCATTTACGCGCAGAGCAGCCTCTTCTGGAGAGACAATCTGTACTTTCTTCATTGGTATCAAATCCTTTCTCTATTAAACGACTTATCGCTTCAGATCACACAAGGCTGAAGCATAAATCCTGTTTACAACTTAATGCGTGCACAGCGCCGCAATGCGCTCTGCCGCATGATCCGCTTCGTTCTGACTGGCACAGACGATACGGTGGGTTGCCGAAATGTCCTCATACAGATATGGACATCCGGTGCATCCGCGCAGGATGAGCAGTACATCGTACGCTTCGCCATCTCTGGGCAAGGAGAAATCGGCCACACCCGCAAGGGTCTCAGCAATATTGCGGTAGGCGCCTCCGCGATCATACATCGGATTGCAGCCGCCGCAGAATTTTACAGCACAGTGAAGCATAAAAAACCTCAAAATAACGAAAGATAACAAATGGACAGACAGGCACCCACAGAGAGTGCTCTATGAGTGCCTGTTGTCACAATAAATTATTGTCTAAGATTCAGCACCGTTTGTCAGAAACACTTAGTCGATGCGAGCAATAGCCTTAGCGAGAGCCTTCTTCTGCTCCATGTT
>CAVCGL010000030.1:0-21465 GCA_963601915.1 bacterium | reverse complement strand
TATGTATGATATTTTTGTTGAAGAATGTCCTTCTGACCATAGCAGGCTCCGAATTAGTGATTACGGTATTACTATCATGAAGCTGTCTTATACATTTGATTTGGATACTCCTCATAAGCAGGAAATCTGTAACAATATCATTTCTCAAAACCGTTGCCAATTTGATAATGGAAACATTTTTTTGGATGTATTACCTGCGCAGTTGGAGTGCGGCATCTATCAATTAGCACAGGCAATTTCCAAGATCAGCAATATGGATATACTAGCAAAAGAATCACTGAAATCTCTCTTTTATGATTATTTAGATTCTTTCATTTTTGAAGACTTAAGCAAACATTTTTCCGTCAACAAAAATGTTGCTCCCGGAAAAAATAGTGATTGTATCGTGGATTACGAAATCGCGTCCTCTAAACCTATTTATCTTTTTGGTGTAAATGATGACAATAAAGCGTCTAAAGTGGTAATCTCTTGCTTTAACTTTAGACAAGAAGATATTCCTTTTCGCAGCTTAATCGTCCACGAAGATTTTGGAAAACTATCTAGTTTTAATCAAAATCAGATCACAAATATGTCTGATAAACAGTACACCTCGTTCGATGAATTTCGTAACCATGGAATTGATTATATCAATAGAGAACTCTCTGCATAAGAACAACTATTCAAATAATAGTATATTAAACTATTTCTATTTCAGAAATAACCAAAAAATCCCGTTCTGGTGTTAGTGGCACCAGAACGGGAATGGGCTGAAAACTTTGACAAGTTACATTCAGCCCTTTTATTTTACTATAAATTTCCGAAAAAGTAAATAAAAAGGAGTTATTTTTATGCGTATTGATGCAATCTATGCCAGACAATCCATCGAAAAGCGCGATTCCATTTCTATCGAATCACAGATTGAGATGTGCAAGCGCGCCGCTGATCCAGATGCAGCTATTTACCGAGATTCCGGTTATTCGGGCAAGAATACGCAGCGACCGGCATTTACGCAGCTTATGGCTGACGTGCGTGCTGGAAAAATCAAACGGGTATTTTGTTATCGACTTGATCGAATATCGCGTTCTGTGCTGGATTTCAGTCTTTTGTGGCGAACTTTTGATGCAAACCATGTTGATTTTGTCAGTGTGACGGAATCTTTTGATACCAATAGTCCTATGGGCAGAGCTATGATTATGATAATCATCACCTTTGCCCAGTTGGAGCGGGAAACCATTGTCAGTCGGTACACAACAAATCGGTATGCCCGTTCGAATGCTGGTATCTGGGCCGGCGGCAGAGCACCGTTCGGATTCGAAATTCAAAAAGTCGATTGGAACGGAAAGCGCCAATCTGTTTTGAAACCAATACCGGAGAAATTGCAAATCGTGCAGGACTTATTTTCAAAGTATACCAGCGGAACGGCTTCCTTGTACTCTTTGTCAAAAGAATTAAACCTACGCGGCGCAGATCGTTGGGATGCAATAACGGTCCGGCGTATTTTAAAAAATCCGGTTTATGTATGCGCTGATGTCGATGTCTATTCGTTCTATTACGGCAACACGGAAATTATAAACGATGTGCACGAATTTGACGGCTCCCACGCCGCATATCTAGTTGTCAAAGGCGGCAAATCAGGCGCTGGGCATCGCACTTTATCTTTGGCATATCACCAGGGTGTTGTGCCGTCAAGCGTTTTTATTGCAGCTCAAAATATGCTTAGTCAAAATAAGCAATTAAAAAATGGGCATCGCAGCAGCTTCACTTGGTTATCAGGACTGTTGAAATGTCACAAGTGCGGCGGACGAATCAATGTTTTTCAAAACAAAGGCCTGACATACTTTCAATGTTACAAGCGGTTTCATCAGGCCGGTTCTTGTGACGCAAGGATCCACGGCAATTCGCTCCGATACGAAAACTATGTTGCAGACGCGATACAAAACCGCATCAACACAATTGCGAAAAACAGCAGCACCGAGGATGTTCCGAATCAACAATTGAATGATTTGAAAATTCAGCTGTTAGAGAACGAAAGACAGATAAACAATCTGGTCGAAGCGCTGAAAATCGGCGGCGCAGCGGCTATGCGTTCTATTCAAAATGAGCTGCAAACCTTAGAAGCAGAACATGAACGCATCACAAATGAAATCACAGCTATACAGCCCGTCCATCAAGTGCCGAACGGCCTTGCTGTCATAGATTTCGCTAAGCTCGATTACGACAGCAAGCGCGATGTAGCGCGAATGATGATTGATAAAATTCTAGTAGGCGACGATTCCCCCATTCGGATCATCTGGAAGTGACTCAAGAAACTGTTTCATTATACATCAGCAATGTCTGCATGAACCACTCAAAATTTAAGCGGGTCATCTCTCGAATCCGTCTGTCATCTTCTCCATGAATCCCTTCCGGTGTCACCTCTGCAATCGTCTGTCGGTACTTTTGATCGACAAAGGCTTCTGCATCAATTTGCTCTTGCCATTCCTGCGTCAAGAAAGACGCACGGTACTGCGTTGATTGTGCCCAAGGAAATCCCGCCTTGCGTCGAATGTCTACATCACGATACCATGGATACCCGCCAAAGATTTCATCCGCACATTCACCGGACAGCGCCACCGTGCCGATTTTTTTGATCTCTCGGCAAAACAGCAGCAAGGATGCATCCACATCCGCCATACCGGGCAAATCCCGCGCTTCTACCGCTTCAAACAATGCCTGTACAAGCTGCGGCGTATCAATCTCTATCAAATGATTTTTCGCACCGATGGCATCGTTCATCAATCCGATATAGCTGTCATCACTGTTTGGCTGAAAATGTGAGGCCTGAAAATACCGCGCATTGTCTCGGTACGTGACGGATACGGTATCCAGCTGCCGTCCTTCCTGCGCATATTGCCGCGCTGCCACGGCAGAAATAATACTGGAATCCAAGCCGCCGGACAAAAACGTACACAAAGGAACATCCGATACCAATTGCCGCTGTATGGCATCAATGACCAATGCGCGCACGTTGTCTATCGTTTCCTGCTCCGAATCTGTGTGTTCTTTATCTTCCAATCGCCAATACTGCCTGAGGCTTAGTCCTCGCTTCCGCGAATAGGTGCCGCACCAGCCGGCAGGAACTTCCCGAATGCCGCACAGCACGCCGCAGCCCGGTGTTCTGCCGGGACCTAACAAGATCAATTCCGAAATGCCATTCCGGTCAATCTCCGCGTGAATATTCGGATGTGCCAGCAATGTCTTGATCTCCGAAGCAAATAAAAAGCCATCCAATTTTTCTGTAAAAAACAGTGGTTTTACACCGATGCGATCTCGTGCAAAAAATAACTCCTGCTCCAGCATATTCCAGACAGCAAAAGCATAAATTCCATTCAGATGGTCGAGACAAGCTTCTCCCCAAGCCAAGTATGCCGTCAAGACAACCTCTGTATCCGAATGCGTCTCAAAAACATATCCCTGCTTTGCCAGCTCCGTCCGCACCTCTGCGGTATTATACAGCTCTCCGTTGTATACCATAACGGCATAGTCTCGCCGCATCGGCTGCTTTCCGCCTTCTATATCAATAACAGCGAGCCGGTCGTGCAGCAGCGCAGTCGCTCTGTCTATCCAAATTCCCTCTTGATCCGGACCGCGGCGCCGCATGGTGTTCTGCATCTGTTCCAGAACCTGCCGCGAAGGAAGTTTGCCTATCATTCCTGCGATTCCACACATCTGCCATTCCTCCTTTTCCGCAAACATTGGAACTCCGATACTTTATGTATGAAACCGCCAATATATACGGATTTTGTGTGAAAAAGCAAAACCGACATGGGTTTTTCCATGTCGGTTCCGCTTTTCATGTATGCTGTTAAGGAATTGTATGTTGGATTTATCTGATATTAGACTTGCGACATATCTTGGTGGAAGATGTCTATGGGTATCCAAGCCGTGTCCGATGAAAAATTATGCCAGAGCTGCGCCCAGAGCCTTGCAAGCTGCAATGCCGTCATCGTTCGGTGCTTCGTTGCAGATAACACTGTCGGTTACCAGCACTGCGCCGAAATCTGCGCACTGGTCTTCCCAAGAATGCATCCACTCGCCAGTGCCCCAGCCATAGGAGCCAAACAGTGCAATGTTCTTGCCGCCGAGCTTCGAGCCGCAAGCGGTGAACATCGGCTCAAATTCAGCCTCTTCCAGAACCTCTGCACCCATTGCCGGGCAGCCAAATGCGATAGCATCGTAATCGCCTACCATGCCCTCGTTAAAGTCGCTGCAGAAGAACAGGGATACGTCTGCGCCCTTCTCCTTTGCGCCCTCTACGACTGCATTTGCCATTGCCTCTGTGTTACCGGAACCGCTCCAATATACTACTGCTACCTTTGCCATGTTGATTACCAACCTTTCTTGAAAAATCAATGTATTTATCGCGCAGAAACGTTCTCAGGACGCATGCTCTTCCAAAATATTGCGCAGAGCAGACATGGAACTCGAATGAGAACGTGCGACAATCATGTTGTCCTGTCCCTTGGTTTCGTTTAATGCATATCGCAGCATCTTATGGGACATGGTGCTGGTGAACAGCACCAGCAGATCAGGGCATCCGATCTTGTTTTTCAGACCGTCTTTCATCTGCGTGAAGACTTTTGCCTGACAGTCATATTGTTTGCAAAGATCTTTATAGCGGCGTACCATACAGTCATTGCCGCCAACAATTACTACACTCATGCTTTCACCTCTTATCAAATTAGTGTTTGCTAACCTGTTGTTCAAAAAACAACGCCCGCAGGCGTTTGTTTTCGTTTGACAATGTTAGTTTACGGTAATTTCATAAGTTTCTCCACTCCATTTAGAGCGAACCCTGCTCCAAACAGACATTTTGTCCATTTGTATTTCGATACTCATTCGGCGTGACGCCAAGAACGTCCTTGAATGCCTTTGCAAATTTACTCGGATTTTCATAACCGTATCGTCCAGCGATCTGCATCACGGTGTCGTTGCTCTGCCGAAGTGCACAGGCAGCAGCCTGCATTTTTTGCGAGCGCGTGTACGCATAGATAGAAACACCATAAACGCCCTTAAAGCTGTTTTTTAATTGCGTTGGAGATACATAAAATTGCTCTGCCAGTTCGTCAATTGTCACGCGCCGATCCATATGCTGCGCCAAATAGCGTCCGGCATCTTTTGCCAGAGTGACCTGACTGCCGGAATAGCTGCGTTCGTGTACGGTATCGTCTTCCAATTTCATGCTGCTGAGAAACAGCAGCAATTCCAATATCTTTACTTTGAAATAGCCCTTTCGGATACTCTCAGGAACCGTATACAGCTCCGAAAAAATATGTGCCAGGCTTGGTTGTGACCGGACAACATATCCCGCCTCATTTTTGCAAAATTTTTGAATCAGTGTTGTCGGCTGGACGTTGACATCCTTCAAAAAGCAGGACAGGCACATGGGCGAATGATCGGCGTCAATCAAGATGGATATTCCATGATAGTGGTTGAG
Organism: bacterium; assembly: GCA_963601915.1. Lineage (GTDB taxonomy): Bacteria > Bacillota > Clostridia > Oscillospirales > Butyricicoccaceae > Butyricicoccus_A. The sequence goes on along the minus strand of CAVCGL010000030.1, from coordinate 16,010 downwards.
CGGATAATACGACTCATGACTGCAATTCTTTCTCTGCTGAATAGACAGATCTCCCGCTGTAATGTAATAAAACTGATTGCCGCATTCACATTCTGCGCGGCCTTCCCTACAGTGATTGATCTCTAAAAAATTTCCATTCATTGCCGGTTTCATGCCAGATCTCTGCATATGAATGTCATTATAGACCAAATCAATACCCGGAAACACATGATAGCAAGTCATACGTGCGTCTCCCGTTTCGTCTTTGCGGGTATAAACCGTACAGTCATCCTCTCTCGATATAACCTGTACGCTATTTCCATATATGCACTTTTCCTGTTCTGTCAATTTCATGATATGTAGAACACTCCCTGCATACAAAGTATTGGTTTGCCAATTTTATTAGTTTTAGCTAATCACATTATATAATACCACATGCAGGTTTTCTGTCAACAGTTTTACACGGGCAATTTTCTATTTTCGGCGTTTTTTTCAAAAAAAGACGGACATTCCACAGAACATCCGTCTTTTTCACGTATTTTCTCTTGTTTATCTGTATGCTCTCTCAAAGATAGTTGCACAATCCTCATCAGAAAGCGATGCACGATCCGCCTTAAACAAAGCCCCCATCGTTGCGCGCGCATTCTGTGCCAGCGTCAGGGCTTCTTCTTTTTTGATGCCAAAATCTGACATTTTCAGTTCATGTACGCCACATGCCTTCTGCAATTCTTCCAGTACAGTCAGAAAATCTTCCGGTTTAGACGCATCCGTTTTGCCCAAAGCCTGTGCCATACGAATAAACCGTTCATCACACACATGCGCCTGCACAAAATGCTCATAATACGGCAGAGAAATCAAAATGAGTCCGGCACCATGTGGCAAATCCTGATGATACGCGCTCATTGCGTGTTCCAATGCATGTTCACTGGTCAGTGAGCACATTGTCATGACCACACCAGAGAGAGTGTTGGCAAATGCGACATGCTCTCGCGCCTCCAAGTCCTTACCATTTTCTACAGCCCGTGCCAGATAGCCTCCGATATTTTCAATTGCTGTCAATGCATACATATCGCTCATCAGGCTGGCAGATTTTGCAATATATGCTTCCACACTATGAAACAGCGCGTCAAAGCCCTGATATGCTGTAAACTTCGGTGGAACGGAGAGCATCAATTCCGGATCAACAATCGCCGTTTTAGGGAACAGCCGAGCATCGCCGCCCAAACCAATCTTTTCGTTGGTTTCTTCATTGGTAATGACGCTGAATGCATCCACTTCACTGCCGGTACCTGCCGTCGTCGTGATCGCAATAACCGGAAGCGGATTGACGCCGATGCGCTGACAGCCGCCTGTGCCGCCGTAGACATAATCCCAAATATTGCCGTCATTGGTCGCCATAATCGCAATCGCTTTAGATGCATCAATGACACTGCCGCCGCCCAAAGCAACGATAAAATCACAGCCCTGTTCTCGTGCAAATGCGCCGCCTGCCATGACAGTCGATTTGAGTGGATTCGCCATAACTTGATCGAACACCACTGTCTCTGCACCCGCCTGCTGCAAGACTTCCAATGTGCGGTCTAAATATCCATTGGCTTTTGTGGATTTACCGTTAGAAATAACCACCAATGCCTTCTTGCCCGGCAGTTTCTGGCGGCTCAACTTGTTCAAACTTCCCGCGCCGAAAATAATGCGAGTCGGTACATACATGCGAAAGCTCATACTCTTCCTCCTATTTGTCGTGTTATTTCATCGTATCGTTCTGGTTCCCAGTCTTCTTTTAAGGCAAACAGACCTCTTTGCAACAATCCCGCTGTCTGTTCCGATACGTGTTCTGCATCAGTTTTCAACGCCAGCTGCTGCAGCGCACGCAGCAATCGTTCTTTTGCATCGCGCACCGCTGGAATCGCTTGCCACAGGCAGACCATATCGTAATCATCGGTATTCCCGCAGCGCGCCTGACAAAACGCGCAGCCCGGTGCAACAGCATGTTTCTCCTCAGATGTCTTTTTTGTCTGTTCTTGAATTGTCGGTATATCGGTTTCTTGTGCTGCGCATTGCAGCCCATCTACATAGATACGGTCCGTGTTCTCTGTTTTGGGATTGTTGGTGCAGGCGTGAGAAAGTCCTATGAGTACGCCTAACAAAGCATCTCTAGACTGTTCCAAAGTCTCCATCGTATAATCCTCTTTATTTTCTTCTATACTTCACTTAGTATAGCATATCCGTTTATCCGATTGCAATCCACGCACCCGCGAGGGGTGTGACGACAGCAACGCCGTAACCAGCATACACGGCAGAAAGAATGCAGTCACTCGTCTGCTGGCTGATGTGCTGGACGATTATGCAAATGGTGAAACGTCTCTGTTCTATTGGGACAAAGAAAAAGCCACTACGCTGTTACGGAGAGCAAGGGTCACAATGCCCAAGACGTCCGCACAAGCACGTAATGGCTATATAGCTAGTATACGCGATGCCGGTTCTCCTGTCAAGCCGAAAATGAAAAATGTCACGGAATCCGTACAGTTCAAAAGATGGTTTGGAGATTGGCTGTAGGAGGATGAGGAAATGCGACTTAAAATTTCAATCCACGCACCCGCGAGGAGTGCGATGCTGCTGTTCCAGCAATTCCATACACTGTGCTCGATTTCAATCCACGCACCCCATTCGGGGTGCGACCAATAGTGTAGTCTTGACGCTGCGCTCTACCGTATTTCAATCCACGCACCCCATGCGGGGTGCGACGCCCTGCCGGACATAGGTTGTCAGCTGCTTAAAATTTCAATCCACGCACCCCATGCGGGGTGCGACGCCGGAGTTTGAGGTATTAACACTGGAGGTGATCATTTCAATCCACGCACCCCATGCGGGGTGCGACCAGGTGCTGGCAAACGCTGGTGTTGTTGCGGGGTTATTTCAATCCACGCACCCCATGCGGGGTGCGACCGGAAAGCTCGCCCCATTCGGCGGTATCGTCCGCATTTCAATCCACGCACCCCATGCGGGGTGCGACTGACTGCACAGCTGTCTGGTAAATCGGATAAGCCTGGCATTTCAATCCACGCACCCCATGCGGGGTGCGACTTTTAACGATGGAATATATCAATATCCCGCGTACATTTCAATCCACGCACCCCTCGCGGGGTGCGACTGTGGTGATGGATATTACAAAAGCGCACTTTATGATTTCAATCCACGCACCCCTCGCGGGGTGCGACTTACGGAGATTGACTATACCATTTTGGCAGTTTAAATTTCAATCCACGCACCCCTCGCGGGGTGCGACCGGCTACGACACCGCTGTGCAGATGACCGATGACATTTCAATCCACGCACCCCTCGCGGGGTGCGACAGGCGTTTGACATCATCCCGCACAGGTCAAAACAAATTTCAATCCACGCACCCCTCGCGGGGTGCGACTTTTTCGATCCGTTTAATATAAGTTCCGTCAACAATTTCAATCCACGCACCCCTCGCGGGGTGCGACCCGTGCTTGAATGATTATATTCATGCAATTCAGCATTTCAATCCACGCACCCCTCGCGGGGTGCGACGCATGGCGGCAGCTGCAAAGGCTTATGCCGCGAAAATTTCAATCCACGCACCCCTCGCGGGGTGCGACGTTTTTTACATTCGGCAGGTCGATAGCTCCGCCGATTTCAATCCACGCACCCCTCGCGGGGTGCGACTTTGAATTCTTTTGCGGTCGGCAACTTGGATGACAATTTCAATCCACGCACCCCTCGCGGGGTGCGACATGGTGGAAGCGTAATGTCCACCAACAGTAACAAATTTCAATCCACGCACCCCTCGCGGGGTGCGACTGACGGTAGACATACAGCCGAAAGGTACAGGTGTATTTCAATCCACGCACCCCTCGCGGGGTGCGACGCCGCTCTGCAATGTCTGAGTTATAAATGAGGAATATTTCAATCCACGCACCCCTCGCGGGGTGCGACATTAGACAATGTTACATCTCAGGCAATCCAGCTCATTTCAATCCACGCACCCCTCGCGGGGTGCGACGGTGTCTGCTTGTCATCTCCATCAGAGGTTGCGCGATTTCAATCCACGCACCCCTCGCGGGGTGCGACCCGATGCCGGACTTGAGCGAATATGTGACAAAAATTTCAATCCACGCACCCCTCGCGGGGTGCGACTCTGCTGGACAGCCCGACTCTGTTTAACACAGCATTTCAATCCACGCACCCCTCGCGGGGTGCGACTTGTGCTTGCTCGGTTCCGGTTATCTTAGATAGCGTATTTCAATCCACGCACCCCTCGCGGGGTGCGACGGCTGCCGATCTAAGCCTCGTTAATGCAAGCGTCATTTCAATCCACGCACCCCTCGCGGGGTGCGACGCTGCAATTTGTACTCAATTGGGTATATGATCTGTTATTTCAATCCACGCACCCCTCGCGGGGTGCGACGTTGCGTGGAGATTGATGTAACCATAGCCGAACCATTTCAATCCACGCACCCCTCGCGGGGTGCGACTGATGCAAAAATGCATGATTTAGAATGTGAAGTATTTCAATCCACGCACCCCTCGCGGGGTGCGACTTCTGGATGCGCTGACTGCACAGAGCATCGAGCAATTTCAATCCACGCACCCCTCGCGGGGTGCGACTCTCACATTTTTCCTTTGCATCTGCAACTTTTGCATTTCAATCCACGCACCCCTCGCGGGGTGCGACGCAGGAGCTGTATGGAGACTATTACAGCAAGCGGATTTCAATCCACGCACCCCTCGCGGGGTGCGACAGGGTTGACGCAGCAGCAGTTGGCAGACGCGGCAGATTTCAATCCACGCACCCCTCGCGGGGTGCGACGTGTTCTGACCCTGCATATTCTGCACAGCGGTAATTTCAATCCACGCACCCCTCGCGGGGTGCGACGATTGCACGGTAAGAGCGATCAGCGCAGCACTTATTTCAATCCACGCACCCCTCGCGGGGTGCGACGTTCTTTTCTTGATTTAAGTATAACAAAAAGCAGATTTCAATCCACGCACCCCTCGCGGGGTGCGACCGAGTACACTACTTTTTGTGCACTTTTTTCGCACATTTCAATCCACGCACCCCTCGCGGGGTGCGACGCCGCCTTTTCCGCTTCTTTCTGCTTGTATGAATCATTTCAATCCACGCACCCCTCGCGGGGTGCGACCAGCTCCTTGATTCCGCAAGGTTCTGCCGTCCAATTTCAATCCACGCACCCCTCGCGGGGTGCGACACGCAAGAGCCGTCTGCGCGGCGGTCTTAACCATGCATTTCAATCCACGCACCCCTCGCGGGGTGCGACCGAGGGATACACCTACATCAGATACGGTAATGACGATTTCAATCCACGCACCCCTCGCGGGGTGCGACGTAGACACTCTGAGCAAGTTGGCTCAGGAGGCGGTATTTCAATCCACGCACCCCTCGCGGGGTGCGACTCCTCTCGATCCGCTCGATGCATGGCTCGTCCGATTTCAATCCACGCACCCCTCGCGGGGTGCGACAGCAAAACATGACAAAATTTCTCATGTCTCACTGTATAAAACATATATAGTATACCACATTTTCGCTCATTTGACTTCTTTTTCATTCATCTTTTTTCAAATGAAAATCAAAATAGCTCAAATTGGCGGTGCGAAGCTCCGAGGCTTTTTGTGAGCCATCTTATTTCGCACCTAGATCATTAACACTCCTTCCGCTTCGTATCCCGGTTTGGCGCCAAAATGTTCAACTTTATTCTGATAACGATTTCCCAGATAATAGACACGCAGACTATCTTTTTCCTCGTCAATCAAGCCGCACAAGCAATGAATGAGCTTTTTACATTGCGCAGCATCTAACATGCATTCAAATACAGAATTTTGAACGCGTTGACCGTAATTCACACATTGTTTTGCAACTTTTCTCAAGCGAGTTCTTCCGGCGGCATCTTCTGTATTTACATCATATGTAATCAATACCAGCATAATAAATCACCAACTTACTTCCATAAGAACGGCGGATATCCATCTATATCTCCGCGTAAAAATCGAGCCAGCAATAACGCTTGTACGTGCGGTACAAGACCCCACGGAATGGATTCCTCTAAAAATGGATGACGAATTTTCTCTTGTTTTCTTTCCTGCCATGCCTGCAAGACAATTTTACGTCCCATATCATTGAGATACACTGCGCCATTTTCTCTCGTCTCGAAATGTTTGGCATTGATCTTCCGTGTGTTAATCAAAGTAATGACCAAACGATCGGCAAAAACAGCTCTTAACTCTTCCATTAAATCCAATGCCAAAGAGGTTCTGCCCGGCCTATCACGATGCAAAAAGCCAACATATGAATCTAAGCCGACGCCCTCTAAAGCCGAAGCACAAGAATTGGCGAGCAATGTATATACAAAGGATAACATTGCGTTTATCGGATCGAGCGGCGGACGACGCGATCTGCCGGAAAAGGAAAACACAGAACGGTTCTGTAAAATCAGTTCGTCCAGAACGCCAAAATACTTTTGTGCAGCTTCGCCTTCATATCCGCGAATTTGTTCCATATCAGAGCATTCTGTTATGTTTTGAATGCTCTGCAACAAAAAAGCAGAGGTGTCTTTTAGTCGCTTTATATCTACGCGATCCGGATGATCTCTCGTTGCACGTTCCAGCTGCCATCGCGCATTATATATCTTTCCGATAAGAAACGCTTTTGCCAGCTCACAGAATTCATGTGGTTCGTCTGCCATTCGATACTGCGTGCGCCGAAGCAGCACGTTTCCTTGACTTTCTCCGCACGTTCTGGCAAGAAACCGACCATTGGGTGTGAAAAAACTCAGGCCAATCTGCATTCTTGCACATTTTCCCATGAGAGCAGGAGATGCGCCCTTATAACTAAAACAAACAATGCTTTGTAAGGTGTGCAGCGGATAGCGTCCTACTGTTTTTTCGCCAGATAAAATAACAATATTCTCTCCGTCCAAAGCGGAATAGCTGTCCTCCGACAAAATATACAGCGTATTGAGTAATTTCTTCATGGTTGTTCTTCTCCAATCCGCTGCATCAGGTATTCTTTCGCCGAACGTTTCTTATATAATTTCGGCAAACACAGTTCTTTTAACGAACATGCCTGACAGGATTTACTCGGTTTAACCTTCGGTGTATATCCCCGCGAAAAATAGTCGTGCATTTCTTTCAGCATGTCACGCACCGTATTTCTCAGTTCTTCTGTAAAGAGAACCGATTGTCTACGTGCCGTTTCTCCATAGAACAAAGCACCTTCCGTCCAAACAAAGAAATACCATTGGAATCTGTATGAAATTCCACGACATCGCACGCGCCGGAAATGCCAAGTGTGGGCGATGCAATACGCATCCCGCGTACAATCAGCAGATTTCCGCGCTTTTCTGTCTGTTGTTCATCGTGGCAACGTTCATGCATCAATTCGCCTTCTACCGTTCGCAGATTTTCTTCCCATTGCTGTTCAATATGGATAAGTGCCCACTGCCTACGGCAAAATGCAAAGTGCTGCAAACCAGACAACATCAGATATTCTTCTTCTCGATACATAACATCAGATCATTCGCGTACAGGTTACGCTTTCCGGAATGCTGTCTTCGTCAATCGTGACGGTATAGTCACTGTACGAACGCGGTGCGACAACGCCTTCCTTTTTCGCCACATGTACGGCATCAAACAGCTTATATGACGGCGTATTGCCGAGTTCTGTCGCATGTTTGAATACAATCAATTCGCGCACCGCCATTTTTCCGCGCGCCGCAGAATGGTCATGTTCAAACATATTGATAATCGCTTCCCACAGCAGATTCAGGTCATCTTCGGAAAAGCCTGTTGTCTTGCGTGCCAGATTTGCCGAAACAAATCCCTCTGCGCGATACAGACCATACGGAACAATAGACTTACGTCCCATCTCTGTCGTTTTCTCTGCCGCATCCGCTTCCGTTGTAATCGCCGTTCGCGTGATGGTGATTTCGTTCGGAACAATCGGATCAATAGACTGCGCAAAGCTAATCTGTACCGGTCCCCGTACCTGTCCGCAATTCAGTTTGTTCTTGACGAACGTTGTCATAACAGCGCCAAAGGTTCGGATGTCATAAAAATGCTCACACATAAAGTCGCGGATTTTTGCATCATTTTTATTTTTTGCATCCTTTATATTCTCCTTGGTGATATTTAAAGTGTCAAGTGCCTCCGCATCACTGCGATTCAGCGGCACACCGTCCTTGATATAAATCTTATATCCGTCCTGATCCTCTTTGACCAGTTCCACGTAATTGCGAATCTTGCGCTTTAAGCACACATCTGTTACCAAACCCAGACCGGTTTCCGGATCCAAGCGCGGCAGATTGCCGGCATCCGGATCACCATTCGGATTGCCGTTTTCTACATCGAACAAAACAACAAACTCATACCGATTCTTGATTACTTCACTCATGGTTTTCTTCCTCCTTCATGCTATCTGCCTTTTCTTTCTTTTCAAAACGCTTTTGCGTCTGATGATAATATCCGATGAAAAAACTCTCCTGTTCTGCCAAGCTCAGACGCGCAGGCAATACTTCCGGCAGCTTTTCATGCAGGGCAACCAACTGCTGTTCATACCAGATCTTCTGAGCCACATTCAGCTTGCGCAAATGCGCCTGCGCCAGCTGTGTCAAACGAGGAAAAATAATTGCCGGTGTTGCCGCTGCCGAGTTAAAGAAGCGATCTTTAATTGTCGTATTCACTCCCTTATTGGCCGCCGACTGAATGGCCTCCAATACAGAAAATAGCCGTCCCAGCACATATGGTGTGTATGTGCTCTCTTGATTTAATGCCACAGTACATATCTCCTTTCCTTCTATCGGTGCGGGATTTTTCAACAGAATTGCCTTTAACAGCGCTGCTTGTCCGCGTGAAACCTTTCGTTCTGCTCGAATCCGCAGCATAACTGCCGATTGCAGCGCCGCAGGATACGGCGTATCATTCAAAATCGCTCGCATCAGTCCGCCAACCAATACCGGCGGTGCCGATTTATCATTGGATTTTTTATTTGCTGTCTCATACAACAAAGAGCCTACAGATAAGTATTTTCTCTCATCCTGTGCAGGTTTTACGATTTCAAGCCGGTTGTAATGTGCCTGCACATTTTTCATAAAGTGTCCAAATGTATTTTTCCAGAAAAAGCGCACGGACAAACGCGCCGCATTCGGAGCGAGTCCCAAAATATAAAACGGCTCGTCGGGATCAATAGTAACATCTTCAAATGCATACGGTCTGCCATGAGACAAGGCTTCAAACATAGATTGCAACATCTTATCGTCAACAGCAGCCTTCGTATCACCTCCCAGACAATACCAGCCTACATTGGTATACTGCGGTTCGCCATTTGCTGACCACGCAACAACCGTTGTGTCTCCCAATATTCTCGTATGTTCTGCACTGGATAACAAATAATTGAGTGCTGTTGTATATGCAAACATAGCCTGTTCACTGACAGGAGCATTATAGCTCTGCTTCTGTCCATACGATGTAAAGGCAGAAGCATTAAACGAGACCAATGCCGCGCCGCTCGACTGTGCGCCGCGAACGCCTTTAATCAGTGTATGCAGGCGAGCAGCCGTCGCTTTTTGTCCCGTAACAGCGCACTGCATGACGACGCCATCTTGTGTGTCCTGCGAACGGTAGTTCTCCCAAGCCGCTCGAATCGCCGGATCTTCCTGCGCAAACGTTCCGTTGATTCGAAAAAGAAAACTTCCTGCTTCTTTCAGCAAGTCCTCATGTTCCGCAAGAATGGGGTGTTCTGCATTTGGATTCCAATTGGTAAAGAATGCAAAAACGGCTTTCGCTGCAACAGAATCTACACCATCGAGCAATTGCAAATGCAAAGCTGCCGCGGCATCAAAACATCGTTTTGCTCTTTTTTCGTTGGCTTCTTTTTTGGCCCCATCATCTGGTTTGGTATTCAATCCCAATAAGTATTCGGGACGGTCACACAAAAAATTAGGTTTTATATTAACTGCTCGAGTTCCCTGTTCAGGAACAGCCCTTACCGTTGCAACCTCCTTGCCTTTTGCATTTGCCGTCTTTAAGGAGAGAATATCAATCAAATTTCCCTGTTCGTCCAAGCAAAGGGCGCCAATGACTTTCGCTGTTCCCCATCCCGGGCGTCCTACTTTTTCCTGCTGCGCCAACACATCATAATAGGAGGCAAGCGCTTGTAAAATCACACCAAATGCACCTCGCTTTCCCGCGTGTCAATCTTTCCGTCTGTCATGACTGCTCGGAAAAATTTCGGCTGAATGTTTTCCAAATCTGTGTAATCCATATCGTACAGCATCCATCCCAGATCTTTTTCTCCCTGTAACGCTTCATCAACCGGTGGAATTTCGCCCTGAAACTGTCGAAAAGAAACCGGAAATTCCCGACAACCGAAGTATGGATTATGATAACATTGTCCGCGCGACAATCTGCGTTTCATAATATCCTGAAACTTTCCGTGATTGTCACCCGGAGCTGCGTGGTCTGTTAACGTAAAATGTGCTTCAATGATATATCGAACATCTTGCAGTACCATAGCAGCACGCTGCTGAATTTCTGCGTGTGTATCCAGAAATAAATCTTTCTTGCCGCCCATCATAACCGTTCGCACATTTGACGAAGTAATGACAGATTTCACTTCATTGCGACGAATATTGGTAAATTTAATCGGATTTCGCACATAAATCGCATCAATGTGCCAACGCAGCCCAGGGTGCCAGTACACAGCTTCCAAAATCCCCCGCGCCGCCGACGGTGTCATCACGTCATAGGAAACTCGCTCTACTTTCATCTCTGGCCGCGAAAAGCAAGCGTATTTTCCCCAGACTTCTACTCGAATTGACATAAGTATCAACTCCTCTCTATATCAGTTCATTGACAGAATATTTTGTCAATGATCGTCTGTACGATATTATTTTTTATCCTCGCTCATCCCTCCTTTATGTTACTAAAATAACATATCTCTATAAAGATGTCAATGATTTTTAAAAATAAACTTTCTAATCTTATGAAATCTAATTTTTATTTTTTTAATCTATTGCTTTTATACTCCAAAATATGATACAGTAATATCGTCGCTGAAAAGCGTGGGTTGAAATATAAGTTTAGATAGTTTATACGCCCTAGACCTAGAGGACAGCAGAATTCTGCTGTCCTCTAGGTTTTTATTCAACAAAACAATCCAATTCCGTTCTCTACATCCAGCTCCAGTCCCGTCTTGTCATGATACTTTGACATGTCTTCCAGTATTGCCAGCTCATCATTGAGTTGAGTCAGTGCACCGACTCCCGCCAGTGCTTCAAAATGGTTCGGATAAATGCTGACGATGTACGGTGCCGCTGTTCGCAGCAAATCACGGGAATATTCTCCGCCTTTCAGTCGCTCCGCAATCCGTCCCGCCTCTTCATCCAACGGAACAAAAACAGAACGTGTATCATTTTCAATCAGTTTAAATCGCTTTGCAATTTCTGCGAATGCCATGCACTCACTATATTTCATGATCTGCTTGGTGTCCAGCTCATTTTCTTTCAGCATATGCAGTTGATCAAAATAATACCGAACAGACTCCGGCGATCCAATATCAAACTGCCGTTTTTCAGCTTCACGGATCGTCTCTCGCATCATCCCTGCTGCCTGCTGCATCATTGTCGGCAATGCTCCCGGCAGTGCAAACATATGAACTATGCTTTCTGCCGCGCTTCGTTTTCCTTCTCGATTGCATCGGCCGGCAGCCTGTAAAACGCTGTCCAGTCCGCTCTGTTCCCGATAAACACGCGGAAAGTCCACATCCACACCAGCCTCTACAACTGTCGTTGCCATCAATCTGCATGGCAAGCCTTTTTTCAAGCGTCTTTTTACTTCCCGCAAAACAGCACGCCTATGTTTTGGAGCCATCAGTGTAGACAAATGATAGGTCTCATCCGCTTCGCATAGCGAAAACAAGTCTCGCGCTTTCCTTCTGGAATTGACAATACACAAAACCTCTTCCTGCTCCATCAATGTCTGTGCCAACGCATCTAACTCCGTTTTGCCATCTACTTGAATCGTCACACGCCGAAATGATTCGTATAGTTCCGCCGCATGGGGAATCATTTCGCGGACGGAAATTTCCGGTGGGAAATAGTCATCTAACGCCGGTTGTGTAGCTGTACATAAAACTGCGCTCACCCGATAGTTTTCTGCCAACTCTGCAATCGCCTGCACGCATGGCTTCAAATATGGAATCGGCAGCATTTGTGCTTCATCAAAAATCACAACGCTGTTTGCAATATTGTGTAATTTCCGGCATTTCGATGAACGATTGGCAAACAGCGATTCAAAAAACTGAACGTTTGTCGTAACGATAATCGGCGCGTCCCAATTTTCCGCAGCCAATCGCATCTTGTCTATGTTGCCTTCCTGTTTGAAAGATTCCTGATAATTTACGCTTGCATGATGTTCCAACACATTTTCTGCACCAAATATTTCACGAAAAACATCTGCCGTCTGCTCGATAATGCTGGTATACGGAATGACATAAATGATTCGCTGTTTGTCGTACTTTTTTGCATGTTCCATCGCAAAGGCCATGGATGAAATGGTTTTACCGCCGCCTGTTGGTACGGTCAATGTAAATACGCCGGGTTTCCACTGCGCTGCGGCCTGACATTGCGATAAAATATCACAGCGTTTACGATTTAATTCACTGGATGTTGGATCAAACTGCGTTATTTTTTCCTGTAATCTTTCCCATAACGTTTCTAATGTATCGAATGCACCTCTTGTCGGAGTTTCCGGTTTCATAAACGCCTCTGTATCCAGAAAATCCGCATCTACCAAACAGGAATACAACATCCTTGTAAAAAAGCAGTTATCAAATCCAACCCTTCCCATGGCATGTTTAGGCGGAATCTTTGACACTGTCAACGGTACAGAAATTTCTTTCTGAAACGCTCGATACTCTTTCACTTTCTTTTTGACGCGTCCATATAAGGTTGGTTCACTGGATGCATCTCCCGGGCTTCCCAAATCCGGCAGTCCCGAATGATGACCGGCAATGCAAAAAGCCGAAAACATATTTTGCTTGCATTCTTGGCATCCTGCAGTAGAATGATCCGGACTGCTGCCATTTCCACGAATATAATTTTGAAACTCTTTCGAATATTTTCCAACGTCGTGCAACAAGCCGGTCTGATATCCAACGTTTTCTTCATCAAATGTTTTTGCAAAATTCCCAGCTAATTTCGCTGTATTTTTGCAGTGATCGACCAATTTTTGTACACGTTTATCTTCTGTCAAATGGGCAATATATTCCATAGGTATCCCTCCCTTTGCATTTATTATAGCACATATCTTTCTCAATCTATTTTCTTTTTTTATTCTGTCCGCTATAATAGAAAGTAAAGAATTTTTTAGAAGAAAGGACGGATTTTATGCAATTATCAGCTCAGGAATTACTCGCCGCAGCACAGGAAATCAAGCAAGAAATACTCACAGATCGCCGAACCATTCATCAGCACCCAGAAGTCGGCACCCATCTTCCTGTCACCAAATCATATGTGATAAAGCGACTTGTCGAATTGGGATATGAACCGCAGGAACTCTGTGACAGCGGTATTGTCGCAACGATTACCGGCAAAGATACTGGACGCTGCATCCTGCTGCGCGCAGATATGGATGCGCTAAACATCCAAGAACAAACCGACTTGGATTTCAAGTCTGAAAATGGCGCCATGCACGCCTGCGGACATGACATGCATACCGCCATGCTGTTGGGTGCTGCCAAACTGTTGCGGCAGTATCAAGCACAATTAAACGGTACCGTCAAGTTGGTCTTTCAGCCGGACGAAGAAGGATTTACCGGCGCAAAGTCTATGCTGGCAGCCGGTGTATTAAACCATCCCAAGCCACAGGTCGGCATGGCATTACACGTGAATTCCGGCACACCGTCCGGTCTCGTTCTGTGTGGACGCGGAACGTTTATGGCAGGCTGCACGCTATTTCGCATTCATATTCACGGCGTCGGCTGCCATGGTGCCATGCCGGAAACCGGCGTCGATCCACTGAACATTGCCGCTCACGTATACCTATCTCTGCAAGAACTAATCAGTCGAGAAATCGCTGCCAAACAGCCTGCTGTTGTGACAATTGGCCATATGCAGGGCGGGCAAGCACCCAATATCATTCCTCAAGATGCCATATTGGAAGGCACGATCCGCACCTTTGACCGAGAGCTTGCCACGCGCATCATGCAGCGCATTGAGACCATTGCCCAGTGTACCGCCCAGGCATTTCGCGGCAGTGCGGAAGTGATAGAGCTTGCTTCCGCGCCTCCACTCGTCAATGATCCAGATCTGGTCAATGCAATGGGCGATCTTGCACAGCAGCTCGTCGGGCAAAACGCAGTCTATCGTCTGGATGAAGGCGGTATGGGTTCAGAAGATTTTGCTTCATACACCTATGAGCTGCCCTGTGCTTATCTATTGCTGGGCGCCGGTGCACCGGATGAAAATCCATTGTACGGCAAACCCATGCACAATGAGAAAGTTGTATTTAACGAGGATATTCTCCCATTAGGTGCTGCGCTTCACACCTGGTGTGCACTCAATTGGCTGGCGCAATAATATAGGAAAAAATCCGGCATTTCTGCCGGATTTTTACATTAAACGCATTATATCTCTGACAATTTTTTCATGATGCGCGTCTGCACTTCCAGATAATATGCATCGTCCGCAGCAGAAAGCTTTTGTGTATCCACTGCATTCAATTTTTCCATATAATCTGCATATTTTTTCATATAATCCGCGTAATCTGTCATCAACCCTGACACATCATCAGAATTTTCATATTTTTTCATAAATGCAATATACTCATCAAAAAAGGCTTCATAACTGTCCATCATTTGTTTAAATTCCGGTGTGACGGAGCTGTTTTCTGTGCTGTTATTTTTTTGCTCATCATCAGCACTGTTTGTATCACTATTTACTTGACTATCTGAAACATTTGCCTGCTTTTCGTCTTCCGGATCTGTTAGATAGATTGTCATTGTTTCATGTTGTCCATCATAATCAATGGCTAGATGATACGCTGCTGCATTACTTGCAGAATAAGAGTCTTCTGTTCCATAATAATCTTTCGTAAATCCTTTGTCTTTGCATGCCGCGATATATGAAATATATGCATCTTCCTTTGTTTTATAGATTTCAACATTCAGACAATCCTCTTTGTCTATTGAAATCTGCCCATAATGAGATTCTGGCTGTGGTATCTGCGTTGCAATTGCACTGTCCGGCCACGTGTATTTGTGTTGAAATTGCCTCCATTGCTTTTGCCACGCATTTAATTTTGACAGTCCTGCAATCACCGCCAAAACTCCGACAACTGCCAACAGCTTTTGCCACTTTGTCCATTTTTTCATGTAATCAGTCTCCTTTCCCATTGTCCCCGCGTAATCTTGTTACTTGTTCCTTATATGTTCTTCCATCAACATCATAATTCGGAGCAGAGGGCATGCCTTTTTCCTGAATCTGCTGTATCAATCTAATTTGTGCAGATATTTGTGTCATTTGATTTTGCAACGCTTCGGTTTTTTGCTTTAAAAAACAAGTTCTATTTTGTTTGGATACCTTCAGAATATCCTTAATTTCCTTGAGTCGAAACCCCATCTCCTTGTATACGAGTATTTGCCAAATATTTTCCAACGTATTCCTATCATATAAACGATAGTTTTCTGATGAACGATTTGTATGTAATAAACCTTCTTCATCATAGAATTGAAGCGTTCGTCGCGTAACGCCTGTTAATTTGCACACTTCACTGATCTTCTTCATCGTGCCTTTTACCTTTCCCCGTATATCGAGCATATACCATCACGTGTACGTGATAGCAAGACCCAAATTCGGACGCAGTGATTATTTTCATCTGCAAAAGGCCTTGTAAATTTCGCGACGTTATTTCAATATATTCTTCCAGTAAACACAAAAAAATCCGGCATTTTGCACTGCACCCCATTTGTTAGACAGTATGGTATACTGTTTAGG
>CAVCGL010000029.1:0-24137 GCA_963601915.1 bacterium | reverse complement strand
TTTGGTGCAGATGGAGGGACTTGAACCCTCACGTCCTTGCGAACACTAGCACCTGAAGCTAGCGCGTCTGCCATTCCGCCACATCTGCAAATTGGTGCGACTGGCCGGACTTGAACCGGCACGGTTGCCCACACGCCCCTCAAACGTGCGCGTCTGCCTATTCCGCCACAGTCGCATGTATGAGTTGTCTGAGCAACTTGAGGGAGAAATAATCGAATTATTTCCTGCCGCATCTCTCAGCGACGATTAGTATTATATCTCTCCTACAGACAAATGTCAACTGTTTTTTTGATTTTTTTGAAAAAAATTTTGCGCGAAATTTTTTAAAATAATTTTGAAAATAATAATCATTACTACTTGACATTCCGAACGAATCTGTTATACTGTAGGTGTCGAAAGACAAAAGACCTTCCGGAGGTGCAACATGCGAATCACGCATGAAGCGGATTACGCAATCCGTATTATGTACTGTTTGGCGGAGCGCAACCAGACCATCAGTGCAAAACAAATATCAGATGACAGCGGCGTTCCCTCTCGGTTCGCCCTCAAAATCCTGCGCAGGCTGACGCAGGCCGGTCTGACAGAGTCCTTTAAGGGCGTCAGCGGCGGTTATCAGCTCGCCCGCGCAGCCAATCAGATCTCTTTGGGTGAGATCATCGAAGTGATTGACGGTCCGATTGAAATCAACCACTGCCTGAGCAGTGAATTCGATTGCAGCCGTGTGCAGCAAAAAAACGAGTGCACATTTCATCGGCTGTTCGGTGCCATCAACCAAGACATCCGCAGCAAATTATATGACCTGCCTCTGTCGCAGTTTGTGCCGGAGAACAAACAGGCGTAATAATGATATTTTGAGTTCAAATACCCGATACTATATTATATTTATTAGGAGGACAAGATTATGGCTAAGTTCGTATGTACTGTATGTGGTTATGTATACGAAGGCGACGCAGCACCGGAGCAGTGCCCGGTATGTAAGGCACCGGCTAAGATGTTCAAGGAAGTAGCTGGCGAAATCGAGCTGGCAGCTGAACACGAGTACGGCGTATACGAGAAGACTGTTGCTAACAACGACAACGTTTCCGCTGAGGACAAGGAGTATATCCTGGAGCAGCTGAAGGCAAACTTCAACGGCGAATGTTCCGAGGTCGGCATGTACCTGTGCATGGCTCGCATCGCACATCGTGAAGGCTATCCGGAAATCGGTCTGTACTGGGAGAAGGCTGCTTACGAGGAAGCAGAGCACGCTGCTAAGTTCGCAGAGCTGCTCGGCGAAACGCTGGAGCCGAACATGAAGGCAAGCACCAAGGAGAATCTGGCATGGCGCGTTGACTGCGAGTACGGCGCAACGCAGGGCAAGTTCGATCTGGCTAAGTGCGCAAAGAAGAATGGTCTGGATGCAATCCATGATACCGTTCACGAGATGGCACGCGACGAAGCCCGTCACGGCAAGGCTCTGGCTGGTCTGCTCAAGCGTTACTTCAGCTAATCGCTTCTTTTATCCAAGCATAGCAAGAGGCAGAACTTCGGTTCTGTCTCTTTTTTTGATGTTTTTCGCCAAATCTCAGGTCTTTTGCCGGTTTCGTGGACATTGGCACGCGCAAGAGCTACAATAAGAAACACACAGACAGCAAGGAGGCTCGCGCATATGACACGACAGATGGCAGAACAGGAAGCTCGGGAAAAGCTCATAGAACTCGGCGAACAATCTCTGCGCAAAGAACAGGCGCAGCATCGCCCGCTCTGTCGGCTCATCCTGCTGTTTGCTGCGTTTACGGCATGTGAAATCGGATTTTTCTTGTCCAAAGGCGGTGATTTCAACAAGCTCTATCTGCTGTTTTTGCTTGTAAACGCCGTTGTGCTTGTCATCCTCGGCCGCGTCCTGCTTGTGCAGCGCAAAGCCATCCGCGGCATCAGCGAAACCGTCTATGCCCTTGAGCACGGAAAAGGTGAGCATTGCTTGGAACGCCTAGAAAAACTCGGCCATACGGTCACCGTGACAGAACCGGATTGCGAAACGGAATAAAACTAGAACCCTCCCGCCGGATTGGCAGGAGGGTTTGCTGGTTATGTATCTGATTTTTCTTGTTCTCTTCTCCCCAAAATACGCCGTGTTTTGGAGCATACTCCCCGCTTCCCTTTCATACACTGGAGCAAAGGGAGGGATGTCTATGACCGGAAGCGGCGGGCTGAGCAGCGGCGAGGTGCAGCGATCCAGACAGCAGCACGGTTCCAATCGTCTGACCGAATCCAGCGGAAGCAGTCTGTTTTCTCGGTTTTTATCCGGGTTCTCCGACCCGATCATTCGCATTCTGCTCATTGCGCTGTGTATCAATCTGTTATTCATGCTGCGCGGGGCGCCGTGGTTTGAAACCGCAGGCATTGCCGCTGCCGTGTTTCTGGCAACCTTTGTCTCTGCCCTTTCCGAATACGGCAGTGATGCGGCGTTTCGCCGGATGCAGGCAGAAGCCGCCAAAGTGACCTGCCGCGTCCGGCGCGACGGCGGAAGCATTTTCGTCATTCCCTCAGAGTATGTCGTGTGCGGCGATTTAGTCTTGCTACAAGCGGGCGAAAGCATCCCCGCCGACGGAATCCTGCGCGAAGGAAAATTAGATGTCAATCAATCCGCCTTGACCGGCGAAAGCCATGACATGCACAAAACAGCAGATGCAGAATTGCTGCGCGGCAGTGTCGTCACCTCCGGTGAAGGCGTTTTGGAAGTGACCGCCGTCGGCAGCAAAACCGTATACGGCAGCATGGCGGGACAATTACAGGAGGACACGCGGGAAAGCCCGCTGCATGTTCGTCTGGACGCTCTCGCAGGCAGCATCAGCAAGCTGGGCATAGCGGCAGCCATTCTCGTCGCAGCATCCGATTTATTTTTATGTCTCATCGTGCAAAACGGCATCCAGCAAGGCCTCGCCTCTATCTTACAGCACATTTTGCACGCGGTCACCTTGGCAGTGACCGTGCTCGTTGTCGCTGTACCAGAAGGTCTGCCGATGATGATTACGGTCATCTTGTCCTCCAATATGCTGCGCATGATGCGCGACCATGTTTTGGTTCGGCGGCTGACCGGCATTGAGACCGCCGGAAGCATGAATCTCTTATTCACGGACAAAACCGGCACGTTGACCTGCGGACAGATGACCGCAGAAGCGATTTTTTCCGGTGATGGCACGCGATTTGACGGGATGCAAACGCTGCATCGCCGTGCGCCGGTGCTGTTTGCGCAAATCTATGCGGACTGTCGATATAACACCGGCGGCACCCTGTCCGCCAACGGAATCGCAGGCGGCAACGCGACAGACCGCGCGTTATTGCACGCGATTGCACCGTTTGATACCGGACAAACACAGGCGCTCAGTCAGCGCATTCCCTTTGACTCCAGCCGAAAATATGCCTCGGTTCGTCTGACCACGCAAATGCGAACCTTGGTGCGCGGGGCGCCGGAGTTGCTTCTTCCCCGCTGTACCCAATATCTCGCGCCGGACGGAACGGTACATGCATTTGCTTCGTCTGCGTTGTCTCGCATCCTTGCCGAGCAGTCGGCATCCGGCGGACGGTTACTCGCTATGGCAGTCACCGACCAGTCTGTATCAGAAACGCATCTGCCGCACGGCATGATTTTGACGGCACTGCTCGTCCTGCGCGATCCGCTGCGCCGCGAAACGCCGCAGGCGATTCATCAGCTGGCACAGGCAGGTATCCGTACCGTCATGCTGACCGGTGACCACCCCGACACAGCTCGCGCCATCGCCAAACGCTGCGGCATTGTCTCCGACGCGCATCCGCTCGTGATAGACAGCAGACAGCTGCACAGCTGGTCAAAGCAGGAGCTGATCCAGCAGCTTCCTCAGCTCGCTGTCGTCGCACGGGCACTGCCTGCGGATAAAGTGCGGTTGATTCAAGCCGCACAGGAAGCCGGTCTCGTCGCGGGCATGACCGGAGACGGCGTCAACGATGCGCCCGCGCTCAAGCTCGCAGACATCGGCTTTGCCATGGGCAGCGGCACCGCCGTCGCCAAAGAATCCGGAGATATTGTGATTACCGACGACAATCCCGCCTCGATTGCGCACGCCGTGCTATACGGACGGACAATTTTCAAAAGCATTCGCAAATTTCTGGTCTTTCAGCTGACGATGAACATTTGTGCCGTCGGCGTCTCGATTGCCGGGCCGCTCATCGGCATTGACACGCCGGTCACGGTCATGCAAATGCTGTGGATCAATCTCATTATGGATACGCTGGCAGGACTGGCGTTTTCCGGCGAGCCGCCGCTGCAGGAATATATGCGCGAGCCGCCCAAACGCCGCGAAGAGCCAGTGCTCAATCAATATATGAAAAGTCAGCTGCTATGGACTGGAAGCTATACGATTGCGTTATGTATTGTCTTTTTGCGCGCCGCACCGCTCCGGCGGTTCTTTGGCTACGCGGCGGATCCGATCCGCTTTTTAACCGCGTTCTTTGCGCTGTTTATCTTCTGTGGGATTTTTAATGCATACAATGCGCGCACACACCGGCTCAATATTCTGGCGCACATCTGGCGCGACCCGCTGTTTCTCGGCATTATGACTGCTGTCTCTGTCGTACAGCTCGGACTCATTTATTACGGCGGTGCACTGTTTCGCACGACGCCGCTTCCTGTGTACGAATTATGTGTCGCGGCAGGCCTTGCGCTCACGGTTATCCCCGTGGATTTGCTGCGCAAGCTGTGGCTGCGGGCAGCGGGCAGAGAACGAAATTTTTGACAGCTTTTCCACAGTTTGCCCCGGCTAAAGTTTTTTGTAACATATAGAAAACCTATTGCAATTTGTCCATGCATGTAGTATACTTGTACTTGTCAAGAAAATAACATTGTTCTTCGGGGCAGGGTGTAATTCCCTACCGGCGGTACAGCCCGCGACCCGCTGGAAGCGATTCCGCGGCCGATCCGGTTTGAGTCCGGAGCCGACAGTCACAGTCTGGATGGAAGAAGATACAATCGAGACATGTTACAATGTCTCCTGTTTGTTTTGCCCTGTTTCACACGCACGTGGAAACAGGCTCTTTTTGTTTTGTACGCCCTGTTTGATGCATTCAAACGGGGCTTTTTGTTTTGGAGTTGATACAAATGTCTGAAATTACGCAGCGCGACCTGCACTATATGCGCCATGCCTTAGAGCTGGCCAAGCGCGGCGCCGGACATGTCTCCCCAAACCCAATGGTCGGCGCTGTCATTGTCAAGGATGACCGCATCATTGGCGAGGGCTGGCACGAACACATCGGCGGCTTACACGCAGAGCGCAACGCTTTCAAAAACTGCACCGAGGACTGCACCGGTGCGACGATTTATGTCACACTGGAGCCATGCTGTCACTGGGGACGCACGCCTCCGTGCACAGACGCCATTTTGGAGCACAAGATTGCCCGCGTCGTTGTCGGCTGCTTGGATCCCAACCCTCTCGTCGCAGGCAAGGGACTGAGCATTCTGCGCAATGCCGGTATCTCCTGTGTGTCCGGCGTTCTGGAAGAGGAAAGCCACGCCATCAACGAGGTATTCTTCCATTATATTACGACCAAGACCCCATTTGTCGTGATGAAATACGCGATGACATTGGACGGACGCATTGCCGCGTATACCGGAGATTCCAAGTGGGTGACCGGCGAAAAGGCCCGCCTGCACGTGCAGGAAACCCGCAAGCGTCTGAGCGGCATCATGGTCGGCATCGGAACGGTTCTCGCCGATGATCCGATGCTCAACTGCCGCATCGAATCCGGTGTCGATCCGGTTCGTCTGATCTGTGACAGCCAGCTGCGGACACCGCTGGACAGCCAGCTCGTCCGCACCGCAAAGGAAATTCCGACTTGGATTTTCTGTGCCCATGCGCAGCAGAGCCGCATCTCTACTTTGGAAGAAGCCGGTGTGCGCGTTGTCTCCCTGCCGGACGCTGAGGGAAAGCGCGTGGATCTACACGCTGTTATGAATTACCTCGGCGAGCAGCAGATTGACAGCGTCTTGCTGGAAGGCGGCGGCACACTCAACGGCGAAGCGCTGCGGCTCGGACTGGTGCACAAAGTACAGGCGTATATTGCCCCGAAGCTCATCGGCGGCGCGAGTGCCCATGGCCCTGTCGGCGGCCCCGGCATCGCCAAGATGGCAGACGCACTCAAGCTCTCCGATCTTACCATTACACGGCTGGAAGAAGATATTCTCATAGAAGGCCGCATCCGAAAGGACTGAAGCTATGTTTACCGGAATTGTCGAAGAAGTCGGTGAAATCACCAGTCTGCGGCAGTCAGCAACCAGTACGGTTCTCGGCGTTCGCGCCAGCACGGTTCTGGGCGGCACAAAGCTCGGTGATTCCATCGCTGTCAACGGCGTTTGTCTGACCGTTGTCCGTCTCACCGGAGATGGATTTGAAGGCGATGTCATGCCGGAGACCATGCGCCGCACCAATCTCGGCGCACTCAAGCCAAAATCCCGCGTCAATCTGGAACGCGCCATGGCGGCAGACGGCCGCTTCGGCGGACACATCGTTGCCGGACACGTGGACGGAACCGGAACCATCACCGATTTGTCTCCGGAAGGAAACGCTGTCTGGGTGACAATCGCTGCCCCGTCGCACATTCTGCATTATATTGTAGAAAAAGGCTCGATCACCATCGACGGCATCAGCCTGACCGTTGCCTATGTGGATGACAGCTGCTTTAAAGTCTCTATTATCCCGCATACCGGACAGGAAACCACGCTGCTGACCCGCAAGCCCGGCTATATCGTGAATTTGGAATGCGATATTGTCGGAAAATATATTGAAAAGCTAATGAAGCCCGCGCCGGAAGAGGACAAGCCGTCCGGCGGACTGACTGCCGATTTTCTCTCGGCACACGGGTTTCTCTGACAGGAGGATATAAAAATGGCTGATTTTGCAACCATTGAAGAAGCTCTGGACGCCCTGCGTGCAGGCAAAAACATTTTGGTCATTGACGACCCAGATCGTGAAAACGAAGGTGACATCATCTGTGCGGCACAGTTCGCAACCACAGAAAATGTAAACTTTATGGCTACCTATGCCAAGGGTCTGATCTGTATGCCGATGAGCGGTGAATACTGCGACAAGCTGGGTCTGCCGCCGATGGTTGAGCAGAACACAGACAATCACGAAACGGCATTTACCGTAGCCATTGACCACGTCAACACGACAACCGGTATTTCCGCAGAAGAGCGCGGCTACACCGCGCGCGCAACGGTTCTAGCAAATGCCAAGCCGTCGGACTTCCGCCGTCCGGGTCACATGTTCCCGCTGCGCGCGCGCGAAGGCGGCGTGCTGATTCGTTCGGGTCACACCGAAGCTACCGTGGATCTGTGCCGTCTGGCAAATCTGGAGCCGGTTGGTCTGTGCTGTGAAATCATGCGCGAGGATGGCACCATGATGCGCACGACAGAGCTGGTTGAGTTCGCCAAGGAACACAATCTGGTTATGATTTCTATTGCCGATCTGATCGCTTATCGGATGCGCGACAAGGACGAAGCACTCGTAGAAGAAGTCGCTTGCGCTGACATGCCGACCAAGTACGGCCACTTCAAGATTCACGGCTTTATCAACAAGGTTTCCGGCGAGCACCACGTTGCTCTGACCATGGGTGACATTGCAAACGGCGAACCGGTTCTGTGCCGAGTTCACTCCGAGTGCCTGACCGGCGATACGTTCGGTTCCAAGCGCTGCGACTGCGGCGAGCAGCTGGCAGCTTCGCTCAAGGCAATCAACGAGGAAGGCCGCGGTCTGCTGCTGTACCTGCGTCAGGAAGGACGCGGCATTGGCTTGATTAACAAGCTGCGCGCTTACGAATTGCAGGAGCAGGGCTATGATACCGTAGACGCTAACATCAAGCTGGGCTTCCCTGCTGATATGCGTGAGTACGGCATGGGCGCACAGATTCTCGTCTCCCTCGGCGTACAGAAGCTGCGTCTGATGACCAACAACCCGACCAAGATTCACGGCCTGTCCGGCTATGGTCTGGAAATTGTTGAGCGCGTGCCGATTCAGATCGCCGCAAACCCTGTCGATGCGTTCTATCTCAAGACCAAGCAGGAGCGCATGGATCACATGACCGAATACAAGTAAGTTTGACCGTTTATTCAGGAGGATACAATTATGAAACTGTTAGAAGGAAATGTAGTAGGCACTGGCCTGAAGGTTGGCATCGTTGCTGCCCGTTTCAATGAATTCATCGTCAGCAATCTGGTCAGCGGCGCACAGGACGCCCTGGTTCGTCACGGCGTATCTGCGGACGACATCGAGATCGCTTGGGTTCCGGGCGCATTTGAAATCCCGCTCATCGCACAGAAGATGGCAAACTCCGGCAAGTACGACATGGTTCTCTGCCTCGGCGCAGTCATCCGCGGCTCGACCTCTCATTACGATCTGGTTTGCAATGAGTGCGCAAAGGGTGTCGCTCAGGTTTCCCTGTCCGCAGGCATTCCGGTTCTGTTCGGCGTCGTTACCACCGACACCATCGAGCAGGCTATCGAGCGCGCAGGCACCAAGGCTGGCAACAAGGGTTACGACGTTGCTTGCTCCGGCATCGAGATGGCAAATCTCATCCGCAACCTATAAGTTTCCCATATGATACATGCACCCCGAAGGCTCATTCTTCGGGGTGTTTTTTCGTCGTATTTTGTTGTATAAAAAAACTGTAAAAAATTTGTAAGTTTTCCATAAACTTTCCATAATATTACACAAATCGCCCTAGCATATTTCCGAAAAGTATGATACACTATAAACAGTCTCTTGTGAGATATTTCACAAAGCGCAGGAGCCCGTTGTTAGGAAGAGATTTTTTGGAAAAAGGTGGAACAAACATTATGGTCACTTGGAACAATTTGGACACTCTCGCATCTTTCAAAAAGCTGATTGGCATGAAAGATCGCGTGAATATTGCGCAGGAAATGGCTGGGGAAAACGGAGCCGCACGTGTCAAGAAATACAGCGCACCCATGGCAGCAGGTATGAAATTCAACTACGCCGCCAAGCAGGTGGATGACGAAATTCTGTCCACGCTGGCACAGCTGGCACAGGAGGCACAGGTCATTGACAAGTACAAGGAGCTGCTCAACGGTGCTGTGATTAACACGGGCGAAAATCGTCTGGTACTGCATCAGCTGGCACGCGGCCAGCAGTGCGATGCCGTCATCGCAGACGGCGTGGACAAGCGCGAATTTTATGTGTCGCAACAGAAGAAAATCGCTGATTTTGCCCACAAGGTACACGCAGGCGAAATCACCAACGAAGCCGGCGAGCCGTATACCACAGTCGTACAGATCGGCATCGGCGGCAGCGATCTCGGCCCGCGTGCGATTTATCTCGCGCTGGAAAACTGGGCAAAGCTGCACAACACCCTGAAAATGGAAGCAAAATTCATCAGCAACGTCGATCCGGACGACGCAGCTGCTGTGCTGAAGTCGGTAGACATTGCGCACGCGCTGTTTATCGTTGTTTCCAAGTCCGGCACCACACTGGAGACCCTGACCAACGAGACCTTTGTCAAGGACGCGATCAAGAAAGCCGGTTTGGACGTCTCCAAGCACATGCTTGCCGTTACCAGTGAGACCTCTCCGCTCGCAAAGGGCGCAGATTATATGACAGCTTTCTTTATGGACGACTACATCGGCGGCAGATATTCTTCTTCCTCCGCAGTCGGCGGCGCGGTTCTGTCGCTCGCTTTCGGCCCGGAAGTCTTTGCTGACCTTCTGGACGGCGCAGCAGAGGCCGACAAGCTGTCTCTCAACGAAAATATTTTGGAAAATGCCGCTCTGCTCGATGCGCTCATCGGCGTATACGAGCGCAACGTGCAGGAGTATCAGTGTACCGCTGTGCTGCCGTACTCGCAGGCACTGAGCCGTTTCCCTGCGCATTTACAGCAGCTGGACATGGAGTCTAACGGCAAGTCCGTCAATCGCCGCGGCGAACCGGTTCATTATGCTACCGGCCCGGTAATTTTCGGTGAGCCGGGCACAAACGGTCAGCACTCGTTCTATCAGCTGCTGCATCAGGGCACAGATATTACCCCGCTCCAGTTTGTCGGCTTCAAAAACAGCCAGATCGGCATGGATGTCACCATTCAGGGCAGCACAAGCCAGCAAAAGCTGTGTGCAAACGTTGTCGCACAGATTGTTGCCTTCGCCTGCGGCAAGGACGATCCGGACAGCAACAAGAAGTTTGAAGGCGGCCGCCCGTCCAGCATCATCATCGGCTACCAGCTGACACCGGCTTCTCTGGGCGCTCTGCTCGCACACTTCGAGAACAAGGTCATGTTCCAGGGCTTTATCTGGAATCTGAACAGCTTCGATCAGGAAGGCGTACAGCTCGGCAAGATTCTCGCCAAGCGCGTTCTCGCGCACGAGACCGATGGCGCACTCAAGGAATACAGCGACCTGTTGGGCATTTAATATCAGACAAGCAAAAAGGCGGTTCCATAAGGAATCGCCTTTTTCTATTGGTACAGTTTTATATCGCCATTTTTCCATCTGCCATGGTGTATATTTCATCAAAAATATCTTCCAATGAAGATTCCATCATATGTGCCGCGACAACAATAATTTTATTCCTGCGCTTTTCCTCGAGCAAAATTTGTTTAACCGCTTCGATATTTTCCGCATCCAATGCATTGAACGGTTCATCCAGCAAAAGAACCTGCGGATCTTCCATGATTGCCTGTGCAATAGCAAGACGTTGTTTCATGCCTAATGAATACGTTTTTACCTTCTTATCTTTGGCATCCAACAAGTTTACCTTTCGCAGTGCTTCTTCTATCTGCTCTTTGCCAATCAAATGCTTGATAGCAGCAAGATACGTCAAATTCTGCCATCCAGTTTCATAATTGATAAACGCCGGATTCTCGATAATTACGCCAAACCGCGTTTCTTTTGGATATTTGACCTCACCGCTGTCCGGTTTAATAAGACCGCAAATTGAGCGCAGCAGCATGGTCTTTCCACAGCCATTATGACCCTTGAGCAGATAAATTTTTCCTTCTTCAAAGGTCAAATTTATGCCAGATAATACCGTCTTATGTTTGAGTTGTTTACTCATATTACAAATTTCTATCATATGCGTTTTGCCTTTCTAACTAAACATTACTGCGTCTGCCGTCCGACAAAATTCTTACGGACAATCACTCCATACAGCACTGCACAAAGAACAGCATCTACCAACAACATTATCCACCACTGGTAAAAAATCGGCGCAGTATATGCCAAATCATTCTGTACATATCGAACAGAGAGAATACATGTAGAAATACCCAAATACAGAACAAACTGAATTGTCTGTGCAACAGCTGGTCGTTCTAAAAGCACATACAGCAGCGTATACACCAGATACATTTGCAAAACAACCGCAAAAGCCAATCCAATGTCTGTCAGATATGCGAGATCTATTTTTAAACGAAGGTAAAATCCCTCTACTGCAATCACGGTGTATACATTGACAACAAAAATCAGTGCGTATTCAATCCCTGTCATAACTATATCTGAAAACAGTTTTTTCCTATACCGAACCATTTGCATTGGCTCCAGAAACAGCTTTTTGTTGAAATGCATGAAAATTGCAAAAATAACATTTCCCACAAAACATATTCTCTGTATATTAGAGATTATTTCAGCAGTAATCTCTCGGTTTAATATTGCGATATGTTCATTTTCCCAAAATGGCTGCAAATAATTATAGAGCAATGCTGCTGTGATGCACACCCAGACAGTATAAAACACCAGCTTTCTTTTCATATATATTCCCTCTCAAATCGTTTGCACCTTTTGTACAAAACAATGCATACCGCCAATGCAATGACCGGAAATACTAGAAACGCAAGCAATTTTTGATTGGTCGAAGCCTCCATTCCAACCCAATTATAATAACTAAACAAAAAATCATCCGGACTCAAGAATGTTAACTTCGTTCCCGCCCAATAATTCGCAGTCTGAATAGAACGAATCAAAGAATCGGGTAGCAAATATACGATAAACGGAACAACTTGCAGAACATATCTGTTTCTAATCACACTTGCCAGCAGCAGCGTAATATTTAATATCAAAAGAACAAACACAATGATAATCAAACATTGAATCAACATGGGAATCAATTTATCCACGGCAGTTCCAGGGTCTTTTCCCAGCGCCCATCCCGTCGGCACTTCCTTATCCACCGGAAACAACAAAAATGTAACTGCAAACTGAATCAAAAAAAAGACAGCCATGGCTGTCGCAATATACAAATTCTGCGCCATGATGATATTTCTGCTATACTGTTTGAATCCAATCCGAGATACCAGTAAGTTTCCGTATCCTTCATTGCAGTGCCGACAAAATGTAACGCCGGATACCAATGCGAATCCAATTGATACTATCAAAATAAATAACATCATTGGATCAACAGAAAATAAAAATTGACTGAGATATGTGTATGCATTATATCCCCTTGCCGTTATTAAAAGATTAGCAGGATTTGCTATGTCTGAATCAGGATGCTGGTATTGCGTTAGCCAGTCCAATTTTTCTAACCATGTGGAATAATAGCTGAGCGCAATCGGAATCCACAAAGTAAGGAGCAATACCCAATTTACTTTTGAGCGTAAATAACGCTTGTATTCTTGTATCATACTATACACCTCTGTTGTCAGTATACAACTTTTATCAATTCTTTCATATACCTATCACGCAATCTTTATATTTCTTAATATTCTTCACAGATTGCACATAAGTTAATATATTCTGACATTTTATTCAACAAGATTTGATATATGAATATAAATATGTTATGATACTTTTGTAAAGAACATGTAAAAAGGAGAGATATAATGAAAAAACAATGGCTTTACCTTTCTATCATACTGGGACTTTTCTGTTTGTCCGGCTGTTATGGTTCTCCGGGTGAGAACGCCCGAACCGCACAGGCACAAACCGTCTCGGTTTCCCTGCGCGACAGCGAGCACACGGAAATCCCTGTCTATGCAGACGGCGTATCCCTGTCTGCGCTGCAAGTCGGCAAACGCACGCTGTTATCCTGTGCCGATGTACAGAAGGCATTCTCGTGGCCGAAATGGTCGGTAGACGGGAAACAGGTGACACTAACCGACGAAAGCGGGCAGACGCACACGCTGTCGGCAAACGACGACTCGGTTCGCGTCATCAAAAACAGCGACGATTCCGTCTCAGAATGCTGGATTGACATACCGGTGTTGTCTGATACGCTTTCCCTGCGGTATTTGCATGACACGGAGAAAAACACGTGGTATCTGTCACCCAAAATCAACACCGCGGCAATTCCGTCCGGCAGGCAGGTTCCCATTCTCATGTATCACGCGGTATCCGACCAGACCTGGGGATTAACCGGCTTGTTTCTCTCCCCGTCCGATATGGAAGCACAGCTCAAATACTTGACGGAAAACGACTATGACCCGATTTTCTTCTCGGATCTGCCGCATCTCGACCGGTACAAAAAGCCGGTCATCCTGACCTTCGATGACGGATACAACAACAACTATACTGACCTGTATCCGCTGCTGAAAAAGTACAACGTCAAGGCGACTATCTTTGTCATTCCGTCCTCTGTCGGCGGGCAATACTCTATGACGGCGGCACAAATCAAAGAAATGGCGGATTCCGGTCTGGTATCCATCCAAAGCCATACGCAGGATCACAAGGAGCTGGCCTCGCTGTCTGCCGACCAGCAAAAGCAGCAGTTCGCCCAGTCGCAGCTGTCGCTTGCCCGCATAACCGGACGCATCCCCTCCGTGCTGTCCTATCCCTCCGGCAGCTATGACGCCAATACCCTATCTCTTGCGCCGGAATACTTTGATATGGCGGTGAAATCCCGCGGCGGTCTGTGGACGGTGCAAAACAATTTCTTTGAAATGGATCGGTATCCCGTGTATCGAGATACCGGTATGAGCAGTTTTCAGACATTTATTCACTAAAAGCAGCGCAAAAAGGCGGTTCCTTACGGAATCGCCTTTTTATGTCATATATACTTTTTACGCTGCATTAGCTTACGACTGATTTGTGCCAGTCGTAAGCTATATGCCAGCAAGCCCCGGATAGCTTTTACGCATCCCATCGTGTGCTTCGGACGCATTCCCACTGCGTGCAAAACCCACGAGTGATTGACAGCCGGACAATGCATCCCCCATCCGGCGTTCACTCTATAGCTTGATTCTATCAAAGCTACAACATCATTATAGTCTCTAAACCATCTCAATATCATCTCAAACTAATATTTCTTCGCTATTCTGCCTGTTTGCCCGCAAATACACAGGATATTGCGTACGATTAACCCATATTTTCCAGATTTGCTGTCATCATCTCCGCCCAGGAATACTGCGCCATGTATTCGCCGCGATATTGATTGACAGCAGCCGCATCATGCTCCAAAAACCGATAATAATCGCAATCCAGCATATGGCAGTCAATCGCCACGCTGTTTCTGCTGCGAATCAGAATATCTTTGATGCCGTTTCTTTGAAAGGTCTTGCGCAAATCATAAATCAGGTTTCTGCACTGGCTGCGCAGGGAGCGGGTCTCTCCCTTGTCCTCCCACAAGATGCCAATCAGCTCGCCAATCGTACAGCTGGCGCCACGCCGATCGACGAGATATGCCAGCAGCTCCTTGCTCTTGCTGCGCTGGAAATGCAGCGGGATGCCGCCCCAAAACACCTCAAAATTGCCGAAGCACTGCACGGTCAGCAGCTCATTCTGCTGTTCGGGTGCCCCTTCCCAGCTCTCCGCGCTGCTGCGCTCCGGAACCGGATAGCGCAGATTGTCCAACGCGGTCCGCACATCCTCTTCCGTTGCCGGTTTGAGCAAAAATCCGCTGACATACAGCCGGTGCGCACTCAGTGCGTACTCCGCATATCCCGTGACAAAAATAATATTGATGGTACCGCAAATGTCTTTGATGCGCTTCGCCAGTTCTAAGCCGTTCATGCCCGGCATTTCGATGTCCAAAAACACAACATCCACTTCATGCTCTTTTACAAACTCCAGCGCCCGTACCGCTGTGCTCATTCCCACATGATTTCCGGCGGGATCGACAGAGATAAGAATCTTAACCAACGCATTGATTGCCAGCTGTTTGTTGTCCACGACCAATGTATTCATACTGCTTACCCTTTCTTTGGAATGCGAATTTTGACTATGATACCGATTTCCCCACTATCAATCTCCAAAGAGCCATGACACTGCGCCGCAAGCCGCATCCGAACATTTTCCAACCCAATACTTTTGCGTTCCATCTGTTCTTGTGTCGCGCTGTCAAATCCATATCCATTATCTTTTACTATGATGCTGTACGACCGCGCGTCTTCTCTTGTCGCAATCGTAATCACACCTCCGCTGTCCCGCATCGCCATGCCATGGCGCACGGCATTTTCAACAATCGGCTGTACACTGAGCGGCGGCACATGAAAATCCCGTACAGCCAGGTCATATTCTACCTGAAAGGTTTCACTCGGATCTGCCTGTTCCAAAGACAAGTAATGTCGAATGTGTTCGAGTTCTTTGGTAAACGGAATCATGCGCGTACTGCTCATCGCGTCCAGATTGCCGCGCAGATAAATGGCAAAGTCCTGTACCGCGCCTTCCGCCTTTTTTGGGTCCTCCGCGCATAGCTCCTGAATCGCCAACAGCGAATTAAAAATAAAATGCGGCTGAATCTGCCCCATCAACAGCCTTACCTTGCTGTCCGACAGCTCCAATTCCTGCTGCATCATGACTCTCTGCTTGTTGTGCTGCCGCATGACCTCAAATAACAGCATAGAAATCGTCACCGACGGATACACCAGCATCAATGTTGGCGCATGATTCTCCAAAAGAACGGCAGCAATCGGTGTGCCCAAATATAAAGCTGCACTGACAAACGTATCCAATTTTGACCGCGTGCGGCACAAAAACAAAATCGGAAGCATCAGCAAAAACTGCACCAACAGCATATTGTCCGGGAGCATACTGAGCGGCCCCCAAGTAAACGTATTGTCGCCGTCCAAGGTAAACAGGAGGCCGGTTCTTTTATTGACAACGATGAGCAAAGAACTGACAATACCCAGCACAAATACGAGAAATGACAACAGACACGGTGCACCCCGTCTGACCTGATCCGGCTGACACAGCATATAAAACACCAGGATACAGAACCCTGTACACGCGAGCGGATTAAACACATAGGTCAAAATATTGCCGGTCACAGTCAAAGCGTTCATCCCCGACATTCCGGTAAACGTCCACGCGAACAAATCCCCCACCGTGGTGATAATATGCATGAGCAGTACCGCCAAAAACGTATATTCCAGCTTTTGTTTCCTGCGTTCCAGCAGGAGAGAAATCAAAATAATTACGTCAACGACAATCGTAAACGTTTCCAGCGTTCGATTGATAATATTACACACGTCGTCACCACATCATTTCTTGAGATATTGCGTATTGTACGCGCCATACGGTATCACACCAACCAGTCACAGTCTTGAAACCTATCGGCATAAAATTTGCCATTTTATCCATTTTTATATTTTTCAGAGTACCACTGCCCCCCCCGAAAGTCAATACGGCATTTTATCTATTTTCGCATATTGTTTCGATATTTTTATTTTCTTTACGAAAAGAAAAAGCGTCTGCTCCAAAAGGAGTAGACGCTGTATTCACTTAACATGCACTTTGAGAAAAAAATAAGAGTACTACTCGAAATCAAGTAGTACTCTTGGTACGCCAGAAGGGATTCGAACCCCCGACCTTTTGGTTCGTAGCCAAACACTCTATCCAGCTGAGCTACTGGCGCATACCGTTTTTGTTTTTTGCGTCATCCCTGACTGCTTGATTAGTATACCAAGTATTTGGCGGTTTGTCAACAAAAATTTGAAGTTTTTTTTAAAAACATTTTTACAGCCTATTAGAAGGCTTTTCAGGCGGGTTCCTCCTGCTCCGGTGTACCGGATGAGCTCTTAATATGTCTGCCGATAATTTCCGATACATCGCTGATCGTGACGAAGGCAGAACCATCGTATTCCTTGATGATGCGTTTCAGCTCATTGATTTCCAATCGTGTCAGCACGCAGTACAGCACGACCTTCTTGCCGCTGATGAGTCCTTCGCCCTCGAGGATCGTACAGGTGCGTCCCAGCCGCTGATAAATCATATCCGCCAGCAGGCCGGAGTGGTCTGTGATAATCATCGCCGCTTTGGCCTGCTCGAGACCTTCTTCTACCATGTCAATGACCTTGAAGCTGATAAAGTATGTGAGCAGGCTGTACATCGCGCGATCCCAGCCGAACAAAAAGCCCGCTGCCACATAAATCACTACATTGATGCCAAAGATGACCTGACCGGTCGAGAAATTGCTGCGCTTGCTCACAATCATGGCAACCACTTCCGAACCGTCCAGACATCCGCCGCTGCGCAGCACCAGACCCACGCCGACACCCAGCGATACGCCGCCGAACACGACCGCCAGCAGCTCCGAGCTCGTCGCGTTTTGAAATTCCGCAAAGACCTCCAAAAACACGGTGAAAATCACCATGCCGTAAATCCCGCTCACAAAAAACCGTTTGCCGAGCTGACGGAAGCCCAGCAGCAAAAACGGCAGGTTGAGTACCACGATAAAAATACTAATCGGCTGCAGCGTCAGCTGATTCAAGATGATGCTGATACCGGTGATGCCGCCGTCCAGCACGGTATTCGGCACCAGAAATTCTTCCAGCGCAAATGCCGC
Source organism: bacterium (assembly GCA_963601915.1). GTDB lineage: Bacteria > Bacillota > Clostridia > Oscillospirales > Butyricicoccaceae > Butyricicoccus_A. Next base: position 6,405 of record CAVCGL010000029.1, on the reverse strand, counting down.
GAGAATCGCGCCTGCCGTAATCATCAGATATTGCAGAAAATATTCTCGTATTAGTTTTTTCAATTGTCATCTATCCTTTCCTGTGTATTGTATGAAGCATTCGCCCAATCTCTGCAGCGAGAAACCGCCTTTTCCCAGCCAGCGAGCTTTTTCATGCGCTGTGTGCTGTCCATCTTTGGCTGGAAGGTACACTCTGCCGTTACAGTGCGCTGGATGTCTGAGAGATCCGTCCAGAAGCCGACGGCCAGTCCCGCCAGAAACGCCGCGCCCATCGCCGTGGTTTCCACGCAGGCAGGGCGCGTCACCGGAACATGGCAAATATCCGACTGGAACTGCATGAGAAAGCTGTTAGCACTCGCGCCGCCGTCCGCACGCAGCGTTTGCAGCGCAATGCCCGCGTCCTGCTGCATCGCGCACAGCACATCCGCCGTTTGATAGGCCAGCGATTCCAGCACCGCACGCACGACCTGTGCGCGGCTTGTGCCGCGCGTCAGGCCGATGAGCATCCCGCGGGCATAAGGATCCCAATACGGCGCTCCCAGGCCGGTAAACGCCGGTACAAAGTACACGCCGCCGGTATCGCGCACAGACTGCGCCAGCGCCTCGGTATCCGCCGATTGCTTGACCAAGCCCATCTCATCGCGCAGCCACTGGATTGCCGCGCCTGCGACAAATACAGAGCCTTCCAGCGCATAGGTTGTCTTGCCGTCTATTTCCCAAGCAATGGTTGTCAGAAGCCCGTTGCGGCTTTCTACCGGCTTGTCTCCGGTATTCATAAGCAGGAAGCAGCCTGTGCCATAGGTATTCTTCGCATTGCCCGGCTCAAAGCAGGTCTGTCCAAACAGCGCGGACTGCTGGTCTCCCGCCACACCGGCAATCGGAATGGATGTGCCAAACAACTGCGGCTCGGTCTCTCCGAGAACACCACTGGACGGCACGACCTCCGGCAGCAGCTGCATCGGAATGTCCAGCTCGCGGCAAATCGCGGCGTCCCATGTGCGCTTATGAATATCAAACAGCATGGTGCGCGCCGCATTGGTCACGTCGGTCACGTGCCGCTTTCCTCCCGTCAGATTCCAAATGAGCCAGCTGTCCACGGTGCCAAACAGCAGCTCTCCGTGCTTGGCGCGCTGTCTGGCGTCCGTCACATGATCCAGAATCCAGCTGATTTTTGTCGCAGAAAAATAGGCATCGACGAGTAAGCCCGTCGTCTTGCGGATGTATGGCTCCAGACCGCGGGCGCGCAGATCCTCTGCCATCGAAGCGGTGCGGCGGCACTGCCAGACAATCGCCGGTGCAATCGGCTTTCCCGTCTGCTTGTCCCAAACAATCGTCGTCTCGCGCTGATTCGTTATGCCAATCGCCGCGATCTGCTGCGGCTGAATGCCCAGCTTGTCTATCGCTTCCTGACATACCGCGCGCTGCGCCTCCCAAATCTCCTGTGCGTCCTGTTCCACCCATCCATCGTGCGGATATGCCATGCGCAGGGCGCGCTGTGCCATCGCACACAGGCTGCCCTGCCGGTCAAAGATAATGCAGCGGGCACTGGTCGTGCCTGCGTCAATCGAAAGAATATACTGTTTCATCCTACCATTCTCCCCTAACAGTTTCTTAGCGAAAAAACAAAAGCGGCGCAGCAAATTTTGCTGCGCCGTTGCTTGTCTGTTGTTTATGCTCTGAGCAATTTTTCGTAGTATGCTTCATCCTGTACTTTTCCTACCGCACAAATCGAAGCCTGCTCAAAATTGAAGATTCTGCGTGCCAGATTGGCAATATCCTCCTCTGTGACAGCATCATACAGCGCAATGACTTCTTCAAGCTCCAACGAGCGGTCAAAGAACATCTCACTGCGGCCCAGCTGATTCATTCTGCCCGATGTGCTCTCCAAGCCAAGCAGCATATTGGTCTTTGCCTGTTCGCGGCAGCGGCGCAGCTCGGAGCGATCCGGTCCTTCCTCTGCCAGACGCAGGCATTCTTGCTTAATCAGCTCTACTGCCTTGCGCTCGGTCTCCTTTCCAAGCGCCGTATAGATGGCAAACATACCTGTATCCTCATGCGAGGTGTTAAACGAGTATACCGAGTAACACAGGCCGTTTTCTTCACGTACCGTGCGGAACAAACGCGACGCCATACCGCCGCCCAAGATGGCTCCCATCAGCGCGTTGACATAGCGTTCCTCTGCGCGAATCGGCAGACCCGGAAAGGCAATGCACAGATGATTCTGCTCGATTTCCTTCGGACGAACGACAATCTTCGGCGCATACTCCGCCGGTTCAATGACATTGCGTCCGCTGCCCTCCATTTCAGAGAACAGCTCACAGATGAACTGAATATCGTCCTTGGTAAACGAGCCGGCAATAGCGACCACGGTATCCTTCGGGCGATAATACTCGTCCATATATGTATGCAAGGTGTCACCCGTCATTTTGTCCAGGCATTCTTCCTTGCCAAGAATCGGGCGTCCCAGCGAAAAGCCATCATAGCAGGCTTCAAAAATTTTATCCGTTGCGACATCCTCCGGAGAATCCTCATACATGTCAATCTCTTCGAGAACGACACCGCGCTCGAGTTCCAAATCCCGTTCACTGAACGTGGAATGCAGGAACATATCCGCGAGGATTTCCACACCGGTCTTGAGATGTCTGTCCAACGTCTTTAAGTAAAAGCAGGTGCACTCTTTTGTCGTAAAAGCGTTAACCTGTCCGCCGATGGCATCCATCGCAATGGCGATATGCTGCGCAGAGCGCTTCTCCGTGCCCTTAAACACCATATGCTCGATAAAATGCGAGATGCCGCTGAGTTCTTCCGGCTCGTGTCGGGAACCGTTCATAATCCAAATGCCAACGGCTGCCGAGCGCATACCCGGTACGTGTTCCGCTACGATGCGCACGCCGTTTGGCAATGTAATACGATCATACATCAATCGATCTCTCCCTTGGCGATTCCGTAAAAGGAATCTCTCTATTCTACTGTTTGTTTTAGTATAACATACAATAAACCGGATGCGAACTGTTTTGGCGGTTTTTTATTAAAACATCCTGTTAACTTTTTGTTTCGTCAGGCACAAAAAAAGAAGCTGGGATTTCTCTCAGCTTCTCATCCTATCCTTTTGACATAGGGAACAGTTCCTCATGATGCGCACCAAGCAGATTGACGCTCTGCTTGAGCAAACGCATAAACTCCCGCGCGTCCTCCTTACCAAGAACCCGCAGCAGCCATGCATAGCCGTCCAATTCCTTTCGATAGACGCCCTTGGCATACTGCCATCCGGTTTCTGTCAGACAAACGAGAACCTTTCTCCGGTCGTCTGTGCCCGGCGTGCGCTCAATATATCCCTTGCGCTCTAACTGCTTGAGGATATTGGCCATACGGCCGGATGTCAAACCGACATGCTCTGTCAAATCTCCCGCGCACACGGCTTCCTTTCGATGCGCAAGCATCAACAGAATCTGTTCCTCTCCTCTGGCTGCAATGCAATCCGCAATCCAACTCAACGGACGCGCATTCTCCACCTGCATCTCAACCAGCTCTTTTGCCAATTTCTCATACTCCAAACCGATTCACCTCTGCACATTACTTGATAATGTTAGAAGGCTTATAGTTCTGATATTTCGGTTTCTTGTGGGTCTCATGTGCCCAGATGTCGTCAGCTTCCTTTGCCCAGCAAGCCGCATAGTCCTTGCACTTGCCGCACAGATGCTCTACCGGCTCCGGAGATTCCAAATCCGTGCTGTGTGCGCCGGTCTCATGTACCATCTTCTGCAGCAGTTCCGGATTCTCCAGCATCGGGCACGGACGCAGATGGTTGTGATTGAACGGCTGACCGTTATGATATGCCATGAACAGCGGGCTCTGCAGGATCTCCAGAATCGAGTTGTCATGGATGTTTGCGTTGGAATAATGAATGAATACACACGGCTCTGCGTCACCGGCAGAGTTGATGTGGAAGTAGTTTCTGCCGCCTGCGATGCAGCCGCCGACAAACTCGCCGTCGTTCTGGAAGTCCATCGGGTAGAACTCGATGTCGGACGCGCTGGAACGGACGTAGCGAATGCGCTCGATCATGTACTTGCGCTGTTCCATCGTCGGCATCAGCTCCGGTGCAGCGTTGTTGCCGACCGGCATGTAATGGAAGTAGAAACCGAAGCGTGCGCCCTTGTCAGAGATCATCTTGAGGAACTCATCGCTGGTAACCGCTTCAATGTTGTGTTTGGTGTAGCAAATTGAGGTGCCAAACAAAATGCCGTACTTCTTGAGCAGATCCATCGCGCGCATAACAGCAGCGTAATGACCTTCGCCGCGGCGCTCATCGTTGGTCTCCGGCGTGCCCTCAATGGACAGCTGGAAGGTCAGATTGCCCAGACGAACCACTTCCTTGCAGAAGTCTTCGTCAATCAGCGTGGAATTGGTGTACAGGGAGAACTCTACATCGTTGTGCTTTTCTGCCAGCTTCAGAATGTCCTTCTTGCGGACGAGCGGCTCGCCGCCGGTCATCATGTACAGATAAACGCCCAGCTCCTTGCCCTGCGTCACGATCTTATCCATATCCTCAAAGGACAGGTTGTGCTTGTGGCCGTACGTGCCGGACCAGCAGCCGGTGCAGTGCATGTTACATGCAGAGGTCGGGTCGAACAGAATCAGCCACGGAATGTTGCAGTCATACTTCTTGCGGTTCTTGCGAATCTCCTTGGTGCCGCGGAAAAACGCCTCAAAGCCCAAGTTCAGGGCTGCCATCTTAGCGACATGCGGATCGGTCTCGTCGAGCACGCGGTTGATAAAGCGAATCCACTTGTTTCCTTCCGGATGGCGAATTGCCTCGCGAACCTTATCATAATTTTCCTTGGACATACCATCGCCCCAGAATTTCTCTGCGAAATCGACGATGTCGAGGAATGCCTTTTCTCTATCTTTCTTTGCATTGGACAGCACATGGTCAATGATGACGCTTGCTGCCGCTCTCTGAGCCTTATGAGAAAGCTCTGCTAATCCAGCCATATTGCTTGCCTCCAATTAAGTATCTTTCACTGGAAGTTAATATACGCCGTTCTTTGCATTCTGTCAAGTCTTTTTCGACAGAAATGCAGGTTCTTTTATCAATTCCTTGCTTTTTTTCTCAGATAACGATATACTGAAAGAACATTCTGTGTATCAATCAGAAAGGAGTTCTTCCCCATGCGTCTGCTGTATCTGCTGGTCTGGGATGCGATGTTCTGTATTGTCCTGAGCATCAGTCATTTTGCTTCCACAACGCTGATTTCCCCAGATTCCAGCTACGTTGTCACACTCATTACCCTTGCCGTCTGCGGTGCATTTCTTGGCCATCTGTCCCATATCGACGGATTAACCATTGTTTTCGTCACGATTCCCGCATTATATCTGGCGCTTGCACCGTTTCTCGCGCCGATTCTGAATTCGCTGGCGCTTCCGCTGCCGAACGGCATCTCGCTGGTGCCATCCGTTCTGCTGTCCTCGGACACGCTGCTGCTGCGCTATGCCGGTGCACTGACCGCCGGATACACGCTGTGGAGAAAATTGCAAAAGTAAGCATTTGCATCAACTCTCATCGCCTATCTGCTGACAGGATATTCCGCTGTGTCCGCGTGTAGCACCGATGTTTTTCCGGCACACAAGGAAATTTTTCCAATCTTCTATCGTACCAAAAAGGCTGTACCCGTTATGGATACAGCCTTTTTATTCTCAGAATCAGCAAGTTCTACTTACAGAACCTTTTCTTCTTCCTTTACGTCCTTGCGGGACAGGTTGATGCGGCCCTTGTCATCAATCTCAATGACCTTAACCCAAACCATATCGCCAACCTTGACAACGTCTTCTACGCGCTCTACGCGGTGCTTCTCCAGCTTGGAGATGTGAACCAGACCATCCTTGCCCGGTGCGATCTGTACGAATGCGCCAAAGCCCATCAGACGAACAACCTTGCCGTAGAATACATCGCCGACTTCCGGATCCTTGACGATGGTCTCGATCATCTTCTTTGCCTTCTCGCCGTCGGAACCGTTGATAGCAGAAATGCTGACGGTGCCGTCCTCAGCGATGTCAACCTTTGCGCCGGACTCAGCCGTAATCTTCTGGATTACAGAGCCGCCCTTGCCGATAACATCACGGATCTTGTCCGGATTGATGTGAATGGTCATGGTCTTCGGTGCCCACTTGGAAACCTCTGCGCGCGGCTCAGCAATTGCCTTGAGCATGACATCGTCGAGGATCTTGTAACGAGCATCGCGGCACTTGCGGAATGCTTCCTTGATGATGGACGGAGTCAGACCGTCAACCTTAATATCCACCTGAATACCGGTGATGCCCTTCTTGGTACCAGCTACCTTGAAGTCCATATCGCCGTAGAAGTCCTCAACGCCCTGAATATCGGTGAAGGTGGTCTCCTGACCG
>CAVCGL010000028.1:0-25143 GCA_963601915.1 bacterium | reverse complement strand
ATTTGAAACTTCCAGCGGCCTTGCAGCATTTCCAAAAGCGGTGTCACAGGGCAATTTCCGGCCTGCGTGGTAATGCCGTTATGAACAAGCTCCATATATTCCGCATAAGACATTTCTTTGCTCATTGAATCGCTCCTTTGGTATGATATTTCGTACTCAGTCAGAATAATCTGCGTACTTGATTTAATATCCGCTCTTAGTATAATAAAACTACCGAACGGAATCAAGCGTTCCGGCAAAAAAGTCCAAAGGAGATTTTGCTATGAAAGAAATTAACATCGGTCAGGCAACTGCTCTGACTTCTCCCGATCCGCTGGTACTGGTCTGCACAAAGAAAGAGGACGGCAAGCTGAATATGGCACCCGTATCTTTCTTCATGTATGCCTCTTTTAACCCGCCCATGCTGGCCTTTGCTATGGGTAAGGCAGCCAACAGCGGTGAAAACATCCGCAGAACCGGCAAGGCTGTTTTGGCAGCTCCCGGTGTCAGCCTGAAAGACGCAGTTATGGCCTACGGCAGCGCGAACGGCGGTAAAAAGGACAAACTGGCAGAAACACCTATTGCTTTGCAGAGCATTGAGGGGACAGACATTCAGATTCCCGAGGATTGCCGCATTGCCTTTGAGGTCACGCTGGAGAAAACTGTTGAGTCCGGCGATCACTACCTGTACCTCTGCAACATCGACAAAATGCTTGCCGACGAAAGCAAAGAAGCACTGTTTGCATGGAACGGATACGCTAAGGTTGCCGCCGCACAGGAAAAGTAATATTAACTCTGTACCATTATTGTAGAGAAAAGCCTGTATTCCGTTGGGATACAGGCTTTTTTCTACGTATTTTTGTCTATGGTATCGACAATGATGTCAATGGCTTTGGTGACAAAATTGATTTTCTTTTCGCTGAATACGGTTCCGTTGTGTGAGAGGGAAATATCCGCGACTGCCAGTTCGTCGTCTTGGGAGGGTTCCGTGCTGCCCATGAGTGTTGTCCATTTGATGGATATATCAGTTTTTGCAATAGCCTGATCGAAGTCAACAGTATACTGCGTTTTCTCAAACAGTTTGAAATTGGAATCCGCTTGAACAAGGATGGTATGGTCTGTATCCTGATACACGTCGACGGTGTAATAGACGCGATCCTCTTTGGCTGCGGTGTCTTGCGGATTGGGGTATACGGTTTGAGAATCAATGAGCTGCATCTTGTCTGTTGATACAAGAGCAGAAGACACGTCAGACGAACCGGAAGAACAGCCGGACAACAGCAATATTGCTAAAAGTGTGATAGATAGTAAAAAGCTATAGTTGCGTTTCATGAATCATCACACTTCCTGAATATGCGCTGCGAATTTTTTCGCTATTTCCGGGATCTCGCCGAGTCCGGTCAATATCGTTTGGGTCTCGAAACCAAGTGCTTCGAGCTGGCTTTTCCAACTGTCCGGTCCGTCTCCAGAAAGGTCGTTGCGGGCATGGTCTCCGGCGACAATCATAAACGGCATGAGCAGGATCTTTTGGATTTTGGCGGCTTGCAGTTGAGGAATAATGCTGTCCAGCTGGGGGTAGCCTTCTACGGTGCCGACGTACACGTGAGAGTGACCGGCTGTGCGGAATTTGTGTTCCAGCTCACAGTATGCCGCATTGGCAAAATGCTCCGTGCCGTGTCCCATCAGAAGCAGCGCTTCGTGCGGCGCGTACGGCGGAACCTGCTGCATGACCGCGTGGACACAGGTATCGTAATCGGATTCTGACCATAATAATGGATGGGCGATGTGCACCTGCGGGAACGATGCGGCGTCTGCGCACAGCTGCTCGTATTCAATGCCGGGAATGACGTGGGTCGTCAGACAGGTAATGCGCTCGTACTGCTTGCACAGCTGTTCAAACAGCGCGTGCGGGTCGGGAATATCCATGCCGTCGCGTTTGAGCAGCTTGCGGCGAATGATTCGTGAGGTGAAGGCTCGGTATACCGGCTGTCCGCAGACCTGCTCGGCGGTGCGTTCGATGTTTTCAATCGCCTGCATCGCCTCCGGAACAGATGTTCCGAAGCTGACAACAACAATTGCTTGCTTCATATAAAAATATACCCTCCGATTCCTAAGATTATCTTTAGGATAGCGGAGGGGAAATCATCTGTCAAGGACGAAACGGACAGAGTTAAATTTGTTTTCGGATGCGGGAAAGGGCGCTTTTTTCCAAGCGGGATACCTGCGCCTGGGAAATATGGATTTCATTGGCAACTTCCATTTGCGTGCGGCCTTCAAAAAAGCGCAGTCGCAGAATGTTTTGTTCGCGCGGAGACAATTGCTGCATGGCTTCTTTCAGCGCGATTTGTTCCAACCAGTGCTCATCGGTATTTTTGGTGTCTCCGACCTGATCCATGACGTAGACCGCATCGCCGCCGCTCTCGAATACCGGTTCATATAAAGAGACCGGATCGAGAATGGCATCCAGCGCAAAGACAATATCCTCTCGCGGAACCTGCATGGCGCGGGACAGCTCTTCAATTGTCGGTTCGCGCTGATTGGCGTTGACAAATGCTTCTTTTGCCTGCAGGGCGCGATAGGCGGTGTCACGCATGGAGCGGGAGACACGGATCGAGCTGTTGTCGCGCAGGTATCGCCGGATTTCTCCGATAATCATCGGAACCGCATAGGTGGAAAATCGGACGTTTAGCTCGACGTTGAAATTGTCGATGGATTTCATGAGACCGATACATCCGACCTGAAATAAATCATCCATGCTCTCTCCACGGCCGGAAAAGCGCTGGATGACGCGAAGGACGAGCCGCAGATTGCATGAGATCAGGCGGTCGCGGGCGGCGCGGTCTCCTTTGACACTGCGGCGCAGCAGGGCATCGGTTTCCTCAGCGGACAACACTTCCAGGCGGGAAGTATTGATTCCGCAGATCTCTACTTTATTCGGCATGGTTTCGCCTCCTAGTTTTGAGAAATCGTTGTATCCATCAGTATCCCCACGAAAAGACCAAATCATACCAGAAGAAAATGTCGCAGAAAAAAACAAAAAATAATTTAAAAATTTTCCTTGACATTTCTGGATTCCTACGGTATACTAAACAAGCACTTGAGAGTGTGGTGTTTGATACGAGAAACACCTAAAAAAGCGTTTTGAATACTCTTTTTGTTGCGAGAGCGCAGCAGAAAGACGATTCGCCTCTGTAGCTCAGTCGGTAGAGCAGGGGACTGAAAATCCCCGTGTCGGTGGTTCGATTCCGCCCGGAGGCACCAACAATATGCGGATGTAGCTCATCTGGTAGAGCGCCACCTTGCCAAGGTGGAGGTAGCGAGTTCGAGCCTCGTCATCCGCTCCAAATTTTTTAGAGACAGTCGAGAAATCGGCTGTCTTTTTTCGTTGTTTGCTGGTATACTAAAAGCTCAGGAAATATCACGGGAGGAATACGGCATGGAGCTGATGATAGGGCGTGCGGGAACCGGCAAGACGACCGAGATTCTGCGGCGTATCGCTGCGCGGGAGACCAGCGGCAAACGACAAATTTTGATTGTGCCGGAATTGGCGTCACATGAATATGAGCGGATGCTTGCGGCGGCAACCGACAATCGCGGGGCGCGCTTTGCGGAAGTGCTGACGTTTCGGCGCATCGCCAATCGTGTCTTTGCAGAGGCGGGCGGCTTGGCAGAGGTTGGGCTGACACCGGCGGGACGATTGCTCGTATTATATGAAGCGGTGCGCCGGTCGTCTGATGCCTTGGATGTATACAGCGGTGCCATTCGCCGACCGGATGTTCTGCGCGATTTATTGCAGGTCATGGATGAGATGAAGACCAATGGCATTTCTCCGGAACAGCTGTTGGATGCTTCGGCGGAGGCCGAGGGACATTTGGCGGAAAAGCTGCGCGATCTGGGACAAATTGGTGCGGTATATGAGAGCATGACACAGGAGGATTTGCCGGATCCGCGCGATCAGATGACGAAAATTGCCCAGAGACTGCCTGACTGCACGATTTTTGATGACGCGGAGCTGTATTTAGACCGGTTCGATCAGTTCAATAAGCAGGAATTGGAGATTCTCGCGGCACTGCTTCGTCGGCATGTGCCGATAACCATCGCGCTGACCGGTGACCTTCGCCAGCCGGAACAGTTTCCGGAGACGATGCACGCTATGGCACGGCTCAAGCGATTGGCCAGTGCCTGCGGAGAGCCGCTGGACATCCGACGCATGGAACAGATGGTGATGCCGCGGCCGCATGATTTGCAGCTGGCAGAAGCCTATGGCTTGTGCGCGGGAACGCAGCAGTTTGACAGCGACAAGCGCAGCATCCGTCTGCACGAAGCGGGCAATCTGTTCTCGGAATGTGAATTTGCGGCGGCATATATCCGAAAATTGCTGCGTGAAACCGATGCGCGGCGGCGGGATATTGTCGTGACGGCGAGAAATTTTGATGCGTATGCGCCGGTGCTGGAATTGGTGTTTGAACGCTATCAAATTCCGATTTTTTTGAGCGAAAAGCATGATATTTTGCAAAAGCCTGTGCTGGCACTGGTCGGCTCCGCTCTGCATACCGTGGCGAATGGCTGGCGGTATGAGGATATCTTTGCCTATCTGAAAACAGGCTTTGCCGGACTGACCGCCGAAGAGTGTGATTTGCTGGAAAATTATGTGCTGTTCCGGCGCATTCGCGGCAGCAAGTGGTTGCAGCCATTTGTCGGACATCCCGACAGCTTTGGCGGCGAATTGGATGATAAAGCGCGGGAAAAGCTCGCAACGCTCAATGCGCTGCGCGAGAAGGCGGTGCAGCCCTTGCAGGCCTTGCAGCAGGATTTGGAGCGGGCACAGACTGCATCGCAGTATGCGCAGGCACTGTACGCTTTTTTGGAGCGGATTGGCGCGCCGGACAGCATTGCCGCGCGGGCACAGATGCATGAAGAAGCAGGTCGATTGCAGACCGCGGAGGAATATCGGCAGCTGTGGGAGATTCTCATGCAGGCGATGGAGCAGTTCGCATGGGTACAGGGCGACACGGAAATGGAGACCGATGCGTTTGTCACGATGCTCGGTTTGGTGCTGACGGAATATGATGTTGGCACGATTCCGGTGTCTTTGGATCGCGTGACCTGCGGCTCGATTGACCGCGTATGCAAAACCGGTATCCCGCATTTGCTGGTGCTCGGTGTCAATGACGGCGTGCTGCCTTCCGTTGGAGAGACCGGCGGCATCTTGTCTGACAGCGAACGCTCTCAGCTGCTCGGCTTGGAAGTGGAACTGGAAACCAGCGAAGACCGCATGGAACAGGAGCAAGCGGCACTGTATCGTGTGCTGGCATCCGCATCACAGGATTTGCTGTTGTCTTGGAGCACGGTGGGTGCGGACGGAGACAAACGGCCGTCGTTTTTGATTGGCGCGCTGCGGCAGCTGCTGCGCGATCTGCCGGAAACCAAAGAGAATGAATTGGAACAGAGCTATCGACTGGAGGCAGAGCGTCCGCGCTTTGATTTGGCGTGCTGCGGTGCCGCCAGAGACCGTTCTCCGGCGGCGCAGGCAGCACTGCGCGCGCAGCAGGTCCCCATTCAGCCGATAGAGCGTTCCGCGCGCGGGCCGCTGCACAATGCGGAGGTTGTCCATCAGCTGTACGGAAAAAAGCTGCGCATGACGGCCTCTCGCGTCGATGCATTTTATCGCTGCCAGTATGCGTATTTTTTGCGCTATGGACTGCGGGCAAAGGAACGCCGCCGCGCGTCCTTCAATGCACCGGAAACCGGCACCTTTTTGCATTTTGTGCTGGAGCATACGCTCAAACAGGTGCGCGAGCAGTATCCGGATCAGTTGCCGGATACAGAAACGGTGCATAAGCTGGCGCGGCGATGGACAACAATTTATGTCGAGACGCAGTTGGGCGGATTGGAACAGTATTCCGCGCGATTTCGGCATTTGTTCCGCCGTCTGCTGCATATGACAGAGGATATTTTAGATAATTTATTAGAGGAAATGGCGCGGTCGGATTTTCAGCCGATTGATTTTGAGCTGGATTTTTCCTGGCAGGGCGATTTGCCGCCCATTCTCATTCGCAGCGAGGACGGGCAGCTGGAGGTAAACGGAAAGGTTGACCGCGTGGACGGCTATGTGCAGGACGGTACCTTATATATCCGCGTCTTGGATTATAAGAGCGGCACGAAAAAGTTTGAGCTGTCTGATCTGTGGTATGGACTCAATATCCAGCTGCTGCTGTATTTGTTTGCCATCGAAAAGCAGGGATTGCAGCACTATCAAGAGAAGCTCGCCCAGCACATTGACCGCATAGTTCCGGCGGGAGCCTTATATGTTCCTGCCAAACAGGTGATTGTCGATGCCAAGCGGGATGCAGAGGAAGCGGAGCTGGATGCCATGCGCAAGAAGCAGCTGCGCCGTTCCGGTTTGCTGCTGGACGAAAAGGCGGTTATTGATGCGATGGAGCACGACATCGAAAAGGATGCGGAATTTTTGCCGTTGGGGTATCTGGCATCGGGAGACAAGCCGAACAAGAGCAGCCTGTCCAATTTGGCGAGCATGGAAAAGCTGGGCAAGCTGAGCGGACATATTCGCCGCGTGCTGGGAGAGATGGGGCGCGAGCTGATGCACGGCAGTATGGATGCCAAGCCGGTGCGCCGCGGCCCGACAGAGGACACCTGCGCGTGGTGTCCGTATCGTGCGATTTGCCGCTTTGATGCGCAGCTGGGAGATACCCCGCACAAGATCAAAAAGATTCCGGCAGAGGAGTTCTGGCAGAGTATTGAGGAAGAAGAGAAGGGAGATAAGAAGCATGGGCGTTTCATGGACCGATGAACAGCGGCAGGCAATAGACAATCGGGGCGGTACGCTGCTGGTATCTGCGGCGGCAGGTTCCGGCAAGACAGCGGTGCTGGTGCAGCGCGTCCTCGACCGCGTGACAGATCCGGAAAATCCCTGTGATGTGGATTCTTTTCTCATTGTGACGTTTACCAAGGCGGCGGCGAGCGAAATGCGCGGCAAGATAGCGGATGCCCTGACGGATTTGGCGGCAAAACAGCCGCAAAATCTGCGCCTGCGCCGTCAGCTCATGCTCGTACACCGCGCCAAAATTACCACGGTTCATGCGTTTTGTATGAGCTTGGTCAAGGAGCATTTTCATGAGCTGGGGCTGCCGCCGGAGTTTCGCACCGCGGATGACAGCGAACAGACGGTCATGCAAAATGATGTGCTGGAAGAGGTACTCGAAGCACAGTATGCTGTGGACAGCGAGGGATTTTCTGCTCTGGTAGAAGCGGTCAGCGGCGGACGAGATGACAAACAGCTGGCAGCCCTTGTGCTGGAAACCTTTCACAACTTGCAGGCCTCTCCCAAGCCGAAAAGAGAATTGGAGCAGTACCGGCAGAAATTTGTGCGGGAATTTGACCGTCTCGCCAATACCGATTGGGGCATTGCTCTGCTGCGGGAAGCTGAGAGCCGTATTGCATATGGCATCGCGGTGCTGAAAGATGCGCTGGAGGAGATACAGGGCGCGGATGTCGTACAGGATAAATACGAATCGGTTTTTGCGCAGGATAGGCAGCAGGCAGAAAATCTGTTGGCATTGGTGAAAGATGGCGCATGGGATGCTGCCGTTCAGCTGTGTGCGCAGATTCGCAGTACGTTTAAACGGCTTCCTGCCATTCGCGGCTATGAGGACAAAGCCTTTCTCGATGCGCTCAAGGATCGGCGCAACAGCTGGAAGACGATCGTCAAGGAGATGGCGGAAAAAGTCCTGTGTGTCACCGAGCAAGAGGTGCGGGAAGACATGCGCATGATGGCACCGGCGGTCTGCGCGCTGTGCGATACGGTTCAGCTGTTTATGGAGGCGTATCAGGCGGAAAAACTGCGGCGCGGTGTCGTGGACTTTAACGATTTGGAGCATTTTGCGGTGCAGCTGCTCGTCGATGAACAGGATGCGCCGACGCAGCTTGCGCGTGAGATGCATTTTTCCGAAATCATGGTCGATGAGTATCAGGACACCAATGCGGTGCAGGATGCGATTTTCCGTGCAGTCAGCGATGATGAGAAAAATATCTTTATGGTTGGCGATGTCAAGCAGAGTATCTATCGCTTCCGCCTTGCCAATCCGGATATTTTTCTGCATAAATATCAGGCGTACCGCGATGTGGAGCAGGTGTTTGACAATGCGCCGCGGCGCGTGGTGCTGTCCAAAAACTTCCGCTCTCGCCCAGAGGTGCTGGACAGCGTGAATTATCTGTTCTCTGCGCTGATGAGTGAGGACTTGGGCGATTTGACCTACACGGACAGAGAAGCCTTGCACGTGGGTGCATCGTTTCCGCAGGGCACCGATGACTATCGCACGGAATTTTGTGTGCTGGAGACCAAATCGGAGGACGAAGATGCACCGGAGACCATTCGACAGGAGGCGGCATACTGTGCCAGCCGCGTGCGGGAGATGCTGGACACGGGCTTTCGGGTGACGGATAAACAAACCGGACAGCTGCGCCCGTGCAGACCGGAAGATTTTGTGATTTTATTGCGTTCCGTAAAAAATAAAGCCGGTGTCTTTCAGCAGGAACTGCTCTCCCGCGGCATTCCGGCGGGCGCGGATGCGTCAGAGGATATATTCGGCACACCGGAAATTTTGACCCTAGTATCCTGGCTGGAAATCGTAGATAATCCGCAACAGGATGTGCCGCTGCTGGCGGCACTCAATTCACCGATTGGTGGGTTTACAGAGGAAGAATTGGCGGAAATCCGCCTGTGCGATATGGATAACACCTATTATTATGTACTGACAGCGGCGGCGCAGACGATGCCAAAGGCACAGGCGTTTTTGGAGCAGCTGCAAGAGCTGCGCGTGCTGGCGTCTGATTTGCCGGTGCATCAGCTGCTGTGGCACATCGTGGATAAAACCGGCGCGATGGGTGTGTTTGGTGCCATGCCAAACGGCAGAGCGCGGCAGAATCATATTACGGCGTTGATTGAGCTGGCGGGCAGCTTTGAGCGCGGCGGAAGCCGCGGCCTGTTTGCCTTCGTGCGCTATATCCGGGAATTGCGCGAGGCGGGCAGTGAGGTTTCGGCGCCGGAGGCGGAGCGCACCGGGGATATGGTGCGCATTATGACCATTCATAAGTCCAAGGGTCTGGAATTTCCGATTGTGCTGTTGGCGAACTGTACCAAGCGGTTTAACGAAATGGATCTGCACAAACCGGTGCTGCTGCATCCGCACATGGGAATCAGTATGCGGTGTCGAGATATGCAGCGCGGGATACAGTATGATGGTTTGGATCGCTTGGCCATGGCGAGCGTGCTGCGAAGGGAAATGGTCAGCGAGGAGCTGCGCGTCTTGTATGTTGCGCTGACACGAGCAAAGGAAAAGCTCATCTGTACGGCCGCCATGCGTGACGTGCAGAGCAAGCTGGAAAAATGGTCGGCGATTGCTGTATTGGACCCGATTCCGCCGTATGCGCTGTCCGGTGCCAATCAATATGCGCTGTGGATGGCGGTTCCGCTGCTTCGGCATCCGCAGGCGCTGCCGCTGCGTGAGCTGCTGCACCGATTGCCTGAGCTGGATTCTGATGCGCCGGATTGCTTTACGGTTCGCGTCGTTCCGTATCAGGGACAGGATGATGAGCGGGAAGAACAGGACAACGGGCAGTTTGTGGAGCGGGAGGAAATACAAGCGCCGGAGCTCAAGCCATATGCGGCGGATGCTCTGCGTGATTTGCCGTCCAAGCTGACGGCAACTGCCATCACCGCATCGTTTCAGGCGCAAGAAGCAAGTGAGCAGACGCCGCAGCCTAAGCAGCAGACCGAGCTGCGCCGTCCGTTCTTTGAGCGGGAAGCGCGAGGTCTGACGCCGTCGGAAATCGGTACGGCACATCACTTGTTTTTGCAGTTCTGTGATTTTGCACGGTGTGAAACCGCGGAGGGGCGGACACAAGAGCTGACGCGGCTGCGCGACAAGCGCATCCTCAGTCCGGAACAGGCAGATGCCATTGATTTGAGACAAATCGAAGCGTTTTTTACCTCGGATTTGTATGCGCAGTTTGGGAGAGCAACGGTTCGGCGGGAGTTTAAATTCTCTATTTTGGTTCCGGCGCAGGAGTATTATAAAGAGGCAAAGGGATTTGAGGAACAGCTGCTCATGCAGGGCGTCATTGACTGCCTGCTGGAAACCGAGGAGGGCTTGACGGTCATTGACTTCAAGACCGACCGCGTATCCAAGCGGTTTGCCGCGCAGCGAGCGGAAACGTATCGCGCGCAGCTGTCTGCGTATAAGCGCGCGGCGGAAACCGTGTTCGGCAAGCCGGTCACAGGCTGCGCGCTGTACTTCCTCAGCAGTCGTCAGACAATTTGGCTCGATCTGTGAGAAAACACTTGCATTCTCTGACGGGCTATGATATAATCCTTGAGGAAATACGGACGGAACCGTGTTTCAAGCGTGATTTTAATAAAAATACACCGCGAAATAAAAAAAGTGCTTGCATTTATTAGGTCGTTGTGATATTATGATTTTATGACTGTAAGGCTTTGGCGGAAAGAGGTGAATCAAAAATGAAGGAAGGAATCCATCCGAAGTACGTACCGACAACCATTCGTTGCGCTTGTGGTGCTGTATATGAGACCGCTTCCACTAAGGAGAATATCTCGGTAGAAATCTGCTCCAAGTGCCACCCGTTCTTTACCGGCAAGCAGAAGCTCGTTGATACCGGCGGACGTGTTGACCGCTTCAAGAGAAGATTCAATCTTGACAAGTAATTTTTCAAGAAGTGATTATAAACCCGTCCATTTTGGACGGGTTTTTGCTTTATATTTGAAAGGAGGGACAGGCAGTGGAAAACTGGATGCTGGACGAAATGGAGACAGAACGCGCCGTGCTTGTCGGTTTGCACGCATCGGTCTTTCAGGAGGATGAGGACGCAAGCTGGGAGACGCTGGATGAGCTGGAGGCTCTTTTGGAGACCGCAGGCGGCGAGTGTGTCGGCAAAATGTTACAGACACGAAACGCACCGGATGCCCATACCTTTATCGGTGAGGGCAAGCTGCAGGAGCTTGTCGAGCTGGCAAGGGACAATGATGCGACACTGATTGTCTTTGACAATGAGCTTTCTCCGTCGCAGATGCGCGTGCTGGAAGAGGCGACCGGACGGACAGTGCTGGATCGAAGCGCCTTGATCTTGGATATTTTTGCTCAGCGCGCGCGCACCGGTGAGGGCAAATTGCAGGTTGAGCTGGCACAGTATCAGTATATTTTGCCACGCCTGTCCGGTATGGGCAAGAGCATGTCGCGTCTGGGCGGCGGCATCGGCACGAGAGGCCCTGGCGAGACCAAGCTGGAGACCGACCGCCGACACATCCGGCAGCGCATTGACAAGCTGCGCCGCGACCTCAAGGATGTTCGGCGCGTGCGTGCCGTGCAGCGCAGACAGAGACAAAAGGCAGAGCTGCCGCTCGTTGCCATTGTCGGCTATACCAATGCCGGAAAATCTACCCTGCTCAATGCACTGACGGATGCAGGCATTGAGGCAAACAACAGACTGTTCGATACGCTTGACCCGACCACGCGCAAGCTGCGTATTTCCGAAACACAGGAAGTGCTGCTGTCCGATACCGTTGGATTTATCCGCAAGCTGCCGCATCATCTGGTGTCTGCGTTTAAGGCGACACTGGAAGAGCTGGAATATGCGGATCTGCTTCTGCATGTTGTCGATGTGTCGCGCGAGGATTGGCGCGAACAGGCAGAGACCGTAGAAAAAGTCATCGCGCAGCTCGGCGCACAGCAGATTCCGCAGCTGCTTGTCTGCAATAAAGCGGATTTATGTGACAATCCGGATTTGATTCCATCCGGCGAAAATGTCGTTGCGATTTCAGCAAAGCGCAAGCGCGGCTTGGAAGAGCTGCTTGCGGCGATGGAAAAGGCACTCGGCAAGGGAAAGCATCGTGTCAAGCTGTGCATTCCGTATGCGGATGGCTATCTGCTCGATGTCATTCATAAGGACGCTGCTGTATTCTCAACGGACTATGACGCGGCGGGTACCGTGATCGACATTGAGTGCGATGATAAGCTGTATGGTCAGCTCAAGGAATACGAGGTGCAGGATGGCTGAGAGCTATCTGGTACCGGCAGGATACGGCGAAGGCCGGTATGAGGACAGAAAATCCAAATTCATCGGAGATTTGTATTTTGTAGAATCGCAGGAACAGGCGATTGAAACCCTTAATGAAGTCAAGGCAAAGTATCGGGATGCGCGCCATCACTGCTATGCGTATATTATCCGCGAGGGCAATTATATGCGCTATTCCGATGACGGAGAACCGCAGGGGACAGCGGGCATGCCGATGCTGGATGTCCTGCGCCGAGAAGGTCTGACCAATGTTCTGTGTGTTGTCACGCGCTATTTCGGCGGTGTGCTGCTTGGCACGGGCGGACTGGTGCGAGCCTATACCAAGAGCACACAGCTTGCGTTGGAAAACGCGGGCATCAATGAAGTCAATCGCTATGCCATTGTGCTCATTACCTGCCCCTATTCGCTGCTGGGTACCGTGCAGAATCTCTTGCCGGAGCACAATTGCCAGATCGAAGAGACCGATTACGCTGCGGACGTCACCCTGACGGTGACCTTGCCGGAGGACGGAACAGCGGCGCTGGAAGAGGCGCTGCGCGATGCGACAAGTGCCAATGTGGACATGGAAGTCATGGACACACAATTTATGGGCAGACGCATCAAATAACAGGCAAAAAACTTTTTTGAAAAAAACTGAAATTTTTTTCAGAAAAAAAGAGGGTTTTGCAAAGACATTGGGTATTTATTTATGTACACAATCTGCCAGACGCGGCAGAGGTGTGACATCAGATCATTTCTGTGTGGAAAGGCGGCAGTTGATTGGCAATTGATGAACGATTTCTCGATGAACTGAATGCCAGATGCGATATTGTAGATATTGTGTCACGCTATGTCTCTCTGAAAAAGAAGGGCAGCAACTATTTTGGACTGTGTCCATTTCACAATGAGAAAACGCCGTCATTTTCTGTGGCGCCGGACAAGCAGATGTTTTACTGCTTCGGCTGTGGCAAGGGCGGCGGCCCCATTCGATTTATCATGGATGCAGAAGGATTGGAATTTTCCGATGCCGTCCGGTTTCTCGCCAGAGAATATCATATGGAAGTGCCGGAGACAGGAAGCAGCCCGCAGGCGCGGCATTTGCGCGAACGGTCGCTGCAAGCCCTGACGGAAGCCGCTCGTTTCTTCTATGCGCAGCTGTACAGTCCGCAGGGTGCACGGGCATTAGAATATTTCCAAAAGCGCAGATTGAGCAAAAAAACCATGAACAATTTCGGTCTGGGATATGCGCCGGATTCCTTTCATGCTCTGCTCGATGCGATGACACAAAAGGGATTTGCCAAAGAAGAACTGGAAGCTGCCGGTCTTATCACACGCAGCGAACGAGGTACATATTTTGATAAGTTTCGCAATCGCGTGATGTTCCCGATTATCGACATGCGCGGCGATGTCATCGCATTCGGCGGGCGCGTCATGGATGACAGCAAGCCGAAGTACCTCAATTCTCCGGAGACCATCGTATTTAACAAACGGCGCAATTTGTTTGCGATGAATCGGGCGAAAAAAACGAAAAGTGAGTATTTTTTGCTCGCAGAGGGCTATATGGATGTCATTGCGCTGCATCAGGCAGGGTTTGACAGCGCAGTAGCTTCTCTGGGAACCTCTCTGACGGAAGAACAGGCGCGGCTGCTGTCACGGCACACCAAAACCGTTATTGTCTGCTATGATGCAGATACCGCCGGACAGTCGGCGGCACAGAGAGCCATTGATATTTTGAAAAAAACAGGCATTCGCGTCAAGATATTAAAGATTCCGGGAGCCAAGGACCCGGATGAATTTATCAAGACAAAAGGGCCGGATGCATTCCGTAAGCTCATTGAGCGGTCGGACAATGATGTGCGCTATCGCATTGAATCGGCAAAGGATAAATATGACTTTACCGAGGATGACCAGCGGATTCTGTTTCTGCGCGAAGCTGCAGGCATTATCGCACTGCTGGACAGCGAAGTAGAACAGGATGTGTACACCACATCGACAGCCAAGCTGGCCGGTGTGACGCCGGAAGCCTTTCGGCAGGAGGTCAAGCAGGCCAAGTTTCGTCTGGGTTCGCAGGCAAAACGAAAGATGCACCGAGAGGTGCGTACGCCGGCACAGGCCGTGCAGCCGAGAGATCGGACGATGCATTTTGACAATGTGCGTTCTGCGCGCGCAGAAGAGGGAATTTTGTCTCTTTTATTCTCAGATACCTCTTTGATGGAACAGATGCGGCAGGTTTTGACGCCAGATGATTTTTCTTCCCCGGAGCTGGGCAAAATATACGGTCTTTGTTCGGCGCTGTATAACAGCGGACGCACGATTGCCGTCCCTGCTTTGGAGGGAAAATTGGAACCGCGGGAGATGGATTTGCTGGCATCGGCACTGCGTATAGAGATTCCCATCGACCGCAGACAGCAGGCACTGGAGGACTATACGGAAATTATTCAGGAGCAAAAGCTGATGCGCGAGACGCAGACTGACACGCAAGAAGATCCACTGCTCAAAAAAGCGCAGATGCAGCGCAAAAATAAGGGCTTTGCAGGATGATACCGCAATACATGATTAAATTTATTTGGAGGCTTAAAGAATGACACAGGACATGGATGTAAAAAAGCAGACAGCCATCAAAGAGCTTATCGCTTTGGGCAAGAAAAAGGGCAAGCTCACACTGAAGGAAATGTCTGATGCACTGGAGTCCATCGACATGGAGTCGGATGAGCTGGATAGACTGTATGAAGAGCTGGAGAAGGCTGGCATTGAATTGCAGGGTGCTGAGGTTCTGGCAGCTCCGACAGAATCCGAAGAGGAATTTTCTGAGGACGCTGTAGAGGAAGTCACCAAGGAAGAATTGGAGGACACCGAATCTCTCGCAGAAGGCTTCGCGATTGACGATCCGGTGCGTATGTACTTAAAGGAGATCGGCAAGGTTGACCTGCTGACGCCGGACGAAGAAGTCGAGCTGGCAAAGAAGATGCAGGCCGGCATGGAAGCCAAGGAAAAAATCAAGGAGCTGGACGAGCGCCAGCGCAACGGCGAAACCATCGACGAGAAGGAATATCAGGCACTGCGCAAGGCAATTCGCGGCGGCGAAAATGCAAAGAAGCGTCTGTCTGAGGCAAACCTGCGACTGGTTGTTTCCATTGCGAAGCGATATGTCGGCCGCGGTATGCTGTTCCTCGATCTGATTCAGGAAGGCAATCTGGGTCTGCTCAAGGCAGTAGAGAAGTTCGACTGCACCAAGGGCTTTAAGTTCTCTACGTATGCAACGTGGTGGATTCGTCAGGCGATCACCCGTGCAATTGCTGACCAGGCACGTACCATCCGTATTCCGGTACACATGGTAGAGACCATCAACAAGGTCATTCGCGTTTCCCGTCAGCTGCTGCAGGAGCTGGGTCATGACCCGCAGCCGGAGGAAATCGCAGAAGAGATGAATATGCCGGTTGAGCGCGTGCGCGAAATCCTCAAGATTGCACAGGAGCCGGTATCCCTCGAAACACCAATCGGTGAAGAGGAAGACAGCCATCTGGGCGATTTTATTCCGGATGACGATGCTCTGGAACCGGCAGAAGCCGCTTCGTTTACCCTGCTCAAGGAGCAGCTGGTAGAAGTGCTCAAGACGCTGACACCGCGCGAGGAAAAGGTTCTGCGTCTGCGCTTTGGCATTGAGGATGGCCGCACCCGCACGCTGGAAGAAGTCGGCAAGGAATTCAATGTAACCCGTGAGCGTATTCGTCAGATTGAGGCAAAGGCACTGCGTAAGCTGCGCCATCCGAGCCGCTCGAAGAAGCTGAAGGATTTTCTGAACTAATATTAGGAGGCGCGTATCATGGTTCGGCGCGATAAACAGAATTATTATCTTGATATGGCACAGGTCGCGCTGGAGCGCAGTACCTGCCTGCGCCGCAGCTTTGGCGCTGTCATTGTAAAAAATGACGTCATTATCTCGACGGGATACAATGGTGCGCCGCGTGGACGCGCCAATTGCATCGACTTAAATTACTGCATTCGGCAGCAGCGCAATGTGCCGCGCGGCACACAGTATGAGCTGTGCCGTGCCATTCATGCAGAGGCCAATGCTATTATCGCGGCATCCCGCGAGGAGATGATTGGCTCGACGCTGTATCTCGTGGGACGCGATGCACAGACCGGCGAAATCATGCGCGATGCAGATTCCTGCCCGATGTGCAAGCGGCAGATCATCAATGCTGGAATCAACAAAGTAGTGATCCGTCGGGACAATGACAACTATGACGTCATTGATGTCGAGGAGTGGGTCAAGCATGATGAGCTGCTCGGCGGAAAGATTGGATACTGATTTCTGACCACATAGCAACAGAAATGTTGCCAAAAACGAGAAATAACAAAAAAACGCAGTCCGTTATGGACTGCGTTTTTGCTGTATGTACGGAGAAATTACTCTGCGTAAGAGAGCAGGGTTTCTACATCCTTGCGGCGCGGTGCCTTTGGCTCCTCGTCCGGATAACCGATGGCAATCAGAGCGGCGATTTCCTGATCTTCCGGAATGTTCAGATACTTCTCCAACTCATGGCGATGGAAGATACCCATGATGACGGTGCCGAGACCATGGTCATGTGCGGCCAGGCACAGGGTCTGTGCGGCGATGCCGGCATCATACATCTGCCAGCCTTCACCGCGGTCGGTGGTAAACGAACCGTCGCGCTCATAGCCGGAACGATTTTTGATAAAGGTCTGCACGATGAGCATCGGCGCGGTGGAAACGGTTCTTGCGTTAAACGGCGCATACTCTGCTGCCAGCTTGTCAATGGCTTCTCTGCCCTCTACGACGATATAACGGGAGATCTGTGTATTTTTCCAAGACGGCGCATAGGCTGCGTCAGCAATGACTTCTTCCAGAACCTCATGCGGTACCAGGGTGTCCTTGTAATGACGGATGCTGCGGCGGCCGCGGATGCATTCTTTTGCGTTCATAGGGAAATCCTCCTTTGATTTCGTTGTGTCATATTTGACTGTTTTCAGTATACGACAAAGTGCGGGGGAATGCAATGAAAAAAATATCCCCGAACGACGTTGCGTTCGAGGATAGGCATTGGCTTATTGACGCAATTGTGATAATTTGCGATACATGATGAGGTGAACGATGCTGAGCACTGCACTGATAATCAAAGACGCGGCATAGATATAGAGCCAAATAGGATAGGAGTTGTCTGTCAGGTTGGCGAGTGCGCCTTGGAAAACCAGACCGACACCGAGACCGATTAAAAGCAAGATATGCGTGATAACATCCGGAATGATATTCAGCTTGCCTTTGATGAGTCCCAAGCGGGCAATGCTGCAAAGAACAATCGCGGGAGCGATAAAAGCAAATGCCGCCGCATAGCCAAAATACTGCATGAGTTGTGTAAGTGTGTTCATGATACAATGTCCTTTCTATAACAAGAGTATCATAAAACAAATCAGGGAAATTGTCAAAATACCGCGTTATTTTGTCGGCGGCGTTTTGCTCATGTCGATCACAGTGTTGACTTCGGCAGTGGCGCGAGCCTCCGGCGGATTATTTGCATCATCCTTGTCGGAAGCGTTCTTGTATTTTTCTACCGTACCATCGCAGGCAAGCTGAACGGTCTGGTCTCCGGTAATCATAGCGCTCAGTGCAGCTGCGTCAAACTTGTAATTTTCCGGCGAATCATCCAATTTTCCATATGGCTTAGAGATGTACTGGAAGGTAGGATTCTCGTCCCTAGTTGTCACAGCGATAAAACCGAAGGCTACCCGCGTTTCCGGCAAGTCTTTCGGAATCACATAGCAGGTATACTGCACAAGCTGCTGCGTGGAGCTGTCGTAGTTGTCTCGCAGAGACTGGACGGCATCTTCATCCGTGCTGGCATCTTTGAGAGTCGCTTCTGCGACCTTTGGGCTGACAACTTCCAGCGTGGGATCTTTCTGTTCTGCGGTCTTGGTCTGTCCGCAGGCGGTAAGCAGAACGGCACAAAATGCCAGACAGATCATCATAGATACGCGGTTTCTTTTCAACATAGGAATCCCTCCTTTGTACTGTGTTGTATATATTGTAACAAAATTACATTAGAAAGAAAAGACCTTTTTGGGAATTTTTAGAATTATTAAGAAACAGGCATCCCCAGACACCGGAGCATCTGGGGACAGAGAGAAGATTTCATTTTTTCTTTAGATATTTACGTAAAGCTTTATATCCAAACCAGATAATAACTGCAATAAAAATCAAAAGAATAAGATTGATAAGTTGCACTAGAAGTTCAATTGACATATATGCCCCCCTTCTTCATAGTAGCATAGCGAAAAAAATTATACTGCAACCTTTCCGCTAATACTATGAGTTCTTCTGCCGAGTTCGACCATGCCATCGACTAAAAGATACATTGAGACTTCTCCTGTAGCAGAAGCTGAAATAGTTTTTTTATTCTTAGATAGACTGCAAGTAATACTCTTTTGATGCCAACTTAATCCAACAGTAACTCCAGTGAATGTAGTATACGCTTTAGCTTTAGAAGCAGTTCCGTTACTGTTTTTTGTATAAGAAGTACGCAATCGTAATGTGGCTGCGCTGATTTTTTTGCTAGCTACGATTTTATCTTGACTCGAACGAGCTAGTGCAGATATAGGTTCTTCAAATTCAGCTTCTGGCTGAATTGACACAGCGGACATCAAAGAATCCATATATTTATCTGCATCTTCTTGTGTTTTAAAACTTGGAATAGAGCTGACAGGAATTAATGTTCCAGTATCATCGCAAATATATTCGGCATTTCCGACCGGAATACCGTTGTCGTTTTCGAGTACGCTGTCAGAGACACGCAGTACGCTGTCAGTTGTTGTTTTGGAAAGATCATATGCATACACATTGACACAGCTTGCGGAAGCAATAATTCCAACCAATAACAAAGATAATAATTTTTTTATTTTGCGCTCCTTTCACTACAAAACGTGAATAAAAATAAATTACATAAAACAAGCTAGAATGCAGAAATACGAACTAGTATATGTATTTAAGACTGTTTGCTTGTTTTCTGTGACTATAGTATCACATATCTAAAAAGAAAAATCAATATAAATAATGAATAAAAATTTGCATTAAAAATTGTATAACATAAACAATTTTATTTAATGGTATATGTATTTGAATAAACCTTGTTGGATTCAGAAGAATTTCCGTTCCAAACTTTTACAGTAGCAATTGCACGATAAGTTCCTTTGGAAGAATTTCTCTTTTGAGAAAGAGTATATGAATTGGAGTTTTTGCTCCCTGACCATTCTGCGATTTGTGTCCATGAATTTCCGGACTTCTTTTGGAGAACTAACGTAATAGAGCATTTGTTTACGGAAGAGTGAGCACTTACCATGCCGTATGCAATAAGAGTGTTTCCAGATGACTTTAACGAACAAGACGAGTAAGATATATATGTGCTGCAAGGAACAACGGAAGAATCTATGTCAGAAGTTGTCTCGCTTGCCAGAGAGATTGGTGCCGCAAAAGTCAGCAGACAGGTGGATAAACAGATAGATGCAAAAATTCGTTTTGCTTTTTGGTTTTTCATAGAAAAACACCTCCTGATTGTTTCTAATCATAGTAACGAATCAGAAGGCGTAAAGGGGACACTTAATATTAAAATTTTTTAGAAATTATTTTAAATGGATATTCAGTACAATTTGCTTTGCATCTTCGGGAGAAAGATAATAAGACACAAGCGTGTAAACAATGTTTTTGTGAGTCCAAGAAATAACCGTGGCATGGTCTTTATACGATGAAATAGCTTCTTCTCCATCGATAATAAAATGACTAACGGTAGCATTTTCAGTATCGATGTTATGCGTACCGCCGTTAGAGAACGTTATTAGTTCCTCGTAAAGCGTGAAAGAAGATTCATCTTGTGGATTTTTATAAGCAGTTATTTTCATGAACTCATCTTTCATACACTCATCTTCATTCCGTACCATACCCTCTGGGATATAGTCGAAGGTGCTTTCTGGGAATTCTGCATCCTCGTCGGCGGTATCGGAAGTATAGGTGATGGATGTGTATTCGCGGAACACCTGAACAATCGTATCAATCACGCCGATGCGGTAAGCGTAGGCGGTACCGCCGATACACAGGACAACGGCTGCACAGGCGGCGACATAGCGCAGAATATGTACGACGCGATTCATGCGCGGGGAGCGGTGCTGTTCCGCGCGGAGCCGCCGCATCTTCCGTTCAAACCGGCGCGAGAATTTGTGCGGCGGGACTTCCTCCTGCTGCGGCAGCGTGGACAGCCACAGATCACGGGCTTCCGCTGCGTGCTGTTCGAGCAGTTCATCTGTCAGCTTCATACGTCCGCCTCCATTTCGTCCAAAAGGGTTTGCAGTTTGGCTTTTGCTCGTTGGATGGTCTTTTTGACATTGGCTTCGGTCATGCCGAGCAGCTGGGCAATTTCCTTTTCGGAATATCCGGTATCGTATTTGAGCAGCAGCAGCTCGCGGTATCGGTCGGGCAGAGAGGCGATGGCGTGCGCAATGGCGGAGCCTTCGGTCAGCGCGTCCGGTTCCGGCATCGGGTGCGTGTGCGGGATGTCCTCGCACAGCGGAATAAACGGCTTGCGCTTGCGCGAACGATACAGGTCAATTGCCGTCCTTCTGACTATAGTAACGACGAGCGCCCGCGTTTGGGGACACTTGGGCTGAGAAATTTTGTCCAAAATCCCGATAATCTTCAAAAAAGACTGGTGCACGACGTCCTCGGAATCCTGCGTGTCACCCAAAATCTCGTTGGCAATGTAAAACATCAGATTGCGGTATGCATCGTATAAAATCTCAAATTTTTCTCTCTCGGCATCTTCTTCAATCAGCGAAAGATAGATCAGCATAACAGTTTCTCCTTCTTTTGTACCAGTATACTACATATTTGGGGATTTTCCCAGCTAAAACATCGAAATTCGTGCGGCAGGCTGTTTGTCAGATGACGGAAAATATGGTATGCTATACTCCTAGGAAAAAATGGACGGGAGAGAATGCTATGCTTGCGCTGATCGCCGCATTTGCACAAAATAGAATCATCGGACGGGATGGGCGCATCCCTTGGGATATTCCGGAGGAAAAGCATCGCTTTCGGGATCTCACGATGGGTCATGTCATCATCATGGGCAGACGGACGTATGAGGAAATCGGCGTTCCGCTGCCGGGCAGAGAGACCATTGTTGTATCTAAGACAAAGCATTTTGATGCGCCGCACTGTGTCACGGTGCCCAGCCTTGGCGCGGCATTGGAACAGGCCGCCGGACGCGATGTCTTTGTCTGCGGCGGCGCGCAGCTGTATCGGGAAGCCCTGCCGCTGGCAGATGTTCTGTATCTGACAGAAATTCATCGAGACTATGCCGGGGACACCCAGTTCCCGCAGTGGGACAAACAGGCGTTTGTGTGCACGGAGACGCAGAAAGTCGAGGGAGAGATTCCGTATACCTTTTTGACCCTGCGCCGCCGTGCCATGCCATATCAGCAGGCGCGGGAGTATATCGCGGGTTTGACCGCACAAAAGGGTATCGTGCTGGGACTGGAACCGATGCAGCATTTGCTGGCTCGATTGGGCAATCCGCAAAATCGCTATCCGGTTGTGCATATCGCAGGCACCAATGGAAAAGGCTCTACGCTGACCTGTATTGCCTCGATCCTGCGGGCGGCAGGGTATCGCGTTGGTACATATGCTTCACCGGCTGTGTTTGAGCCGCGAGAGTGCTGGTGCGTAAACGGCGAGATGATTTCTGAGCAGGAGTATGCGGCGTGGATGACCAAGCTCATCGCGTGCTGTCAGGCCATACAGGAAGCCGGAGAGCCGATTCCGACTGCGTTTGAGATGGAGACGGTATTGGCGTTTGCCTGGATGGCACAAAAGCAGTGCGAGATTGCTGTCGTAGAATGCGGCATGGGCGGAAGAGATGACGCGACGAATAGTATCTCGACAACGGCAGTCAGCGTGCTGACGTCCATCGGTATGGATCATATGAAATTCTTGGGCAGTACCATACAGGAGATTGCCCGCGCCAAAGGCGGTATTGTGAAACCGCATACACCCACCGTGCTGCAAGGACAGGCGCAGGAGGTCGAACAGGAAATCCGTACAATTTGTCGGCAGCAAGACAGCCCGCTGACCATTGTACAGGACGTTTCTGTCACACGAGCAGATGAACGTTCTGTGACATTTGACTATGGAAAAATGCGAGATGTCACCGTGCGGCTGCCCGGCATCGTGCAGGCAAAAAATGCGGCAACGGCAATTGCGGCCGTACAAACCCTCGCGCAGTTTCCGGTTACCGAACAGCAAATCCGAGAGGGCTTGCAGCATACCAGCTGGAAGGGCAGAATGGAACAGATTTGTGATGCGCCGATTTTGGTGATTGACGGTGCGCACAATCCCAATGCGGCGCGGCAGCTGCGTCAAGAAGCACTGCGCCGCTGGAAGGCGGGCAGCATCATAGAAATTGTCGGTGTGCTGGCGGATAAAGACTTTACGGAAGTCGGACACTTAATGGCACCGCTGGCAAAAAAGATCTTTACTGTCACGCCGAACAATCCGCGTGCGCTGTCCGCACAGGCACTGGCGAATTGCCTGCGGCAGTTCTGCGAGGATGTCACACCGGCAGACAGTCCGGCACAGGCTTGGCAGCTCGCCAAGCAGGCGGCGGGAGACCAGACACCGATTCTCGCATTCGGCTCGCTCTCGTGGCTGCATGAGCTGCGCGAAGCAGTGGAGGAACAGACATGATACGAACGATGCAGCGCATACAGGCGATTCTGTCGCATCCGTTGTTCCGTGACAGCCTGCAAAAAATAGAAGAGCTGGAACGCGAGCGCATCTATTGCAGGCATGGCTTGCCGCACCTGCTGGATGTGGCGCGCATTGCGTCTTTGCTGGCAGTTGACCGACAGTTAGATTTGCCGCGAGATGTCATTTATGCGGCGGCACTGCTGCATGATATTGGGCGCGTGCAGCAGTATGCGACCGGAGAGGATCATGCGGCGGCGGGCATCCGCGCGGCACGAGAGATTTTGCGCGACACAGCTTTTACCGAAGCGGAAAAACAGGCGATTTTGCAGGCCGTCGGCAAGCACCGCAAAGGAGATGCTGCCCATGCGCTGGCGCAGCTTCTGTGTGAGGCGGATGATGCGAGCCGGATGTGCTTTGCCTGTCCGGCAAGCGATACCTGCTACTGGCCGGAACACAGAAAAAACCATACGATTTTATTATAAAAGAGGTTTATATTATGATTATTGGCGGAAAACAGTTTGAGACAACCGGTCACACGTATGTGATGGGTATTTTGAATGTGACGCCGGATTCTTTTTCCGATGGCGGAAAGTGGAACTCCATGGATGCGGCACTCAAGCACGCAGAGGACATGATAAACGATGGCGCGGATATTTTGGACATCGGCGGCGAATCGACGCGGCCAGGTTACACGCTGCTGCCGGATGACGAAGAAATTTCTCGCGTGGTACCGGTCATTGAAGCGGTCAAGAAAAATTTTGATATTCCGATCTCTGTGGATACCTATAAGAGCGCAGTTGCAGAGGCAGCATTGCAGGCTGGTGCAGATCTCGTCAATGATATTTGGGGCTTAAAGTATGACCCGAATATGGCGTCTGTCATTGCAAAGGCAAACGTGCCGTGCTGTCTGATGCACAACCGCAAAGAAGCGGTATATAACGATTATCTGCCGGATGTGTTGGACGATTTGCGCGACTGTGTGCGTCTTGCCAAGCAGGCAGGCATTGCAGACGAAAATATCATCCTCGATCCAGGCATTGGCTTCGGCAAAACGCTGGAGCATAACCTGATTTTGACCAACCGCGTCGAAATCTTGCATGAGCTGGGGTATCCGATTTTGCTCGGCACCTCGCGCAAGTCGATGATTGGCTTGACACTGGATTTGCCGAAGGATCAGCGCGAAGAGGGAACGCTGGCGACGACGGTACTGGGCGTAATGAAGGGCTGCATGTTTGTGCGCGTGCATAATGTGTTGGCCAATCGCCGTGCGGTGGATATGACAGAGGCAATTTTGCAGTCCGGAGGAAACGCGAATGGATGAAATCCGCATCAAACAGCTGGAAGTATTCGCCCATCACGGTGTTTTTCCGGAGGAAAATCGACTGGGGCAGAAATTTGTCATCAATGCGGCACTGCGCACCAGTCTGCGCCGCGCCGGTTTAACGGATGATTTGACGCAGTCCATGGATTATGGTGCCGTTTGTGCGGAAATACAGGAATTCTTGACGCAGAACACCTTTCAGCTGCTGGAAACGGCGGCGGAAAAGCTGTGTGCGCATCTGCTGCAAACCCTTCCGCTGCTTGACAGCATCATGCTGGAAATTGAAAAGCCGTGGGCACCGATTGGCCTTCCGCTCAAGACGGCATCGGTCTGCATCGAACGAGGATGGCATACCGCGTATATCGCGCTCGGTTCCAATATCGGAGACAGCAAGGGCTATTTAGATGGGGCGGTACAGGCCTTGTCGAACGATGAAACCATGCGCATGGGACGGGTGTCGGACTATATCGTGACCGAGCCGTATGGCGGCGTCGAGCAGGATGACTTTCTCAACGCCGTCCTGTGCCTAAAGACGCTGCTGCTGCCGCATGAACTGCTCGAACGGCTGCATGAGATCGAGCAGGCGGCTCATCGCACGCGCGAAATCCATTGGGGACCGCGCACACTGGATTTGGACATTTTGTTTTATGACGAAGAAATTTTCTCGGATGAAGTGTTGACGATTCCGCATCCGGAGATTGCCAAGCGGGACTTTGTTGTCCGACCGATGGCACAGATTGCACCGCATTTTGTGCATCCTGTGTATCACAGGACAATGACGCAGCTGTGGGAACAACTAAAGAACACATAAAAAAACAAGGCTAGGAAGTTGTGCACTGCACCCCATTTGTTAGACAGTATGATATACTATCTAAATAGATGGGGTGATTTATTATGCCAAGAGGAAAGCCAAATAAAAAATACGACGGAGAGTTCAAGGTGCAAGTAGTGGAAACCATGGAACGAGAAGGGCTAAGTCTTCATGAAGCGGCAAGACAATTTGGAA
>CAVCGL010000027.1:0-25524 GCA_963601915.1 bacterium | reverse complement strand
ATTGAATACATAGACTACTACAACAATCGCCGGATCAAATTAAAACTAAACGGTCTGAGTCCTGTGCAGTACAGGATTCAAACCGTTCAGATCGCTTAATTCTTATTTTTGTCTAACAAATGGGGTTCACTTCATTTCTGGCTTACTTTTTTAAAAAACTTTGAATTTTCTTTTATTTTACAAGTTTTTCCTTGCAAGCCCTTTGAAATCGTCGTATACTGTTCGTTGCGACTTTTTTGAAGGGAGCTTTTTTTATGACGTTTTATCAAGAATTACAACTCAATCAAGCGGGCTCCAAAAAGGTAATTCGTGAGAGCGAAACCGCCCGTGAAAAATGGTATCATATCTTGGTGTATCTCATCAAGATTGCCATTACTGTCAGCTTTTGTTTTGTTTTTGTGACGCTGTACAGTCTCATTTTCGGCTCTGGAAACAGCATTGTCGGTGTTGTTGTTTTACTGCATCTGTTGGTCTTTAAAAATGCAGATCTTCGTATAGATGCCAAACAATCGACCGGTTTGCTTGCGCTGTTTTTCGTCATCATGACGATTGCCCCGCATTTTGCCAATATGGCCTCTCCATTTGTCGGATTGCTCATCAACGCCGCAGCAATTTTGATTTTAATTTTATTTGGCTGTCACGAGCCGCGGATGTTCAATCAATCTACGCTGGTTCTCAGCTATCTGTTACTGTACGGCTATGATGTCTCCGGCACAGAATACCTGACACGTCTCGCTGGTATGGCAGTCGGTGCGATTCTAGTCTGTGCAGTCTTTTATAAGAACCATCGACATCAAACCTATGATCTGCATATACAAGACATCTTACCCGCCTTTACACTGACACATCCGCGTTCTAAATGGCAGCTGTGTCAGATTCTGTGCGTTCCACTGGTTATTTTTCTCGCCGAGCTGTTTGGGATGCCGCGTGCTATGTGGGCAGGCATCGCCGCCATGTCTGCGATTCTTCCCGCTATGGAAGACATGCAGTCTCGCGTGCGCGGACGTATTATTGGTAATATCGCCGGTGTCCTGTGCTTTTTCGTCTTGTATACCTACCTGCCGTCTGCGATTTATGCGTATATCGGTGTTATTGGCGGCATCGGCGTCGGTTTTTCCGCCAAATACGGCTGGCAGGCAGTCTTTAATACCTTTGGCGCCCTTGCCATTGCTTCCCAGCTCTATGGCGTATCCGCTGCCATGGGACTGCGTGTTTTTCAAAA
This sequence comes from bacterium, assembly GCA_963601915.1. GTDB lineage: Bacteria > Bacillota > Clostridia > Oscillospirales > Butyricicoccaceae > Butyricicoccus_A. The sequence continues at coordinate 24,302 of CAVCGL010000027.1, read as the reverse complement.
TGTATTCGGCGTTTTGTTCGCCCTGGGCTTTTGTCTGATTTTCAATTGGATTATGCAGCGTACCCAGTGTGCCCAGCAAACCGCTTGACGGCAAAAATCTCCTTAGCAATGACTTGCTGAGGAGATTTTTTTGTTTCCCGTATCAACAAAAATACAAAAAAACCGCCCATTTCTTACGAAACAGACGGTTTGTCATGGAGCTAATGGTCGGATTTGAACCGACGACCTGCTCATTACGAGTCGTTATCTAATCGTTTTATATCTTCTTTTTGTTGCAATATCTTTTCATTTCTTCTTATATTTTTTATCTTAACGTGTAATATCTTCCATATCATTTTATATTGTCCCTTATCTTTGCGTATCTTTAAGGGACAAATAAGGGACAAACCGCGCATTCAAAACTCAACGCCGTTTTGCCGTTGAGTTCGTCTTTTGCCTGCTGCATCTGTCAGCGGGCTTTTTCATTTCCCGCCAGCAAAGAGATGATACCGGCGGGCGCGTCATTGGTCTCGCACTTCTGTGAAACCAATATCCAAAGCCAGAAATGACGGCGGACTTTTTTGTCTGCCGTATACCTGTTTCCCGCCAGCGGGGGGGGGGTAGGTAATATATACTTTTTTAATTTAGTATTTTTTAGTAATGTATACCTGTTTCCCGCCAGCGGGGGTAGGTAATTTCTACCCCCCTTTGTCATTGCTATTGAGTTGCTTTTCTCGTTGTTCGTTCGTAGTTCGTGCCCTAACTGATGCATTGTTTCGGTGCGTCAGGTACTGGAAGCACTGCCCTGATTCAGGGCATCGCCTGCATGGAGTAGCAAATCGCGACGCCATGTGCCCGCAAAGTTGCGGAGTCATGAAACCAGTCCCCTGAAACAGGGTAGCATCAGCGCGTTCAACCTAACGCTCAAATCTGAGCATTTCTGAGCATCAGCCATGCACAAGCTCTCTTTTACTCAAATCTGAGTAAAACCAAGCTGAACATTGAGCACAAGCTCTCCCGTTTTTTTGTGCTATGTTTGTGCTCACTTCGTGCTCATGCCCTGCCGGAAGGGTACCCTATTTCAGGGCGTACCGACAATTTACGAGAACACGCCTTGCACGGGTATAACGAATCGTTATAGACCTCATGTATCAGACTTCGTCCGTTTTTCGGACGTAGTTCGCCCGCCTGAGACGGTTCACAGAATTGTGATCGCTTCCCAAATTTGGGAAGCAAGCGGTATTTTCTCCCGAGTTCCAGAGCACCACAACATGTAGTTTTCTGTAGTTTTCTCTAGCTTCGCTCGGGCTTCGTTGACTTCCGTAATGTCCGCACGGGGACTATTTTCCAAAATTGGAAGATAGCTTTTCATGTCAACATTCAGTTTGCGCTTCGTCCGTTTTTCGGACAAAGCAAGCTGACCCGTCAAATCAACGGCACAGCTTTGTGTGTACGTTTTTCGCATGCACAAAACCTGACTGAACGAATCGTTCTGGCAACGGTGAACGTTTCGTTCACCCCTTCTGTGCATCTGAGTACCGAAACGGTACCCGAGATACCGACTACACATATTCCGAACCTTAGCATTTCTTAGCAGCCTAATTGCGTCACGTTTTCCGTGACCGTGCTCTATGCATCCCCGTCTCCTGTAGGGTGTCGCGTTTCACGACGCACCTTTCATGCACCCCTCTTCCCTCTCTCCTGCAAATATTCCGGTATTTTACAGCTGATCGAGCGTGCTGCAGCTGCATTTTCTGCAACTCCCGCCCGTTTGGGCATCAAAAAAGAGAGCAACAAAGCGTTGCTCTCTTCCTGTAAAACTGGCACTCTGGCAGGCGTAGCACTCTCCTGCGTCTCTTTTGACCCAATGGGTGCGTGGTTGCTACGAAATTTACCACTTCAAAGTGCATACCTACTGCTGAAGAATAAAAAGTCGCCTTCCGAAGAAAGCGACCCTCTATAATATTTTAGGGTTATTGGATGGGCGGCGTATCCATCATCACGTCAACTTTCGTTGGTATCGGGAGCCATTTCCGACTTCAACAACCCTCTCATATTCTATCTTTTGTTCATGTATATTATACCGCGTAGATTGTGTAAAGTCAATCTTGTTGTTGTACTTTTTTCAAACGTCCACTATGTATACGATTATGTAGCTTTCCATCTGAGATATTATACAGCGATGCCACATACAAGTAATTGTTTTTTATATCCAATTTGATAGCAACCAAGATATTATCATCAAACACTTTTACAAGCTCCATACTATCCGGTTCTTTAGGATTCTTCCCTATATAGTCTGGATTCAGTAATATTTCCGGCAATTTATCCATGTATCCCACAAAATCAGGGTGCCTGCGCTGTATATGATTTATCAGCCGTGAAGATCTATAAATTGTCCCTGTTGGCAAAGATATATCTAATTGTTTATTGAAGGATTCTTGATATTCTCCAACAGGTATAAGCTCTTCATTCATATACTATTCCCCTTCTCCGGCGGGCGCATCGTCCCGCTGTATGGTTAAATCTTTGTTCCGTCCTTAAAAGAAAACGAAAACGGGACAAATTCAGCACCAAGCGCCGCCGCAATAACTCTGAGTTCTGACTCTGTAAATGTCTCTCGTTTCAGTTTTTGATTAAAATTAGATGGTGTCATTTTTATTCTTCTAGCCAATTCCGCCTGACTAATTCCGGCATAAGCCGCAGCTGCTTTTATTCTTTGTTCCATTGCCATTGTAGAGCCTCCCAATATATCTTGTATTATACAGCAATCCCTTAACCATAGCAAGCAAACGAGAAAAATTATTCATCGTTCAATTGATTAAACGCTTGACGATATTAAGCAAAAGCTGTATACTGTAATCACACCAATAGAAAAGAGGTGAACACAAATGGCAGAAAACCGCGTGAATCCGCAAAACTTCTATGTCGTGCAGGGTTGGATGGTATCCGACCTCGGTTTGAAGGGAAATGAGCTCGCTGTATATGCTATCATTTACGGCTTTTCACAAGCTGAACAGCAATATTACACCGGTTCAGCGCAATATCTAGCCGACTGGATTCAAAGCAGTAAGAGAACTGTACTTGCTGCTCTGAAATCCTTGACTGAAAAGGGATACATTGAAAAACGAGAGCGCATAGAAAACGGCGTGAAATTTTGTGACTACCGGTGTAATTTTTTCACCACCCCAGCGAAAAAACTTCACCACCCCGATGAAAAATTTTCATCACCCCCAGTGAAAAAATTTCACCACCCCGGTGAAATTTTTTCACCTCATAATATAGCAGATAAGATAGAAGATAATATAGCTGATAAAGACAGAGAGACAGAGCCAAGCCCTGTTCTGTCTGCTGCGAATGGAATAGCTTCTATTTTCTGTACAGCCTTCGGCGTGGATACAATCAGCAAACGCCTGTTAACAAGCATGGAGCAGACCTTACAGGCGGGCGTATCAGAGCAGCGTATTGCTTCCATGATACACAGTGCCAGGAACAAGCATCCAAGAGAACCGGAATCCTACATAGCAGCGGGCTTGAAAAGGCTGCGAGAATCCGCACCAGAAGAACAGCCCGTGAGCATCAAGCCGGAGAACCAACCCTTGGAGCCTTGGGAACAGGATTGGTTGGAAGAATACAAGGCGATGACCGCAGATGACACGCTCTAAAGCAAAAAAAGGCCCTTTTCCTGCAAGCCGTCCAAAGCAACAGGAAAAGAGCCGGTAATACAACCACCAAGGGCGGTATCTGGTTTTATTGTACCAGAGCCGCCCGCCGGAGACAAGGATTATTTTATGACACCTGAATATCTTTCCAAGCTGGATGACCTCACGGTATGGATTGCTTCCTACATAGACAAGGCGGCATTCCTCAGCGAAGCCGCCGAATCGGAGCGGGCAACTATTTCTTCTTACGACAAAGAGTACAAAGACGCGTCAGGATATGCCCTCAAGATTACAGTCACGTATGACGAGATCATCAACGATTATTTGAGACTTCTCCAAGAGAAAGCCAGTGAATTGGCAGAGCTGAGAAACCAGCTATACCAAGACCTTCAAAAAAATCTTCAAAGCAAATAACTGCCAGACACCCGCCGGAATCCTCTGTGCGGGTGTTCTGTTACCGTTCAGGCGGGCGTTTTTCGGCGTTCTCTCGGAGTTCATTCGGAGTTCACCTAGCGTTCAGTGAGCGTTCACAAGCGTTCGTTCTGGCGTTCAGAACAGCCGTTTGAACGGTTTTGAACGGGTAAACCAGCATATTAGAGACTATTCAAGAGGGAAGGGGGAGACCTGTATGAACCTATTCAAAAATAGCATTCCATGTATTGCCCTGCTGTCGGCTGCGTGCTGTATCCGCGCTGTGCCCATCTCTGCCGCTGTCGGCGCGGACATGATTGCAGGCATTGTGATTCTGTTCTTGCTGTGCAATCCATTCCAGCTATTGCGCTGCCTGAGTGCCCGCCTGCGCTTGTGTATTGCCTGCATGATTGTTCTTGTCCTGTGCGCCGTGCAGCTCTCTATGATCGCCCTGTATGCCCGTGTGTATCTGCTGCTGGCGGCAGGTGGTATCGCTGTTGTGTGCCGTGTCCGCTGGGCTGACTGGCGGGCGGCTGAGCTTGTCAAGCAATCGCCGGAAGTAGATCGGATCCTCGAACACCTGTACTATCACGGAGAGTTTGAAGCGCGGGACGCATGGACACGGTACGGATGCAGAGAAACGCGGTCTTTGCTTCGACAGGCGGCGGGCGTTGAAGTGCCTGAGAGCCTGATAGCGTCCAGTTACATGCCCGTGTACTGTCTTGGGTATCTACACGGCTGCAAGGGCGTGGAAGAGCTGACAGAGCAGGTATCCCAGCTCGAAGATGTACAAGAACAGTTTGACAAGCTGCAATACAAAGCCCAAGACATGCAGGACGATTTGAACGACTTCAGGAAAGAGGTCGAAAACCTGTACACAGAGAATCAGCAGCTGCGAGAACAGGAAATCGAATACCGGCACGCCCTGACGGCATCGGATGAGGTGATAAAGCGATTACGAGAAGAAATAGACCAGCTCAAAAATGAGCGGGTTGCACCGGAACCAGAGACCGAACCGGAAAAGCCGGCTTTTTCCGCAGCTCCCGCCAGCGAACCGGAAAACCAAGACAGCGAAATTTTACGCCTGTTTGAATCCGGCATGAGCCTGTCGCAGATTGGTGCACGGTTCGGAATCTCCAAATCATCCGCACACGCCGCCAAAGAGCGAGCAAAGAAAGCACAGACCGCCTGACACAACCAAAAGCACCCCTTGTTCCAGCCGTAAACCGGAATGAGAGGTGCTTTCCTGTTGTCTGTCTATGCCGAACGGCTCATGCATAGCTCATTCGCCGCCGTAGCCGCCCGCTGTGGTGTTTTACTGTATCTCTTGTGATGTTTTATTGTTCTTCGGTTTCTGCCTGCTTCTTGAGTCGTTTTTCATACTGCCGAACGATGCTCTTGCATGTGCCGCTCTTGATGCCATAAGCCATTCCAATCGTTTCCCATGATTCCCCGTCACACCGCCTACGCAACATATCCCAGACGCGCCGCGCGTTTGGCAGGTCATCCCCGTTGCAATAACCGAATATCGGGTGCTGTATCGCGCTGAGCAGCTCCCAGCGGCGGTTCTGCACCTCTCGTTCCAGTTCGTCCAGCTTTGCCACGCGGTCAAATACGCGGTCACTGTGCCCGCCACGCGAACGTCCAACAGATGCCGTATACGCGCAAACCATCGACCGCGCACGCAGTTCTTTCACCTGTTCCCGCATGTGATCCAGTTCTTTGATGTCCTGTTGCAGCTGTGCAAATGCTTCCGGTGTAATCATTGTATTCCCGCCCTTTCTTATGCTATAATTTGCTTGATACTGTCAGATTACAGCCGTTCAAAAGGCGAAAGAGCACCTAACAGGGCATGATTATTCCCCTGTCGGGTGCTTTTTGTATGTCACGTCAGAGCTTCCCTTGCCTGCTGCATCTTGCGCCGCGACTCTTGCTCCCGCCAGTTTTCCCCATCGAAAAGCATCGGCTGGCACATCTCTAAAATGCGATTGTATACGCGCTGTTCCGTGATTCTCGTCTCCGCCTTCAACATGCCGGGCGTCAGGTTTGTTGTGATAATCAGCGGCTTTTTGACCTTGTACCGCTCGTCTACGATGGAAAACATGATTTCCCATGCGTATTCTGTACTGCGCTCCACGCCGAAATCATCAATAGCCAGCAGGTCATACTCGTTTAATCTATGTAAGTATTGATTTCTGTTGGTGTGAATATCGCTCTGTAAGTCTGCAAGGATTTTCGGAAAAGAGGTAATCGTAGCCGGAATCATTTGCGCAAGCAAGGCGTTCACGATGCAAGCGGCTGCATGAGATTTCCCGCCGCCAGCTTCCCCGTAAAACATCAAACCAATGTTTTCCCGCTTCATCTGCTCCCAATTCGTTACATATTTGCGGCATTTTTGAAGGAATTTCGTATCCTGCGAGCCATCAAACGTATGCTTGAGCAGTTCTTTGTCTTGAACACCACGATCACACAAGGATTGTATACGCCCCAGACGCTCTCTTTGCTTGATCGCTGCATCCTGCGCCTGATTTGCCGCCTTTTTGCAGTCGCATGTACAAAATACCGTTTTTTGCCGCCCCAGCAAATCAATCCGGCACTGTTTTGGTGTGTGGCACTTTCCGCAATACAACAGCCCATCCTTTCCGGTATAATCGCCCGTTTCCGGTGCGTTTGCCCGCTTTGCTGCCTGCTCCACAACATTGAAATTCATCACAGTGACCACTCCTCATTCCGCGTATAATCAATCTTGCTCGCGTTTTTGCTGTTCTCTCCGTCCCTCGGGCGTTCCCATGTGCGAACCGCCGCGCGCCAGTCCTTCATGCCGTTCTTGCCCACTTTCCAACCGTTCGCCTGATAATAGTTCATGAACCGCTGTGGGTCTACGTGATTGCCTCGTTCTGTGCAATAGGCTTTTACTTCTTCGAGTGTTGGTGCTTTAAACCTCTTTGCCGTTTTACTGGCGGGAGTGACGCTTTCCGATTGCTTTTCCTTGTCAGCCTTGCCCGCTTGCGGTTCTGTCGGGTGTACCGGCTGCGCAGCGTCTCCCCTCTTAATAATCTCCCCTACCCTACTCTTACCTAGTCTATCCTTGCCTAACCTTCCCTTACCTACGCGTCCATCTTGTATACCATCTGTATACAAATCGGATACAGCTTGTATACAATGTGTATCCAGCTTATAAATCTTGCTCTCTTCGTCCAAAGTGACTTGTGCTTTTTCCGGCAACAAAGAGGGTCGATACCGGTCAGATTGTATGTAATTATGCACTTTCCAGTGTGTGATGCAAATCACGCCGGAATGGAACGGAATCACAAATTCTCTTCCGATTAAAAGTTTCATCTCATCGGTATTGCTGCCGATTCCGCGCATAATTCGCTTTGGATTGTTTACAAATCCATCGTCATCCGCGTGCATACACAGATGAAAATATAACGCCTGTGTTGACAGCGGCATATCTAAAAAAGCATCACTGTCCGTGATTTTCAGAGAAAACATTCTGCGCTCTGCCATGCTGTCACCCCTTATACAACTACCCGCCGGATGCCCTGCGTCAATTCCGGCTTCTGCACCGGTGCCGGATAGTTCTCTGGATGCTCTAACAGATCGGTGAGAATATCCATGTTGATATAGGTCCGATTTCCGCTCTGAATCGCCGGAAGCTGTCCAGATTTGACCAGCTTGCGAATCGCAGACGCAGAAATAGCCGTAGACGGGTCGAGTTCTTTGAGCGCGAGGTGCGCGCCGTTGATGGTTCGCAGCTTCGGAAAGCTCATGTGCGTTCACCGCCTTCTGCATCGTCCAGAATGTCCAGCACGTCCACCCCCAGCGCACGGGCAATCTTGCCAAGCGTGGCAGGGCTTGTACCTCTGCTCAATGCAGTGTTCAGCGTCCCGCGCGGGACACCGGATTCTCTGAGAACATCTGTCACTGTCATACATGCACGAGCACAAGCAAGCTCGTATTTTCTTCGGTTCAGTTTCACGTTTTTCACTCCAATCACGTTCATTTGAATTTTATAATTTCAATTATAGCCCGTATAAATTTATTTGTCAATCATTTTTCGTTCATTTGAACGTTTATTCTTGACAAATCGTTCAGTTTGTGTTTTTATATTGATAGGGTATGCAGGAGGAAAGCGTTATGGACACACAAAAAATCTATCAATTGCTGCGCGAGTTCATCAAAACAGCAGGGTTGAATAATAAAAAGTTTGCGGAACTCGCAGGTATCAACCCAAACACATTTCAAACAATGGTTAACCGCAAGAGCGTTCCGAAGGCTGACATCATCAGCAAAATCGGAAATGCAATGAATGCGGCGATTGACCAGCAGGAAAACGCCGAAATGGAAACAAAACTACTCTCTATTCAAACTGCTTTTCTGTCTGAATGCGGGTTGAGTTCCATTGACAAAAACCTAAATCAGCGCATAATTGAAATAGCAAAAGAAGCATCAAGCGCGGCGAACATGGCGAATATATTGCAAGGCAGTATGGGAACTCTTGTTGCTAATATGTGCCGTGAATCTGCCGACAATATGCGAGCATTATTAGATACGCCCGGAAATCGTGCATGGTCAAATTGCCTTGCTTCCCTTGCTTCGTTAAACTCAGAGACTTTTAATTTGAGACTTTTGGATTCTACCGAAGAAACACCCGACACAAAGACAGAGATTCTTTCTCGTATCTCTGCCGCATTGGACGCACTCAACGCAGAAGGACAACAAGAAGCACTCAAGCGCATCGAAGAGCTTACATTTGTTCCGAAATATCAGAAAAAGGACGGTGAATAACCTTGCCAACAGTCAGAAAGCGCGGAAATTCCTATCTATTAAAGGCTTATGAGGGCTATACGGCAGACGGAAAACAAATCGTTCACACCAAAACATGGAACCCGCCCGCCGGTATGTCTCTCGCCAAAGCACGGAAAGAAGCCATGAAAGCGGCGGTTCTGTTTGAACAGCAAATGCACAACGGGCTTGTGCTGTCCTCTTCCATCAAGTTTGAAGAATTTGCACAGCGTTTCTTTCTCGACTATGGCAATACAAACCTCAGACCACGCACCTTGCACGGCTATAAGCAGCTTATGCCGCGTATTAACGCCGCAATCGGTCACATTCGCATGGATAAGCTCAAGCCCACGCATTTAACCGCCTTTTATAAGCAATTGGCAACGGCAGGTGTTCGGGCAGACGGCAAAGCGGTTCCGTGTGCTGACATCAAGCAAACCGCCAAAGATGCCGGATTCACACAAAAACAACTTGCCGAACAAACAGGTCTTAGTATCGGCACGCTGAGAGAAGCCTATAACGGGCGGGCGATTGCCCAAGAAAGTGCAGCACAACTCAGTAAAGCCTTACAAATCCCCGTCAAACAGCTATTTACCTGTCCACAAAGCACCAAATCCCTTGGTGCATCCACCATTCGGAAGTATCACAGCGTGATTTCTTCGATTCTGACAAAGGCAGTCAAGTGGCAGGTCATCGTAAGCAATCCAGCCGAACGCGCCGAACTGCCCAAACCAGAACCAAAAGAAGCGGTTTATCTGGATGAAATACAGACCGCTCACCTGTTGCAACTCATGGAGCAAGAAACCGAGGTACACCGCGTGATGGTCTCGCTGCTGATCTTTACAGGAATGCGCCGTGCAGAATTGTGCGGGCTAGAATGGTCTGATATTGATTTTGAACATGCCTTGATTCATATTCAGCGCACCTCACAATATATTCCCAAGCAAGGCGTCATTGAAGATTTAACCAAGAACAGCAGTTCTCAAAGAGCCGTTGCCGTATCTGCTTCTGTCCTGTCCATGCTTCGGATATACAAAGCGCATCAGGCAGAACAACGCTTGAAACTGGGCAGTGCATGGAATCCGGCATGGATAGAGCATCCGCGACTGTTTACCCAGCTTGACGGCACACCCATCAATCCCGACAGCGTAACCAAATGGTTTCATGCATTCATTGCGCGGTCTGATTTACCGCCGATTCATATTCACAGCTTGCGGCATACAAACGCCACCTTGCAGATCGCGGGCGGTGTTCCTCTCACTACGGTTGCTGACCGTCTGGGACATGCCACCCCAGCCACAACGACAAAAGTATACAGTCATGCCATTCAGAGCGCGAATGCAGCGGCAGCGGACACGCTGGAACGAATGCTGCACACCAAGCAGGCATAGAAAAAGAGCACACAGCACCGATTTGCTTTCGGGTTGCGTGCTCTCTCTTTTTGCCCTTCCGAGACCGTGCAAGGGACAGTTTTTGAGGGCAATAAGGGACAAATAAGGGACAACGTTGATAGTTTCTAAAATATAGTTTCTCTGAAAATACAAAAAACCGCCCATTTCTTACGAAACAGACGGTTTATCATGGAGCTAATGGTCGGATTTGAACCGACGACCTGCTCATTACGAGTGAGCTGCTCTACCCCTGAGCCACATTAGCATCTGTATTGTATTTTACCACAGGGGTGCGGGATGCGTCAAGACAAAATCTCAAAATATTTTTTGTTTTTTTTCGCATCACCTCTTGACAAACGCCTAAAAAGCGTTATACTGATAAAGTATCCTTGCTCACACACAAGGTGTGGGCCAAAGGCCAGAAGGAGGTGCTTAAATTGGCAAAGGTAAATGGTAAGTACGAAACAATTTTCATTGTCAACCCGAATCTTGGTGAGGAAGCAATCACCGCTATCGTGGAAAAGTTCAAGTCTCTGATCGCTGACAACGGTACTGTAGTATCTGTTGACGACTGGGGCAAGCGTAGAATGGCATATGAGATCAACGACCTGCGTGAAGGCTACTACACCCTGATCGAGTTCGAGTCTCTGCCGTCTTTCCCGGCTGAGCTGGATCGTGTTTACAAGATCACCGATGGCGTTATGCGTTCCATCATCGTTTGCAAAGACTAAGGATTGGTGACAGAATATGCTGAATAAAGCAATTCTTATGGGTCGCCTTACCCGCGATCCGGAGCTTCGCTACACACAGAGCAATATTCCGGTTGTTACGTTCTCTATCGCTGTGGACCGCAATTACAGCGGCAACAACGGAGATCGTCAGACGGATTTCATTGACATCGTTGCTTGGAGACGCACCGCAGAATTCGTTTCGCAGTGGTTCACCAAGGGTCAGATGATTGTGGTAGTGGGCAGCATCCAGTCCAGACGCTGGCAAGACAAGAACGGCAACAATCGCACATCTATTGAAGTTGTCGCAGACGAGGTACAGTTTGGCGAGTCCAAGCGTTCCCGTGAGAGCGGCGGAAGCTATCCGAACAACAACGGCGGTTACCCGCAGAATGGCGGATATGCAAATCCGAACCCGTATGCTGCTCCGCAGCAGTCCGCTCCTGCACCAAGCTTTGATATGCCGGCAGGCAATTCGGATTTTGCTGAAATTTCCGATGATGACGGCGAAGTTCCGTTTTGATTATCGAACAAGGAGGTTATGACAATGGCTGAAGAAAAAAGAGAATATCGCCCCAATCGCGGCGGCCGTCGCCGCAGAAAGGTTTGCTCTTTCTGTGTAGATAAGGTTGAGGCTATTGATTATAAGGACGTAGCAAAGCTGAAGAGATACATGTCCGAGCGTGGCAAGATCCTGCCGCGTCGTATGACTGGTACCTGTGCCCTGCATCAGCGTCAGCTGACCGAGGCTATCAAGCGTGCTCGTCACATCGCTCTGCTGCCGTATACTGCAGAGTAATTTCAATCCCCGATTATAACAGGATACCATCAAAGAACACATCACACGATGTGTTCTTTTTTGTTGTAAAAAAGCAGCTCTTCCAAACGGAAGAGCTGCTTCTCTATTTCAATTGATTAGCGATTGTTATACAGAAACGTCACAATCTGTGCACGGGTGCAGGCTTTTTTCGGACTAAACGTCGTCTTAGACGTACCGCCGGTAACGCCCTTTGCCACTGCCCACTGAACAGCCTGATAATACCAGTCCGAGGACTTGACATCGGTAAACGGATTCTTTGACGAAACCGTCGGCTTTCCGGCACGATTCCACAGGAAGGTCACAATTTCCGCACGATTGCAGGTCTTATTCGGGCTAAATGTCGTCTTAGACGTACCGCCGGTAATTCCCTTCGATACTGCCCATTGTACGGCCTGATAATACCAATCCGAAGACTTGACATCCGTAAAGGCATTCTTTCTGGAGACAGTCGGTCTGCCGGCCTGATTCCACAGGAAGACAACTGCCTGCGCGCGGGTGCAGATCTGATTCGGTCCAAACTTGGTATCGCTGACACCGGCCGTAATATGATTGGATACTGCCCACATAACCGGCTCATAGAACCAATCACTCTGCGAAACATCCGTAAACTTCACAGTCGGTGCATTCGGCTTTTCTGTCGTGGTATATGCCTTGCTAATATAGCCATCCTGACCGTTGTACTTGATTAAGTACCAGCCATTAGTTTCGCCGAGAGTTTCCACGGCAGTTCCCTGCTTGAGTACACCCAAAATGGTCGAGGTGGTATTCGGCTGAGCACGAACGCGCAGATCTTCCTTCGGATATACGGTCAGCACCGGAGACGGAGACGGCTGCGGTGTATTGGTATCCGAGGTATATTTCGCGCTGATATAGCCGGTCTGACCGTTGAACTTGATCTCATACCAGCCATCCTTCAGGCTATATGTCTCTACCTTTGTGCCCTTCGTCAGCGAACCCAAAACCTTTGCACTGGTGTTCGGCTGGGCACGAACCTTCAGGTTTGCCGTTGTGTACACAGTCGTTGTCTGAGACGGCGTCGGGGTTGGCGTCGGCTGGGACGGATTGGTATCCGTCGTGTACTTTGCGCTGATATAGGCAGTTTGGCCGCCAAACGTAATGGTATACCAGCCATATTTTTCTGCTGTCACCGTAACAGCTGTATTCTTTTTCAGTGTACCAAGTACCTTGGACGAAGCGTCCGGCTGCTCGTGTACATTCAGATCCGTGGTAACATATACCGTCTTAGAAGCCGCTGTATTCTGACTCTGAGATCCAGCATTGTCCACAGCAGCAACAGCCGCCGGAACCGTAGCATCTGTATTCTGATTCGGTTCTACAGCAAATGCGCCGCTCGAGCACAGAAGACAGGCAGAGGCACCTACCGCGATAACTCGTTTTTTTATGTTCTTATCCATATTTGTCACTCCTTCGCGATCTATCCGGATCTTTTCATTGCCTAGATAATAGCACCATCGGGTGACAAATACAAGGGATTGTTACACATCTTTATGTTTTCTTAAGAACTGTTATTGTTCTGTTATTTTCGTTATCATTCTGTCATTTTTACAAAAGCTGACATTTTAATCTTGATACAAAAAAATGAGCCGTCTGCTGCAAACAGACGACCCACCATAAGAGTATTTAACGCTCCATATTTAGTCTTCTTTATAGCTCCACTGGGTGCCCTGACGGGTATCCTTGATGACAATTCCCTTCTCGTTGAGCAGATAGTCACGGATGCGGTCAGCTTCTGCGAAGTTCTTTGCCTTCTTGGCAGCGGTGCGCTGGGCAATCAGGTCTTCTACCTCGCTGTCGATGCTCTTCTTTTCCAGATGATCGACAATGCCAAGGACACCGCACAGCTCCATCATCAGATCGAAGCAAGCCTGTACAAAGGCATGGGTGCAGGCCGGATCCTTGACCTCGGTGTTGATTTCACGAACCAGCTCGAAAATAGCAGCCAGTGCATCGGCCGTGTTCAGGTCATCGTCCATGGCATCCATGAACTTCTGGCGGTACTGCTGCAGCTGTTCTACCTTTGCCTGCTCCTCTGCAGTCATCGTGTCACCGGTCTGATGGTCAAGCAGGAACTGCAGGTTCTCTGCGGCGGTGTACAGACGGGTCAGCGCATTCTTTGCCATAATCAGCGACTCTTCCGAATAGTTGATTGGGCTGCGGTAATGACCGGACAGCATGAACATACGAATGGTCTCATAGCCGTATACCTTCGCAGCATCACGAACCATAAAGAAATTGCCCTTGGACTTGGACATCTTCTCGTTGTCAATGGTCAGGAAGCCATTGTGCAGCCAGTAGTTGGCAAACGTGCAGCCGTTGGCGCACTCAGACTGTGCAATCTCATTTTCATGATGCGGGAAAATCAGGTCTTTGCCGCCGGAATGAATGTCAATGGTCTTGCCCAGATACTTATTTACCATTGCCGAGCACTCAATGTGCCAGCCCGGACGTCCCTTGCTGCCCCACGGAGTATCCCAGCTCGGTTCGCCCGGCTTTGCTGCCTTCCAGATCGCAAAATCCATCGGATCTTCCTTCTGCTCGCCGACACTGATGCGGGCACCTGCCTGCAGCTCGTCCAGCGGCTGATGCGACAGCTTGCCGTATTCCGAGAAACTCTTGGTGCGGAAGTATACGTCGCCGTTTGCTGCAACATATGCATGGCCGTTGTCAATCAAGGTCTTGACAATGTCAATAATCGCATCCATGGTCTCGGTTGCGCGCGGATGCACGGTAGCCGGATGAATGCCCAGACCCTTGGCATCGACAAAATACTCCTTGATATAGCGGTCAGCAATGACATCATAGGTCACGCCTTCCTCATTTGCCTTCTTGATTACCTTGTCGTCAATATCCGTAAAGTTCTGTACAAACTTCACTTCATAGCCGCGGTATTCAAAATACCGGCGCAGGGTATCAAAAATGATGAACGGGCGCGCATTGCCGATGTGGAAATAGTTGTACACCGTCGGGCCGCAGGAATACATCTTGACCTTGCCAGGCTCCAGCGGGACAAACTCTTCCTTTTTGCGCGTCATCGAGTTATATAATTTCATAATAGCATCCTTCCCCTTTAATTTTTTGGTTTGGTTGCACCCTCCGCAACCAGATTCCAGTTGCGGTGCAGGTAATCATAGCCGGAATACAGTGTAATTGCCATCATAATCCAGCCGCACAGCTGAATAAGAAAGGCATCGTGCAGGCTTTGCGCACCCGTGATGATGGTGCACAGGAAAATGAGAATTACGCCTGCAATCTGCACACAGGTCTTAACCTTGCCCGACCAAGCAGCTGCCATCGCAGTGCCCTTCATCGCGGCAATCGTGCGCAGAGATGTAATGATGAATTCACGAGCGAGAATGATAAATACCATCCAGCCGAACATCAGGCCGCGGTCGATGAAAATGACCATCGCCGCACAAATGAGCAGCTTGTCCGCGAGCGGATCGACAAATTTGCCGAAATCCGTTACCTGATGATATTTGCGCGCCACATAGCCATCGAGAAAATCCGTAAAGCTGCACACGCAAAACAACACCAGCGCGATGACATCACAAGTCGTTCCGCCAATCGTCGCAAAAATGACGAAGAACGGAATCAGCGCGATACGCGCCAAAGTAATCTTATTCGCAAGTGTCATAACTTGTCCCATCCTTATTTCAATTTGCAGAAACTATCCGCAAAAATTATTATACGGTCTCTGTCCGAACGTGTCAACCGTTATTCTGCGGTCTCCGTGCTGCCGGTGAGATCTGCCCCCTGCGCACCTGTGATGCGAACCGGTACAAACTCGCCTTCCTCGACAGAGAACGCGCTGTCAAACAGCACGCGGCCGTCAATATCCTGCGAATCGGCATAGCTTCTGCCATAATACAGTCCGGTCTCTCCGTCCCAGCCCTCGCACAGAACGTCGAGCAGCTGTCCCTGCATCCGTGCCGCAAACTGGTCGAGCACATCCGACTGCAATTCCTCAATAATCATCCGGCGCTCGTTTTTCAGTTCTTCATCAATCTGATCCGGCATCTCAGCAGCCTCACTGCCCTCCTCCGGCGAATAACAGAACACACCGGCGCGTTCGATCTGCATCTCGCGCAGGAATTCGCACAGCTCTTCAAACTCCGCATCGGTTTCGCCCGGCAGACCGACAATCAAGCTGGTGCGCAGCACAAGCCCCGGAATTTCGCGGCGCAGCTTGTGGAACAGCTCTCGCAGGAACTGCGCATCGCCGCGGCGGTGCATGGCGTGCAGAATGCGGTTGTTTACGTGCTGAATCGGAATGTCCAGATACTTGACGATCTTCGGTTCCTGTGCAATGGTCTGAATCATATCATCTGTGATTTCATCCGGATACAGATAATGCAGGCGCACCCAAGTAAAGTCCATCTTACATAGCTCGTGCAGCAGCTCGGACAGCTTGTGCTCATGATACAGATCCATGCCGTAGCGCGTGATGTCCTGTGCCACAATGATAATTTCGCGCACACCCGCATCCGCAAGAGCCTGTGCTTCCTTCAGAACCTCCTCCATCGGACGAGAGCGGAACTTGCCGCGCAGCGACGGAATGACGCAGTAGGCACAGTGATTGTCACAGCCCTCTGCAATCTTGAGATATGCCGAGTAGCCCGGCGTCAGCAAAATGCGGCCGCCGTCCATTTCTGCCTCATTGATCTGGCCGAAGTTCTGATATACCGTGCCCGGTGCCTGCATGACGGCGCGCACGGCATCGACAATGTTGGTATAGCTTCCCGTGCCGAGCACCGCATCAATTTCCGGCAGTTCCTCGACAATTTCCTTCGGGTAGCGCTGTACCAGACATCCCGTCACGATGAGAGCCTGCAGCGAACCGGTCTTTTTCAGCTCCGCTGTCTCCAAAATCGTATTGATGGCTTCCTGCTTGGCAGACTCAATAAAGCCACAGGTATTGACGACAGCGACATCCGCCTCTGCCACATCCTCTACAATGGTCACACCGGCATCCGCCAGCTGTGCCAGCATGTGCTCGCCGTCTACGAGATTTTTCGCGCAGCCCAGCGAGATCATACCCAATTTAATCGACATAAAATCCTTCTTCCTCCTGATTTTGTTCTAATGCAGCCCGATAATTGTCCATGGCGATTTTGATTTCAGAAAAAGAAAATCCGCGGCGCTGCAATGCCGCCATCGCCTTTTCGCGCTCTTTTCGATCCGAGACATCACCGTGCAGCTTTTTTTCCAGCAATGCGTGCATCTTGTCCCAGTTCGGCTCCATGTGCCCCAGCTGTTCCGCTGCAATTTCCTTCGGCACACCGCGCTGATACAGCTCCTGCCGAATGCGCAGCGCTCCGTATCCCTTGTTTCGATACGAACGAATGACAGTCTCCGCATACGCTTCGTCATCAATCGCGTGCAGCAGGCGCATCCGCTCTACCGCATAGTCCACCGCTTCCGGTGCAAAATCTTTGTCTAATAGCTTTTTTTCCAGCATCGCCGCAGACAGCGGGCGGCGGCTGAGCATCCCAGCCGCCGCGACCTCTGCCTCTCGATACTGTTGTTCGTCACAAATCTCCGGCATACTTAAATATCGTCATCGCCGAAGTCATCCGCGTCAATGGAGACAGCGGCAGACCGTCTCTGCGGTGCTTCTTCCGGTACCGGTGCGTGCTCATCTTCGTCCACGCCGACAGCTCGTCCCGCGCGGCGCTGTGCCATATGTGTCGCGCGCTCCTGCTTTGCCTTCTCGCGGCTCTCCTGAATTGCCTCACGAATCTTTGCTTCCAGCTCATCCGCGACATCCGGATGCTCTGCCAGATACTTTTTGGCGTTGTCTCTGCCCTGGAAACGCTCTTCGTTGATGGTAAACCATGCGCCGCCCTTTTTAATCAGATCATATTCTACGCCCAAATCAATCAGCTCGCCGGTGCGCGAAATGCCCTCGCCGTACATGATGTCAAAATATGCCTCGCGGAACGGAGGTGCCATCTTATTCTTGACAATCTTCGCTCTCGTGTGGCTGCCGATGGCGCGGTCGCCTTCCTTGAGATATTCGACGCGGCGCACATCAATGCGGACGGACGAATAGAACTTGAGGGCACGGCCGCCGGTTGTCACTTCCGGATTGCCGTACATGACGCCCACCTTTTCACGCAGCTGGTTGATGAAAATCGCCACGCACTTGGACTTGGCAATGACACCGGCCAGCTTGCGCAGCGCCTGGCTCATCAAACGCGCGTGCAGGCCGACAAACGAATCGCCCATCTCGCCTTCGATTTCGGCGCGCGGAACCAATGCCGCTACCGAGTCAATGACGATAATATCCAGCGCACCGGAGCGCACGAGCTGCTCGGCAATTTCCAAGCCCTGGTCGCCGCTGTCCGGCTGCGATACCAGCAGACTGTCTACATCAACACCCAGTGCTGCTGCATACGCCGGATCCAGCGCGTGCTCGGCGTCGATAAACGCCGCAATGCCGCCCTCTGCCTGTGCCGATGCAATGGCGTGCAGCGCGAGGGTTGTCTTACCGGAAGATTCCGGTCCATAAATCTCAATGATTCTGCCGCGCGGCAGTCCGCCGATGCCCAGCGCCATATCCAGACCGATGGAACCGGTCGAAATGACGTCTTTATCTACCTGCTCGACTTCCTGACCGAGATACATGACGGCATTTTTGCCGTGCTGCTTTTCAATCTGAGCCAGAGCCTGATCCAGTGCCTTTTTTTTATCGGTTGCTACCGTAACGGTAGGCAATGCTTTTTTCTTCGCCATAATCTTGCCTCCTATTGTCTCTTATTTGCTTTTTCCGCGCAGATAATTCGCGGAATTCCCGCGAGATCCTCTCGCAGATGGACGTTATTCCATCCCGCCTGTCGGAACAGCTGCGCCGCCTGTTCGCCTTGCTTCCAGCCGCATTCTGCAAACAGCAGACCGCCGGGCGCCAGCGAAAACGCCGGATACTGTGCCATCGCGCGATAAAAATCCAGTCCGTCCGTGCCGCCGTACAACGCGAGATGCGGTTCATAGGCATCTACGCTGCGGTCCAGCTCGGTCATCTCCTGTGCCGTAATGTACGGCGGATTGGAGACGATGATAGTAAATATATCATGAATACTGTCCGGACGCAAGGCATCTCCCGCCGCAATTGTCACGCGCGGCTGAGATAGGCCGTGCAGCGCGGCATTGCGCCGCGTGACAGCCAGCGCTTGCTCCGAGCAGTCAATCAGAGTCACCTGTGCCTGCGGCACAGCCAACGCTATTGACAAGCCAATACAGCCGCTGCCGCAGCACAAATCCAAAATTTTTGGGTGTTCCTGCTGCTTTGCCGCCTGTACCGCCGCGTCACACAGCCATTCGGTATCGCCGCGCGGAATGAGCACATCCGGTGTCACGAAAAACCGATTGCCATAAAAATCCCACTCGCCCAAAATATAGGCGAGCGGTTCATCCTGTTTTCTGCGTTCAAACAGCGTGTGCAGCCGCACTCTTGTCTGCTCATCCAGCGGCAGTTCCCGCCAGCGGCGAATTTCCCGCGACTGTTCGTGCAGCACAAAGGCAGTCAGCTCTCGTGCCTCCAGCTCTGCTTCCTCTACACCAATATCCGTCAGTGCCTGCCGCAGAGAGAGGTATTCGTCCCAAACGCTTACCATTTGTCCTCCTGTTTGTCCTCCGGAATGACGCGCTTGAGTGCTTCAATCGCCACTTCAATCATGCTGTCATCCGGCTCCAATACCGTGATATGCTGAAGCATCATGCCCGGCCAGCGCAGAACGCTGGACAGTGCGCCATCATGTCTGCCCGCAAAGCGATTGACCTCGTAGCTCAGGCCGATAACAATCGGCAGCAGCACAATACGCAAAACCAGCTGCATGATTCTGCTCTCCGCCGTGATGACAGAGAACACCAAAATACTGATAATCATAATCACGAACAGAAAGCTCGTGCCGCAGCGCGGATGCTCCCGCGGCTGGATACGGACGTTTTCCACCGTGAGTTCCAATTGCTTCTCATAGCAGTAAATCGTCTTGTGCTCCGCGCCGTGATAGCGAAATGTCCGTTTCATGTCGGGAATCAGGCTCATTAGCGCCATATATCCGATAAAAATGATGATGCGCAGCACGCCTTCCAGCAGGTTCTTGCTCCAGTGCGCCACGCTGTCTGGCAAAAATCCGGTCACTAAGGCAGGCAGCAAAATAAACAGGCCGACTGCCAGACCGATGCCGACGACAATGGACAGGAAGTAAAAGACGGATTCTACCAAACCATCGCCGAAATGTTCTTTGAACCACAGCTCCAGCTTGGACGGCTGTTCGTCCTCTTCGTCCTCCATCAGGATTTTCGACGAATAATCAATGGCCTGAAAGCCCTCGATGAGCGACTGCACCATCAGGACAAAGCCGCGAATGACCGGCACACCGGCAAGTTTAACTTTTTCTCTGAGTGGGGTATATTCCTTTTCTTCGATGGAAAGGCCGCCGTCCGGCTTGCGCACGACGGTGCAGGTCTTGCGCGGCCCCTTCATCATAATGCCCTCTAAAATCGACTGACCGCCGATGGTTGTCTTGTGCACAACCTGTTGTGATGCTTTGCTCAATCGTTACTCCTTCTCTGGTTCCTGCGGTACCTCTTCCGGTTCCGCACTTCTCGTCTCGGTATTGGCGAGCGGGAGTGTCACCGTAACCGTCGTGCCTTCGCCATAGGTGCTGGCAATATTCAGTGTACCGCCGTGCATCCGGACAATTTCATCCGTAACAGCCAGTCCGATACCGCTGCCGCGCTGCTTGGAGCTGCCTTTATAGAACTTCTCCTTGACGAACGGCAGTTCCTCTTCTTTGATGCCAACGCCCCAGTCGCGCACCTCTATAATGACGGTGTAGCTGTCACGCGACAGCATAATCTGAATGCGTCCGCCGCTCTTGCCGTATTTTGCCGCATTGTCGATGATATTCAAAAATACCTGCTTCATGCGGTGACGATCGCCGTTGACCGGACACATCTGATCCGGAATGTCGTATTCCAGCTGGATATTTTCCTTTTCCAGCATGTTTTCGTACATATAAACCGCTTCATACAGCTCTGCACCGACATCGAACAGCTCCATATTCAGCTTCATCCGGCCGGATTCCAGTCGAGTAAAATCAAGCAGCTCTTCGACCATCTGGGTCAAACGGCGGCTCTCCTTCTGGATAATGCCGAGACCCATAATGACCTCCTCCGGATCCGTCGCGCCGCCTGCGATCAGCGTATCGCTCCATCCGCCGATGGCGGTCAGCGGTGTGCGCAGTTCATGAGATACGGAAGAAATAAAGTCATTTTTCATGCGCTCGGCGCGGCTGATTTCCTCAGACATATGGTTGATGGTGTCGCACAAATCACCGATTTCATCGTCATAGACCTTGTGCAGGCGCATACCATAGCGGCCTGCCGCGATTTCCTTGGCAATGATATTGATTTTCATAACCGGTTCAACAATGGACTTGATGAAATACCGATTGGACAGCTCGACCGCCAGCGCAAAAAATGCGCCGAGCATCAGACAAGCCAGCACAATAAAGATAATCTGCCGCTGTACCAATACCATCGAAGAAATACAGCGCACACAGCCAATCAAATTGCCGTTGGTATCATACAGCGGTGCAGAGGCTGAAATCACGCGTTCGCCGGACACGCTGTCCTTGCCCATCCAGACAATCGTTGCGTTTTGCTCCAAGCACTGGGCGGTATCCTTGGTGCCCGGTTCCGAGCCAATCGTCGTAAAGGAAGACGACGATGACAAAATACTGCCGGTACTGGAAACAATCTGAATTTCCAGTTTGTCCTTATCCTCCATATTGGCAACAAAGGATTCGCTCGCGGAGAGGAACTGGTCATAGCTGGAATTGAGAAAGCGATTGATAAAGCTCGCAGACTGCGTGACGCGCGTATACAAATTCTGCCGAATGTTATTGTAATAATAGCTGGCAGAAATCGTCGTCACAAAAATCGTCACAATCGCAAGTGCTGCCATGATGATGGTCATGGAGTTCATCGTCCAGCGACCCTTCAGGCCACCATGTGCATGCTGTACGCGTATCTCGCGCGGACCGTTGTCTCCATCCTTTTTTGCTTTAAATTCCTGCGAAATATCAGGCAGTTCTCTGGTATCCGCAGTTACTTTTTTATCCATAGAACCTTAATCCTTCCACATATAGCCGAAGCCACGCACGGTCGTGATATGCTGCGGGGATGCCGGATCATCTTCCACCTTGATGCGCAGACGGCGAATATTGACGTCTACGATTTTCAGCTCGCCGGAATAGTGTTTGCCCCAGACCGCACTGAGCAGCTCTTCTCGATCCATCGCTCTGCCGCGATTTTCCAAGAATGTCTTCATCAGAGAAAATTCTACCTGCGTCAGATCGACGCGCTTGCCGTTTTTCTTCAGCTCGCGGGCGCGCATATCCAGACAAAAGGCTCCACTCTGAATGGTCTCTGTGGTAAACGAGTGCAGACCCAATCGACGCACCAGCGCATCGACACGAGCTGTCAGCTCCAAAACAGAAAACGGCTTGGTTACATAGTCATCCGCGCCAGTCATGAGCCCCGTCACTTTATCGGATTCCTGTGTGCGGGCGGTCAGCATGATAATGCCGCCCTCGTAGCCCTCGCCGCGCAGGGTGCGGCACACTTCATAGCCATCAATGCCCGGCAGCATGACATCCAAAATACAAACGGCGACATCGGTGTTTTCCTGATATTTTTCCAGTGCCTCTTCGCCGCTGCCCGCCTGTACTACCTCATAGCCAGCTCGTTTGAGATTGATTACCACAAAAGCGCGGATATTTTCCTCATCCTCCAGCACCAAAACTTTTCGCGTCATCATTGTCGTTCTATACTCCTTTTTTCTCACCAATCCGCATTATTGCGACCATTCATTCACAACAACGCAGAACGCATCTTCAATCTGTTTCTGAGACAGGGCAAGACTGCTGTCTGTATTTCCCAGCTTTGCCGCATAGCTAATATCGGATGTTGAGCCGAGATCAATCAATCCCTGCTGCTGCGCCTTCTGCTCACGTCCATCGCCGGTAAAGACATACAGCGTCAACAGCGGCGTATTTTCACCCTTTGGTGTGAACACGGTCTGATTGACACCGGTTCCGCTGTTGGCACTGATGGCAATATTTCTGCGCCATTTTTCCGGGAACTTGAGCATCCATCCCTCTGTCGGACTTTTATATGTTGTCAAAACCAAATTGGCTTTGCCCGTGCTGTCGAACTGATACCAATCCATCAAGCTGTTGATGTCCGAGCTGCTCGTCTCACCGAGCACACTGTCCGTCACACGCACAGCACTGGAAGCATCCGGCGACGGCTGCGGCACTTCAATGGCGGCATCGCTGTCAATGTCCTCACAGAAGTACAGCGTTGTCGCACGATAGGTCGATGTACTGGAGTTCTGCGACAAATTGCGCAGGGTCGTATTGTTTTTGTCCAGCACGTAAATATCCGTCTGCATACCGTTGTCGTTTTCAATCTTGTTATCCACAAAGATCGCCTGCGTGCCGTCTGGATTGAGCTGACCTGCCTGCAAATTGGCAACCGTCTGAACATCCTGCGAAGCATACGCCTGCGACAGCAAGCTCATCTGATGATCGGCATAGGAATACACCTGCGCCGTCTTTCGCCCGGCTCCCTCATAGGACAGCGTAAACAGCTCCTCTGTGCCATCCTGATCGAGATCGGCAATGGTGTAATCCGTGCACGTCGTGTCAAGCAGTTCCTTGAGCTTTCCGTCCTGAATGCTGTATACGGTCAAGCCCTTGCCAACGCTGCCGGACAGGGTCCAGGTCAGCGTAAACAGTCTCTGCTTGCCGTTGTCCACGCGGAGAAAATCCACAGCACCGATTGCCGTGCCAGGGCCTTCGACGCTTCCCAGCTCTTGGTATTCGTCGTTCTCTTTGGTAAAGGCATAGACATAAATTTTTCCGCCGGATTCATCGCGCAAAAAAGCAATGGCTTCCTTGCTGTCATCACCGTTAATGTCCGCAAACGTCACGGCATTGCGATAGGGACCGCTCTGCGGGGCAGCATACGTCATTTTTGTGCCCATAATCTGTTCCAATTTGTTTTGCAGCAGCGTATACTCCTGTGATGGCTTCGGTGTTTGCAGCAGATCGTCTCCGCCGGAGATGATCTGACAACCACTGAGCAACACCGCACACAGCAGCAATGCCACATAGTTTTTGAGTCTTTTCATCATTCTGTTTCCTTTATCGTCTGTGCACCATTCTGCGCCCATCGTTTTGTCTTCACAAGTACTTTTATTGTAGCATATTTTCCGGTATTTGAACACTCCTGCCCTGACAAATTTCCCATTTTTGCTTGACAACACGGAACAGAAAATGATAGGATAAAGATACAAAAAAGGCACACCGATAGACGGCGCGCCTTCATGTTTGCGTTATTATTAAGAAAATAACCGTCTCATGTTAGTGAAGTGACCCCCATTTGTTAGACAAAAATAAAAATTAAGCGATCTGAACGGTATGAATCCTGT
>CAVCGL010000026.1:0-32534 GCA_963601915.1 bacterium | reverse complement strand
ATGAGGGTACACCCGTTCCCATTCCGAACACGGTAGTTAAGCTCATTTACGCTGAAAATACTTGGCTGGCGACGGCCTGGGAAGATAGGTCGATGCCTACACAGATAACCGGAATTCTTTTTGGATTCCGGTTTTTTGATATGCAAATAAGTTTGCAAAAAAATGTCCCGTTTTTCAAAACGGGACATAAAATTTACTCTTCCAGATATTTTTTGATTTTTAGCTCCAAAAAGGCAAGCAATTTTTTTCGGAAAATAAATCCGAGGAGAACGAGAATTGCAATTACTACAATCAAAAAAATGATAATTTTATAGCTTTTGCTGATTAAAATATCGCCACAGCAGACATAAAAAGCAATTGCTGGCAAACTGCCAATGGCTAAGGCGCGTGTGAAATCCTTGCACAAGATGTCGGTTTGAGCAGATAGATAGGGAATCATACCATTAGGCACAATCGGAAGAAAACACATAGCGATAACGACACGATCGACATGTTTGGTAGAATCCAATAGTTTACGCACGGTTTTTTGCTTATTTAGATCCAGCATTCTAGATTTAAATTTTTTTGTCTTTCTAGCAACGAGAAAAATTAAAATATTTAACACTAAATTGGTAAAATAACAAATCGCAATTCCTTGTGCTTTGCCAAACATCATGCCAGAGCAAATGTATATAGGCATGGCTGGAATGACAATAGAAATCGTTTCAATCGCCTGTAACAAAACCAATACATATTTTCCTGCTGTGCCATAATGATTCAAATAGTCATCTAGTTCGGCTAGATTGCCGGATTCTAGAATTTTAATAATATTTGGTGCATGTCGATGCAGCCAAAGAAAGACAATTAACACAGCCACAGCAACTAAAAGGATTTCAAAAATCTTTCGTTGTTTTAGTTTTTCTTTCATAATTCGGTCTCCTACATCTTCTTTTATTATATCGTTGAATAGGTAAGAAACGCAAGAGATTTTTGCAAAAGACTTCTAGTTATAGATGAAATTTCGTGTTATAATAGTTCTAAAATTCATCATATCGTGTGATGAAAAGATGGAGGACAAAGAATGAATGTGTTGATTTGTATAATCGTCTGCTTTATTGCAGGTATCGGCGCAGGATTGGGCACTGGATTTGCGGGAATGAGTGCTGCTGCTGTCATTAGCCCTATGCTTATTACATTTCTTGGTATGCCGGCATATGAAGCAGTTGGTATTGCTTTAGCCAGCGATGTACTTGCGAGTGCCGTCAGCGCGTATACATATGGAAAAAACAAAAATTTAGACATTAAAAATGGCATTGTTATGCTGATTTCCGTATTGGTGTTTACGTTTGTCGGCAGTTTTGTTGCGAGCAAAGTACCAAACACGACAATGGGTGGTTTTTCGACGGTTATGACGCTGTTTTTAGGCATCAAATTTATTGTGCGTCCGGTTATGACGACCAAAGAGAGCATGGCGGCTGTCAGTGTACAAAAGCGCTTGGTGCAGTCAGTACTCAGTGGCATTGTCGTTGGATTTATTTGCGGCTTTGTCGGCGCGGGCGGCGGTATGATGATGCTGCTTCTTTTGACCAGTGTACTTGGATATGAACTAAAAACAGCAGTGGGTACCAGTGTGTTTATGATGACATTTTCTGCTTTTACTGGTGCAGCGAGTCATTTTTTGATTTCAGGTATGCCGGATGTGCTGCCATTGGTTGTTTGTATTTTGTCTACACTGTTGTGGGCGCGTATTGCGGCGAAATTTGCGAACAAGGCAAGTCCGGCAACGTTAAATCGTGCAACTGGTGTTGTCTTGACAATTTTAGGTGCAGCAATTCTATTGTTCCATATCATTCGATAAATTGATTGCAGGAAACCATGCGCAGGCAAGCATAAAATGAATAATAATGCATGGAAACTTGCAATTACTTTTATTTCAACAAGTGATTTCCAAGCTTCACAAGATTTTGAAAGAAATGGCAGCGTATTTTTTCGGAATTTTTTACGAATCATACTTTAGAAGTATTGCTGTTTTGTCGAATTTCTGGTATCATTATACATTATATATAAGATGTCATGAACGGAAACATGGTATTTCAATTCTAAAAGAAAGGTTTGTTAAAATGAAAGAAAAAAAGAAACTGTCTCTCGCGATGCAGATTTTCATTGCACTGGTTCTTGCAATTATTGTGGGTCTGTTGCTTGGAAATCATGCAGATTTTGCGGCAGCATACATCAATCCGTTCGGCACGATTTTCCTGAATCTGCTGAAATTTATCGTCGTACCGATTGTACTGTTTTCAATTATGAGTGGTATCATTTCGATGTCTGATATTCGAAAGGTCGGCTCTATTGGCCTGAAAACGGTTTTGTATTACATGTGCACGACTGCGTTTGCCATTACCATCGGTCTGATTGGCGGCAATCTGTTCGAGGGATTGTTCCCAGTTATTGCTACTACCGATCTGAGCTATGAAGTAGCAGAGGCCACATCCTTTATGGATACGCTGGTCAATATTTTCCCATCCAACTTTATTGATCCGCTGTATTCTGCTAGCATGTTGCAAGTCATTGTTATGGCAATTCTGATTGGCTTTGCCATTATTCTGGTAGGCAAGGAAGCACAGCCGGTTGTCACCGGAATTAACAGCCTGAACGCCGTTTTCATGAAATGTATGGAAATGATTTTGAAGCTGTCTCCGATTGGCGTGTTCTGTCTGCTATGTCCGGTTATTGCGGAGAATGGTGCCATGATTATTGGCTCCTTGGCTATGGTGCTGCTGGCAGCATATATTTGCTACGTTGTACATGCAGTCGTTGTATATTCTATCGCAGTCAAGACAATGGGCGGCATGAGCCCGGTTAAATTCTTTAAGGGTATGCTTCCGGCGATCATGTTCGCTTTTTCTAGTGCTTCCTCTGTTGGCACACTGCCGATTAACATGGAGTGCACGCAGAAGCTGGGTGCATCGAAGGAAGTATCTTCGTTTGTTCTGCCGCTTGGCGCAACCATCAATATGGATGGTACAGCAATTTATCAGGGCGTCTGTGCAATCTTTATTGCAGCTTGCTATGGCATTCATTTGACGTTCCCACAGATGATTACCATCGTGCTGACTGCGACGCTGGCGTCTATTGGCACGGCTGGTGTACCAGGCGCAGGTATGGTTATGCTGACCATGGTACTGACTTCTGTTGGTCTGCCGGTAGAAGGTGTTGCACTGGTTGCTGGTGTAGACCGTATTTTTGATATGGGCCGTACAACCGTCAATATCACTGGCGATGCTTCTTGCACGATTATTGTTTCTAACTTGGAAAAGAGAAGAGAAGCGAAAAAGGAAGCAAGAAGAAATAACAACAAATAAAATTGATTCGCACATAGAAATAGCCTTTCTGATTTCGTTAGAGTCAGAAAGGCTATTTTTTTACCATTGTTCATTGGGATACTGTAGATTCCAATCTTTTCGCAGTTTTGTCATGATGTCCATAACATCCTTAGAATACGGCAGACACATCGCAGAAGCGTCTCCGCTTGATACAGCATGTTCCATGTCTGTCATTTCATAATAGAGAGCATGTTGCGTTTCTCCACAAGCAATTTCTGTTCGTTCGCCGGTTTCGGCATCGACAAATACCGCTTTATCAGCCCTTGGAAATTCCATGATTTCAAAATAACCGGTTTCACAGCTAATCATTGCTCGCTTCGGCTGCTTGGAATGCATAGATAGAGCGACAGTCGCCATTTGACCGGATGGATTTTGAAGCAAAATCGTTGCCTGCTCATCAGAGCCGGTCGGAGAAGGCTTCCATTGACTGAGAATTTGAGTAGGATTCTCGTCCATAAAGCTGCGCACAATAGACAGAGCATAGACGCCGATGTCCAGCATAGCGCCGCCAGCCAGATTCAAATTAAAGAACCGGTTTTTCATGTTGTATTCTTTAAAACTGCCAAAATTGACAGTAATCATTTGGACATTTCCGAATTTTCCGCTATGAACCATATCCCACAGCTTTTTATATAGCGGCATGTGCCAAATTGTCATCGCTTCTGCCAAAATCAAATGATTTTGCTCAGCAAGCTGTACCATTTCGTCCAGTTCGCGGCTGTTTAGCGTGATGGATTTTTCCACGAGCAGGTGTTTGCCGTGTTCTAGTGCCTGCTTCATAAATGCATAATGTGTGTTGTGCGGGCTGGTAATGTAGATGATGTCTACCGCATCGTCTGTAAACATGTCGTCAATGCAGTTGTAAACCTTGTGTACGCCGTATTTTTCAGCGAATTTCACGGCTTTTTCATGCGTTCGGTTGCCGACGGCGTATAATGATTTGCCCATTTTCTGCAAGGCTTGTGCCATTTCGTTGGCAATGACGCCTGTTCCCAAAACGGCCCAGTTGAGAGAATTGTTCATAAAGAGACCTCAAATTTTTGTCATGTTTTTTTCACTTGTCTTTTTTGTAGGAAAGACAATCGCATAAATAGTATTACTTGTATTATACAGGAAAAGGTAGATTAAGGGAAGGCTATACTTTCAGAACAGTTACTTTTATTAACCCGCGTTTTTCTCGGCGCTGTGCATATTCTACGATTTTTTGCGAATTGCTTGCATTATGCCACACAAACGCAATTAGATAGTCTACATAGCGGATTGTATATTCATTTGCCTTTATGATAGCATATTTCAGAGGGACTTTTTCCATTCCATCGGGATAAAAAACAGTGTCAAATATATCTGTTCTTTTTATATTAGAATTTGAAGGATGATAAGGAGATAAAAGAGTTAGAACAATGTCAGGATGTACTTTCTTGGCAGAAAGAACCGCAGATGCTGCCAAATGGTCGAACATACCATGATTTCCGACAATAAATTCCGTTACGCCGTACTCAGAAATATGTGTTTCGATCGCTTGCTTTAATTGAGGTAAAATTTCAGATGTTGCATCACGATGACCGATAAAAAAACAACGTTTACATGTCATATGGGACACCTCTTGTATAGTTGCGTTTGTCGTTAAAATTATACGATATAAATGATTAAAATGCAACGGAGTATCGAAGTATAATTTACGAAGAAAACAAGCAAAGAGGTGAACAGCATGAAAGATATTCTGTCAGCAATAACGAAATATAGAGAAGAGCGAGGCTGGTCAGAGTATCAGCTTGCAGAACGGTCTGGACTGCCGCAATCTACGATTTCTTCTTGGTATCGGAAAAATATGATACCCACTGTTCCATCTCTAGATAAAATCTGCACGGCATTTGGCATTACATTGTCTCAATTATTTTCTGAAGAAGATATGATGCTTTCGGTGACGGAGTCTCAAAAGAAATTGTTAGAATGCTGGGCAAAGTTGAATATAGAACAACAAGATGCTGTATTGAATTTAATAAAAACGATGTAATGTAAAAAACGCTCTATATCATCAGAAAACCTGTGATGTAGAGCGTTTTTGTTCGTTTTTGGTATTATTTTCGCATTAAAAGCGCGACAGATTCTATATGAAATGTTCTCGGGAACAAATCGAAAACTTTATACCTTTTCAACTGATACCCCTGTTCGCCGAGCAGTTTAACATCGCGGGCGAGTGTAGCAGGATCGCAGGAGACATATACAACGCGTTCCGGAGCCATCACACCGATAGCGTCAATTGTTGCCTGATCCATGCCCTTGCGCGGCGGGTCAACGACAATGACATCCGGTCGAGTGCCCTCTTCCGCGAGATGGGTTGCCGCCTGACCGGCATCGGCACAAATAAACCGTGCGTTGGTGATGTAGTTGAGCTTGGCATTCTGCTTGGCGTTTTCCACTGCCTGTGGAACAATCTCTGCGCCAATTACTTCCTTTGCGCTGTGTGCCAGAGCCAGTGTGATGGTGCCTGCACCGCAATAAAGATCCAGAGCCGTTTTGGTCTGGTCAAGCTCTGCATATTGCAGAGCGGCCTCGTAGAGTTTTTCCGCTTGCGCACGATTGACTTGATAGAACGCAGCGGGGGAGAGCTGAAAGCGATTGCCGCACAGGACATCTTCCAAGGTATCATTGCCCCACAGCGTAATGTAGCGGTCGCCCAAAATAGCATTGCCGGTTTTTTTGTTGATGTTCAGCACAATACCGCACAGACCGGGAACTGTCTGACGAGCCGCTTGGATCAGCTCGCCAACAGCGGGCAGTTTGGCAGATTTGGTCACGATGCACAGCAAAACCTGTCCGGTAGCAAAGCCGGAACGCACGTACACATGCCGAATCAAACCGTTATGTGTGTTTTCATTGTATGGTGCCACATGATATTCTGTCATCCAATCGCGCACGCATTTGGCTAAATTGTCTGCCAGCTCGGTCTGAATCAGGCAATGCTCCATGGGAATAATATCATGGCTGCGGGCGCGATAAAAACCGGTGATAATCGTATCGTCTTTCATGCCGACCGGATATTGTGCCTTATTGCGATAATGATAGATAGAATCCGAACCGCAGACTGCTTCCGGCTCCATGGAAATGCCGCCGATGCGCTGCATGGCGTCCTGTACTTTTTTGGATTTTGCGCGCAGTTCTTCGTCGTAAGAAATATGCCAATAGCAGCATCCGCCGCACTTGGAGGCATGAGGACATTCCGGCTCTATCCGATGTTTAGACTTGATAAAAATGCGTTCGATGCGTCCGAACGCATAATTTTTTGCAATTTTTACGATGCGAATATCGCATTGGTCACCGACTGCGCCGCCGGGCACAAAAACGACCATATCGTGAATACGAGCAATCGAAGATCCATCGCCTGCATAAGCGATGATTTCTGCTCGATAGATTTTATTCTTTTCCATACATGTTCTCCTGCTGATAGGATAGATTCTTGCTGTTATTATATCATGAATCAAATCCTTTGTCATTGCTCCGAACAAAAAAGAACAGTCGACAGGTAGGCCGACTGTTCTAAAGGTTATGGAACGATCTCTATAGAGGATTTGATGTTGAGGACACAAAAATCTTCATACGTGTATAACGGATATGTATGGATGTGTTTGAACCGTTTGAGAGCTGTCAGCACGACAAATAACACGATGCCGAGCAGCCAGAAGAGGATATGAAATAAAGAGGTTTGCAACACATACTGCACATGTATCATATGTACGCAATAAAAGATTTGCATCAGCTCCAAGAAGATAAAGACAGCAAGGGAAAAACAAATGCAAAATGTCAGGCAAAAGAAATAATTGACGGAACCATGTCGGGCTTTGGTGTGAAAACAGAAAATACTGACTGCCAACAAGCAGAAAAAGAATCCGCCGTATCCATGAACGACTGCATCATAGATGGAAAATCGGAAATTCAGGGATAAAACTTGTCCAAAGATATAGCCGCTCAAGATAAACAGATAATAGGAAAACAGCATGAAATGTCCCGGACGAAATGGATGAATGCGCTGAATGAGATAGGGAATTACCAGCCAAATCAGGGTTAGAATAGACAATAAGCAATGCGTTACATTGACGGTAAACAAATAATATACAGCAAGCGCGATGCTGAGCGGCCCGCAAAGCATGAGAAAAATACGATTGATGCGGCTAAAGAGTCGTTGTCGCTCTTTCATAAAATGCGCTCCTTTCTGCAAAGATACTGGAATATTCGCTTATTATAGCACACAATGATATAAATAGATATACATTTTGGAAAATATACACAATAAGACCCAAAAATGCGGCGAAATTACGATTTGGTGACAGAAAATTCACGTTTTTTTCAAAATTAGAACCATAGACAACCGTAATGAAACTGACAATTCTTGGGGAATAAAGGAGTCGAAAGGAGAACTGGATATTCTGTGGGGTCAACATATATAAAAAAATTGTTGGATCATATATTCCGCATTTGCCTGTCGCTTGCCATGGCAGCACTGATTTTTGAGGGATGCTTAGGTATAGGATCATGGTTTCAGTGGTCTCAGCGTTTGGTACAGGCATACGGCACATGGCTGTTTGTTATTTGCCTATCTGTTACGTTATACCATGCATATCGATATGTTGGAAGCTGGAAACGCAAGGATATTTTGTGGGAACGGTTTGCCATCGCGCCGAAAACCTTTTCGCAGGAACTCTTGGATGACGCGGAAAATGTCATGCTGATGCGCGATGACCGAGAAGCAAAAGTGAGAACCTATCGAAATCTTGTCAGTGGAGATCTGATTGTAACCACGTATGATGTGTCGCCGCGCAAACAGAAAAATCGGAGCAATCGGATCAAGCTGCTGTGTGTATTGGCATCAATCGTATTGACGATCGGATTGCAGGCAGTACCGCGCATCAGCGCATGGAATCAACGCGCTGATAGCGAGACAGACCTTTCCTATGTCTATGATGTTTCGGATGGCTTGCCCGGTGTACAGGCGTATGCGCGGAGTTTGTTTCCACATCTTTCCGACTTGCAGCTGGGCAGCAAGCGATATGTACTGCCCGCATCCGGTGCGCGTGAACTGACAGAGGAAGACATTGCAGGCATGGATAAAGAGACCATTCAGTTGGCAATCAATGAAATTTATGCGAAAAATGGCTATGATTTTGCCTCTAATCCTTCGATACAGGAATATTTTTGGCAGAAGAGCTGGTATCATCCGAGCGTGTCAACGATAGCAGAGGCACAGGCAAATTTCTCTGAGGTAGAGCGATACAATGTCAATTTCCTCGCACAGCACAGAGAATAACAACACAAAGGGGTTTAATATGAGTAATATTACATTTACGATGCTGGGTCTTTCCGGTACGGGAAAAACGCATGCGTGTAAATCGCTCTTTTACATGATGGAGCGAGATAAATCTGACCATAAAATCTATCTGACAGCAACCGGTGACACGGTACAGGAAAAACTGCAAAATACGCACTTTATTCGCAACTATGCGCCGGATACGAGAGAACAATTTACTTGTTCCGGCACAGAAGGTGTATGGGAGCTGCCGCTTGCTTTGTGCATTGGCTATCGGCAGGGATTGCCAACATGGCCGATTTTAAATGTGCCGATTCGTGACTATGCAGGCGGCATTGTGCAGACCATTGCGAGCGGAATACGAGATGATGTCGATTATGAGCGTAAAATGAACGCGGAAAATCTCATGAACGCGATTTTGAGTTCGGATGTCTTGATGCTGCTGGCAGATGCGAATATTTTATCTGAAGAAGCTGGCCCCAATGGCTCGCTGGATAAGATTCAAGATGCTCTCGCGAGGGACATTAATGATATTTTTATGAGCTATGTGGAGACAAAAGACAGCGAGTTTACGCGCAGACAGCGCACCGTGGTTCTTATGCTGACCAAATGCGATTCCAATTTGATTCCGGAAGAGCTGTCGGCTGACGATTTTCAAGGCTTGATGGCGCGTGCTGTGACCGTGTTCGGTTCGATTGTTCGAGTATGTGAGCAGAACAATTGGCCGTTTGCCATTGTGCCAACATCCGCCTGCGGCAATGGAAATTCTTATACGCGGCGCGAAGACTTTGGCAGATATGAATCCACGCTTGACCCAAGCTGCGGTATGCAGCCGTATGGCTTTGACTTGGCGTTTTTGTACGGCTTGATGTCCGAATTACAGTATCGTGCGGCGAATAAGATAGATGACAGTGCAGAGATATACAATACGGAACAGATGAGCCGGGAACAGCGCGCGACGGTGAATAAGGCCAGCCGAAAAGAGCAGGAAGCCAAGTGGAAGATGTATCGAGAGACTGCACAGTATTTGCAGAATCACTTGGAATCGTTGCTCAATGCGCCCAATGGCAGCTATATTTTGCACGAACGATCCAACACGTTTTTTGAGCGAGCAGATACCGATGAAGAGGCAGTGGAACCGTACAGTCAGAGCAATGTTATGAATAGCGTGCGAGACGGCATATCCAAGGTCAAATCATGGTTTCAGCGATGAGAAAGGAAGCGGAGTTATGAAATGGTATACGGTGTTCAATAGTCGAACGAAATTTTCCGATTACCGCAATATTGCGCCGCTTCCGCAGATGTCGGAACAAGCGATGCAGTGCTTTCGGCAAAAGCGTTTGGAGGCACAAAACGGAAAGATAAATCACACAGTTTATGTTGTTGTGACGGCAAAGGATGTTTTGCTGTTTCGCATTTTATTGACGGGAAAGCAGGATCAATATGGCAGAGACATTCGGTGTGCAGAAGGCTTGTATGGCTCTTGTGTGGATATTCGCCGAGAGTGGCAGCATGTTGTGGCATTGGCAGCTGGATTGTGGAATAAAACGGATAGCTGGTATACACAGATGATACAAGAGGAAACTATTGCCGTGCTGTCACCGGAACAGGCGGTGCAATCGCTGCTGGATTCCGTGCCGAAGTCTTTGCCTGGAAAGGTATCCTTGCGCGATATGACTGTGAAATCAGATACCATCCGTTCGTTTACCATCGAACAGGATGGCATTCAACTGGAACGTCCTCTGACATATCACGGGCGGGAGATTTGGAATCCCACGCAGAAACAGCAGGAGTATAAAATCATTTGCCATATAGAAAAAGCAGAAAAACTGGCTTGGATGGAAGCCATTGACTGCAAGCATGACAGGCAGAGCATGGTGTGCAGCGAGACGATTGCCATGACAAAGAGCGGCTATCCGGTCAAAAAGATGCAGCAGGCGGCACAGACGCTGCGAGAGTACATGAACGAACAGGGCTGGAGGGAAGCAAAATGACAAACAAGATGACAGGCAGTTTGTTTGCCTTTGGCATGGATACGGAAAGTGCTTGGATGCAGGCAAAGGAATGCGCGGCTCTGCGCGATTTGCTCACGAGAGCAGATTGTCACGGAGGAGAAGACGATGTATTTTTCTTGTGTCTGAAAAAGAAAAATATTTTAGCGCGGATAAAATCCGATGAAAAGACGTCGCATCCATATTTGCTTGGCATGGCGTTTGATGCTGCGGAGCGAAGTGTGTGGTATTATCTGCCGGAATGGACAGCCGTTTTGCTCAATATTTTTCAATCCTCGGATTATCTCCCGTATTTTTCTTCGGAGAAGTCATTTACATGGGATTTGAACGGAGAAGAGACCGGGCGGCTTTTGCGCAAGGCAGAGCAGACGCAGCGCGAGCTCATGCAGGCGATTGCCACGTGCGTACAAGAAAATGCAGAGACGTTGGAACCGCATAGCGTTGCCTTTTGCGGCATCAATCCGGCGCGCTATGAGACCGCAGGAATTGTCTATTATCCCTATGCGCACAGAGAATGCGTCAAAACATTGCCGATTTCCGCGCGCCGGACAAAAGAGACGGCATTGTATTTAAAGCCGCCCAAGGTGTTCCGCGCATGGACACTGACGGACAAGCAGGATAAAATCAAGATTTCTAACATTCGAGAGTCGCAAAGCTGGAACAATTTGTACCAGCGCATACAGACGGAATGGAACGCAGACTTATTGGAACAAGAAGAATAAATACATGACGAAGCCCGCAGCCAAAGGAGAACTGGCTGCGGGCTTTTGGAATAGAGAATTAGATATGGATGTTAGCGAATTTAAGAATTACTCTGTGTGATGTGTGTTCCCCGTGCGGCCAGAGAAAGGATGTCAGCCGCACGAGGAATGCAATAAGGAGAGTTAAAAAAATAAGGTAGGTATAGGTAAAATTAAGTGAAATTGTGAGGTTATGTGATTATCAGAGGATTCTACGATTACAGCAGTTCCTTCATCACTTCGTAGGTTCCCTTTGCGTCGATCTCATCAAGATAAGAAACGACTGCCTGCTCGAAGCCCGGAACCTCTGTCAGATCCTGACCCCAGAAATCGGTGTTGGTCATGACAGCATGTGCCAGCGTTGCATTGTCGTCATCCTTGTGCTCTGCATAGAATGCCAGAATGCTCGGATCGTCCTTGATGGTGTATTCGTTGCCTTCGCGCTTGCCGATCAGACCCTCATTTTCGAGGCGAGTGCCATGGTAGAAAGCAATGTAGAAGGCAAACGAAGCGGTGATGCACTTCGGCAGTGTGCCGGTGTTCTTTACATAACCGAGGAAGGACGGCATCACGCGAGCCTTCCACTTGGAAGTAGAGTTCAGCGAGATTGCCAGCAGGGCATGATCGATGAACGGATTCTTGAAGCGCTCGGTAACAGAATGCGCGAAGTCCTTCAGTTCCTCTTCCGGCAGAGTCAGTGTCGGAATGATTTCATCATAAATGGTCTTGTTCATAAAGCCACAGATGACGTCGTCATGCATACAATCGCGGACAATATCCTGACCAGCGAGATATGCGCCGAGTACCATGGAGGTGTGCGCGCCGTTCAGAATGCGAACCTTGCGCTGCTTGTACGGCTTGTGATTGTCGGTAATCAGAACCGGCAGGCCAGCCTTTGCAAATGGAATCTCGTCATGGATAGACTGCGGACCTTCGATGACCCAGAAGCCAAAGATTTCGCCGGTGTCCAGTACCTGATCGACATAGCCGTTCTCTTCGTTGATCTTGTCAGCCTCTGCACGCGGATAGCCGGTTACAATGCGGTCTACCAGCGTGGAGCAGAAGGTGTTTTCCTTCTCAATCCACTGAATGAAGTCCTCGCCCAGATTCCACTGACGAGCGTAGCGCATAACGCACTTCTCAAGCTCCTTGCCGTTGTCATCAATCAGCTCGCAAGCGAGAATGATGAAGCCCTTGCCCGGCTGGGTGCCGAACTTCTGGAAACGACGATACAGGAACTGAGTCAGCTTTGCCGGATAGGTGGACGGCGGAGTCTCAGTGAACTGGCAGGACTCATCATATGCGATACCAGCCTCGGTGGTGTTGCAGGTGATGAAACGCAGCTCCGGATTGTCGGCGCATGCCATCACAGCTTCGTAATCAGCATAGCTGTTCAGGCAGCGGCTGACACAGGAAATCACGCGCTTCTGGTTGACCTTCTCACCGTTTTCAAAACCGCGCAGGTACAGCGTGTACAGACCGTCCTGGTCGTTGATAACCTTTGCCAGATCGAATGCTCCCGGCGGGGTAGCGATCGGCTGTACCAGAACAACCTTAGAGTTAAAGCCTGCGTGCTCGTTCATCATGTCGATGAAGTAATCAACGAATGCACGCATGAAATTGCCTTCGCCGAACTGCAAAATGCGTTCCGGTGCATTTTCCAGCACATATCCATCGTAGCCGGATTCTTTCAATGTCTGATAAGACAGATGCTTCATGATAATATCCTCTCTTTCTGTATTCTTCGTTTTTATAGGGTGACGCCCTGCTTAAAGATTGCCATATCGTGGAATCCAGCCTGCTCGGATTTTACCGGGCTGCCGGAGGCAACTTCCATGACATAGTCAAACAATTGTGCGCTGAGCTGCTCTAACGTCGTATCTTCTGTCAGCACGCCGCAGTTGAAGTCAATCCAATTGTTCTTCTTGGATGCCAGTGCAGAGTTACTGGAAATTTTCATCGTCGGAACAGGGGAGGCAAACGGAGTGCCGCGGCCTGTTGTAAACAGGACGATGTGTGCGCCAGCAGCAGCGAGTGCAGTCGAAGCGACCAAATCATTTCCCGGTGCACTGAGCAGATTGAGACCGTGGGTCGTTACTCGCTCACCATAGGACAGGACATCGACAACCGGTGCGCTGCCGGACTTCTGCGTACAGCCGAGAGACTTGTCTTCCAAGGTGGAGATACCGCCCTTTTTGTTGCCAGGAGACGGATTCTCATAGATGGTCTGATCGTGTCGCTTGAAATAATTCTTGAAATCATTGATGAGATCGACGGTTTCGGAGAAAATCTTCTCGTTTTCGCAGCGATTCATCAAAATTGTCTCAGCACCGAACATTTCCGGTACTTCGGTCAGGATGGTGGTACCGCCCTTGGAGATGAGCAGATCGGAAAAGCCGCCGACAGTCGGATTGGCCGTGATGCCGGACAGACCGTCCGAGCCGCCGCACTTCATGCCAATGACCAGCTCGCTGCAGCTGACTGGTTCACGGATAAAGCCGTCTGCATACTGTACCAACTCCTCAATGAGCTGGAGTGCATCTTCGATTTCGTCCTCGGATTCCTGACAGACGAGGAACTTGACGCGCTTTTCATCGTAATCACCGATGTACGGCTTGAGGACGTCGATGTTGCTGTTTTCGCAGCCAAGACCTAAGACGAGTACGCCGCCAGCGTTCGGATGCTGAATCAGGTCTGCGAGAATCTTTCTGGTGTTCTCTTGATCGTCGCCCATCTGCGAGCAGCCATACGGATGCGGGAAAGCGGCGATGCTGTCGATGTGGTCGGTCTTGAGAGCCTGTGCGCGGCGCTCAATGGCACCGGCAACATTATTTACGCAGCCGACCGTCGGGATAATCCAGATCTCGTTGCGCACGCCCACCTTGCCGTTTTCGCGGCGATAGCCCTGAAAATACAGTTCATT
The DNA here is from genome assembly GCA_963601915.1 of bacterium. Taxonomy (GTDB): domain Bacteria; phylum Bacillota; class Clostridia; order Oscillospirales; family Butyricicoccaceae; genus Butyricicoccus_A. The sequence continues at coordinate 18,195 of CAVCGL010000026.1, read as the reverse complement.
CGTCGGTGTCACCGGCATACCGTTGGGTTTGTAGGTATACGTCAGGAGATCTCCCAGACCCGTCTTAATGTTGTGTGTGTGTACCCATGCGCCGCATGGGATATCCTCTTTTGCAACTCCGATTGGAGAGCCATACTTGATCACTGGCTTTCCGGCACGGATATCGACTAGTGCGAATTTGTGTCCCTGAGGGATGTCCTCTTTTAATGTTACCGTCTGATCTTGAATTTCAACAACGGTTCCGGCAGAAAGCGGAGCCAGTGCGACGGCGACGAGGTCATCCGGATGGATCTTTAAATACGTTTTCAAGATGAGTGTCTCTCCTCTTTGCTGAAAAAACGACAAAATAGTAAAATGCGTATGTAATAGATACAATATATATGAAATATATGATGCATGTATTATGTTTTACAAAAGTTGTTGTTTCTTCAAAATGTGGGTTGTTTCGTTGCGAATTCCGGTTTTGTAAGAGCTTACATTCAAGATACGCCAGCCGCCGGAAAATGTCAACCCATTTTTGAAAATTTTCCTTTTTGAATATGCTTTTTGTAAAATACATATAAAAAAATTGCGATGTTATTAGCGAAAACGTGCATTGCTATATCCGACAAAACCGTGTAAACTTGATGTTGTAAGAGCTTACATAACGATTTCTGAAGGTTTTGACAATGAATATTTATGATATCGCAGAACTCGCAGGCGTTTCAATCGCTACTGTATCAAGAGTAGTAAACGATAGCCCCATGGTCAGTGAAAAGACCAAACAGCGTGTGCGCAAGTTGATGGAGGAAAACAACTACACACCAAATGTATTCGCGCGAGGCTTGGGTTTGAACTCTATGAAGACGGTCGGATTGATGTGTCCCAATGTTGCAGACGCATACATGGCGAAGGCGGTTGCTTATTTAGAGCAAAACCTCAAGGAGTACGGTTATGATTGTATCCTATATTGCAGCGGCTACGATGCCGAAGAGAGACAGGTCGCCGTCAACGCTATCTTGCAAAAGAGAATTGACGCACTGGTGCTCATCGGTTCCAGCTATGCAGAGGATGATGAGAATTCCGAAAAGGTAGAGTACATTCGGGAAGCAGCAAAGCAGGTTCCAGTCTTTATGATGAATGGCTGCATCCAAGGAGAGAACATTTATTGCGCGCTGTGCAATGATTTTCAGGCAGCGTATATGGCAGTCACCGAATTGCTTCAGTCGGGACGGGAGGAAATCCTGTTCTTAAGTGATTCGCATTCGTACAGTGCCAATCAGAAGCTGCGTGGATACACACAGGCGCTGAAGGATGCCGGCTTGCCGGTCAAAGACTCTATGTGTGTTTACGTAGAGAACAAGATTGACAAAGCACGGGATTTACTTCTCTCCAGAAATGATTTGATGTTTGACGCAGTCTTTGCGACAGAGGACGGTCTGGCAGTCGGCGCACTCAAGTACGCGAAAAAGCGCAATTTGTCTGTACCGCGCGACATCAGTATCATTGGATACAACAATTCCGAGCTTTCTGTCTGCTGTGACCCAGAATTGTCAACTGTTGACAGCCGTGGCGAACGCCTTTGCAAGATCATCATTGATTCGATGATGCTTCGGCTGAAGAATCGAAAGATTCGCAGCAAAGTATATGCAAATGGATTTTTAATCCGGCGGGAGACTACGGATTTCTAAGCTTTTGCGAAGATGGGAAGGAGAAATCCATCAGATGAAACGTATGAAAAAATGGATTGCCCTCGTGCTGTGCCTGTGCATGTTCAGTGTCAGCTGTCTTGCACTCACAGGCTGCAGCTCTGTGGGAAATGGAAAGAAAATTATCCGAATTGCACATTCTCAGTCAGAAACACACCCGGAGCACCTGGGCCTTCTGAAATTTAAGGAATATGTAGAAGAGAACCTCGGAGACAAATATGAGGTTCAGATTTACCCGAACGAACTGCTCGGTTCTCAGAAAAAGGCAATCGAGCTGACACAGACCGGTGCGATTGATTTTACATTGGTCGGCACCCCAAACTTGGAAAATTTTGCTGATATCTATGAAGTATTCAGTATGCCGTATCTGTTCACTTCCGAGGAAGCGTACCATGCAGCAATGATGGATACCGACTATATGGATAAGGTATATGAGTCCACGGACGAAGCTGGTTTCCGCGTTCTGACCTGGTACGATGTTGGTTCTCGTAGCTTCTATGCAAAGAAGAAGATCGAGACACCGGCAGACCTGAAGGGTCTGAAGATCCGTGTACAGGAAAGCCCGGCAAGCATCAAGATGGCAAACGCCTTCGGTGCAGCTGCTTCTCCGATGAGCTTCGGCGAAGTATACACTGCCATCCAGCAGGGCGTTATCGACGGCGCAGAGAACAACGAGCTGGCTCTGACCAACAACAAGCATGGCGAAGTAGCAAAGTACTACTCCTATAACCGTCACCAGATGGTTCCGGACGTGCTGGTTGGCAACCTGAAGTTCCTGAACGAGCTGTCCGATGATGAGATGAAGGTATTCAAGGAAGCTGCTGCTCTGTCTACGGAAGTAGAGCGCGAAGAGTGGAGCAAGCAGGTAGAAGAAGCAAAGAAAACCGCACAGGAAGACATGGGCGTTACCTTTGTCGATGTCGATGTACAGCCGTTCAAGGAAGCTGTCAAGGACGTACAGAAGGAAATGCTGGAAGAAAATCCGGACATCCAGGATCTGTATGATCATATCCAGACGTTCAACGCAAAATATGAGGGGAAAGGTGACAACTAAATGAAAGCGCTTACATCAATCCGTAAGGTTATTGATACGGTTCTGAGCTATGCATGCGGCATCGTTTTTGCCTTCATGGTATGCGTTGGTACCTATCAGATCGTAACCCGATATTTTTTCAACAGCCCGAGTACGGTTTCCGAAGAGCTGCTGACATATAGCTTCACTTGGATGGCATTGCTGGCTGCTGCCTATGTATTTGGCAAGCGTGACCACATGCGTATGGGCTTCCTTGCAGATAAGATTCAGGGAACACCGAAGAAGATTCTGGAAATTGTCATTGAACTGCTTGTCATGACAATGGTAGGCTTCATCATGGTTTTCGGCGGCGTATCCATCATGAAGCTGACCATGACGCAGAGCACTGCCTCTCTGGGCATCCCGATGGGCATGGTATATGCGATTCTGCCGATCTCCGGCGTCCTGATTTTCGTCTATGGTATTTTGAATATCATTGACCTGTGGCACGGTACCAAGCAGGAAACCTGCGAAGTAGAAGAGTGACACATAGAAAGGAGAAATAAACAATGAGTACTGTTATTTTATGCGGCCTGATTATTTTAATCACGCTGATTATCATGCTGATTGCCGGCGTACCGATTGCCGTTGCACTTGGCGTTTCCTCCGTATGTGCCATTCTGCCTATCATGGACTTTGATGTTGCAGTCTTAACCGGTGCACAGCGAATCTTTTCCGGCATTTCCGTCTTTAGCTTGCTTGCGATTCCATTTTTCATCCTAGCAGGCAACATTATGAATAAGGGCGGCATCGCCATTCGTATTATCAATCTCGCGAAGGTTATCACCGGTCGTACACCGGGTGCTTTGGCACAGACCAATATTCTGGCAAACATGCTGTTCGGCGCAATCTCCGGTTCCGGTACCGCCGCAGCATCCGCAATGGGCTCTATCATTGGCCCGATCGAGAAGGAAGAGGGCTATGACCCGAGCTTCTCCGCAGCTGTAAACGTAGCAACCGCTCCGACTGGCCTGCTGATTCCGCCGAGCAACGTTATGATTACGTTCTCTCTGGTATCCGGCGGCGCATCGGTAGCAGCACTGTTCATGGCAGGCTACATTCCGGGCATCCTGTGGGGCCTCGCTTGTATGGCAGTTGTATACTTCATGGCAAAGAAGCGCGGCTATCGCAGCAGCACCAAGTATACCGCTGGCGAAGCACTCAAGATCTTCTTCCAGGCGCTCCCGTGCCTGCTGCTGATTATCATCGTAATCGGCGGTATCATCGCTGGTATCTTCACCGCAACAGAAGGCTCTGTTGTTGCCGTAGTATACAGCTTGGTTCTCTCTCTGGTATTTTATAAGTCGATTAAGCTCAAGGATCTGCCGAAGATTTTCATCGAAAGCGCAGAGATGACCGGTATTATCATCTTCCTGATCGGTGTATCCGGCATCATGTCCTGGGTTATGGCATTCACAAACATTCCGGAAGCAGTTTCTGCTGGTATGCTGGCAATCAGCGACAGCAAGATTGTCATCCTGCTGCTCATCAATGTGATCCTGCTGGTCGTTGGTACCTTCATGGATATGACTCCGGCAGTCCTGATCTTCACCCCGATCTTCCTGCCGATCTGTGAAGCACTGGGCATGAACATGATCCACTTCGGCATCATGATGATCTTCAACCTCTGCATTGGTACGATTACTCCGCCGGTTGGCACGACTCTGTTCGTCGGTGTTAAGGTTGGCGGCGTAAAGATCGAGACGGTTATCCGTCAGCTGCTGGTTTATTTCGCAGCAATCTTTGTTGTACTTCTGCTTGTTACCTACATTCCGCAGCTGTCTCTGTGGCTGCCGAGCCTGATGGGTTACGTATAAAAGAAAGGACGATATTAGACAATGAAAGCATTTATGGATTCTGAGTTTCTGCTGAGCACAGATACTGCACAGGAACTGTTTCATACATATGCAGAAAAGACTCCGATTTTGGACTATCACTGCCATATCAATCCGCAGGAAATTGCGGAGGACAGACAGTTTGAGAACATCACCCAGGTTTGGCTGGGTGGTGACCACTACAAGTGGCGCCAGATGCGCTCGAATGGTGTAGACGAATACTACATCACCGGCGGCGCATCCGATCGTGAAAAGTTCCAGAAGTGGGCAGAGACCTTGGATAAGGCAATCGGCAACCCGCTGTTCCATTGGAGCCATCTGGAGCTGCAGCGTTACTTTGGCTATCACGGTGTGCTCGGCGCAGATACCGCAGAAGAAGTTTGGAATCTGTGCAATGAGAAGCTGAAGCAGCCGGAGATGAGCGTGCGCAACCTGATTCGTCAGTCCGGTGTCACCCTGATTTGCACAACGGATGATCCGGCAGATGATCTCAAGTGGCACAAGGTTATCGCAGCAGACGACAGCTTTGATGTACAGGTGCTGCCGGCATGGCGTCCGGACAAGGCAATGAACCTGGAGAAGCCGGAATATCTGGACTATCTGGCAACGCTGGGTGAAGCTGCTGAGATGAAGATTGCTTCCTTTGCTGACCTGAAGGAAGCACTGAGCAAGCGAATGGCATTCTTTGATTCCATGGGCTGCCGTGCATCCGATCATGCGCTGGAGTATGTTATGTATGTTCCGGCAAGCGAGGACGAGATTGAAGCAATCTTTGCGAAGCGTCTGGCGGGCGAGACCATTACCCGCGAGGACGAACTGAAGTTTAAGACTGCATTTATGCTGGCAGTTGGCGCAGAATATGCACGTCTTGGCTGGGCAATGCAGCTGCATTACGGCTGCAAGCGCGACAACAACACGGGCATGTACAACAAGCTGGGTCCGGACACAGGTTACGACTGCATCAATAACTATGCACCGTCCAGCCAGACCGCAGACTTCTTGAATGCGCTGAACGAGACCGGCAAGCTGCCGAAGACCATTATTTACAGCCTGAACCCGAACGATGACGAAGCAATCGGCACAATTCTGGGCTGCTTCCAGAATTCGGATGCTGTTGGCAAGATCCAGCAGGGCAGTGCTTGGTGGTTCAACGACAACAAGACCGGCATGATGAAGCAGATGACTTCTCTGGCAAATCTGGGGCTGTTGGGCAACTTCATCGGTATGCTGACTGACTCCAGAAGCTTCCTGTCCTATCCGAGACACGAGTATTTCCGCCGCATTCTGTGCGAGCTGCTGGGCAGCTGGGTAGAAAACGGCGAGTATCCGAAGGACATGAACAAGCTGGGAACCATCGTCAAGGGCATTTCGTATAACAATGCTGTAAACTACTTTGGATTTCCGTTAGAGACCAAGTAAAACCGACAGAAACATTCCACCCAGACCGTGAGTGGGACGGTCTGGGTGGAATGAGACAGTCGTTTCTGCTTAGACGTATCATGGGAATTCATCACGATAGAAAATAATTAGGGAGGATTTAATCAAATGAACGCAATGAATCAGGCAATTTCCGAAATCGGCGTTGTACCGGTTATCAAGCTGAACAACCCGGAGCGCGACGCAGCTCCGCTGGCAAAGGCACTGTGCGAGGGCGGCGTACCGGTAGCAGAAGTTACCTTCCGCGCGGCAGGCGCACCGCTTGCAATCAAGACGATGAAGGAAACCTGTCCGGATATGATCGTTGGCGCAGGCACAGTAACCACGACCGCACAGATTGATGAGGCTATGGCAGCAGGCGCACAGTTCATCGTAACACCGGGCATGGATGAAGAACTGGTTAAGTACGCACAGGAGAAGAACATCGCGATTTATCCGGGATGCACCACGCCGAGCGATTACCACACTGCACTCAAGTATGGTCTGGAAGTTCTGAAGTTCTTCCCGGCAGAGCAGTCCGGCGGTCTGGCAAAGATCAAGGCAATGAGCGCTCCGTTCCCGATGTTCAAGGTAATGCCGACCGGCGGCGTTTCCCTGAAGAACCTGAAGGAGTACCTGAGCAGCCCGATCATCGCAGCATGTGGCGGCTCTTATATGGTATCTGCAAACCTGATTGATAACCAGAAGTGGGACGAAATCATTGATCTGTGCAAGCAGTCCCGTGAAATTGTAAAGGAGGCACGTGCATAATGGCTAAGGTAGTAACTTTCGGCGAACTGATGCTTCGCCTTGCTCCGAACGGATATTATCGTTTTTTCCAGAATGACCAGATGCAGGCAACATTTGGCGGCGGCGAAGCAAATGTCGCTGTATCCCTGGCAAACTACGGCATGGACGTATCGTTTGTCACCAAGCTGCCGAAGCACGCCATTGGTCAGGCAGCAGTAAACAGCCTGCGCTACTTTGGCGTAGACACTTCCAAGATTGTTCGCGGCGGCGACCGTGTCGGCATCTACTTCCTGGAGAAGGGTGCTTCTCAGCGTGGTTCGGTATGCATTTATGACCGTGCGCATTCCTCGATTCAGGAAGCATCTGCTTCTGATTTCAACTGGGATGAAATCTTTGAGGGCGCAGAGTGGTTCCATTTCACCGGTATTACTCCGGCACTGGGTGCAAATGTTGTTGAAATCTGCCGTGACGCATGCAAGGCAGCAAAGGAGCGCGGCGTCAAGATCTCTTGTGACTTGAACTACCGCGGCAAGCTGTGGACGCGCGAGGAAGCACGTGCAGCAATGACAGATCTGTGCCAGTACGTAGATGTTTGCATCTCCAACGAGGAGGATGCAAAGGACGTATTCGGCATTGAGGCTGAAAATACGGATATTTACGGCGGCAAGCTCAACAAGGAAGGCTATAAGTCTGTAGCAAAGCAGCTGGCTGACAAGTTTGGCTTTGAGAAGGTTGCTATCACGCTGCGCACTTCCATCTCTGCAAGTGATAACGACTGGGCAGCTATGCTGTATGATGGAGAGAACTATTGCTTCTCTAAGGAATATCATCTGCGCATTACCGACCGTGTTGGCGGCGGCGACAGCTTCGGCGGCGGTCTGATTTATGCTCTGATGAATGGCAAGTCTACACAGGATGCCGTAGAATTTGCAGTTGCAGCTTCTGCACTCAAGCATTCTGTAGAAGGCGACTACAATCGCGTTACCGTGGAGGAAGTCGAGAAGCTCGCTGGCGGCGATGGTTCCGGCAGAGTCCAGAGATAACATACCTACCTTATTTATCTTTCTTTTTCACTGGATGGCGGCAGGCTCAGGAACCTGCCGCCGAAAAAGAAGATAAAGAGACATGATGGAGAAAAAGAGTTATGAAAAAGAATCTTACGTCGAGTGTTCGCAAGTGCATCGCAGGCGTGCTGAGCATGGCTGTTATGGCCGGCAGCATGGCTGTTCCGGCATTGGCTGCGGACAACACAGACAGCAATGATCTGCTGACCTATCAGGTGGCTGACGGACTGAATCTCAACGATACGACTGCGTTTGCTGATTCTACCGCTGCGTGGCAGTATGCGGATAAGATCAGCAGCCATGTGGATACATCGGTCGAGGCAATGCGTGCAATCTTTGCTCAGCGCAAAGTAAGCATCGTAGAATACGGCGCACAGCCGCACGCTGTTTTTGACATTGTAGAGGGCACATACAAGAAATCTGAAGCGGATGCAAAGGCAGAAGCCGAGCTGGCAAAGACCAACACCAAGGCGATTTATGCGGCAATCAAGGCAGTCAGCGAAGCTGGCGGCGGTACCGTTGTCGTTCCGGCAGTAGACGGTCAGGTATTCTATACGGCACCGATTCATCTGGAAGACAACGTCAATCTGTGCATTGAAAAAAATGCAACGCTGAAGTTTACCACAGATACCAGCCTGTATTGCGGCGATCTGATGAAGGAAGTTTATGGCGACACGGTAGACGAGCAGGGCTTGACACTGACTCGTTTTGAGAGCGTAGAGCTGATGAACTATTCTCCGCTGATTTATGCATACGGCAAGAAGAATATCGCGCTGACCGGCGAGGGTACACTGGACGGCCAGGCAAGCGTTGGTGACGGCGTGCATCCGGAAACCATGGTATGGCAGCAGTGGAAGAAAGCTCGCACCTATGCAAATGGCAAGAGCATTGAAGCGCAGAATGCAGCAGTAAACAAGCTGTATGGTCAGGGCCAGACCGACGTTCCGGTTGCTGAGCGCCAGTATGGTGAGTCCGAGCACGAAGAGTGGAGCGGTGCAGATGACGGCTTCCTTCGTCCGAACTTCATTCAGCCGTACAACTGTCAGAATGTCCTGATTGAAGGCGTTTCGATTGAAAATTCTCCGATGTGGGAAATCAATCCGGTTCTGTGTGATACCGTTTTGGTTGACGGCGTTTCCATTAACAGCCACCTGCACAACAACGATGGCTGCGATCCGGAATGCACCAGCAATATGGTCATCCGCAACAACTCCATTGATGTTGGCGATGACTGCATGGCAATCAAGTCCGGCAGAAACGGCGACGGTCTGCGCATCAACCGTCCGAGCTTCAACATCGTACTGGAAAACAATACCTTCGTTGATGGCCACGGCGGCGTAACCATCGGTTCGGAAATTACCGCAGGTGTCAAGAACATTTTCTCTGAGAGCAACGAGATGAACAGTGATGATCTGGAAGCAGCATATCGCTTCAAGACCAATTACATCCGCGGCGGCACCATTGAAAATGTATACTACCGCAATGACCATGTGAAGATGGTAAAGAGCACCAAGCCGGTTATTCTGGTTGACCTGAACTACGACATCAAGAACGAAGTCAAGCGCATGGAAGCATTTGGCGTCAACTACAAGGCATACATTCCGCAGTTCAAGAATGTACTGTTTGAAAATGTATCTGTCAATGCTGCAAATGAAGCAGGTAAGGGCGGCAAGTACGCACTCCAGCTCAATGGCTTTGATGTCAGCAGCATCGCTGATTCCTGCACCGTAGAGCCGGGAACCCCGGATTGCTACATTTCTGATTTCACCATTCGCAATTCCAGCTTTGTTGGCAGCGAACAGAACTTCCAGATGACCAATGTGGATGGTCTGACGATGGAAAATGTCAGCATGTCTGGCAGCACGGCAGCAGACAGCCTGTCCAAGTGCAAGAACCTGACCTTTAAGAACTGTGATTTCACCGGTTCTGCAACAAAGCGCAGTGTCTTTGCAGCAACAGAAGGCTCTGTACTGACTGGTTCTGTTTTCGATGGCGATTACACCGACGTACCGGCTGATACCTGGTACACCGATGCTGTATATGCAGCACGCGAGGCAGGCACGATGGTCGGCGTAGCGGACAAGACTTTTGCACCGTCCGCACAGCTCTCCCGTGCACAGGTTGCACAGATTCTGTACAACCGTGCAGGTCAGCCGACTGTCAGTGATACACAGGCATTTACCGATGTTGCAAAGGATCAGTGGTACTACAAGGCTGTACAGTGGGCTGCTGAAAACGGTATCGCAGGCGGCGTCGGCGACAAGAAGTTTGCACCGAACGCAGCAGTTACCCGTGAACAGCTGGCACAGTTCCTGTATGCTGAGGCTGGCAAACCGGCAGCTTCCGGCGAACTGAACTTCGTTGATGCAAGTGCAGTTTCTGGCTGGGCAACTCCGGCTGTCACTTGGGCAGTACAGAATCACGTCATTGCAGGCGATAAGCAGGCAGACGGAACAATTCTGCTCAACCCGCGCGGCAACACGACTCGTGCACAGACCGCAGTGATGCTGAACAACTTGGCATCCTAAATAACGCTGCTAACAGATACTGGCATCTGTTAGACATACATGATTCCTTTCCTATCAGATAAGAATCCTTTCCCTAAAAAAGACCTGTCTGTTCCTTCGGGAGCAGGCAGGCCTTTTTGCTTGAGAATGTTTACTTTTTATGATACGATACCTGTAGAAAGTGAGGAAAATAGCCATGAACATGCAAACAATTGTTGTAGCGGGTGCCGGAACGATGGGATCTTCCATGGCACAGATCTTTGCAAAATATTGCGATCGCGTTGTGATGTATAATCACAGAAAAGTCACGCTGAATAAAGCAAAACAGCGCATTCAGGAAAATGTACAAAATTTGGTGCAATCCGGAGAAATGACACAGACAGAAGCCCAGCATCTCTTTGGTGCGTTGTCGTATACAACGGATTGGGATTGCTTTTCGTCCTGTGATTTGGTTGTGGAGAATTTGGCAGAAGATTTATCCATCAAACAAGCATTTTATCAAAAAATCTCTCAGCTGGTCAGAGACGATGCGATTATCGCAACCAATACCTCGGGATTATCCATCAATACCCTGGCACAGTCAGTACAGGGAGCGAACCGCTTTATTGGTATGCACTGGTTCAATCCACCGCATTTGATTCCGCTGATTGAGATTATCAAAGGCGATCAGACAGACGACGAAGTGGCGCAAGCGATTTATCAGCTGAGCTTGACCATTGGCAAGAAGCCGGTGATTGTCAATCGAGATGTAGCAGGTTTTGCGGCGAATCGCTTACAGTTTGCCATCCTGCGCGAAGCACTGGATTTGGTGCAGAAGGGCGTGATTTCCAAAGAAGGCATTGACGATGTGATGAAATATGGATTGGGATTCCGATATGCCTGCCTCGGTCCATTAGAAGTCTCTGATTTTGGCGGTCTGGACACCTTTTATCATATCAGCAGCTATTTGATGAAAGATTTGTGCGATTCCAAAGAGGTGCCGGAATTGATGAAACAGCACTATGAAGCGGGAGAGTATGGAGTCAAAACCGGCACAGGATTTTATGATTATTCCGGAGAGCGAGCACAGCAAGCGACCAAAGAACGCGATGAGAAGTTTTTGAAGCTGTATCATGCGTTGTACGAATAAGTCATGAAAACAACACCTGCATGCTACATGCTATGAAGGCATGGGAAAGCATTCATTTACAATCACACGATGGTCATACGGAGAATCTTTTGGATATACCGGACGGCAGTCAAGATAGTTGATAAAATATTGTACTGCCAGCGAAATAGATGCTTTGTTTTTGACAGCAAAACAGATCGAACGATAGGTCAGTGGCTCAATAGGACGAACGGCAATGCGATATGGCATACGAGAGAGAATGAGTTGTGGAGTTGCCGTAATGCATAATCCCTGTTCCACCATTGCCATAGCGGCATAATCTTCCCAGGTCGTAAAGCAAATATTGGGAGAGATGTGTTCTTTTTCAAATAGGGACATGATTTCCGATTGATCGCCGCGCTCCAATAGCAAAAAAGGGTCCTGTGCCAAATCGGCAACAGAGATGGTCGCTTGCGCAGTAAGCGGATGGTCTGGTGGCAATACGGCAACGAGCAAGTCCTGCTCTAAAAGCGTGGTTTCAAGACGCGTGCGCGTGGGTAAATGAACAAAGCCGCAATCCACGCGCCCCTCCTGAATCCAAGTCTCAATTTCAGCATAGTCCCCGATGAGCACTTCATATTGCATGTTGGGATAATCTTCATGAAAGGCGTGAATCATGGCAGGAAGCCAGTGTGTGGCAACGCTGGAAAAGGCACCGATGCGAATGATGCCGGTCTGCAATCCGTTCAGGGCATCAATATGCATGTGCAGTTTGTCGTATTCTGCGCACAGAGCCTGCACTTGCGGAAGAATAGAGATGCCGTCGGAGGTAAGATCCACGGTGCCGTGTTTGCGCTCAAACAGCTGGACATGCCATTCCTGCTCTAAATCATGAATCATTCGGCTGATGCCGGATTGAGAATAATTTAATGCTTGGGCAGCGCGAGTAAAACTTTTATATTGCGCAGTTTTAAGAAAAGCAATATACTTTTGCAGATTTGGATCCATAAAAAATGCTCCTTTTGTCTATGAGGATTTGTCATCCTGCACATGATATATTTTCGTTTTTATCATATCTACTTCTATGATATAATACGTTCTAAGAAAAAACAAGAAGAAGGTGGCAATCATCATGAAGTCTGCGGCAAAAAAACGTTCGAGTCAATCCGTCGTTTTATGTATTGTTATGCTTGGCGTGTTATGCGGAGCGACAGCATCTATCTTTATCCGGTATGGCACAGCACCGACGCTTGTTTTAGCGGCGTATCGAAAGACAATCGTCACAGTGCTGCTGCTTCCGTCTATTTTGCTACATCACAGGGCGGAATTGAAACAGCTTCATATCAAAACGTTGCTGTGGTGCTTGTTGGCAGGTGTATTTTTAGCGATTCACTTTTTTACCTATTTTATGTCGGTCAAATATACGACAATTACAGCGTCGAATGTCCTGGCGGGAACAGAGATTCTATTTGTTTCACTGGTCATGTACTTTTCCGGAAAAGAAAAATATTCTCGGATGTGTAAGATTGGCATAGCGCTGGCCCTGATTGGCAGCGTACTGGTGTCTGTCACCGGAAGCAATAATCCGGCCGTCAATGCGCCGTTTGGCAATTTCTGTGGCATTGTGTGTGCAGATATGCTCGCTGCATATTCATTGGTTGGAATGAAAATCCGACGAGAAAATATTTCCAATACAGTATTTACTTTTTTGGCATATGGAGCATCTGCGGTGGTGCTGAATTTGTTGGTTGCTTGCAGCGGTTATTCTTTTTTCGGATATGGAAAAAGCAATCTGCTCATTGCATTTGGTATGGCTGTGCTGTGCAGCTTGCTGTGCCATAGCTTATATACTTGGTCATTGGAATTTATCAGTCCAACGTTATTGGCGATATTTAAAATTTTAGCTCCGATTCCAACGGCTGTATTGGGATTTCTTGTTTTTGGAGAGATGCCAACGGGAAATCAAGTGGTTGGCGGAATTGTTGTCATTGTAGGTATTTGCGTGTATACCTTGTATGCATCAAAAACAGAAAAGGAATAGATATAACACAAAACCAGCTGGTGTCGTTGCATAGACATCAGCTGGTTTTTGCTTGTATTCTATACCGTACAGCGGTATAATGGCAGCAACATAGAGAAAGGAAAAGCGTATGAAACAAATTTTTTTGATTGAAGATGACGCGGCGATTGCACAAAATCTCAGCTTGCTGCTGCAAACAGAAGGATATGCTGTGATTTGCGCCAATACACAAAAACAAGCGATGGATATGCTGAACAAGCAGGCGTTTGATCTGGCATTGGTGGATATTTCTTTGCCGGATGGAAACGGCTTTGCTGTTTGCACAGAAATCAAACACCGACAGGATATTCCGGTTATTTTTTTGACGGCATCCGGCGATGAAGCAAGTGTTGTCACAGGGTTGACGATCGGCGCAGATGATTATATTACAAAACCGTTCCGACCACGAGAATTGGTGGCACGCATCCAAGCGGCTTTCCGAAAATCAGGTCGTATGCCGACGGTCTACACCATCGGTTCTTTGACAGTGGATACGGCTTCTGGTGTGGTAAAAAAGAATGGGCAGGATATTTTTTTGTCTGCCCTAGAATATCGGCTGCTGCTTGCGTTTATCAATGAGCCGAAAAATATCCTGACGAGAGAGCGTTTGCTCGACGAATTATGGGATGCATCAGGAGAATTTGTGACCAATAATACCCTGACGGTTTATATTAAGCGTCTGCGTGAAAAAATTGAAGAGGATCCATCGCATCCGCAAATAATTGTAACGGTTCGCGGATTGGGATACCGTTTGGGAGGAAATCATGTTTCGGAATCGTGAAATCAAACAAATGGTGGGAATTTCTGTTGTGATGACGGCGATTCTGGCCGGCATTGGCTTCTGGATTCATGTCATGGCTGGTATTCTGGTGCTTGGTACAGCAATAGGATTGGGCGTGGTTTTTGCGCGATTTACCAAGAAAAGGTATCAGCGTTTGACAGAAATGGCGGAACGCATTGACCATATCCTGCATGAGGAAGATGAACTGTATATTTGCAGCGAGGAAGAGGGAGAACTCGCTATTTTAGAGAGTGAAATCTCGAAAATGACTCTGCGGATTCGAGAACAAAATGATGCTCTGCGCAGAGAAAAACAACATTTGGCGGATTCTATGGCAGATATTGCACATCAATTACGCACGCCGCTGACCTCTGCCAATGTAATTCTTGCGCTGCTCAAAAATCCGATGGATGAGCAAAAACGCCGTTCCTTGCTGGGAGAGACACAGAAATTATACCGCAAAATGGAATGGCTGATCCATGCACTGCTCAAGCTATCACGGCTGGACGCAGGAATTGTGGAATTTCAATCGGAAGAGATTTCCGTCAAACAGCTGGTACAGGAATCTCTGCGGCCGTTTTCCCTCTCTATGGATTTGCATGAGATTCAAACAAACCTAGATATACCGGAGCAAGCGGTGATTACTGGTGATTTTGGCTGGCTGTCAGAAGCATTACAAAATATTTTCAAAAATTCGATAGAAAATATGCACGACGGCGGCAAGCTGGAGATTACCTGTACAGATACTGTTTTGTATACAGAAATCCAGCTGCATGACAGTGGAGAGGGCTTTTCGCCGGAAGATTTGCCGCATATCTTTGAACGGTTTTATCGCAGCGCAAAGACACAGACATCGGGGTACGGCATAGGACTGGCCCTGTGTCGAACGATTATTCTGCGGCAGAACGGCACAATTCAGGCGAAAAATCATCCGGATGGCGGCGCAGTATTTGATATTCGTTTTCCAAAGTGACGGATCTCTCACCGAAAAGTCACGGAGGTGTAAGGTGCGCACGCTATACTATGAGCATACCAAACGAAAAGGAGGCTCATATATATGGATTTTTTACGAGTAGAAAATTTATGTAAAATCTATGGAGAGGGCGAAAATGCAGTCGCTGCATTGGATCACGTTTCGTTAAGCATAGAGAAAAACGAATTCACAGCGATTATCGGTTCTTCCGGTTCGGGAAAATCAACCCTGCTGCACGCGATTGCAGGTGTCGATACGCCGACCAGTGGAAAGATCTTTTTGAACGGACAGGATGTCTATGCGCAGAACAAAGAAAAGCTGGCGATTTTTCGCCGCAGACAGGTTGGGCTGATTTATCAGTTTCATAACTTGATTCCTACGCTCAATGTCGTGGAAAATATGACACTGCCGGTTCTCATGGACAGAAGAAATGTCAATCAACAGCGACTGGAGGAATTGCTCGAGCTGCTGGGCTTACAGGATCGGCGCGATCATTTGCCCAATCAGCTTTCCGGCGGCCAGCAGCAGCGCGTAGCAATTGGCAGAGCGCTGATGAATGCACCGGCTGTCATGTTGGCGGATGAACCGACAGGTGCACTGGACAGCCGCAACGGCAAAGAAATCGTACACCTGCTAAAAGAGAGCCACAAAAAGTATAATCAAACGCTGATTATTGTCACACACGATGAGAGTATCGCGCTGCAGGCGGACCGCATTATTACGATTGCTGATGGTCACATTGTGCGGGACGAGAGGCAGGTGGCTCGTGCGTGAATGTCTTTTACAAAATCGCATGGCAGGGATTGAAAAAGAACCGCACGCGCACACTGGTTACCATAATCGGTGTAGCGCTATCGGCGGCACTGTTCACTGCTGTCACGACATTTGGCGTGACCTTGTTACAGTATCTGATTGATAATTCAGCAGCAAAAACAGGAAACTGGCATGTGGAATATACAGATGCAGATACAACGTTTATACAAGAGCAGGAGCAGAACGAAGAGGTCGAGCAAGTAGCTTCCTTTGAAAATATTGGTTACGCCGTGTTGGACGGCGCAAAGAGCGAACAAAAGCCGTATCTGTTTGTTGCAGGATTTACCGATGAGACCGCGCAGATGCTGCCTATATCCTTGATCTCTGGTCGATTGCCGAAAAACGATACGGAGATTTTAATTCCGGAACATGTTGCGATCAAAGCGGATGTGCAAATACCGGTGGGATCAACACTCGATGTATCTGTCGGCAATCGAGAAAAAGACGGAAAGACTTTGACGCAGCACGACCCATATATTGACGGGGAAAAGCTATCACACACGGTACAAAAACGATATACCGTTGTCGGTACCTATGAGCGCCCGGGCTACGAAGAACACGAGGCACCGGGATATACTGTGATTACGCGGGTAAACGCGATGGACAAGGCACACGCATGCAGTGTATTTATTCAGCTGAAACATCCGACACACAGTCAAAAATATGCAGAAACCAACAAACATGCCAAAGAATATGTGCTCAATGAAAATGTTTTACGCTTTTATGGCGCGGCGGGCAGTCAAATGTTTCGGGCACTGCTGTTCGCTATTGGCGGCGTGATTATGGCGATTATCATGGTCGGTTCCGTATTTTTGATTTATAATTCGTTTCAAATTTCGCTGAGTGAGCGGATGCACCAGATCGGCATTTTGATGTCTGTCGGAGCGACGAAACGACAGCTGTGTCATTCGGTCTTGTTTGAAGGTGTTTGTATTGGTGCTGTCGGGACACCGCTGGGCATGCTGGCGGGAGTTGGCGGCATCGCGGCATTGTACCCTTCAAACAGACGAACTGGACGAAGCAAGATTTTTGCAAGTTTACCGTACATTAAAAACCAAACCGTTTGTCACAAATAGCACGTGGCAAGCTGATGCAATATGTACAGCTTCCAGCACGGCAATCCCTGCGGATGTTGCAGCAAATACCATGAAAGACGGAACGATTCGCGTTTGTTTGCAATTTGTCGAGGATACCGTTTACACAGATTTTTTAAAGAAAAATCATCGGGAACTGGCACAGTATCAGGGAGAACAGGCAAAATACAGCGCAGTACTCTGCAATATGAAAAAACATCAAGTTTTTTTGGCCGGACAGACGATTCCGTTTACACTGACAGGCGAAAATGGAAACCATGTATCCATTCAGGCTGCCATGGAAAAAGAATATCCGATAGATACGTTGGATTTGAGTGGAATACAAGAAACAAATAGTATTTTGTTTGTCACTGTTCCCATGAGCCAGAAGGCGAAATTCCAAGAGTTATATACAACCAAATCTTTGGGGATGTTCTTTGACAGCAGCAAACCTTCTCGCTCCTTATCTGCGATGCAGGAAGAACTTGCTCATATGCAGGATATGCAGGGAAAATATACTTTGATAAACATGGCAGCAGCGACAGATCAGTTCAGCAGCCTGACATTCGTTATCAATCTGTTCGCGTATGTCTTTATTGGCATGATTTCCCTCATTGCAACAGCCAATGTATTCAATACCATTTCCACGAACATTCAGCTGCGCAGGCGAGAATTGGCGATGCTGCTGTCGATGGGAATGGCAGAACGAGAGTTCAATCGGATGATGCGGTTTGAATGCTTGTTTTATGGATTACAGACCTTGCTGTTTGGCATTCCAATTTCCGGCGTGCTTTCTTGGGGAATTTATCGGTTGATGACCTTGGCTGAAAAAAGCAATCAATTGTTGTATCATTTTCCGTGGCAAAGCATAACAGCTTGCGCTGTTGGTGTGTTCTGTATCGTGTGTATTACGATGCTGTACGCAACCAGTAAAATCAAAAGAGAAAACATCATTGATGCCTTGCGAGATGATACGATTTGAGCATGGTAAATAGGAAAAAATCCGGCAGAAATGAAGTGAACCCCATTTGTTAGACAAAAATAAAAATTAAGCGATCTGAACGGTATGAATCCTGT
>CAVCGL010000025.1:0-34175 GCA_963601915.1 bacterium | reverse complement strand
ACCACAATAACGTAGCGGGACATCGAGACGATTCTTCTGCTATCATCGAGCAATATCAAATCTTTCAAGATATGCTGAATCGCGCGGGAGACTGCCCGTTTAAGGAACGAGAACAAGATTTATTTGATTCCATTCAAGATATTTACAATTTTGCAAGACAAAAGCAGGGTATATGATGAAAACAAAGACTTTTCAAGAAAAATGGGCTCTCTTGACCAAATATGAGAACAAGAGTGTATTAACAAAGAAGCATATCAAGATCATTTCTGCATTTGCAAACGATAAAGATGCTCTTATCCGAGGCAGGTGTGCAAAACTTCTCGCAAATGCTTCTACGTCAAAAGCCAAGCGTCTTCTGCTCACTCTGGCATGTGACAAAGACGCTCTTGTCCGCACAGACGCATATGATTCCCTCTCAGGATTCCCATCGAAGAATGTGCAGAAGTTTTTGAAGCACACCATTATTCACGAATCGAATGCGTTTGCCCGTTCTTATGCTATATTGTCATGGGCCGACATCACACAAACGCTAGGTGTACGCAAAAAACAGAAAAAGTTCTTAAAGCAGCTCAAAACGCTATCAAACATGAAGAAGTCCGAACACTGTATGCTGAGTTTTTACTATGCGAAATACTTATTCGGGCACAAAAAAGCAATAAACAAAATTCTTCTGTTTCTCAAAAGCTCAGACTATCAAATCCGCTGTTCTACACTCAATTTATTACAGGATATTGTATCACCAGAGAATAGACCGTATATTGAACCATCACTGGAACAGCTGCTCCAACAGGAAGTTTGTACTTCTGTCAGAGAAAATGCAACAGAACTGCTGCAATACATAAAAACAATATAAACTATAAAAGCACGAACTGGTACCAGTTCGTGCTTTTGCTATCATCAGATAAAATACTCAATTGTCTTTTCTTCGGTCAAGCGGGTGTTCTGATTAAACAGCAGAATGGCCTCTCTCCCCTCCTTCGGGCCGAGGGCATACAAGCCATCCTTCTGTTTGGCATTGAGTCGGTCAATGGTCACAATGCGATTGCGTTTAAACGGTTCGGAATCAATCAGTGCGATGTCTTCTTGAATAAATGGACGCTTGCGAAAATACGGGTCAAACATAGAAACCTGTTCTCCCTCTTGTTCCGTCAGCAAGACGTAATGATCGCCGCCGTAATTCAGACGAACAATCACCGCACCATGGCAGCGAAGTGTCTGTGTCAATTCACTGTCTCCGCCCAAATATACCGCATCTTGGCTCAAATACTTACATTCAATCGGAAACTGACAGGCTTTGCCGAACTGTGTCAGCCAATTAGACAAAAACATCATTGCCATACGCGAGGTACCGCTTCTGCCAGTCTCCCCCTTGGCATTGTAGGCATCCAAGCTGTACAGCATAATGTGTTGCACAATTTCCGGCAGCAGCTGTTCCCGTGTAAACAGAAAGCTCATGGCATTCATCATTGTGGTTGGGCCGCAGTCGTATTCCGAGATTTGATAATGTAACGGTGTTTTCATTTGTTTTTTACTCCTCCGAACACATCAAATCGACAGTGATGGCAGCGATTTTCTCTAACTCATCCACATTGCTGTACTCTTCACAGGAATGACAATTATTCATTGCTGTTGCCAACACCATACCTGTCAGACCATGCTCAGACAGCGGATTGTTGTCGCTGCCGCCCATCGTGCTGCACAGCTGGCTGGCAATGCCATGCTTGGCGCATACGCGCTGAAACCGCTGAACAACCGGATGCTGCTCCGGCGTCTGATAGGCATGAATATGTACCGTGTGCTGTGCCGAAACTGCAGCTCCTAATTTGCGCGCCTCTTCTTCAAAAACATGCTTGGTTTCTTCCCATGTGCGCATGGCTTGTTCATGGTCAAAGCTGCGAATCTCTCCTGTGACGACACAGCTCGCCGGTACAATATTGGTCTGTGTGCCGCCGTGAATCGTGCCAATGTTGCGCGTGGTATTTTCATCCAGCCAACCATTTTTCAGTCTGCGCGCCGCGGATGCCGCCACGCAAATGGCATGAATGCCCTGCTCCGGATGGAATCCCGCGTGGCTGGCTTTGCCTGTCACAGCAATGCGGAAGGAAAGCAGCGTTGGCGCTTGAATCGCCGCTCCGCCAACTGCACCGGTTAAATCCAATACATAGGCTTCTTTGGACTGAATCTGAGAAAAATCAAACACACTTGCGCCAATACAATAGGTCTCTTCCGCCACAGAAAACAGCACTTCAATCGCCCGATGCGGCAAATGGTTTTCCTGAATGACTGCCAGTGCCTCCAAGATGACTGTCAAGGCGGAGCAGTCATCTGCGCCTAATACTGTGGTTCCATCCGACGTAATGGTTCCATCTGCATGGACAATGGCTTTCTTTCCCTTAGACGGCTCTACCGTGTCCATATGTCCGGAAAACAGCAACGGCGGCAGCTGTTCCATTTCTTTGGTTGCCGGAAGATATGCATACAAATTTCCCGCATTCCCCTGTATTTTTTGCGCCGCATGATCTTCCTGTACCTGTAACCCCAATGCGGTCAATGTCTCAATGAGAAAATCACAGATGTTTCGCTCTCCATACGATGGACTGTCAAACGAAACCAGCTTGCAAAAGGTCTGCACCAGCCGTTCTTTCTGTACCATGTTCCATTCCCCTTTCTATTTATCTGCGTACATCGCCGCGGTCACTGACGATCTGATACCCCACAGAGCGCACGCGTCCTTCCTGACACAGCCGACATTTTGCCGCTTCTTCATCCATACAGATTTTGTTGTCATACAAATCGTAATGTTTCCGCGCATCTGTCGGCGTCAAATTCGGCATCATTACATTGGCACCGGCTTTCAGACCTAATTCTCGTCCTATCGGACTAATCGTGCCGAGTGCTGTTGTTGCCGGAAGCAGCACATAAGGGAATAACAAACGCAGGATTGACAGCATTCGCAAGGTCAGCGCCAAGGTGCCTGCCGGTTTATCTGCAAACGGCGTCTCGTGATGCGGAATAAACGGGCCAATACCAATCATATCCGGCTGCAATTGCTGTAAAAAGCGCAAATCTGCAACCAATTCTTTCGGCGTTTGCCAGGGAGAACCGACCATGAAGCCTGCACCGACCTGATAGCCAATGTCTTTCAGGTCAAACAGACACCGTTTGCGATGTTCCAGGCTCATTTCTTCCGGATGCAGCTTGCGATAATGGGCATCGCTTGCGGTTTCATGCCGCAGTAAATACCGATCAGCTCCTGCGTCAAAATACGCCTGATAGCTGGCACGAGACTGTTCTCCGATAGACAAAGTAACCGCACATTCTGGATACGCCGTCTTGATTTTATCAACTACAGAACAAACCCATGCGTCTGTATTGCGCGGATCTTCGCCGCCCTGTAACACAAAGGTGCGAAATCCCATCTCATAGCCATTGGCACAGCTTTGTAAAATCTGATCCTGCGTCAGCCGATACCGGTCTGCGTGCGGATTGCTCTTGCGAATGCCACAATAATAGCAGTCATTTTGACAGACATTGGTAAATTCAATGAGTCCGCGCAAAAATACATCGGTTCCATACCGTTCTCGCCGAACCGCGTCTGCCGCAGCAAATAAATCGCTATCATCACTGTCACGGGTAATCAGTGCAATCAACTCTGCATCAGACAGATCACGCTGTGCACGAAGTGTCTCAATTATCTGCTTCATAAGTGTACGTTCTCCTGTCAAGCCATTATATCAAAATGAAAAAAGCGGATAGCTTTTTCAGCTATCCGCTATGGAGGTGCCACCCAGAATCGAACTGGGGATCAAGGAGTTGCAGTCCACTGCCTTACCGCTTGGCTATGGCACCGTATGGAGCGGATGACGAGGCTCGAACTCGCTACCTCCACCTTGGCAAGGTGGCGCTCTACCAGATGAGCTACATCCGCATATTGTTGGTGCCTCCGGGCGGAATCGAACCACCGACACGGGGATTTTCAGTCCCCTGCTCTACCGACTGAGCTACAGAGGCAAGTTGTTTTTCTGTCAGACAACGATATTTATTATATCATCGAAGCCCCTGTTTGTCAAGAACTTTTTTCATTTCAGAAAACTTTTTTTCGTTTCACCGTCCGAAGACGATGAAACGATAGAAGTTTACTGGCGACCCGGATCGGGCTCGAACCGACGACCTCCAGCGTGACAGGCTGGCGTTCTAACCAACTGAACTACCGGGCCAGGGTGGTGGAAGTTACAGGGCTCGAACCTGTGACCCTCTGCTTGTAAGGCAGATGCTCTCCCAGCTGAGCTAAACTTCCGTACCGTCCAGCGACTATTATAGTATACTCACTGGATGCGGTTTTGTCAACACTTTTTTCAAAGTTTTTTTGATTTTTTTCAAAATTCTTTTTACTCTGTCAAAACGTGCTGTTTTTCGCGGTTATCAGCCGTTATTCCCCTCTTTTGCTGTCGCTGCCTCCAGCATCACGGCAATATCATCCCGTGTCATCTTATACACCTTGTCACAGAACTGGCAAGTCACCTCGATGCCGTCCTCTTCATCGCGCAGACGCTGCAGCTCTTCCTTGCCCAAGCTGATAAGCGCACGAGTCACTTTGGCGTGGTTGCAGCCGCAGCGATAGGTGATCGGCGTGTCCTCCAAGAACTCCACCTCAAAGCCATCCAATACCGCGTGTGCAATGTCTTCCAAGGACATGCCGCTCTCCAGCATCGTGGTCATCGCGCCAGCCTTCGCAATATTGTTTTCCAGACGAGTAATGTCCTCATCGGTCGCGCCCGGCATGAGCTGGACGATGTAGCCGCCCGCCTGCTTGACATGCTGATCGGTATCCACCAAAACACCCAGTGCAACCGCAGACGGAACCTGCTCGCTCTCTGCGAAATACTTCGTAATGTCCTCTGCAATTTCGCCGTTGTGCAAAGCGGTTGTGCCGGTAAACGGCTCGCCGACACCAATATCTTTGATGACCATCAAATAGCCGCGTCCAACACCGGAACCGACATCCAGATGCCCATTCGGCAGCAGCGGCAGCTCGACAGCAGGATTCTGCAAATAGCCGCGCACACAGCCGTCACAGTCTCCAATGGCAGTAATGGCACCCAGCGGGCCATTGCCCTTGATCTGAATTGTCACAGAGCCGTTCTTGTCCTTCAGCTCTCGACCCATCATAGACGCTGCCGACAGCGTTCTGCCCAACGCAGCCGTTGCCAGCGGCAGGGTACGATGAATCTGGCGGGCGCGCTCAACCGTCTCCGTGGTGCATACCGCCGTAAATTTGATTTCTGCATTGCGGCAGATCGCACGAATCAATCTATCACTCATAGTCATTTCTCCTCATTCTTCTGGTTTTCTAGCAAGGAAGAAAATCCGTTCTTCCTTTTCCTTCGGCGGCTCATCGGACAGCTCACCGCGCAGTTCGATGTCTGTAAAGCCTGCCTGCTGCAGCATATCCAGCAGCTCCGCGTTTTCATAGATGCGCTCGATGTGATGCTCCTCATAGCGATTCCACGCGCCCTCCTCATTGAGTTCAAAGATGTCAAAGTGATAATGACACAGATCTTCCTCAATGATGCACTGCCAAACGCAGAACACGTCCTCATCTTCTCGGACAAAGCTCTGTCCGTCAATGCATTCCAGCTTGCTGCGGGTGTTTACATCAAATAAAAACAGTCCGCCTGGCCGGAGATACGCATAGACGCGCTTCATCGCCTCACGCAGCATGTCCGGGTCTTCCACATAGTTGACGGAATCCAAACAGCATACACAGGCATCTATCCCGCCGTACAGCTCTAATTCCTGCATGGCCTGATGCAGAAGCAGTACCGGTTTCTCCGGATTGGCATCCATGCAGTTTTCCTGCGCAATCATCAGCATATCTTCCGACTGATCGACGCCAATCATATCATATCCGCGCTGTGCCAAGATGCTGGTCAGCGAGCCGGTACCGCACGCCAAATCCAAAATCACAGACGGCTTGATGTTCTTTTGTTCAAAAATATGCTCAAAAAAATCCGCCCACCGTTCGTATGGTACGTCATCGGTGAAGCGGTCATAGTACTCCGAGAGCAGTCCGTACTCTGAATATTCACTCATCTGTATCGTTTCCTTCTGTCTGCTTCATGCGGTCCAGTGCCGTGCGATAGCCGTCCGAACCATACGTCAAGCACTTGTTGACGCGGCTGATCGTTGCCGTCGATGCACCGGTCTCCTTTGCGATGTCACTGTAAATACGTCCTTCATCCAGCATAGCAGCGACCTGAAAGCGCTGTTCCATGGCACGCAGCTCGCTGATGGTGCAGAGATCCTCAAAAAAGTTGCTGCACTCCTCCAGCGTATTCAGATGCAGGATTGCCTGAAACAGACTATCCATGGATTTTCCCCTGAGTTTGTTGTTCATCCATTTCGCCTCCCTCACTAACAGCTATATTGTAACATGTTAACGTGTGAAAGTAAACAAGAAATTCTGTGGAAAAAGCAAAGAAGAACGCCCCGACCTGCCGGAGCGTCCTCAAAATTTCTCGTGTTATTTTGCCTGCTCAATTGCCTTCTGTGCGTCTTGCAGCGTCCACTTGGTGCCGTCCCACGCAACGCAGGTGCCGTCCGCTTGGACTTCATACGCACCCTGCATGGCACCGGTGACGCGATACGTGGTGTTTTCGCCGGATGCTGCCTGATTCAGGAACAACAGGTATTCCTTGCCCTGTTCCAGCTTGGCATCCTCTGTGCTCACTTGGTCATCGTCCTGCACGCGCACGATTTATTTTCCAATAAATTTTATTGAATTTTGAATCTCTTACTTCTTTTTGAACATTCCCTTCACTTTTTTATACAGATTTTTGATCCGATCCAGCAAGCTCACATAATCATCTGGTATATACGTTAAATCTCGTTTTTGTTCCTTCGGAAGAGGTCTCATTTGAATCACCAAATGAGAATGCTTCAAATAGGTGATCTCAAACCGGTATTTGTAATGCTCTAAATTACTAATTTCAAAAAAGTGTGGATATTTTTCATATGTATCCTGCCGTCTTCGCTTTTTTGTAATCTCGCGTACATCTTCCAAAACCGATTCATCCATATAGAAGAAATCAATTTCTCTTTTATCTTCCACAATCACGTTCATAGTGAAAAATTGCAACGCAAACGTACTGAATAACTTTTTCCGGTGAAAAAGTGAAAGAATAGCAGTCTTTATAAAATCAAACGCATACTCACTATTGTCAAAGCTCTGAATACTTACCTCAGTCGTTGCGATACGTTGGGTGAAATATTCTATCCACAGCACACCAATTGTCCATCCCCAATAAATAATGGCCAATATTCCCTCAATTGCATAGGCTGGTGATTGAACCAAAGTGCTTGATGCACGTGCGGTCAATTCTCCATTTACGGCACTATGATACAACCCTATTGCACAATTTATACCTACAATGCAAGCAAGAATCATCATTATCCGTTCAAACGTCACATACCAGATATATCTATACCGTTTTTTCATATTTCCTCAAAAAAGCAGACGCATATGCTGCGTCTGCTTTCTATCCGCGAAAGTTTTCTTATTCCATGCTGTCCAGCGTCTTGCTGAGCAGCTGGTTAATCATCTTCGGGTTGCCCTTGCCCTTGGAGGCCTTCATGCACTGACCAACCAAGAAGCCAATGGCGTTCTTCTTGCCCTTCTTATAGTCTGCAACAGACTTCGGATTGGCAGCGAGAACCTCGTCAACCAGCTTCTGAATTGCGCCCTCATCGGATACCTGCTTCAGACCCAGCTTGTCAACAATGGTATCAACCGAATCATCGGTCTCAAACAGCTGAACCAGAACCTTCTTGCCGGCGTTGCCGGAGATGGTGTTCTTCTCAATCAGTTCAATCATGTCAACCAGCTTCTGTGCGGTCAGCTTGGTGTCCTTCAGCTCCAGATTCTTGTCGTTCAGATACTTGGAGATGTCAGACAGAATCCAGTTTGCGATGTTCTTGGCATCGACGCGCTGCATGTTGACGCCCTCATCCAGCAGGCACGCCTTGTCAAAGGAATCCGCCAGAATGCGCGCTTCCTTCGGCTGCAAGCCGATTTCCTCCATGTAGCGGTTATAGCGCGACTGCGGCAGCTCCGGAATCTCCGAGCGAATCTGCTCCAGCCATTCATCGCTGATTTCCACGGCTACCAGATCCGGATCCGGGAAGTAGCGATAGTCCTGCGCATCCTCCTTGGAACGCATGACCATGTTCTTGCCGCGGGAATCGTCCCAACGGCGGGTCTCCTGCGTAATCGTGCCGCCCTCAGATACTACGTCAATCTGGCGGTTTACTTCGTACTCAATGGCACGCTCTGCCGCAGAGAACGAGTTGATGTTCTTCATCTCGACACGGGTGCCCAGCGTCTCGGAGCCTTCCGGACGAATCGACACGTTGACATCACAACGAATCGAGCCTTCCTCCATGCGGCAGTCGCAAATTTGCAGGTAAGACAGGGTTGTCTTGACGGTCTCCAAGAACGCCTTTGCCTCTGCTGCGGAGTGAATGTCCGGGCGCGTTACCATCTCGATCAGCGGCACGCCGCAGCGGTTGAAGTCAACAACCGTGCCCTCGCCTTCATCGTGCAGCAGCTTGCCTGCATCTTCCTCAAAGTGAATGCGCTCAAAGCGAACGCGCTTCGGCTCGCCGTTTACCTCAAAATCAACATAGCCGTTTTCGCAAATCGGCACATCAAACTGAGAAATCTGGTACGCCTTCGGCAGATCCGGATAGAAATAGTTCTTGCGGTCAGACTTGCACAGCTGGTTAACCGTACAATGGGTAGCCAGACCCATCTTTGCTGCATAATGTACTACCTGCTTGTTCAGAACCGGCAGAGCACCCGGCTGACCCGTGCAAACCGGGCAAACATGGGTGTTAATCTCTGCGCCAAACGCGGTGCTGCATCCGCAGAAAATCTTTGTTTTCGTAGAAAGCTCGGCATGGACTTCCAGACCGATGACTGCTTCATAATTCATGATACGATTCCTCCCTTACAGTGCCACGATGTTGGACAGACCAGAAGCCTTTTCATAAGCCAGACCTGCATTGATGAGCTTCTGCTCTCCAAAACGCGGACCAATCAGCTGCATACCAATCGGCAGCTTGTTCGCATCAAAGCCGCACGGCTGTACCATTGCCGGAAGGCCTGCGATGTTGACAGAAACGGTGCAAATATCGCCCATATACATCTGCAGCGGGTCCGATGTCTTTTCGCCAATCTTATAGGCAGTTGTCGGTGCTACCGGTGTCATAATGACGTCCACCTGCTCAAACGCCTTGTTGTAGTCTGCACGGATTGCGCGCTGTGCGGCACGTGCCTTCTTGTAGTACGCGTCATAGTAGCCGGAGGACAGCACATAGGTGCCCAGCATGATGCGGCGCTGTACTTCCTGACCAAATGCCTCACTTCTCGACTTGACGTACAGATCAATGATACCGTCAAACTTCTCTGCGCGATAGCCGTACTTGACGCCGTCAAATCGTGCCAGATTGGACGAAGCCTCTGCAGAAGACAGAATGTAGTAAATCGGCAGGGCATACTTGGACAGCGGCAGAGAAATCTCTACGACTTCTGCGCCCAGCTGCTTATAGGTCTCGGCAGCAGCCAGAACCGCCTTGCTGACCTCTTCCGAAATACCTTCACCGAAATATTCCTTCGGCAGGCCAATCTTCATGCCCTTGATGTCCGCATTCATGCCAGCGTGCAGGCTGTCATATTCGCGCGGATAGCTGGTAGAATCCATCTTGTCGTAGCCGCGCAGGACATCTGTCAGCAGTGCTGCATCCTCTACGCTGCGGGCGAACGGGCCGATCTGATCCAGAGAGGAAGCAAACGCAACCAATCCATAACGGGAAACGGTACCATAGGTCGGCTTCAGACCGACAACGCCGCAGAAGGATGCCGGCTGACGAATGGATCCGCCGGTATCCGAGCCAAGTGCAATAGAAACTTCACCGGCTGCAACAGAAGCTGCTGCGCCGCCGGAGGAACCGCCGGTGACATGCTCCAGATTGTGCGGATTGCGCGTCTTTTGCAGCGCGGAATTTTCACAGGAAGAGCCCATCGCAAACTCGTCCAAGTTGGTTTTACCGGTCATAACCAGACCTGCTTCGTGCAGACGGTTCATGACCGTTGCATCGTATGGCGGCTGGAAGTTTTCCAGCATACGAGAAGCACAGGTGGTGCGAATGCCCTTGGTGCAGATGTTATCCTTGACGGATACCGGTACACCGGCCAGCGGAGACAGTTCCTCACCGGCAGCGCGCTTCGCATCAATGGCCTGCGCGGTCTCCAGAGCGTGCTCTTCGGTCAGCGTGATATATGCGCCGACCTTATCCTCTACAGCAGCAGTTCTTGCAAATGCCGCCTTGGTCAGCTCTACCGAGCTCACCTCTTTATTTTTCAGCATTGCCGAGAGCTCGGCTGCTGTCTTCTGATATAATTCCATGGTGTTGCCTCCCTTATTCTACGACGCGCGGTACACTGACGCCGCCACATGCTACGCTCGGTGCATTGGCAAGGATTTCTTCCTTGTCATAAGACGGAACGACTTCATCTTCACGCATGGCGTTCTTTCGCTCGGTGTCAATGCAGTCCGTGATGTCGCCTAGATCCAGCTCCTGCAGCCGGTCAACCATGGCAACGATTTCCTGCATGTCCTCTGCGATCTTGTCAAAGCCCTTGCCCTTTGGGTCAAGACGCGCCAGATTGGCGATATATTCGACATTTTCTCTTGTAATAGCCATTATTCTTCATCCTCCTGTATCAAATCTTGGAATTCCTGCTCTGTGAGCACCGGAATGCCAAGTTCATTCGCTTTTTTGAGCTTGCTTCCCGCATTTTCGCCCGCCACAACAAAGGTTGTCTTTTTGGAGACGGAACCGGAAGCGCGGCCGCCCAGCTGTTCAATGCGTTCTGTCGCCTGCTTGCGCGTAAACAGCGTCAATGTGCCCGTGAGCACGATGGTCTTTCCCGCCAGCTTATCGCTCTTGATGAGCTGTTCGCCTTGGAAATTGACGCCAGCTTCCCGCAGTCGCTCGACGAGATGCTTGGACTGCTCCTGTTCGCGCCACTCCTCGATAGACTGCACAATCGCGCCGCCAATATCGCGGATGTCGGTCAGCTGTTCCTCTGTCGCGTTGAGTACCGCATCCAGTGAACCAAATGTCGAGGACAGTGTCTTTGCCGCCTTCTGGCCAACATGCCGAATGCCCAGCGCAAACAACAAGCGAGACAGATCATTGCTCTTGGATTTTTCAATCGCTGCAATCAGATTTTCAGCAGATTTTTTGCCCATGCGTTCTAGCGGCTCGATTTGTTCTTCTCTGAGCGTATACAAATCCGCGGCGGAATGCACCAAATCCGCATCAATCAGCGACTGCAAAACAGCCTGTCCGCAGCCGTCAATGTCCATGGCATCGCGAGACACAAAATGCATGAGATTGCGCAGCAGCTGTGCCGGACATTCTGCGCCGGTACAGCGAATGGCCGCCTCATCCGCGTCCTCAAAGACCGGTGCGCCGCACACCGGACAGACCTTTGGCATTTCATACGGCACGGTGTTTTCCGGACGCTTTTCCGGCACATATCCGAGAATCTCCGGGATAATTTCTCCCGCCTTGCGCACCCGAACGGTGTCACCGATGCGAATGTCTTTTTCCCGAATAAAATCACGGTTGTGCAGCGTGGCGCGGCTGACGGTCGTGCCCGCCAATTGTACCGGGTCCAGCACGGCATTCGGCGTCAGCACACCGGTTCTGCCGACAGTGATGACAATATCGCGCAGAATTGTCTCTTTGATTTCCGGCGGATACTTATATGCCGATGCCCAGCGCGGATATTTTGCTGTCGAGCCGAGGGCGCGGCGCAGCGCAAAATCATTGACTTTGACCACAGCGCCGTCAATATCAAAATCCAGCTCGCCGCGCGTATCGCCCATGTGCTGAATTTCGCGCTCAATATCTTTCGGATCGGTATACACCGGATAGCGCGGCGATACTGGAAAACCGAGCTGTTTTAGATAATCCAACGCCTGTACATGGGATGTCAGCGGCAGCTCCTCGCTGTTCTGAATATTAAAGCAGAAAATGGACAGCTTGCGCTGTTTGGTCACGGCACTGTCCAGCTGGCGCAGGGAGCCAGCTGCCGCATTGCGCGGATTGGCAAGCAGTGGCTTGCCTTCCAGCTCACGCTGTGCATTGATCGCGTCAAACACAGAGCGGCGCATATACACTTCCCCGCGCACAACCAGCGTTTTCGGCGCATCGTGCAGCGTCTTGGGAATATCTTCAATCACGCGCAGATTGTCTGTGACATCTTCTCCCGTCATGCCATCGCCGCGTGTCGCACCGCGCACAAAGATCCCGTTTTCATACTCCAAAGACACGGATAAACCGTCAATTTTGTATTCTACGACATATTCCGGTGCATGGGCACGGGCATAGAACTCTTGCAGCTCTTCAAAGGAAAAGACATCCTGTAAGCTCTCCAGCGGCCACGGATGGGTCACGGAAGAAAATTTATCCGAGACGCTGCCGCCCACGCGATGGGTCGGAGAATCCGGTTCATCGACTTCCGGATATTCCGCCTCCAACGTCTCCAACGCACGCAGCATACGGTCATATTCAAAGTCCGAAATCTCCGGCGCATCCTCATCATAATATTTTTTATTGTGATAACGCAGGGCTTCCCGCAAAGCCGCTGCCTGCTGTGCGATATTCATTCCATCCGTCCCTTCTTAAACAATCATATCTATTATAGCAAAAATATCCGTGCAGAAAAAGAGGTTATTTGGAATTTGACGAAATCATTGGCACATCTCCCACAAGAATGGTCTCTTCCAGCGGGTAGTTTGCCCGCACGGTGATGCTTTTAGCCGCACCCAACAGCTGAAGGGAAAAATCCGCGCTCACCGTCACCGACACTTCATACAGCGTTTGATTGATGCCGGCAGAGGAAAAATGCGATTCGACTTGTGCCGTTACACATCCCAGCGAGACCACGCGAAACGGAATCTGCGGTCCCAATCCGGCGAGCAGCTGCGGGTCGAGCAGCGTGCCCAATGCCACAGAGGTCTGTGCCTGTTCCAGCTCCCCAATTTCATCATACACACGCTGCACGAGCTGTGTACGAATACGGTTGACCGCAGCGGCATTTGTCGTGAGCGCTGTGACCGCTCCACTGTCATCCTGATGCAGCTTTCCGATTTCCTCCATCTGTTCTGCGCAGTCTGCCACAGCGCGTTCCATCTTACTCGTCGCCTGATATTGCACATAATTTTCGGCATAGACGACTAACTTCGGACGCAGCGCACCGCCTATGACTGCCGGAAGCAAAACCAGTCCCGCGAGCATGACCAGCAAAATCTTTCGCTGATGGTTTCCGTGTCTGCGCATCACGCTGCCCCCTTTCTTTGTGAAAGCAGACTATGCAGACCCGGTTGTTTGTGACACAAAAAAAGAAGAGCACCCGCAGTGCGGATGCTCCCCATTGATTCGAGTAATAAATTATTCGTCGTCGTCGTTCAGCAGAGCGCGGATAGACAGGGAAACCTTCTGCTTCTCCGGATCAATGTCGATGATCTTAGCTTCTACTTCTTCATCCTTGGACAGAACGTCTTCCGGCTTCTCGATGCGGCGGTTAGCAATCTGAGAAATGTGGATCAGACCGTCAACGCCCGGAATGATCTGAGCAAATGCACCGAACGGCATGAACTTCAGGATGCGAACGGTAGCGGTGTCGCCAACCTCGTAGTTTGCGGTGAATACATTCCACGGATTGTCCTCCGGACGCTTGTAGCCCAGGGAAATCTTCTTGTTCTCGCGATCCAGACCGATAACATAAACGTTTACGGTATCGCCAACGCTTACAACCTCAGACGGATGCTTGATGCGGCCCCAAGACAGCTCGGAGATGTGGATCATGCCATCAACGCCGCCGATGTCTACGAATGCGCCATAAGAAGTCAGGGACTTAACGGTACCGGTGTACTCGTTGCCAACTTCGATCTCGCTCCAAACCTTCTCAGCAGCAGCGCGACGCTCTTCCTGCAGTACGGCACGGATAGAACCAACAACGCGCTTGCGCGGACGGTTGATCTCGGTGATGCGGAAACGTGCAGTCTGACCTACCAACTGGCTCAGCGGCTGGCCCTTCGGGATACCGGTCTGGGAAGCCGGGATGAATACGCGGATGCCAAATGCATTGGCAACAACGCCGCCCTTGTTCTCTTCGTTAACCTTGCCCTCGATGATGGTCTTGTTCTCCTTAGCGTCCTCGATGGACTCCCAGCCCTTCATCTGATCAACGCGCTTCTTGGACAGTACGATGGTGCCCTCTGCATCGTTTACGCGAACAACAACAGCCTCGATGTCGTCGCCTACGTGGATGCTCTCCTCAGCGTTGAAGGACGGATCGTCGGACAGCTCATGGGTCGGGATGTAAGCAGCGTGCTTTACGCCCAGATCTACGTGAACTTCGTTCGGGGTGATCTTCAGAACAGTACCGGTTACCTTATCTCCTGTATTTAAAGTCTTGAAGGATTCCTCCAGCATAGCAGCAAAATCTTCGCTGCCGGTTTCAATTCTTGTCTCTTCGCTCATAATGTTTCTGACCTCCTTAATTATCCAAGCTGGCGTGGACGCGCCTGCTGTAATCCCGATAAATGGTTGCTCCATACCCTGGATCTCATTTCCAGTAAGTCCAGTGGCATCTTCGATGTATAGCACATGGTCACACAGTGACGTGCTGATTTCATACAGACGCTTTGTGTTAGAGCTTTTTCGATCGCCAATCACAATCATAATGTCCGACTTGCCAGCCAGTAGACGAGCCTCAGCTTGGCGCTCGTCCGTTGCATTACATATTGTACCAAATATTTTTTGGTTTGTACACTGTTTTTTTATAATTTTACTGCAAATATCAAAGATTTCCCTGTTGATCGTGGTCTGTGCAACCACACTAACTGGAATTTCCTGTAAATTTTGACCATTTTTGTTGTTTTTATCCAGTGCCGCCTGCAGTTCCTCCGGTGTTTCATACACTTCGGACGCGCCGCACCAGCCCTGAATGCCGACCACTTCCGGATGATTGCGGGAGCCAATGATAATCACGCGGCGGCCCTGCTCGCTTTCTTCTCGGGCGATGCGGTGAATCTTTCCGACAAACGGACAGGTGGCATCAACGATGCGGCATCCCTTGATTTCGAGCTGTCGAAGCACAGCCTCCGGCACGCCGTGCGCGCGGATGAGCACGGGCACACCATCCGGAATATCCGCCACATCCTCCGCCTTGTGCACGCCCATCTCTTCCAGACGTCTGACCTCGTGGGTGTTGTGAATAATATCGCCGAGTGCCCAAATGCTGCCGTATTCCTGACAGGCACGCTCCGCCATGTCTACCGCCCGTTTGACGCCAAAACAAAAGCCTGCTGTCTTTGCGACTGTAACCATCATCAGATCCTCTCTTTCAGCGCATAAATCCGGCGCATCATGTCATCTGCCAGTTCCCGATAGCCTTCCTTGGTCTTGGTCTTTTCCGGCACATACGGCTCTCCAAATACCACGTAAACCTTCGAGCGAAACTTCTTGTTTTCAGAGATATAAATCGGCAAAATCGGCGCGCCGGTACGCGCAGCAATCATGGCTGCGCCAACCTTTGCCTCGTCGCCTTCTTTGTGCTTGGTGCCGCCCTCCGGAAAAATCAACAGCTTTTTTCCCTCTTTCACCGCTCTGAGCGAGGTCTTGATAGCACCGATGTCCGCCGTGCCGCGGTCAACCGGAAAGGCACCGAGCGCGGAAATCAGCGGGCCGAGCAGCTTGATTTGAAACAGTTCCTTTTTCGCCATCGCCACAATCGGATACCGATTGCCGAGCGCCGTGCCGACCAATACCGGATCTGCCCACTGGGTGTGATTTGCCACCAGCACACAGCCGCCATCCGGCACATGCTCCCGTCCTATGACATGATAATTGTATTTCAGATGGTCATAAATATTGACAACCGGAATGGCCATCGCCTGAAAGGTACGGTTATATTTCATGCTCATCCCTCCAGCGCCGGACGAATGACTGCTTCTACCGCCTCAATCGACTGCTCCAGCGTCAGTTCGCTGGTATCCACCAGAACAGCGTCATCCGCCTGCTTGAGCGGTGCTGCGACGCGGGTCTCATCGTCGTGATCGCGCTGTTTCATATCCTCGAGCACTTTTTCCAGCGTAACGTCTTCCCCTTTTTCTCGCAATTCGATAAACCGGCGCTTTGCGCGCGCCTCCGCCGATGCCGTCAGGAAAATTTTAATCTGTGCATCCGGCAGAATCACGGTGCCAATGTCTCGGCCATCCATAATGACGTTGTTGGTCTGCGCCATCTCGCGCTGGGTTTGCAGCAAAAAGGCGCGAACCGCCGGAACGGCAGAGACAAACGAAGCATACTTAGACATCTCCGGTGTGCGGATCAGATCGGAGACATCCTCTCCGTCCAGCAGCACGTGCTGAACGCCGTTTTCATACTTCAAGCTGACCTGAATGCCGCTGTCCAGTACCGGCTGGATGCGCTCGGTCTGTCCCAGCGGGACACCGGCGCGGCACACAGCCAGACCGATCGTCCGGTACATCGCCCCCGTATCTACATACACAAAGCCCAAATGGCCGGCTGCTGCGCGGGCAATGGTACTTTTTCCCGCACCGGACGGGCCGTCAATCGCAACTGCAATGGTTTTCATACATCTTTCCTCACTTTTTATTCACTCGCGGCCTGACCGGCATGCAATCCCGCCAAATAGCCAGTTGACCACGCAATCTGCAAATTAAACCCACCTGTGTAGGCGTCAACATCCAAAATTTCTCCGGCAAAATACAGATTCGGTATCTTTTTAGATTCCATCGTCTTCGGCACAATGTCTTTGACGGAAACGCCGCCGGAGGTGATAATCGCGTCCTCAATCGGACCCGGCTGGGTAATATCCAGCGCAAAATGCTTGAGTTCCCGCACCAGCTTTTGCCGCTGCTGTTTGGTAATCGCATTTACCTTCTGATGCGGATCAATACCGGAACGCTCTACGATAATCGGAATCAGCTTGCGCGGCAGCAGTGCGCCGAGAGAATTGCGAAAATCCGTGTTTAGCTCCTGCGAAAAATCCGATACAATGCGCTTATCCAGCACGGCATCATCCAATGCCGGTTTCAAATCAATCTCTGCGCGGTAGGTCGCCTTGTCCCACTTTCTCATGTGCGAGGACGCGCTGAGCACCAATGGGCCGGAGATGCCAAAGTGTGTAAACAGCATCTCACCAAAGCCCTCGTGCAGCTTTTTATTGTTCTCAAAAATCGTCAATTTGACATTTTTGAGCGGCAATCCCTGCAAGCGCGGGCAGGTTTTTCCCGGACAGACCAGCGGCACCAACGAAGCGCGCAGCGGCGTGACTTTATGTCCCAGCTCCTGCGCCCAAGCATACCCATCGCCGGTCGAGCCGGTCAGCGGATACGACTTGCCGCCGGTCGCCAGAATGACACGGTCTGCGCGATGCAGTTTGCCCTCGGTCTTGACGCCAACAACACCCTCTTCATCGGTCTGGATGCCTGTCACGCGCTCCTGTACAATCGTCACGCCGCAGCGCTTGACCCAGAAAAACAGCGCATCGACGATGTCTCGCGCCTTGTCTGACTGCGGAAAGACGCGATTGCCTCGCTCGGTCTTGAGCGGCACACCCAAGCCCTCAAAAAAGTCCATCGTGTCTTGTATCGAGAATGCGCCCAAGGCGCTGTACAAAAAGCGCGGATTTTGCGGCACATGCGTCAAAAATTCCTGCATGTCACAGTTATTGGTGACATTGCAGCGCCCTTTTCCCGTAATGGCCAGCTTGCGCCCTACCTTTTCATTGCGCTCAAACAGCAGCACGCGGGCGCCCTGCTGTGCTGCTGTTCCGGCAGCCATCAGGCCGGCTGCACCGGCTCCAATCACTGCAACTGTTCTTGTATTATTCATTGTCGAGTTTCTCATATACCTCATATTCGTCCCAAATAGATTCCAAATGATTAAAGGTCTCGCTGATCTCCTTCTGCTTGCGCATACCGATGGCGACAATCAGCGCATTGATCACGCTGAGCGGCGCAACCAAAGAGTCAACAAAGGATGCCATATCGCTCTTGGCGAGCAGCGTATAGTCTGCGGTCTGGCTCAGCGGAGACAGCTGGCTGTCGGTCAGCGCGATGACCGTCGCACCGGATTTTTTGGAGTATTCCAGTGCTTTGAGCGTGCGCTTGGAATAACGCGGGAAGCTGACGCCGAGCACGACATCTCCCTCTCCCACGCGAAGAATCTGCTCGAAAATCTCACTGACGCTGTTGGTGTGAATCAGCTTGACATTGTCAAACATCAGATTGAAATAGAAGCCAATAAAGCCGGACAGAGACGCCGACGAGCGAACGCCGAGAATATAAATATTCTTCGCGTGCAAAATAGCCTCTACCGTGCTCTGAAAAGAATTGCGGTCGATTTCATCCAGTGTCATCCGGATTTTATCAATATCCGAGGACAGCACGGAGCGCAGAATATCCTGATCGCCCATTCTGTCACTGGTCACTTCCATACGCTGTACAGCCGTCAGCTTGTTGCGAATCATCTCCTGCAGCGCCTTTTGCAGCTGCGGATAGCCCGCATAGCCCAACTCTGTAGCAAAACGCACAACGGTAGACTCGCTGACACCGACGGTCGAGCCGAGCTTGCTTGCGGTCAAAAATGCCGCTTTATCATAGTGTTCAATGATATACTTCGCAATCAAACGCTGTCCCTTGGAAAAGGTGGACAGATTGTTCTGTATTTTGTTCATCAAATCATTCATAGTTTCTGCCTCTTATATATACATATGGGTTTCACATTCTATAGTTTTATTGTATCTGCTGATGAACAAAAATGCAAGTGTTTCTCATGCAAATTGCAAAATTTGCGCAAGAATTCCATCATTGATCGGTTTTGTTCAAGCCGCTCGCCCGGCGCAGTGCAGCAATCTCCCCTGCTGTCAGCTCGCGCCAGTGCCCCGGACGCAGCGATTCCTCCAATTTCAGCGGTCCCATCGCAATGCGGCACAGCCGCAGAACTTTAAAGCCGCACTGTGCACACATTTTGCGAATCTGTCGGTTGCGTCCTTCATGAATCGTGATGTGCAGCTCGTGTACTTGATCTTCGCCGGATGACTGAATCTGTACCTGCGCCGGACGAATGCGGTATCCATCAATGACCATCGGTTTGGACAGCTCTCGAATGCGCGTTTTATCGCCGCGCACGGTCACAGCATAGGTCTTATCCACATGATTGCGCGGATGCGTCAGCGCGGCGAGCAGTTCGCCGTCATTGGTCATGAGCAGCATACCTTCCGAGTACTGATCCAATCTGCCGACCGGCAGCACACGCACCGGACAGTTTTTGACCAGCTGCGCCACCGTTTTTCGATTTTTTTCGTCCGACATCGTTGTGACAACCCCTGCCGGTTTGTACAGGACAATCGTGTGATAGTTCTCATGTCCGACAATCCGCTTGCCGTTGACGCAAATCACATCGGTATCTATGTCTGCGCGATCGCCCACCTGCGCGGTTGTGCCGTTTACTGTCACGGCACCGCTGGCAATGAGCTGCTCTGCCGCTCGGCGGGAACAAACGCCCGCACCGGATAAAATTTTCTGTAATCGTTCCTGCATGATTTAATCCTTCCACGGGCGTTTGCGCCCCGTCCATCCCTGCTGTTTCCAATACGTTCCATCCGCATCGTCGCTCGGCTTTTTGCTGCGCACCAGATGCATCATCGTAAAAAATGCCTTGGTCTTGAGCGAAGGCTGTACCTTGCCATCCCGCGCTTTGATTTTTTTCGCCAACGCGGTTGTCTTTCGGTCAACGTCCTGTTTTTTCTTTTCGCTCATATGTCCATAGTTGATGGCATACACCGCCAAGCCGTACCGATACACCCTGCCGACACCCCAGAACCATAGACTGTCCGCCATATCTTTCAGCGTGGATTTCATCCCCGCTCCTGCCGCCGTGGAGATACAGACCGCTTGCTTGTGGAACATCGAACGCTCCGGTCTATGTACCATCCAACGCCAGCCGTAATGATCTAAAAACGCCTTCATGGAGCCTGTGGCATGGTACACATATACCGGACTTGCCAAAATAATGACATCCGCTTCATCCAGCTTTTGTGTGAGCGGCCGCAGGGCTTCCGCATGCGGGCAGTATTTTGCATCTCGTAAGATGCAGTTGGCACATCCCACGCAAAATTCGCCAAAATCTCGCGGCAAAAAGATCTCTGTGATCTCTCCGTCCAATTTCTCTGCCAGCGTTCTGGCGACATGGTAGGTTGATCCCTTATGATTTTGTCCGTAAACGACTGTGATTTTCATGTATTACCTCTCGTTTTCTCACGGCATCCCACCAATGCCGAAGTTTTTCTGACAAGCTGGTATCTTCCTGCGCGGCATCCAGTGCGACAGACTGCGCACAGACCAGCGCGGTCTCATCCAGTACGACACCATTACAGACCAATTGCGCGCTGCCGCAGCTGTCTCCTGCCTGCACTGGCGCATACAAAAACGCCGCGCAGGACACGCGTATCTCTGTCTGCTCTCCGTCAAACAATTGTGCTGTCAAATCTTTTTGATAGACCGCCTGCACCTGCCGCTGCTCTCCCGTCTGCACAGGAATGGTCTGCACAGTCTCTCCCGCCTGTGCAGCGGTCTGCGTGCGCATAGAAGCAAATGCCGCATCCAGCATATGCATGTGATCGTTCCAATCATCCCTGTCGTGCAGTGTCACGGCAACAACCGTGCGCCCATTTCGTCTGGCCGCACTGACCAGACACCGCCCTGCTGTCAGGGTATACCCAGTTTTGACGCCAACAGCGTCCGGATACATGCGCAGCAGCTTGTTATGATTGACCATCGTCCGTGTACCAGCCGTGTGACTCTTGGTGGCAACAATTTGGGCAAAAATCGGATTTTTTAGTGCGGCTGCTGCTAACTGCGCCAGCTCGTGCGCCGTCGTGTAATGTGTTTTTCCATCCAGCCCGCTGGGATTGTCAAAATGCGTATTGCGAAGTTCCAACTGCTGTGCTCGTTCGTTCATGCGGCTCACAAATGCTTTTCTTCCGCCGAGATTTTCCGCTATGCACTCCGCCGCATCATTGCCGGAGCACAGCATCAAACCATACAAAACCTCTTGCAGCGGCAGCTGTTCTCCCTGCTTCAAATACATAGACGAGCCTTCTACACCCGCACTGGCAGCGGAAACCGTGATAATCTGCTGTAATTTTCCCGATTCCGCCGCCAGCAAGCCCGTCATAATCTTGGTGGTGCTCGCCATCGGCAGCCGTTGTGTTTCCTTCGCGCCATCCAATAAAATGCCGGTGTCTGCATCCAGCACGGCGTATGCCTGCGCAGAATACGCACTCGCTCGGCTGACACTGAAACACACAGCAAGCAGCAGACAAATCCAGAATTTTGCTTTCACACACATTCCCCCTCAGATAGTCATTTTACGGGGTCCTGTGTGTGTTTATGTCTGAACAAAAAGAGGAGCATGCGGCTCCTCTTTCTATTTGTTTATTCTTCTGTCGGAGCGACTTCTGTTTCTGTGACAGCTTCTTCCTTCTTGCCGCGCTTACCAAACAAGCTCTGCACGCCGTTAATGGCGTCCGGAATCAGCTCAATCAGGCGATCCGTGCTGTTATCCGCTGGCATATTGACCGGAAGAATCCGCGCATTGCCCTCGCTGACAATGAGAAAGGCAACCGGCTGAATGCTGACACCGGCACCGCCGCCGCCGCCAAAACACAGCGGAGCGTCGTCTCCACTGTTGCGCGATTTAAAATCTGTGCCGCCGGAGCCAAAGCCGAACGTCACCTTAGAAATCGGAATCAGTGTGGTTCCATCGTGTGTAACAATAGGATCACCGATAATTGTGTTGACATCGACCATAGAACGGATTTTTTCCATTGTCTCCGCCATCAGACCATTTACACCATGTTCTGCCATTTGAAATTCCCTCTTTCTTTCGGATAGTTATGATACTTGTTGCTGAGAAGCCGTTTGATTTTGGCTCCATGCTTTTCGTTCTTCTTTCGTCAGGCGCACTGCCTTCCACAGCGCCCACAGCTCCTTGCGCCGCTTCCACAAAATACCCGGATACCACCGGAGCTGTGTCATCACAGAAATGTCCAGTCCCCATATGGTCTTTTGCGCATCAAAATCTGCATCTATGACAATCTTTGTGTCCTTGAGGACATGGGTCCGCGCCAAGTACGGATAGAGATTGCCGACAACAGCGGAACAGGCGCCGAGCAGTCTGCCGGTACGCGCCGCATCCGCTGTGTGCAGAATCACTGTCACGTGCAGACGCTCCCACACAATTGCCCCCGCCAAGTCATATATCAGCTCTACAACCAATTCCAGCGCACGATCTATCGGCAATCGTTTCAGATCAAAGCGCGGCGCTGTTGTTTTCTCTTTCTGTTCCTCGCGTTGTTCCTTTTTCTGTTGCTTCTTGGTCGGCTTTTTGGGCTTTTTTTTCTTGCCGCCGAGCCGAAATACTTTTTTTATCGGACCGAATCCCAACCGCATCTTGAGCTGCCCATCCGGCATGTCCCGTTTGATTTCTATCCGTGCCGGTGCAAACAGCGTAAAGACTGTCAGTGACACGCCAAGAAGTAAGACAACGCACAGGACGATGCCCAGAATGCGGAGTACGATCATGATTCAGATTCCTCCTGTTCGGACTCGCGTTTTTCTTCCAATTCCCGCAGCTCCGGCAAATCCGGCAGCTCATCCAGAGAAGAAATAGAAAATGCCCGTAAAAATGCCGGTGTCGTGCGGTAAATCATCGGTCTGCCTGGCACATCCAGACGGCCGCAGCCCTCTAATAAGCCTTTATCCAACAGATTCAGTACCGTGTTGGAGCTATCTACGCCGCGCAGCTGTTCAATGTAGGCGCGGGTGACCGGCTGGCGGTACGCGACAATAGACAGCACCTCTAATGCCGCCGCAGACAACGACGGCGTGCGCCGCACTTCCAGTGCCCGGCGAATGGTATCTGCATATTCTGCGCGGGAAACCATCTGATAGCTGTCTTGCAGGCGGATGAGCTGAAAGCCGCGCTTTTCCGCGTCATAGCTGTCCGCCAGCTCCTGCGCCAATTGATGCAGCTGTTCTGCATCAACGCCAAGCACCTGCTTGAGTTTTTCTTCGTAGACCGGTTCTCCCGATGCAAATAAAATGCCCTCCAGCAGGCAGGACAATTCATTCATGAGATGCGTTCCTCCTGAATCTCTGTATTTGCTTCTTCCCGCTCTTTATCGGCAAACAGCGTCAGCGTAGGGTCTTCTTCCTCGCCGTCAATCTGAATCCGATGCGTTTTTGACAGCTCCAGCACGGCGAGAAAGGTCGCAACAATTTCTGAACGATTGTGCAGACCGCGAAACAAGCCCTGAAAGCGCAGCTGTTTCTTTTTACGAAACCGCAGCAAAATCGCTGTGATGCGCGTATGTACCGGTACGGTTTCATGTCCGACAATGCCGGAAAAGGCACTGACCGGCGGCGGCATTTTCTTGCCAATGCGCAGCAGCATCCGCTGGGCAGCCTCAGACAGCTTTTCCGGCGGCAGTGTGCCCTCAAACGTCTTTTTTCGTTCCAACGGCTCCGGCGGGCGCGTCAAAATATCGCGTCCTGCATCACTGTGCCGCTTAAAATATGGCTGTACCTCACGAATGCGCTGATATTCCAGCAGCTGTTCTACCAGCATCGCACGCGGGTCTTCTTCCTCATCCTCTTCGTTCTTTTCCTTCGGCAGCAGCATCCGCGATTTGATGAGCATCAGCTGTGCCGCCATAGCGATGAAATCTCCGGCGACTTCCATGTCTGCCGACTGGGCTTCGCGCAGGATTTCCATGTACTGTTCGAGAATCAGCGAAATAGGGATGTCGTAAATATTGACTTTGTTTTTTGCAATCAAATGCAAGAGCAAGTCCAACGGTCCGTCAAAGGCGGACAGATGAAAGGTGATTTTTTCTGTCATTTAAAACACCAGCAAAACAATCGCGCTGAGCGCGTGATAAATCAAATTGACAAAGAAATTGATCGGTCTGTCCAGCACACCGACAAACAACAAAATCAGCAGAATAAACTGAATATACTGCTCATACTGCGCGAATTTGTACTCATATTTTGCCGGAAGAAAGGCCAGCAAAATCTTGGAGCCATCCAGCGGCGGCACCGGAATCAGGTTGAATACACCCAAGCCGATGCTCATAACGGCCGTCATGTACAGCATCAGCGCAATGGCAGTCAAAATCGGCGAGCTGGTCAATCGCAACGGATAATACAAAAACAGCGCAATGAGAGCCAGCACAAAATTGGACACCGGACCGGCAAGCGATACCAGCGCGATGCCGACACGGCGATTTTTAAAATAGCTCGGATTGATTGGCACCGGCTTCGCCCATCCGACATGAAACAGCAGCATACAAAGCGTGCCAATCGGATCAAGATGATGCAGCGGATCAAACGTCAGCCGTCCTGCCTGTTTTGCCGTCGGATCACCCAGCGCATATGCCGCGAAACCATGACAGGCTTCATGTACGCTCAGGCAAAGTAGCAGAGCCGGAATGCTGACCAAAATTTGAATCAGCGAACTGTGCAAAAAACTTGACATATCATACTCCTACAATCATTCAATGTTAGAATATAGTATAGCTGGAAACCCCATAAATTTCAAGCAACTGCGCGGATTTTACAAACTGGACACAGGAAAAAGAAAAAGGCGAAGTGCATCACACCACGCCCTTTCCTTTGATAAGGTTACAACTAAACTTAATTAGTCCTTTACGATGTTCAGTTCTGCCTTGAGCTGTGCCATCATCTCAGCGTACTCAGCCTCGGTCAGATGTACCGGATTCGGATTGGTGATTTCAAATCCGCCGCCGAACTCGAAACCGCCTTCATACTTCGGCACGATATGGAAATGCAGGTGCGGCAGCTTGTCGCCAAATGCGCCCAGATTGATCTTGGTGCAGCCCCACAGCTTCTTTACTGCGCCTGCAACGTCTGCGACATCATCCATAAATGCATGACGCTGCTCCGGTGTCAGATCGGAAAGCTCGGACAGATGCTCGTCTACAGCGACAACGCAGCGACCCTTGTGTGCCTGATCCTTGAACAGATACAGCACGCCCTCTCTCATCTTGCCAACGCGGAACATAATTGCCTTGCGGCCTTCGTGATCCGGATCACAGTAAAAACAACTTGCCATTGGAATCGTCTCCTTTTCATTCACAGATCTCTCGTCCTTTCGGACATTGTTTCCTGTTGTTAGTATACAGCAAATGAGGCAAGATTTCCATAGTTTTTAACCAAAAGTTACATAGAAATTTGTTTCCCACGCCGGAACATACGGGTGATGCCGCATTCCCAGCCGAACATCTGCGCACATATCATGCAGCAGCAGCGGCAGCTCGTACAAGTCCTCGCTTCTGTGATACGCAGACAGCGAAATCCGCGGGCGATATTGCTGAATGGTCTGCCGCGCGCCCTCTAACGCCATGCGTTCTGCACCCTCGACATCTAATTTGAGCAGGGTGCACGGCGCACCGTTTAAGACATGATCGACGGATTCTACCGGAATCATAACCGTATGCTTGTCATGTGATACCTCGTTCATGACCGGTGTCAGCGCAGAATTGCGTCCCGCCTTGCCGCCAAACAGCATCTCTCCCGGCGCACTCCATGCGCCGGCATTGACGATGTGAATAGAATTCAGCTGTGCTTGCTCGACATATTTTTTCAGCTTTTTAAAGGTCTTTTTGTCCGGCTCCAGTGCGATAATCGAATCATATTTTCCATCGGTAAACGACAGCAGCTCTCGAATGGTATCGCCGTTATACGCGCCGAGATCGACAAAATGCTCGTGCTGTGTCGGCTTGAGATACGTCTCAAATACGCTCTCTCGACTGTCTGTGTAATCGCGCAGCCAATGCAGTTTGCCGCTCAGCTTGAAATTTACCGTTGCCGCAAAGACTTCACGGGAACGATCATCTGCCAGCAGGGCATACGCCTGTTCCAGCTCTTCACAGTGCTTTTGGGCAAACGCCAAATCAAACAGTTCTCCCTCTGCTACCGGTACATCCGGCGCATACGTCGTGTGTGTTCGATCCAGATCATCAAACAGTGCCAGCACTTCCGGTCTGCTCGACGCAAAGGCAATCACTGCGACAAAATCTCCCAGTTCTTTCTCCAGATCCGAGCGCTTTTTCACGACAAATCCGGCAAAGCTATGTCCGCGCACAAATTCATCCGATGCAAAAATACCGGCAATCGGAATGTCTCTCTGCTCGCAGACGCGCAAAATTTTTTCCGCGCCGTCGCCCATGCCATACAGGCAAATCGGCCG
Source organism: bacterium (assembly GCA_963601915.1). Classification (GTDB taxonomy): domain Bacteria; phylum Bacillota; class Clostridia; order Oscillospirales; family Butyricicoccaceae; genus Butyricicoccus_A. The sequence goes on along the minus strand of CAVCGL010000025.1, from coordinate 7,733 downwards.
CGTTTCCTGCTGTAATACCGTCCACACATCGCGTGTTTCCGTCACAAAAGACGGCAGTCTATCACTCATTCCCATGTCTTCCACACATCCGGACAAAAGCCAACGGTCGCCTGTTTGCCATTGCGCACAATCGGTGTTTTGAGCAGCTTCGGATTATCCAGCAGCTTTTCCATCTTGGCTTCATCAGAAGCAAGATATGGCAGCATGGCAGCATCGGGATTCTTCGCCTTCGGGTCAATCATCGCTTCCAGACCCACCGCGCGGCACACGGAGGTAAACTCGCCCTTGCTCATACCGTAACGCACGAGATCTACCATTTGGTACTTTATCCGGCGCTCCTTGAAGTATCGCTCGGCTTTTTTTGTGTCAAAGCACTTGCTTTTGCCAAATATCTGAATATTCATTGGAATCTCCTTTTTCTGTGATTTTTCTTATCTTATCACAGCTTTCCGCAAAAAACAACGCACATTTCGCGAATACAGAGCAGGTATATTGTCCGCGACGCAAAGACAATTGTTTAACTTGATATACAAAAGCCAGTTTCATTTTCCGTATTTTATGTATCCTGTCCATTGTTTTCCTGTCTTTTTGTGATATACTATAGTCAAGCTCAAGGGAGCGGAAACAACACGGCTTCCATCCCAAAAGCGATGAGGTTTATAGCCTGCCACCGCACAGTTTTCCCATTCTGTGCTTTCATATATCTCTCTCTTTACTGTATGGCGCGTCGAATTCCTACCAATCGACGCGCCACTTTTCTGCTCTTTTTCAGCAAACGAGAGATTGTTTTCTATTTCAACCTGTGATAAAATATATGGTGTATGCGCCTGCATATTGTCCGGCGCTTTTTTTATACGAACAATTGCTGATCGGAGGTTTTTTCTTTTGTCAGATTTAAAATCAGAAATCGCAAAGCGCCGAACATTCGCGATCATTTCGCATCCGGATGCCGGCAAAACGACCATTACAGAGAAATTCCTGCTGTACGGTGGAGCCATTCAGCTGGCCGGTACCGTTAAGGGCAAGAAGAACACCCGCCATGCCGTTTCCGACTGGATGGAAATCGAGAAGCAGCGCGGTATCTCGGTAACGTCTTCTGTGCTCCAGTTTGAATACGGCGGACACTGCATCAACATTCTGGATACCCCGGGACATCAGGACTTCTCGGAGGATACCTACCGCACCCTGATGGCAGCGGATTCCGCAATCATGGTCATCGATGCATCCAAGGGTGTCGAGGCGCAGACCCGCAAGCTGTTTAAGGTTTGTTCCATGCGCGGCATCCCGATTTTCACCTTTATCAACAAGATGGACTTGGAATCCCGTGACCCATATGATCTGCTCGATGAGCTGGAAAAGGAGCTGGGCATTGACACCTATGCTGTCAACTGGCCGATTGGCTGCGGCAAGGAATTTAAGGGTGTCTATGACCGCCAGAAGAACCATGTCATGGCATTTGAGGCAGCTTCTGTCACAGGTACCAAGGAAGCAAAAATTAACATTTACGAGCCGGACGATCCGGAACTGGAGCCAATGGTTGGCGAACGCCTGTGGGAAACCCTGCAGGATGATATTGAGCTGCTCGGCGGCGCGGGAGAGGAATTTGATATTGACCGCGTACACGCAGGCACGCTGTCTCCGGTATTCTTCGGTTCCGCTCTGACCAACTTCGGCGTCGAGCCGTTCTTGCAATACTTTTTGGAAATGACACCGCCGCCGACGGCACGTGTCTCCAAGGGCGAAGTCATTGACCCGTTCGACGAGCACTTCTCGGCATTTGTATTCAAGATTCAGGCAAACATGAACAAGGCACACCGTGACCGCGTTGCCTTTATGCGCATTTGCTCTGGCAAATTTGAAAAGGGCATGGATGTCTATCATGTACAGGCTGGAAAGAAAATGCAGCTGGCGCAGCCGCAGCAGATTATGGCACAGGATCGCGCCATCATTGACGAGGCATATGCCGGCGACATCATCGGCGTCTTTGATCCGGGTATTTTCTCGATTGGCGACACAGTATGCACTCCTGGCTTTGACTGCAAGTATTCCGGTATTCCGACGTTTGCGCCGGAAGTATTCTGCCGCATTCGTCAGAAAGACACCATGAAGCGCAAGCAGTTCATCAAGGGTATGGAACAGATTGCGCAGGAAGGTGCCATTCAGATCTTCCAGGAGCCGCACACCGGTATGGAAGAAGTCATTGTCGGCGTTGTCGGCGTCCTTCAGCTGGAAGTTTTGGAGTATCGTCTCAAAAACGAATACCGCGTGGACATTATCATGGAAAACCTGCCGTATCAGTATCTGCGTTGGATTGAAAACGAAGATTTCCAGCCGGACGAGCTGAAAATCACCTCGGATTCCAAGGTGGTACAGGACTACCGCGGACGGTACCTGCTGCTGTTTACCAGCATGTGGAACCTGAACTGGGCACTGGACAAGAACGAAGGTCTCCAGCTTGCCGAGTTCGGTCGTGCCGAAGACTAAGAGATACGTTAGATAAAACAAAAGACGAACTGCCAACCATGCAGTTCGTCTTTTTTCCGTGCCAAAATCAATAAAATGGATTTACTTTCTCAATGAATCAGTCCTGCCTGCTGCAATCTGCGACGAATCTGCGGGCCGACAACAGCACAAACGATCATCTTAATCAGGTCACCGACAATAAACGGCAAAACGCCTGCGGCCAACGCCTGATAGAATGTCATGCCAGCCTGGTAAGCCAGCCAACCTGTACCGAAAACATAGCATACAATCGTGCCCAAAATCATGCCAATCATGCTCGGTACCAGCTTTGCCTCAAAGCGGTCGATAAAGAATCCGCAAATCAGCGCCATAAAGATAAAGCCGATCAGATAGCCGCCAGTCGGGCCAAACAGCTTGCCGACGCCGCTGCTGAAGCTGGCAAATACCGGCAGTCCCACCAGACCAAGCAGCAGATACACAATATAGCTAATGGTACCGCGGCGGCAGCCCAGTACATAAATGGCCAAATAGACGGCAAAATTGGTCAACGAAATCGGCACCACACCAATCGGAATGGACAGCGGACCCAAAATACAGGTCACGGCAGCCATCAAGGCAATCAATGCCATTTCTCTTACATTTGTTTGATTTTTTTTCTGTTCCATATACGATCACCCAAATACTTTTTTGTCTGGTGATAGTATACGCTTTATTGTAAACCTTGTCAACCTTCTTGGTTAACATTCTTTTTCAAAAATTCCAGCAGGAACTTTTGCGCCAGGCTGTTCGGGGCAATGGCTTCCTTTGCCTCTGCAAACGAAAACCATTTTGCCTTATCTACCTCATCCGTCATATGGCTGAGATCCTGTGTCGCGGCGACGCAGGAAAAATTCAGCATCAGGGTATTGCTCGGCTCGAAAAATTCACTGGTATTGAATCGGATGTCATGTACCTCCAAGCCAACTTCTTCCTTCACCTCGCGCGCAACAGTCGTTTCTGCCGCTTCGCCGCGGCTGACATATCCGGCAACCAAGATGTTGCGCTGTTTTCCGTACTGCTGAATAAGCAGCACTTGCTTTCGGTCCGGGCTGAGCACTTCCATGCTCACCGCTGTATTAAAAATCGGAAAGCGAAACTGCTTGCACTGCGGACAATATGGAACCATCCCTTCGCGTTCCAAATATTTTTCTGTCAGTTGCGCGCCGCATTCATAACAATATCTCATCGTGTTTTCTCCTATTCTTACATTTTCCTTTAGTATACGCCTATTATACGCTTTCTACTGTGCCTTGCAACTGGTTTTATCCTGCGATATACTAAAATTACATTTATTTTCTTGCAGAATACACGAGGATTTTGATATGAATGAAACAGAACAACGCATCTGTGGCTGCATCGATGCACACGCACAACAGCTCATTGCCTTTGCTGAAGATATTTATTCCCACGCAGAACTTGGTTATACCGAACACCGAACCGCCGAAAAAGTCGCAGATTGGCTGACATCCTGCGGATTTGAGGTACAAACCGGACTTGCTAACACGGGCATCAAGGCTTCCCTGGGCACGCATTCTCCTTCTATTTGTCTCATCGGCGAATTGGACGGCATTCGCAGTCCAGAGCATCCGCTCGCCGTCCCGGCAACCGGCATGTCCCATGCCTGTGGACATCACATGCAGCTCGCGGCGCTCGCCGGTGCTGCATTGGCACTCAGCCAGCCGGAAGTCGCTGCACAGTTAGACGGCCGCGCTGTCTTTCTTGCTGTTCCCTGTGAAGAACACGTTCCGATGAACCGACTGGAACAGCTCCGCAAGGAACATATTGCCACTTGCTGCGGCGGCAAACCGGAGCTATTACTGCGCGGAGCCTTTGATGACATTGACGCCGCTATCACAACGCATGCCCACATGGTACCTTGCCAATCGGATTTTCTGCTCGGATGCAATTCGACCAGCGGCTTTCTGTCCAAGCTCATCCACATCAAAGGAAAAGCCTCTCACACTGCCATTGCACCGGAAAAAGGCATCAACGCCCTAGATGTCGTGACGTTGGCACGCAGTGCTGTCGGGATGCTGCGCAGTACCTTCCGCGATCAGGATTGTATTCGCATCGGTGAAATCGTCCGCATGGGTAATTCTGCTATCAATGTCGTGCCGCATGAAGTCACGGTAGACCTGCAGGTACGCGCGAAAACATGGGACGCCTTGCAGGATGCCAACGAGAAAATCAATCGTGCATATCGCGGCGCCGCGTATGCCTTCGGGGCAGACATTACCATTCAAGATGATATGGGCTATCTGCCGACCATTCCGGCACAGCCGTGTCCGGCTCTGCGGAGCGCCGCCAGTCTGCTGTCCGCAACCTCTGAACCGGTAAATCCGGCTGTACACAACGCCGCCTCTACAGATGTCGGAGATTTGTCTCACCGCATGCCAATTATCAATTTTACTTACGGCGGTTTTTCCGGTACGCTGCACGGTGCAGATTTCCGTATCACAGACAAAACCAAAGCATATTTGCTTCCGGCAAAGCTCGCTGCCCTGACGATGTATCGCCTGCTGCGAAACGGTGCTGCGGAGGCAAAGTCGCTGCTCTCTTCCTTCCATCCAGCCATGACGGCAGAAGAATATCGCGCCTATGCGCAGAAATTCGGCTGCCAATAAATAAATCATCCGGCAATTTCTCACGAAAAAGCCGGATGATTTATTATTTCAACTCTTTTTTGCGATTGACGAGTACAATACCGACGCATACTAACAGCAAAGAAAGCACATTGCGCACCGTAAATACCGTCTCTCCAAGTACCACACCGGACATCAGCGAACCAAACACCGGTACCAAGAAATTGTACACGGAAACCTTTCCCACCGGATAGCGCTTGAGCAGCCAAGTCCAAATGGTAAACGCAGCAGCAGAAAGAAAAATCAAATAGCCGAGCAGGCAAAACGCCTGCGGCGAAACCGTCTGGAAATGTCCGCCGCCGACAATACCCGCCAGCAGCAACACGGCGCCGCCAATCGTCAGCTGCCAGCCCGTGACAACCATGGGAGACTGTCCTTTGGCGGCAAATTTACTGATGACTGCACCGCTGCCGGACGCTGCCGCTGCAATAAACATAAAGCCCTCACCGGTCAGCGAGATACCGCCGCCCAATCCGTCCAAAGAACTCAGCGTGATAATCAGCACGCCAACAAAGCCCAAAATGCAGCCCACGCTTTTGGTCGTATTCAGTCGATCATCCGCAAACAAAAAATGCGAGATGCCAACGGCAAAAAACGTCGCCATGGCAGAAATGACCGAGCCCTTGACTCCCGTCGTGTGCGACAAACCAATGTAAAAAAATACATACTGCACGGTCGTCTGCACAAGACCCAGCAGCAAAATGCCCGGCCACTGCTGTCTGGTCGGAACAATCAATTTTCGGCTGGCAATGACGGAAATCACCAGCACAGCAATGCCCGCCAGCATAAACCGCCAACCGGCAAAAAACAGCTTGCACGCCGCCTCATCGCCAATGCCAAACAGCGCATAGCCCGACTTAACCGCCGGAAAGGCACTGCCCCACAACAGGGTGCAGATCAGTGCAGGCAGCGTCAATCCAATCCAAGTTTTTTGTTTCATCACTTGACCTCTTTCTAACATGTCTAGCTTCCATCCTACTCCACTCCCAGCACAAATACAAGGGCGAGATGCTCATTTTTTTGTTAAGTTCTTGACGAATACGACAGATACTGATACAATAGGTTAGATATAAGTGGTTTTTGTATGTTTTGAACAATTTTTTGTTTCATTCTGAGTATCATTGACAAACGGAGGACTTTGTTACATGGATTATCAGGCACTGTATAATAGTAAGCTGACAACTGCCGCAGAGGCAGCAAAGGTTGTCAAGAGCGGCGACTGGGTAGATTATGGCTGGTGCACCGGCACACCGGTAGAGCTGGACAAGGCACTGGCTGCTCGCGCAGAGGAGTTGGTAGACGTCAACATCCGCGGCGGCGTTTTGCTGGAGCCGCTGGCAATTGCACAGGTTCCGGACGCAAAGAAGCATTTCTCTTGGAACTCTTGGCATATGAGCGGCATTGAGCGCCATATGATTAACGATGGCATTGCGTTCTATTCCCCGCTGCGCTACTCTGAGCTGCCGCGCTGGTATCGAGAGAGCATCTGTCCGCCGGATGTTGTCATGATTCAGGTCGCACCGATGGACAAGCACGGCTACTTCAACTTCGGCCCGAGTGCCTCTCATCTGGCTGCTGTCTGCGAGACCGGCAAAAAGGTCATCGTAGAGGTCAACAAGAACATGCCGCGCTGCTTGGGTGGCTTTGAAGAAGGCGTACACATCACCGATGTAGATATGATCGTCGAGGGCAACAACCCGCCGATTCGTCAGATGGGCAGCGGCGGCGCGCCGTCTGAAATTGACGAGATCGTAGCCAAGCTGATTGTAGAGGAAATCCCGAACGGTGCCTGCCTGCAGCTGGGTATCGGCGGTATGCCAAACGCTGTTGGCTCTCTGATCGCACAGTCGGATCTGAAGGATCTGGGTGTACACACCGAGATGTATGTAGACGGCTTCGTAGACATGGCTGCCGCTGGCAAGCTGTCCTGCGCAAAGAAGAACATTGACAAGGGTCGTCAGGTATTTGCTTTCGGCGCAGGCACCCAGAAGATGTATGACTACATGGATGACAATCCGGCTCTGATGAGTGCACCGGTTGGCTACACCAATGATACACGCGTTATCGCTCAGATTGACAACTTTATTTCGATTAACAACGCGGTTGACCTCGACCTGACCGGCCAGATCAACGCAGAGTCCGCAGGCACGAAGCATATCAGCGGTGCAGGCGGTCAGTTGGACTTCGTGCTCGGTGCTTATCTGTCCAACGGCGGCAAGAGCTTTATCTGCTGCTCTTCCACTTTCACAACGCGCAGCGGCGAGCTGAAGAGCCGTATCCTGCCGACGCTGAATCCGGGCTCCACCGTCACAGATACCCGTACCAACACGCATTATCTTGTTACCGAATACGGCAAGGTTTGCCTGAAGGGTCTGTCCACTTGGGAGCGTGCAGAGGCAATTATTTCTGTTGCTCATCCGCAGTTCCGCGAGGAGCTTATCAAGGAAGCAGAAAAGCTCAAGATTTGGAGAACCTCCAACCGCAGATAATTTTCCTGTATGGAAACAACAAAGCCGATGGCAATGTGAAGTGACCCCCATTTGTTAGACAAAAATAAAAATTAAGCGATCTGAACGGTATGAATCCTGT
>CAVCGL010000024.1:4039-34816 GCA_963601915.1 bacterium | reverse complement strand
GGATATTACATTCCAATTATAGTTTTCATCGAACCAATCCAATTTTTTCTTCATGTGATTTACACCTCTGCTAGAAGAAAAATTCAAAAACACATTGAATTACGTCGAGTTGGATTAGCAAAATGCGGGAACTTTTTCTAATGAATATGCTCTTGTGTTACAATCAATTGGAGTAGAATTAGATAATTTCTTTAAAATGTATTGTGGGTTTTCCTCTGGTGATCAAAAAAATATGAACGATTATTGCACATTGGGATGGATTTTGTAAAATTAAACACAGTCGATATGCGAATATATAGATGGCCAATCAAAAGAATGTTCTTTATGCATTGGGTACCCTATATTTGTTGGAGATGAAATACTTGAGCAAGATTGTAGCTTCTAATGAGCCAGATGTACCGAACAAAAAATCTGAATTGTTTGAGCTTGATAATTGGCCTTGCCGATTTACTCCGATGAGAGAAATGTTTGCTTGCATAGATGGAGAAGTATGCCAAATGATGACAAGAACTAATATTGCCCTCGTCTCTCTGGCTGCTGAAATTACTACCATCACGGCCAACATCGACACTTTAAAAACTAATCGGAAAGAGAAAAAGGTTGTTCTCAAGGCTGCTTAGAAGGAACTGACCAAACTGGAAGCCAAGAAAGCGGAAGCTGAGAATGTGGTTAAAATTATTAGCCAGCGGGATAAGCGCAGACGAGATCCTTGAGAAATTGAAACAAGAAAAATGCCGTGTGGACAAACTGAACACTAGGAGTTCACACATTGTTTTTAAGAATCAAAATTTTGTAATGAAAATAATGGAAAGAGGCATTGTGGGAAATAAAAGACCATACAAATCAAGAAAACCCGGCGCCGGTCGGAAGTCGTTGAAACCGGACTATGATGCAGTAACTATCCTGCAAGAGCAGATGCAGGCGGCTGTGGTTCTCTATGAAGAAGATAACTCCCTTCAAAGTATTGCAGATGTCCTTTCTTTGAACCCGATCAAGGTGAGGAAGCTGCTGATCACTGCTGGTGTTTATGAATCGGAAACTGCAGATGTTGTCAATTCTGCCTTTGAAGCAAAGCGTGGAATACCTTATAAAGAAGCACTGGAAGCGGTGGCCGCGGAATTGAATCTGTCGAAGGCATCAGTGACATCGTACTTACCTTATAAGAGAGGCGTGTATTTCCGTGAGGATTGTGATCGGGAGCAGATCAGTGTTGGAGCCGAGAGGCTTCGGCGTATGCGACAGAGGCAGAAAGCATTCGAAGCATTGCAGAGAAGTCAAGATGAACAGCATCTCTGGAAGTGCATAGTGGCTTTTCAAGGATACCGGTTCAAGACGATATCCGGTTTGCCATTTTCTTATAAGATAAAGATTGGGAGAAACGGGGAGCCGACAAAAGAACTGTGGATTGACCGTAAAGAGAATAGCAAGAGTCTGACATGGAGTTCGGTATTGCTGGCTTTTGAAAAGACAGAAGGCAAACCGCTGGTGGAGCGACCAAAGGCACTGGGCGATATCCGCGGTGTGTCTTATATTTATGGAATTTTCTGGCGTTTTGGGTTGATTGAGGCTCCAACGAAAACAAATTGAGAAGTTGCTTGTTTGCACAGTTTGTAAAAAACCAATATTATGCTAATAGAACGCTACTATAACACTTGCGAGGAGCTGGCATATGTAATAAAATTTAATTGTAAGACAAGGTAAACTCACTACAAAAAAATAAATTATCTTTTATGAGAGGAATAAAACATATGAAAAAAGCACTTATTACTGGCATCACTGGCCAGGACGGCTCCTACTTAGCAGAGTTCCTTCTGGAGAAGGGCTATGAAGTCCACGGTATCGTCCGCCGCGCTTCCATTTCCAATACTGCCCGCATCGACCATTTGATTGAGAAGAATGCTATCACCTTGCATGACGGTGACCTGTCTGATTCATCAGGCCTGATCCGTCTGGTAGGTGAAATCAAGCCTGATGAAATCTACAATTTGGCTGCACAGAGCCATGTTCAGGTTTCCTTCGATGCTCCTGAATATTCCGGCGATGTGGATGCACTGGGTGTTTTGCGCGTGCTGGAAGCTGTCCGTGTTTGCGGACTGACCAAGACCTGCAAGGTATATCAGGCTTCTACTTCCGAACTGTATGGTAAAGTCGAGGAGGTTCCTCAGCGTGAGACTACTCCGTTCCACCCATATTCTCCGTACGCAGTTGCGAAGCAGTACGGCTTTTGGATGGTCAAGGAGTACCGCGATGCTTACGGTATGTTCGCCGTCAACGGTATCCTGTTCAACCATGAGTCTGAGCGCCGCGGTGAGAACTTCGTTACTCGTAAGATTACTCTGGCTGCTGGCCGCATTGCAGAGGGCTTGCAGGATCATCTGGAACTGGGAAACATGGATTCCCTGCGTGACTGGGGCTATGCCAAGGACTACGTTGAGTGCATGTGGCTGATTATGCAGCAGGAAAAACCGGAAGACTTCGTCATTGCTACTGGCGTACAGCACACAGTCCGTGATTTTACCGAGAAGGCGTTTGCTGCCAACGGCATCACCATCCGATGGGAAGGCACAGGCATCGACGAAAAGGGTTACGATGCAGCTACCGGTAAGATGCTGGTTTGTGTGAACCCGCAGTGGTTCCGCCCAACCGATGTTGATAATTTGTGGGGAGATCCGACCAAAGCTAAGACTGTTTTGGGCTGGAACCCGCAGAAGACCAGCTACGAACAGTTGGTTGAGATCATGGCCAAGCATGACCGTGAGTGTGCAAAGCGCGAAAAGGCTCTGAAAAACGCTTAATGAACGGGAAAAATTTCTGCTTTTATCTGTCGGATCATGGTTTTGGACACATTGCTCGCAATATTCCGCTGATTGCAGAAACTGTGCGCAGAACCAACGGGTTTGTTTATGTGGTTTGCGGAGAACGGCATCTGGAATTTGCAAAGGCCAATCTGCTGGAAATGCTTACTGTAGAACAGCTTTCTCGCATTCTATACCGTGTAGAGCACACCGATGTTGGGCTGATTCTGCAATCAGGAACATTGCTTGTTGATACAGAAACCCTAACTGCGGTCTGCGAACAATATCAAGCTAAATTGCCGAAACGGGCAAAGCAAGAGGCAAAATGGCTTCATCGACACGAGATATCTGCTGCTCTCTGTGATATGCCGCTTTGGTCAATCTCTGCCTGCGAGCAGGCAGGTGTGCCGTTGCTCTATGTGGGTAATTTCACATGGACAGAGCTGTATCGGGAATTTTTGCCGGAACAAGTCTGGAAAACATATGCCGCAGAATATCAAAAGATTCGGCACGGGATACTTTATGCATTGCATAACCCGGAAATGCTGGAATTTTTATCCCGAGCAGAGCTGAGTGAAACTTCATTGGTGGCGCGACCTTTCCACTCGAAGAAAATCGAAATGATTCGTACAAGGCATACCTGTCCAATTGTGTTTGTTGCGCTGGGGATGTCGGCACAATTTACGCAGCCTGTCTCAGTAGAAGGTGTAGACGCACATTTTTATACTACGGAGGGCGTTCCCTTGACCGGAAGCAATGTAACAGTTGTTTCACATTCCACTCTGCACACGCAGGATTATGTTGCGGCAGCCGATTACGTTATTACTAAGGCGGGTTGGGGGACTGTGGCTGAGTGTTTGCTGGCGCAGAAACCAATGGCACTTTTTGCACGAGATAGCGTGTTAGAGGATCGCACGACCATTCGATTACTGGAACAGAAAAAGCTAGCAGTGAAGATTACTTACGAGCAACTGGAAGAAATGCCTGCGCTGCTGGAACAATTGAAACAAATTACTTATCCGACAGTGCCGGAATATTACAACGCGGCGGCTGAAATTGTTTCAAAGCTGCTGACGCTGACTGAATAAAGGAGCGTCTTATTATGATGGAAAAGAATGCAAAAATTTACGTTGCAGGTCATCGTGGAATGGTCGGTTCGGCTATCGTCCGTGAGCTGCAGCGACAGGGTTACACCAACATTATTACCCGTACTCACAAGGAACTGGATTTGACCCGTCAGGATGCGGTAGAAGAGTTTTTTGCCAAAGAAAAGCCAGAATATGTGTTCTTGGCAGCTGCCAAAGTTGGCGGCATTGTGGCAAATCAGGAAGCTCTGGCCGACTTCATGTATGACAATATGACGCTGGAAATGAACGCCATCCACTCGGCCTGGAAGAATGGTTGCAAGAAGCTGGAGTTTCTCGGTTCTTCCTGCATCTATCCCCGCATGGCTCCTCAGCCTATGCAGGAAAGCTGCTTGCTGACCAGCGAACTGGAAAAGACCAACGAAGCCTACGCACTGGCAAAGATTTCTGGTCTGAAGTATTGTGAGTTTTTGAACCGTCAGTACGGCACCGACTATATCAGTGTGATGCCTACCAACCTCTATGGTCCCAACGACAACTATCACCCTACCCACAGCCATGTTGTCCCGGCTTTGATTCGCCGCTTCCACGAGGCAAAAATCAATGGTGTAGAAAGCGTTACCTGCTGGGGCGATGGTTCTCCACTACGTGAGTTCCTGTATGTGGACGATTTGGCCAATCTGTGTGTGTTCCTGATGAATAACTATTCCGGCAATGAGACCGTCAACGCCGGCACCGGCAAGGAGCTGACCATCAAGGAACTGACTGAGATGGTTGCAAAGGTCGTTGGCTATACGGGTGAGATCAAGTGGGATACCAACAAACCAAATGGAACTCCACGCAAGTTGCTGGATGTATCTAAGGCTACCAAGATGGGCTGGACGTACAAGACTGAGCTGGAAGATGGTCTGCGGCTGTCCTATGAGGACTTTCTGAACAATCCGATGCGTGCAGAACGCTAAAATAGAAGAACGACGATTTTATAAGGTCGTGTGTCTGTGCAGGGCCACGACCTTTTTTGTTAGATGATAGGAGAATAATTATGAATTTGGTGCTATTGTCCGGTGGTTCCGGTCAGCGTCTGTGGCCGCTTTCCAATGATATCCGTTCTAAGCAGTTCATCAAAATCTTTCATCGGGAAGATGGTGAACTGGAATCTATGGTGCAGCGTGTGTACCGTCAGATCAAAACCGTCGATACCGACGCAACAGTGACTATTGCGACCTCTAAATCGCAGGTATCTGCCATCCGTAACCAATTAGGCGAGGAAGTTGGTATCAGCGTAGAACCCTGTCGCCGTGATACATTCCCGGCTATTGCGCTGTCTGCTGCTTATCTAAAGGATGTGCAAGGTGTGAGCGAAGAAGAATCCGTGGTTGTCTGCCCGGTAGATCCCTATGTAGAGAATGACTATTTTGAAGCGCTGAAAGCATTGGGCAATCGTGCTGCTATCAGCAATGCCAATCTGGTTTTGATGGGCATCGAACCGACTTATCCCAGCGAGAAATACGGCTATATCATTCCTATCGGTAAAGAACGGGTTAGTAAGGTGTCTATGTTCAAGGAGAAACCGACGCAGGAAGTGGCAAAGGATTACATTTCAAAAGGAGCTCTTTGGAACGGAGGTGTGTTTGCTTTCAAGCTGGGCTATGTGCTGAACCGCGCTCATGAGTTGATTGACTTCGTGGACTACGATGACCTATTTAACAAGTATGATACCTTGAACAAAATTAGCTTTGACTATGCCGTGGTCGAGCATGAGCCAGAAATTGAGGTTATGCGTTTTGCGGGTACATGGAAGGATCTTGGCACATGGAACACCTTAACCGAGACTATGGATAGCCATGCGGTCGGTGAAGCTCTATTTAATGAGAAATGTGAGAACGTCCATGTGGTCAATGAGTTGGATGTTCCTATTCTTTGCATGGGATTGAAAGATGTTGTGGTCTCTGCTAGCCCAGAAGGCATCCTTGTCTCGGATAAGGAACAGTCTAGTTACATCAAGCCTTTTGTCAATACACTTGACCACCGTGTAATGTTTGCAGAAAAATCCTGGGGCAGTTTTAAAGTCATCGACATTGATAATGCATCTATGACCATCAAGGTAACTTTGAATGCGGGCCATCAAATGAACTATCATAGTCACCAACACCGTGATGAGGTATGGACGATCATTTCTGGTAAGGGTAGAACCATCGTGGATGGCATGGAACAAAATGTCAAGGCAGGTGACGTTATTACGATGTCAGCCGGCTGCCGTCATACGATCATTGCGGAAACGAAACTGAAGTTGATCGAAGTACAGTTAGGCGAAGACATCGACGTTCACGACAAGCAGAAGTTTGAACTGGAATATTGATGGATTAGCGGGGGCAGTTATGGCAAATAGAAGAAAGCCTCTTTTACTTCGTCCGTCCGGTAAAGATTATCTCTGGGGCGGAAATCGTTTGAATGATGAATTTGAAAAGAAAATCGACCTGACCCCATTAGCAGAGACATGGGAGTGCTCCACGCATCCGGATGGATCCAGTTATGTGGTAGGAGGGGAATTCGACGGACAAGAGTTGGCCAAAGTGCTGAAAGCGAACCCACAATATTTGGGTAAACGGCACAAAGGAGAAAGCTCGCTGCCTATCCTTATCAAGTTCATTGATGCAAAGAAGGATTTGTCTGTGCAAGTGCACCCGACCGATGCCTATGCCAAAGAGCATGAAAACGGCCAGTTGGGCAAGACAGAGATGTGGTATGTTCTGGATGCCAGCAAGGATGCAAAGCTCGTTTACGGCCTTAAGTGGGATCGCACGGAAGATCAGATGCGAAAAGCCATTACAGATGGAACCTTGATGAAAGATTTGCAGAGAGTGCTAGTAAAGAAGGATGATTTGTTCTTCATTGAGGCGGGTACTATCCATGCCATTGGCGCGGGTGCACTGGTGGCAGAAATTCAGGAAAACTCTAATCTGACGTATCGCCTGTATGATTACGATCGTGTGGACAAAAATGGAGAAAAGCGGGAGTTGCACGTGGACAAGGCTATGCAAGTGGCAAATCTGAGAAGCAGTGCCGAACCACGCCAACCGTTGCGCGTACTGAAATACCGACAAGGTTTAGCTTGTGAGCTGCTGACCCGTTGCAAATATTTTGAAGTCTACCGGATGATTGTCAACACTGAACGGCGGCAAAAAGTCCAGTATTGGGCAGATGAGCTTTCATTTCGTGTACTGCTTTGCGTCAATGGCTGCGGAACCATTTACTATAAAGATGGCAGCATCACGTTCTATAAAGGAGATTGCATTTTTGTTCCGGCGGATTCTGAGATACTAACTATTCATGGACAGGCACAATTTTTGGATGTAAGGGGATAACTACATTATGGATATTAAAAAGGAATATGAGCGTTGGCTGGCGAATGCAACTACAGATGTGGATGTTGCTGCTGAACTGAAAACGTTGGATGATGCAAAAATTGAAGATGCTTTTTACCGTGATCTTGCCTTTGGCACGGGTGGTCTGCGTGGTGTGATCGGCGCAGGCACAAATCGCATGAATATTTACACCGTAGCGAAGGCTTCGCAAGGTTTGGCTGACTACCTGAAAAAGACTTTTGCAAAGCCGTCTGTGTCTATCGGTTATGATAGCCGCATCAAGAGTGACGTGTTTGCAAAAGTCGCTGCTGGCGTATTTGCAGCCAACGGTGTCGAGGTCAATATCTGGCCTACTTTGATGCCGGTACCGACTGTGTCTTTTGCGACCCGTTATCTACATACCTCTGCAGGTGTTATGGTCACGGCTTCGCACAACCCAAGCAAATATAACGGTTATAAGGTTTATGGTGCTGACGGCTGCCAGATTACGACTGAAGCTGCTGCAGAGATTCTGTCTGAAATTGAAAAGCTGGATATTTTTACAGATGTCAAGACCAGCGACTTTGAAGCAGGTGTGGCGAATGGAATTATTAAGTACATTCCGGACGAGGTCTACACAGCTTTTGTTGAGCAGGTCAAGAACCAGTCCGTCCTGTTTGGCGAAGAAGTCAATAAGGATGTGGCTATCGTATACAGTCCGCTGAATGGTTCTGGTCTGAAGCCTGTTACCCGTACATTAAAAGAAATGGGTTATACCAATATTACTGTGGTTAAAGAACAGGAGAAGCCGAATGGTGACTTCCCAACATGCCCGTACCCAAATCCGGAAATCGAGGAAGCCATGGCGCTGGGAATGGAATATGCTAAGAAGTGCAATGCCGATCTGCTGCTAGCGACTGATCCAGACTGTGACCGTGTGGGTATTGCGGTCAAGAACAAAGCAGGAGAGTACGAGTTGCTGACTGGCAACCAGACTGGTATGCTACTGCTGGACTACATTTGCAGCCAGCGTGTGAAACACGGCAAGATGCCTGCTGATCCTGTCATGATCAAGACCATCGTCACGATGGATATGGGTGAGCAGATCGCTTCCCATTATGGTCTGCGTACTATCAATGTGCTAACCGGCTTTAAGTTTATTGGTGAGCAAATCGGCAAGCTGGAGCAGCAAGGCAAGGCCGATAGCTATGTGTTTGGTTTTGAGGAAAGTTATGGCTACTTGACCGGTTCCTATGTTCGTGACAAGGATGGTGTGGATGGTGCCTACATGATCTGCGAAATGTTCAGCTACTATGCAACCAAAGGCATTAGCCTACTGGATAGACTGGACGAACTGTACAAGACCTATGGATACTGCCTGAACACTCTGCACAGCTATGAGTTCGACGGTAGTGCCGGTTTTGCCAGGATGCAGAGCATTATGCAGGCATTCCGCGGCGATATCAAGGAGTTCGGCGGCAAGAAAGTTGTCAAGCTGCTGGATTACGCGCCGGGTTTGGATGGTTTGCCCAAGTCCGATGTGATCAAGTTCCTGCTAGAAGATAATTGCTCTGTTGTGGTGCGTCCTTCTGGCACAGAGCCAAAACTCAAGACGTATATTTCTGTTAGCGCAGAGAATAAAGGAGTTGCTGAAGCTACGGAAGCTGAAATTCGCAAGAGTGCTGAAGAATACTTAAAGTAAATAAGCGCGAGATTACAGAATTATTTAGGCCGTCAACCAAAATTGACGGCCTATTTTTTCACTCGAAAACAGATAAGTTCTGTGCATAACAATAAATATTTTAAATCAATTTATCTAACAAGTCAAAAAACATAACGCGTAGAGTATATGCGCTATTAGATATACCATCCAATCTCATCAAAATCATGCGAAAAAAGCCTATCATTCCGGAAAACCGACAGATCATACGGAAAAACGATGTAAAATTACTTGCTATTTGTGGTAAAATCCTTAATAAGAAAGTCTTGTTTACAAGCTGCGGATCAAATACGCAGCTTTTGTCGTTTCATAAAGGAGGAAACACGATGCGTTTTCGACATAATCTGACAGGAAATAACACAATAAAGCGTGTTGTCTCTTTCTTGTTGATGCTATGCCTGTTAGTACCGATGCTTCCTAGTAGCATTGGATTGGATGCAAAAGCAGAGGATAATACAACAACAGAAACCGCTGAGAGCACCAATGGCACTGTTACAATTACACTACATGATTTATATATTGACCGAAAAGAAGCTCTGCCAGACGATACGAAGTTAGACAATTGTTTACTTGCGTATAAATCTGCTCGGACTATTACAGTAGAAAAAGGGACGACATTAAGTGATGCATTAGCAGACAAAAACGTTGAGCTTGGCACGAAAAGTCTTGCAGGTACCGGTGTTTATAAAGAAGGTACAGAAGACGATAAAGCTATGACTTCCGTCATCAATGCTAGCAAATGTGTTTGGTACACACGCGATGGCGGCACAAATGGTGGTGTTGACGGCAATAACGCTCGACACTTGTTCAGTTCGGATACAGTAATCAATGATGATCTTAATCTTTATACCTATTCGTATCGAATCCGATTGATTACAGGTAAGAAACAATATCAAGACCTGATTGTCCGCGAGGGACAGAAGGAAGGTTTCATTGCCGGAAATAGAAATGATATCTACGAAATTTCAGATTTTTTAAAGAGCAATTCGACAGAAGTCACTTCTTGGACAGATGTAAATGAAGACGCAGAAGCAGATACTTCTGCACTGGCAAATGGCATCACTCGAAATTATGCATTTCGCGCTTCTGGCGTGGATAAAAATGAAATAACCATTGCATGCTATGCTTCAGTTAATGAGACATGGAAGCAGGTCGGAAGCATTACGATGGATAAAGACCGCGTGGATGTCTGGGGCAGAACCGGCCCGGCACTCAATTACTATGTGACGGATGAAGAATTGGAAAGCGTATATGGCAAAGAATATGACTTTGCTAAGAGTATGCTTAAAACACAAACGGAAATCAGCAAAGAGATTAACGGTTATTTTCCATTCCGTAATGGTGGTAATATGATTATCCGTCAGATGCCAAAACAGGTAGAAGGAGGAACGGAATTCCGTGTTCCTCTTGTTGAGGATACAACGACTGACGTATCGAATTTGGAGATTTATTATACACCGCATAATACAACGGAGTACACATCCAATTTTCTGGAGTATGCACAAAATGATGCGCAGCATAACAATAGATATGGCTGGGCAAGTACCAATGATTCCGCTGTCCTGCAAGACAACTCCTTCTATACGGTGTCGATAGATGAAAGTGACAAAGATAAGTTTAACAGTAGTGAACTTTTAGATGCAAAGCTTTTGCGTGGTGAAAGTGGTAGCTTTGAGTTGCCTTTGACAGCTAAAGACAATAGCAAGGTTCAGTGGTATGTCGAAGAGGGCGGAGACAACGTTACAATCAAAAATGACGAGGATACCGCTACTGTTACTGTAGACGGTATTGACAGTCAGCTTATCCTGACAACGGATAAAAACAAGGAATATGCTGGCGATGTGCAGGTGCACTGTTATGCATTAGTAAACGGAAAACCGCAGGAAGTCGGTAAGCTGCACACTTGTGCTACATATAAAGCCTATTGGGGACAAAACAAATATTATAACAAATATTATGTCACTGCAAAGCAGGCTGCGATTGTTTATGGGAAGTATGGATTTGATGTGTCCAAATTTGACCCTAATACCAACCAACAACAGAAGTATATCTTTGCAAACACGAAACATAATGATGCAACAATTTGGATGGATCTTGTACCGTGTGATTCTGACGATGGAATGGGATATAAAATCCCGCTGTTAGCAAGTGATTCGAGCGAGGAGCACATGGACTTATATTATGTTCCGAATAATGCAAAGAGTGGATCTGTAACTGTATCGGGAACCTCAGCAGATTCAACTTTTGTTCAAAAAAATTCATTTTATTCCGTTACAGTAAAAGATGAAGCTCAAGTGCTTGGAAATCCTCAATTACCGGAAACACAGTATGTTTTGTACGGAGAAACTACAGAAGTAACTGTTCCATCTAGCAAGAGTGCGACTTGGTCTATTTGGAATTGCTTTTTAGATGGAGAGGGTACGACTCCAGTAAATGAACATAGCGATTATGAATCTTCATCTACAGAAAATGACCAGATAACATACACGGTGAAGAATATTTGCCGCCCAATTCTTGTAACCACAAGCACTGAGCATAAAGAAAGTCTATCAAACTTACAACTGACGGCATTGCAGATAACGAAGTAGCCGTGCAGGGTTATTCTGTCAGATGGTCATGTCATGATCCAGTACACGGCTAATCTGGAAGATTCGGATCGGGAACCACTGGGAAATCTGTTCCGAAATGTTGACGCTCAAGTAATTGTGGAAGATGGCACTGTAAAAAAACAAGCAGTCTTTGCAGAAACAGTTTCTTCTCTGGAGGGATATACCATAAGAGTGCCGGATTCTGACCGCGTAAAGGTAACTGCGACAGAATATCTGGCGGGTAAACGAGATGAACCACGAGACTATTACTACACATTTGAAGGCTGGCAAATCGAAGGTACAGACAAAGTTATATCTTCCAATGATAAATTGGAAGAAGTAATTGGTAATAACGTTGCCATTGTCAAGCTGAATGCGAAGTGGAAAGCTCTGGACAACCAAAAACGTCCTAATACGGTCAATTTCTATCTGTCTCTCTCATGTGAAATCATGGATAACGTAGGCAACGGCTTTAACGGACAGGCAAAAGAAAACTTTACAACAACCATTTATTCTACACGAATTATGGGTACCGATGGTTTGCAAGTCAAAGAAGGTACGGATCCTGATCCACAAGTATTTCGTATTCTTGCACCGGCGAGCAATGAGTCTCTGGCGTATCAGAACGACAGTATCATGCGTGCGGCACCGAATAAGCCGATTACCAGCAAAACAACCGATGCGATTATAAGTGGTAATGAGCTTATGTTAGAAGACTTCCCATCGGATGAGACAGTTTTAAACGAGCTAAGAAGACGAGTAGCTGATCCAGAGGACGAAACAACAATTACAATCGAAGGTAAAAAAATTACGAAAGATTATGCAGATTATTTAACGACGGAGTATTTTGCTATTCGATGGTATGTACTCAAGTATAATAATGCGGATGCTTGGCACATTGACGGCGTGTTGGTTGCAAAGCGGGCACATGCTGTTATTACCAAGACATTTGCAGGTGATAAGGAGGCAATTGCAGAGGTCAAAAAGAACTATCAGATTTCTATTACACATGATGATATTAATGGTGGTGGAACACAGCAAGACTATGTGTTGACATTGAACTCAGCTGACAAAGAAGATCGTACAAATCATTTTGGTTACACGAGCTATGATGAAGCAACCGACACCTATACGTGGGTATTGACAGGCCGCCAGGGACGTACGTATACCGCCAAAGAAATGAATTATACCACACCTGATGTATATCGTTCTTTGGACGGCTCCTACTTATGCATTCAGCAGTTCGCGTGATGCACGCACATATTGGAATGAGCTGTATACGAAAGACAGCTCCGCCTCAGATTTTGTTTCTCAAGGAGACACCAGCATGATGGTGGCAGGCTCTGGCAATGACTTTAAGGAAACTGGCGGCATTTATGAGTTCGATGGAACGAATTGGACAACGAAAAAAGCCATCAATGGCAACAGTGCCAGCAAGCTCGTGAAAGATCCGATCCAAGAGGGCGGCACCTACATTGATTGGCGTATCAAGCTCAACTATATTGGCAGCACAGAAGGAACCATTCAGGTAGAAGATCAATTGCCGGAAGGCGTCGATTTGACGTATGTTCGCTATTTCTGGATTGATCCAAGCATCCGAAATGATGCAAGTGCGCCACGGACAGAGGAAATTCCTGCTTGTGAAAGCGATCCGGATTGGCAACGTATGGAATTGACGGCGAATTTGGATGGAACCAATGCAAAATATACTTGTATCTCGTATTATAATACGAAAACGAGAAAGATTCGTATGCAGGTTTCTAATCTGCAAAAGGGTGGAGATAAGGACAAACGCTCGTTAGAATTGCAGATTGTTGCAAGAGTTACGGATGAAGAAGTGCTCTTGGACAAAAAATCCAAGGATCTTGTCAATACGATGACGGTTCAGAATGAGTCTGGAAAGACAATCTCTACAGGCAGTGCAGTAGCGACTGTCGATCAGTCCACGATTTCTAAGACAAAATCGGATATTGTAGACGGCAGGCTGCCGTTTACAATTGTCGTCAATGAACTGAACGAAGATTTGTTACAGGATTCTGATACCATCACTCTGGTAGATGAAATGCAGAGCCCGTTGCGATTTGATCCGAGTTCTATTCAAATTACGGATAAAAACGGCACAGTTGTCACCAATCTCTCTCCAAAGATTGAGACAACGAGTACCGGAGAAAAGATGACGCTGACCATTCCAGACAATCAAAAATATACGATTACCTATAAAGCAACATTGAATGCGCCGCCAGATACACCGATTTCTGTCAATAATACGGCGTATTGGTATGGACACAGCAAAGATGTTGCAAAGATTGAGAATGCCAGTGTCACATATCATGTAGAATCTACTGCATCGACGAAAAACAGTCCAATTTTGAAGGTAGAAAAGCTGGACAAGGATAATACGACAAAGACACTGGCACAAGCTGTATTTTCAGTACAAAAAGCGAGCTATGACACAGCGAGCAAGCAGTGGAAAGCGGATTCGACAGAGAAAGCCTATACGGCGGAATCCGGCGAAGATGGATTTGCAACCTTTGGCAAAAATGAAACGCTGGAATATAACACCGTTTACTGTTTGAAGGAGACCAAGGCGCCGGATGGATATGTGTTGGATTCTACGCCGAAATATGTTGCGATTGCGCAGAAGGTTGGCGAGCTGGGAAAAGAAACCTATCCAGAAGAATTAAAGACTTGGGCAGAACAGGGCGTTGATGTCTATTATTTAGGTTCTACCTATTCCTATACGATGTACAATCAAAAGGGCTCTATTACGTTGGACAAGCGTTTCCTCTATAGCAATGGAGAGGAAATTTCCAATGAAAATCTTCCGGACTTGACCTGTTCGTTTGCCTTATATGAATACAAGGGCAGCAAATATGATTATAGCAAGGCAAATAAACTGCAAACCTTGGAAATCACGAGCAAAGATGGCGTACTGTCTTATCGGAACAACGGTGCTTCGGTAGACAAGCCGATATTTGCACAGCTTCCGGTTGGTGGTCAATTCTGTGTATTGGAGCTGGATCAGGACGGAAGTCCACTCAAGAATAGCGCTACCGGTACGCTGGCGAGCGGTACCCAGTATACCGTATCGTATGAAAATGTCGATACTCCGTTGACTGTTCAAAGTACCAAGAGCACTACGGCGAAGATTCAAAACCGCTTTCGTTTGGAGCTGGTTTTGAAGAAGGTAAATGCACAGGGAAAACCACTTACTGGTGCAGTATTTGAAATCTGGGATGGAGAGACGCTGCATGGAACGTACACCGTTGGGCAAGATGGAACAGTGAAAATCTCTGATTTGGCAGATGGAGAGTACAAAATCACGGAAAAGCAAGCTCCCGCCGGATATAAAAAAAGAAAAGATGCAGTTGTTATTCAAGTGAAGGACGGTCAAATCTCTTATGCAGACAGCAATACCGCCGATACCTCTGACTGGTCATTGGGACAGCCAGACCAAGAAGAAAATACTTGTACGATAACTGTGACAAACGATCAGCTCAAATGGCTGCCAACAGCTGGCGGGTTTGGCTTACTGCCGCTGACGCTCCTGAGTGGTGGATTGATCGGTGCTGGCGCTTGGATGATTGTTCGGGTAAAGCGGAAAATGTAACAAATATTCGCTTGATAAAGCAAATATAATCCCCAAAAAGTAAATCAACAGAAAAACAGACGTGCATACCATACATGTGGTATTGGCACGTCTGTTTTTTTCATGCTCAAAATTATGAAGATGGGAACTCATTCCATATCATCGGCTGCGTATATTTTGTGCACATTTCGTATATATTGCAAAAAGTACGCCATTTCATTGTGAAAATAGACAGAAAAAAGGTACTTGATTTTAATACAGTCTACAAATAATCTGTTAATTGCAACGGATGATACTTTCTAGTTGATTCCACATAACGTATAATAAAAACCAGAAAATGACGAAAAAACAACACAAAAAGATAATTATCGAATCGAAGTTGATTGTGGTAATGCTTTTTTGTCGAGCAATTTTGTTAGAGAAAAAATCTGATTTTGCAGCCGGTTACTTTTTCTTACGAATCTTTTCGATGGACAAATGATACTCTTCTTGTCGAATCCGTCGATACTGTGTCGGCGTCATGCCCGTCATTTTTTTGAACGCACGAGAGAACACGAGAGGATCCTGATAACCGCAGATCTCAGCGATTTTTCCGATAGGAAAGTTGGAAATTGCGAGTTGTTCATGTGCTCGTGTTAGACGAAAATGTGTTACATATTCACTGGGAGACATTTGAAGGTTGCTTTGAAAGAGTGCCGTCAAATGGCTGCGGCATATGCCAACATAATCAGCAATGTCTTGGACGTGAATATTTTGCGCATAGTGTTTTTGGACGAATTCTTCTGCCATGCGAATGTAATAGTTTTGCTGCCCACTGTGCAGTTTGTTTGATTCTACAGATAAATCTTGAGATAAGCAGGAGAAAAAGTGATACAACTGTGTTTGCAGATATAAGTGATACGCAATGCCCTCTGCATCGCATTCTAACATCTGATTGATAATTGCCAGTAAGGTATCGCCACAGTTCGCCGAGAAAGTTAAAGTACGGGAAGATAGACCAAGGTGTGACAACAGTTCCTTTGCGTAATTTCCGTCGAACCCAATCCATAGATATTGCCAAGGCGTTGCATGATCGGCTTTATACGATGACATGATGTTTGGTCTCATCAAAAAACCTTGACCGGCGCTCAGAGAGTACACCTGATTGTTAATTCGATATTCACCTTTTCCCTCTAATATGTAGTGGAGAACATAATTCGGATGTGCGGCAGGACCAATACTGTGATCTGGCTGACAGATTGACCTGCCGCAAAAACATAAATATAAGTCTTGAAAAGGCGGCTTTTTATCTTGTAACGTCAAAACGTGAGAATCTTCCAAAGTAAATCCTTCCTTTATATCAGGTTATTATTAATTATAACATATCCAGAGAGAGACAGGAAAGAAAAAATGAGGTGAAATTATGGTGTTGTTAAATCAAGCAGAATTAAAAATTCATACCGGTGAAGCAGATGAAAGACTCTGCGAAGTCTACGGCTGTATGGCAGGCAGCACAGAACTGCCGGAATATCGAAACAGATTACTGCATGTGCTGACAGGTTTCCGTACTGAATTCGGCAGAGCAGATGAAGTCGAACTGTTCAGCGCACCGGGCAGAACGGAATTGGGCGGCAACCACACCGACCATCAGCACGGCAATGTGCTCGCTGCCAGCGTCAATCTAGACATTGTCGCCTGCGCTGCACCGAATGCCAGCATGATTGTGCGCATTCAATCAGAAGGCTATCCGCTGGATGAAATTGATTTGACGGACTTGACCCCGCATCCGGAAGAAACCAACAAAACAGCCGCACTGATTCGCGGCGTTGCCGCTGCGGCGCACAAACTCGGCCATGAAATCAAGGGCTTTGACGCGTACATGACCAGCAATGTGCTGAGCGGTTCGGGATTATCTTCTTCCGCAGCGTATGAGACTATGATTGGCGTCATCATGAACCGCTTTTTCTGTGAGAGCGCGCTGACCGCCGTGGACATCGCAAAAATCGGTCAGTACGCAGAAAATATCTATTTTGGCAAGCCGTGCGGCTTGATGGATCAGATGGCATCGTCTGTCGGCGGTATTGTCGCCATTGATTTTGCTGATCAGAACGAACCAAACGTACGAAAGATTACCTATGACATGCACGCAAGCGAGCATTCGCTGTGCATTGTAGATACCGGCGGAGACCACGCAGAGCTGACCGGAGATTACGCAGCCATTCCTCGTGAAATGGGCGAAATTGCCGCAGCATTTGGCAAAACGGTACTGCGTGAAGTGGATGAAGCGGAATTCTTAAAGGCGATTCCTTCTCTGCGCCGCCAATGCGGAGACCGTGCCGTTTTGCGTGCGATGCATTTCTTTGCAGAAAATCGTCGCGCCGTTGCAGAAAAAGAGGCGTTGGAAAAAGGAAACTTTGAAAAGTTCCGTCAATTGGTGATTGCATCCGGCAGATCTTCTGCGATGTACTTACAGAACGTATATACCGGTGTCAATCCGGAAAAACAGGAAATGTCGGTCGCTCTGGCATTGGCAGAAAGCATTTTGGATGGACGCGGTGCCGCGCGTGTACACGGCGGCGGATTTGCCGGTACGATTCAAGCATTTGTTCCGAATGACATGCTCACGTATTTTAAAACAACCATGGAATCGGTACTCGGAAAAGATACCTGTCATGTGCTGACGATTCGGCCGGCCGGCGGTGTGGTTTTACTGTCCTAAGGAGGGAATGGATATGGCTATTTTGGTACTTGGCGGCGCGGGTTATATCGGCTCGCACACCGTATATGAACTTATTGACGCGGGGCGCGATGTCGTCATCGCAGACAATTTGGAGACAGGACATATTGAGGCAGTACATCCGAAAGCAACATTCTATCAGGGTGACATTCGCAATCGCGCATTTGTAGATTCCGTCTTTGAATCGGAACAGATTGACGGTGTGATTCATTTTGCAGCAAACTCTCTAGTCGGCGAATCCATGACCAATCCACTCAAATATTATGACAACAATCTGTGTGGCACAAAGGTTCTGCTGGAATCTATGGTGGCACACGGCATCGACAAGATTGTCTTTTCTTCCACGGCCGCGACATACGGCGAGCCGGAACGCGTACCGATTCTGGAAACAGACAAGACCGAGCCGACCAATTGTTATGGCGAGACCAAATTGAGTATGGAAAAGATGTTCAAGTGGGTAGGGAAAGCGCATGGCTTGCGGTTTGTATCGCTTCGATATTTTAACGCCTGCGGTGCTCATGTCTCCGGCCAAATTGGCGAGGCGCACAATCCGGAATCACACTTGATTCCGCTGATTTTACAGGTTCCAAACGGTCAGCGCGATTTCATCTCGATTTTCGGTGATGATTATGACACCAAGGATGGCACATGCATTCGAGATTACATCCATGTGACCGATTTGGCGCAGGCGCATATTCTCGCTATGAATTACTTAATGGCCGGTGGGGAGAGCAATATTTTCAATCTCGGCAACGGCGTCGGATTTACGGTCAAAGAAGTGATTGATGCCGCCCGTAAAGTTACCGGTCATCCAATTCCGGCAAAAATTACCCCGCGCCGCGCAGGAGATCCGGCGCAGCTCATCGCATCCAGCGAGAAAGCGAAAACCATTCTCGGCTGGCATCCGGAACATGCTGACCTGGAAGAAATTATTGCAACCGCATGGAATTGGCACAAAAACCATCCGCATGGATTTGCAAAGTGAGGCGTTGAGATATGTTAAACGAAAGCATCAAGGCGCTGGTTGATTACGCGGAACATACAGGACTTATCCATCCAGCAGACCGTGTATGGGCAGTGAACCGGCTGCTGGAAGTCATGAAAGTGGATGCCTACACGGAACCGGAACAGGTAACCAGCGGCAGTTTGGCAGATATATTAAACGACTTGTGCGACTGCGCATTGGAAACCGGTGCGCTCAAACAAAACAGCATTGTGTATCGAGATTTATTCGATACCGAGCTGATGGGAGCTTTGGTTCCTATGCCGAGTCAGATACAGCAACTCTTTTTCTCTTTATATAAACAGGATCCTCAGAAAGCGACAGATTGGTTTTACAAATTCTCTCAGGATACCAATTACATCCGCAGAGATCGCATCGCAAAGGACGTCAAATGGATTGCACCGACAGAATATGGCGATTTAGACATTACCATCAACCTCTCCAAGCCGGAAAAGGACCCAAAAGCGATTGCGGCAGCTAAGCTGCTGCCGCAGTCAGCTTACCCGAAGTGCTTGCTATGCAAAGAAAATGAAGGCTATGCCGGACGCATCAATCATCCGGCACGGCAAAACCACCGCATCATGCCGGTGACGATCAACGACAGCCAGTGGTTTATGCAGCATTCTCCGTATGTGTATTACAATGAGCACTGTATTGTGTTCAATTCGCAGCACACGCCGATGAAAATCGAACCGGCAACCTTCCGCAAATTGTTGGATTTTGTCAAGCAATTTCCGCATTATTTTGTCGGTTCTAATGCCGATTTGCCGATTGTCGGCGGTTCGATTCTTGCCCATGACCATTTTCAGGGCGGCCATTACACTTTTGCCATGGAGCGTGCGCCAATCGAAACCGAGCTGACCTTCAAGGGCTTTGACCAAATCGAAGCAGGTATTGTCAAATGGCCGATGTCTGTTATTCGACTGAGAAGTGCCGATGATAATCAGCTTGTTGAACTGGCATCCAAGATTCTCGCCGTGTGGCGCGGATATACCGACAAAGATGCCTTTATCTTTGCGGAAACCGACGGCGAACCGCACAACACGATTACACCAATTGCGCGCATGAGAGATGGTAAGTTTGAGCTGGATCTGGTTCTGCGAAACAACATCACGACCAAAGAACACCCGCTCGGCGTGTATCATCCGCATGCAGAACTGCATCACATCAAAAAGGAAAATATCGGTCTGATTGAAGTGATGGGCTTAGCAGTTCTTCCGGCACGACTGAAAACCGAACTTGCCGCTGTAGCAGACGCGCTGGTTTTCGGTACGGATTTGACCGCAAATGAACACATAGCTCCTCATGCCGTTTGGGCAAACGAGCTGAAAACACGCTATACCTTCACCAAGGAAAACGTCATGGACATTCTGCAAAAGGAAGTCGGCATCGTATTCTCTCAGGTATTGGAGCACGCAGGCGTGTTCAAGCGAGATGAAGCGGGCAAGCAGGCATTTTTGCGGTTTGTACAGCATGTAGGTGATGGCAGATGACGATAAAAGACAGCATGTTCGGCTATACGCACGATGGAAAAGAAGTCAGACAGTACCGCATGCAAGATGGAGATTATTCTGTTTCGGTCTTATCGCTAGGCGGCATCATTCAATCAATTGTCGTTCCAGATCGCCTGGGACAACCAGTTGATGTTGTATTGGGCTTCGACCATGTTGCAGATTACGAAAAACAAGATTGTTACATTGGCGCAATGGTCGGGCGATGTGCCAATCGTATGCGAACAGAGAATATCATCTTAAATAATAAGCAGGTGTGCTTGGCTAAAAATGATAAAGGTTATTGTCATTTGCACGGTGGTATTTCTGGATTCAACCAAAAGATTTGGAAAGCGACGATACGGAACGATCTGCTGATTCTCAAGTACACAAGTCCTGACAGAGAAGAAGGGTATCCCGGTACACTATGTGCGTCGATTACCTACCGGCTCAAAGGCGGAGCATTGACTTTACACTATCAAGCGGAAAGCGATCAGGATACCCTGTGCAGCTTGACCAATCATAGTTACTTCAATTTAGCCGGACACCAATCTGGACCTGTTGGGTTACAAAGGATTCAAATTGCAGCACATGCGTATACGCCGATAGACGAACATGGATTACCAACCGGGAATATTGAACTGTTGAATGGAACGCCGTTATTTTTACAAAAAGAACGTTTCTTTTCAGAACTATGGAGCGTGCCTTTTTCACAGATAGAGCTGGCAGGCGGATTGGATCATAACTATTTGATTGATGGAACTGGTTTGCGATGGGCTGCTCGTGCGTGGTCGGAAAAAACAGGAATCACACTAGATGTTCAGACGGATATGCCGGGATTGCAGTTATATTCCGGAAATTACTTGGATCACACGCTGCCAAAAGGAAAAGGCGGCATAAAATATGAAAAAAGATGCGGATTTTGTATAGAAACGCAGTATCCGCCTGACGCGATTCATTTTTCGAATTTCCCACAGCCGATTCTTCGATGCGGTGAAACGTATGACCACATCACGTCATTTCAATTTGGAATAAAATAATAATAGATGAGGAGAATTAGATGAAGCGGTATGCATATGGCGTCGATTTAGGAGGAACAACGATAAAAATCGGCCTGTTTTACGCATCTGGAGAGCAGGTATCCCGATGGGAAATTCCGACCAAAAGCAAAAATCATGGCAAACAACTGTTGCCGGACATCGCGCGGGCGATTCAAAGCAATATGCAGATGTACGGCCTTCAGCCGCAGATGATCGAAGGCATTGGATTGGGAGTTCCGGGTGCGGTAAAAGATGAGAGTTATGTAGAACCCTGTGTAAATCTTGACGGATGGGGAAACTTAAATGCCGCAAAAGAGTTATCCAAACTGTGTCAACTGCCGACCGTTGTACTGAATGATGCCAATGCAGCTGCATTGGGAGAAATGAGCCATGGTGGCGGCAAGGGCTATAACAATATTGTGTTTGTCACATAGTGAATCGAACGACCGAATGTGTGGATGCGGGAATTTCGGATGCTTGGAGCAATATGCTTCAGCGACTGGACTGGTATATCAAGCACAGAAATTGCTGCACAGTGATGATTACACGACGATGCTTCGAGATAATCCCAATCTGACCAGTAAATTTATCTTTGATTGCGCAAAACAGGGAGATGCAGTCGCATATGAGCTGGTTCATGATATGACAACTATGTTGGGAAAAGCACTGTCAGCGGTATCTTGCGTTTGCGATCCGGAAATCTTTGTCATTGGCGGCGGTGTTTCGCGTGCGGGAGATATTATTCTTGATGGAACCCGCAAAGCCTTTCAGCAATATGCATTCCCGGCAGCACGAGATACGCGGTTTGCGTTGGCAAAGCTGGGAAATGATGCCGGTATGTATGGCGCGATGCATATGGCAGTTTACGGTAAGAAATAGACAGGTATGTACTGTTTATGATAGAGAGATTTTGTATGAACACATGATGTAGATGTGTTTGCAACAGGAAAAAGGAGGTAGGAAACATGATTGTTCCGAGACATTATGAGGATTTGCATGTTTTGCATGAAAACACCATGCCAAATCGTGCATATTATATTCCGGCATCGGAGCGAATGGACAATCTTGTGACGGAACGGACGCAGTCCGACCGTATGCATCTGCTGAATGGGAATTGGACATTCCGATATTACAGCAGCATTCATGATTTGCAGGAGCCGTTTTTCGCTTGTGATTCTGCATTGGAGGGCTTTGGAAGCATTCCTGTGCCGAGTGTTTGGCAGAATCACGGATATGATCATCAGCAATACACCAACATTCGGTATCCATTTCCACTGGATCCACCGTATGTTCCGGAGAATAATCCATGCGGTGCTTATGTACATACCTTTCAGTATTATAAGAACCCTGCAGCACCGAAAACGTTTTTGAATTTTGAAGGTGTCGATTCTTGCTTTTATGTATGGCTGAATGGCGCTTATGTCGGATACAGTCAAGTATCTCATTCGACCAGCGAATTTGATGTCACAGCCTTTCTGACAGAAGGTGAAAATAAGCTGGCAGTCTTGGTTCTCAAGTGGTGCGATGGAAGTTATCTGGAAGATCAGGATAAGTTCCGCATGAGCGGTATTTTCCGTGATGTATATCTGCTGGATCGCCCGCAGAACTGTATTTTTGACTATTTTGTAACGACAGAGATGCAGCAGGATGCGGCAGATGTCCGTATTCGTCTCAACTATTTGGGCGATGCTGTACCAACCCATGCGGAACTGTACGATGAACACGGTGCGCTGATTGGCGAGGCAGACGCGGAAGAAAAGAAGGATGGAAACTATACGCATGAGATCCGCATCTGTATTCTCTGATTCTGACGACAGAAAACGAAGTCATTACAGACCGCGTTGGCGTTCGTGAAATTCATGTAGAAGGCACAGTTATTTACGTTAACGGGAAACAGATTAAATTCCGCGGCGTGAATCGACATGATTCCGATCCTGTTACAGGTTTTACGATCAGCTTAGCGCAGATGAAAAAGGATCTGTACTTAATCAAGCAGCATAATTTCAATGCAATCCGAACCAGCCATTATCCGAATGCGCCGCAGTTCTACCAGTTATGCGATGAATATGGATTCTTCGTTGTGGATGAAGCGGATCATGAGAGCCACGGTGCTTCACAGATTTATTGTGAACACAATGATGTTTGGGATGAGCACATTGCCGTTTGGAATGAACCATTTGCTGACAATGTCGAATGGCTGGAGCCAACCATGGATCGAACCGAGCGCTGTGTCATGCGAGATAAAAATCGTCCGTGCGTTGTCATTTGGTCGATGGGCAATGAGAGCGCCTATGGCTGCACATTCGAAAAGGCTTTGGAATGGACAAAGAAGTTTGATCCAACTCGCCTGACGCATTATGAAAGTTCATACTACTATAACCGCAAAAAGAAGTATGATTTTTCCAATATCGACATGTACAGCATGATGTATCGCACCATTGAGACTGCAATGGAAGATATGAAGGACGTTCCGGACAAGCCGTATTTACTCGTAGAATACAGCCATGCGATGGGCAACGGCCCTGGAGACTTGGAAGATTACTTCCGCTTTTTCCAAGCAGTAGATCAGTCGTGCGGCGGCTTTGTATGGGAATGGTGTGACCATGCGATTTATAAAGGCACTGCGGAAAACGGAAAGGCAATGTATTGGTATGGCGGAGATCACGGAGAATATCCGCATGACAGCAATTTCTGCTTAGATGGCCTGGTATTTCCGGACAGAACGCCGGGAACCGGTGTTATCGAGTACAAAAATGTCTATCGTCCGGCTCGTATCTCTTCGTATGATGCGCAGAACGGTAAGGCAATCATCCATAATTATATGGATTTTGTCGATCTAAAAGATTATTGCACCGCGACCTATCACGTAACCTGCGACGGAAAGACGGTTGATTCAGGAACCGTAGAGCTGCCATCCACTCTGCCGAGAACAGAGTCGGAATTCTATCTTCCGATTGAAGTCCCACAGAACGGTCGCTGCTTCCTGAAGATCATGTATCAATTAAAGCACGGAACAGAAATTCGTCCACAAGGCTTTGCCCTTGGATTTGACGAAATTCCGCTGCCAAATTGCAATGAACAGAATCAGTTGAGCGCGGAACTATGGGCAGCGCACGGTGCTCCTTCGGAAGAAATGCCGACGGTTGGAGAGTCAGATCGCTATCTGACGATTCTGACGAAATCGTATACCTACGTGTACAATAAGCTGACCGGAGTATTCCAGTCTATGGTATATCATGGCAGAGAATTGTTAATGCATCCGATGAATGTCAACATCTGGCGGGCGCCGACGGATAACGATAAGAAAATCAAGCTGGAATGGATGGATGCACAGTATGACCGCTGTATGACGCGTGGATATACGACTGCATATCAGGTGACAAACAGCGGCGTGCAGATTCACACTATGATGTCTATGCTTGCCCCGTCTGTACAGCGATTTATGGATATTGATACGGTCTGGACCATTGCAAATGATGGTGCTGTCACTGTCAATATGAAGGTTAAGAGAGATATGAATTATCCGGAACTGCCTCGATTTGGCATTCGGCTGTTCCTGCCGAAAGAACTGAATCAGGTTACGTATTGCGGTATTGGCCCGATGGAAAGCTATTGCGATAAGCGCATTGCCGGAAGCTATGGTGTATATCACGATACCGTAGCGGAGATGCATGAAGATTATATTCGCCCACAGGAAAATGGAAGCCATTGCGGATGCGACTATGTTGTTGTAGCGGATGACACCATGATGCTGACGGCTGTGAGCACGAAATCGTTCTCATTCAATGCATCGCTTTATACACAGGAAGAAATGACGAAAAAGAACCACAATTACGAACTCGTTCCGTGTGGAAGCACTGTTTTCTGTCTGGATTATGCACAGGCAGGCATTGGTTCCCAGAGCTGTGGTCCGAAATTGATGGAACAATATCGTCTGGATGATGAGGCGTTCACGTTTGAGATGAAGCTGATCCCGGAACTGAGATGAGAACGGAGATAAGAGATATGGAGAAAAAATATTTAAAATGGTATAACAAGATAGGTTACGGCTCCGGTGACATCGCCGGTTCCGGTGTATATAATTTCCTAGCAGCGTTCGTCATGCTGTATCTGACCACAACCATCGGATTAAACGCTGGTGTGATTGGTACGCTGATGATGTTGTCTAAGCTGTGCGATGGCGTATCGGATATTTTCTTCGGTGCGATGATCGACAAAACGCGGTCAAAGTTGGGGCGTGCCCGTCCGTGGATGCTGTATGATTTCATTGGCTGTGCAATCACCCTGTCCTTAATCTTTGCGATTCCAACGAGCTGGGGCAAGACCGCGCAGTATGCCTACTTCTTTATCACATATACCCTTCTCAACGCTGTATTTTATACGGCAAACAATGTGGCATATGGCACCCTGACCGCACTGATTACAAAGAACGGAAATGAACGCGTGCAAATGGGTTCGATTCGTTTTATGTTTTCGTACGGAACCGGCATGGTTGTACAGGCAGTTACAATTGGAGCTGTAACCTTCTTTGGCGGTGGAGCAGCAGGCTGGAGAACAGTCGCAATTATCTATTCCATCATCGGACTGATTTCCAATACCATTTCCTGCTTCTCCGTCAAAGAACTTCCCGATGAGGAATTGGATGACGAAGATACCATGGTGACAGAGGATGGCAAGGTAAAATACAGCCTCAAAGATGCTGCAAAAATGCTGCTCAAGAATAAGTACTACATCATGATTTGCGGTATTTATATTTTCCAGCAGATCTACGGCGCAATGATTAACGTTGGCGTTTTCTTCATGACGTATGTACTGGGAGATGAAAAGCTCCTGGGCACGTTTGCTGTAGCGATCAACGTTCCGATGATTATCGGTCTGCTTGTCACGCCGTTTTTAGTAAAGAAACTCCATGGCATGTATAAACTGAATCTGGTTGGATATATTCTTGGCACAATTTGCCGCGGCCTGGTTATCGTTGGTGCGATGATCGGCAGCATTCCGATGATGCTGGTTTGTTCTGCACTGGCTTCGTTTGCAATCAGTCCTCTGCAGGGAGACTTGACTGCACTGATTGCGGCATCGTCTGAATACACATATCTGACACAGAATAAGCGAATCGACGGTACGATGTTCTCTTGCTCGTCCTTTGGCACGAAGCTTGGCGGCGGTATTGGCACTGCACTTTCTGGCTGGCTGTTGGCAGCAAGCGGATTTATCAATGATGTAGCCGTACAGTCTGCCGGCTGTGTACAGATGATCTCTGTCATGTATCTGGTCATCCCGACCGTTATCAATCTTGTTATTGCTCTTGTCTTGTCTCGTTTGAAGGTTGAGCAGGCAAATGCTAAATTGGTAAGCGAAAAAGAGGCAAAGCAGGCATAACTCTCGTATTTTCGGTATGATTCTGTGTAAACACAAAAAACAAATTTACTGGAATAAACGACACGACTCACAGATGCACAGAACATACGGATAATAATGCAGCCCTCGCACGGTTAGAATTTCTAGCGTGTGAGGGCCATTCTCTTGATAAAAAAAGCATTGTATGATAGTATAAATTTCAGTAAATATACGATCTACTATCAGAACACGCTTTTAATAAGGAGAAGCTCATGGAGCAATCAAGATTTGACATACAATACGCTGCGATGCGCGCGGCTATTATTGAACAGGAATTTCAGCACTTGAATAACAAACAGAGAGAGGCTGTTTTTCATACAGAAGGCCCTTTGTTGGTACTGGCGGGTGCAGGAAGCGGCAAAACAACCGTTTTAATCAATCGGATTATCAATATTTTGCGCTTCGGTCAAGGATTTTCTTATGAATACGCACCGGAGGATGCAACAGAGGATGATTTGCTGTTTTTGAGAGAATACCTGCGCAATCCGACAGAAGACAATCGTATGCGCGCGGAGACGCTATGCCGTGTCAATCCCGCCCGTCCGTGGCAGATTTTGGCGATTACCTTTACCAATAAGGCGGCGAAGGAAATTCAAAATCGTTTACAGCGTGCGTTGGGTGAAGAATTCGCCAAAGATATTTGGGCGAGCACATTTCATTCCATGTGTGTGCGTATTTTGCGCCGCGAATGCGATGCCATCGGTTTTGATCGTTCCTTTACGATTTATGACACAGATGACCAAAAACGTGTATTGACAGCGATTATTAAAAACATGAAGCTGGACGAGAAAGTTTTTGATGCGCGTGGCGTAGCAAGTGCGATTGGCAGAGCAAAAGACAATTTGCAGACACCGCGCATGTATGCTGTGGAAAATTCCGAAGATTATTACAAATCAACAGTCGCAGAAATTTACAAGGAATATGCGAAGCAGCTCAAAGAAGCCAATGCCATGGATTTTGATGATATTATCATGAAAACGGTGCAGTTGCTGCAAGGCAATCCGGATATTTTGGAACGCTATCAAAAGCAGTTTCATTATGTTATGGCGGATGAGTATCAGGACACCAACCATGCGCAGTATGTATTGACCAGCTTGCTGGCGGGCGGATATGAAAATATCTGCGTAGTCGGTGACGATGACCAGAGTATTTATAAATTCCGCGGTGCAACGATTACCAATATCTTGGAGTTTGAAGAACAATACAAAAATGCAACGACGATTCGCTTGGAACAGAATTACCGTTCTACGCAGAATATCCTGAGTGCGGCGAATGAACTGATTCGCAACAATGCCCATCGAAAGGGTAAAGAACTGTGGACAGACAATGGTAGCGGAACAAAAATTCGCTTTCACCGGTCAGACACGCAGGAAGGCGAAGCAGAATATGTTGCACATACGATTGCCGAAGGTGTCGCAGACGGAAAACAATTCAGCGATTATGCGATCCTCTATCGCAATCATGTGCTGTCTAACAGCATTGAGAGTGCTTTTAAAAGAAATGGTATTCCGTATCGTATTGTCAGTGGTCTGCGATTCTTTGATCGCGCAGAAGTCAAGGATATGCTGGCCTATTTATGGGTGATTGCCAATCCGACGGATAATCTGCGTTTGCGCCGGATTATCAACGTACCGTCGCGAAAGATTGGCAACAAAACGATTGAAACCGTTGCCATGCTGGCTGAAATCAACCAGACTACCATGTTTGACATTGTGTCTCATGCGTCAAACTATCCAGAATTGGGACGTGCGACAAATGCACTGACGAAATTTGCGGAACTCATCACGAATTTACAAAAGATGAGAGAATATATGCCATTGGATGAATTCTATGAACAGGTGATGGTTCAAACCGGTTATCTAGAGGCATTAGAGTCGAAAGAGACACAAGAAGCACAGGGAAGAATTGAAAACACCATGGAGTTAAAATCCAACATTGCCGACTTTATGTCTCGTCAGGAAGATCCGACCTTGGAAGGATTTTTGGAAGAAGTTTCGCTGTTTACGGATATTGACCGCATGGATGAGAGTTCTGACGCCGTTGTTATGATGACGATGCATTCGGCAAAGGGCTTGGAGTTCCCGAGTGTATTTCTTGTCGGTATGGAGGACGGCATCTTCCCGGGATTCCGCTCCATGGAAAAGGAAGAGGATCTGGAAGAAGAGCGGCGTCTGTGCTATGTTGCTGTGACACGAGCAAAGGAACAGCTGTATTTGACTTGTGCAGAACGACGCATGATGTATGGCAGAACCCAATATTCCAAACCATCTCAGTTCTTAAAAGAGATTCCAGAACAGTTTGTGGATTCTAATATTGCAGAAACACGGCAGGAGATGCAGGAAAAACTGGATTTTCAGCCAAATCCGCGGTATCAGTCCAGTCGGGCATACGATATTTCCGGAACACGGACAAAGCGTCCTGTTATGGCGAAGAAAAAATCTTCTCCGACAGTCGCAGCCCCGCAGCTCAAACCTGGCGATCAGGTAGATCACAAGGTGTTCGGTCATGGTATGATTACCTCGTGCAAGCCGATGGGCGGCGATATTTTGCTGGAAATCACGTTTGATAAAGTGGGAACTAAGCGATTGATGGCAAAATCTGCGATGAATTTCATGACAAAGGAATGAGAAGAATTTCCAATATAACAATCACAAGATGATAAACGAGTACCATTAGCACTTTTGCAATAAACGCAGGAGTGCTAATGGTTTTTATTGCTCAAGAAAAGAATTTATAGTATACTTGTTATAATATATACCCTGAAAAGGGAGGTAAATATGGACAAAAAATCTTTAAAATATTCGTTAAAAACGAAAATTTTGGCAAGTTTTCTTTGTGTGAGTATACTTTCTATGACTGTCGTTCTATCATACACTGTTATTGTGCAGCAAAACGTGATGAAACAACAACTGCGATCAGATGGAGAGCGAGATATTGCGCATTCTTTGAATAAAATAGAAAATCAGATGATACAGATTTCTAATTTTGTGAGTTGGGCAGTAAACAATGAAGATATTCAAGAACGCTTACACAGAGATGCGAATTCAGCGAATCGTTATGATGAACAGATGTATTCTATTATTTCACAATTGACAGATCAGCTTTCTTATCGTCCTATCGGTGAATACTTGCGTGGATTGTTTATATTAGGAAATAATGGAGCAGATATTAGAAGTGGAAGTGAAGCATCGTTATTTTCAGAACAAGCGTTAGCTGAATTCAAGCAGATGAATTACGATGCTTGTCGGTGGGGAAAAAGTTTAGAAAATACCATTCCATTTACGATTCCTGGGAAAATTCTTCCATATAATCATCCGATCTGTGATGCTGATGGTCATCAAATTGGAAATTTGCTCTTATTATTTTCGGATGACATGTTTTCTGATTGTTATGATGGAATGCTTCAAGACCCTGTCAATATTCCGACGTTGTATAATGGCAATGGGGAGTTGATTTGCTGCAGTACACAAACCGTAAAATCAGACTATATTCAAGTGCAGAAGACTTCTAATGTAATTGGT
Organism: bacterium; assembly: GCA_963601915.1. Lineage (GTDB taxonomy): Bacteria > Bacillota > Clostridia > Oscillospirales > Butyricicoccaceae > Butyricicoccus_A. The sequence continues at coordinate 4,525 of CAVCGL010000024.1, read as the reverse complement.
TGGCAGATTGATTTTCAAATTTCTACAGATATATTAAGACAACAGAGACGAACAGCGTTCTTTTCGGTGCTGCTGTTTGGTTGTATGTTGTTTTTTCGTTACATTCATAATCAGTTGGATACTTACTCGAACCATTACTGCGCCATTAGAACGAGTGATTGCTCGAGTTCAAGATATTTCTAATGGTACGGTTCAATTGATTGATCGAAGAATGGAACGGTCGGAGATTGATTATTTAGAAAATCGCATTTTAGATATGCACGAAGCTTTGTTATGTTCTATGGAACAAGAACGTCAACGAGAACGGGAAAAACAACAGTTAGAGATTCAAGTGTTACAGGAACAAATGAATCCCCATTTTTTATACCATACCTTAAATACAATTCGACTTATGGCGATTATGCAGGGAAAACAGAGCATTGTGAAAGTAACAGAAATGCTAATACAATTGATGCGTGCGAGTTTATCCCATCCAGAGGCAAAGGT
>CAVCGL010000024.1:0-4029 GCA_963601915.1 bacterium | reverse complement strand
GAGAGTCATAGTTAATGATAGCACAAGAACTGGAATTTTGGGAAAGTTACATGTATATTCAGAACATTAGCAAGAAGGGAAAATTGCAATGGGATATTTCGATAGATAAGCAAATCTTGCAACAAAAAATACCGAAACTTTTGTTGCAGCCACTGGCAGAAAATGCGATTACGCATGGATTTGCTGAAAAAAGTGATGTTGGAAGGATTCATCTGTGTGGCTGGAAAGAAGGAGAAACCATTGTGCTTAGGATGGAAGACAATGGAGCAGGTATTGACTCCGGACGTCTAGCTGAGATTACAGATGCTTTGCACCATCCGGAAAAACAATTACATCCAAGCAACACAGCAACATCTCATTCTCATGGAATGGCGTTAGTCAATATACAGAAACGAATTCAATTGCATGATGGAGAGTTGTTTGGGCTGACGATCGAAAGTGAGTTAGGAAATGGGTGCTGCGTGACAATTCGACTTCCTTTTGAAAAAAATGAGTGAGGAAAATAAAAAATGACAAGTGTATTGGTTGTAGATGATGATGCCATCATGCGTATGAGCCTACATATGATGATAGATTGGGAAAATGAGGGGTTTGTATGGATGGGAGAAGCAGAGAATGGAAAAGAGGCATTAAAATGCATAGATGAAATACATCCGCAGGTTGTTATTACAGATATGAAGATGCCTGGCATGGACGGCGTTTCTCTTATTCGTGAATTGAAAAAATACCGACATTCACCAGAAATACTCGTATTAAGCAGCTATGATGACTATGAATTGGTTAGAGAATCTATGCGATTAGGTGCATCTGACTATTTGTTAAAAGTGGATTTAACAGCAGAAAAACTGCTTCAAGCGCTGCACCCACTGCAGATTCAAAATGATATGACGCGAAATGTGGTGGTTCCACAGCATATTTTACGTGCACATTTGATGAAGAACATTATGAGCAGATATTTTCTCTCAGAGGAAGAAATGCAAGAGCAATTTCTGCAGGCAAATGTGGCGTTTCAAGCAGATCATATCTGGTGTATGGCGTTGCGAACAGATCTGTCCTCAGAATGTATTGCAGATGAAGAGGAGTATCAAACGATATGTCTTTCTTTGATTAACATTGCAGAAGAGATTGTTGGAGATGAGTTGACGGCGTTTTGTGCTGAAGGATATACTGGAGAGTTTTTTGTACTAGGAGTCTGCAATCGGTTATACGATGAGACGTTATACATGAAGCAAACTGCAGATCGATTGGTTTTAATGTTGAATCAATATTTAGATTTGCATGTCTCAATTGGCATTAGTCGAGGAACTTATACGATACAAGGAGTGTTTCAAGCATGTAAAAGCGCTCGATTGGCTTCTAAAATGGCTATCTGGGAGCAGAAAGATTGTTTATTTGCTGAACAAGAGAAAATATCCATAGCTGAGAAATCTATGGCATATCTTCCACAGTTAAACCAAGCGATTCAAACAAGCAATTGTGAGTTGTTTCGTCATGTTATGCAAGGCATTAGGGCGTTTATTTGTGTGCGAAACAATTCATTAGAGGAACAGAAAAATTTGTCTAGTGAATTACTAATGAATTTACAAGAGAGTATACGGAAGAGCGGTTGGAGAAAAGATCTTTCGGCAGCGATGGAGGATAACCGATTTCAAGAGTTGAAACAAGTGTCTTCTTCTCAAGAATTGTCAGATTGGATAGACGTTTTGATTGCAACAATTTGCAATGGAATGGAGGAAACTGCTAAAAGAGAAAATCGAAAAGAATCTCTCATGGCACAAGACTATATTGAGCAACATTTTGCAGAAAATATTACGTTGTCTGCACTTGCAGAACACTTGAATCTGACACCTGGATATTTGAGCACGTTGATGAAACGAGATTTAGGCATGACATTTTCAGAATATGTTTTGCATGTTCGCATGGAACATGCAAGGCGATTGTTAAAACAGGGGAAATTGCATGTATATGAAGTTGCCGAGTGTGTAGGATATTCTAATCAGTACTATTTTAATATGCTGTTTAAGCGGACATTTGGTATAACACCTGGACAATATAGCCGCAGGAAAGGGAAAAAAGAGGAGAAAATATGAAACGATGACTGGGCATATCCGCAATCAGTTTTCTGGTCATAATCATTATTACTTATGGAACGCATTGGAAGAGTAAAAATGAAGAAACTTCACAGCATACATTGCGGATTTCATTATGGGATTATGATTTGACAGAATATGATCGAGAATTGGTGACGAAATTTGAAGAACAAAATCCAGATATTGATATAGAAGTAATCAGTTATCGTTCAGAAGTTTATTCCTATTATGTTCGAAATTTGTTAGATAGCGGATCGCAAGTGGATATTGTATATGCTAATCAGATGGCAATGTTCACAGAGCTTGAGAAAAGCGGATTTTGTGAACCGCTGGATTCCTATGTTGACCGAAATAATGTACCATTGAGTCCATACAGTATCTCCTTTCGTTTGTCAGAGGGTAAATTGATGGCATTGCCATATCGAGTTGACAAATTTCTCTTATTTTATAACAAAGATTTATTCGATCAGGCAGGATTAAAGTATCCCGATTCTGCAATGACATGGAATGAGTGGTATGAAACTGCTGAAAAACTTCAATGTGCACTCGGTGAAAATCAATATGGTGCATTTTCCATTTATATCCCAACACATTGGTCGGAGATATTTACATCTCAGTCTTTTTCTATTTCCAACATGAATCTGTCTGAATTAAGAAAAGGAATGCATCTGCTATTACAGATGCAGAAAGACGGTACGATGGTTCCAATGCAAGAGATGAGTACACACGGAGGCGTACAACGATTATTTGAAACCGGAAACTACGGGATGTACATTTGCGGAACTTGGCTTATGCATTATTTAAAGATTGATACGCAGTCAGGAGAATGTTCGATGCATTGGGGCGTGACGGAGCGCCCGCATTGGGATGGAAAGAAAAATGAAGACGCAGCATGGGTAACATCACTTTGTATCAATAAAAATTCAAAAGAAAAAGAATCTGCGTGGAAATTTGTAAACTTTGTTTGCGGAAAACAAGGAGCAGAAATTATGGCGAATAACTTGATGATTCCGGCATACCAGGACGAAGACATTACAAAGCGTTTAGAACAGCAGATGAAGAACTATCATATAACTGTTTCGTTGGATACAGGCAGTTTTGACGCACCTCAAAAAACAGCTTCCCTACAAGAGAACAAGGCACGTTCCGCAGTTATTTCTGAAATTGGACGATGTGTTCTTGGATTACAGTCAGAAGATACATGTATTGCAAACATTCTAAAAATTCAGTCTGAATTTTTAGAAGAATATTGTGTCGAATAATATAAGATTTAAATTTTTCTGTATTTCCCTCTGTCGGATTTTATAGTATTCTTAAACCACAACAAAGAGAGAGACCGACTATAGAAGGAGGAAAGTTATGAAAAAATCAACCAAACGAGCAGCGGCGGCAGCAATGTCGATCAGTATGCTGCTGGCTGCAGCAGGAGGAGCGGGAGCTGTAGACTCAAAGTATAGTTCCCAACTGGAGCAGCAAGAAGCTGCAGGAAAAATCTATGTAGCATTAAACACCGGCCGTTGGGACAACCAGAAAATCGATGGATATACAGGAAATTACAGTGTATATGTGCCGAACAATTTTGAATATTGCTCTCCGGCGGTACTTTTGCTGACGCCAAATGGAACAACGGCAAAAGATTGGCTCGATAGTGAGTTAGGCAAGAGATGGATCTCTGTAGCGGACAATAATGCGATTTCTTTGGTTGTTGCAGAGCCGGAATCCGGCGAATGGAATCTGCAAGACGATTCTTCTGGACGAAATGATCAAGAATATTTGTACAAGATTTACGGAAAACTGACTAGCAAATCAGATTCCAATGAATCCGTATTCGACTTGAACGAACGTGCGTTGTATTTGGTTGGTTATCAGGAAGGTGCCACCGCAGCAAATGAAATGGCGATGAAGTGGCCAGCTCTATTTGCCGGCGTAACAGCAATCG
>CAVCGL010000023.1:0-35117 GCA_963601915.1 bacterium | reverse complement strand
TTCCAAATTGTCTTGCCGCTTCATGAAGACTTAGCCCTTCTCGTTCCATGGTTTCCACTACTTGCACCTTGAACTCTCCGTCGTATTTTTTATTTGGCTTTCCTCTTGGCATAATAAATCACCCCATCTATTAGATAGTATATCATACTGTCTAACAAATGGGGTGCAGTGCATGGAAGAAGTTCAGCTGCTTTTTTTCTTTTCTCATTACCGGAATGCTGCCGGCGTTCATTTGCTTTGTCATTTTGCATTCCCCTCTTTCTGCGACTATCATACTGCAAAAGACCGGGTTTTGTCTATTTCTATTTTATATAACTTTGCATGATTTTTTCATCCAATTCTTGTACACATTCGTGGCAGGACGCACAAAAACAAATGCATCAGATTATGCAGGCTGCGCAGAGGTTTTCTGCGTTTTTTGCCGCTTTTCTGAAATACTTTGCCGTATCTCAGGTATTCTTTCTGCCGTTGCATCTTTTTATACAAGAGCAGACAGATATATAGAAAAGGCAGATGTATATTTTGTACATCTGCCAAATTTCCCGTTATATTTCGTTTAATCGCGGTATCCGTTCGGATTGTTCTTCTGCCAATTCCAAGAATCGCGGCACATCTCCAAAATTCCGTTCTGCGCCTTCCAGCCCAGTTCTCTCTCTGCCTTTGCCGGATCCGAATAGCAGGTAGCAATATCGCCTGCACGGCGCGGCTTGATAGAATACGGGATTTTCAGGTTATTCGCCTGCTCAAAAGCATGTACGACATCCAGAACCGAATAACCCTGACCGGTGCCCAGATTATAAATCGCCATGCCGCAGTGTTTTTCAATGGCAGCCAGTGCCTTGACATGGCCATCTGCCAAATCGACAACGTGAATATAATCACGCACACCGGTGCCATCCGGGGTATCATAATCATTGCCAAAGACACCCAGCTCTGGACGCTTGCCCACAGCAACCTGTGTGATATACGGCATCAGATTGTTCGGAATACCATTCGGGTCCTCACCAATCTTGCCGGACGGATGCGCACCGATCGGATTGAAGTAGCGCAGCAGAACGACATTCCATTCCGGATCTGCCTTCTGCATATCCATCATAATCTGTTCAATCATGCTCTTGGTCTGGCCATACGGGTTGGTGCACTGACCCTTCGGGCATTCCTCCGTAATCGGAATCACTGCCGGATTGCCATAAACCGTCGCGGAAGACGAGAAAATGATGTTCTTACAGCCATGCTTGCGCATCACATCCAGCAGGACAAGTGTACCGGAAATATTGTTTTCATAATACTCCAGCGGCTTTTCTACCGATTCACCAACCGCCTTGAGTCCTGCAAAATGAATGCAGCAATCAAAAGCATACTGTTCCATTACCTTGGTCAGACCCTCGCGGTCACGAATGTCTACCTGATAAAACGGAACCGGTTTGCCGGTAATTTCGGTCACACGCTGCAAGGACTTTTCCGAAGCATTGCTCAGATTGTCCACAACGACCACATCATGACCCGCCTTTTGCAGCTCAATGACGGTATGACTGCCAATATATCCGGCGCCGCCGGTAATCAAAATTTGCATTGTACGTTCTCCTTTTTGAAGCTCTTTGTTTTATTATACTGCTATATCGCTTCCAGTACAATGTTTTTTTTATGCAATCGGGAACGTCACACGCCAGTTTCCCTGTGTCGCGCCCTGATTGGCAGTCCAGAAATCGCCGCACAGCTGATACTGCGAGAGTTCCTGCCGCGGTACATCAAAGACAAATTCATAATAGTTGTCTTTGTCATCATCGGATATGAAGCATAAATTATATTCCGTCTCTATTTTTTCGCCGTTCGCATCGGTCAGCCAAACGTCTGCATGATTGTCCGTCTCAATGAAATTTCTCATGACCATCTGTACATGCAGTTTTCCGTCAATATATCCCGCACCGGTGAAATCAATGCCCGGTATTTCCTGTAATATCGAATGGTTCTCGTCCGGCTTGAGCACGGTGTGCTCTCCCTCAAACAGACTGGCATCGGCATCCGAGCCGCCGCTACCACCGTTGATCTCCCTCTTTATCGTCTGTGGCGTCTTTAAGGCGGTATCCAGCGCGTGCGGCACGATATAATTTTCCTGTTCCTGTTTTCCGCTCAAAAACTTTGCAAGCGTAAACGTCACTTTGTCCTTGGTCAAATCTTTTCCGTTCATAGACTGGATCGTAATATAAAACCGCGCGGTCTGTGTCTCTTTGTCATAGCCAACACTGGAACAGCCGCTGGCCGTATCCTGTGCCGTCAGAATGCTGTAGCTGTCCATGAGGTCGGTCGTCTCATCAATCCGTCCTTTTTTGTCCATATCACGCAGTGTGACATAGGCCTGTGCCGTATTGCCAGAAATGGATGCCGATTCCACTTCCAAACGGATGCCGTTGTCATCGCAGGTCTGATTGACCGGCACAAAATGCTGGGCAAGTGCCGGTGACACCGCATACATCACGGCATACGCCGTGTCATTGTTGGCGGCCAGCGCAGACAGGGTGAAATTCAGGCAAACACACACGGCGGCAACGGCAGCGATCGGACGCAGAACGCGGCGCGTGCGGGACATCTGCCGCACAGGACGCTTTCGTGCCTGTGTCATAACCTCCTGTACCAGCTGTTCATTGGGTTTCACTTGCTGCATCATATGCTGATAGTTGCGTTTCATCGTCATTCTCCTCTCTCAAAAGCTCTCGCAGCATCTCTCGCGCCCGGGTCAATTGGGAACGAACCGTGCCGCTGCGGCGGTGCAGGGCCTGCGCGATTTGTTCAGTCGTCATATCCTCATAATAAAACAGATGAATAACTTCCCGATATTTGGGCGGCAGTTGCCGAAGCGCATCATACAAGCCGGAATCCTCCGGTGCTTCCCAGGAAAGATTTTCTTCCAGCTCTACGGTATGTCTGCGCCAGGCAGACATGTGCATCTTATTACAGCAATTGACCGTCACGCGCAAAAACCATGCTTTTTCGTGCTCTTCGTCGTGAAATGTCGGACATTTTTTCAAGTATCGCAAAAAAACTTCCTGAAAGATCTCATCGGCGTCATATTTCGTTCCCATCCGTGCAAACGCTAGGCGATACACCATGTCGGCATATTTTCGGATGAGCTGATCGGTAGTTTCGTTTTGTCTCACTGTGCTTTCCTCCCTTCGCTCTATACACCCCACAGCAAGACAAATTGCTGCACGAGGAAAAGAAAAAACCGACTGCGTATGCAGTCGGTCTGTTCTATCGGTTTGTCTTACAGTCGTTCGTCGTCGTACAGTGCGCCCGCCTTCTCATAATGCGTGACACGCGCGATATGGTTGTCATCGTCAACAAAAACGACCTTCGGCTTATGAGTCTGTGCCTCTTCCGGTGTCACATCCGCATATGCCATAATAATCACATGGTCGCCCTCAGATGCGCAGCGTGCTGCCGCGCCGTTCAGACAGATCACGCCGCTGCCCGGCTCACCTGCGATGGTGTACGTTTCAAAGCGATTGCCGTTGTTTACGTCTACAATCTGTACTTTTTCATACTCATAAATACCAGCTGTATTCAGAAGCTCGCTGTCGATGGTAATCGAACCCACATAGTTCAGCTCAGCCTGTGTTACAACGGCGCGGTGAATTTTGCCTTTCAGCATCTGGATTGTCATGTAAATTTCGTCCTCCGTTTTATTTAGCGTTTAATGATAAAGTTATCAATCAGGCGGGTCTTGCCGATATATACGGCAACAGCGGCGAGGATCGAGCCTTCGGTGCTGCTGACCGGCTCCAGATTGTTCCAATCTACAATTTCTACATAGTCAATGCGGCTGAGCGGCTCTGCCTCAATCTCAGCGGCAATGATTGCCTTGACCTTTTCTGCATCGGTCTCGCCGGCTTCTACAGCAGCCTTGCCCTTGTTCAGACCGCGGGACAGGCACAGGGCTGCCTTGCGCTCCTCTGCGCTCAAGTAGGTATTGCGGGAAGACTTTGCCAGACCGTCCTCTTCACGGATAATCGGGCAGCCAACGATGGTCAGCGGCATATTCAGGTCGCGCACCATGCGGCGAATGACAGCGAGCTGCTGTGCGTCCTTCTGGCCGAAGTAAGCGCGATCCGGCTGTACGATGTGGAACAGCTTGCTGACAACCGTGCACACGCCGCGGAAATGAATCGGGCGCGTCTTGCCGCACAGACCCTTGGTCAGGTGATCCATATCCACATAGGTGCAGAAGTCCGGTGCGTACATTTCTTCCGGCTCCGGATTGAAAATCAGGTTTGCGCCGGTAGACTCACACAGAGCAGCGTCGCGCTCCAAATCGCGCGGATAGGTTGCCAGATCCTCTGTCGGGCCAAACTGAATCGGGTTGACAAAGTCGGAAACCACGGTGCGGTCGTTCTCTGCAACCGAGCGCGCAATCAGGCTCTGATGACCTTCATGCAAATAACCCATGGTCGGAACCAGACCTACGGTCAGTCCCTCAGCGCGCCATGCCTTTACCTGTGCGCGAACTTCTTCTATTGTCTTAACGATGGTAATCATGTGAAACTCCTTTATATGCCTGCATGTTTGCGATGCGTTCTCTTAATACAATCTGCCGATGATGTCCTCATCAATCTTATAGGTATGCTCCTGTGCCGGGAAGACGCCTTCCTTGACTTCCTGATCGAAGGCCTTGAACGCTTCGGTCATAATCTCGCCGACGTTTGCAAAGTGCTTGACGAACTTCGGCTTGAAGTCCGTGAACATACCGAGCATATCCTGATAAACCAAAACCTGACCGTCGCAGCCAGCACCGGCGCCGATGCCGATGGTCGGAATATCCAGGCTGTCGGTAATCTTCTGTGCAAGCAGTGCCGGAATGCCTTCCAGAACAACAGCAAAGGCACCTGCTTCCTGTACGCGGCGGGCATCATCCAGAATCTGCTGTGCTTCCTTTTCGCCCTTGCCCTGTACCTTAAAGCCGCCGAATGCATTGATGGACTGCGGGGTCAGACCGAGATGGGCGCAAACCGGAATAGATGCGCCGACAATTGCCTTGATCTGCTCGCATACTGAAGCGCCGCCCTCCAGCTTGACTGCCTGTGCGCGGCCTTCCTTCATCAATCTGCCTGCATTGACAACAGCGTCATAAACAGATGCCTGATACGACATAAACGGCATGTCACCGATAACCAGTGCATGTTTTGCACCGCGGGCAACAGCTGCCGTATGATGAATCATATCTTCCATTGTAACGGACAATGTGTCCTCATAGCCGAGAATGGTATTTCCCAGCGAATCTCCTACCAGAATCGAGTTGATACCTGCTGCATCGACGAGCTTAGCGGTCAAGTAATCATACGCTGTCAGCATCGACAGACGCGTGCCTTCCTTTTTTGCCTGCTGGAATGTTAATACAGTGTTCTTCATGACAATCCCTCCAAGTACTTGATGAGGGCGGTATCGTCTCTGTCTGGATGTTTTTTGTGTGCAATATCACATAATCTGCGCGTCAGACGGGCATATAGTGCCTGTTCTTCCCGCGTCAGACATGCCATGTGCGACTGGATTGTTCCCATGTCTCCGCGCTCTGCCGGCCCGCTCAGACCGTTGACCGGCCCCTTCTCGCAAACCGCCTGCAGATTTCCCTGCATCAGCGGAGTCAAAGCGGTCAGCGCCTGCTCCGGCGTAAAGCCGCACTGCTGTAGGAGCTGTGTGCCCCAGTCTGCCAGTCCAACGACCAGATTGCTGACAACGCACGCTGCCAAATGGTATCGCGCCTTGTCCTGCGCACCAATTGACGCATACTGTACGCCGCAGGCATCCAAAACCGCCTGCATATGCGGTGCGCCATTGCCTTCCAGCGTAAAAAATGCGCCGGACAGCTTCTCCCACGCGGAGAATCGGTCACTGACTGCCATCATCGGGTGCACGGAACAGGTCTGTGCGCCGCACGCATCCGCTCCCTCGAAAACCGAGCTGGGCAGTGCGCCGCTGCAATGGCATATCCATTTACTTTTGATCGGCAGTGTTTTCATGTCCTTCCACATGCGTGCAACCACACCATCCGATGTGGTCACGAACAGGGTATCGCTCGCTTGTACGATCTCTTCCAATGTATCAAAGCAATGCGTCCTTGTAAACTCTGCTGCCTCCTCGGCGTGCTTGCGGGTTCTGCTAAAGTAGCCTGTGACGGCGATACCGTGCTGGGTAAACAGCTTACCGAGCGATGTACCGACGTTTCCCGCGCCGATAAAACCAATTTTCATATGAACCACCTCTGTATTTCTACGGTCGGCGATTCCCTGCGCATCAGTCCCACTTGCCTGCGGCAATATAGGCTGTGCCGAAAAAAAGAAAAAACATCCGGTGCAGTTTACGATGGATACTCGTAATACCACCCATACCGTTTAGAATAGCACAACGAACCATGCGAAACAAGAGGTTTGCCGCAAAATATAATTTTTTCTCTGTACAGCCCAATGTTTTTCCCAAACACCAGTTGGATTTTATCTGTTCTTACCCGAAAAACGCCGATATTTCATTTTTACATTTGTTACTTTTCGTCATCTAAACGTCAACTTTCCCGTGATTTTTGTTAACTATTCTCATTTTTCCAAACTTTCTCTCGTGTGCACGCAGCACGCATATCTGATAAAATCTCCTCGTCCGTGCCAAGTTTCAATCTCGCATTTATTCGATTTTCCCGTTCTTTTTATTTCTTTATGCGGATTTAAGTTTTCTTTAAAATTTTCAAAAGTCCTCTTGTAATATGTTGTTATTTTCCGTATAATGATATTATATTGAGAGATTTGAGAAGGAATATTTGCATAAGCCGTATGTTTCCCCTTATTTACGGATATGCGCAGGCAAGGAGAGATTTATTATGGTCGAATTTACAACTCAATTCTGTGACTCTGCTAGCTTTTGCCAAACTGCCCTGCGGCAGTATGGCCGGTACGAGAAGGACGCCGACACGAAGCAGCTGCCGTTTTTGAACGAGCACACTGTTATTGCATATATAACAGAAGGCTCTGGCAGCCTGAAGCTCGGCACGTCGCTTCACACCATTGAGGCTGGCTCCGTCCTCGTCATGTTCCCAGACGTCTGTGTCAATGCTTCTGCATTTGAAGGCTCTGCCAAGGTCATGTGGGCAGAGATGTCCGGCGATCCGCTGCCGAAAATTCTGGCACGCGCCGGTCTGACACCGCAAAAGCCGATTTTGTCTCTGGCTGATCTGGGAGAGCACTGCAAGACAGCGAAAACGCTGGCTCGCCTGACCGATCCGGACACCGAGCTTGGCGCTCTGGAAGCCTATGGTCTGGCAATGGAAGTGCTGGACAACGTGGTAGAGGAAAGCCCGCGTCCGTGCCAGCCGAAGGTATCCAACCTCCAGCAGTATTACGTTGACAAGTCCATCCGGTATATCAAGACCAAGTATCCGCAGGATATTTCGGTAGAAGATGTCGCTCAGTACTGCGGTCTGAACAGAAGCTATCTCGGCAAGCTGTTCCGCGATGCGACCGGCATGACCACACAGGAGTATCTGATCCGCCAGCGCATGAGCGTTGCTTGTCACTATCTCCAGATCGGTGCCGCTCCGATTGCAACGATTGCTCGTTCTGTCGGCTATCCGAATCAGCTGCACTTCTCCCGTGCCTTCCACAAGGTATTCGGCATTCCGCCGCGTGAGTGGCAGAAGCGCAACCGCAAGAATGGCAAGTAATCGACAAAGCTAAATACACAACGCCAGTTCCGGATTTCTCGGGAACTGGCGTTTTTTCGCCGTTATCGTTGTATTTTGCTAACTTTTATGGTATGCTATACCAAACAAAGGAGGACGATTCATGAAGCACACGCATTCCGCCCTGCTTTTGGTCTGTCTGGCGGCTTTTTTGCTGACAGGCTGCGGTTCCGGCAAAGCAGGCTCATCTGAAAATCCCTATGTATGTACCAAGCAGACCGCCAATGCAGGCAATTATGTTACCTATGACTATGACACAAGCGGCAATTGCACCAAAGAATCCCGTTATTCTGCATCCGGGAATCTTACCGGCTGGACAGAGACGACATACAACGAGGACAATCAGCCGACAGAAGCGATCACATACAATGAAACCGGAGAGATCCAGTCCCGCATCAGCAATCAATACAAAAACGGCAATCTGATTGCCACCGTCAGTCTGGACGGCAGCAAGAAAACCAAAAACTACGAGGAAGCCTATACCTATGATGCCAAGGGACACCTGACCAAGCAGGTACATACCGAAGAGCACGGCAGTGTCAACAACAGCTATTGGGTTGACATCACAACCGATGACCAGGGCAGACAGACCAAATCGGTACAGCACAACGATGCAGATGCCGCCCAGGATACGATTACCATCGAGTCTCTCTATAACGAAGCCGGAAATCTCGTCAAATCCAGCACCTATACCAATGACACGCTGGACAGCTGGGATGAAATGGACTACGATGCGGATGGCAATCTGCTCAACACCTGCACCTATGACGCACAGGGAAAATTACAGATGAAATACACCAACAGCTACGACAAGCACGGCAATATCACGGAGACCGACATCCTGACACCGGATAAAAGCGAACCGCTCGTGACCTATGAATATCTGACCCTTCGGCAATATCTGAAATCTCTTTCTTAATGCGCCAAACAGCACAAAAGACCCGCCTCTGGCAGGTCTTTTTCTTTCCCTATTCCTATATCTACCATCTATTTTCCTTAGATGAATTGATAAATTGCCTTTGCCACACCGTCATTATCATTGGTATCTGTGACATATTTTGCCAGCTTTTTTACTGCCTCATCGCCATTTCCCATGACGACCGGCATTCCCGCAATGCGCAGCATATCCGAATCGTTGTCGCTGTCTCCAATTGCCATCACTTCATCCATCGTGATGCCCATAACATGGGTCAGCTCCTGCAAGGCAAGTCCCTTATTGACGCCCTCCGGCATAATCTCAAAATTATTTTCCGCCGAGCGCGTGATATGAATGCCCGGCAGCTGATTAATTTCCGCCAGTGCCTCTGCCAGCACCTGTACATCGCCGCGCGCAAAGACCTTGGATACCGGAAATTTATGCTCGCGGATCGTCGCTGCGACATCCGGCAGCACTACCTTGCTCGCCCAGAAGCCCTCTGTGCGCTTGGTATTACACAAAATTTCATCCGAATATGGGTTCAGATACAATCTGTCGCCCACATAAATCATGACCGTGACCGGACGATTCTGCACAGCCTCTACGACCTTCGCTCCGATGTCCCACGGCATCGCCCATTCCTTTACGTTGCGCGCATTGCGCACATCGGAAATCGCCGCGCCGCCTGCCGAAATCAGCAGAGAGGATGCGCCAATTTCTTTCGAGAAAACAGCGGCTTCTCCTACAATTCGACCGGTACAGACGATTACCTTGACGCCCTTGCTGCGCGCATAGGCCACTGCCTCCACCGTCGATGGAAGTATATCAATACTGCTGGTCAGCACTGTTCCGTCCAGATCCAGTGCAATCAAACGATACATTCTGAATAGCTCCCCTTCCGTTTGTGAAAATCCTGTTTTTATGCGTACTTGTTATGCAAACACCTGCACGGCAATGGCACCGCCGATGATAATCACCGAGACCAGCGCGCAAATTGCATCTGCTTTTCCAAATTTCAGCTGACGCATTCTCGTGCGTCCAATATCTCCGCGATACAGCCGGCACTCCATCGCCGTTGCCAGCTCATCTGCCCGGCGAAATGCCGATACAAACAGCGGCACCAAAATCGGCACAAGTGCCTTAGCGCGGTGCAGCAGGCCGCCGGAATCAAAATCCGCGCCGCGTGCGCGCTGCGCGCTCATAATTTTGTCGGTCTCCTCCACCAGTGTCGGAATGAACCGCAATGCCAGCGACATCATCATCGCCAGCTCATGAATCGGCGCGTGTACTTTTTTGAGCGGAGACAGCAGCCGTTCCAACCCATCTGTGAGCTGAATCGGCGATGTTGTATATGTCAGCAGCGAGGCGCCGACAATCAGCAAAATCAATCGCACCACAATGAGTACCGCTCGGCTGACACCATTGGATGTGATCGTGAGCATGGCAAACTGCCACAAGGTATCCCCACCCGGCGTCATAAACAGATTCAGCACCGCGGTAAAGACAATGATAAACAGCAGCGGCTTGAGACCGCGCAGCACCATGCGCAGCTTGAGACGCGCCAAATAAACCATACCGAAAATAAACGCCGCAAGCAACAGCATAGAGATAGGATTGCTGCACACAAAGACAGCAACAATCAGTACCAGCACAAGCAGAATCTTTGTGCGCGGGTCGGCACGGTGCAGAAGCGAACGCCCCGGAAAATATTGTCCCAGTGTGATGTCCTTCAGCATCAGCTCTCCCCTCCTGCCTGTTGTTTATAGGCAAGCAGCTGCTTTACTGCCTGCTCCACGGTATAACAGCCGGTATCGACCGGTATGCCGCGCTTTTTTAGCTCTAACAAAATCTTTGTGACCTGCGGCACGGTCAGTCCCGCCTGTTCCAGGGCTTCCGCCTGCGAAAATACCATTTCCGGTGTGCCGGTCATAAAGACCTGTCCTTTTTTCATCACGACAAGCCGATCTGCCATGCGTGCCGCATCCTCCATAGAATGGGTGACGAGGACAATTGTCGTGCCATGCAAATCGTGCAGGCGGCGAATCAAATCAAACATTTCGCGGCGGCCTGCCGGATCTAGGCCCGCTGTCGGCTCATCCAGCACCAGAATTTCCGGCTGCATCGCCACAACGCCCGCCAGAGCCACGCGGCGTTTTTGTCCGCCGGACAGCTCAAACGGAGATTTATCGCGCAGACTGACATCCAAACCGACATCTTCCATTGCCTGTGTGACGCGCCGTTCAATTTCTGCGGCATCCAATCCCATATTAGTCGGGCCGTAAGCAATATCCTTTGCAATGGTCTCCTCAAACAGCTGATATTCCGGATACTGGAACACCAGACCGATATGAAAGCGCACGCTTCGCAGGTCATTGTCCGAGGAAAAGATGCTCTTTCCATGCAGCAGGACATCGCCCTCTGTCGGGCGGAGCAAGCCATTGAGATGCTGAATCAATGTAGACTTACCCGAACCAGTATGTCCGATAATTGCCAAAAATTCGCCGCGTTCCACGCTCAAATTGACATGATCCAGTGCTTTTTGTTCAAACGGCGTGCCCTTGCTGTATACATGACTCAGGTCACGCACTTCCAAGATAGACATGTCATGCGCCCCCTTTCAGCCATGCTTCCAGTCGGTTGGCACATTCTTCAACGGTTAGAGCGTCGATAGGCAATTGGGTTCCGGCAGTCTGATTGAGCTGTTCCAGCAGCTCAATGCTCTGCGGTGCTTCCAGTCCCAGCTCCCGCAGCCGCCGCGTCTGGGTAAATACCTCACGCGGTGTGCCATCCATCACCAGATGTCCGCCATCCAAAACGGCAACGCGCTGCGCCTGTACCGCTTCATCCATATGATGTGTGATGAGAATGATAGTAATGTGCTGTTTTTCGTGCAGCTCATGCAGGATACGCATAATATCTGCGCGGCCCTGCGGATCAAGCATGGCTGTCGGTTCATCCAGCACAATGCATTTCGGCTGCATCGCCAACACACCGGCAATGGCGACGCGCTGTTTTTGTCCGCCGGACAGCAAATGCGGGGCATGCAGATGATATTCATACATACCGACGAGCTTGAGTGCCTGATAGACACGGCGGCGGATTTCTTTGGGTTCAACGCCCATATTTTCCGGGCCAAACGCGGCATCCTCTTCCACAACCGTTGCGACAATCTGGTTATCCGGGTTCTGAAATACCATACTGCACGCACGGCGGATGTCCCACAGCTTTTCTTCGTTCATGGCATCCATGCCATCCACCCAGATCCTGCTGCCGGATGGCAGATTGATGGCATTGCACATGCGCGCAAAGGTAGATTTTCCAGAGCCGTTTCTGCCCAAAATCGCGGCAAACTGTCCATATGGAATGGTAAGATTCACGCCGTCCAACGCCAAATGCGTCGCCCGCGAGAAATCCGTATAACGGAAGGTTAAATTTTCCGCATGAATCATGTCTGACATGGTGTACTTCCTTTATTGGGGGATGGATGTGGTTTGCGAGATGGCTTGATGAATGGCATGACAAACCTGTGAAAACTTTGTATCCACATCATAGTTGGTAAATCGAATCACCCGCAAACCATGGCTGTTTAAAATCTGACTACGTTCTGCATCATATTGTTTCCCCTGCGTGGTAAAATGTTGTTGTCCATCTAATTCTATAACCAATTTCGCAGAAGAACAATAAAAATCAACAATAAAAGACTCTATGATGCGCTGTCGATATATTTTTACCGGATAATCTTTCAGAAATAAATACCATAATTTTCGTTCTTGTGGTGTCATTTCTCTTCGCAATTTTCGTGCTTGCGCAAGCATCCGGTAATTCTTAGGGACAGGCAAAGAAATTCTCCTCTCTGTCAATTTTTTGATGGGTTAAAGCGATAAAATCTTGCCCTCACGCACAATCCAAACTTGTCTCTCCCTCTGGGAGAGATGTCGCGCAGCGACAGAGAGGGCTTGTATCAGCTACTTTCTTTCTCAGATTTGCCTGATACGAATTGGTTAGCGGTTTGCCCTCTCAGTCATTTGCTTTGCAAATGCCAGCTCTCCCAAAGGGAGAGCCGAGAAGCCGGTGCGAACCGCTTATTCTTACCGATTGGTATTGACCCAGCGGGCTGTATTGCCGCACGGCAGGGCGTAGCCCGTCGATTTTACCGGCAGACCCAGCTCCTGGCAGTCAATATGACCGCCGAAGCGAGAGGCAATCGTTGTGCCGAGAATATATCCCATGACCGCCGGTGCGAGACCTGTCGAATAGCTGTTGACAAGCAGGAACAGTGGATCATCCGACAGCAGCTGAGAGGTCAGCTGAATAAAATCGGCGATGTCATTTTCAATCTTCCAAACCTGTCCCGTTGGGCCTCTGCCATAGCTCGGTGGGTCCATGATAATGCCGTCATACTTGTGTCCGCGGCGAATTTCTCGCTCGACAAACTTCTTGCAGTCATCGACAATCCAACGAATCGGACGATCCGCCAGACCGGATGCCACGGCATTCTCCTTTGCCCACTGTGTCATGCCCTTCGAGGCATCGACATGGCACACACTGGCACCGGCAGCGGCTGCCGCCAGCGTCGCACCGCCGGTATAGGCAAACAAATTGAGTACCCGCACCGGCTTATCCGACTTGCGAATGAGTCCATCGACATAGTCCCAGTTTGCCGCCTGCTCCGGGAACAAACCGGTGTGCTTAAAGTTCATCGGTTTGATGTGAAAGGTCAGCTCTCGATAGTGAATGTCCCACTGGCTCGGCAGCTTCTTGATGTTCCACTTGCCGCCGCCGGAAGACGAACGATGATAGGATGCATCCGCGGTTCTCCAAGCAGAAACGTTTTTCTGCTTCGGCCAAATCGCCTGCGGGTCCGGACGAACCAAGACCTGCTTTCCCCACCGCTCTACTTTTTCGCCGTTGCCGCAGTCGAGCACCTCAAAATCTTTCCATTTATCTGCAATCCACATATGACTCTCCTGTTATCTATGCTTGGTATATTTCTTCTGATTGGATTTCTGGTCACGGCGTCCGCCGGATGACCGGTGACTGGTATTGCTCCGCGCCGTGCGCTTGTCTGTTCTGCGCGATGTCTGCTGGGCATTTCTGCCGCGCCCTTGCTTTCTCTGCGGTTTTTCCGTGTGCAGATGGGCAAAATGCTCATTGGGTCGCGGACGAATCAAGCATTCTCTGCCGTAGCCGATGAGATCCTCTCTGCCCGCCTGAAGCAGCGCCTTAATGACAATTGCGCGCTTATCCGGTCTGCGCCACTGCAGCAGCGCACGCTGCATCTCTTTTTCCTCCGGTGTCTTGGCAACATATACCGGCTTCATCGTGCGCGGATCGACGCCGGAATAATACATCGCCGTGGACAGAGTGCCCGGTGTCGGATAAAAGTCCTGTACCTGCTGCGGCATATAGCCAATCGAGTGCAGATATTCCGCCAGATGCACGGCATCACTCAGTTCTGCGCCCGGATGGGAGGACATCAAATATGGTACCAGATACTGTTTTTTGCCCAATTTTGCATTGATGCGTTCATATCGTTCTTTAAATCGGCGGTACACATCAAACGACGGCTTGCCCATGTAATACAGCGCATGATCGCTCATGTGCTCCGGCGCGACTTTGAGCTGACCGCTGATATGATATTTGACCAGCTCCAAGAAAAATTCGTCGTTGTCATCCGCCATCATGTAATCATAGCGCAGACCCGAACGCACAAACACCTTCTTGACGCCCGGAATTTCCCGCAGCTGACGCAGCAGCTTGAGATAATCCGAATGGTCTGCCCGCAGATTGCCGCACGCCTTCGGGAACAGACAGCGCTTATTCTGACATAAGCCCTGTGTTTCCTGTTTTTTGCACGCCGGAAACCGGAAATTCGCGGTCGGGCCGCCGACATCGTGAATATATCCCTTGAAATCCGGATGCTGGGCGATGCGCTTGCCCTCTGCCACAACCGATTCATGCGAACGCGAGGAAATATATCTGCCCTGATGGAACGCCAGCGAACAGAAATTACAGCCACCGAAACAGCCGCGGTTGTGAATAATGGAAAACTGCACCTCGGCAATCGCCGGAACACCGCCGACAGCTTCATAGCTCGGATGGTAGGTTCTCTCATACGGCAGACCATATACCCAGTCCATTTCCTTTGTTGTCAGCGGAATGGACGGCGGATTCTGTACGAGAAGGCGGTGTCCATGCTTCTGCACGACAGCCTTTCCCGTGATATGATCCTGCTGGGCATACTGAATCTTTACCGATTCGGCATACTTGATTTTGTCTTCTATGGTCTCCTCCAGCGAAGGACACCACACGGCCGGAAACGAAATATCCTCTGCATCCTTGGTAAAATATGCCGTGCCGCGAACATGCTTGCACACCTCGGCACCGCGTTTGCCCGCTTTGAGATTGGCGGCAATTTCCAGCACCGATTTTTCTCCCATGCCGAACATCAGACCATCTGCGCCCGCGTCCTGCAAAATAGACGGCATGATATGGTCCGCCCAATAATCATAATGCGCAAATCGGCGCAGACTCGCCTCGAGTCCGCCGAGATAAATCGGCGTATCCGGAAATGCGCGGCGCGCGAGTTTCGCATACACCGTCACCGCGCGGTCTGGGCGCTTGCCGCCCACGCCGCCGGGAGAATACGAATCGTCATGTCTCCGCTTCTTGGACGCCGTATAATGCGCCACCATCGAGTCAATATTGCCGCTGTTGATGAGCACGGCATAGCGCGGCCGTCCCATCGCCACAAAGTCCGCCTCCGTGCGGAAATCCGGCTGCGACAAAATCGCCACGCGGTATCCCGCGTCCTCTAACACGCGCGAAATTACCGCCGTGCCAAACGACGGGTGATCCACATAAGCGTCGCCGGTTACAAGCAGAAAATCACAGTAATACCACCCGCGCGACAGCATATCTTCTTTTGAAATCGGCAAAAAGCCGCCTGTTTTCTTTGCCATATCGTCCTCTTTTGACTGATTTTAAAAATCCCTAGTTTTTCTCAGCTTTTATCATACCACAGCAGAGCGGAAGAAGAAACGGAATATTTTACGAATTTCCTGTTTTTTTACTTTCACTTTCCGACACGCACAAAAACGCCCATCCCGCCAGCGGGATGGGCGTCCAATTACCGGTTGTATCAGTTAGTCGTTGACGTAAGCGGCAACGATCTGACCGATATACATCTTGTGGTAATCCGGTGCATCGTATGCGTGCTCAAAAATCGGCATATCGGTGCAGTTTTCCGGCGGCAGCTCCTGTGCGTACATCTTCTTGCACACGAGGGTGTATGCTGCCTCCTCAAAGGTCGGCGCGCCGTCAATCATGACCTTGGTCAGGCCGGATTCCTTGAGCTTGTCGATGTCGCGACCAGACTTGGAGCCAGCCAGCTTGAGGGCATCTTCGTGTCCCGGCTTCAGGCAGGTCACCGTGAACAGATCGTTGTTCTCCATGTAGCCGAAGGTGTGGCGGGAATGGCGAACATACACGGTAATTGCCGGCTTGAACCACAGCTCACCCAGCATACCCCAGTTGATGGTCATAAAATTAAAATCGTTCTCTGTGCCGGCAGCCAGCAGCATCCACTTGTTGCAGATTTCATCAATGGCATTGCCCGGCAGCTCGGTCGGATCAATCTTGCGAAAAGACATCGTAAAAACCTCCTCAAATATCTTTTGTTGTGTATATGATTATCTTACTATATTCCCGCCGCGATATGCAAGCGGTTTTGCGCATTTTTATGCGCTCAGAAATTTGTTATCACGGCAGATCTCTTGCGCGGAGCTGCATCTGCATCCAGTCATCGCGCGTGATGAGCACGCGGCGCGGTTTGGAGCCCTCAAACGGCCCGACAATGCCGCGCTGCTCCATCTGATCGACCAGACGCGCGGCGCGCGCATAGCCCAGCTTCAAGCGGCGCTGCAGCATGGATACCGATGCCTGTCCCGACTCGACAACAATCGTAATCGCCTGCGGCAGCAGTTCGTCCTCATCCTCGGACGCATCGTAGCCGCCCGCCGATTCGCTCTCCGACTGCTTCTCGATATGATCCATAATTTCCTGCGAATACTCCGCTTCGGCGTTTTTCTTTACATACTGAATGACGTTTTCGATTTCCTCTGTGCTGACAAAACAGCCCTGAATGCGCACCGGCTTATTGAGATTGATCGGAGAATACAGCATATCGCCCTTGCCAATCAGCTTATCCGCGCCGACGGTATCCAAAATAATGCGCGATTCGACCTGCGATGCCACTGCAAAGGCAATGCGCGACGGGATATTCGACTTCATCAAACCGGTAATGACATCGGTAGATGGTCTCTGCGTCGCAACGACCAGATGCATACCGGCAGCACGTGCCTTCTGCGCGATGCGGCAGATCGAGGTCTCTACCTCCTTTGCCGCCACCATCATGAGATCGGCAAGCTCGTCAATGACAATGACAATCTGCGGCAGATGCTCCATGCGCGGATGAATTACCTGCTGTCCGTCTGCCTCTTCCGTCGGCGGCTCCTCCTGTGCCTGTTCCTGCTGCTGGCGCACCAGCTCATTGTAATCGCTGAGGCCGCGCACACCGGATGCCGCAAACAGCGCATAGCGCCGCTCCATCTCACTGACCGCCCAGCTCAGAGCACCGGACGCCTTTTTCGGGTCCGTGACGACCGGAATGAGCAGATGCGGAATGCCGTTATAATTGCCCAGCTCGACCATTTTCGGGTCTACCATGATGAGCCGCACATCAGCCGGAGAGGATTTATACAGCAGCGAAATCAAAATCGAATTGATGCACACGGATTTACCGGAGCCTGTCGTACCGGCAATGAGCAAATGCGGCATCTTTGCCAGATCAATGACCTGCGCCGCGCCGGTAATGTCCTTGCCGAGGGCAACGGACAGGCTTGCCTGCGAATTTTCAAAGGCCTTCGAGCCAATGACATCGCGCAGCGATACCATCTGTACCGTGCGGTTCGGCACCTCAATGCCGACGGCCAATTTATCCGGAATCGGCGCAATGCGAACGGTATCCGCGCCCAGCGACAGCGCAATATCATCCGACAGCGAGGTAATGCGTGAAAATTTGACGCCGCGTTCCATCTGAATTTCAAAGCGCGTGACCGACGGGCCGCGCACAATATTGATAATCTGCACGTCGATGCCAAACGATGCCAGCGTATCTACTAACCGTTCGGCGCTGTCGCGCAGTTCGGCGCGAACGTCCGTATTGGAGGTTTTCGGTGCATTTTTCAGCAGCTTGAGCGGCGGATACTGATATTCTGCCGCCGGTGTGTCCAGCGCACGGGCAATTTCCTGATGTACCTGTTGTTTTTCTTCCTTTGTCGCGCGTGTTTCTTCCTGCGGCGCCGCAGTCTGCTGCTCTGCCTTCGCAGCCGCCTCTTCCCAAGGCGGCACATCCGACTCGGCCTGCGGCGTTATCTCCGGCGTATGCATGGTCTCTGTGAGATTCGGCATGACCTCCGCCAGACGGCGGCGATTGTCCACTCTGCTCTCCGGCGCTGCCTGCGCAGACGCTTCCGCCTGCGGCTTGTCTTCCGACAAATCGTCGGTTTCCTGCTGCGCCCACTCGGCCTTTTCCTGCTGCTTAAGCAGCTTTGCCTTTCGGCGGCTGCCGCGCTGATTGCGCAGCCGGGTCATCAGGCTGGTCTGGCCGAGCAGCTGTGTGCGCTCCTCGTCATCCAGCTCTTCCGTGCGCGTCTTTGCCGGTGACACGGTCATGTCCTGCTCGCGCAGCTGCTCGACGTCCTCATACAGCATACTGCGCAGACACATCCAAATGCGCACCGGTGTCGTATTGCACGCAACGAGCAGCAAAAGTGCCATGACCATAACGAGCACGATCTTGGCACCCATGCTGGACAGCAGAAATACCAGAATACTCGCCAGCATACCGCCGATCACGCCGCCCATATGCAGACTCTGTCCGTTGCGCCACAGCTCAATAATGGACGAAAAGTTGATTGCCATGCGAGGATTGACGAGAATCGTCTGCGCGAGGGCGCTCCACAGCACCGGAAGCAGCAGCGCGCTCGTCACGCGCAGGCGCACCGGCCGAAAATCGCACAGCGCAATCGTACCGCCTGCGCACAGGGCAAGACAAAACGGCTTGCTTCCCCAGCCGATGAGTCCGCCGACCAGATGCAGCACACCGGTGAGCAGCACGCCGTCCATCTGGCACAGCGCCAGCACAAGAATCACCGCCAGCACCAGCAGTCCAATGCCGACGGTCACATTGTTCCATACCTGCCCGCTTTCGATCAGGTTCTCTTGCTGTTTTTTCGGCGCCGCGCGCCGCGTGGTGTTCGTCTTTTTCGTTCCCGTGCGTTTGCGGCTCGCTGCATTTGTCGTTTTTGCGCCGCTGCTCCGAGATGTCGTCCGCCGCGTTCCGGCAGACGTCTTTTTGCCTGACGCGGTTTTTTTCGTCCGCGTCGTTGTCTTTTTTGTATTTGCCAATGGAAAATACCACCTGTTTCTTGTATAGCGTATTGCTATCGTACCATAAAACCGGAAAAAATGCCACATTGACCGTTGCATTTTTCTTCTCAGGTCTGTATTCTATAATATAGGCAGGAATGTTCTGTTCTCGTGTGTGCAAAGTCCGATTCGTTTTCAAACTTTTTTCTTTTCCGGCTCCGTTGTTCACACTTTTGTAATAGCCTCCTGTTATACTTTTACTCATCATAGAAAGGAATCTGTCCTTTGAATACAGCGATTATTCTCAGCTATGACGGCACCGCGTATCACGGCTGGCAGACCCAGCGCAATGCAAGCTCTGTCCAGCAGACCGTGACCGAAGCCCTCTCCTCCCTCTTGGGACAGGAGGTGTCGGTTTCCGGTGTCGGACGCACAGACGCCGGTGTCCACGCGCGGCGATATGTTGCCAATTTTCACGGCACGCACACCATCCCCATGGATCGCCTGCCGCTCGCCGTCAACGCCCATCTCCCGATGGACATTGCCGTATCCGGCGCCACGCTCGTGCCGGACGACTTTGACGCACGCTTCAACTGCACCCGCAAGGAATACACCTATCTCATCTCTCCGGGGAAAATTCGAGATCCGTTTGCGGTGAGCCGCAGCTATTTCTATCCCTATTCGCTGGATGTAGACGCCATGCAGCGCGCCGCACAATATTTTATCGGCAGAAAAGATTTCGCCGCCGTTCGCTCGATGGGCACACCGGTCAAATCGACCGTGCGGGAAATTTTTACCTGCAGTGTCGATGCTGTCGGTGCGCTGGTTCGCATCCGCGTCTCGGCGGACGGCTTTTTGTACAACATGGTGCGGGCGATCTCCGGCACGTTATTGTACGCCGGTCAGGGAAAATTCCCGCCGGAAGAGATTCAAACGATTCTGGCGAGCTGTGACCGCGAGCAGGCAGGGCCAACGCTCCCGCCGCAGGGCTTGTACATGACACGCCTCTGGTATGACACGACGCCGGAGCTTGACCCATTTCATCTCCACGCAGATGAAAGCGTGCCGGGAGGGCTGCCGATATGAAAAAAATGTCTTTGAAACGGCGGGAGGATCCGCTGTGGAACAGCCCCGATGTCACGCTTCGCCGCGTCCATCGCTGCCGCACCTATGTCGGACGCCTGCTCGTCCTCGTCACATTGCTGTTTGTCGGCATGAATTTACAGCTGTTTACCCCCGCGAGCCTCGCCAACATCCGTTCTTCTCTCAAAGCCGCCTCCGTGCGGTCAGCAGAAGATATGACGGTGATCTCGTATCCATCCGGTTCCAGCAAATCCATCATGCCGTTCGGCAACGGACTCGCCATTTGTTCCGACAATTCGTTATCCTTCGAGCTGCCGGGCAAATACTCGCAGATGGAAACCAATCTTTCCTATGCCAATCCGGTGATGCGCGCATCCAATCAGTATCTGCTGGTCTTTGACCGCGGCGCGTATCGCTTTACCGTCACAAACACGCTCAATGAGCTGTACTCGCAGACGGTGTCCTCCCCGATTACCAACGCAGACATCGCCGCAAACGGTAATGTCGCCATCGTGACCGACGAGGCCGGATACAAGAGCGCCGTCCGCGTATACAACGTGGATAACGAGCACCTGTACACGTGGTCTACCAACAACTGCTACATCATGTCCGCGGCACTTTCCTCGGACGGACAGCGTTTGGCGCTGTTTTGCTTCCAGCAGGACGGTCTGACGCTGACCTCTAAGCTGCTCTTTGCCGACATCAATTCGGATAAGCAGCCGAGCGAGAGCGATGACGGCGTTGACATGAACGGCAATCTTGTGCTCGGCATGAAATTCCTGGGCAACAATACCGTCTGTGCCGTCTGCGACAACGCAACCTATGTTGTCTCCCGCGGCGGACAAATCAAGTATCAAAAGGACTATTCTTCCGATGATCTGATCGCGTTCGATTTGACAAACGACTGTCTTGCTCTGGCAACGGAAGCCTATTCGCAGACCGGCCGTGCCGAGGTTGTCCTCATCAATGCACGCGGCACGGCTTCCCGCAAGCCGTTATATCTGCCGGAGCAGCCGGACGGCGTCAGCTACTGCGACGGACGACTCGCCATCACGACCGGCGAAACCGTCACATTCTATTCTAAGAGTCTAAAAGAGATTGATTCCCAGACCGGACTGACTGGTCTGTCTCGTGTCTATATGCGTTCCGGCGGCTCCGCCATCGCCCTGTTTAACAGTCAGGCGCGCGTGCTGACCATCGGCAGCCCGCTGGAAGATTTCCGTTCTTCCTCAGACTGACCGCACAAGACACACGCTCTATTTTCTATTTCCTTGAAAGGACGGAATGTTTATGACAGCTGTTGACTGGATCGTTTTACTCGTCATCCTTTTATACACCATCAATGGATTCCGCAGAGGATTTGTCGGTACGATTTTCAATCTGTTCGGCTCACTCGCCGCACTGATTCTCGCGCTGGTATGCGCCGGACACTTCCGCGCACAGGTCGGCGCAAAAATTGCGCCGTATCTGAAGGAGTCGGTCAGCGCGTCCATGCCGACGCTATCGACCTCCGTGTCTACATCTGCTTCTGAGCTATGGAACAGCATTTCCGGCTATTTGCAGAACATCTTATCCTCTCAGCATGTATCCTTAGAGGTACTGCAAGCGGCAGAAGATCCGCGCGACACCATGCTCAGCGCCATTGCGCTGTGTGTCGGCGAGGCACTCGCCTATGTCATGATCTTCCTTGTGTCGTTTATCGTTTTGCTCATTTTGATTCACTGGGCAGCATCCGCGCTCGACCTGTTCACGCGTCTGCCGGTGATTCATTCGTGCAACGCGCTGCTCGGCGGTCTGCTCGGACTCGCCTGCGGTCTGGTCCTGTGCACCGTTGTGCTGTGGGCCGTCAAGCTGGTTGCTCCGGCAGCCTATTCCGATGCCGGTCTGCTCTCTCCGTCTGTGATGGAGCACTCCGCCATTGCCGGAAAGCTGGTCGGCTGGAACGACGGCGTATCGCTGTTTGAAAGCGATACCGCCAATACCTGAGTATTTTCCCGATTTTTTTATCATTCAGACATACTTCGCAATAGTAGAAAGGAATTTACCCCTATGCATATGCCATTATGCTCCCGCTGCCACAAAAACGTGGCGGTGGTGTTTATCTCTAAAATGGAAGAAGGCGGCGCCTCCAACGAGGGCTACTGCCTGAAATGTGCCAAAGAGCTGGGTCTCAAGCCGATTGACGGCCTGATGCGCCAGATGGGCATCACAGAGGATGATCTCGACCAGATCACCGATGAGATGACCAACATGCACTCACTCATCAATCCGGATGACGAGGACGCAGATGACGCCGATCTCATCCCGGACGAGGATTCTGACAATCCGGACGACGATTCGTTCGATTTTGGCGGCACACACACCTTCCCGTTCCTCGACAAGCTGTTCTCCGGCAACGAAAATGGCGGAGCATCAAATGAGGAGACCGGCACGGACACCCAGGACAAGGAAGAAGCGCGCCGCAAGAAGAAGGAAGCGAAAAAGCGCAAGAATCTGTCCGCCTACTGCACCGATTTGACCTATCGCGCCCGTCAGGGACAGCTGGATGCGATTGTCGGCAGAGAGAGCGAGACCGAACGCGTCATCCAGATTCTCAATCGCCGCCAGAAAAACAATCCGTGTCTGATCGGCGAGCCGGGTGTCGGCAAGACCGCCGTCGCAGAAGGTCTGGCGATCCGCATTGCCAAGGGTGATGTGCCGTATAAGCTCAAAAACAAGGAAGTGCATCTGCTGGATCTGACTTCCCTTGTCGCAGGCACGCAGTTCCGCGGTCAGTTTGAAGGCCGCATGAAGGGACTCATCAACGAAGTCAAGTCTCTCGGCAACATTATTCTCGTCATTGATGAGGTGCACAACATCGTCGGTGCCGGTGATGCCGAAGGCTCGATGAATGCGGCAAATATTCTCAAGCCGGCACTGTCCCGCGGAGAAATTCAGGTGATCGGCGCGACAACCTTCGCTGAATACCGCAAATATATCGAAAAGGACGCCGCACTGGAGCGCCGCTTCCAGCCGGTGACCATCGCTGAACCGTCCATCGCAGACACGACAGAGATTCTCAAGGGCGTGCGCGGCTACTATGAGACCTTCCACGGCGTGCATATTTCCGATGAAATTTGCCATCAGGCAGCAACGCTGTCCGAGCGCTATATCACGGATCGTTTCCTGCCGGACAAGGCCATTGATTTGATTGATGAAGCCTGCTCCCGCCTGAATCTGGACAGCCCGGCAACCGCCGAAATTCCGGAGCTTGGCGACAAGCTGGAAGAAATTCACCACAAACAGGATGATCTGTTGCAGCTGCCGCAGAACAACGAAGTCTACGAGCAGATGGCCGAACTGAAGAGCTTGGAATTACAGACGGAAAACAAGCTGACCGAGTTGCGCAAGATTCTGGTTCCGGAGCTGACCACAGAGCATTTGGCGTCTGTCATCGAGCTGTGGACAGGTGTTCCGGCATCCAAGGTCTGCGAGCAGGAATTCTCCCGCCTGATTGGTCTGGAAGAGCGTCTGCACCACCGCGTTGTCGGTCAGGAAAAGGCGGTTTCCGCTGTGGCTCATGCCGTTCGCCGTTCCCGCGCTGGTATCAGCCCGAAGCACAAGCCGATTTCGTTCCTGTTTGTCGGCCCGACCGGTGTCGGCAAGACCGAGCTGGTCAAGGCTCTGGCAGAAGATCTATTTGACACGCCGGAAGCTCTCATCCGTCTGGATATGTCGGAATATATGGAAAAGCACACGGTTTCCCGCCTGATCGGTTCCCCTCCGGGATATGTCGGCTTTGACGAAGCCGGTCAGCTGACGGAAAAGCTGCGACGCCGTCCGTATTCTGTTGTCCTGTTCGACGAGATTGAGAAGGCACATCCGGATGTCCTGAACATTCTGCTTCAGGTCTTGGACGATGGCCGCATTACAGACGCACAGGGACGCACGGTGTCGTTTGAAAATGCCATTATCATCATGACATCCAATGCCGGTTCCGACCGCTCCGGCGGCTCTGTCGGCTTTGGCAAGACGGTTTCCGAGCAGGGCGAAGCGCGCGCCGTCAAGGCTCTGGAGGAAATCATGCGGCCGGAGTTTCTTAACCGCATCGACGATATTATCTCGTTCTCTCACCTCACGAAGGACGATTTCCGCGGCATCGCGGCAATCATGCTGGGTCAGCTGCGCGACACGCTGAAAGAGAACAACATCCGTCTGACTTGGGATGATTCGCTCGTCGATTATCTGATTGAGGATTCGTTCTCCGTCAAATTTGGTGCCCGCAACCTGCGCCGCGCGATTGAAAAGCAGGTCGAGGATGAGCTTGCCAACCGCATCATCGCCGCATGGGAGCATCCGCTCAGCGGTGCCCATGTCTCTGCCGCAGACGGCAAAATTATCGTGCAAACCATCTGATGTTTTCCCCCCTCCGCCATGGTACAGCCATGACGGAGGGATATATTTCTAGGAGGTGTCCCCATGACTTGGAGACTCATTATTATCGCCGTTCTCATTGTGCTGCTGATTCCGACAATGGCGCTGCTGCGCAAGCAGGAGGCCGTGAAAAAGACCGGAGACAAGGAACAAATCGCCGCTGTGCAAAAACAGCTGAACGTTTGTTGCGGTCTGCTCATCGCTCTGTTTCTGTGTGTGCTGGCTGTCACGATGTACAACGTGTATTCTGCGAAATTTTAGAAAAAACCAAAAGTTTTTTGCAAAAAACGCTTGACAATTCCCGCTTGGATTGGTATACTAAGTGAGCATTGTGAAAAGCCTGCGGGTGTAGTTCAATGGTAGAATGTCAGCCTTCCAAGCTGAACACGTGGGTTCGATTCCCATCACCCGCTCCATACCACTTACATCACATGCAGGCACAGACGATTCTGTATGCGCCAGTAGCTCAGTTGGATAGAGCAACTGCCTTCTAAGCAGTAGGCCGGGGGTTCGAATCCCTCCTGGCGTACCAATTCAATTGGGTCTGACGTGCGTTCAAGTCTATATGGTGGGTGTAGCTCAGTTGGTTAGAGCGCCAGATTGTGGCTCTGGAGGCCGAGGGTTCGACTCCCTTCACTCACCCCATTTTTTCATTCTTCACGATGCCAGCCGTTGTGAAGAACATTTTTTATCGGGGGCTTTCTTTCAGCTTATTGCCTGCATACGGGGGCGTGGCCAAGTGGTTAAGGCACCAGACTTTGACTCTAGTATCGCAGGTTCAACTCCTGCCGCCCCTGCCAATCCGGTCCATTAGCTCAGTAGGTAGAGCATCTGCCTTTTAAGCAGAGGGTCCGGGGTTCGAACCCCCGATGGGCCACCAAAAAGCAGTATTTCTTCGGAAATGCTGCTTTTTTTGTTGCCTTTCTTGCAAGTTTCCTCCGCCTGCATTATACTGAAAGCAGAAGGAGATGATCGTTTATGAATCCTGTATTACAGAATATTTTAGATCGGCATTCCTGCCGCAGCTTTACCGAACAGCCCATTGAGCCGGAAAAGCTGCAGGATCTATTGACCGCAGCGGTTTGGGCACCGTCCGGCCGCAATGAACAGAGCTGGCATTTCACGCTTCTGGCAGACCGCGAAAAGATTCAAGCGCTTGCCGCAGCGGTCAAGCAAGCGGACAATCGTCCGGCTGGTTATAACTTTTTCGCTCCGGCCGCCTTTCTCATCGTGTCCGGCGAGCGGGACAACCGCAACAGCTTCTTGGATGCCGGTGCCGCCATGGAAAACGTTCTGCTGACGGCAACTTCCCTCGGTCTCGGCTCCTGCTGGATCAATCAGGTGCGCGATGTGTGCGACGATCCGGCAGTCCGCGCTCTGTTGACGGAATACGGCGTCCCGGAGAGCCATATCGTCAATGCATCCGCCGCCATCGGCTATCCGGCAGCACAGCCTGTCATTCATGAGAGAAAGCCAAACACCACGACCCTGGTGCGGTAAAAGGAGGAATTTCGATGTCATTGCAACAGCAAATCGCAGCCTTACAGGCCATGATTGATGAATCACAGAACATTGTCTTTTTTGGCGGCGCTGGTGTCTCGACAGAAAGCGGTATTCCGGATTTTCGCAGTGTAGACGGTCTATACCATCAGAAATACAAGTTTCCGCCGGAAACCATTCTCAGCCATTCCTTTTTCCAGTCTCAGCCGGAGGAATTCTTCCGGTTCTATCAGGACAAGATGCTCGCACTGGACGCCAAGCCCAATGCCGCGCACAAAAAGCTCGCTGAGCTGGAGCAGGCAGGCAAGCTGACCGCTGTCATCACGCAGAACATCGACGGTTTGCATCAGGCCGCCGGAAGCAAGCGTGTCTATGAGCTGCACGGCTCTGTGCACCGCAATTACTGCCAGCACTGCGGCAAGTTTTATGATGCCCAGTACATGAAATCGTGCCACGGCATTCCGAAATGCCCGTGCGGCGGCATCATCAAGCCGGATGTTGTCCTGTACGAGGAATCTCTGGACGAGCAGTGCCTGACCGACAGCGTGCAGGCCATCGCCCAGGCGGATATGATGATAATCGGCGGCACGTCGCTCGCCGTATATCCGGCTGCTGGACTCATTCAGTATTTCCGTGGCAAGCATCTCGTCGTCATCAACAAGGGACAGACCCAGCGCTCTACCGGCGCGGAGCTGACGATTGATGCGCCGATTGGACAGGTCTTTAGTCAAATCCAAGTGAGATAAACGAAAATGGCGCTGCCTGCGGCAGCGCCATTTTTTTGCAATCGTTTCTCTTACTGTTCCATCTGATAGAATGCCTTAAACGCACGGTATGCGGCAAACAGATCCAGCTTTGCGATAACCTCAAACGGCGCGTGCATACTCAGCACCGGCACGCCGCAGTCCACGGTATCAATATTGCGGTTTGCCATGAACATCGCTACGGTGCCGCCGCCGCCCTGATCGACTTTGCCGAGCTGGCCGGTCTGCCAAATGACATGGTTCTTATTGAAATGATAGCGCATTTTTCCCATCAGCTCTGCCGTTGCATCAGAGGAACCGGACTTGCCGCGGGCACCGGTGTACTTGACCAGTGCCACACCGCAGTTGACACGCGCATCGTTGCGGCGCTCGGAAACGTTCGGATAATTCGGATCAAACGCATTGCAAACGTCCGCAGACAGGCAGGTAGAGCGCTCGATGCACTCCTCAAACAGGGTGCCGTCCGCGCGGCACAGATCTGCCACCAGCGTATCAAAGAAATGCGACTGCATACCGGTCACGCCGTCCGAGCCGATCTCTTCCTTATCGACCAAAATGACCATCGAGGTCTTTTTCGGTGTCTGTTCGAGATCCAGCAGAGCGGTTGCCGCCGGATACGAGCACACGCGGTCATCATGTCCATAGGCACCGATAAACGAGCGGTCAAAGCCCACATCCGAAGCCTTAAATGCCGGAACACAGGTCAGCTCTGCGGACAGGAAGTCCTCCTCTGTGATGCCGTATTCCTTATTGAGGAACTCCATGACCCACAGCTTGATTTTATCCGAGGTCTCAATGTCCGACTTGGACGGCTTGGAACCGACCAGCACATTCATATTCTCCGCTTCAATGCCCTTCATCATGGTCTTGCCCATCTGGTCTGTCGCCAGATGAATGAGCAGATCGGTAATCACGAATACCGGATCGCCCGGCTTATCACCGATGCGGACATCGACGGACTCCACGCCGTTTTCCGTCATGCGGCAAACGACACCGCGCAGCTCCATCGGAATGGTTGTCCACTGGTATTTCTTGATGCCGCCGTAATAATGCGTCTTAAACAAAGCCATGCCGTTGTCTTCGTACAGCGGAATGGTGCGAATATCAATGCGCGGGGCATCCAGATGTGCCGCAGACAGATTGATACCGTTCTTCATGCCGTCCTCTCCGACTACAAACAGTATAATTCCCTTGTTTCTGTTAATTTTGTAATATTTTTCTCCCGGCTTCACTGCCTTGTCGCGGGTATATGCGACAAAGCCATTCGCCTCAGCCATTGCCTGCAGTCGGCGCACGGCATCGCGTTCGGTCTTTGCTTCGTCCAAGAACGCCTTGTAGCCCTCTGCATACTCCATCATCGCCGCCTGCTCGGCATCGCTCATGCGATCCCAGCCGGTCTTTTTGTCATAGAACAGTGTGTTTTCCATGAAATTTCATCCTTTCTGACTTGGTGCGTTCAGCCGCGCACCATATCTTCATAGACCCTGCGCACCTGTTCATACAGCTTCGCAAGATCCTCATCATTTTGTACGACATAATCGCAGCGTTCCCGATAAAATGCATCGCTCTGCTGGGCATCAATGCGCAGCGCGGCATATTGTTCTGTGATGGCATCCCGCGCCATAATGCGGGCAATGCGCGTATCGCGCGCCGCGAGCACCGCGCAGGTTTTATCACAAAGTGTCTCCATTTTGCCCTCGAACAATACCGGCGCATCATAGATGCACAGCAGGCAGCCGCGCGCCTCGCAAGCGGCAAACGCCTCTCTGGCAGCCTGTCGGATATACGGATGGGTAATCGCATTGAGCTGCTGCAATTTTTCCGCATCCGCAAAGACGACGGCTCCCAGCTTTTTGCGGTCTAATTTCCCATCTGTAGAAAATACGTCTCCAAATACAGTTCGTATTTCTTTCAGCATCGGTTCACAGGTATCACACAGCGTTCGATAGGTCGCATCCGCATCAATAACGCCGCAGCCCAGCTGCTCAAATGCCGTACAGGCCGCACTTTTTCCCGTGCCGGAGCCGCCAGTCAAACCGAGAATTTTCATACGTCTCCCTCCGTCAAATCAATGACATGGAAACCAGCAGCCTTTTTGATGCGGTTTGCCACAGCAAGGCCAATGCCGCGGGACGGCGGGCACTGGGCAAAAATCTCCGTGCAGTCGGTATCATCAAATCGGCGCAGCGCATCGAACACTTCCCGCGCCTGCTGCGCCTCATCTCCGGACGGGCCGAAGGTCTCCACGACAGCCTTTCCGCGAAACAGCGGCGCGCAATCATCAAAGCACAGCACGCCAGTGTGCACGCCCAGCTTATCGGCAATATACTGGGCACTGGCTTCCGGTGTGCCAAACACAACCGTCACCGGTGCCTTCGGCGCATAATGGCGGTACTTCATGCCCGGTGCCGAAACCTTTTCGCTGTCGTCAATCTTTTCTTTCAGTGCGCGGTCTACATCCACTTCCCCGAGCACAGATTGCAGCTGCTCCAGCGAAATGCCGCCCGGACGCAGCAGGCGCGGCCGCTCTCCGCACAGCGAAACCACCGTTGATTCCACACCGACAGAACACGGGCCGCCATCGACAACCGCCGCAATCTTGCCGTGCAGATCCTCCATGACATGCTGTGCCGTTGTCGTAGACGGTCTGCCGGAGGTATTAGCAGACGGTGCCGCCAGCGGAACACCTGCCGCGCGAATGATGGCCTGTGCCATCGGATGCACTGGAAAGCGAATACCAACTGTATTCAATCCCCCAGACGTTACCATTGGTATTCTATCCTGCTTCGGCAAGATGATAGTCAGCGGGCCCGGCCAAAAGGCATCTGCCAGCATTTGCGCTTCCGGCGGAAACTCCGTCGCAATGTCCTGTACCATCGAGAGATCCGCGATATGTACAATCAGCGGATTATCCTGCGGGCGTCCTTTTGCCTCAAAAATACGCTTGACTGCCTGCGGATTCAGTGCATCCGCTGCGAGCCCATATACCGTTTCCGTGGGGATGCCCACGACTTCTCCGGCGCGGAGCAGCGCACCGGCTTTTTCAATTGCCGCCGGATCTTCCGACGGACACAGCAGTTTGGTTTGCATGATTCGACCTTCTTTTTATTCCTATTCGTATAATTTTTATTGTTTTTATCTTTTGGTTAATTTTCCATCTTTGCCAATTTTTCTGCCTGATCGGTCGTAATCAGCGCATCGAGCACCTCATCCAGATTGCCATTTAAGAACTGATCCAGCTTGTATATTGTCAGCTTGATGCGATGCTCCGACACGCGGTTTTCTGGGAAATTATACGTGCGGATGCGTTCCGAGCGGTCACCGGAACCAACCTGACTGCGGCGTTCCGCCGCAATCGCGTCATCCTGTTCGCGCTGCTTGATTTCAAACAGGCGAGAACGCAGTACCTTCATGGCCTTGTCTCGGTTCTTAAACTGGCTTCGCTCGTCCTGACACTCGACAACCATTCCGGTCGGCAAGTGCGTGATCCGAATCGCAGACGAGGTCTTATTGATGTGCTGGCCGCCCGCACCGGACGAACGATAGGTATCAATCTTCAAATCCTTCGGGTCAATCGTCAGCTCAACATCATCCACTTCCGGCAGCACAGCGACGGTAACCGTCGAGGTGTGCACGCGTCCCTGCGATTCGGTCTCCGGCACACGCTGGACGCGGTGCACGCCGCTCTCATATTTGAGCCGCGAAAACGCGCCTTCACCGTCAATACTAAAGGTAATCTCTCGAAAACCTCCCAGTTCGGTCTCGGAATCACTGATTCGTTCGGTTTTCCAGCCTTTTGTGTCCGCATACATCGTATACATGCGATACAGCGATGCGGCAAACAGAGCCGCTTCTTCACCGCCCGCGCCCGCACGGATTTCCATAATAACGCTGCGCTCATCGCGTTCATCTTTTGGCAGAAGCAGCAGTTTGAGCTCCTGCTCCAGCTGCTCCTTTTGCTCGCGGCTGGACGTCAACGTTTCCTGTGCCAGCGCGTGCATCTCGGCATCTCCGCCAGCTTCCGCCAGCAGCTCCTTGGCGTCCAGCTCATCCTGACAAGCGGTCTGATACGCGCGGTACGCCTGAAGAATCGGCTGTAAATTTCGATGTTCCTTTGTCAGTGCTGCCGCTCGCTCCGGATCATCATATAAATTCGGGCTGGCAAGCTGGTTTTCCAGCTCATCATACCGATCGGCAAGCCCTTCCAGCTTTTCCAGCATGAATTTCAACTCCTTGTATTTTCTTAATCAAATTATAATATTTGTATTCTTATTCCGTTATCCATAATCCCACGCTCATCTGCAAATCTTCTTCGCCATTGATCGTGGTAGACAGGCACTGACTGGCTTTTTTGTTTCCAAACAAACGGTCGAGTACAAAGTTCTCCATCTCGAACAAATTTTCTTCGCAAAAATACGCCGTGCGCTCTCCAATTTGAAACGGATAGGTGACCTTTCCCTCGCCAAAAATCACTGCGCTTTGCTTGACATCCCGCAATTCCAGCGCATGAAGTTTTCCACACAGCAATGCGCGCAATCCCGTAACCAGCTGCGGCGCAAATGCTGTTGACACGCGGATCTCTGCAAGCTGAAAATGGTCATTATCCGTCGCATACAATCCACAGGGTATGGTATATCGTATCATATGCGTGTCCCTCCCGTCTGTCCTTCTTTTTTCTTTACCAGTACCCGCTGACAATCATCTTGACAACGGAAAAATACTCTCGAATGTACATCAGCACGCTAGACGCCGGATCTCCCGCCGGAGCAGATACCACAGACGGCGTCAAACCGACGTGCCGCATGATATGCCGCACGCGGAACAAATGAAAGCTGCTGGACACGACGGTGACATGCTCCGTGCTCCAGCCGCGCTGTCGGCAAATCTCTTCCGCGTTTTGTATGTTCTGCACGGTATTGTGCGACTGCTTTTCCATGACAATGCGGCTGGAATCCGCGCCATGCTGCACCATCCAGCGGCGCATGACCACAGCCTCCGGCTCCGCCTCATCCGAGCCCTGTCCGCCGCACACAATCACCGGTGCATCGGGATTTTGCTTCATGACATCCATTGCCACGGCCAGTCGATTTTTGAGGTTTTGCGACGGCTGATCGCCGCGCAGGCCGCCGCCCAGCACGTAAATCGCCTCTACCGGCTCCTGCACCTCTGACCGTGCGCCGGATAGAATCATACCCTCTATGCCGACAAATGAGCACAGCCAAACGACAAACAGCACATGGCCGCAGCGCACCAACCACTTACTGACGCGCTGCTTGGTGCCGGTCTCCGTGTCCCGCACGGCAATCAGCTTGCACATCACTGCCGTGCAGGCACACAGCGCGGCGAAGAAATACAGACCAAACCGCCATGTCGTCATAAACAACGCGCACGGAATACAAACCACCGTGGCAATCAGACAGATCAGACACAGCGTGCGATAGAATCGTTTCATGCGTCCTGCATTTCCTCCAGCTGCGCGGACAGCTCTTCCCACTGTTCCATCAGTTCCATCAATTGGTTTTCTACTTCATCCTTCTGATTGGCAAGCTCCATTAACTTGCCCGGATTGCTCGCCGCAGCAGCCATCTGTTCATCCAATGCGGCGCTCTGTTCCTCGCATTGAGAAATTTCGCGCTCCAGCTTGGCAATCTTCTTTTCCAGCTGCTTGGTGCCGCCCTTCGGCTTGGGCTTTTCTTTTTTCGGCTTCGGTGTCACGGCAGCCGCTTTTTCTGCGGCTTTTCGCTCGCGGAACGCAAGATACTGCTCATAATTGCCGGTAAAATCAATCATTTCTCCATCCATCAGCACGATGATGCGGTTGGCAAATCGAGACACAAAATAGCGGTCATGCGAGACAAACAGCAGGGTTCCGGTAAAGCCCTCAATGGCCTCCTCAATCCATTCACGGGATAAAATGTCCAAATGGTTGGTCGGCTCGTCGAGCACGAGCATATTGAGCGGGTCATACATGAGCTCACACAGGCGCAGACGGCTCTTTTCACCGCCGGACAGCTTGGCTACCGGCTTGAGCGCATCCTCGCCGGAGAACTGGAATCGTCCCAGACGATTGCGCGCGGTCTGCGGCGTGACGTTCTTCTCATAAATCAGTGTGTCTACGAGGGTGCGGTTTTCATCCTCAAAATGAACGACCTGCGGCAAATAGGCAGGCTTGAGTCCCTCGCCCTTTTTGATTGTGCCGCTGTCCGCCGCCTCATAGCCCAAAATAATGTTGAGCAATGTCGTTTTGCCGGTGCCGTTGTCGCCCAAAATGGCCACGCGCTCGCCGTTTTTCACGCTGAACGTGACATCATGCAGCACCTGCCGTCCGTCAAAGCTCTTGCAGATGCCGCGAACCTTGAGCACATTCTCTGTCTCATAGTTCGGATCGCCGAACTGCATGGACATCTTTTTCTGCTGCTTCGGGCGGTCTGCGACTGTCATGCGGGCAATGCGCTTATCAATGGAAAAGGCGCGCTTATGCATTTTCTCCGTGCCCCACTGATGCATCTTGCGCGATTGATCCTGCAATCGCTTGAGCTCTTCCATCTGGTTTTCATGCTCTGCCATACGCTGGGCAAAGCGCAGCTTGCGTTCTTCCGCATAATAGCTGTACGAACCGGCATAGAAATCCGCATGCCCTTCAAACAGCTCAATGATGCGGTCACAGCACTGGTCGAGGAAATAGCGGTCATGAGAAATCGTGACCACGGTTCCCTTATATTCCGACAGAAAATTGCCCAGCCACTCGACAGCGTCCAGATCCAGATGGTTGGTCGGCTCATCCAGCAGCAAAATATCCGTGTCTTCCAGGATGATGCGTGCCAGATTCACGCGGGTCTTTTCGCCGCCGGACAGCACATCAAACGGCTGAGATCGCATTTCCTTTGGAATCTCCAGACCATTACATACTTTATCTACTTCATAATCCAGCGCGTAACCGCCCATCGCTTCAAATTCCGCCTGCAAAGCGCCGTACTGCTTGAGAATCTGCGAATCATCGTTTTTCTCCATCTGTACTTCCAGCGCTGTCATGCGCTGGCGCACCTCCGCGATGCGATGAAAGGCAGAGCGCAAAATCTGCTCTACGGTGTCGCCCGGCTCATAGACCGGAATCTGGTCGATGACGCCGACCGTGCGATTTTTGGCAATCGAAATCGTGCCGGTCTCATACGGCAATTCGCCGGTAATGACGCGAAACAGCGTGGTTTTTCCCGCGCCGTTCGGCCCTACGATTGCTACCTTTTCTCCTGGAAAAATATCAAATGTGATGTCATGCAGAATTTGATTTTCTCCAAAAAACTGATTCAGTCCTTTGATACTGATGTCTGCCAACAGTTTTGACCTCCATTATTGTAATCTTCCTTGTTATCCCACTGAAAAAGACCGCGCACAGAGCGCGGTCTTCAGCTTGTCAGAAACAGTCCGATCAAACCTTCTCCGGCTCATCAAAGCTTTCGCCAAAGGTCTCTACGGTCACGCTCTTCATAACCTGCGGCTTGAGCGGCATATCACGGAAATTGGTGCGCGTTGCCACAATGCGGTCGCAAACATCCATGCCGGTGATCACTCGGCCGAAGGCTGCATACTGATTGTCCAGATGCGGCGCATCTTCTACCATAATAAAGAACTGCGAACCGGCAGAATTCGGATCCATCGCACGAGCCATCGACAAAACGCCGCGGGTGTGCTTCAGGTCGTTGTGGAAGCCGTTCATGGCGAACTCGCCCGGAATCGTATATCCCGGACCGCCCATGCCGGTGCCTTCCGGATCGCCGCCCTGAATCATAAAGCCCGGGATGACGCGATGGAATGTCGTGCCGTCATAAAAGCCCTTGGATACCAGGCTAACAAAGTTTCTTACTGTGTTCGGCGCAGTTTCGGCGTACAGCTCGATCTGAATCTCGCCGCCATCTTCCATTTCAATGGTGACAATAGGATTTGTCATGAGAGTTACTGTCTCCTTTTTCTCTGCGGAATACCCGCGTTTGTGCTGAACGAATGCGCGCAAATTGCTGTGCATCCGCAGCTGTTTTCAAATAGATACTATATAGTATTGTAACAAATCCACCCGCCAGTGACAAGGGCTTGCCGTGAATTTGTCCCGGATAATTGTTAATATTCCCGTACCGGCATAATGATAGACGCCAGAATATATAACAGAATTCCCGCTCCGCTGCACACTGATATAGTCCCCTTAGAGTAGACACTCGAAATAGCAAAAATTTCGAGACTGCAATGAGGGGACTATTATTATGCCAAGAAAGAGACACAAGAACAAGCGATACAGCCCAGA
>CAVCGL010000022.1:0-35336 GCA_963601915.1 bacterium | reverse complement strand
AAGTAGTTCCGCTGTTGAAACTGTTGTTTTTACTTCCATACGTACTCCTTTCAGTGAAGCGGTTGATAATGATACAACCTAACTCTAACAAAAAAGGTGGCACGTTATGTGAAGTTATTTTCAAAAATTTATAGGAAAGAGAGGTGTTTGAGACGGTTACGTCTCATAATGTATGACTAAACAT
Organism: bacterium; assembly: GCA_963601915.1. Classification (GTDB taxonomy): domain Bacteria; phylum Bacillota; class Clostridia; order Oscillospirales; family Butyricicoccaceae; genus Butyricicoccus_A. The sequence continues at coordinate 35,152 of CAVCGL010000022.1, read as the reverse complement.
AAACTTGTTTATGTGAAGCTTCACATAAACTAACTTCATTCGATACTGCTCCTTTCGCAAAAAATTAGCAGCCAGGCACCGAAGTACATGACTGCTATGTAAAAGGGACGGCTTTTCAGTCGTCCCACCGGTCAACGCTGCTTTAATCAGACAGGTTCATCATCCAATTCTGCTTCGTAATCCTCGTTGACATCCACTTCTTCGTCCTCGTCACCGTCATCCTCCGGCAGCTGGAGCGCGTCTTCATCCTCATCGTGATAATCCGCATCAGGGTCCGGTTGATTTTTCTTAGATGCAGGCTTTACGCCCTTCATCTTGATATAGAGATAACCGCCGACACCGGCTGCACCAATCACAAACAGAAGCAGCATAATCATCGGAAGCGGAGACGCTTTCTTTTGCTCGCTCTCTGTTTTCTGTTCTTCCAGTGCAGGTTCTGTCTCCTGCGGTTTTTCGGTTTCCGCAGGTTCCGTGACTTCCGGTTCCTTCTCCTGATACTTGGCAGCTTCCTCTTCATCCATCAGAGCAAGCAAATCGGCCTCATCCACCATGTTCAGGAAATGCACATTCTGGTTGCCGTCTTTATCACGGTCGATAATCAGATAGAAGGTATTGCCCGCCTTTGTCACCAGCGTGATGAACTGCTGGCTGGATTTATCTTCTTCCTCACCGATATCGTCCACCAGCGTCATATTTCCTTCCGGAGTCAAAGCTGTACTGGATTCCGTCTCATCCTCGGATGACAGTCCACCCTGCATCAGATCCAGAAACAGCTTCAGCTCATCTTCACTGAACATGCTGCTGTCTTTTGCAGAATCCGTGACATTCAGGTACTTTCCATGTGCATACCCGGTTTTGCCGTTGAAGTTCACCTTATACCAGTCACCGCATTTTTCGACAATCTCCACCGTATCGCCAGAATGCAGATATCCGATAATCGCCTGATCCATGCCGGGACCGGAACGGAAATGCAGGCTGGTGATACCCGGCACCACCGTACCCATCTGCTTTTGGGACTTTTCGCTGCCGATGTTGTATTCCTTGCCGCCCACCGCAACGATCAGGTTCCCATCCTCATCCGTAGAGATCTCATAGCCATCCGGCAGCACCTGCATGTCCGGGTCGATTTCGATGCTGTCGGTATTGTCCGTTTTCCCTGCATTCGCGCTTTCTGCTGCATCCGCTTCCTGTGCAGCGGTACTGATAGCCATGTTTCCCTGCGCATCATCGCCCGTATAGGCAAACGCAGTAGTCGTAAAGGTTCCTGCCGCCATCACACTGGCAAGCAGCATTGCCATCATCTTTTTCATTCCATCTCCTCCGTTTCTTTCTCATCTAGTTTCAGGTTCTCCGGGTTGGGCACCGCAGCCTGCGCCATCTGAATGATGACTGCCAGCTGTTCCGGGGTTAGGCTCTGGGCATGTACCATTTCACAAATTTCGCTATTTTCCTGTTCGTGGTACTTTCTGTCCCATTCCTTTCTGCGCTCCTCCCACTCATCGCGTTTCCTGCGGGCTTTCTCCCGCTCCGCAGCAATCTTTTCCAGTTTCAAACTCATACTCTGTCCTTTCCGGGCGAATAAATGCCCTGTTTTTATCGAATTCTTCCCATGCAGTAGTAGTGCTGCCGCCAGTAACTTGTCTCGATGGAAGCATAGGAAATTGGTGACCCACAGTGAATCATCATCCCATTGCCGACATAAATGCCCACATGGGACGCTCCGTTGGTGTTGTAGGTTTTCTGAAAGAAGATCAGGTCTCCGGGCTTTGCCTCACTCTTCGGGATAATGTCGCATTTTCCCATCAGACCGTTGGCCGTCTGCCTGCCTACATTCCAGCCATTGCCGCAGTGGTTGATGACCCAGCTTACAAAGCCGGAACAGTCAAAACTGGTACTTGGCGAGCTGCCGCCCCAGACATAGGGATAACCGAGATATTTCTCTGCTTCGGTAATCATCTTCCGGAATTTTTCATCCGTCAGAGCTTCGCCCGGAATATCGTAATCCTGATATTCTCCACTGGAACCCACGCCATCCGGCGTTGCAAAAGCGATGCCTGCAAACAGATCATCCCGATTGCCCCGGCACTCCAGTGTCACCTCGTAGCGGCTTAACTGATCATCGTTCCAGCCGGAATTTCTCGCCACATAATCCACACCCCGGTTGATCAGCGTCACGTTGAGGATATAGTATTCATACTCCTCTTCGTAGCTGTCGTCCGAGACATTACCGTCCGCATCCGTCGAGTGGGAATGTACCGTCCTAGTGCGGATTTCCACCTTTTCCTCCAACTTCAGCTCATACTGCGCTTCAAAAATACTCTGGAGCCGCGCCTGCACCTGGCTTCTCGTATAGTTTTCAAATTCTACAGTCAACAGAGAAGCAAGCTCATAGGGATTGTGACCAATCTCTGCCAGATTGTAGCGATACTCGTCATAACCCGGATGGTCGGTTTCAATGCGGTCGATTTGTTTGCGAACTTCATCTTCCAGCTTGGTATAATCCGTCTCCACGCCTTTCAAATCTTCATCTTCTGCCGTGTAGGAAGTCCCCAGCACCACATTGCCGCCGCCATTGATCAAGACAGAGAAGGACGAAACCGACCCGGCAATCACCAAAACAAGCAGTCCCACGGCTGCAATACCGATGATGATATGCGAGTGGCTCTGCACAAACTGAAATGCCTTTTCCGTCATGCTAGCAGTACCCTGCGCAGCTTTGGCTGTGCCAGCTGCTGTGTTCTCCGCAGCGGCCGCACCTGCCTTCGCAGCGGCATACTCTTTTTTAATGGCCTGCTTCTGCCGCCATCGGGAAAAGAAATTGGAGGCAGCCTGCGGATCAGACTTCATGCGTTCCGCAAAGATGGACTCCACAGCATCCTTATCTGCCTTTTTCTCCAGCCACTCCAGCTTTTTGTACTTCCGCAGCTTTCGTCCATATTGGAACCGGGAACCCGCACGGGCTGCACCTTCCGCTGAACCTTCAGTAAAATGAGCTGCCTCCACACCGGAATTATTATCCTGGTCGGCATTGCGCACACTCTGATGTGCTTTGGCTGAAAGTGCATCTGCCGCAAGATTCCCCGGTTTCTTTGGCTTTCCGCCTTTTTTCCCGGAAGCCGCTGCATTCTTCTTCGCCTTTACATCCTGCTCCGATTTCAGCTTCTTGCTGCGCATCTTGGCAAGATCCGCCTCGTGACGAATCTGCCTTCGGTGTTCCGCTTTTTTCTTGCTGCTGTCTCCCGTACTGCTATCGGCGGCTTTGTTTCTGGAATCGCGAAGGGTGTTTTCCGCACCCTCGCGCTCCTGCCGCAGCTTGTCTCCGAGATTCGGATTTTTCTTGCCAGCCATTGCTTACGCCTCCTTTGCTTCCTGCACTTCGGTTAATTTTGTCGTCATGATCCGGTACAGTTCCAGATCGGTCGGGAAACGATCAACGAACGGCAAAATCACATTTCCATAGAACAGCAATCCTTCGCCTTCGCCGGAGTGGGTCACATAAGACAGCTGGTGCGGGCTGATATTCAGCTGATCCGCCAGAATCTGACGGTCACCGGCTGCCTGATTCAGCATATAAATGAAGTCGCTGTTTTCAAAAATGTTCGTCACTTCGCGGGAAGAAAGCAGGTCTTTCACATTCTGGGTGATGCCGGTGGGAATACCGCCCCATTTGCGGAATCGCTTCCAGATTTCCACGCTGTAGGCCGCTGTCTGCTCTTCTTTCAAAAGCAGATGGAACTCGTCCATATAGTAGCGGGTGGCTTTACCCGCATTACGGTTGGCGGTCACACGCCCCCAGACCTGATCCTGCACCACCAGCATACCGATCTTTTTCAGCTGCTTGCCCAGTTCCTTGATGTCATAGCAGACCAGCCGGTTATTGATATCTACATTGGTGCGGTGGTTAAACAGGTTCAGCGAACCGGTCACATAGATTTCCAGTGCTGTTGCCACATGGTGTGCTTCCTTTTCATCCTGCCGAAGCAGTGCCTCGTACAAGTCCTGCAACACCGGCATGTTCTCCGGCACAGGATGCTCAAAATAGGTCTGGTAAATCTGATGAACGCAGCGGTCGATGACCGTCTTTTCTACCGGTTGCAAGCCTTCTTTGCCGCCCACGATCAGCTCGCACAGGGACAGGATAAAATCTGCTTTCAAGGCAATCGGATTATCCTCTTCTGAATAATTCGCGTTGATGTCCATCGGGTTGATATATTGCGTGCTGGAAGGGCTGATTTTAATAACCTGCCCCTCAAATTTCTGCACCAGTGCCGTGTACTCGGCTTCGGGATCGCACACAATTACATCGTCATCCGTCACCAGGAACGCATTGGCGATTTCACGCTTGGCAGAGAAAGATTTACCAGAACCGGGAGTACCAAGAATCAACCCGTTTGGGTTCTTGAGCTTTTTCCGGTCAACCATAATCAGGTTGTTGGACAGAGCATTCAGCCCATAGTACAAAGCCTCTTTCCCGGTCTGAAACAGTTCCTGGGTGGTAAACGGCACGAAAATTGCCGTACTGCTGGTAGTCATGCTGCGCTGAATCTCAATCAGATTCTGTGCCAGCGGCAGGCTGCTCATCAGCCCCTGCTCCTGCTGGAAGTCCAGACGGCGCAGGTTGCAGTTGTACTTCTGTGCGATACTGGAAGCCTGAAACACGTTGGTCTCCAGCTCCTGCTCCGTCTCGCCAGTATTCATCACCAGAAAGGTCAGCAGGAACATACGCTCATTCTGGCTCTGCAATTCTTTCAGCAGTGCCTTTGCATCCTTGCCGTAAGTTGCCAAATCTGACGGAATGATGTCCATATCGTATCCGGAACGGACAGCTTTCTTCTGTTCCTCAATCTTGGAACGATCCAACTCCGTAATGGTGTGCTTAATGGACTTGATTGCTTTATTCTGGTCTACCGACTGAATGTGCATGGTCACAATCTGGCTGGATTCCATATCCAGAAAGTCCTTCAGCAGCTGATCCGACAGGTCGGAAGCCGTGATCTGGAGATAGGACATGGAGCCATACATCCCGCCCATCTGAAAAACACGGTTCTTCGGAAAGGCAAAACCGGTCGGTGCAATAAAGTCCTTTACCGACAGCCCGCTCTCCGGCAGCCACTTCCAATCGAAATTGAATCGGTCATGGTCACCCATGTGGAACATATCGTGCATCAAATGAAGCCGTTCCTTGCCGTTCAGCAATTTTGCCCGGACACCCAAGCGTTTGAAGTTGTTCATCAGGTCGATCTCGATGTGAATGAGCCTCGGCTTTGCCTGCTTCATGGATTCCGCCTCAATGCCAAACGTCAGGTACTTCGTCTTGGTCAGGCCGTTGTTGCCCTGGGCAAGCTGACGGCGGAGCATGGTGCTGTACTCCGTGCGCACCGGATTAAAATGATCCTTCTGGTACGGGATACGCACCATCTTCTCAAAATTCGAGGCATCCGTAGCCATATTCATAAAGGAAAGCTCGAAGCGGATGCTGGAATCAAAGAAGTTCAGGAAGTTGCACCATTCCTCAAAGATAGCCGTCTGATCTTCCTGCTGTGCCAGCTGGTAATTGATGTCCTGAAACTGGATGGTTTTGGTGTAGTAGTTGTCCGTCACACGGCAGATGCCGTCCGGGAACATCCGCTGAAAGGGAATGCTCTCCTGGGCTGAGTGCGGAACCGTGCGATCCCCCCTTGCACGGTCAATCACCGTCTGCACCCGTTTCTGCTCTGCGGCTGACAGATGAGACGGCATTCGGATGTCATCCTGCTTTTTATTCTTCGCTGTCAGCTTTTCGAGAATTTTGAACAATGCGATTTACCTCCATTTCCACATCTGCCTGCTGAACCAGCAGTGCATAGTAATTTTTTGTTTTGTAAGGCCGCGTTTTCGGCCTCTTGAACTTTGCCTCATAAAAGTGCTTTGCCACCACTTCCAGCGGCTGACCGTCTTTCTCGTACATGGCAAGAAAGAAAAGCGGCAGCATCACTGCCATCATGCCAAGTGCGGCAAGGCTCAGATTTCCGCTGGATTTGAGTAAAAAGAAAACCGGAACGCCAATCAGCGCACCGGCTCCGAAGCAGAGAATCTGCCGTTTGGTCAGGTTCATAAAGACCTTGGTTTTAACCTTTGAAAGGTCACGTGGCACAGAAATATAAGATGCCATGAATCATTCCTCCTCTCTTAGTGCGCTGCAAACACGGATTTCGCGAGGCTTCCCGTTTTAAACAGCGTAAATGCCAGCAAAACCGTATATCCCAAAACGCCCCAAATGCTGCTGATGATGTTATCCGAAAAGGACAGGTTCTGAATCAGAACTGCATAGATGCCTACACAGATCATAATAAGAAAGCCTTGGAATCCCAGTGCAAACAGGGAGCGCAGGTAGTTTTGACCGGTATGGCTCTGCTCATGGTTTCCAAAGGTTGCGAATGGAATCGGCGCAAGGCTCACCATGAGATATATTTCCACCATTCGGCCATATACGATAACAAAGATGATAGCCGACAATGCCAGCATCGTGACCTGAACCACAAATGTCTGCAAATACAGTCCCAGCAGCGGTCCCAAGTCCATGCCTTCCAGTGTGGCCTGCATCGCTGTCAGGGTTGCATCGCTGACGGACGTACTGCCGGAAATCAGACCGCCGCTTCGGGAGATCACCTGCTGCGCCACATCAAAGACAGCCATCGTGATATTGAATGTGTTCGAGATCAGGGTCACTGCCAGAAAGGTCTTAAAGACCCATTTGAAAAATGTCCATGTCTCGAAATTTGCCAGATTGTTATGCTCAATGAGCATCTGGATCAGCTCATAACAGGCGATGAAAGTCAGCACCATTCCGGCAATGGGCAGGATTACGGATTCCGAGATGTTGCGGATCATAGAAAAGACCGCAGGTGAAAAGTTCGCCGGTGTGGTTCCCACATCGTCTGCGATCTGTCCAACCTGCTGGTTGACCGAATCGAACATCCCTGAAAGATTTCCCATGATACCGCTGATGATCATGCTCTTGAGCCAATCTGTGATCTGTTCAAGGATACTCTGCATGAGCCGCCTCCTTCCTTACACAAACACGCCGAACAGCTTCGCCATCCGGGACAGAAGCATGAACAGCTGTGAGAAAAGAGACAGTGCCGATGCAGTTGTAGTAAGAAACGCCATAGATTTGTCCTCCTGTAACTTGTCCGGCCTATCAGCCGGTGCGATTCTAAACTGCGGTTCTGCGCCATACTTCCAACATGTGCACCTGCCGGAGAGCGCAGAAAATAGTCAGCTGCGGAGATTGCCTGCACCTGACTATGTAACAGGCAGCTTTCGCCGCCCGGTCGGAATCTTCGCTCCGACAGCCTTTGCTTAACCGAACAGACCGGAAAGCAGCGGCACCAGAGTCGTGCCGATCAGTGCCACGCCGCCGCCAGCCATCAGCTGTTTCATACCCTGAGACTTGGCACCAGGGTTGTCGTTGCCGTAGCCTTCCAGCAGGTTGATAGCTCCCCAGATGCCAAGACCGGCACCCAGTGCGATGACGAGAGTCTGAAGAACGGTTACTGCGCTGTTGAAAAATGCCATAAATGTGTACCTCCTTGTACGATGCGCCCTTATGGGCTGATGAATAGTGAATGTCCCCCTGCATGTGCACCTGCAAATGGACAAACATATAGCCAGGTCTCCAATCCCAATCAGAAACCTGGCTATGTAAAGAGGCGGCAACTCGCCGCCCCTTCTTATTCTGTTGCCAACAGCACACCTATGACATCTTCGTCACCGGAACTAACTTAATTGGCATGATCTGCATCAACCACTTCGTACTTATCACCGAGCTTGAGCTTCAGCCGATGGTCGAGGAACGCCTCGATGCTGAACGTGTTTTTCTTATCAGCACCGGCAGTGAGCTTGTAGTTTGGATGCTGGGTCAGATCGTATTTATCTGACTTGAACGGTCTGACACCGCGCAGCTGCAAAATGCACTTTCCGCCGTCCAGCACAGCCAGTTCATCCACCGAAGCCAGGTCATGCCCAACCTTCTGATAATTAGTGCCGTAAGATGGGCTGTTGCCTCTGGTATCGGAAGTGTTGTACAGATCAATCGTTTCTTTTCCCAGTGCCTGATTCAGCTCTTTTAGGGTGGTCGGCTCCGAACCGCCAAGGAAAATACGGGAATCCATATTGCCGATGATGGTATCAGCATTGTCCTTGTAGATTGCCTTCAACTGGCTCTGCGCCTGAAGTACCAGACATGCCGAGATTTCTCTTGATCGGATGGTGGCTACCAGCTTTTCCAAATTCGGAATCTGACCAATGTTCGCACACTCATCAATCAGGCAGCGCACATGCACCGGCAATCTGCCGCCGTAAACATCATCCGCTTTTTCGCACAGCAGGTTAAACAGCTGTGTGTAAATCATGGAAATCAGGAAATTAAAAGTCGGGTCTGTATCGCTCATAATGAGGAATAGAGCCGTTTTCTTATCTCCCACCGTATCCAGCGACAGCTCATCGTACATGGTGATATCGCGGACTTCCTCAATATCGAAGGGAGCCAGACGTGCGCCGCAACTCACCAGAATCGACTTTAAAGTCTTGCCCGCCGCTAGCTTGAACTTGGCATATTGACGGACAGCAAAGTGGTTCGGCTTCTTCTTTTTCAGTGCTTCAAACATCTGATCCACTGGATTCTGAAAGGTTTCATCATCCTCGCGCACTTCCATCGCATTCAGGAATTCAATCAGCGTTGCAAAGTTCTGCTCTTCCTGCGGTGCCTCATAGTGGATATACCCAATCAGGGCACAATACAGCAGGGTCTCCGCCTTCGTCCAGAATTCATCACCGGCCTTGCCGTCTCCCTTGGTGTTGGCAATGAGAGTTGTGGTCAGCTTCAAAATATCCTTTTCGCTGTGAATATACGAGAAGGGATTGTAATGCATCGACTTTCTGAAATTGATGGTATTGAAAATCCGGATGCTGTATCCGTTCTTCAAAAGAGCGTGGCCACAGTCGATTACGATATCGCCTTTCGGGTCAGTGACCACGTATGAACTGTGGCATTGTAAAAGGTTGGGTTTAAGCCAAAACCTCGTCTTGCCGCTGCCGGAACCGCCCACTACCAGCACGTTTTTGTTTCTGGCATTTGCCGGATTCTTCGGACGGTTGCCCATCATCAGCCGCTCCGTCCGGGTCAGAATTACATTGTTTGCAAACACCGGGTCTTCAAATGGTTCGATGTCTTTCTGCGTTCCCCACCGGGCAGAGCCGTACTCCATGCCATGGCGATACTTCTTGGCATTTTTTCCTTTCAGGTACACGGCAAGCCGCAGACCTGCTCCGCAGCACACACCAATCAGCAAATCCATCGGATGCAGACTTGGCATCGGATTGGAAAAAGCTGCACCTAGGGCAGAAAGAAAGCCGAGGAGCTTTTCAGACATGTCTGCGCCCTCGGCAATTCTCCACGCTTCTCCCAGATTGGTACATACAAAACCGGCAATGAAGTACGGCAGGTTCAGGATCAGCAGCTTCTTGGTCTTATTACTCATAGATCACGCTCCTGACTTTTGTGGCGAACCTTATCCGGAAGAATTGCAGCGACCAGCTCTTTGAGCTTGTTAAGCTGCTCCAGAACACTCGGTTTTTCCTTTGCTTTCAGTTTGCGGTTGGTGAATTCCTCAAAAGCGGAAGTCAGTGCATCCGCATCCTTCGCCTTAAAGAATACCGTGTACTTGGGTGGAACCACATTTTGGTCTTTCGTAATTGCATAATCTACACCGTATTTCCGCGCTACCTGTTCAAAGCCTTTCAAATCCGTTTTTTCAATAGGGATACTGCTGACTCCCTGATTCTGACCGATCAGTTCTTTGATGCTCTGCTTTCCAACCGGCAGCTGTGCAGTTTTCTGAGCCACCTTTGCCTGATGGTGCCGTTTCCACGCATTATAGCCATTCACGATGGTGCGAAAGGTCAGTTTCGTGGTGCTGATTGCCAGATTGACAGTACGATTTTCAACTTCTTCCTGCATGAATCTCTGCCTCCTTCCTTACAAACTGTCCCGATCCGGTGCCGGTTTACTCTTTTCCTGGGGCTTTGCAGCCTTTTCCTCCATCTTCTTCACCATGTCATCCGGAACCGGAATTGCCATGATGCTGCGGCCCATACGAACGAACATCTGGGGCTGATGGAACTGCTCCTCAAATTTCTGCATTTGCTCCGAAGTCAGAGAACCAAAGTCATCCTCTGTCAGCCCAACCACCAGAAAATCACCGGCATAAATGTCCTGCATATCCCCGTCTTCGGTGTAAATCGCACGGTTCAGCGGCAGGCCATTGATTTTGCCGGATTCATTCAGAATAATGGCTACTTCATCCTCAAATGGGTAGGTTACTTCAATATCCCCGCCAACCATTGCCTGCAAATCTTCCAGCTCCGTGCCAACACTGATTTTCTTCGGGTAGGCATTGGGCTGTACCAGCAGCACATCCATTGTCCTGGTCTCTGCCAATTCATGTTCTCCCACGGTCTTGAAGTCCACACCGGTGAAATCGCTGGAATCCAGAACATAGTCCTGGTTATTCCACGCCTGCGTCACCATGTGTTCCGCGTCTTCCTGTGAGGCAGCTTCCACGGAAATCTTTCTCTGGAGAGTTTCTGTAATCTCCACATCAAATTTCTTCATTGACACCTCCTTATATCAGGCGCAGTGCCGGAACCAACTCGCCGCCAATGGAAACCACCGTCAGGTTTTCGTTCACATAGTCGATGGTGCGTTCCAGCGTAAACAGATTGATGCTGCATTCGTTGCCGTTCTGGTCGATTTCCGAAACTTCCGCAGCTCCCAGCAGATAGCGGGTTCTGTCAGTCTCGATCACATCGCTCTTATCATAATGGAGAAGCAGTTCCCCATCTGCCACCAGATCAGCCTCCATCTCATCGTAAACATCCTCAAAGATGTCTCGACTGCCATCCTCGGTCAGAAGTTCGCCGCCAGCCCCCGGCAGGATCACCATCACAATGCGCTCCTTCGGGTGATCTTCACGGATTTCCTCCAGCATCACCCAGTTATGAAGCATCGCAATGGACTTCTCAAACATGGGATCATCCATCGGATTCGGCTGCGAAGCACCGTTCGGGCAGTTCTTGCAGTCCATGCTGCACACTGCGTTGTTCTGATTCTTCTTAAAGTTCATCGTCATAAAAATCTCCTTCTTATCGTTCCATATCTCGTTGTTTACTTCGCTGCCACTTTTCCAGCAGCCGGATAATCGTGTCCTGCATCTGCTTCGGCGTATAGGATTTCGGGAAATACTTCCGAAGAACCTCGTTTTTGATCGTCACATGGTCAAGCTCATCCTTTTTGAGTTCATTCATCACTTCACACATGGCATCCAAGGTGCAGCCGCCCTCCTGCGAGAGCTTTTTCAACCGCTGCGCCTGCGACAGGGATGGAGATGCCTGTGCATAGTCCATTGCCTCCAGAAATTCTTTCTGTTCGGACGGTTTCAGGTAAGACAGCTCTACCGCCGGATTGAAAGCGATTTTCTTCTCATCCACCATATCCAGAATTTCGGGAATCAGGTTTGTAAGGCGGATAAAACGCTGTACATTGCGAGAACTATCTCCAGCCTGCTCTGCCACAATGTCTCTTGAAACCGTTCCAACCGACTTCTGGCCAACTTGGCCAGAAGTTAAATCGCCACGTTCCCCCTGATGCTTCATCGCCTCCAACTTCATCTTGTAGGAAAACGCTCTTTCGCTGGGAAGGATATTCTCCCGCTGCAAGTTGCTGTCCACCATAAAAATGATTGCTGCATCATCGTCCATTTCCTTAACGATGACCGGCACTGTCTCCAAACCTGCCAGCTGCGCTGCATGAAGCCTGCGGTGTCCTGAAAGAATTTCAAATCCACCTTCCGGGTCAGGCCGGACAATCAGCGGTGATACCACACCAATCTGCTTGATGCTTTCCACGGTCTGTTCCATCAGCTCATCGTCCAGCACCTTAAAGGGATGACCTTCAAAGGGATGCAGGTCAGAAAGCGGCATCTCCGTCCGCTGCTCCTTAGCCGCAGCGTCGGCAACTGAGCCACTGCGGTTTTCTGTTGTAATACTGGTTTTTGCTTTTGCCATTCAGCTTCTTAACCTCCTTCCAGCGGTGATAGATGTCATTCTTACCTGCGAAAAATGCCTTTTTTGCCTTGCACTTCATAGATCAAGTACCTCCTTAACGACCTGCTGTTTTTCTTTTCCAATGCTTTTTCTGCGGTCCTCTCCGCTGATTCGCACTGGCGTACACATTTCCAGAATCCTGCTGTAAATCCGGGCGTATGCCACATCCTGCGGATTGCGGATTTCAGCAATCTTCAGATTGGTTGTGATAATGACCGGAAGCCCGGACTTGTAACGCTCATCAATGACAGCGTAGACCTGCTCCAGCGCATATTCGGTGCTGCGCTCAATTCCCAGATCATCCAGAATCAACAAAGAATAGTTGGAAAACGAAGCGATATACCGGTATCGCTCTTCCGAATACATGTCACCCATCTGGTTCAGGATCTTGGAGAAGTTCGTCATCAAAACCGGAATGCCCTGCTCCAGCAGCGCATTGGCAATACATGCCGCCACAAAGGACTTTCCAGTTCCGACATCTCCCCATAACAAAAGGCCAAGGTTTTCAGCCTTGACCTTTTTCCACTGCTCCACATAGCGTTTTGCCATTTGGATATCCTTGTTGTCTTCTGCAACGGCAAAATTCCATTCCAGAAGATGCTTTTCCTGAATTCCCGTTGCTTTCAGCTGCCTGATTTTACGCTGACGCTCCACCAGCTCATCCTGACGTTTCTTTTCCGCCATCGCTTCCTGCTGGCATCTGCAAAGGCAGGGAACAATCTTGTCTCTGCCCCAGAGCTTTACCCTGCACTGCACCGGCGTGTGGCATTTCCGGCAATGCAGCAGTCCGTCCTCGCCCTGGTATTCCTGCTCTCTGGGTTCTTTCGGCGTAAAGAGCGAATCCAACGCCGCATTCAAAACTTCAGGCACCATGTCGCTCATAGGCTGTCTCCTTCCTCAAATGTGTAGTCTGCCGGGTTATACTTCGGCTTTTCTCTCTTCGCCCAGCTTCGGATTGTGGCAAGGTGATTTTTGTAGCTCCTGCCGGTGGAGGCCATATACTCAGAAAGCCGTTCAACCCACATCTGATAATCTCCTGGGAACTCCTGTCGGAGCTTGGCGTATTCCGTGTCAGAAAGCAGGACATTTTCGTATGAGCCATACCGGTGCTGGATTTCCTTCTTCTCTCTTTTATTGATTGTTTCAGTACTTGTTCTATTAGTACTTAATTGCGCGGGATTTTCCGTAACCGGTGTGTCCGTATCCGGATTTACCGTATGCGGCTTTTCCGTACACGGTGATTCCGAACACGGCTTTTTCCTTGGCATCTCATAAATCACATATTCCGCTCTGCCCATCCGACCGTTACTCTCACGCTGCTGGTTCCTTTCCAGATACCCAAGACGCTCCAGCTCTTTTAGAGCCGTAAGCACTCCATCTACACCATCCGGCGTAATCGAAGATAATCCCCGTACCGAATAGTTCCATGTGTCCGGCAAACTGAGCAGCATGGAGAGAAGTCCTTTTCCTTTCAGGCTGAGCCCCTGATCCCGCAGGTGGTAATTGCACATCGTTGTGTAATTGCTGTTTTTCTCAACCCTGAATACCGGCATGGTGCTCACCATCCTTTTTCGCAGGCTCCGCTTTTTTCTTCGGACATTTGCGCGGACGATCTTCGCTGTCCTCCCGGCGATGGTATTTGCCGGTATCCTGCATCATGCGTTCAAACGCTTGAAGTCTTCCCTCTGTAAAAAACGTCATTCGATCACACCCCATTTCTTAAACAACTTGAAGAGATGATTCTTTCCCTTGCAGGTCACTCTTGTCTGCTGCACCAGTTTTCCGCTTCTGCCGTAGCAATCCCGGACAATAAAATAGCCCCTTGCAGATTTGTCTGCAAAAGGCATCAGCCAGCCACTTGGACTGCGGTACAGATAGCGATGATCCAGCAAGAGAGCCACTGCCGTCTTCTCTGGGATTCCGATTTCCTTACAGAAATTCCGGATGCAGGTGCAGTCCTCCGAATTCACAAAGGTATCGAAGTAGTCTGCCTTGGGCTGCGCTGCATCCAGCTGTTTGCGGATACCCTCAAGCTGCTCTCTCTCGGCTACAAGCTCCTGCGCCAGGGTGTAGATGACCTCCGGATGCTGAATCACCTGATCCAAAATGGAATCGTTCATATACACACCATGCTTGCGGATGGAAGGGAGAACTTCATCAAACACCCAGTGTTCAAACCGTTCTGCCGATGGCAGCTTGCTGTGAACGATCAGCCGGTAAACATCGCCTTCTGTGATAAAGGAGATTTCAACGACCTGCTCTCCAGCATCCCCATACTGATTCACCTTCTGAACGACCCCCTCGCGTTTCGTTAGGGGGCCTCTACAATGGCGCTTCACTGCGGCGTAGGGATTCACATACCCCAACGCTTTCGCCACGTCGCTTGCACAGAAGAAGGTCTTGCCTGCCTCCTGCAACACGCGGATCGAACCAAACTCCTGGTTCTCAAACACCTCCATCATCTGCCTCGACTGTCCACCATAACTGCCCACATCGGTGTCATGGGTCTTCTGATTGAAATCCGTCATACCTGTTACCTCCTACTCAAATTTGTATCGCCGGATTTCGGGCGAAAAAAATAGAGCCTCGACCCATTCTCGTTTTCAAAGAATGAGCCAAGGCTCTATGTAAATCAGTCAAGTATGTGTTCGTCCGTCGATGGCAAAATTGGACTTCATTTGCTCCTATTGTCCACCAGTAATTTAACCCATAAGAGGTCAAAATGGGCTTGTCCACCAGTAATTTGACCACTATAAACCCATAAATTTCCGTTCAAATTCCATCAAAACCGAACAGTCCAGACAGAATTTTGGGTATAGAAAAAGCCCGGAAAATGGCGTATTTCCGGGCTTTTTTAGCATTTTTAAGCTGTAGATTATCGCTTGCTGAACTGAGGTGCGCGACGAGCGGCTTTGAGGCCGTACTTCTTTCTTTCCTTCATTCTCGGGTCACGGGTCAGGAAGCCAGCTGCCTTCAGGATCGGACGATACTCGTCAGAGTTAGCCTGCAGCAGTGCACGAGCGATGCCGTGACGGATTGCACCAGCCTGGCCGGTAAAGCCGCCGCCAGCTACAGTGCAAACGATGTCGAACTTCTCAGTGGTCTTGGTAGCTTCCAGCGGCTGACGAACGATCAGCTTCAGGGTGTCCAGACCAAAGTAGTTGTCGAGGGTACGATTGTTGATGGTGATTTCACCAGTACCGCCCGGAATCAGACGAACTCTTGCAACAGAGGACTTTCTTCTGCCGGTGCCGTAGAAATATGCTTTCTTAGGTGTGTACATGACTTAATTTCCTCCTTGTAAGAATTACTTGCCAGCCCAAACGGTCGGCTGCTGTGCTTCGTGGTTGTGCTCCTCGCCTGCGTAAACCTTCAGACGGGTTGCAGCCTTGCGGCCAATGGAATTCTTCGGGAGCATACCCTTAACTGCCAGCTCGATTGCCAGTTCCGGACGCTCAGCCATCAAAGTCTTGTACTGAGTCTCCTTCAGGCCACCGATCCAGCCAGAATGTCTCTGGTAGTACTTCTGAGTCAGCTTGTTGCCGGTCAGGATTGCCTTAGAAGCGTTGATAACGATAACGAAATCGCCGGTATCAACGTGCGGGGTGAACTCTACCTTATGCTTACCGCGAAGGAGAGCTGCTACAGTAGCTGCGGTACGACCCAGCGGCTTGTTTGCTGCGTCGACGATATACCACTTGCGGTCAATGTTTTCAGCCTTAGCCATATAAGTGGACATGATCTAACCTCCGATTATAATTTTTATCTGAAATGTTTCATTCACGTTAGGTATTGCTCGAAATCCGAACTTTTTCCCGTTTTTCGAGCGCTATATTGTTATACCACATTCAAAATCCAAAGTCAACACATTTTTTGAAGATTTTAATTTTCCGCATATCAATCTCTTGTTTTCTCTTGTTTTCTCTCGTTTTCTCTCGAATACTCGCAACCCAAATAAAAATTTTTCTCTGTCCAATTGTCGAGGGATGCAGTATAATAGACATATTACGGCGCGAAACATGCGCGTTTCGGAGGAAAATCATGCAGAAAATGCTCTCTTATGTCCGCCGTGCGGTGGATCAATATCATATGATTGAAGAAGGCGATGTCATTGCTGTCGGCGTGTCCGGCGGCAAGGATTCCCTCGCCCTGTTGTCCGCGCTCGCGGGACTGCGGCGTTTCTACCCCAAGAAATTTGAAGTCAAAGCCATTACCTTGGAAATGGGCTACGAAGAAATGGACTTCACGCCGGTTGCTAAGCTGTGTGAAGAATTACAGGTGGAATACATCACGGAACAGACGGAAATCAAAACCGTGGTCTTTGACATCCGCAAGGAGGAAAATCCGTGCTCGCTGTGCGCGAACATGCGCCGCGGCGCGCTCAACAGCACAGCCAAAGCGCATGGCTGCAACAAAGTCGCGCTCGGTCATCATTTTGACGATGTGGTCGAGACCGTGCTCATGTCTCTGTTATACGAAGGCAGATTCAGCTGCTTTTTGCCTGTGACACACTTAGACCGCGCGGAAATCACCGTTATTCGTCCGATGCTCTACGTGCCGGAATCCTATATCCGTTCGCTTGCCAAGCGGCTGGAACTGCCAATCGTGCACAATCCCTGTCCGGCAGACGGCAGCACCAAGCGCGAAGAGATCAAGCAGCTGCTGCGCACCTTGGAGCAGACCAATCACGGCGTGCGCCAGCGCATCTTTGGCGCCATCCAGCGGTATCCGCTCAAGGGCTGGGCTCCGGATAAAACCGTGCGCAGAAAAAAGGGAGAATAACCAAAAAGGCATCTTGTCAAATCAGACAAGATGCCTTTTGCTTTGTGTTTACTTTGCCGAACGGCTGTAGGCGCGGTTCTTTTTCGTATGCTTATTGACCGGCTTTTCGGTCTTGGTGCTCTTGCGCACGACGCGGTATTTATTGACCGGACGCTTCATCAGGCGTGTGCCCTCATAGCGCGTCGGATGATAGGTGTACACCTTGGTGCTTGCATGGATGCCGCAGTCTGCCAATTCCGCCAAAATCGCATCGGACAGAGCCGCCGTGTCCTCACGCTGTGCCAGAGAAATCTTCATGACGCCCTGATACGAGCTGACCAGAATGCCAAACGGCTGATAGCCGCACGGCAGAATCGCACCATAATCCTCGATATATGCCTGCATACTCTCCGGAATATCAAATCTGCCGATGTTGGTCAAGATAAAGCTGTCGCGGTACACATAATTGCGTGCCATATCGCGCATCATGGTTTCCTTTTCCTCGATATTCATCTCGGCATGATGACCTTCCGAAACGCGTGTGCTGCCAGCCTTGCCCCAGTATGCCGCATGGCGCGGCGCGCGCTGGGTGTCAAACATCGCGCGAACCTTCTGACAGGCTTCTGCAAACGGCAGGGAGAACCAATCGTATTCAAACGGCAGATCCAACAGAGAAACAAAGAAATGCGTCGTGTCAGACGGAACAATCTGGCGCAGATCCATTGGGATTTCTGCGACAACCGGTGTGCCTGCATCCTGCTCGGTATAATAGGTGCGGTACAGTGCAAACGAAATCGCTGTGTACAGCAGGCTGATCGGCGAGGCGCCGTGTGCATGGGTCCAATTTCTCAGCTCCGCATACGGAAACGTGATTTCCGTCATGCGCTCATTGCCTTCTCGATCGGCAACCGGTGCATGAAACGACTTTTCCACGGTATAATGTCCCTCTTCTGACGGATTGGCCTGATCCAGCTTGGCATATCCATCTTCACATTCGCTGAGCTGGAACGGCGTCTCATGGGTGCGAATGCTGCCATCGTTACAGACCGGTTTGCCGCACAGCGTCAGATATTCAAACAGCACGGCGCGGATAAACTGGTCAAATCCATGTCCATCACACAGCGAATGCTGATATTCCATATAAATGGTCTGATCCTTCCACCCCAGCGTAAACAGATAGCCGTTGTTGTCTTCCGAGCCGATATAATACGGGGAAACATCCGAGAACGGCAGAACAACCGGCGGCAGGGGATTGAAATAATAATGATAGGCATCTGTGTCACGCGACAGGCCAACGCGCATCTGCGGAAAACGCTCCAATGCGCGTTCTGCCGCCTGCTGCAGCAGTTCCGGACGAACCGGCTCTGTCATACGGATGATGTGACGCGGTGCACATGCCAGCTCTCGATGGGTTGCGTACATAAAAACCGGACCATAGCTGTCCGCTTGCAAAATCTTCTTCGGTAAATGCTTTGTATACATGGAAAAACCTCCTGATTTCCATCATGGTGGTGTTGCTCTTTTCTTTCTGTTTCCAGTATACGGTCCGTTCGTAGGAGAAACAAGAGCAGATATTTCCGAAAATTTCCTGCTGCCTCCCGCCGGTTATAAGCATTTTAACCAACACTTATAATTCAACCGTCTAAAATAACACAAATATTATCGAAAATACTCGATAATTTACACTTTATCAGCAATATGCATAATAAAAAGAGCAGCCGCAAAATCCAAATGATTCTGCGACTGCTCGTGCATCTTTTTCTTTTGTGCTCAACGACTTAATTTCCCGTATTGATCGGCAAATACGGAATGAGCTTCTTTGCCAGCTCCGAGGTGGTCATTGTCTGGAGCCAAACCCGACCTGGTCCGCGCAGCGTGGACAGGAACAAGCCCTCACCGCCAAACAAAATGTTCTTAAATCCTTTCACCATTTCAGCCGAATACTGAACCGAGGTCTCAAATGCGGCAATATTGCCGGTATCCACGCGCAGCAGTTCCCCCGGTGCCAGATCAATGGCTTGCACACTGCCGTCAATCTCACAGAACACCGCACCGTTGCCGGAATACTTTTGCAGGATAAATCCTTCGCCGCCAAACAGACCGCCCTTGACGCCGCGGTTAAAATAAGTAGACAGCTGTACGCTGTGCTCTGCACACAAAAATGCACCCTTTTGTGCGATAATCTCATAATCCGGACGAATATCAAACTTCAAAATCTGTCCCGGCATCGTCGCCGCAAAGGTCACCTCATCGACATCGCGGGTCGCGGTAAACGTCGCCATAAACAGGGATTCACCGGAAAACATTCTGCCGAATGCCTTTCCCAATCCGCCCTTCATATTAGAGTCCATCTGTACGCCCTCGGTCATCCAGCTCATGCCGCCCGACTGCGTATAGACACTCTCACCGCGTGACAAACGAATGGTCACTGCCGGCATCATATCGCCAAAAATCTTATACTGCATAGCTCCTCCTTATCTCCGGAGATGGTTCTCTCTACAGTATCAGTATAGCATACATTTAGTGCAAAGTATATTCCGTTCCATTGACCGTCAGAGACTCCGCGTTCTCCAAATCAATGGCATCGGTCAGTTCAAAGTAATGGGTATACGTTTTCATGACTTCCGGTTCCAAATCGCCGTGCAGCTCCTGTAATTCCAGTTTCTTTGTGCTGCCGTCTGCAAAAGTCACCGTGACATCCGGTGTGCCGTGCACATATTCCTTCCAATCGTTGTCCCATTCATTCTGTGCTTCCAGATAGCCCGGCAGCGTGTACTGGAAGGTAATCGTGCTGGTATTCAGGCGAATCTCGTTGAGCGTGCCCTTCTTTCCGGTAGCACTGGTCAGAGGCGTGTCTGTCTGTACGCTCTTGTCCTTCAATACCGTAACCGGAACCGTTGCATACACGCCATCGCCCTGCACCAAAATCTTCATCTTTTCCGATGCATTCATATCCACACGGCATTCAAATAAAGCCTGTTTATTCTGTTCATCATATTTCAACACGCTGGCCGTGCAATCACCGGTGCTTGTGGTAATGGTCAAATTTTCCGCCGCTTCTTTGCTGTCCAGCGGGGTCATCGTAAAGAAAATTGTCGCAGACTCTTCCCCAGAGGTCACATCAATAATCTGGAAAGTATATCCGCTCTGCTGAATCGGTGTGTGATTTTGTTTGTCATAGGTCAGCTCTTGGCTGGTTGTCTGCTGTGTACTTTCGGATGCAGAGCCGCTCGGCTGTACCGATGCACAAGCAACGCAAAAACAAGCAGTCGCCGCTGCCAATGCATAGGCAATACTCTTCTGAATGATATGTTTCATATTCGCAATCCTTTCATGAATTTTTTCCATCCATCATAATAAAACAGCATCTATTGAATGTCAAAGGTTTCCGAAAATCTTTACAAACCTTTATCACAGATAACAGATGCTGTTTTTTATTGTGTGCCGAATTTGTGAATGTTCCTCACTCCACATCCGGTTGATATTCTAAAATGTCACCAGGCTGGCAATCCAGTGCACGGCAAATGGCATTTAGTGTCGAAAAGCGCACCGCACTGACCT
Organism: bacterium; assembly: GCA_963601915.1. Classification (GTDB taxonomy): domain Bacteria; phylum Bacillota; class Clostridia; order Oscillospirales; family Butyricicoccaceae; genus Butyricicoccus_A. The sequence continues at coordinate 14,686 of CAVCGL010000022.1, read as the reverse complement.
TGCCAGTCTTTAATTTTGACAAATTGACATTCGTGACACCTACGCGCTCAGAAAGCTCATTGAGGGTCATTTTTCGATCTGCCATCACGCGGTCAAGCCGCAAAATAATTGCCATAGTCCCAGTACTTCCTTATAGTGTTTCATCCGATTCTTTCTGCAATATCGTACCATATTCAAAGATATAAGACAAGCTGAGAACAACGCCGCCGATCAGCCATTGGTCAATCTGAATCAAGCTGCCTGTCCCGCCTTCTCCGATACCGCACAGCATCAGAACAAGCGGGCACATTTGCCGAATGACGCTAATGACCGGAATCAAAACACCGATCCGCCGCAACGCCTGACAATTTTTCAGAACAAAAGGCGTCTGTTCCCGTGCAATGCTGCGAAAAATGCCGCGTACCTGATACAGAATGCCGCAAAACAGCACCTTTGCAATCCATGCCGTAAAAAATCCAATCAAATACGCCAGCTTTGCCCGTTGTACGGCATCCGCTCGCAAGCTGCTGCGGGAAAAGTCAATCTCCAGCATGTTTCTGAAAAATCCCTGTCCAATCGCACCATTTTGTGTCTGTGTCACGTGCAAAGAAAATTGATCTGCCCCCTGCGTCAGCATCCAAATACCGACACCGAGCAGCACCAGCACATACACGCCGTATAGCCAAAACGCCGCCCGCGCGACCAAACCAATGTCCTCGCACCGAGCCTGCACCGACCGCTTCGCCTGTTCACTCATTGTGCTCACATCCTTTCTGTACTTGCAGTATAGCACAGAATTTTATTTTTGTCATTATATTTTTATCGTTTATCATTAAATTTATAAGAGAGCCTTTGCCTTACACACCATCCAACCTGTCTCTCCCTCTGGGAGAGATGTCGCACAGCGACAGAGAGGGCTGGCTCCCTCGTGAGGGAGCTGGATTGCCGCCTTGTGGCAAGACTGAGGGAGTAACCGACTAGCCCTGACGAATCATACTAACTCTCATACGAATTTTTCCATGTCTTACCCTCTCAGTCATTTGCTTCGCAAATGCCAGCTCTCCCAAAGGGAGAGCCGAGAAGTCGGTGCGAACTGCACACCTGACGAATTAGAGTAGCTTTCATGCAGACTTGTTCACGCGCTGCTCCTTCCGTCACGGCTTGCGCCGTGCCACCTTCCTCAAAGAGGAAGGCTTTTGCTCTCACACACCATCCAACCTGTCTCTCCCTCCGGGAGAGATGTCGCGCAGCGACAGAGAGGGCTGGCTCCCTCGTGAGGGAGCTGGCTTGACGCCTTGCGGCAAGACTGAGGGAGTAACCAGTTATTCTTGACGAATCAGGCTAACTTTCATACGAATTTGTCCATGTCTTGCCCTCTCAGTCATTTGCTTCGCAAATGCCAGCTCTCCCAAAGGGAGAGCCGAGAATCCGGTGCGAACTGCACACCTGACGAATCAGAGTGGCTTTCATGCAGACTTGTTCGCGCGCTGCTCCTTCCGTCACGGCTTGCGCCGTGCCACCTTCCTCAAAGAGGAAGACTTTTGCTCTTTTTTCAATTCAAGCGCAAAAAAGGGACTGCCATCAAGCAGTCCCTAGATATTATTTATTCTCTTCCATCGGAAATGTCGCATTGAGCAAATCTCCCGCCCGAACATGCAGAGCGTCTGCAATGTTATACAAGATTTCCAGTGAAAACGGGCGAACAATGTTCGGCGCTTCAATAGAACTCAAATGAGAACGGCTCATCCCTGCCTTTTCCGCCAACTGTTCCTGCGACATTCCTCGCATCTTTCGGAGTGCCGCAATCGTCAAGCCAAGTTCAATAAACCGATCTCGATTACGAAATGCAACGTCTTTGCTCACGATAAGTCACTCCTCTAGGCTATGATGCTATTTATTATACGGGGATCTGTGGTTATTTTCAAGTGTGCTTTTCTCCTGTTAAACCTCTTGATATACATCTAAAATTATATAGCAGTAAAATATTGTAATCTCTGCCTGTTTTACTCACCTATTGAAGCGCAAAAAATCGCCGCGGCACAAACCGCGGCGATTGTATTTCCATTTATTGCTTACTCAGAGAGCAAGTTTGTCATGCTGTCCAAGCTGATGCCCAAGGTGGACAGATTGTGCAGCATAGCGGAGGTTGCCGGCTGGAGTACACCTGCAACGCCGAGCAGAATCAAGCCGAGATTAAAGCCAATGATAAAGCGATAATTGCGGTCGATGCGCTGCATCAGCGCGTCACTGATCTTCTTCAGCGTAACCAGCGTATACAGATCATCGGCGGAAATCGTAATATCTGCGATTTCACGCGCAATGGCTGCGCCGTCACTGATGGCAATGCCTGCGTCTGCCTCCGACAGTGCCGGAGAGTCGTTGACGCCGTCACCGACCATGATGACCTTACGGCCTGCCTCATGCTCTGCCTTGACAAATTCTGCCTTATTTTCCGGCAGAACTTCTGCATAATACTTGTCAATGCCCAGCTTTGCTGCAACAGCACTTGCTGTCTTGCTGTTGTCGCCGGTCATCATGACAACGTTCTGAATACCCAGTGCATGGAGCTGGTCAATGACGTCTGCTGCCTCTTCACGCAGTGGATCTTCTACACAGATAACCGCAGCCAGCTCGCCGGAAATTGCCAGATACAGCGGAGAATATTCCTCCGGAATGGTCTCAAACAGCGGCTTGTCCTCGTCGCGCAGGGTGCACTTTTCATCCTCAAAGATGAAGTGATAGCTACCGATGAGTACGCGCTGACCTTCTACCATGCTGGAAATGCCGTGTGCTACGACATATTCAATCTCAGAATGGCATTCCTCGTGCTTCAAATCGCGCTTGGCAGCTTCCTGTACCACTGCCTTTGCCATCGAATGCGGATAATGCTCTTCCAGGCAAGCAGCCAGACGCAGCATTTCGTTCTCATTGTTTCCACCGAACGGAACAATCTTTGCAACCTTCGGGGATGCATGGGTCAGTGTACCAGTCTTATCCAGAACAATGGTATCTGCCTCGGAAATAGCCTCCAAGAAGCGGCCGCCCTTGACAGAGATATGATGTGTGCTGCTCTCACGCATTGCAGACAGTACCGAGATCGGCATCGCCAGCTTGAGTGCGCAGGAGAAGTCAACCATCAGAACAGACAGTGCGCGAGTCACATTGCCGGTCAGCAGATATACCAGCGCAGTGCCGCCCAAGCTGTACGGAACCAGCTTGTCTGCCAGATGAGAAGCCTTGTCCTCGGACATAGACTTGAGCTTTTCAGACTCTTCGATCATCTTGACAATGCGGTCATAGCGTCCGCTGCCGGAATTCTTATCGACACAAATCACACAAGTGCCTTCCTCTACAACCGTACCGGCGTAAACATAGGTACCTGCTTCCTTGCGTACCGGCAGAGATTCGCCGGTGATCGACGCCTGATTGACAGTCATTTCACCGGAAACAACCTTGCCGTCCAGCGGAATCATATTGCTGGTGCGAACGACGATCTCATCGCCAACCTGTACTTCATTGACCGGGGTCAGCACTTCCTGACCATCGACCAAGCACCATACCTTATCGACATTCAGCGACATGGTGCGTGCCAAATCATCCACCGATTTCTTGTGCGTCCATTCCTCCAGCGTCTCACCGATGCCGAGCAGGAACATGACAGACGAAGCGGTGTCAAAGTCACCACGCAGCATAGACACGGTAATTGCCGTAGCATCCAGTACGGCTACTTCCAGCTTGCGCTGTGCCAGAGACGAAATGCCGTGACGGATGTACTTTACCGACTTGACCAGAGCAATCGCTGCGCGCATCGGTGCCGGAACGACCGTCTTGCACACAAGGCGGCGCAGAACCGATGCGGCGATCTTATCCTCATATTCACGGCTCAGTGCACGGCCGGTATGATCCGGCACGACATCCAATGCCTTTGCTTCGGCATAGGAGAATGCGCCCAGTGCTGCAATCACTTCGGAACGCGCGCAGGTATACCGAATGACAATATCACAGGTGCGGTCAAAAACCTGAACGTCCTTGACGCCGTCCTGATTTCTAAAATAATACTCTAACAAATCCGCCTGTTCCAGCGTCATGTGCTTCTGCTGCACACGCACACGGATTCTTCCGGCAGATTCATGCAGAATTTTACCCTTCATGTGAAAGGAAACCTCCTCTATGAACAGCAACAGTGCCTGCACTCAGGCAGGCACTGCACAAATTTTCCGTATGGTATGCGGCAGCTTATGCCTCTTCAGCCGGAGCCTCAGCCTTTTCTTCAGTCTGTGCATCCTCGATGTACTCGTCAGCAGCTTCGCGCTCCTCGTTGATGATCTTTGCATCGGTTACGATGTCATCGCAGTTTTCACGCACTTTGGTGACAGTCTTCATTACACAGCTCTGTGCACGCATAGCTGCAGCTGTGGTCTGAGTGTAAACCTTCTTTGCATCCTTGCTGCTCAGAATCTTAATGCCAGCTGTACCGAACAGTACACCGCCGGTAAAAATACCAACCTTGTTCCAATTGATTTCATTAAATGCTTCTGTAACCTTAGAAATGATTCCCATGATAATAACCTCCTATAAAAATTCAGGCCTTTTCAATGCCTGAAAGCACTGTGATAATAAAGCAAACGACGGTTAAACCTGCAAAAAACTTATGAATTTTCATGTATGTATCACCTCATTTACTATGGCTTTATTATAGCAGGAGTTCTTTGTATTCGCCACTCTTTTCGGCTTTTTTTTGAATTTTTTTTACAAATGGATACGAAAAAATTTGCCGAATTTTTACACGAAAGAATTGTATCATGCTAATAACCGACAACACCAGCTAATTTCCTCCAAATTTCCAGTTGCAAATATACAACTTTTTTCTCATATAAATGACAAAAAATCTGCTCTTTGCAATCAAAAGACAACATTTTCTTACCATACTCCGCAAAGATACTTTAATATATACAACAGTTTCCGCAGATTTGATGAATAATAGCATATTACTTCCTGCATTTTCTAAATTTACACAGGGAATATTTTCCCACTGTTTTCTCTCATTCAACAGTCTCAATTGCCCATATCGCCGGACAACTGCCGCATTTTCTGCATTTTTTCTTTGCACACGGTTAACCGGATGCATCTCTCACTCCGCCGGAAGGCATAGCCCGTTCGGGTGCAAATGCTCCAATCGGACAATTTTGCATCGATTGATGCAAAAAGACCCGCAGATTTCTCCGCAGGTCTCCGACATATGCTCATCCCTTGTAGTGAAAACATCCATTGCGATCGCTCGGTCTGTTATAACCGCCATACGGACCGTCACAATACACTCGTCCATAGTCGTCTTTATCTCGCCAGTTTGCATAGATGCAATCGCTGCAATTGCCACGAAAACATCCCTTTGGAATCATAATTTTCTTTGGACATTCTTTCATTTTGAACAGCCTCCTTGTTGTTTATATGGTAACGAGAGAAATCTCGTCACATGCAATGCTAATCTGTTCCTGCTTTCGTGTCGCTATGTAAGAAACAATTTGCTTTTCAGGAAGCAGGATAACCGGAAAGTATAGCTGTGTGATTTCTTCCGGCATTGCCCGCATAATAGCTTGAATATACGATTGATCGGACAATGAAAGCGTTTTGGATGCTCCAAAATGTGTGTGGAACATGCCGTAAAATTCAATTCCTTGTTCGCTCCATTGCGCAATACAAGCATTCAATGCGTCTACATCCGGTCGGTATTCACAATAGCTTTCCGGTTCTAATCCCTTGTCCAAATAAAACTGTGTGATAACCCCATCCGTTCCACTTTGTCTGCTGTATTGCCCTCTGAAATGCCGGTGTGTCCTGATAGTCATATTTTTTACTATAATACGCATGAATCCCTCTGCAGCGATTGAACTTCGCATCATATGCAGGACAGCCTTTGCAATGAAACGGAAAATATTCATATTTTTTCGGGTGTATCTTTTCTCGTATTGTATCTACAAGATAAAGCGGCAGCTCGATAAACAAAAATTTCAAGAAAGCTCCCAATGCTATTCCCCCTTTCGTTTTTTCCATCATAGCACGTCGCCCGCTTTATGTCAACTATTTTAATACTTAAATCAACCATATTCGTTTTTTAATTTCGTATGATGACGTAAACTACAAGTGGAATGAGGTGTTAATATAGTAGAATTTGGAAAGCAGCTCAAACAGCTGCGGCGGCAAGCGCGGCTGACCCAAACGCAGCTGGCGGCACAATTGGGCGTGAGCAAATCCGTTGTTTCCTATTATGAGCTGCAAGAGAGATACCCTTCTCCGGAAATCCTCATGAAAATCGCTTCGATTTTTCATGTAAGCACGGATTATTTGCTCGGAATTGAAAAAACGTCCGGTATTGATACAACCGGACTGACTTCAGACGATATACAATTGGTACACGCTCTGATAGAGACCCTGCGAAAGAAGAATGCGGAACTGCTAAAAAATAGAACGGAAGAAAGAGGTTAAGGAAAAGACGAGACAAAAAAATCCCCGCGGAAATTCCGCGGGGATTTGCTTTGCGTTGAGATGTAAAGTAAAAACTTACTTCAGCTCTACAGAAGCGCCAGCCTCTTCCAGCTGCTTCTTGATCTCTTCTGCGTCTTCCTTAGAAGCGCCTTCCTTCAGGGTAGACGGCAGCTCGTCAACCTTAGCCTTAGCTTCCTTCAGGCCCAGGCCGGTAACGGCACGTACAACCTTGATTACGTTGATCTTCTTGTCGCCAGCAGCGGTCAGAACAACGTCGAACTCAGTCTTCTCAGCAGCAGCAGCCTCGCCAGCGCCTGCAGCAGCACCTGCTACAGCAACCGGAGTAGCGGATACGCCGAACTCTTCTTCCAGAGCCTTAACCAGCTCAGCCAGTTCCAGAACCTTCAGTTCCTTGACAGCATCAATAATTTCATTGACAGTCATGGTAGTAACCTCCATAATTTCAAAAGTTAAATGTGTGGATGGGGAATTTCTTCCCTGTTTTTAGCAGCAAAGCTTATTCAGCTGCTGCTGCTTCTTCAGCCGGAGCCTCAGCAGCAACCAGAGTGGAAACCAGAGCTTCCTGGTCTGCCTCGCCCTTCTCAGCGATTGCGTTAAGCGCAATAGCCAGCTGCATAATCGGGTAGTTGAAGCTGTAGAGGGTCTGTGCGATGAGCACTTCCTTGCTCGGCAGCTTAGCCAGCTCTTCGATCTTGGATACCGGTACAACAGCACCATCGAGGAAACCGGTCTTAATGTTGAAGTTCTCATGATCCTTAGCGAACTTAGCGAGGATCTTTGCCGGAGCTACAACGTCTTCGGATGCGATTGCGATAGCAGTGGTGCCATGCAGATGCTCGAACATACCGTCGAAGCCAACTTCCTGAGCGGCAAACTTCAGCATGGTGTTCTTGACAACAGCGTACTCAACGCCGTTCTCGCGCAGCTCCTTACGGAGAGCGGTATCGTCAGCTACGTTGATACCCTTATAATCAACAACAACACCAGCCGGGGAATTCTTGATCTTTTCAACCAGAGAAGCAACCTGTGCCTTCTTCTGTTCCAGAACCTTTGCGTTTGGCATAGTCTGTTTCACCTCCATAAAAGTGATTGGGACATAGAAAATGCCCTTCTGCTCAAAGACAGAAGGGCATGAAAAATCATTTGGAAAATTTCACAAATGCTTGCCTCGGCAGGATGGCGAAAGCCGGTTACGATGGATTGTCCATCTCCTGCTGTCTTTGAACGAGCTATTATAGTATAACAGCCCGATCCATTCCTGTCAAGGGCTTTTTTGAACTAAGTTTAAAAATCTTCTTAAACTTAGTTGTTGCCGAGCTTAGCAGCGTTGATCTTGATGCCAGGGCCCATGGTAGATGCAACTACGCAGGAGCGGATGTACTGGCCCTTTGCTGCTGCCGGACGAGCCTTCAGAACAGCGCCCATCAGGGTGTTGAAGTTCTCAGCCAGCTTCTCAGCACCGAAGGATGCCTTGCCGATCGGGCAGTGGATGATGTTGGTCTTGTCCAGACGGTACTCGATCTTACCAGCCTTAGCCTCGTTTACAGCCTTCGCAACGTCCATGGTTACGGTGCCAGCCTTCGGGTTCGGCATCAAGCCCTTCGGGCCGAGTACACGACCCAGACGGCCTACCAGACCCATCATGTCCGGGCTAGCGATAACTACGTCGTAGTCGAAGAAGTTTTCCTTCTGGATGCGCTGAACCAGATCCTCAGCGCCTACAAATTCTGCGCCAGCGTCGAGAGCTGCCTGTGCCTTATCGCCCTTAGCGAAAACAAGTACGCGAACATTCTTACCGGTGCCGTTCGGCAGTACGATAGCGCCGCGAACCTGCTGGTCAGCATGACGGGAGTCAACGCCCAGCTTTACGTGAACTTCGACGGTTTCGTCGAACTTTGCCTTTGCAGTCTTTACGACAGTGTCAAAAGCCTCATCAGTGTCATAGAGCTTGCTGCGATCTACGATCTTAGTGCTCTCAATATACTTCTTACCTTTGCGCACGATAAATTTCCTCCTTTAGTGGTTAATTCGGAACGATTGGTTCCTCCCACCAGACGGCGCGGGCCGCCGTCAGCAAATGAAAATTAAAATAACTCAGGTCGCGAGAAATTACTCAGCGACAGTGATGCCCATAGAACGGGCGGTGCCTGCGATCATGCTCATAGCAGCCTCTACAGAAGCAGCATTCAGGTCAGGCATCTTGGTCTCTGCAATCTTGCGGACGTCGTCAATGCTGATCGTTGCAACCTTGGTCTTGTTCGGAACCGCAGAACCGCTCTGGATGTTGCATGCCTTCTTGATGAGGACAGCAGCCGGAGGGGTCTTGGTGATGAAGGAGAACGAACGGTCAGCGTATACCGTGATAACGACCGGGATAATCATACCTGCGTCATTCTTGGTGCGCTCGTTGAATTCCTTGGTGAAAGCCATAATGTTGACACCGTGCTGGCCGAGTGCCGGACCTACCGGAGGAGCCGGTGTTGCCTTGCCTGCCGGAATCTGAAGCTTAATAAATCCTACTACTTTCTGTGCCATTTGTATAGCACCTCCTTGAAAAATGTGGTAATGGCGAGTCGCTTGGCAATGTGCTTACGCAATCGCTGCGCTCTCCCACCTGCCAAAAAACGAGGAATTACTCCTCATCAACGGCTTTGACCTGATTGAGTTCCAGCTCAACCGGGGTCTCACGTCCGAACACGGGGATGGTAATGCGAACCCTGTTCTGTCCTGCGTCGATTTCGTCGACAACGCCGACAAAGTCGATAAACGGACCGCCGCAGACGCGTACCGAATCGCCGACCTTGTAACCGATCTGCACCTCTTCCACCTCGCGGGACACTGCGCCCCACTTGCGCGCTTCCTCGTCAGTCAGAGGCTGCGGCTTGTTGGAATTCGGGCTTACGAAGCCGGTGCAGCCGCGCGTGTTGCGCACGAGGTACCAGCTCTCGTCGGTCACGATCATCTTTACCAGAACGTAACCCGGGAACAGCTTGCGCTCTACCTCGCGGGTCTTGCCGTCCTTGACTTCGCGGACGGTCTCGACCGGAATGGTTACCTCGGTAATCAGGTCATGCATTTTGCGGTTCTCCACCGCTTTCATAATAGATGAGGCTACTTTGTTCTCGTAGCCGGAGTAGGTATGAACGACATACCATTTTGGTGTCTCAGACATTTGTTTTCAAACCTTTCCGCTTACGCAGCCACAGAGATCAGCGTTGTGATTCCGAGATTAAAGATTGCATCCAGAATCCAGATAAACACACCGATGACCAGAATGGTAGCTATAACGATGAGCGTATTGTTCGCAGTCTGCTTACGAGTCGGCCACACAATCTTGTTGCATTCGCTCTTCAGATCATGGAACCACTTGCCAATTCTGGAAAAGAAGCCCGGCTTCTTCTCCTTACCGGAGTTCTTCTTCTCAGAAGCGTTCTGGTCTTTCTTAGCCATGAAGCCGTATCCTTTCTCCAGCCTTACTTGGTCTCACGATGGAGTGTGTGCTTCCGGCAGAACGGGCAGTACTTCTTCATCTCAAGACGCTCCGGGTTGTTCTTCTTGTTCTTCATCTTGTCGTAGTTTCTCTGCTTGCAATCGGTGCAAGCCAGGGTTACCTTAACGCGCATAACGGCACCTCCTTAAATAATTGCCTCCCTTTGCAGGGCTGCTTCCCAAAAGAGAGCATAAAAAAATACCCTGCATAGGTGTTATTATTATAACACGCAGGGTATCTTTCGTCAATGCCGATTGGACAATTTATTTTTCACAAATTTTTGCAGATGTTTTTGTCACGAACACAGCACTGTGCCGACTTCGTCCGCCTTTAGCGGTTGATGATCTGGAAGAACCAGCTGTACGCGACGAGAACGGCGAAAATGGTGTAGCAGATCATAGTCATCGTGCGGCCTCTCTCCTGGGTGCGCGACGCAAAAATGCCGAGGATACTGCCGACAAACGCAATCGGGTAGCCGACAAACGCGCCGATCTGTCCGCAGAACTGTCCGACCAGAATGCCAACCAGCATAATAGCAACAGAAATCAGTCCCATATAGGTATTCTTTCTGTTCTTCTTTACTTCCTGCTCTGCCGCTTCAATCTCTGCCTTGGTTGGTGCCTTCGGTGGCGCCGTGCGCTGCGGCGCACGCTTTTTTCCGTTTTTTCTCTTGGATTTCGATTCTGCCATGTGTGTATTCTCCTTTATATGATAATTTCATGCATCCCTCACCCATTTCCCATAATGAGGAGCACAAACTGCATCGCGCACAGCATACAGAACACGCACAGGACAATTTTTGTAATCTTATGATTGGTCGTGTCCCATTGCGTATTGACCATAGACGCTGCGGCGCCGATAAATGCCAGCGGATAGCCAATCAGAGAAGTAATGCGATTGTCAATCAGTGCAAGCACAAAGCCTACAATCATCACGCCCAGACAGGCAAATCGGATTTTTTTCTCTTTATCCCAGTCCCGCATGGTTGGAACCGCGTTTTTTGTCGTCTGTGCCGCATGGGATTTGTTGTTCTTCTTTCGTCCTTTTTTTCGATTGTTTTTGGATTGTGCCATATCATCAACCCCTTCTCTCATTTTTTGCTTGTTCTATTATAACAATCAAACACAAAAAGTGCAATGTCATTTGCATCGGAATCCCCTGTATGCTACAATAGTTTCATAGAATAAAGGAGTTTACGAAACATGAAAATTATGGGAATTGATTACGGCGATGCACGCACAGGTGTGTCGATTTCCGATCCGACCGGATTTTTGGCAGGTTCTCCGCAGGTCATTTCCACTTGGAATACCGAAAAGCTGCTGGAAGAACTGACTGCTCTCGTACAGAAAGAAAAAATTGAAGAAATCGTCATGGGTCTGCCGAAAAATATGAATGCCACCCAAGGCGAACGCGCCGAAAAGTGTCAGGCACTTGGCGCAGAGCTGGAATCGCGCACCGGTGTTCCGGTTGTGTATTGGGATGAACGCCGCACGACCATTGAAGCCCATGCGATTTTGCACGCCTCCGGCAAAAAGCAGAAAAAGCACAAGAAAAACGTTGATGCGGTCGCAGCATCCCTCATTTTACAGGGCTATCTCGATTTTAAACGAATGCAGAGATAAAAACAACGCAGGTTCTCAAGATAAGCTGAGAGCCTGCGCTGTTTTTTTTACCTATTATTTATTCTGCTTTTTTGTCGTCATGCCAACCAGCCAAAAGACAACCAGGAATACCGCTGCGACAAGAGCAGACAATGTCATGCTGCCGTAGCCCATCAAATACTGTACGCCCGCCGTCAAAGCAACAAACAGAATGCAAAATCCAACCGCTTTGTTGCGCGCAAAACTATACGCAATCCAGCGCGCCGCCATAGCACCAAATATGGCAGAGATAATTGCCGCAGGCTGCCAGGTTAATTTCATTGTCAGTAAAGAAAAGCAAATGCTGTCTGCCAGCAAAAAGGAAACCCATCCAAAAATACCCGCCAAGATAGCATTTCGTGTGCTGATTTTTTTCATGATCGCGATACCTCCCGCCTCTGTGCAGAATTATAACATAATCCTCAAATGCCCACAATGCAAAAATCCCATGCAGGACAGCCGGGTATCATGCAGAATTTTTTGCACATACTAGAATATCGTCAAACGCTAGGGAGGATTGGATATGTTCGCAGTACAAACGGCACTCACCGCTCTGCTCGCCTTGGCAGTTTTATTTGTCATCACAAAGGCAATCGGGCATCGGCAATTGGCACAGCTCAGTACCTTTGATTATATCAACGGAATTACGATCGGTTCAATTGGCGCAGAACTCGCCGTCGCAGAGGGACAGGAATTCTGGAAATGGCTCATTGCCCTGCTGGTATTCGGTGTTGCGACATGGATTCTCGCCGTCTTGCCCAATCGTTCGCTGCCTTTGCGCCGTTTTCTCAATGGCCGCGCGTCGATTCTGCTCGACAACGGCAGATTATATGATAAGAATTTCAAGCGGGCGCATATGGACATCCATGAATTTCTGATGGAATGCCGCAACCAAGGCTATTTCGATCTCAGCCAAATTCAAACGGCTGTGCTGGAGGCCAACGGCAGCATCAGCATCTTGCCGGTCAGCCGCTATCGTCCGGCGACACCGGAAGATCTCGCTCTCTCCGTTTCCCAGGAGACCGCCTGCGGCAATGTGATTTTAGACGGCGTGCTCATGGAACACAATCTCAAAAATATGGGCTTTGACCGCGCTTGGCTGGACAAGCAGCTCGCGCGGCAGCATGTACGGATAACAGACATCTTTTTGGCTATTTGTTCAGCAGACGGCAGTTTAACCGTATTTCCCTATACACACAAAGATCACCGCGATGTTTGGGAATAAAATTCTTTGTGTATTTTTTGTGATTCTCGTTCTTTTGACAAACAAATTGTGTTATACTAACTCTGAATTGTATCGATACAGAAAAGGAGTGACAGCAACTCGATGAAATATCCATTTTGGGGTTGCGCGGCAGCTGTCGCATTGAGTGCTTGCCTGATGGGCGCGCCACATGCACAAGCTGTCGATTTAAAACAGGCATCGGAAGATACCAAAGCGGTGCTCTCTGCAGCAGATCAGGCGTCTCTGCTGCCAGACAGTCTGGATGAGCAATCGGCAACCGCTTCTATTACCAAGGAACAAGCGTGTTCTTTTGCCGTGCGGCTGTATGCATCTTTGACAGACACTTCCTATGACGCACTGATGAGCCGTGACCAAGCCAAACGCGCGGTATGCCCGTTTACGGACACCAAAAGCGCGGATGTCCAAGAGGCATGGCTGTTGGGTTTGACGCAGGAGGAATCCGGTACGTTTTCGCCGCGTGAGCCTGCCAACCGTCAACAGCTGCTCGCTGTACTATATCAGGCCGTGCGCAGTGCAAACAGCGGTACAGATCTGTCAGAAAATGAAATTGCCGAAGCGCTATATTCGTATACCGACGGTGCTTATGTGCCGGATTGGGCGCGAGAAGGCGTGGCCTATTTTATTCGCCAAGGTCTCACGAGCGGTATCGGTGACCAGCTGCTTGGCGTTGGCGAACAAATTTCCGCGGAGCAAGCCTCTCTTTTAACCTATCGCGTTGCCGCTGCCGTACATACAGGACGCGGTACCAGCAGCACAACCGAAACCATCAGCACCATTTCCATGCACTCCGGCACAAGTGCCGTCAGCTGGACAGGCAGCGGTGCAGACTATTATCTGTTGTACTTCTACCAGCAGGAAAACTTCGCACAAAAGCCGATGTATGTCGAGCAAATTGCTTCAACTGGCAGCGGTGCGCAGGAATACACCCTGCCGACGGAAATCCAAAATCAGCCGGGCATTTGGTATTGGTCTGTCGACGGATTTGACTGTGACGGCAAATTACTGGCATCCGCCGACACAGCTGCACAGCTGGTTGTCACAGCAGATGCCGCGCAGTCGAATTCTTCCCTGCTGAATCCAGCAATGCGGACATATACGTATACGGTGCCATCCCAGACACAAGGCTCTTCGTCTGACAGCACAACCGAAGATCAGACAACCACCTATCAGCAGACAACGGAATCCGTCATCTCCTCTACGATTCCAGCAGGCATGACCTATGCCGGTGAACGATACAGCGATAAAGTCGCACGTATTTTTGGCTCAGGATCGAGCTATCACAAATACGCTAGTGCATCGGAAGCCAGCAAGCATCAGGTAGAGATTGCTGTACAGATATGGGATTTCGACAGCAACGGCAATAAAGTAACTCGCACCAAGCATTTACAGGTACATGCAGCGTTGGCAAGCTCTGTTCAGCAGATTTTTGCAGAAATTTACGCAGGCAGTGAACGGTTCCCGATCCATTCTCTGGGTGGTTACAGCTGGCGCGGCGACGGTTCTTCTTCTGAGCATTGCCTTGGCACAGCTTTGGACATCAACTGGGAAGAAAACTATATGTGCACGAAGTCCGGCGCACCGCTGACCGGTTCCTATTGGAAGCCGGGAGAGGATGCTTATTCCATCCCGGCAAACAGCGAAGTCGTTCGCATCTTTGCAAAGTATGGCTTCGGCTGGGGCGGCACATGGAACAGCAAGAAGGATTATATGCACTTCTCGTACTTTGGTACGTAAATCAGGAAAATAAGCCAGAGGTCTTTTGGGTAAGATTTTGCACTGCACCCCATTTGTTAGACAGTATGGTATACTGTTTAGGAAATGGGGTGT
>CAVCGL010000021.1:0-39104 GCA_963601915.1 bacterium | reverse complement strand
GATAGGTCGATGCCTACACAGATAACCGGAATTCTTTTTGGATTCCGGTTTTTTGCTTCATAAAAGGAGTGACAGATTATGTCAGAGACACAAAAATATTTTGAGACACGAACGGAACTGACGTTGGAAGAATATAAACGTTTTGACACATGGATGCATAAAAATTTGACTGGAATGAATCGGATTTTTACTATTGCTAAGATTGTGTTGATTGCACTGTGTATTGTTCTAGCGGTTTTCAGTTGGAATAAAGGCGATGTTGTTCGTACAGTTGGCGAGTTGGTTCTTGCTGTACTGATTTTTCCTGTTTTTGCATTGGTGCATACGATCTCTGCTCAGCGCACCTATCAGATGATTCATAAACAACAGGATGGCGCTGTACAGGTGTATCGCTTGTATACCGATCATATCGAACAGGTGCGTGCGCAAGGAAATACGCAGATTGCCTATGATAAGCTGTATCAGATTGCAGAGACAAAAACGAATTTTTATTTGATGCTTAGCAAGATGCAGGGCATTATCTTAGTAAAAAAGAATTGCGATGAGCAAACCATCGCGTTTTTACAGACACTTGTTCAGAAGTAAAGAGAAGAGCATGATATTCTGGTTTCAAATCAGAATATCATGCTCTTTTTTGTTTATTTACTCATTTCCTGTGATTTTTTTACGCAGGTATCAATCGCATCAATCACTGCTGCGCGCAAGCCGTTTGCTTCCAGCGAAGCAACTGCTTCAATGGTCGTACCGCCAGGAGAACAAACATTGTCTTTGAGTTCACCGGGATGCATGCCGGTTTCCAATACCATTTTTGCAGAACCGAGGACAGACTGTGCAGCGAAGGTATAGGCTTGCTTGCGAGGCATACCGTGCAATACAGCGGCATCTGCCATCGCTTCAATGAACAGATATACATATGCTGGAGAAGATCCGCTGACACCGGTAACGGCATCCATGAGTTTTTCAGGGACTTCTTCTGCTTTGCCAAAGCTGTTGAGCATTGCCATGACGAGATTTCGATCTTCCGGTGTGATATTGGCGTTAAAGCAAACAGCAGACATAGCTTCGCTAACCAGAGCGGGGGTATTCGGCATGACGCGGACAAGTTTGACAGGTTTATCAAATCGCGCTTCATTTGCAGCGAGCGTCTGTCCGGCAGCAATCATCACAACAATCGTTTCTGACTGAATGACATCTCGGATTTCCGCAATCACCGTTTCATAGAGATACGGTTTGACGGAAAGGACAAGGACATTGGCTTGTGCTGCCGCTGCTGCGTTGTCCTGCTGAAAGGTTTGAATGCCGAATTCTTCTTTTAATGCGTCGAGCTTCGG
Source organism: bacterium (assembly GCA_963601915.1). Taxonomy (GTDB): domain Bacteria; phylum Bacillota; class Clostridia; order Oscillospirales; family Butyricicoccaceae; genus Butyricicoccus_A. Next base: position 37,773 of record CAVCGL010000021.1, on the reverse strand, counting down.
CGCAGATGGGTTGCTTGCCAGAACGCAATTCGGTGCAGCGAGACCGGACGAGAGAATGCCGCCAATCATGGCTTTTGCCATGTTTCCGGCACCAATAAATGCATAGCGTGTACTCATATAGATTCCTCCATGGTTTGAATTGTCTGTGCGATATGCTGACACAGATCCTGCGTAGCGTGCGGTTTTGCGATCGCTTGGATGCTTTCCCGTAAGCGATCAATTCGTCCCGGACACTGAAATAATAGATGAATGGCATCGGAAATTTGCCATGTCTTGGTAATATAAATTGCCGCACCGTTGGCTTGCAGAAACTCTACATTGCGATCTTCTACGCCCGGGAGCGGATGAATCATCAACATCGGTAAGCCCTTTGCCAGCGATTCGCTGGTAGTAATTCCGCCAGGTTTGCTGAGCAGACAATCCGCTGCATCCATGATTTCATCGACGTTGCTCACGTAGCCAAATACTTTCATGATATTATGCGTCTGTAAAGCCTGGACTTTTTCAAAGAGCTTTTCATTTTTGCCGCAAATCACAACGATTTGTACATCAAAGGGGAGCTCTTCAATGGATGCGATATATTCCGGCAAATCACCAAAGCCCATGCCGCCGCTCATAAGCAAGATGGTCGGCAGTGTTTCATGCAGACCAAATTTTTGCCGCATTTCCAGCTTGTCATGCTTTGCTTGGAATTGTTTGCGAATAGGAATGCCAAATGGCAAAACGCGAGAAAAATCAATGCCGCGGCGCGAAAATTGCGGCTGTAAATATTCACTGGGCGCAACGATATATTCAAAATATTCGACATCTTCCCAATAATTCTGCACAGTAAAGTCTGTAATAATACCGTAGCAAGGACAGGTGACTGCACCATGCTCTTTGAGCAGATCTACAGCCTGCGCAGCATAGACCATGGTGCATACGATACAGTCCGGCGCATACGCATCAATGGCATGCCGCAGACGTGAAGCGAGAAAGGCATCTGCCAAACGGGATGGCGTGTATTCATTAAAATCCTTTTCATCCTGCCACGTATACGCATTAGAGGCCATATCATGAAAATGCGAAAGGGTTTTCATAGAGAGAAAATATCCGCTCGCCGTTGCCTTTTTTAAGTGCGGACTGATGTATTCATACATGTCCAAAATTTCGCAGGAAGCGTCTGGATATTGTGTGGTAAAGCAATCAGAAATCGCTCCGGCAACGGCATTATGACCGTTGCCCAATGGCGCGGTGATAATCAATAGTTTCATAGCAATCTCCCTGTATCCGTAAGTATTCTATCTATAAGTATACGGCAGAGGGCGAGAATTGCAAGCCAATGAAAGAAAAAAAGAGACATATCCCAACGAAGTTGAGATACGCCTCTTTGCGTATACAGTATTATACCATAGACTGCATGGTCTGTGCAACATCGTTGCAGGTCATCAGACCGGACATAATGCAGGCACCGGCTGCTCCTGTTTGAAGAACAGTGGGATAGCGGTCGGCGTTGATGCCGCCGATGCCAAATACCGGCAAATCTGTTGCCTGACAAACCGCGCGTAAGAAAGATAATCCGCGCGGTGGAATGCCAGCCTTGCAATCGGTTGGGAACACATGTCCAGCCTGCACATAGGTTGCAGGTGTATCAGCGAGCTGTGCGGCTTCCTCCGGCGAGTGCAGAGACACACCGACACGAGAAAAATCTGCGAGATCCTGTTTGTGCTGCATGAGCAGATGAAAGGGCAAATGAATGCCATCGCAGCCAATGCGCCGTGCCACGGCAATTTGCGAATTTACATTGAGCGGAACATGATGTTTTTCGCAGATGCGCAGACAATCTCGCGCCAATGCTTCATACTCGTGCTCCGATAAGTCTTTTTCACGCAGAACAATGGCATATGGATGCTGGGCGGCAATGCGGTCAAGCCGCTCTAAAAAATCGTCCGGACATAACAGCCGGTGTGTCACACAGATCAGCATCAGCCTGCATAAATGTAGTCGGAGAATACCGGCTGCAAGCCCTCATCAAGGATGGCCTGACGCACTGCATCGACATCTCTGTCATCCGAGATGATGAACTGCGGATCGCCCTTGGAATCCTCGTCTTCGATGTGGTCACCGATACCAGTCGAAACACCGGCAGAGATTTTGGTTGCGGCGATGTTGATGATACCATTGCGATAACCGGCGCGTTCACGGGTGGAAATGGTAATGCTGGCAAACGGCATAAACAGACGATATGCACAGATAATCTGCGTCAGCTGCGTCTCATGGACGTCTTTTGGATTGATTTTATCATTGTTGATAATCGGACGCAGGCGCGGGCAAGAAAACGCGATTTCCGCATGAGGATACTTTTTCTGGATCAAATAGGCATGCATACCGGTCGCAAAAGCATCCTTGCGGAAGTCATCCAGACCGAGCAGAGCGGCGAAACCGACACCGCGCATACCGCCGATCAAAGCACGTTCCTGTGCATTGACACGATACGGGAAAATACGCTTGTGTCCGCCAAGATGCAAGGTTTCGTATTTGTCCGGGTTGTACGTCTCCTGAAAAACTGTGACGTAATCGACACCGCATTCATGCAGATGACGGTATTCATCGGAATTGAGCGGATAAATTTCGACACCAATGACCGTGAAATATTTGCGGGCAATCTTACATGCCTCGCCAATGTACTCAACAGGAGACATGGTGCGGCTTTCACCGGTCAGAATCAGGATTTCCTTCAGACCGGATTCTGCGATTGCCGCCATTTCCTTATCGACTTCTTCCATCGTGAGCTTGCCGCGGCGAATTTTGTTGTGGCAGTTAAAGCCGCAGTAAATGCAGTAGTTTTCACAGTAATTGGCGATGTAACACGGCGTAAACATCATGACAGAATTGCCAAAGTGCTTGCGTGTTTCCTGCTGGGCGCGCTTTGCCATCTGCTCGACATAGGGCTGTGCTGCCGGAGAGAGCAGCGCGGCAAAATCCTCCGGTGTTAGAACGTCTTTGGACAGGGCACGGATGACATCGGCAGCAGTATATTTGGTTTCATCATAGCCTTCGCGGGCTTCGAGTACCTGTTCCATGATATTGCCCGGCACAATTTCCATGCCCGGCTGATATTCCATGTGATTGGTCTCACGGGTGATATATTTTGCGTTGATCACTTCATTCATGTCTGTTCCTCCTTAGTCTGCCAAGAAACCGGTCAGCGGGGAAGAAGCAGAAGCCTTTTCGAGAATGCGACCCATGCCGGACAGATAAGCGGTGCGGCCTGCCTCAATGGCCTGCTTAAATGCGCCAGCCATAGCCGGAATATCACCTGCGGTTGCAATTGCCGTGTTGGACATCACAGCAGCACAGCCCATTTCCATTGCCTCACATGCCTGGCTCGGCTTGCCGATGCCGGCATCGACGATGATCGGCAGATCAATTTCATCTACCAGAATCTGAATAAATTCCTTGGTAACCAGTCCCTTGTTGGTGCCGATTGGTGCGCCGAGCGGCATGACAGCAGCGGCGCCTGCATTGACGAGATCGCGTGCTGCGTTCAGATCCGGATACATGTACGGCAGAACAACGAAGCCTTCCTTTGCCAGAATTTCCGTTGCCTTGATGGTCTCATAGTTGTCTGGCAGCAGATACTTGGATTCGTGAATACATTCGATTTTGATGAAATTGCCGCAGCCGACTTCACGAGCCAGACGCGCGATGCGGACAGCCTCTTCGGCGTTGCGGGCGCCGGAGGTGTTCGGCAGCAGCGTCACGCCTTCCGGAATATAGTCCAAAATGTTGTCAATGCTGCCGAGGGTTGCGCGGCGCAGTGCCAGCGTGACAATCTGTGCACCTGCGTATTCCACGGCAGCCTTGATGAGATCCAGAGAGTATTTGCCGGAACCGAGAATAAAGCGGGATGTAAATTCGTGTCCGCCGAGGGTAAATGTATCAGCCATGATGAAAAGTTCTCCTTTGTTTCGATGAAAAATATAAAAAAATCAATAAAATTACGGTTCTTCAATGCCGAGCAGCAAGCGAAGCACCATGTTTGCCTCATGTCCGGCGCAGACAGTCACGCGCGGGGACATCAGACCAACGCCGTTTGCAGCAGCGGTTTCTCCGTCACCGCAGACGTACAGTCGAGACATGCGTTTGCGTGTAACGATGGAATTTGACGAGCCGTATCCTGCCATGCCGGAACCGGATACGATGCGAATGGTTTCGGATTCACTGAGCAGGGTAGAGACAAGCTCTGCTTTGCAGACCGGATTGTCAAATGCTTCGCACACGACATCACAATCCGCAAATAATTCCATCGCATTGTCCGCTGTGATACGGACGGTATGCGTCTCAACAGAGATAAACGGATTGATTTGGTGGATGAGAGAAGCGGTTGCTTCGGTTTTGTACTGACCGAGATGCGAGACAAAATAGTTTTGACGGTTGAGATTGCTTGGTTCAACGATGTCAAAATCTGCGAGCACTAGCTGTCCCACGCCGGTTCGGGCGAGCATGGCGGCGATATTGGAGCCGAGTCCGCCGAGACCGGCAATGCCGACGCGAGCGCGGCGCACGGTTTCATGTACTTTGGGAGAATGCCGTGCTGCCATCATGTGTTCCAGTACATCGCGCGGCGGTAAAACGCCCTTTTCGATCAGCGTGATGCTGTCGCCGTCCTCCAAGACACAATCTTCATTGGTTTGAAATCCATTTCGGATGGTGACAGAAGCGGTTGGCTGCAATTGCTTTGCCGCCTGCTGCAAGCCGATGCCGTCGGGCAGCTGTACAGGTTTTCCGTTGCAGATGATATGAAGCATATTAGCCGCCTCCCACAAAGCAGACGATTTCTACTGCGTCTGCATCGTGCAGCGCAAAGGTATCGTACTGTGCTTTCGGAACAATAGCGCCGTTTACTTCTACCGCAATACGGGTGAGCGGATAGCCCTGCTGTTCCAGAAGGGTGTGAACCGTCATACCTTCGGTCGCAGGAACTGCATTTCCGTTTACTTTCATCGGGTATTTCCTCCTTTTGATGCAAGATAGACATGAAAAAAGACCATCGACTTTGGAAGTCGTGGTCTTACCTGTGTTTGTCTTGTTCAAAACTAGCAAATAACCTCGAAACTCCCTACGTCGGTACTAACCGGACAGGTTCAATGAGTAAGGAGGCAATATCTCCACTCTCAACCGCTTCGCGCGGGTCCCCAGTTCGAACAAAGTCTTCAATTGTCTTTTCGTGAGCATTATACGACAGAGAAAACAGCTTGTCAATCATTTTTTTCATAGCGGTTCACAAAAGCGCCAAAACATCGGTTGACGAATATGCGCAAAAATGCTAAACTGAACCTAGGAAACCGCGTGTTTTTTGTGGAAAAGGAGAGAATATGACGTACACAATCGAAAATGAAAAATTTTCTGTCACCATAGACAGCAAAGGCGCAGAGCTGTGCTCTATGCGCTCGAAGCAGACGGGTACCGAGTATGTCTGGCAGGCAGAGCCGAGCATCTGGGCGCGCCATGCACCGGTGCTGTTTCCGATTATCGGGCGACTGAAGGACAAGACCTATTCTGTCAGCGGAAAAAGCTATCAAATCACCCAGCACGGCTTTGGCAGAGATTTGGAATTTGCCTGCACAGAGCAGACCGATACCAGTATTGCCTTGACGCTGACGCCGAACGAATATACCAAACCGATGTATCCGTTTGATTTTGCGTTTACCGTGCGGTATACGCTGGAGGGAAATACCCTGAAAAAACAGCACATCACAACCAATCACGGCGACACGGATATGTACTATGAAGTCGGCGGTCATGATGCGTACAATGTGGCATTAGAACCCGATGAAACCATGGAAGATTATTACGTGGATTTTGGCTCCGGCGATGCCATTTATCCGCTCATCAACGATGAGGCACTGATGATTACCAAGGACAAGCGCACCGTGCCGCTGGAAGACGGCAAACTGTTTTTGTCCGGTGAATTATTTCGACTAGATGCCCTGATTTTGGATGACTGCCAGCCGAGAACAGTCAGCATCCGCAGCAAAAAATCTAAACATGTCATTTGTATGAAATTTGAGGATTTTCCATATTTAGGCGTTTGGAGCAAGTACACGGGAGCGGATACAAATTATGTTTGTATTGAGCCGTGGAGCACCTTGCCGGATGCAAATTATCTGGATCACGCACTGGAAAATAAGATTGGTGTGCGAAAGCTCGCGCCGAAGAGCAGCGAAACTTTGACATTTACAACAACGATTGAGGAATAAAAAAGCAGAAGCTGCATGAGCAGCTTCTGCTGGAAAAATCGAAAGGGTTTACTTGGCGCGATACATCGCGGACAGGCGGGTGTGTGACAGCACATGACCGCGCAGGCCGTGAATCAGCTCGTTGAGGTAGAAGCCCGGCTTTAGGTTCAGCTTGCAGTCCAGCGCATAGACGGACAGATCGTACTGATGATCTTTGTCCGGAGGCGCCATGCCGCCGTAGCGCGATGCTTCTTCGATGGATTCATCGGATGCCACACTGTGGAAGCTGGTGCAGCCCTGAATCAAAGAGGGATCGTGTCGGCTCGCGTCCTCCGGCAGCTCTGTGACGGTCAAATCACACAGTGCCCAGTGAATCCATGTAAAGCCGCACACCGGAATAGAATCTAAATCGTCCAGCACAACGGCGAAGCTGACGGTACCTTCCGGTGCGTCCTCGATTTTAAACGGAATCGAGCGCAGCGGCGTTCCTTCTGCGGAAAGCTCTGTGCCGAATTTGCCAAAGCGATCCTCCCAGTAGCCATTTGCGATACCCGTACTTGTTACTTTCATAGGAAAATACCTCCTGTTCCTTGGGTTTCAGTTTTATTATACCAGCATTCCAGGCTGGCTGTAAACAAATCTTATGGGAATAAGGGAAAAATGCTTGTATTTTCTCCTTCGATTGAGTATAATTGTAGTATTGTATTTCGATGGGAGGTGTAAATCCTATGAACTTTTTACTGGATACAGCTATGCCGAGCGCGAGCGCGTATGCATCTGTACTTCCGATTATCCTGCTGATTGTCCTGTTCTATTTCCTGCTGATTCGTCCGCAGAAGAAACAGGAGAAGAAGGATAAGGCGATGCGTGACAGCTTGGTGGTAGGCGATCATATCTGCACGATTGGTGGCATTGTCGGCAAGGTCGTAAAGATCGACGATGATGAGCTGGTAATGGAGACCAGCGGCGGTACTCGTATGCGCTTTAAGAAGTGGGCAATCCGTGCCGTTACAACCGAACAGGATGAGCAGAAGGCATAAGGATGCATGATGGATGCTCTTTCCGCGTAGCATAGTGCAAACGGCTGCGCGAGGAGGAACACGCATGAAACATACAGAATCGACAGACAACGCGGTTTTCTGGGCGGCACCGGTGCTGCTCGGGCTGCTGATCACCTTTGGCGGATTGCTGGCCGGTGCTTGTTTGCTGGCGAGCGGAACCATGGGAATGCAGATGAGACCCCTCGTTGTATATCTCCCGTTTGCTGCGGGGACGATGCTCACCGCCGGTTGGAGTGCACGGCGTGCGCCTGCCAACCGACTGATGCTGGGAATGCTGACAGGGCTTTCTCTGCTGGGCTGTCTGTTTCTTCTGAGTCTGACGCTGCGTGAGGCAGCGTTTCAGGCAGTGGCAGCCGGAATGATTTCCGGCATTGCCGTCGCAAGCTCGCTGACCGGAGCGATTCTGGGAGCGGCTGCAAAAACGAAAAAACGGCGCAGATAATCTGCGTCTGATATTTTAACACGAAAGGAGCAATTGATTATGTCTCACATTAAGACTCTGAACACCTGCACTTTTAAGGAGTCCGCTGCACACGGCGGATGTGGCGAGTGCCAGACCTCTTGCCAGTCTGCATGCAAGACTTCCTGCACCGTTGCAAACCAGAAGTGCGAGCACGAGAAGTAAGTCTGATTTGACAGAATAAACAGGCTCGGGACTGACATGCGTCAGTCCCGAAATTTTTTCATAGGAGTTATTTGATTATGATACATCGTTTTTCCATGAAGGGTATCAATATCCTGATGGATATTAACAGCGGCTCGGTTCATGTGGTAGATGATGCTGCCTATGCGCTGTCCGCTGTCGTCGCACCGGGTATGACAGAGACATGTCCGGAGGACATTCTGCGCAGTCTGTCCGACCGATTTACCGAGGAACAGCTGCAGGAAGCATATCATGAGCTGTACGAACTGGAGCAGAGCGGCTATCTGTTCGCAGATGATGATTATATCAATATTGCCGCAGCCATTCCGACCGGCGCACCGATCAAGGCACTGTGCCTGCACGTATCGCACGACTGCAATCTGCGCTGCAAGTACTGCTTTGCAGATACCGGTGATTTCGGCATGGGCAAGCGCATGACGATGGACTTTGATGTGGCAAAGAAGGCCATTGACTTTGTTGTCGAAAAGTCCCGCGCACGCCGCAACATCGAGGTAGACTTCTTTGGCGGTGAGCCGCTGATGGCTTGGGAGACCGTCAAGAAGACCGTTGAATATGCCCGTTCTCTGGAAAAGGAGAAAAATAAGAAGTTCCGCTTCACCATCACGACCAACGGTCTGATGCTGGATGATGAGAAGATCGACTACATCAACGAAAACATGGACAACTGCGTCCTGTCTTTGGACGGCAGAAAGTGCATCAATGATGAAATGCGTCCGACCGCAGGCGGCTGCGGCAGCTATGACATCATTGTGCCGAAGTTCAAGAAGCTGGTTTCTCAGCGCAGCAAGGACAAGGATTATTATGTTCGCGGCACGTTTACCAGCAAGAACCTCGATTTTACCAATGACGTACTGTCTATTGCCGATGAGGGCTTTGACCAGCTGTCTGTCGAGCCGGTAACCAGTGAACCGGGCACCGGATATGACATCAGCGAGAAGGATCTGCCGCGCATCGGTGAGGAGTATGAGAAGTTGGTTGACATCATGCAGCAGCGCCGCAAGGAAGGCAGAAGCTTTAACTTCTTCCATTTCATGGTGGACTTGCAGCAGGGTCCGTGCGTCATCAAGCGTCTGCGCGGCTGCGGTGCCGGTTATGAATATGTCGCTGTGACACCGGACGGAGAAATTTATCCGTGCCATCAGTTTGTTGGCCATCCGGAATTCCTGCTGGGCACGTTGGACAATGGCAAGTTTGATATGGATATTTCCGATCATTTCTCCCGCCTCAATGTATGTACCAGACCGAAATGCAAGGACTGCTGGGCAAAGTTCTATTGCTCCGGCGGCTGTGCAGCGGCAAACTTTAACATGAATGGCGATATCGAAACACCGTATGAAATGGGCTGCGAGTTGCAGAAAAAGCGTTTGGAATGTGCAATCTACCTCAAAGCGGCGCAGATGATGGAAGAATAATCCGTCAACACGACAAAAAATGAGGGCTTTGTCAAAAATGCTGTTGAATTTTAACGAAATCGCTCTATAATGATGTTATAAATATCGGATTCTGCTCACAGGAATCCATCTCCGATTCGCTGCTTTCCCCCTCGTATTGCGGACGGAAGAAATAAAGATGAGGTGATTTTTATGCCGCATAGTATTGGACTTGGTATGATCGGCAGCAGCGAGCTCTCCGATCGCCTTTTGAAAGGAATTTTACGGGATCATGTCGTAGACGGAAGCCGTATTTATATTGCAGAGCAGGATGAGCGCCGCCGCAATTATTTTGTGGGTTTGGGCGTGAACTGCATTCCGGATGTTTCGGCATCTATGCTCCGCTCGGAAATTATGATTCTGTCTGGCGAGAAGCGAGAATTTTCCACGCTTCTGTCCTCGGTTTGCGGAACGACACGCGGCCGCATTCTGGTATCGACGATTCCGGGACGGGATTGTGCATACATTCAGGATCGTGTCGCAAAGGCAACCAATGTTGTCACGGTAGAAAGTGAAGATACCGAAGACGGAAAGCATATCAGCCATCTGACATACTCTCCACGCTTTCCGAACCACATGAAATCCGCGGTAGAAGATATGTTCCGCACCATCGGTGAAGTTGAGACGGAACAGCTTACGTAAAAACGCATAACATGAATCAGCCAAGAATATCTTACTAGCAGGGAACCGGAAAGGGGACGGCTATGAAACGGGATATTCTTGGCTTTTTACTTGTCCGGCGGCTGCGGCAGTCACCGGCATTTGCGTTTTTAGTGGCAGCTCTGCTGTGCGGCGTATTTGCCGGAGGCTTTACCGGCATGTATATTCCGCAGTCGGATGGAAGCTATGTACAGGAATTGGCAAAGCTCGTGTCCAGCAATGCGGCCGGACGGATGCCGTCTGTTCGCACCGTATTGACGAGTGCAGCAAGCACGTTTGGCTGGATCGCGGCGGCAGGATTGCTTGGCGCGATTCCGGGGCGGGCGCTGTGGATGGCGCTGCTTTTGGCGGTGCGTGGATTTTTTTTGTCCTTTGCTGCGGCAGCAGCGTTGGTGCAGTCGGGCTTGTGGGGCGTATATATTGCTTTTGTTTCCATTGGCATCTGCGCGGTCTTTTGGCTGCCAGCGATGCTGCTGATTGGCACGGCTGCATTGGAAATCGGGATGCAGCACGGCAAGTACTTTGCTGCGTGGAAGCAATATGGCGGACTGTGGCTGCTGTGTATGCTGCTGTTGTGTGCATCCATGCTCTGGCGGCTGCTGCTTGTTCCGGTTCTGCTCGGCGCGTTTTAACGGATAAAAGAGAAAAGCTGTGTATGTTTGCCCTGCTGAGAAACATACACAGCTTTTCTATATATCAAATAGTGCCAGCTGCTGGTCTGCCAGATTATCAATGATGAGATGATGCTTGCGTGCATACTGTACGGTGTATGCTGTGCCGCCCGGCGTTCCGTCAAAGAAGCAGATACAGCGAGAGCTGCGTTCTACCAGAAAACGATCACGAACGGCATAACATTCCGGCATGTAGCGGGGGAAGATGCAAAAGGTACGAGAGGCTTGCGCCAGTGTATGCTGATACCGTGTCCGCCAGATTGGCTCCCAATGCGTATGCATATCTGGAAATGCCACGGCAGCCCATAATTCAATCGGCAGTCCTTCTCCGCGCAGAGCAAGAACCGCTTGTGCTGCCCAGAGATCAAAGCCGCGGCTCATGCCGGACAAAAAATGCCGGCAACCATGCGTATAGGCGCGGTGAATGGCTTGACAGAGCTGTACCTGCATGTCACAGAACAGGCGGGATCCTTCTTGATAGCCGGACGGCATTTTTTCCGGTCGGTAGCCAGTAAAACAACAGACAGATGTGCGCATAGAGAGTCCTTTCTTCGATAGGTATTTCGATTCAGTATCTTTATTGTAGCAGGTGTGCCGCGCAATTGAAACAGGCAATTGGGTATGCTATAATGAAAATAATCAGATACGCCCGAAACCAAGAGGAAAGGATGGGAGAAATATGCTGATTTGTCCGCATTGCGGTGCACCGTTGGTGCGAAAGGAAAAGGCTTTTTGCTGTGAATCAGGACACAGCTACGATATTGCAAAGGCTGGCTACTGCAATCTTTTGCAGACCAATAAATCCGGCGATCATACCGGAGACAGTAAGGAAATGGTAGCGGCTCGCCGTCAGTTTTTAGACCAAGGCTATTATGAAGGACTGGCAAAGGCCATGTGCCAGCAGGTCAAACAGCTGACCAAAGATAAGGAAGAGATTCAATTTGTCGATGCCGGATGCGGCGAAGGATATTATACCCGCCAAATGGTGCAGGCTCTGTATGAGAGCGGCAAACTCAAAGAGAGCATTGGCATCGATATTTCTAAATCTGCGACACAGTACGCAGCAAAACGCGATCCGCATACCCAATATATCACGGGCAGTGCCTATCATATGCCGCTGGAAGATCACTGTGCGGATGTCATTTGTTCGCTGTTTGCACCGACGCCGGAAGAGGAATTTCTGCGTGTGCTCAAATCCGATGGTGTTGTTGTGTGTGCGGTACCGGGAGAAGGGCATCTGTGGGAGCTGAAGTGCGCAGTGTATGACAAGCCATATCAAAACCGCGAGGAAAAATATCAGCTGCACGGATTCCAGCGAATCGGCAGACAGAAATTTACCTATCGCGTCCATCTGGAACGTCCGGAGGATATACGAACTCTGTTTGCCATGACGCCGTACTCTCATCGTACCTCGAAGATTGGCATGGCGCGGCTGGAAGCGCTGAAAGAGCTGGATGTCACGCTGTCGTTTGTCATTCTCGTATTTTCTGCGGAAGAAACCGAGTAAATCGCTTTTTTCACGACGGAAAGTGTGATATACTATACCGCATACTCTGTATTTGAAAAAGCGAGAGAGGGGGAACTCTTCTGTCAACAAATAGAAAACCGGAATCCGAAAGAAAAAAACGGATCAAGCAGATTTCCGGAGCGATGGTGCGCAGTTATTTTGTGGACAGCATTCCAAAGGCATCGGCGGAGCTGTCCTATTACCTGTTGTTTTCCATTTTTCCGCTGCTGCTCGTCATGAGCACGTTGATGTCTGCGATGAAAATTTCACAGGTGACGATTTTAAATATTCTCAGCCTGCTTCCGGGAGACATTCAGCGCGTGATTTCTCCGATTATCACACGATATATCGGTTCGATGTCGCCATTTACCTTTATCAGCCGCATTTTTGTGTTTACCATTTTGGGTATTTACTTTTTGAGCCGAACCATGAGCTCGCTCATGCATACGGTCAATCGCATTTATGGGATTCCCAATCGGCGCGGCGGCATTGGTCAGCTGATTTTTGAGGTTTTGACAGCAGCGGGCTTAATTTTTGCCATTGTATTTACCTTTATTCTGTGGATTTTGGGACGATCCATTCGTATTCTTGTGCTCAGGTATCTTCATATCAGCTTGCCGGAACAGCTGGCCTGGCTGTGGGGATGGGGACGATTTTTGATTGCGATTGGACTCATGTTCCTGTTTATCTTGATTTTGTGTTATCTATGCCCCAACTGCATCATGAAGCTAAAAGAGGCTTTGCCGGGAGCACTGTTCACCTTGGTGGCATGGATTATCTGCACCGTTATTTTTTCCTTTTACATCACCAATATCAGCCAGTACGATGCGCTGTACGGTTCGATCAGTGCCATTATGATTTTGATGCTGTGGCTGTATTTGACTGGTATTGTCTTGATTTTAGGATTTGAGCTGAACTTCATTTTGATGAAGCGCCAGCGCAAAAACTTTATTTGTAAACAAAAACCGTGGTATGCCAAAGCAATTGATGGGGAAACCACGCGGTCACGAAAAAGAAACAGAAGAAGAGTTAGGAGGAAACGAAGATGAAAGTCGTTGCATTTAACGGAAGTCCGCGCAAGGGCGGCAATACCGAGATTTGTCTCAATCTCATCGGAGAAGAACTGAACAAGCAGGGCATTGAGCTGGAAATCATTCAGGTGGGGGCACGCGCCAAGCCGTGCACCGCTTGCTATCAGTGTTTGGAGCGCGGAGATGGTCACTGTATTCAGAACGACGAAGTCAATGCTTGGATTGACAAGATGGTGGAAGCAGACGGCGTGATTTTGGCCTCTCCGGTTTATTATGGCGGCATTGCAGGCGGCATGAAGTGCTTCCTCGACCGCGCGTTTCTGGCAGCGGGCCCAAAACTGCATCACAAGGTTGGTGCAGCGGTTGTCACACTGCGCCGCTCCGGCGGTCTGGAGACCTATCAGCAGCTGAATGCGTACATGAACACGATGGAAATGGTCATGGCAACATCCGACTACTGGCAGGCAGCACATGGCCTGGATAAGGGAGAAGTCTGTCAGGACACCGAGGGTGTAGAAGTCATGCAGAAGCTCGGCAGAAACATCGCTTGGCTGGTCAAGCTCATTGAATACGGCAAGGGCACGGTGGATGCACCGGAAACCGGTGCGCGCACAATGACCAACTTCGTTCGTTGATGCAGAATGCAACAAAAGTTGCGTGCAAAAATTGGTCAATTTGTGGAAATTTTGCTGTGACATGCAGGAACTTCTAAATTCATCTTTCAAAAAAATGCGCTGTATGTTATAATATAGCCATTGGAAAATGGATTTGCGGTGCTGTCACCCGTATGAGCACGCAAAAATGTAAAATTCTCAGGAGGTTTTTCACTATGACTAAGGCAATTCGCGTAAAGAATACCGAAGACATTCAGAAGATTAACAAGATCGTTACCCAGTTCCCGTTCGATGTATGGATTCACGGCAAGTCCGGTATGGTAGACGCAAAGTCTCTGCTGGGTATGTTCCTGCTCAGCCTGAACGAGCCGCTCAAGCTGGTTATCGAGGACGACATTGAGCCGAACCAGGTAAAGAAGCTGTTCCGTGAACTGGAAGACTATCTGGACATTGATGACGACGAATAATTCGTAAATACAGTCAAACAGCGGAGTGCCAAGCACTCCGCTGTTTTTTTATCGCTCTAACCGGTCGAGCTGAGCGTGACGGGCACGCAGATAGGCGATGAGTGTCGGGGTCTTGTGGTCAATGTCATCCTGTGAGACGCCGCGCATAACAAGCAGTTCTTCTCGAAGCGGTCCGGAGCCGGTCACAAGACAATAGCCAGAGTTGGCTTCGGCGCAGATGCGTACCGGCATTCGTCGCCAGACCTGTCCGGAACCGGCAGTACGCTGTTCGTATTGGATGCGCTGCTGCTCATATAATGCGTGTCCGGCACCTTCGTCCCGGACTTCCGCGCAGAACAGCTGCATGTGCAGCGTTCCCGTCAGTCCGAGTGCCTGATCCAAGCGATCTTCCCAATCGTGCGGAAGATACTCGGCGTCTTCCGGAAAATCCGACTCAATAACAGCGAGTGCGGTCTGTGCATAGTGTGTACTTTCCTTGGGGAGAATCGTGAGCGGATATTTATCTGCGAGCTGAGAAAGCACGGTGCGCAGCGGACAATCGCAGGGTTGCAAGGACGGCAGTTCCTGCTCCAGCAGTGCATCGACCAGATCGGCGGTTTCACTGTCAATGCGCTGCTGTATTAGCATATCGAAATAGTCCATGAAACATTCCTCCTGTTTTCTGTCTTTCAGTATAGCAGAAAAATAAGAGGAGGAAAAGTCGCGTTGACATTCCGGTATGGGTGTGCTATGATTTTTTAGAATCAAAGAAAGTTGGCCATTTGCGTGGGGAAAACGGCTGTTTAGATACGTTTGGCTATCTTGCCAAAGGAGTACGAATGAAACATACGCACAAAAAGAAAACGCGCAGAGGTGCTGTGATCTGCGGTGCATATGGCAGGGGAAATGCCGGCGATGATGCTATTTTGCGTGCCATTTTGCAGGAGATGCGGCAGCTGGATGAGACCATGCCTGTGCGGGTCATTTCTAGAAATCCGGCTGAGACAAGTCAGCGATTTGGTGTGACCGCCTGTCATACCTTCCATTTTAGAAAAATTTGGCAGGCTGTGGGAAAAGCGGAGCTGTTTGTCAGCGGCGGCGGAAGCCTCATCCAAAATGCGACGTCCAGCCGCTCGTTGTATTATTATTTGGTGACGCTGCTCATGGCGAAGCTGCGCGGCTGCAAGGTCATGATGTGCGGCAGCGGCATCGGGCCGGTGTACGGCAGATTTCATCGCTGGGCAGCGGGAAAAATCATTGATCGCTGCGTGGATGTAGCGACATTGCGCGATGAAGATTCACGCAGAGAATTGGGGCATATGGGCGTCAAAACACCCAAAATGCTGTGTACCGCAGATCCGACCATCAGCATTCATAAGCTGCACACAGAACAAGGAGCCAAGCTGCTGGAATATTTGGGCATTCCTGCGGACGGCATGTATCTCGGTCTTGGCTTGCGGCAGTGGAAGGGCTTTGATGAAGCCGTGGAGAGCATGGCGGAGGCACTGGAATACGCGTGGAAAACCTACGGTTTGATTCCGGTATTCGTGCCGATTGAATATCCGAGTGACTGCCAGGCGGCCAAAAAAGTCATAGAGAAGCTCAATTGTCCGTACTATCTGATTTCAGAACAGCTGGAAATCAGTGAGACCGTGTCCGTGCTGGCACATATGAAGGCAATGATCGGTATGCGGCTGCATTCCTTGATTTTTGCCGTAGAAAACGGCGTGCCGAGCGTTGGCGTTTCCTATGATATGAAGGTAGACGGCTTTTTAAAATCTATCGGCTGTTCCGATGCTCTGCTGCACATTGAATCCGTGACAGCACGGCAGCTGCAAAAACAGATTGACCGTTGTATGCAGGCGCAGGAGCGCAGCAAGTGGCAGCAGGCGGCACAAAAGCTGATCGACGAAGAGGGTAAAAATCTCCATGAGGTGCGCGAGCTGCTGTATGGCGCGTGTACCCATCAATCCAATCAAGCAAGTGAGGGACAGAAGACAATGAGACAGCAGAAAAAACGAATCGCGATTTTCCAAAGTGATCTGCATGTCGGCGGCATACAGAAATCATTGGTCAACTTAATGAGTCTGGAAGCAATGGATCGGTATGACGTAGATGTCTATCTGTTCGACCGGGATGTATTTTTTGATCTTTCGGATATTCGCCCGCACATCCAGATTCATTATCTCAAGGCGTTTCCATATTATTTCCGTCTGGTTCCGTTTGGTGCAATTATGAAGCTGATGCCGCGGTTTAAATTTGCTACGACAGAGCCGTATGATGTAGCCATTGATTTCAGCAACTATCAGCAGGACTGTGCATTCGGTGCGTTGACGGTTCCGGCAAAGAAGCGCGTCATGTGGATTCACAACGATATGGAAATCAAGTACCGCGAAGAAAAGAAATACCGCATTTTGTGGACGTTCTTCCATTCCAAATTCCATCGGTTCTCAGAATTTGTCGCCGTGTCTGACGGCATTATCCAGCCGTTTAAAAATAAGACGGGACTAAAGGATGCCAAGGTGACGGCGATTCCGAACCTGATTGACACCCATGAGATTTTTGAAAAGTGCGATAAGCCGATTGACTTCGAAGTCGATCCCAATAAGTTTAATATTGCTTCGATGGGACACCTGTACCATCAGAAGGGCTATGACATCATGCTGGATCAGCTCAAGACGGTCTGTGAGACGCGAAAGGATCTCGCGGTATATATCTTTGGTGACGGCCCGGATCATCAGGCACTTGTCGAGCAGGCAAAGCGCAACGGGCTGGAACATATCGTGCATTTCATGGGGTATCAGTCCAATCCGTATCCGTATTTGAACAAAATGGATGCCTTTTATTTGGAATCTCGCTATGAGGGACAGGGCATGGTTTTGTGGGAGGCAAAGGCGCTCGGTCTGCCGCTCATTTTCCCGAAACGACTGGAAAAGTACAATATTTCTCTCAAGGGAACCGAAAATATTCAGGACACTCTTCTGCACATGCAGCGCGCACCAAAGACCAAGGACGATCTGCACGAGTATAATGATGAAATCTGTCGTCGCCTGATCCACTTGATTGAGTCGGATTGATGGCAGCTGTCAAGGCAGCACAGCGGGAAAACAGTATAAAAAAATGACGAACTTCCTCGAAAAAGGTTGGTCATTCTAACAAGATTTTTACATAAATCAAACTTGCTATTGAACTTGCGGGAACTCTGTAATACAATAAAAGTGAGATAGCGATCCCCTTTTCCATCATGGGCAGAAAGGAGCCGGTGACATGTTTGCAGCAAGCCTGAATGACAGTGCAATTGCAAGAGGCGCATCCTGCGTGCAGCAGGGTTTTCGTCGCGGACTTTCTGCGTCTGTATGGCTGGGGACTACTGGAAAATAAAGCAATGATTACACAGGACATCGTATAAGCAAAATACGGTGTCCTGTTGTTTTTGTCAAATCTCAGTTTGGAACAGTATCATAAAGGAGCATTATCATGAAAAAAGTATGCATTGTTATGGGTTCTGACAGCGATCTGAAGGTTATGGAGGGCTGCATCAATAAGCTGGATACCTTCGGTGTTCCGTATGATGTCCGCATCATCTCCGCGCACCGCACACCGGCAGCAGCTGAGGCTCTGTCCAAGAATGCGGCGGCAGATGGCTACGGTGTCATCATCGCGGCAGCAGGCAAGGCTGCTCATCTGGGCGGCGTTCTGGCAGCACAGACAACTCTGCCGGTTATCGGTGTTCCGATCAAGTCCTCGTTCATGGATGGTCTGGACAGCCTGCTTTCGATTGTTCAGATGCCGACCGGCATTCCGGTTGCAACCGTCGGTGTAAACGGCGCAGAAAATGCGGCAATCCTCGCTGTTCAGATGCTGGCTCTGAGCGAGCCGGAGCTGGCTTCCAAGCTGGATGCATTCAAGGCTGAAATGGCAGAAAAGGTAGAAGCGAAGGACGCAAAGATCCGCGCAGAATACGCAAAGTAAATCAAACGCGCCGATGGTTTGAGGCAGGGGGCAGCTCTCATGGAAAAACAAGATTTGCTGTACGAAGGAAAATCAAAAAAAGTATATGCGACCAATAATCCGGAGCTGTTGATCGTTGCGTATCAAGAGGAAAAAGGCGCGGTGAACAATCGTGTCTCCAACGAAGTCATGCGGATGCTCGAGCGCAAAGGCGTTCCGACGCATCTGGTGCGGCAGCTCTCCGACCGAGAGACTGTCGTCCGAAGGGTGCGCATGATTCCGCTGGAGATCATCGTTCGCAATGTCGTTGCGGGAACTTTGTCCACACTGATTGGGCAGCCGGAGGGCACCCGTCTCCGCTCTCCGGTGCTGGAATACCGTTATAAAGCGGCATCACTGGGCAACCCGATGATTAACCGGTTCCATGTCTTTGCTTTGGAGCTGTGTACACCGGAAACCCTGGAAGAAATTGACCGATTGGCATTCCGCATCAATAAAATTCTGCGGCAGCAGCTGCTCGAAGCGGATATTCGACTGATTGACTGCAAGCTGGAATTTGGCTGTTTGCCGGACGGCTCGGTTGTACTGGCGGATGAAATTTCTCCTGACACTAGCCGGTTGTGGGACGCAAAGACCGGAAAAAAGCTGGGCAAAGACCGCTTTCGCCGGGATCTGAGCGATACTACGCAGGCGTATCAGGAAATCTTGGATCGACTGGGCCGCATCCATGGCGAATAATTTTACAACAAAGTATCTATCACTTGGCTTTTGAATGAAGGTTTCTATGAAGTATAAAATGAGAAAAGCAGCCTGTACTCCGTTTGACGGACAGGCAAAGCTGCATGAAGAATGCGGCGTGTTTGGCGTTTACGTCAACAAAGAAGATATTGGACAGATCAGTCCGGCACATGACGCGTATACCGCTCTGTTTGCTCTGCAGCACAGAGGTCAGGAAGCGTGCGGCATCGCAGTAAACAACAACGGTGTCATCAAGTGCCATAAAGATATTGGTCTGGTCAATGAAGTATTTAACCAGGAGATTCTGGACAATCTGCCGGGCACTATTGCTGTAGGACATGTCCGTTACTCCACTACAGGTCAGCCGGCGCGTGAGAACGCACAGCCGGTATGTATTACCCACTGTAAGGGCAATTTGGCTATTACGCACAACGGCAACCTCGTCAACGCAGGTAAGCTGCGCAAAGAAATTGAGTTGGACGGAGGCATTTTCCGCTCCTCTACGGATACCGAGGTGCTGGCATATACCATCGTGCGCGAGCGTCTGAAGTGCGGCAGCATTGAGCAGGCAGTGCTGAATTCTATGAGTAAGATTGAGGGTGCATATTCCCTCGTCATCATGTCTCCGCGTAAGCTGATTGCAGCGCGTGACCCGCACGGCTTCCGTCCGCTATGTATTGGCAAGCTGATGCATTCCTATGTTTTTGCATCGGAATCCTGTGCGCTGGATGCATTGGGCGCAACCTTTGTCCGCGATATAGAACCGGGCGAGCTGGTTGTCGTCGAAGATGGCGAGCTGCGCTCGATGAAGTGTAATATTTCTTGCGATCATACGACCTGTGTCTTTGAATATATCTATTTCGCCCGTCCGGATTCCGTCGTAGACGGCGCGTCGGTTGCGTTTGCCCGTCAGGAGGCAGGACGCTATCTGGCAGAGGAATATCCGGTAGAGGCGGATGTAGTCGTCGGTGTACCAGACAGCGGTATTCCGGCTGCGATTGGTTATTCTAAGGCATCAGGCATTCCATATGATGTCGGTCTGATTAAAAACAAATATATCGGCCGAACCTTTATTCAGCCTGGTCAGGACAAGCGCGAGCGTTCTGTCCGCATCAAGCTGAATGCACTCCGAAACAATCTGGAGGGCAAGCGTGTTATCCTCGTTGATGACTCTATTGTCCGCGGCACGACCTGTGCGCGTCTGGTAAAGATCCTCAAGGACGCCGGTGCAAAGGAAGTGCACATGCGCATTTCGTCTCCTCCGTTCCTGCATCCGTGCTTCTTCGGCACAGACGTACCGGATCGAGAGTATTTGATTGCGTATGGCAGAACGGTAGAGGAAATCCGCGAGCTGATTGGCGTGGATTCTCTGGGTTATCTGTCTTTGGAGGCAACAAATAAAATTGCAGTCGGCGCAACGTGCGGCTTCTGCAACGGATGCTTCAGCGGAAAATATCCGATCGAAGTTCCGGACACCGTTGAAAAGAATATTTTTGAAAGTGGGATTGGTGAAAATGGTTAATAGTCGTTCTGAAAGTTACAAGGCAGCAGGTGTAGACGTTACTGCAGGTTATGAAGCTGTCAAAAAGATGAAGCCGTTTGTCGAAAGCACTTATATTCCTGGCGTACTCGGTTCGATCGGCGGCTTCGGCGGCATGTTTGAACCGCCGGTACAGGGAATGGAGCATCCGATTTTGGTTTCCGGCACGGATGGTGTTGGCACCAAGCTGAAGCTGGCATTTCTGATGGACAAGCATGACACGGTTGGTATTGACTGTGTCGCTATGTGTGTCAACGATATTGCGTGCTGTGGCGCACAGCCGCTGTTCTTCCTCGACTACATTGCTGTCGGCAAGAACTATCCGGAGCGCATCGCTGAGCTGGTCAAGGGCATTGCAGACGGCTGCCGTCAGGCAGGCTGCGCACTGGTCGGCGGCGAAACCGCTGAGATGCCGGGCTTCTATCCAGTAGACGAGTACGACATGGCTGGCTTCTCTGTCGGTTTGGTAGATCGCGATAAGATGATTGACGGCTCCAAGCTGGCAGCTGGCGATGTCCTGATCGGTGTCGCTTCCTCCGGTGTACATTCCAACGGTTACTCTCTGGTGCGCAAGACACTGGGCATCAATGAGAAGTCGGTACAGCGTTACATCTCTGAGTTCGGCAAGACGCTGGGCGAAGAGCTGCTGACCCCGACAAAGATTTACGTCAAGACGATTCAGTCTCTGATCGCAGCAGTCGATGTCAAGGCAATGAGCCACATCACTGGCGGCGGTTTCTATGAAAACATTCCGCGTATGCTGCCAGACAACATTTGCGTTTCCATTGAAAAGGCTGCTCTGCCGACACCGGGCATCTTCAAGATGATTCAGGAAGTTGGTAAGATTCCGGAGCGCGATATGTACAATACCTTTAACATGGGCGCAGGTCTGGTTGTCGCTGTTCCGAAGGAGCAGGCTGACAAGGCACTGGAAGCCATCTCCGCAGCAGGCGAGACCGGCTATATCATCGGTGAGTGCAAGTCCGGCGAGAAGGAAGTTCAGTTATGGTAAATATCGCTGTTTTGGTATCCGGCGGCGGAACCAATTTACAGGCGATTCTCGATGCACAGGCACGGGGGGACATTCACAACGGCAGAGTTTCTGTCGTTGTGTCCTCCAATGATACGGCATATGCGCTGGAACGCGCCAAAAAGGCAGGCGTTCTCGGCGTTGTGCGCCGCAAGAAGGACTATGCCTCCGGCGCGGAATACTGCCGGGCACTTGCTGATTTCCTGCATGAGCAGGACATTGGCCTGATTGTTTTGGCTGGCTTTATGACCGTGCTGGATGAAGAGTTCTGCAAAGAATTTGAGAACCGCATCATCAATGTACATCCGTCGTTGATTCCGTCGTTTTGCGGGGACGGCTTCTATGGTCTGCACGTCCATGAAGCAGCGCTCGCAAAGGGTGTCAAGGTGACCGGTGCTACCGTACACTTTGTCAATGCCATCACAGACGGCGGTCCGATTATCGCACAGAAGGCAGTAGAGATTGAGCCGAATGACACGCCGGAAGTTTTGCAAAAGCGTGTCATGGCACAGGCAGAGCATATTTTGCTGCCGCGCGCTGTCTCTCTGTTTTGCGAGGGCAAGCTGTCTGTTTCGGATGACGGTATTGTTTCGATTTCTGAATAAAACGCAACGATATAAAGGAAGATTTTATCATGGAAATTTTTGATCTTGGCGCACTGCTGCGCGAAAACAGCTATCCGGGCCGCGGCATCGTTCTGGGCCGCAGCGCAGATGACAAAAACGCAGTGATTGCATATTTCATCATGGGACGCAGCGAAAACAGCCGCAACCGCATTTTTGCGGAGACGGAAGACGGCATTCGCACAGAAGCCTTTGACCCGTCTAAGATGGTTGACCCGTCTCTGATTATTTATCATCCGGTTCGCGCATTCAATGGTGCAACCATTGTCACAAACGGCGATCAGACCGACACCGTGCGTGATGGTCTGGCAGAAGGCAAGAGCTATATCGAGGCACTGCGCACCCGTCAGTTTGAGCCGGACGGCCCGAACTACACCCCGCGTATTTCCGGCGTTGTTGAGCCGAATGGTGCGTATGAGCTGTCTATTCTCAAGAGCTTTGACGGCGATCCGGCATGCAACAAGCGCTTTTTCTTTGAGTACGATGCACCGCGTGCAGGTTTGGGTCATTTTATCCATACTTACAAGAACGATGGCAATCCGCTTCCGTCCTTTGAGGGCGAGCCGGAGACCGTTCGCATTGAAGGCGATTTACAGACCTTTGCCGATATGGTATGGGACAACCTGAACGAAGAGAACAAGGTTTCCCTGTACGTAAGCTTCATTGATCTGGAGACCGGTAAGGCTTCCAGCATCATCCGCAATAAGCACTGCTGAGAGGAGTTTCCCATGACTGAGCTTGAACTGAAATATGGCTGCAACCCGAACCAGAAGCCGTCCCGCATTTACATGGAAGAGGGCGAGCTGCCGATCAAGGTACTGAACGGCAGACCGGGTTATATTAACTTTATGGACGCATTCAACAGCTGGCAGCTGGTGCGTGAGCTGAAGGCTGCTACCGGTATGGCTTCCGCTGCTTCCTTTAAGCACGTCAGCCCGGCTGGTGCCGCTATCGGCAATCCGCTGTCTGATGTTGAAAAGCAGATTTACTTTACGGATACCCTGCCGGAGGAAGAGCTGTCTCCGATTGCGTGCGCGTACATTCGTGCCCGTGGCGCAGATCGTCTGTGCTCTTACGGCGACTGGGTTGCTCTGTCTGATGAGTGTGATGCACAGACGGCAACGTATCTGAAGTATGAAGTATCCGACGGCATTATTGCACCGTCTTACTCTGAGGAAGCACTGGAGATCCTCAAGACCAAGCGCAAGGGCGGTTATACGGTCATTCAGATCGACCCGACCTATGAGCCGGCTCCGATTGAGCGCCGCAATATCTTTGGCATCACCTTTGAGCAGGGACATAACAATCTGAAGATTGATGAGAACATGCTCACCAATATTGTCACCGAGAACAAGGAACTGCCGAAGCAGGCAAAGCTGGACATGATTGTCTCTCTGATTACTCTGAAGTACACCCAGTCCAACTCGGTTTGCTATGTCAAGAATGGTCAGACCATTGGTGTCGGTGCAGGTCAGCAGAGCCGCATTCACTGCACACGTCTGGCTGGCAACAAGGCAGATAACTGGATGCTGCGTCAGCATCCAAAGGTTCTGGGCCTCCAGTTCGTTGACGGCATTCGTCGTCCGGATCGCGACAATGCGATTGATGTGTACATCTCGGATGAGTACGAGGATGTTCTGGCAGATGGCGTATGGCAGACCAAGTTCAAGGTAAAGCCGGAGCCGCTGACCCGTGAGGAGAAGAAGGCGTGGATTGCAACGCAGTCCGGCGTAACCGTTGGTTCGGATGCATTCTTCCCGTTTGGTGACAATGTAGAGCGCGCAAAGAAGTCTGGCGTTGCATACATCGCACAGCCGGGCGGCTCGATTCGTGATGACAATGTTATCGACACCTGCAACAAGTACGGTATCGTGATGTCGTTCACCGGCATTCGTCTGTTCCATCACTAAGAAGCAAAAAATAATAAAAGTCAGGTGCGTCTTTGGCGTGCCTGACTTTTGGCAGTTATAGAAGGAGGATTTCCAATATGAAAGTACTGGTAATCGGCAGCGGCGGACGCGAACATGCGGTCTGCATGACACTGGCAAAAAGCCCGAAGGTAGATAAGCTCTGGTGTGCACCGGGCAACGGCGGCATTGCGGATGTTGCTGAGTGCGTAGACATCAAGGCAACCGATATTGACGGCGTTGTTGCTTTTTCTAAGGAAAACAAGCCGGATCTCGTTGTTGTAACCCCAGATGATCCGCTCGCACTGGGCATGGTCGATGCACTGGAAGCTGCTGGCATTCGTGCCTTCGGCCCGCACAAGAATGCAGCTGTCATTGAAGGCTCGAAGTCCTTTGCCAAGGATTTGATGAAGAAGTACAATATTCCGACCGCAGGCTATGCTGTCTTTGAAAACAGCGCAGACGCGATTGCATATATCAAGGAAAATGGTGCGCCGATTGTCATTAAGGCAGACGGTTTGGCATTGGGCAAGGGCGTTACGGTTGCTATGACCGAAGAGGAAGCCATTGCTGCTGTCCATGATGCGATTGATGACGGCAAGTTCGGCGGCGCTGGTGCCCGCGTTGTCATTGAAGAGTTCCTGACAGGCCCGGAGGTTTCGGTTCTGGCATTTGTTGACGGCAAGAATCTGTCTACGATGCCGTCTGCACAGGACCACAAGCGTGCCTATGACCATGATGAAGGCCCGAATACCGGCGGCATGGGCGCATTCTCTCCGTCCCGTTTTTATACCGAGGACATTGCGCAGACCTGCATGGATACCATTTTCCGCCCGACTGTGGATGCTATGGCAGCGGAAGGCCGTCCGTTCAGCGGTGTTCTGTACTTTGGCCTGATGCTGACACCGAAGGGCCCGAAGGTCATTGAGTACAATGCTCGTTTTGGCGATCCGGAGACACAGGCTGTTCTGTCGCGTCTGGACAGCGATTTGTTTGATACTATGAATGCGGTAATTGACGGCAAGCTGGATGAGATGAACATTCAGTGGGCAGACAATGCGGCTTGCTGCGTGGTTATGGCTTCCGGCGGTTATCCGCTTGCTTATGAAAAGGGCAAGGAAATTCACGGTCTGGATGATGTGACAGAATCTGTCGTTTTCCATGCCGGCACTGCCAAGAAAGACGGCAAGATTGTGACAAACGGCGGCCGAGTTCTCGGCGTAACCGCTACGGCTCCGACGCTGGATGAGGCAATTCAGAAGGCATATGCCGATGTCAAGAAAATTTCGTTTGACAAGGCGCATTATCGTCTGGATATTGGCATTAAAAAGGGCTAAGAGGTAGAGAGATATGGAAGATTTGAAGACAAAAATCATTTCTTGTATGGCGGATGTCATCAAGCAGAATGGATTCCGTACCGAGTTTTTTCCGGCTGAAAACGGTCAGCCGCCGATGACTCGCATTGAACTGAGTCGTTTGGGCAAGGTCAAGCAGGATGTCATTGTAGATATGTGGTTCCCGCCGGCAAAGATGGCACGAGAGGAAACCGCTCTGTTCCAGATGCACGCAACCATGCTGCAGGTAGAGACGGATGCTGTTGCCCGCAATCTGCCGGAGCTGAAGCGCGCACTGTTTACCATCAACAATTTCTGCACGATTGGTCAGTTTGGTCTGTTTGAGCAGGATGGTGTAGTATATATGCGCCATAACATCGTGGTAAACATGAAGGACGATCCGGAGCGCATTATCACGGATATTTGTGATTATTTCTCGTTGATGCTCAGCAGCATTCAGCGCTTTGTCGATGCGATTGCACAGATTGCTGTCGGTGCGGTCAATATCGAAGTGGCAAAGGAAATGGATCTGATTCCGAATATTTAATCGGAAAATATCGTATCTTAAGAGCGTGGCGTTATGCCACGCTCTTTTTTCATCCATTTGGACAAACTTGGCTCCAATCAGACAAATCTGCCGGACGGTATTGACAGATACCCATAGTGGGTATACAATCAAGGTACCCCTAGGGGGTATATAAACTCTGTGAGGTGAAACGAAATGGAAGACAAGTCCTGTTGCTGCGGCAAAAAGACGAAAGAGCGCTCGGAAGAAGAGTACAAGAGCTTGATTCATCGACTCAATCGTATCGAAGGACAGATTCGCGGCATTCGCGGCATGGTGGAGCGAAACGCCTATTGTCCGGATATTTTGGTGCAGTCGGCAGCAGTTACGGCGGCGATGAATGCGTTTAATCGAGAACTGCTGTCCAATCATATCCGCACCTGTGTCGTCAAAGATATTCAGGCGGGAAATGAAGAAGTGATTGACGAGCTTGTTGCAACCTTGCAGAAGCTCATGAAATAAATACAGGAGGTTCAAATTTTATGGGTACCGTAATTATTGTTGTTATTCTCGTTGTGATTGCTGTCATTGCTGCGCGTTCCGGCATGAAACACATGAAGGGCGAAGGCGGCTGCTGCGGCGGTGGCGGAGATGCCATTCCGGAAGAGCATAAGACGCTGGAAGGCACCAAGCTCGGCGAGAAGACTGTGCATATTGAAGGCATGATGTGTGACAACTGCCGCAAGCATGTGGAAAAGCAGCTGGATAAAATCGACGGTGTGGTAGCACATGCCGATTGGAAAAAAGGTGTTGCTGTTGTAGAGTATGACCGCGATGTGAGCGATGACGCGATTCGACAGGCACTTGCTTGGACGGACTACAAGGTCACCAGCATTGAGGAGAGCAAATAACATGGAACAGTATACAGTGACCGGTATGAGCTGTGCTGCGTGCAGTACGCGCGTGGAAAAGGCTGTATCTCAGGTTCCCGGTGTGACAAGCTGCTCTGTCAGCTTGCTGACCAATTCCATGGGTGTAGAGGGCACGGCATCGCCGCAGGACATTATCAAAGCGGTGACAGATGCGGGTTATGGCGCATCTGTCAAGGGGGCGGACACCGGCGCTTCTCGCTCTGCGGCGGCAGATGCGGATGCGCTGGCAGATCATGACACGCCGGTATTAAAGCGCCGGTTGATTGCGTCTATTGGCTTCCTGCTCGTGCTCATGTATTTTTCCATGGGTCATATGATGTGGGGATGGCCGCTGCCAAAATGGTTTGAAGGCAATCATGTGGCTATGGGTCTCGTACAGCTGCTGTTAG
Organism: bacterium; assembly: GCA_963601915.1. Classification (GTDB taxonomy): domain Bacteria; phylum Bacillota; class Clostridia; order Oscillospirales; family Butyricicoccaceae; genus Butyricicoccus_A. The sequence goes on along the minus strand of CAVCGL010000021.1, from coordinate 10,519 downwards.
CTGGCATTATCATGGTCATCAACCAGAAATTCTTTATCAGCGGCTTTAAAGGACTCATTCACCGTGCGCCGAACATGGACACGCTGGTAGCACTCGGCTCGATGGCATCGTTTGTGTGGAGTGTATATGCGCTGTTCATGATGACCCATGCGGTTGTCCACGGCGATGACGCTGCGGTCATGACCTATATGGACGAGTTCTATTTTGAGTCAGCCGCCATGATTTTGACGCTGATTACCGTCGGAAAGATGCTGGAGGCGCGCTCGAAAGGCAAGACCACAGATGCGCTCAAGGGACTGATGAAGCTCGCGCCAAAAACAGCTGTCATCATGAAAGACGGCAAAGAAGTAGAAGTTTCAATTGAACAGGTCAAGAAGGGCGATATTTTTGTTGTGCGTCCGGGCGAGACGATTCCCGTTGATGGCATTGTGCTGTCCGGCAGCAGTGCTGTCAATGAAGCTGCACTGACGGGTGAGAGCATTCCGGTTGATAAGGTCGAAGGAGATCTGGTGTCTGCCGCGACACTCAATCAGTCGGGTTATTTGCAGTGTGAAGCATCTCGTGTCGGTGAAGATACGACGCTGTCGCAGATCATTCAAATGGTCAGCGACGCTGCGGCGACCAAGGCTCCGATTGCAAAAATTGCCGATAAAGTATCCGGTATTTTTGTCCCAGCAGTCATCACCATTGCCGTGATTACGTTTGTCGTTTGGCTGCTTGTCGGACAGACCTTCAGCTTTGCACTGGCGCGCGGCATTTCGGTTCTCGTTATCAGCTGCCCGTGTGCGTTGGGATTGGCAACGCCGGTTGCCATTATGGTTGGCAACGGCAAGGGCGCAAAAAATGGCATTCTGTTTAAGACTGCTGTTTCGCTGGAAGAGACCGGCAAGGTTGCAGTTGTTGCGCTGGATAAAACCGGTACGATTACATCCGGCGAGCCAAAAGTCACCGATCTGGTTCCGGCAGAGAGCAATTCAGAACAGGAATTGCTGCAGCTGGCATATGCGCTGGAAAAGAAGAGCGAGCATCCGTTAGCACGTGCGATTGTAGAGAAGGCGGAACAAGACGGATTGTCGGCGCAGGATGTGGAAGAATTTCAGGCTTTGCCGGGCAATGGTTTGTCTGCAAAGCTGGACGGTGCACAGCTGCATGGCGGCAGCGGAACATTTATGCAGACCATTTGTGAGATTCCGGCAGCTCTGCAAAAACAGGCACAGCAGCTTGCCGAGCAAGGCAAGACGCCGCTGTTCTTCAGCCGAGACAATCAGCTGGTTGGTATTATTGCCGTTGCCGATGTCATCAAGGCGGACAGCCCGCAGGCCGTACAGGAATTGCGCCATATGGGCATTCATGTTGTCATGCTGACCGGCGATAATGAGCGAACGGCCAAAGCGATTGGCAAGCAGGCGGGTGTCGATGAGGTCATTGCCGGTGTCCTGCCGGATGGAAAGGAAGCTGTCATTCGACAGCTGCAGAGCCGCGGCAAGGTGGCCATGGTTGGTGATGGCATCAATGATGCACCGGCACTCACACGTGCCGATATTGGCATCGCCATCGGCGCAGGTGCAGATGTTGCCGTTGATGCGGCAGATGTCGTGCTCATGAAGAGCCGACTGCTCGATGTATCCGCTGCCATTCGTCTCAGCCGCGCGACACTGCGCAATATTCATGAAAATCTGTTCTGGGCTTTTGCCTATAACGTCTGCGGTATTCCGCTGGCAGCAGGTGTATTTATTTCTCTGCTGGGCTGGAAGCTCAATCCAATGTTTGGCGCGGCGGCAATGAGCTTATCCAGCTTCTGCGTCGTATCCAATGCACTGCGGCTCAATTTGTTTGACATCCGCAATGCTGCAAAAGATAAATCCATCAAGCATAAGAGAAAGGAACAAAAAACCATGACAAAGACATTGAAAATTGAGGGCATGATGTGCCCACACTGTGAAGCAACGGTCAAGAAGGCCTTGGAGGCCATTGACGGCGTGACGGAAGCAACTGCGGATCATAATACGGATACTGCTGTTGTCACACTGAGCAAGGATGTCTCCAACGATGTTCTGCGCAAGGCAGTAGAGGACAAGGATTATCCGGTCAAGGATATTCAGTAATTTCTGCATATGGAAAAACGACAGCAGGCGTTCATCGCTTGCTGTCGTTTGCTATCTCTGTATATCCGACGATTTCTCCGGATTTTACCTCAATGACTTCTGCAAATTCGCGTCCGTCGCGTGTGTGATAGTTTGGCTGGCCGTCATCGTAAATGACACAGCCGTTTTCCAATTCCAGTGCCCGAAGATCTCCGTTAAAGATGCCCTCTAAAATGGGTCGGCCGAACAGCGGTTGAAGTCCTGTGCGAGCATCGGCAATTTTGTATTTTGCCATGCAAAACACCTCCATTTCGATACAACAGTATAACACCCTGGCGGCACAGTGTCCAGAGAAAACAGGGACACCGCTGGTATACATGGCATAGAATGGAATGAGGGAAAATTTCCCTTGTATTTGACCGGTAGGGAGGGTCAAACGATGGCACGATTTACCAATCAAGCAACATTATCTTATAACGGTTCAGTCGTCAATTCTAATCTTGCAGTCGGCGAGATTTTAGAGGCACTGTCGGTTCAAAAGACTGCGGTGCGTGAGACGTATGTGTCTGGAGATACCATCACATATGTGATTAGTCTGCGCAATGCGGGAGCAGATGCGTGGAAGGGACTGACCATTTCGGACGATTTGGGTGCTTATGCATTCGGTACGCCGGAGACAACAGTGTATCCGCTCAGCTATGTCGAAAATTCTGTGCTGTATTATAAAAATGGCGCTTTGCAGGCAAAGCCGACAGTTAATGCAGGGCCACCGCTGATGATTTCTGGAATTACCGTTCCGGCAAATGGAAATGCAGAGATTATCTATGAGACCAAGCTCACACCGCAGGCACCAATGGGCGTAGAAGCGTATATCACGAATACAGCGACGATTACCGGCGATGGCATCACAGCCATCACAGCGCAAGAGACCGTCAATGCGCAATTGACACCGGTACTGTCTATTGTCAAAACAGTGGCACCGGTGCCTGTGGCAGAGAAGGGAAAGTTGACGTATACGTTTGAGATTCGCAACACGGGCAATGTCCCTGTAACAGCAGAGGATGCAGCAGTCATTGCAGATACCTTTGATCCGATTCTCAACGATTTGACGGTGACGTTTAATGGCACAATATGGACGCAAGACACCGATTACACCTATGATGCAGCGGGAAATTTTGCAACTGCTGATGGAAAAGTGGTTGTAGACGCTGCAGCGTATGCACAGGATGCTCAGACCGGCGCATGGATCGTTACACCGGGCACGAGCACGTTGGTTGTATCCGGCATCATTGCGTAAACAAAAGGCTGTCAGAAATGACAGCCCTTTTTGTTTATACAGCGAAATAGGCACATAAGCTCAGCATCATCGGCATGGTGATGGCGGAGAGCAAGGTGGAAAAGGCAATCATGCGGCCGGAGTACCGGTAGTTTGTGCCGTACAGCTGAGCAAACATCGAGGATGCCACGGCGCATGGCGTCGCAATGCTGATAATTAGCACATTGGCGACATCACTGTCGATGCCGAGAATCTGCATGATGAGAATGGTCAAGAAAGGAATGACCAGCAGGCGGAACAGGCAGACCAAATACATGGAACGATCCTTGACAATGTCGAGCAGATTGCTTTGTGCGAGATATACGCCGAGAACAATCATTGCCAGCGGCGTGTTTAAGTTGCCCAAAAAAGTAATCGGTTCATCCAAGACGGCGGGCAGCGTTGTGGACGTCAAGAAGATGGCAAGTCCGATGAAAAAACCGATGGTTCCGGGATTCAACAGGATTTTCTGCCAGCTCAGACGAACCTTGCCGCGATTGCCTGCGCGTGTCAGCAGCCAGACGCCAAACGTCCAAATGACGATGTTCGTGGCAACGATATTGATAGAACCGATAAATACGCCATCATCTCCGTATAACGCTTGCAGCAGAGGCAATGCCATAAAGCCATTGTTGGAAAAAATGACGCACATGCGTTTGTCGGCATAATCTGTGGTATCCTTGCGAAAGACCAGTGTGGCAATACCAATGCTGATGGCAAGCAGCAGCAGGGAGAGTACGAAAGCAACGATGAGCTTGCCGAGCATGGCGCGGTCAAATTCTCGGCAAAAAGAATGAATGATGATGGCGGGAGCGGCAAAATTGATGAGCAGTGCGGACATCTGTCCGGAACCGGCATCCGTCACCAGTTTATATTTGTAACAGATTGCACCAACGCCGATGAGCAGAAACATGACGACGATCTGCGTATATAATGCGGAAATATCCATATGTATAGAAAACCTTTCTGTGAAACGATTGCTTTTATGATACCACACAGAGCATTCTCTGTCAAAGACTGATTGACAGAAAGCGACTGACAGCGATATACTAAGACTTGTTAACCAAATAGAAAAGGAAATGCAGATATGTTTGAAGAAATTTTGCAAAACGTGCGTCTGAAAAAACCGCTGACGCACTGTATTACCAATTACATTACGACCAATGACTGCGCCAATGTCGTGCTGGCGTGCGGCGCTTCTCCGACAATGGCAGAAGCAGAGCAGGAAGCGGCAGAAATTGCCGCGCAGGCGAATGGCGTGGACATCAATATTGGCAATTTGAATAGCCACACGGTTCTCGCTATGCATCGAGCCATTGCGGCAGCCAATCAGGCAAAGATTCCGGTTGTGCTTGATCCGGTTGGCGCCGGTGCATCGTCCTATCGCATGCAGACACTGCGTGACTTTTTTGCCCAGTATCAGTTTTCCGTTGTGCGCGGCAATGTGTCTGAACTGCTTGCTGTCGGCGGCGCGGCATCCAATACCAAGGGTGTAGATGCGGGCGCAGCAGATGCCGTGACAGAAGAAAATTTGGAAGAGCGCGTGGCATTTTTCAAGCAGCTCAGCGCAAAGCTCGGCGCGGTTGTTTCGGTGAGCGGTGCTATTGACATCATTGCTTCGCCAGAGAAGGCGTATATCTGCCGCAATGGTCATCCGATGATGTCGTGTGTCACAGGCACCGGCTGCATGCTGTCTGCGCTGACTGCGGCGTACTGCGGCGGCAATCCGGACAATATTCTGGAAGCTGCGGCAGCAGCAACCGTTGCGATGGGCGTTGCCGGAGATATTGCCTATCGAAAGACAACAGAGCAGGGATTGGGTACCGGCTCGTTCCGCGTCTATTTGATAGACGCAATCAGCTTAATGGATGCAGAGACACTGAATGGAGGAATGAAGGTTGAAATTCGATAACAGAGAACAAGCGGTAAAACAGGCCATGCTGTTGTATGCGGTGACAGACCGCGCTTGGGTCGGAGATCGCACCCTGTACGAACAGGTCGAGGAGAGCTTGAAGGGCGGCGCAACCATCGTACAGATTCGGGAAAAGGGTCTGGATCATGAAGCGTTTGTCGCAGAGGCAAAGGACATCGTCAAGCTGTGCCATGAATACGGCGTGATGTGCATCATCAATGACGATGTACAGGCGTGCTTGGAGAGCGGCGCAGATGGTGTCCATGTCGGTCAGGATGACATGGAAGCAGGAGATGTCCGCGCCATGCTGGGCGAGGACAAGATTATCGGTGTCTCGGCGCACAATGTGGGGGAAGCGCAGCTCGCACAGGCACGTGGTGCGGATTATCTCGGTGTTGGCGCTGTCCATGCGACAGGAACCAAATCGGAAGCGAAGCCGCTGACTTGGCAGGACATTAAAGATATTTGCGACAGCGTGACCATTCCGATCACAGCGATTGGCGGTGTCAAGCTGGACAATATGCTGGAACTGCGCGGAACAGGGGTAGATGGTGTGGCAATTGTCTCTGGTATTTTTGCGGCACCGGATATTGAAAAAGCAACGAGAGAACTGCTTGCACAGGCGCGAAAGCTGGTGGAAGCATGAAATTGACCGGCGCAATTTTTGACTTGGACGGCACACTGCTTGATTCCATGCCGTATTGGGCGTCGGTCGGCACGCGATATTTGGAAGAACAGCATATAACCGTACCGGATGTGGAACAGCTGGCGCTGCGCATCAAGACCATGACACTGCCGGAGGCAGCAGACTATTTTCGCAGCGATTACGGAGTACAGGAGTCACAGGAGGCCATCTGTGCTCGCATCAATCACATGATTGAGGACGATTATCGCCTGCGTGCGCCGCTCAAAGCGGGCACAAGAGACATGCTGGAGCAGATGAAGCAGCGTGGCGTGCGGATGTGTGTGGCGAGTGCCACAGATCATACGTTGGTCGAAGCAGCATTGCGCCGTGTCGGGGTGTTGGAGTATTTCTCGTTTATCTTAACCTGCGGTGATTTGCAGACGAGCAAAAATCTGCCGTATATTTTTGATACCTGCACGGAGAGACTTGGCACGGACAAGCGCATGACAGCGGTATTTGAGGACAGCCTGCATTGTGTGATTACAGCGTCCGGCGCGGGGTATCCGGTAGTCGGTGTGTATGATGAATCGGCGAAAACGGAGACCGAAGAAATTCGTCGTCTCAGCCGATGCTTCCTCTATCGCTGGGAAGAATTGGATTTTGACTGCTTGGAGCACAGCTTGGTATGAAAATCTGATACCACAACATGTAGTGGTGTGCGGGCAGAAGGGTAATAAAATTAAAAAATTTTTTCTTGCGGGATTTGAAACGTTTTGCAAGAAATGAACGGGTGTGGAAAACTTGGCATCTGTACGAAAATAAAGTTAAGAGATTCCCGTATCTCAGAGCGATTCGATGCTTTACCATCGGGAATTCTTCGGAGCGGCATGGGAAATTCTGTGGAAAACTATTTCCCATGCCGCTGCAGCAATGCGGGAGAAAAGTGAAAAACAGGAATGATTCCTGCAAGGTTGCACCTACCACAAGAGCCGGGCGGGCTATTGACATCTGCCGATTGCCGTATTAAAATATGAGACAGTTCCAGTCGGACGGAACACAAGATATAGTATATCGAAGAAATATTATGTGTATATTTTGTGTTTTATCTGGCGGAAGAATATGAAGAAACCAGAGGTGCGGCGGCGATGATAAAGCAGATTGAAAAACGAGACGGCAGATGCGTGTTCTTTGATGTGACAAAGATTGCAAATGCTATCTACAAGGCTGCGGAGACATCCGGAGGACATGACTACCAGATGGCAATGCGTCTGGCGTTGGATGCAGCGGATTATATCGAGGCACACAGCCCGACAGACACGCCGACCGTAGAGTATGTGCAGGACGCCGTGGAAAAGACGCTGATTGAACAGGGACACGCGAAAACGGCAAAGGCATATATTCTGTACCGCAAAGAGCGTTCGCGTCAGCGCGAGATGAATACCGGACTCATGAAGATCTATGAGGATTTGACCTTCCAGTCCGCCGTCGAGAATGACATCAAACGCGAAAACGCTAACATTGACGGTGATACCGCCATGGGCACGATGCTGAAATACGGTTCGGAGGGTGCGAAGCGATTTAACGAGATGTTTCTGCTCGAGCCGCGTATTGCAAAGGCGCATCGCGAAGGCGATATTCATATTCATGATTTTGACTTTTACACGCTGACGACAACTTGTACGCAGATTGATTTGCTCAAGCTGTTTCAAGGCGGTTTTTCCACCGGTCATGGTTTTCTGCGTGAGCCGAATGATATTCGCAGCTATTCTGCACTCGCATGTATTGCGATTCAGTCCAACCAGAACGACCAGCATGGCGGTCAGAGTGTACCGAATTTCGATTACAGCATGGCGCCCGGCGTAAAAAAGACGTATTGGCACAACTATCGCGATAATCTGGCGAAGGCACTCGAAGCATTTGATCTGGAAGACGAAGGCTTGGAACCGGCAAAGGCACTGATTGCTTCTTGCGGCAAAAAGCCGGTTCTGGCAGATAATAACGGCGTGACAGAGGCTATTCGCGCTCGCTTGATCGAACGCGGGGCGGATGAACAGACCGCAGACCGTGTGATGGCATTTACCGTCAAGTATGCACGAAAAGAAACCGAGCGCGGAACCTATCAGGCGATGGAAGCACTGGTACACAATCTCAACACCATGCATTCGCGCGCCGGCGCGCAGATTCCGTTCTCTTCGCTCAACTATGGCACAGATACCTCTCCGGAAGGCCGACTGGTCATGAAGAGTTTGCTGCTGGCGACAGAAGCAGGCTTGGGAAATGGCGAGACGTCGATTTTCCCGATTCACATTTTCAAGGTCAAAGAAGGCGTCAATTACAATCCGGGCGACCCGAACTATGACTTGTTCAAGCTGGCGATGCGGGTTTCCGCCAAACGCTTGTTCCCGAATTTCTCGTTTATTGATGCACCGTTTAATATCCAGTATTATAAGCCGGGACATCCGGAGACCGAGGCGGCATATATGGGCTGTCGTACTCGCGTGGCTGGCAATGTCTATGACCCATCCCGCGAAATTGTAAACGGCCGCGGCAATCTGAGCTTTACGTCGATCAATCTACCGCGTCTGGCTATCAAGGCGAAGGGAAATACAGATGTGTTCTTCCGTTCGCTGGATGAGATGCTGGATCTTGTCGTCGATCAGCTGCTGGCGCGTTTCAAAATTCAGGCGGAGAAGCGCGTGCGCAATTATCCGTTCTTGATGGGACAGGGAATCTGGCTGGATTCGGATAAGCTCGGACCGGATGATAAAGTGGGCGAGGTGCTCAAGCATGGCACCTTGACGGTAGGATTTATCGGTCTGGCAGAGTGCCTCAAGGCGTTGATGGGTGTGCATCACGGCGAATCGGAACAAGCACAGCGCATGGGTCTGAAAATTGTTTCCCGTATGCGGGAGCGTATGGACGAGGAGAGCTGTAAGACCGGATTGAATTTCTCGGTCATTGCCACACCGGCAGAAGGCCTTTCCGGACGCTTTGTCCGTCTGGACAAAAAGCGCTACGGCGTGATTTCGGGCGTCACGGATCGTGACTATTACACCAACTCCTTCCACGTACCGGTATACTATCCGATCAGTGCGTTTAAGAAGATTCGTTTGGAAGCGCCGTATCATGCACTGACCAACGGCGGACACATCAGCTATGTAGAGCTGGACGGCGACCCGACACAGAATCTCGAGGCGTTTGAGGCGGTTGTCCGTTATATGAAGGAGTGCGGCATTGGATACGGCTCGATCAACCATCCGGTAGACCGTGACCCGATTTGCGGATACACGGGTATCATTGACGAGGTGTGCCCGCGCTGCGGACGTCGTGAGGGCGAGGCTGTCAGCGTTGAAAAGCTGCGGCAGCTCGGTGTATATAAAAAGTACAACAGCGATACGATTGGCTATCATGGAGATCTCAACGAAGAGAGAGACCGTCAGCCGAACCCGCTGCATGAGATATAGGAGGACACGAAGATGAATGAACTGAACCATGTAACGTACAATGAGAAGGGCGAAGCTATGGTAGGAGAGGGCGTTGGCTTTGAGCGCATTCGCCGCATCACCGGTTATTTGGTTGGCACGCTCGACCGTTTTAACGATGCCAAGCGGGCAGAAGAGCATGATCGTGTCAAGCATGATGTGCGCCGCGCTGCATCCGACAGAAAGAGTGCATGAGCAAGATGAAGGATGAACTTCTTCGCGTTGCCGGAGTCATTGACGAATCAATCGTGGATGGCCCCGGCATCCGCTTTGTTATCTTTACACAGGGATGTCCGCATGATTGTCCGGGCTGCCATAATCCGCAGACGCATGACTTCTCCGGCGGAGAATCGGTACATTTGTCACGGCTGTATGAGGACATCATGGAAAATCCGTTGGTATCCGGTGTGACGCTGTCCGGCGGAGAGCCGTTTTGTCAGCCGGAGCCGCTCGCAGAGCTGGCACAGGAGCTAAAGCGGCACGGCAAGCATGTCATGGCTTACACCGGCTATACATGGGAGCAGCTGCGAGACAAGCATGACGCGGCGATAGAACGCCTGCTGGCACAGTGTGATGTTTTGGTTGACGGACGCTTTGTCGAGTCGCAAAAGGATATGGCACTGCGCTTTCGAGGAAGCAAGAATCAGCGTCTGATTGATGTGCAGAAGTCTCTGCGAGAAGATCACGTTGTACTCGCTGAGATGTAAAGAAAACGCTAAAAAATCCCAAAATAGTTGTGCAAGTTGTCAAAAGACTATTGACAAATTACCAGCTGATATTATAATAAATTGTATAAAGTACAATTTCCACCAGCGAACAGAATATATGTACTGTGTGCGATAAGGGGAAAGATCGCATGCAGGATTCTGGACGGTGGTTCTTGGCATTGGATATGTGTCATTCGGATATTCAGATCCGAAATTTGCACATGGTAAGCTGCAGAAGGAAATCATGTGAGACGGTACTTTGTTGTAAAAGAAAGGCCTGTTCCAATGGAGAGTGGAACGGGCTTTTCGCTTGTTAATAAAAGATAAGAAAAAGCCGATGGCATGATTGCACTGCACCCCATTTGTTAGACAGTATGATATACTATCTAATAGA
>CAVCGL010000020.1:0-39762 GCA_963601915.1 bacterium | reverse complement strand
TTCTGCTCGATGTCACCCGTGAGTCCATGGCTGTTAAGGCTCGCCGCAAGGAAGCTGCAGCTAAGGCTAAGTAATATACAATCTATCTCTCATTCTTCTTACTCGATATGGGTTCGCGGCATTTGCCGCGAACCTTTGTTTGCTTTCAAAGAGATGGACCGTATGATATAATAAGATATACAAAGATAGATGCAGACGAAGAAAGGTGGGAAGAATATGCATCTCAGCTTTCGAGCCAAAATCAGTTTGACCATCATCACTGTATCTATGGCGATTACCTGTGTGTTGTCCATGGTCTTTTACCAACAATCTGCGCAGACTGTTCAGGAGAATTACACCCAAGCACAGATGCAGCAGCTCACCGCGTGCGCCAAGCTGTTTGACAACACGATGTTGGACGCCTACAGTGCCTGCGTGTATGCGGTCAATGATGAGCAGCTTCGAGAGAGCATACAGAGACAAGACATCGACGACATCAGCAGAATGTTAGATGCCTATCGGAGCAAAAATCAAAATATTGACAGCATCAGCTGTTATCTGCCGAGCAGACAAATGCTGCTCAAGGTCAATACCAACGGCCTGACGGAATTACAGGTGACAGACGAAATCGCGCAGACGCTGCAGCAGATGCTGCCGGACAACAATACCAACAAGCTGTCTCCGGTATATGCCAGAGATGTGACATCGGTCACGCAGGATAATTTGTTTTTTTATTCCAGAAAAGCCATTGCGTTCGGCGGAGAAGAGCTGGCACAAATTACGGTTGGTGTCAATGAAAGAGAAATCTTTTTCAATTGTCTGCAAAGCGAAAGCAATCAAGATACGGAACGATTTATTTTGGATGGCGACCGCATTTTATCCGCGGCGGATATTTACAGCTTGAATACGCAGATTACATGGTCGGACAGCGGAATGCTCGTGACGGATGTTGCGATGCCGACGACCGATTATCATATTGTGTCTATTGCGCAGCAGTCGCAGGTGACCGAGCCGCTGCGCACTGTGCGCAATCGCATTCTATTGATTGCCGTTTTTCTCAATGTGGCATTTGCCGTTTTGATCTTCTTCGTGGTTCGCTATTTGATGAAACCGATGGAAGAGCTGCGGAGCAGTATGCAATTGGTCAGCGGCGGCGATCTCAAAGTACGAGCGGTTGTCTATCAAGACGATGAGATCGGACAGCTGTCACAGGGATTTAACAGCATGATTGCGCAGATCGAAGGCCTGATTGAAGAGCTGGTCACGGAGAAAATGCTGAAAAAGGAAGCGGAAATCGAAGCATTGCAGTATCAAATTACGCCGCATTTTATGTATAACACGCTGAATTCCATCAAATATGAGGCGATTTTGCAGGGATCGCAAAATACGGCGGATTTGCTGGAAGCATTTATTGAGCTGCTTCAGCTCAGCGCGAGTGACCGCGGCGCATTTATTACCGTCAAGCAGGAAATTCACATGGTACAGAATTATGTCAAGCTCCAGCAGTTCCGCTATGCCGATTGCTTTCAAGTGACGTTTGATTTGCAGCCGGAAGCAGAAGCTTGCTATGTGCCGCGGCTTCTCATTCAGCCGCTTGTCGAAAATGCAATTTTGCACGGCATCGACCACCGCAAGCAAAATAACCGGATTGCCATCTCTGTGCTGTGTGATACCGGAGCCTTGGCGATTAAAGTAGAGGATCACGGAGACGGCATGACACCGGAGGAAATTCAAAAGCTGTTGGACGGACAGAGAAAGAGCAAATTCAGCGGCATCGGCGTCAGCAATATTCGAGAACGGCTGCGGTTGTATTACGGAAAAAATGCAGAGCTGCGATTTTATTCGGAAAAGGGAAACGGAACGACAGCCGTGATTTTGCTTCCTATTTCGTATGATGCGGAAGAGTATACGATATGAGGTGGCAATATGAAGAAAAGATTGGTTTGTCTATTTTTAATAGTTTGCGTTTTGCTGACGGGATGTGTGTCGCAGAAAAACAACACCATGGAGGAAAATCGAAAACGAGTCGTTGTTATTTTAAAGGCGATGGATTCGATTCATTGGATGGAGGTGGCAGACGGCCTGCGTCAGGCGGCAAATGATAAAAACATTTCGCTGACCATTTTGTATCCGAAACAGGAAAGTGATACCGATACACAACTGGACATGCTGCAGGATGCCATAGACTCGCAGCCGGATGCGCTGGCTGTTGCGCCCTGCGATGCCGTAGCGGCGCAGGAATACATGGTGCACGCGAGAGAGCAGGGAATCAAAACCATGTATATTGACGAAGAGGTCAATGCTCCCATTGGAATGCCGTATATTGGTTCAGACAATACGCTGATTGGAAAGATGGCGGCAGAGACCCTGCAGACGCAGATGCCGGCAAAATTCGGTGCAAAGGTTGCCGTGATTGCAGGCAGTGAGGAGCAAACGACACACAACCGGCGTGTAGAAGGTTTTGAAGATTATATCCGCGATCATACCGATTTTGAATTGACAGAGATCTGCCGCGTCAACAACAGCAGCAGCGCTGGAGCGCGGCGGGAGATGGAACGGCTCGCAGAGACGTATCCGGATTTAGACGCGGTATTTTGTACCAGTGCGATGATGACAATTGGCGCATTGCAGCAGAAAAAACGCGGCGGCTTGGACACGATTCGCTTGGTCGGTGTAGATACGCAGAGTGATGCGCTGACTGCTGTGCAGGACGGGGATATTTTGGCGATGGTCAGCCAAAACGGATATGAGATCGGCTATCGAACCATCGAGACGATGGTGGATGCCATGAATGGGAAAACAGTAGAAGAACACACGTATGTGGAGAATCGTGTGATTATTCAAACAAATGTCAAGAGCTTTTTATCAGAGTATTACAAAGAGGGAAGAGAAACATGATAAAGATTTTGCTGGTGGATGATGACTTTCTGGTGCGAACCTTTTTGTCTCGACTGACCAATTGGACGGCACACGGATATTCGTTAGTCGGCGCGGCGCAGGATGGAGAACAAGCCTTAGAGATGGCTGAGGAATATCAGCCGGATATTATCATCACAGACATCAGTATGCCGGTCATGGATGGCATTACGCTGATTCGGCGATTGAAAAAGGAAAATAATCCGGCGAAAATTGTGGTGCTCAGCTGTCATGATGATTTTGAGTATGTTCGAGAGGCAATGAAGCTCGGCGCAGACGAATATGTACTCAAAAATTTGCTGACAGAAGAGAGTATGCTCAAGCTGCTGTCTGAACTGGAAAAAACGATTGTACAGCCGCTGCCGGGACAATATGACCCGGAAAAGGAGCGGGCGGACATTGTCCGGCAGCTCAAGGGCACGGCACAGCCACAGGAACAGAGCACCTTTCGCATTCGTGCAGCGCTTGCAATTCGCATCAAAGACTATGATAAACGCGTGGCGATTCTTCCGATGGAACAGCAGGAACGCTTTCAGGCATCGTTTTTGCAGGTGTGCCAAGACAGCGCCCGACAGGATCATTGCATTCGCAGTGCCCATGTGCGGCGGGAATTATACGCAGTTGTCTTTGATTTTCGCAAAGGGGAAAGCCGGGCAGAGCGGCAGGAAGCGCTGGCACAGGTGGCGGCAGTCTTGGCGCATAATACCGACCAGTATTTGGCGGCGGAAGTCCGCATTGGCGTCAGCGATGCACCGGATTTTGGAATGGAACCGGCTGCCTGCTGGGAACGGGCGCTGGATGCCTTGGAAGCGACATTTTATGAACCGCAAGCGATTTGCTATGCGTGGCAGTGCTGCCCTTCCCATCGCGTGATTCCGGAAGAAGCGCGGACGTTTTGTGACAATATCGCGGCGTATATGGAACGGCGCGATGGCAATGCCATCCGCGCCGGATATACACAGGCCTTGGAGGCATTTGCTTCGCAGCACACCCAGTCTCATTTGGTCAGGGAATGGATGATGCAGGCACAGCGCAGGGCGGGACTTTCGGTACAGGAAGCGCCGCAACATTTTTCTGAGCTGGAAGGACAGGAGCAGGCGTTTTTGGCGTTTTGTGAGGAGCTGCTGCCGGATCTGTCACAGTATAGTGAACCGGTGGCACAGGCGATCCGATTCGTACAGAAAAATTATCAGGATAATATCTCGCTCAACGATGCGTCGGATGCCGTCCATCTCAACGCGGCATATCTCAGCTTTATTTTTCATAAAGAGACTGATATTACGTTTTCCGAGTACTTAACCTCGTGCCGCATCAATCGGGCAAAGGAACTGCTGCTGCAAACCGGAGACAAAGTCAAGGAAATCGGCAGACAGGCGGGGTATCGGGACAATCGGCATTTTTGCAAGATGTTTAAGCGCGTTACCGGCATGACGCCGCAGGAATACCGCAAAATCAATGCATAATATTGGAAAATATTTTGTGCAGGTACCATAACAGCCAAGGCGAAAAAGCCTTGGCTGTTTATCTTTTGAGAAAATTAAGAAATCTTAAGGAAAAATATCACGGAAATTCATGATTTTTTCAAGGAATTGGTGCATAATGAAATGGCTAAAATCTCAAGTGGAAGGAATGGAGCGTATGAGAGGGAATTCCTGTCAGAAAGAAGGCTGGTGCTGTGGTCAAGTATAAAAATCGGCTGTACCAGTTTTTGACGGCGGCAACCGTGCTCGCCCTTCTGTGGTGCGGATACAGCACATGGCGGCGTGCACTCAAGGTTTTTCCAAAGGCAGTCTGTCCAAAGGGCGAAAAAACGCTGTTGCTTCTCGGCGGCATTGTTTTGCTGGTGGGAACATGGCAGGTTTTATTTGCGGCGATTGACCGCATGAGCCGCCGCAGGCGCATGGTGTGTGCCGCCTGTTTGTTCGCCGTGATGATTGCCGTGTATGTCGGCATGATTTCGGTTTTGCATATCGTTCCGCGCAATGACAGCCACTCGCTGCTGGATCAAGCCCTGTATATGGCGCGAACCGACACCAATATCCTTCATCCGGACAGCGTGTATGTGACATACTTTTCTAAATATGGAAATAACTATTTGCTCACGCTGTTTTTTGTTTGGTTTTTCCGCGGCATGGATGCCTTGGGCGTGACGGATTTGTATCGGGCGGTGTACATTCTCAACGCTGCTTGTTTGGTGGTTGGCTGTATCTTTTCCTGCTTGATTGCCCGACGCATGCGCGGCGGCGCGACGGCAGTGAAAGTGCTGGTGCTGTTTGTCTGTAATCCGGTTTATTATATTATGACGTTCTGGGTGTATTCCAATACCTTGAGTGTCCCGTTCGCCATGATTCTGTTTTATCTTGGCGTATGCTTGTATCAGATAGAAAATCCGAAACAAAAGCTGCTGCTCGGCTGCATTGGTGCTGTTGTCACAGTGCTGGGATATCAGATTCGCCCGACAGCGATTTTTCCCGTGCTGGCATTTCTGGTTGGATGGTTCTTTTATGTCATGCCAAAGCTCCGGCATAGACCTTGGAACATCAAGAAACTGGCACCGCGTATGGCGGCGTTTGTGCTGATGGCTGCCATAGCCGCAGGCACACAGATCATCGTATCCAATCGGTGTCAGCAGGCGTTTGGTTCGGTCTCTCACGCCAATTATCCGCTGACCCATTGGCTGATGATGGGCTCGCATGGCAAGGGCGTATACAATGAAGCGGATGATAAATTTACACTGACTCTGCCGGACGATAAAAAAGGACCGGTGACACGGGAAAAAACGATACAGAACTATCGCAATCTCGGCATCGAGGGAACGGCAAAGCTGTGGCTGAAAAAGACCGCGACCACTTGGGGAGACGGCTGGTTCCAGATGAGCCGCCGCCTCAACCAGATGGAAGGTTACAGCTGGGTGTATCAGCACTTGATTGGTGGACGCAGTTTTGCCATAAAATATTACAGCCAGTGCTTTTGGTTGTCGATTCTGCTGATGACGGTGTGGAATTTACTGCGGCAGCTCGGTCGGCGCACGGTGCTGACGTATGATTTCCTGCTGATGACGGTTATTCTGGGTGGCATTGTCTTTTACCTGTTCTGGGAAGTGAAATCGGCATATGCGATTTCGTTTTTGCCGTTCTTTTTCCTGCTGGCGGGAGGACATACGCTGCCGGTGCCGGAACAGAAGCAGAGACGGCTTGCGGCGCGGATTGGCTTGTGTGCTATTTGGGCGGCTGTGCTGGTCGGATCCGGCAATGTACAGCGCACTGCCGCGGCGCGCTCGCAGACACCGAAATATGTGATTCGGAGCTATGGCAGTACATGGATTGAACCGGTGTCTTTGTTTGACGGAGAGACCGTGACGCAGACCTTTTACCCCAATCACTCGTTTGATACGATTCGGTTAAAAATTCGCACGCAGGCGGGCGTGCTCGGTGCATCGCAGGAGACTGCCGATTTTGCCGTGCAGCTGCGCAATGCGGCGGGACAGGTTGTCTATGAAACGACTATTACACCGGATAGGATTGAAAATGAGAGCAACGTTTATCTGGATACCGGCGTACAGCAGGCGGACAAAAACGGATATACGCTGTCCATCACCAAACATGCGGGCTCGGCGCAGGATATGAGCTTGTGGACGAGTTCCGGCATGAGCCTGGATTCGTATACCGGCACGATGACAATCGGCGATATGAAAAAGCAGACGGATCTTTATATGAGTGTCTATCGCAAATAGCAAAAGAGCAGCTCGATGAGCTGCTCTTTCTATTTATAAAACTTACACTGGCTTTGCAATATGATCGTCTTCTGTGAGCGGGCGAATGACGCGGCAGGGATTGCCGTGTGCCAGCACACCGGCGGGAATGTCTTTGGTGACAACGCTTCCGGCACCAATGACGCTTCCGCTTCCGATGGTCACACCGGGGAGAATCGTGACATCACCGCCGAGCCAAACGTTATCGCCCAGCGTGATCGGCTTCGCGCATTCCAATCCCCGATTGCGCTCGTCCGGAAGCATGGGATGAATGGCGGTATACATGCCGCAGTTTGGGCCGATAAAACAGTGCGAACCGATAGTGATTGGTGCGCAGTCCATCAGATATGCACCGTGATTGAGAAAGGAACCCTCTCCAATCGTGCAGTGGTACCCATAATCAGTATAGAACGGAGAGAGAATCACAACGGACTGTCCGAGTTTCGGCATCAGCGTGCGGAGAATCTCCTGTTGTTTTTGTGCTTGATTGGGCGGCGTATTGTTGAACTGAAAGCACAGCATATCTGCGAGTTCGCGCTCTTGTAAAATGCTGGGGTCATAATTGGCGTCATACCAGAGACCCAAGTCTCGTTTTTCTTGCTCTGTCATACAAATGCTCCTTTGCTTGGGATACCTCAAGTATATCATATGTTACAGCAGAAAAGACAACATTCCGATAGTCAAGAATTGCTGAATCTGCTATAATAAAGGCACAAGAGAGAATAGAAACGGGAAAGGAGTATACTATGGCAGAACATCAGGCAATGAACGTGCAGTGTTTTGTAAAAAAGGACTTTCAGTCGGTATTTACCGGAAAAAATGACCCGAAGCTGTTATATGTCAGCGATATTCGGCCGGACACCAGTGCGCATCCGCGTGTGATGCATGCACATGAAGACTTCGTGGAGCTGATTCTAATTTGCAGCGGAAGCAGCGAGTATCTGATTCATGATAAGAAATATCAGGTGCAGCAGGGCGATTTGCTCATTTATAATCCGCATATTGTGCATGATGAGATCGCAAGCTCAGACAATCCGTTGGGCAGCTATTGTATTGCCGTTGGCAATTTACATATGCCGGGACTCAAGGAGTATGCGCTGATTCCGGACGATGCCGGTTTTGTGTTTCCGACAGGAGAACAGTTTGAAGCACTGAAGACACTGTTTGAAATGATGTTCCACAGCTTGTCCTCGGGAGAGACCAACGCAGAAGCGTTTTGTCATTCGCTGATGCACGCGCTGCTGGTCAAGGCGCTGACGGTTGTCGGCGTGAAGGCATCCAACAGTGAGGAAATCGAGGTGGAAGAGCCCTCTATTTTAGGTCAGCGCATCAAGGAATACATCGACAAAAACTATGCGGAACAAATTACCTTGCAGAGCATGGGTGAAGCACTCAATATCAGCCCGTATTATTTGTCGCATGTGTTTAAGGAGATGAGCGGATACTCGCCGATGCAGTATTTGCTGCGTCGCCGCATTGGCGAGGCGCAGACGATGCTCATTTCGACGGATCTGCCGGTGACGACAATTGCCGGTATGGTCGGCTATGACACGCAGAGCTACTTTAATTTGCAGTTTTCCAAGAATGTCGGAATGCCGCCGAAGAAATACCGGCAAAATTACATTGTCGAGACGCGGCAGCCGGAAAAGAAGCGCAGAAAGAAGAAAAAAGAATCGTAAATCCTCCCGCCGGAGAGCAGAAAAATCTGCCCTCCGGCTTTTTTCATGCCCGCGAAAAACAGGCAATCGCAGGATATTAGAAAAAGCGGTGCAATAAATGCAATGCCGTCGGCGACAGGACAACAGCAAGAATTTGAAAGTTTGCGCGGCGGGCAGGGGGACACGGCGCAAAAATACAGCAAGGATATAAAAAATCAAAAAAATACGGACAAAATGATGAAAAAACAAAAGGGTTAAAGTTTGTTTTTCGTGAAAATAGTATACTAAGTACAACAAAAACAAGGAACCGCAAAACACAAATTGTGGATACAAGACGAATGTTTATGTATGAGGAGGAAACAATTATGAGCAAGACAAAGATGACAGTAGGTCAGGCAGTAGTAAAGTTCCTGAACCAGCAGTACATCGAATTTGACGGCGTAGAGCAGCCGTTCGTAGACGGCATTTTCACCATCTTTGGACACGGTATGGTAGTTGGTCTGGGACAGGCACTGGATGAAGATTCGGGCCGCCTGCGTGTATATCAGGGCAGAAACGAACAGGGCATGGCACATGCGGCTATCTCTTATGCAAAGCAGAACAACCGCCGTAAGATCATTGCTTGCTCCTCTTCCATCGGCCCGGGCGCAGCAAACATGGTAACCGCAGCGCTGACTGCTTCCATCAACCACATTCCGCTGCTTCTGTTCCCGTCCGACTCGTTCGCAACCCGTCAGCCGGATCCGGTACTGCAGCAGATGGAGGTTTCTCATGACCTGAGCATCACCGCTTCCGATTGCTTCAAGCCGGTTTGCAAGTACTGGGATCGCATTTCTCGTCCGGAGCAGCTGATGCCGGCAATGATTAACGCATTCCGCGTACTGACCGATACCGCAGACTGCGGCGCTGTCTGCATCAGCCTGCCGCAGGATGTACAGGGCGAGAGCTTTGAGTATCCGGATTACTTCTTCCAGAAGCGCGTACATCACATTTCCCGCCGCGGCGCAGACGCATACGAAGTAGAGAAGGCTGTAGAGCTGATTAAGTCTGCAAAGAAGCCGATTCTGATCTCCGGCGGCGGCGTTCGTTACTCCGAAGCAGGCGAGACTGTGATGAAGTTTGCTCGTGAGTTCAACATTCCGGTATCTCAGACACAGGCTGGCCATTCCGCTCTGCCGGACAGCTTTGAACTGAGTGTCGGCGGCATCGGTGTTACCGGTGGTCTGGCAGCAAACGCGCTGTGCAAGGATGCCGATCTGGTTATCGGTGTTGGCACCCGTTTCAATGACTTCGTTACCGGTTCTAAGTGGGTTCTGTTCCGCAATCCGGACATCAAGGTTCTGGCAATCAACACCTCTGAATTCCACGCTGAAAAGCTGGATGCAACCCGTTGCGTAGGCGATGCCAAGGTAACGCTGGAGCAGATCTATGACGTACTGAAGGCTGACGGCTACAAGTCCGGCTACACCAACGAGATCCAGGAAATCCGCGAGGTATGGGAGAAGGAGCGCCTGAGCGTTCTCGGCGTACAGTACCATGGTGAGGGCTTCGGCGAAGGCAAGTTCGTTCCGTGCGTACCGAGCTGGACCGAGAAGATCATGAACGACTTTGTCAATGACATCGGCGGCACCATCACCGAGTCCAATGCAGTAGGCATTCTGCGTGAAGAGATTGACGACGATGCAATCGTTGTTGCAGCAGCAGGCTCCCTGCCGGCTGACCTCGAGAGACTGTGGGTAACCGATGCAAAGGATACTTACAACATGGAATACGGCGCATCCTGCATGGGCTATGAGATTGCAGGCGCACTTGGCTCCAAGCTGGCAGCACCGGAGCAGGAAGTTTACGCACTGGTTGGCGACGGTTCCTTCATGATGCTGAACTCCGAGATCCCGACTGCGATTCAGGAAAATGCAAAGATCACCATCGTTGTATTCGACAACACAGCATTCGGCTGCATCAACAACCTGCAGATGGGCAACGGCGTTGGTTCTCTGGCAACAGAGATGCGTCACCGCAACGAGGAGACCGGCAAGCTGGACGGCAAGTACTGCTACACCGATTTCGGCAAGGTTGGCGAAGGCTACGGCATGAAGGCATTCTATGCTAAGACTCCGGAAGAGTTCCGCAAGGCTGTTCAGGATGCAAAGAAGGAAACCGGCTCCTGCATCATTGATGCAAAGGTTCTGCCGAAGACCATGGCAGAGGGCTATGAGTCCTGGTGGCACATCGGCGTAGCTTCTACCTCTAAGTCTGAGAAGGTTCAGGAAGCACGCAAGCGTCTGGACAAGTACATCAGCGAAGCGAGAATGTATTGAGTTAATACGGCTGTAATGACACACCACATCTCCAGTTTCCTAACAAGACATTCGTAACTCTGTGCACTCATGCATTCTCCGCATGTATATACCTTTTCTCACAGCTTTTGCAGCGCGGCGGGGGCCGCGCTGCAAAGGAATGCACAGCGAAACTGGGAGCATTAACCGATACTTGATGATATTTTTATTTTGATAAAGCGCATACCGACAAAGGAGCGATCGACATGAAATACACAGCAAAAGCCCCGTTTGACAAGGGCTATAATAAGATGGTTTCCGCAGTAGACAATCCGGAAATGATGGGCATGGAGTTCGGCGTTGTCAAGATGACAGCGGGCGACATCATGAACTTTGACTACGCACAGGAAGTTGTTTACGATCTGATGAGCGGCACGGTTACTTTCGCTTGGGAAGGCAAGACCGAGACCGTAACCCGTAAGGACTGCTTCCATGAGGGCGCTATTCTGCTGCATGTTCCGCAGAACACCGCGGTTACCATTACCTGCGGCGCAGACGCAGAAATCGCAGTGGCACGTACCGAAAACAAGCGCAGCTTTGCTTCCCGCCTCATGCGTCCGGAGGACTGCCTGAGCGCAAACGAGGAGCGCGGCGCAGGTCAGATGAACGAGTGCTCTACCCGTCTGGTTCGTACCTTCTTTGATCGCTCCAACTGCCCAGAGACCAACTTCTTCATCGGCGAAGTAGTACACTTCCCGGGCAAGTGGTCCTCTTACCCACCGCATCAGCATGTAGAGCCGGAGCTGTATTACTACAAGTTCCTGCCGGAAAACGGCTATGGTCTGGCTGAGTACGGCGATGACGCATTCAAGGTAAAGAACAATGATCTGACCGGTATGCCGGAGAATGTTACCCATTCTCAGTGCGCAGCACCGGGCTATGCAGAGTACTATCTGTGGTGCATTCGTCTGCAGGACGACAAGAATATCGTGACCACGGTTGTGCCGGAATACGAGTGGGTAACCGCAGCCGACGCAAAGTATTTCCCGGAGATTTAAGGCAGGAGGCGCAAACATGAAAGCATTTCAGTTGATTCCTGCAATTGCAGAATATGCAGATTTTAAGACCTATGCGGAAGAAGCTGGTCTGGGTGCAGAAGATCTCATTCTGACCAATGAATATATTTACGAGCCGACAATTTCCGCACTGAATTTGGGCTGCCATACCCTGTTTCAGGAAAAGTACGGCATGGGCGAGCCGACCGACGTGATGGTAGACGCCATCCTCGATGAGCTGCGCGGAAAAGAATACAAGCGCATTATCGCTGTCGGCGGCGGCACCATTATCGACATTGCCAAGGTCTTGGCTGTTGCTTCTAAGGAAGATAAGGTAGACGATCTGTACGACCGCATGGCAGACCTGCACAAGGTTCATGAGCTGGTTATTGTTCCGACTACCTGCGGCACCGGTTCTGAAGTAACCAATATTTCCATCATCAACCGCACCACCAAAGGCGTCAAGCAGGGCATTGTCTCTCCGGCTATGTTTGCCAACGAGGCAGCACTGATCCCGGGTATGCTTGCAAGTCTGCCGTATGGCGTCTTTGCTACCTCTTCGATTGATGCCATGATTCACGCGGTGGAGTCCTTCCTCAGCCCGAATGCGTGCGCAATCAGCGAGCTGTTCTCCAAGAGCGCGCTGCACCTGATTCTGAGCGGCTGGCGTGCTGCTGTAGATAACGGCGACCGCGACGCTTGGAAGAAGTATGCAGCTCGATTCCTGCGTGCCTCTAACTTTGCAGGCATTGCCTTCGGCCATGCTGGCTGTGCAGCGGTTCACGCGCTGAGCTATCCGCTCGGCGGCGCACATCATGTGCCGCACGGTCAGTCCAACCAGCTGATGTTTGCCGATGTTATGCGCAAGTATCAGGAAAAGAAGCCGGTTGGTAAGCTCAACAAGCTGGAAGAAGTTCTGGCAGCAGAGCTGGATACCGAGCCGGTATTTGCTCTGGAAGAGCTGTACAAGCTCATGAACGCCGTGCTGGAGAAGAAGAAGCTGCGTGAGGTTGGCGTGACCGCAGAGGAGCTGCCGGTATACGCAAAGACGGTACTGGAGACCCAGCAGCGTCTGCTCAACAACAATTATGTAGAATTGACGGAAGAGGATATTTTGAGCATTTATAACAATGCCTTCTGATTTCTGATTCGTTTATACAGAATATCTGGAACATACGATTGAGAGAATACAGACACAGAATTGCCGCTGTGTCTGTATTTTTTTGTACGGAGATTCCATGCGGCGATTTCTCAAAAAAACAGACAAAATAAAACAATCGCAGGATTTTTGAAATTTTCGGTTTTGATGGATAGACAGGAAGCGCAAGATTTTGAAAGTTTTTCGGAAAAAGAAGGGAAATTGCCTGCTTGCGCATACAGAATTTCAATAAAAATGAAATTTTTTAGAAAAGCTGCAAAAAACAAGAAGTTAAAAGCGGAAAAAACCTGTGCATGATATACTAAAGTCACAAAAAAGGAAAGACAAAATACGGAAACAACCCATAGGATTTAAAAGTCAAGGAAAGGACGAGAACATATGTTAGACCCGAAAAAGGTTCGCGTCGGCATTGCACCGATCGCGTGGACAGAAGATGACATGCCAGAGATGGGCGCAGAGAATAGCTTCCTGCAGACCATCAGCGAAATTGCACTGACCGGCTACGTTGGCACCGAGATTGGCTGCCAGTTCCCGAGAGATCCGGCAATCCTGAACAAGGAGCTGGGACGCAGAGATCTTTCTGTTATCACTGCTTGGATCAGCACCTATTTGAATGAGCAGCCGCTGTGGTGGAACGAGCGTGCATTTGTGGATCACATGAACTTCCTCAAGGCATGCGGCACCAACATCATCAACACCTCTGACCAGAGCTTCTCGATTCAGCACCAGTGGAACACCCCGCTGTCTCAGAAGAAGGTTCTCAACGATGACGAGTTTGAGACGCTGGCAAAGGGCTTGGATCATCTGGGCAAGATCGCATATGACAGCGGTATGCAGATTGTATACCATCATCATATGACCACGACCGTTCAGAAGACCAACGAGATCGACCATCTGATGCAGCTGACCGATCCGAAGTATGTCAGCCTGATTTACGATACCGGTCATCTGACCTTCTCCGGCGAAGATCCGATTGAGATTCTCAAGAAGCATCATGACCGCATCAAGCACGTGCATCTGAAGAATGTCCGCAAGGCTGCTATGGACAAGTGCTATGCAGAGAACAAGAGCTTCCTGCGCTCCATTCCGGAAGGCGTATTTACCGTACCGGGCGATCCGGAAGGCTGCGTAGACTTCCCGACCGTATTCAAGCTGCTGGATGAGTATAACTACGAAGGCTGGCTGGTTGTAGAGGCTGAGCAGGATCCGGCAATTGCTAATCCGCTGGAGTATGCGAAGATGGCTCGCGCATACGTAAACAAGTACACTGGACTTTAATGTCAGGAAAGAGATAGATTTGAGGAGGAAACAACAATGAAAAAGCTGAAAATTGGTATCATCGGTATTGGCCGTCTGGGTTATGAGCACGCTTGCAACATCGCAAACCGCGTTCCGGGTTCTGAGCTGGTTGCAATCAGCGATAAGAACATCGCTCGCGCAAAGGAAGTTGCTGAAGAACTGGGCGTAACCGCTGTTTACGAGAATCCGGCTGATCTGTGCAACGACCCGAACGTAGAGGCTGTTGCTATCGTTACCAACACCGATTCCCATGTAGATATGATCGAGCTGGCTATGAATGCTGGCAAGCATGTATTCTGCGAAAAGCCGCTGGCTGAGACCGTAGAGAAGTGCAAGAAGGCTGAGAAGATTGTAGAAGCTCATCCGGAGCTGATCTTCATGCTGGGCTTCATGCGTCGTTACGATCATTCCTACGCAATCGCAAAGGAAAAGATCAACCGCGGCGACATCGGCGACATCGTACTGGTTCGCTGCTACTCTCAGGACCCGATTTCCATCATCAAGGGCACACTGGAGTACGCACCGCGCTCTGGCGGCCAGTTCATCGACATGTCCATCCATGACATCGACCTGATCCGTTGGCTGACCGAGTCCGAGCCGAAGAAGCTGTGGGCAATCGGCGGCTGCTACGAGTTCAAGCAGTACAAGGATTGGGATGACGGCGACAACGTATCCTGCCTGATTCAGAACGAGAACGAGACCATGGCATTCTTCTACGCAGGCCGCGCAGCAGCACATGGCTCCGCAGTAGAGACCGAAATCGTTGGTACCCGTGGTACCCTGCGTATCTCCGCTGTTCCGACCGATTCCCTGCTGGAAGTTATGAGCAAGCATGGCGTTTGCCGTGAGTGCTATCAGGACTTCGTAACTCGTTGGCACGATGCATACGTGAAGGAAATGGAAGTATTCTGCGACCATGTTGCAACCGGTACGCCGGCTAACCCGAACGTATACGATGGCACCAAGTCCACCAACATCGCATTCCGCTGCAAGGAGTCCTTCCTGAAGAACGAGCTGCTGACTCTGTCCGAGTAATTTTTTCCCACCGATTTTATTCATCCATTTATTTCTCACTATATAATATTTCTGTTATCTCTCTTATAACAGAGAACATCACCACCTATTTCTCCAAATAAAAAGCCGCAGGTCAATCCTGCGGCTTTTCTCTGGTTATATGTAAGAAAAATTATAAAACTTCTGTCAGGCTGTGCAGTTCCTTGTACGGGAAATCCACGCGCGGGGCCGGCTGGCGGGTGGTGTTGAGCCAAAACGGTACGAGACCGGCACTGTGTGCGCCGATGATGTCGCGGGCGAAGTTATCGCCGATATAAAGCGCTTCCTGTGGTTTGATGCGCAGCTTGCGCAGACAATCGAGAAAGATCTTCGGATTGGGCTTTTCCACACCGGCCTCTTCGCTGGTCACCATGGCATCCAGCACACCGGCAAAGCCCAGGGCAGCGATTTTTCTGTGCTGGATATGTGCGGTCATGTCGGTCACAATGGCAGTCTGTACGTGACGGCGATGCAGACGGTTGAGCAGCTCGGTTGCGCCCTCTCGCGGCTTCATGATGCGCAGCAGCGTTCCCCAATACGTTTCATACAGCTCCAGCGGTGTGACGATAGACGGCAGACCGAGCAGCTCCAACATGCGCTGGCAGATAATGATGCGGTTGTGACACGCTGCCACGTGCGGCAGTTCGCGCTTGAGCTGCTTGTCTGCTTCTTCGTATGCGACGAGAAAACGGCGCGCCGGTACATCGAAGCGGGATTCGCCGTATTCGGCAAGCGCAGCGAGTGCCTGCTGATGTACGGTGGTAAAATCATATAGTGTATTATCTAAATCAAAAAGCACAGCTTTGATAGCCATGAATGTCACCTCACCCATTATATAACGGTATTTATTATACCACAAATTGTTTGAGCGAAAATAGGATTCACAAAAGTTTTGAAAACTTTTGCGGTTTTGAGCAGAGACCTATTGACATATACGGAAAGAATGCTATAATAATGGCATACAAAAACATATGAACAAGTATTCATATGTTCAGATTTAAAAACTGCGTATTCTGTTGCATAGGGGCAGGAGGAATTTGCATGGCAAATAAAGTCTATATTATGGAAAATCTTGGCTGTGCACACTGTGCGGGCAAGATAGAGGCGGAGGTTCGCAGGCTGCCGCAGGTAGAAGAAGCGGTGATGGTATTCGAGACCAAACAGCTGCGCGTCAAGACGAGTGAGCCGGAAGGGCTGGAAGAGACGATTGAACAAATCGCACAGTCTTATGAGCCGGATGTCACCGTGCATGATCGTGACGGCAAAAAGTCCAGTGGACATCACCACCACCATCATGAGCACGAAGAGCACGAGCATCATCACCATCACGACCACGATGACGACTGCTGCTGCGGACATGACCACCATCATGAGCATGGGGAGCACGAGCATCACCACCATCATGAACACGATGACGATTGCTGCTGCGGGCATGACCACCATCATGAGCACGAAGAGCACGAACATCATCACCATCACGACGATGATGACTGCTGCTGTGGGCATGACCACCATCATGAGCATGAAGAGCACGAGCATCATCACCATCACGACGACGATGACGATTGCTGCTGTGGACATGACCACCATCATGAGCATGAAGAGCACGAGCATCACCACCATCACGACGATGATGACGATTGCTGCTGTGGACATGACCATCATCATGAGCATGAAGAGCACGAGCATCACCACCACCATGACCACGATGATGATTGCTGCTGTGGGCATGACCACCATCATGAAGACGAAGAGGAAGAACAACCGTTGCAGCGTTCTGCAACGACTGGCGGCACAACAAAAATTTATCATCTGGAAAATTTGGATTGTGCAAACTGCGGCGCAAAAATTGAGAGACGCATCAATGCCATGGAGGGCGTGTCGGATGCTGTTTTGACCTTTGCGACGATGCAGCTGCGCGTGACTGCGCCGAATCATACCGGTCTGGCAGAGAAGATGGTGCAGACAGCTCGCGCGGTAGAACCGGATATTCAGATTATCCCGCCGGAAGAGGCGAAAAAAGCACCGAAAAAAGACGACAGCAATAAGAAAGAAATTGTTCAGCTGATTCTCGGTGCGGTGTGCATGGCAGTTGGTCTTGCACTGAGCCATGTCGGCGCGCCGATGCCCGCCTATTTGGCAGCGTATCTGATTGGCTATGTTATTCTTGGCAGAGAAGTTGTTTGGACGGCAGTCCGCAATTTGACGAGCGGCCATGTCTTTGACGAAAACTTCCTGATGTCTGTGGCAACCATTGGTGCGTTCTGCGTCGGTGATTTTGCGGAAGCTGTCGGCGTTATGCTGTTCTTCCAGGTTGGCGAGCTGTTCGAGCATATCGCTGTCGAGAAGAGCCGCAGTCAGATCATGGAGGCTGTCGATCTCCGACCGGAGACCGTACAGTGGGAGCATGACGGCAAGATTGAGACGATTCCGGCAGAAGAAGCGGAAGTAGAAGATATTTTGGTTGTTCGTCCGGGCGACCGCGTGCCGCTGGACGGCGTTGTGGTAGAGGGCGAGAGCTTTTTGGATACCTCTGCTGTCACTGGTGAGCCGGTTCCGGTTCGCGTACAGAAGGGCGATGAGCTGGTCAGCGGTTGTGTCAATACTTCCGGTCTGCTGCGGATGCAGGTAACCAAGCCGCTCTCTGAGTCCATGGTAACCCGCATTTTGGATGCCGTAGAAAATGCAGCGGCAAGCAAGCCGAAAATTGACTGCTTTATCACGAAGTTTGCCCGTGTCTATACCCCGATCGTCGTTGCCATTGCCGTTTTGACGGCAGTGATTCCGTCCTTGGTAACGGGAAACTGGATGCATTGGATTTACACCGCATTGACGTTCTTGGTTATCAGCTGCCCGTGCGCTCTGGTGCTCAGCGTTCCGCTGGCATACTTTGCAGGCATTGGCACGGCGTCCAAGAGCAACATCTTGTTCAAGGGCGGTATTTCGCTGGAGGCACTGGCTGATGTCAAGGCAGTGGCACTGGATAAGACCGGTACCATCACCAAGGGCACGTTTACCGTAACCGCTCTGGAACCGGCAGAAGGCCTGAGCGAACAGGAGCTGCTTCAGCTGGCAGCCGCTTGCGAGACATCTTCGACGCATCCAATCGGCGTCAGCATTGTGACCGCTGCCAAGGAGCGCGGCTTGGATGTTCCGCAGCCGCATGACATCAAGGAAGTTGCCGGTCATGGCATTTGTGCGGATGTCAATGGCGCACAGCTGCTGTGCGGCGGCAAAAAGCTCATGGACAGCTATCAGGTTGAGCTGCCGCAGCTTTCGGCAGTTGGCGGAGCAACCATCATTTATCTGGCACGTGACGGAAAATTTGCCGGACGCATCTGTATTTCGGATACCATCAAGGAAGATGCGGTTGCGGCTCTGGCAAAGATGAAGCAGCAGGGCGTTGTGTCTGCGATGCTGACCGGCGATGCGCAGGAGAGCGCAGAGGCAATCGCAGCAGAGGCTGGCGTACAGGATATTCACGCGCAGCTGCTGCCGCAGGATAAGGTCAGCTGCTTGCAGAGCATTCGAGAGAAATACGGCCCGGTTATGTTTGTCGGTGACGGCATCAACGATGCGCCGGTACTGGCTGGTGCAGATGTCGGCGCGGCAATGGGAACCGGTGCAGATGCGGCGATTGAAGCGGCGGATGTTGTGTTCATGACCGGTGAACTGTCTGCAATTCCAAAGGCCATTGCACTGGCGAGAAAAACCGCTCGCATTGCAAAGGAAAACATTGTCTTTGCTTTGGTCATCAAGATTGCCGTTATGCTGCTCGGCCTGTTGGGCATCGCGTCCATGTGGCTGGCTGTCTTTGCGGATACCGGTGTTGCCATTCTGTGTGTACTCAACTCGATTCGCACGCTGTACAGCAAACAATAAGAGACTTTTTTCAGACCGTCGAGCGCAGGCTCGGCGGTCTTTGTCTGTTTCGGAGAAAACATATTGCCGAATATACACGAAGATGCTATACTGATACATACGACATTTATACTACTAAATCAATAGGAGATGAGAACATGCGGGGAAGATCCAAAGAAATCCGGCGGGCGTTCCGCTATGCGTTTCCGCATACCATTCCCATTTTTGCAGGCTTTTGGTTTCTCGGCATCACATACGGCGTGTATATGCATGTGTCTGGCTTCAGCTTTGTCTATCCGATGCTGATGAGCATGACGATTTTTACCGGTTCGATGGAATTTGTCACAGCCAATATGCTGCTCGGCGGATTTCACCCGCTGCAGGCATTTGTCATGGCGATTTTAATTGGCGCGCGGCATTTGTTTTATGGCATTTCCATGCTGGATAAATTCCGCGGCATGGGCTGGAAAAAATTCTTTTTGATTTATGGCATGTGTGATGAGACATTTTCCATCAATTATTCAGCGGAAATTCCCCAGGATGTAGACCGCGGCTGGTTTATGCTGTTTGTGACGGTGCTCAATTATCTGTATTGGGTGACCGGCGCGACGATAGGCGGTCTGTTCGGCTCGCTGATTCACTTTAACACGCAGGGATTGGATTTTGCGATGACGGCGATGTTTGTTGTCATCTTTATGGAGCAGTGGATCAAGGATAAAAAACACACCAGCCAGTTTGTCGGCTTGGGGGCATCGGTTTTGTGCTTGATTGTCTTTGGCGCAGATAGCTTTATGGTGCCAACAATGCTGGTTATTTTGTTTTTCCTGACGATTTTGCGCAGGAAGAGAGAGGAGGAGCAGGCATGACGGTTTCTCAGCAAATTGTTACGATTGCCATTATTGTGCTGGGTACGGAGCTGACACGCTTTTTGCCGTTTTTTCTCTTTCCGGCGGGAAAACCGACGCCAAAATATATCCAGTATCTCGGCAAGGTACTGCCTGCTGCTGTCTTTGGCATGATCGTCGTGTATTGCCTGCGAAATGTCAGTATTTTCACCGGCAGCCATGGCATACCGGAGCTGATTGCTATCGCCGTGACGGCGGGACTGCACCTGTGGAAACGGCAAATGCTGCTGTCCATCGCGGGCGGCACGATTTGCTATATGATTTTGGTGCAGATGGTGTTTATTGCGTAAATAATAAAACAAAATAGAAACGCCGCCGGTTGAGAAGCGCTCTCAACCGGCGGCGTTGCCGTATCTGGGGTTAATTCTGATGGCGGACAATGCTGTATTCATCGCCGCAGCGGTAATACGGGCAGTTGTCGAAGGTATCTTGAATAAACAAGCGCATTTCGTCCTCGTCCAAGTCCTGCTGACAGACGGAATAGCCGAATTCTTCATCATATTCAAAATACATGCAGTCATCACATTTGCTCATATGCATTCATCTCCTTATTCCCTGCGTGTGCCAAGACTCTTGCGTGCTGGAAAAGCTCCAGCGGCGATTGAGAAGAAAATTGTAGATACCGGAACAGACGCGCGCGCCAAAGGTGGCGGTTAAAATCGCCTGAGCCGTCCGAGACGGCAGCAAAAACGTAAACAGGGAAAATAATAGGATGTCAATGAAAAAACTGCTCAGCGAGGCGACAGCGAAGCGCAGCGGCGCGGCATAAATGCGGGCGGAATCGCGCAGCGGACGAAAATGAGAGACAGAATTTTTGTCCTCATATACCGTCTCGATGGGAATGTACCGGAGCGGAATATGCTGCTGTGCGGCACAGAACAACAGGTTCATTTCATATTCGTAGCGGCTGCCGGAAACGGAAAGGGCAAAATCAAATAGAGCGGCGGGAATCCCGCGCAGTCCAGTCTGTGTATCCGGACAGCTGACACCCGCAGAGAGACGGAAAAACAGCGAGGAGAAGCGATTTCCGAATCGGCTGCGAAAAGGGACATGCTCACCAGAAAAATCGCGTGTGCCAAGAATCAGGCCGCTTGCTGTCGCTTCCAGTGCGTGCGCCACGCGCACAATGTCTTTGACGAGGTGCTGGCCGTCTCCATCTGCGGTGACAACGCCGGAAATGGTCGGAAAATGCTCGCGGGCTGTGCGCAGACCGGTGCGCAGGGCTTCGCCCTTGCCGCGGTTGCAGTCGTGGTGAACGACGACACAGCCGAGCGAGGCGCACAGATCAAAGACCGGCTGGGCACTGGCAGCGCTGCCGTCATCAATGACGACGATTTGCGTCAGTCCTTGCGCACACAGCTGAGAGACCAGGGTGCCGAGCCGTTCGTTGGGATCGAGAGAGGGGATCAGAATCGCAATATTCAATTCCTTCACCTCCGATACTTTAGTCGTCAAACAGCGAGACGAACTCTACGCGCGGCGCGGTAAACACCTTGTGATTGAGATAGCCGAGCGAACCGGCATCCGTCGTGAAATCAAACCGGAGCTTGTAGGAACACAGTGCCTGCGATTTGCGGCGATATTTGCGGTTCATTTCATTTTTGCCGTATTTGCTGTCACCGAGCAGCGGATGTCCCATGTGGGAAAACTGCGCGCGCAGCTGATGGGTGCGGCCGGTAATCAAATCACACTCGACCAGAGATAACTCGGGCGTTTCTTTTAACACGCGGTACTGGGTGACGGCGGTGCGCGCACCGGCGACCGGATGATCGTGCACAGAGACACGGTGCTCGCTCTCATGGCGCAGAATGTAGTTTTTGATGCGTCCGTCGCGTGGGCGAACGTGGCCGCAGGCGACGCACAGATAGCTCTTGTGCAGCTCGCGGTCGCGAATTTTTTGGTTCATCACGCGCAGGGCTTCGGCGGTCTTAGCGGCGATGACGATGCCGGAGGTGCCGCGGTCAATGCGGTTGCACAGCGAAGGGGTAAAGGATGCCTCTTTGTTGGGATCCCAGCGCCCGTACTGATACAGATACGCCTGAATGCGGGCGATGAGTGTGTCGCTGGTGCCGTTGTCATCGGCATGCACGACGAGTCCTGCGGGCTTATTGACGAGTAGAATATGCTGATCCTCATAAATGACGTCAATATTCGGTTTGGCGTGCAGATAGGCTTCCTCTTCGCTGTGTTTCTTCGGCTTTTCAAAAAATTCGTCGTTGATGTACAGTTGGAGAACATCGCCTTCCTGCAGCCGGTAGGCGAAGTCGGTGCGCTTGCCGTTGACCTTGATGCGCTTGATGCGGATGTACTTGTGCATCATGCCGCCGGGGAGCAGGGGAACGGCTTTTTCTAAAAATTTATTTAAACGCTGTCCGCTGTCGTTCTTGCTGATGGTGAACTGTTTCACGAGAATCCTCCTGTTTTGTCATTTCTTTTGCTTTTAGTTTAACCGTACCGGCGCAGAAAAGCAATGGTTTTTGGACAATATCCGCTGTTTCGGTGCAGGAAGGACGGCGCAGACCGCTGCATATCTGTGCATGTTTGACAAAAAAACGAAATTCGCTGTATTTTTGGGAAAAAATCAGCAGAATGGGCTGAAATTTTCTGAATTTTATGCTATAATGAATAAACCTTTGGAAATGTGGGAAGAAAGCAGAGTTTTCTGTTGACAAACTCCGCTTCCATGAGGTATACTAATAATTGACCGTCAAGCGAGGAATGCTATGAAACTCGATTTGAAACGCATCTCGGTGACCGATGGAGCGGTGATCCCGTTCTCCTACGACGCCGACCTGACAAAAGAGGAAATGAACGGAGAATATCCGTTCCGTACACCGGTTCATATCGAAGGAGAGGTTCGGAATCATCTGGGCGTGCTCCGACTACAGGCATCAGCCAGCGCACTGTATGAAACGCGATGCGCCCGCTGCCTGGCTCCCGTCAAAAAGGACGTTACGGCTCAGTGCTCGTATGTTCTGGCACAGGAAGTACAGGAAGATGACCGCGACGATATTTACCAGATAGACGGGCAGAGCATTGAGCTGGACGACATTATCATCCCTGCCCTGCTGCTCGAAGTCGACTTCGCATATTATTGCAAGCCGGACTGCAAGGGACTGTGTCCCAAATGCGGCAAGAACCTGAATGAGGGTCCCTGCGGTTGCAGCACAAGGGAAATCGACAGCCGGCTGGCTGTTCTTCAGAAGCTCCTGGATAAGGACGACTGAGGAATGACACGATTCATCAAAAAAGAACTTTTAGGATAGACAGAGGAGGTGTTACCGAAATGGCAGTACCAAAGAGAAAGACTTCTAAGGCAAGACGTGATACCAGACGAAACAACGTATGGAAGCTGAGCGCGCCGGGACTGGTGAAGTGCCCGAAGTGCGGCGAGATGAAGCTCCCGCATCAGGTTTGTAAGGCTTGCGGCTCCTACAATGGCCGTGAGTACCTGAAGGTTTCCGAGTAATTTCGGAGCACCGATGCAGATGAAAGAAAGAATAGAGAAGGCGGCCGTAGCTTCCTTCTCTATTTTTTTGCCGTGAGAGTTGACGGAACTGCTTAGAAATGCGATAATCGTATTGAACTCTCAGGAAAAATCAACAGAATAAAGCGTTCTGTGAAAAAATGAGTCATATTCCGCGCGTCTCAGCGGCGTGCGGCAGACGGAAAGGAGTATTACAATGGCAAAACCAGTTGTAGCGATTGTCGGACGCCCAAATGTCGGCAAGTCGCAGCTGTTTAACCGCTTTGCCGGTAAGAGACTCTCGATTGTAGAGGACACGCCGGGTATCACCCGCGATCGACTGTATGCGGACTCTGAGTGGCGCGGCCGTGCCTTTCAGGTGATTGACACCGGCGGTATTGAGCCGAGCACAGACAGTGAGATCTTGAAATTCATGCGCATCCAGGCGGAGGCAGCGATTCAGGCAGCGGATGTGATTATTTTGATGACGGATCTGCACAGCGGTGTGACCGCGACGGACGAGGAGGTAGCAGCGATGCTGCGCCGCTCGCGCAAGCCGATTATACTTGCTGTCAACAAGTGCGACCGTCCGGGCGCAGAACCGCCGGAATTTTACGAATTTTATAATTTGGGTCTCGGAGATCCGTTTGCGATCTCCGCACTGCACGGCTACGGCACCGGCGATCTGCTGGACGCCTGCTATGAGCATTTTCCGGAGGAGGGCGAAGAAGAGCCTGACAGCGAATATATCAAGGTTGCGCTGATCGGCAAGCCGAATGTCGGCAAGTCTTCGCTCGTCAACCAGATTCTTGGCGAAGAGCGCGTGATTGTCAGCAATATTGCTGGTACGACCCGCGACAGCGTGGACTCCAAGTTTGAGAACAGCAAGGGCAAGTATATGCTCATTGACACAGCGGGCATCCGCAAGCGTTCAAAGGTAGATGAGCGCGTGGAGAAGTTCAGTGTCATGCGTTCTCTGATGGCCGTGGAGCGCGCAGATGTATGCGTGATTATGATTGACGCCGTAGAAGGCGTGACGGAGCAGGACACCAAGATTGCCGGCGAAGCACACAATGCCGGTAAGGCATGTATTATCGTCATCAATAAGTGGGACCTGATTGAAAAGGACGGCAAGACGATGGATCAGTACACCGAGCGCGTGCGCATCGGTCTGTCGTATATGCCGTATGCGCCGGTATTGTTCCTGTCTGCCAAGACAGGTGCCCGCGTGCACAAGCTGTTTGACTGCATCAATGATGTTTATGAGCAGAACGGCAGACGCATTCCGACCGGTCAGCTCAACACACTGCTCGCAGAGGCAACAGCGCGTGTGCAGCCGCCAACGGACAAGGGCCGCCGCCTGAAGATTTATTATATGACGCAGTCGGGCGTTCGTCCGCCTACGTTTGTCTGCTTCTGCAACGACGCGCAGCTGTTTCATTTCTCCTATCAGCGATATTTGGAAAATCAGATTCGCGATGTATATGGACTCAATGGCACGCCGATTCGTATGATTGTGCGTGAGCGCGGCGGCAAGGAGGAATAACTGGGTGAGTACACCGATCGTGATTCTGATTTTACTTGTCGTGGGCTATCTGCTGGGCAGCATCAATTCGGCGCTGGTCGTGTCCAAATCGCTGATGGGATATGACATTCGCACAAAGGGCAGCGGCAATGCCGGGCTCACCAATTCTCTTCGCGTCATGGGCGCAAAGCCGACTCTGCTGGTGCTGATCGGTGATATTGCCAAGGGCGTGATTGCCTGCCTGATTGGCGGACATCTGATGGGCTCGCTCGGCGTGCTCATTGCGGGAAGCGCGGCAATTGTCGGCCATATGTTTCCGCTGTATTTCGGATTCAAGGGCGGAAAAGGTATTCTTGTCGGCGCAACGATGATTGCGGTGTTTGACTGGCGTGTATTTTGCGTTGCTATCGCTGTGTTTGTCGTTCTGGTCGCCATCAGCAAATGGGTTTCGCTCGGCTCGATTGTTGCTACTTGTACAGTGCCGTTTTTGACGCTGTATCTGCATCGGGGAGAGCAGGGACTGATGCCGATGCTGGTGATTCTGTTTGTGATGGTGGCAGCTGTTGTCTATATGCACCGCGGAAATATCGTGCGGATTGCACACGGAGAAGAAAATAAATTTTCACTGCACAGCAAAAAAGAAAACTAACTGCTGTACACGGACCATATCGAGGAGCATGAGAGTATGAAAATTTTTGTAGTCGGCTGCGGCGGATGGGGCATGGCTCTGTCGATTCTGCTGCATGAAAATGGGCATACGGTGACATCTTGGACTTGCTTTGAAGAGGAATGCAAGCTGCTGCGGGAACAGCGCGGCAATGAAAAGCTGCTTCCGGGCGTCAAGCTGCCGGAAGAAATCGAGATTACGACAGACCTGAACGGTGCAGCGACAGCGGATCTCGTGCTGATGGCGGTTCCGTCGTTTGCGGTGCATTCCACCGCACAGCAGCTGGCGGGAATCATTCCGAAGGGCATTCCGATTGTCAATGTCGGCAAGGGCTTGGATCGAGATAACGGCTATTGCCGGTTTTCGGAGACCATCAGCAGGGCGACAAACGGCAAGAATCCGGTTGTTGCGCTGACGGGCCCGACCCATGCAGAGGAGGTATCCCGCGGTATTTTGACCTGTATTTTGGCGGCATCTGCATCGAGAGAAGCAGCGACGCTGGTACAGCAGGCATTTATGAATGACCGATTCCGCGTGTATATCTCCCCGGATATTATCGGCGCGGAGCTGGGCGGATGCTTTAAGAACATCATCGCGCTGGCTGCCGGCATCTGTGATGGTGTTGGTTTGGGCGACAACTCCAAGGCGGCGCTTATGACGCGCGGCCTGACGGAGATTGCGCGTCTGGGCACAGCGCTGGGCGGCAGAAGTGAGACCTTTGCCGGTCTGTCCGGCATGGGTGATCTGATTGTCACCTGCACCTCGATGCATTCGAGAAACCGCCGTGCTGGTATCAAGATCGGTCAGGGCATGGATGTTCAGCAGGCCATGAAGGAAATCGGCGCGGTTGTCGAGGGATACTATGCGACGGAAGCCGGATATATGCTCGCACAGAAGGTCGGCATTGAGATGCCGATTACCACGGCGATGTATGAGCTGCTGTATGAAAACAAGCCGGTGCAGGAATGCATCAAGCATCTGATGAACCGTCCGCGCAAGAGCGAGATCGAGGAAATCTGGAAGTAAGCAGAAAAAGCAAACAGCGAGAGACAGATCACCGTCTCTCGCTGTATTTTTTTGCAAAATGGGCATGAAAAAAGCCCTCTATTTCCATAGAGAGCTTCATCAACCGTTTTATATCAATTAGATTGCGCGAGTAACCTTGCCGGAGCGGAGGCACCGAGAGCAAACATTGATATGGCACGGAGTGCCAGCAACGACAGCCTTAACGCGACGAACGTTCGGCTTCCAAGTACGGTTGGAACGTCTGTGAGAATGGGAAACCTTGATACCGAAGGTTACGCCCTTGCCGCAAACTTCACACTTTGCCATCTTTCCTGCACCTCCTTATCTGTAATCATTTGAGTAACGGATATTATAATATCATACGTTTCGCAAAATTGCAATAGCTATAGACAAAAAAATCCGTCGAGAGAGAAAAAAGTCTGTGCTGGCTTGCATGTAATCGGGCAATCCGTTATAATAAAAGCAATATTGTTACTGTTCATACAGAAAAATCCAAAATGAGGGGGCTGCTAGTCATGCAACTGAAAGAATTCAGCGTTACGCTGGGGCAGTTAATCACAGAATTCCAGTTTGAATTGATTTATGGACCGGAAGGATTCGAGAAAATAGAAATCACAACAGATGATGTCAATCGTCCGGGCTTGCAGCTCGCCGGTTTTTTTGATTATTTTGAGCCGCAGCGCCTGCAGATTATGGGCAAGGCAGAAAACGCCTATGTAGAACAGTTCGACGAGGCAAAGCGCATGGATATTTTTGAAAAGCTGTGCGCGACCGGCATTCCGGCCGTCATCGTCACGAGAAATATTGAAGTGTTCCCGGAGCTGATTGAGGCGGCAAAGAAGTATGACGTCGCCGTGCTCCGCACCAATGAGTTTACGTCCTCTGTAACGAGTGCACTGGTGGCATCGCTGAAGGTATCGCTGGCGCCGCGTATTACCCTGCACGGCGTGTTAGTCGAGCTGTACGGCGAAGGCATCCTGATTCTGGGCGACAGCGGCGTTGGCAAGAGCGAGACCGCCATCGAGCTGGTCAAGCGCGGTCACCGGTTGATTGCGGATGATGCGGTGGAAATCAAGCGCGTATCCGATCGAACGCTGGTCGGCTGTGCGCCGGAGATTATTCGTCACTTTATCGAGCTGCGCGGCATTGGCATTGTCGATGTGCGCCGTATCTTTGGTATGGGTGCCATTAAAGAGACCGAACGTGTTGATATGATTATCAATCTGGAGCAGTGGGTAGAGGGCAAGATGTATGACCGTCTTGGCATGGACAACCAGTACACGGATATTCTGGGTCTGCGCATCCCGTCTCTGACAATTCCGGTACGTCCGGGCCGAAATCTTGCGGTTATCATTGAGGTTGCTGCCATGAACCATCGTCATAAGTCGATGGGCTATAATGCGGCGAAGGAACTCAATGAGCGCATGATGAAATCCATGGGCATTCAGAATAATTCGTAATCGGAGCAAATGCAAAGCCGTCCGGCATAGGTACCTCGCACACTGCCGAACGGCTTTTTTGTTTCCAGATGTCAGACGTAGAACTCTTCAAAGTCATCCAGACGCAGACAGCCGACACAGCCGCCGACATCCTTGTGTGCGGCGCCGCAGTCGATGTAGATGATGCCGCCGTCGTCGAGAATGTGACCGGCTTTGCCGCCGCGCAGCAGATAGGTTGGGGTATGTCCGACGATAACCGTGCGGTCAGAAAAATATTCCATGCCCGGTGTCGGATTCGCGTTGAGGAAATCTGCCGGAGAGTAGTCGTCCAGCGGCTGTTCCGGATCGAAGCCTGTGATGCCGCTGTGCGTCAGCACAAATGAAACACCGTCTGCCTCGGCTTCTTCGTACAGTGTCATCTCGCCGATGTAATCGAGGATGGCTTCTCTGCCTTCTTCGTCCAGAGAGAGGTACTGAATCAGCGTGCGCTGACCGCCGTCTGCTGCCCACTTGGACAGCTGTGTGCGTGCGTCGTCATCCAGATAGTCCATGAAGTTGTCAACGGTCGCCTCCGGCGGGAGAGACTGCACACTGCGGACGAAAGACAATTCGTGGTTGCCGAGCGTTGGGAAGACATTGGGGCGCTCCATCATGTCGTGCAGGAGACCAATCGGGTCCGGGCCGAGATCGACGCAGTCGCCCAGAACAAACATGGTGTCCTGATCGGAAAAATGAATGGTGTCCAATAGGGTCTGCCAATCTTCCAGACAGCCGTGCAGATCGCTCACTGTATAAATCATAAACGAAAACCTCCGAAATATTGCAAAAAAATTCAGGTGTGTTTCTATTGTATGCGACTGCGAACAGAAAAACAAGAGGATATTTGAAAATCTAAACAAAATGTGCGGTTCGTGTTCCGATTTTGCGCCGTGCATGATATAATAAAAATGTATGAAAAGCATGGAGAAATCATGTATTTTGAGACTAAAGGAATGAAGTGTTTTTTATGATAGAAGAATTTAAGTCAAAATTGGAATGCCCGGCAGATGAGCTGGCGTTCTATACCGAGGAGCCGATGAATCGGCATACCTCGTTCCGCATCGGCGGACCGGCGGATTTGCTGGTCATGCCAAAGACCGAACGCGCCGTTTGCAGCGCCGTCAAGGCGGCAAGACAGGCGCAGCTGCCGCTCACCGTGCTGGGCAACGGCTCGAATGTTCTGGTGCGCGATGAAGGCATCCGCGGCGTTGTGCTGTGCCTTGGCACAGAGTACGGAAAGGTGCACATTGATGGCACGACGGTGCAGGCGCAGACCGGTGCGCTGCTGTCCGTTTTGGCGAGCGAAGCACTGAAACATCAGTTGACCGGTCTGGAATTTGCAGGCGGTATTCCCGGTTCTTTGGGCGGCGCGCTGTTTATGGATGCCGGTGCTTACGGCGGACAGATGGCGGATGTCGTGGTCTCTTCGCGCTATTATGACGCGCAGACCGATACCATCGGTACCCTGACCGGAGAAGAGCACGCCTTTGGCTATCGTACCAGTGCATACAAGGATCATCCGCAGTGGGTAGCGCTGTCTGCTACTATGCAGCTGCAAACCGGCGATCCGGCGGAAATCAAGGCAAAGATGGATGACTTTTCTCAGCGCAGACGCGACAAGCAGCCGCTCAATTATCCGAGCGCGGGCAGCACATTTAAGCGTCCAGAGGGATATTTTGCCGGCAAGCTGATTCAGGATGCCGGTTTGATGGGATATACGGTTGGCGGCGCACAGATGTCCGAAAAGCACGCCGGTTTCGTGATCAATCGCGGCGGCGCAACCTGTTCGGATGTCCTCGCGCTGATTGACCATGTACGGGAAGAAGTGCTGCGTCAGTTTGGCGTAGAGCTGGAACCGGAAGTCAGACTGCTGTAAGACATCAATCAAGGGGAAAGGATTGCAAGAGCATGAACTTTTGTATCATTTCCGGCATGTCCGGATCGGGAAAATCAAGAGCAATGGCGACTCTGGAGGATCTGGGCTATTACTGCGTAGATAATATGCCAGTGGCACTGATTCCGGCATTTGCTGAAATCTGTATGGCGGCGACCGGCGGAAAATATGAACGCGTGGCGCTGGCTGTCGATGTGCGCGCCGGAAAGGATATTGTGCACTTGCAGGCGGCCTGTGATCGAATTAAGGACATTGGATGCGAGTACAAGATTATTTATTTGGATACCGCGACGCCGATTCTCATCAACCGCTATAAGGCGACCCGCCGCAAGCATCCGCTCATGGTAGATGGCGTGACAATGGTAGACGCCATTGAGCGCGAGCGCGAGCTGCTGTCGTCTGTGCGGATGCGGGCGGATTTTGTGGTGGATACGACCCGATTGGAGGTTTCTCAGCTGCGCGAAACCATCATTTCTCTGGTAACCGGAAAAAAAGAAGGCGGGCTGCTGCGCGTCAATGTTGTTTCGTTCGGCTTTAAGTATGGCATACCGGCGGATGCAGATCTCGTGTTTGATGTGCGCTTTTTGCCGAATCCGTACTATGAGATCAGTCTGCGGGAAAAGACAGGACAGGACCCGCGCGTCAGAAATTACGTGTTCTGTGACGGCACGGCGGATCGGTATCTGGATTATCTGTTCCCGCTGCTGGACTTCTTGATTCCGCAGTATACCAAAGAGGGCAAAGCTGTGCTCACCATCGGCATCGGCTGCACCGGCGGGCGGCATCGCTCGGTTGCGATTGCAGAGGCCGTGAATAAACACTTGCTGGACAATCATGTGATGACCACAGCTACGCATAGAGATAGTCAGAAAGGATAAAAAATGGCGAGACCATTTTATCAAAAGCTGTATCTTCGCACGCTGCGCACCGCGAGAAAATTTGGCCTGCGCAAGCGGCAAAATCAGCAGAGCATTCGTTCCGCACGCAGCTTGGGACCGCGAATCGTCGTCATTGGCGGTGGAACCGGTCTTTCTACGATGCTGCGCGGACTCAAAACATATATAGAAAATATTACAGCCATTGTGTCGGTTTCCGATGACGGCGGCGGCAGCGGCGTGCTGAGAGAAGATCTCGGTATGCTGCCGCCGGGCGATATTCGCAACTGCATTACTGCCCTCGCCAACACCGAGCCGACCATGATGGAACTGATGAATTATCGGTTTCCGGAGGGCATCAATAAGGGGCAGTCGTTTGGCAACTTGTTCCTCGCTGCGCTCAATGGCATCACAGGCTCGTTTGAAGAAGCTGTGACGCGCATGAACGAGGTACTTGCTGTCACCGGCAAGGTGCTTCCCGTGACCAATGCCAATGTGAATTTGGTGGCGGATTTTGAAAACGGCGCCAGTGTTGTCGGCGAGTCCAAGATTGCTGCCAAGAAAAAGCAGCAGAACTGCCGCATTCACAAGGTACGGCTGGAGCCGGAGCGGCCAAAGGCATTGCCGCACGCCATTGATGCGATTTTGTCGGCAGATATGATTATTCTGGGGCCGGGCAGCCTATATACCAGTATTATTCCCAATCTGCTGGTGGACGGCATTGTGCAGGCTTTGGAGCAGAGCAAGGCGCCGAAGATTTATGTGCTCAATATTATGACACAGGACGGCGAGACCGAAGGCTATACGGCGTTCGATCATCTCCATGCGCTATTGCAGCACAGTGCGCCGCATCTGGTCGATGCGTGTATTTATAATACCGCGCCGGTACCGGATCCGATTCAGGCGCGGTATAAGACGGAGGATGCAGAACCAGTAGAGATGGATATGCAGCGGTTCCGAGAGGCCGGTGTCGAAATGTATGGATTCCCTCTCATTGCAGGCGGCAGCCAGCTGGCGCGGCATGATCCGGCACTGCTGGCGCAGGCGGTTGTCAATGTATTTGGCCACTGCTGCGTGCGCTAAGGCATTTACGGCGCATACGATATGTTGGCGCGTGAGACAGAACCGGGAAAGATTTAAGGAGGATTGCGCATGTCGTTTTCGGCGCAGACTAAAACAGAATTGTGCGCAATTCCTGTCAGTCGGGAGTGCTGCGCGGTAGCGGAGGCCTATGGGCTGCTGCTGTTTGCGCACACGTTCTCGCATACGGAAATTTCCATCGTGACAGCGAATGAAGCGCTGGCAAAGCGCGTGCCGCCGCTGCTGACTCGTGCATTCAGCGCATCGGTGCAGTCGCAGGAAAAAGGCGCTGGCGGACGGGTGACGCTGAAAATTACCGAAGAAAAGCAGCTCAAACGCATTTTCGCCAAGCTCGGCTACGATTGGCAGTATCATATGACCTATCACCTCAATCGCAATATCATCGAAGAGGATTGCTGCCGCGCGGCATTTCTGCGCGGTGTTTTTCTCGCGGCGGGAACCATTGCCGGGCCGGATAAAAAAATCCATCTGGAATTGGCAACCTCTCATCATGCGTTGAGCCGAGAAGTCATGAGCCTGCTGCTGGATATGAACTTTAATCCGAAATTTGCCATGCGCAAGACGGTTTCTCTGCTGTATTGGAAGGACGAAGCGGGCACGGAGGATTTTCTGACGCTGATCGGCGCGCAGCGCGCTGCCATGGAGCTGATGCAGGCCAAGGTGGAAAAACAGCTGCGCAATAAGGTCAATCGCCGCGTCAATTGCGAAACTGCCAATGTCATCAAGGCATCCAATGCGGCGGCGGAACAGATTGCCGTCATTCAGCAGGCACTGAACAAGGGCGGCTGGGAAATTTTTCCTGATGCGATGCATGAGACCATTCGCCTGCGGCTGGAGCATCCGGAGATGAGCCTGAACGAATTGGCGGCACAATCACAGCCGCCGCTGTCCAAGCCGGGCATGAGCCATCGGCTCAAGCGCATTGTGGCATTGGCAAAGGCGGCAGTACAGGAGGAACATTCATGAGCTTTGCACATTTACATGTACATACGGAATTCAGCTTGCTGGACGGCGCCTGCCGGATTGGCAATATGATGGAGCATGTGAAGGAGCTCGGACAGGACGCCATTGCCATTACCGATCACGGTGTGATGTATGGCGTCATTGATTTTTATCGTGCGGCGAAGGCGGCAGGCATCAAGCCGGTCATTGGCTGCGAGGTGTATGTCGCGCGCCGGACACGGTTTGACAAAGATCATCACTTGGATAGCAATCCCTATCATTTGATTTTGCTGTGCAAAAACGAAGAGGGCTATCGCAATCTGATTCACATGGTCAGCCTGTCGTTTTCCGAGGGCTTTTACAATAAACCGCGTATTGATTGGGAGCTGCTCAAGCAATATCACAGCGGTCTGATTGCCATGTCTGCGTGTCTGGCAGGCGAAGTGGCATCCAAAATTTTGCAGCAAAACTATGAGGGCGCCAAACAAACAGCTCTGAACTACCGGGAAGTGTTTGGCGAAGATTATTATTTGGAAATTCAGGATCATCATCTGGCAGAGGATGACGATGTATGCCGCGGTGTCATGCGCATTGCGGAAGAGACGGGCATTCCGCTCGTGGCGACCAACGATGCGCACTATACGCGCAAAGAGGACGCACATATGCAGGATGTTCTCATGTGCATTCAGACCGGAAAAACCGTCGATGATATTGACCGCATGCGATTTGAGACGGAAGAATTTTATCTGAAATCCGAGGAGGAAATGGCAGCACTGTTTCCCAACCATCCGGAGGCGATTGCCAACACGATGGAAATCGTCGATAAATGTAATCTGGACTTTACGTTTGGACAGTATCACCTGCCATCGTTTGATGTGCCGGAGGGATATACGGCGGAAGAATATCTGCACAAGCTGTGTATGGAAGGCTTTGACCGCCGCTATGACCCGAATGACACGGAAAAGCGCGAGCGATTGCAGTATGAGCTGGACATGATTCAGCGCATGGGATTTGTTGATTATTTCTTGATCGTATGGGATTTTATTCACTACGCCAAGACGCACGGCATTCCGGTCGGCCCGGGCAGAGGCTCGGCGGCAGGCTCAATGGTTGCCTATTGTCTGGATATTACAACGCTTGACCCGATTCAGTATTCGCTGTATTTTGAACGATTTTTGAATCCGGAACGCGTCAGTATGCCGGATATTGATGTGGATTTCTGCTATGAGCGCCGACAGGAAGTCATTGATTACGTCACGCGAAAATATGGCGCGGATCATGTCGCCCAGATCGTGACGTTTGGCACGATGGCAGCGCGCAATGCGATTCGGGATGTCGGCCGTGCGCTCAACATTCCGTATGGCGATGTCGATGTGGTGGCAAAGCTGATTCCGACAGAACTGCACA
The DNA here is from genome assembly GCA_963601915.1 of bacterium. Classification (GTDB taxonomy): domain Bacteria; phylum Bacillota; class Clostridia; order Oscillospirales; family Butyricicoccaceae; genus Butyricicoccus_A. Next base: position 5,469 of record CAVCGL010000020.1, on the reverse strand, counting down.
TTACGATTGATAAAGCGCTGGCGGCATCCGAGCAGCTGCGGCAAATGTATGAGAGCAATGAGACGGTACACAAGCTCATTGACACGGCACGCAGCCTGGAGGGAATGCCGCGCCATGCGTCCACGCACGCAGCTGGCGTCGTCATTACCAATGAGCCGGTCGATCACTATGTTCCGCTCGCCGCCAACGACGGCAATATGGTCACACAGTTTATTATGACCACGCTGGAAGAGCTGGGCTTGCTCAAGATGGACTTTTTGGGTCTGCGAAATCTGACTGTGCTTTCCGATGCGGAAAAAATGGTGCAGCGGGAACATCCGGATTTTCATCTGGATACTATTTCTCTGGATGACGATGCGACCTATGCGATGCTGGCGCAGGGCAAGACGGCGGGTGTATTCCAGCTCGAAAGTGCGGGTATTACCAATGTTGTCACAGGACTCAAGCCGCATTCGATTGAAGATATTACCGCCGTTGTCGCGCTGTATCGGCCGGGCCCGATGCAGTCGATTCCGCGCTATATCGCGTGCAAGCATGATCCGTCGCAGGTAAAATATAAACACCCGCTGTTAAAAGATATTCTGGACGTCACCTATGGCTGTATGGTCTATCAGGAACAGGTCATGGAAGTATTCCGCGTGCTGGCGGGATACTCTCTTGGCAAGGCGGATATGGTGCGCCGTGCGATGTCCAAGAAAAAAATGAAGGAATTGGCAAAAGAACGAACCAATTTCATTTACGGCAACGAGGAATTGGGCATTGATGGTGCCATCAAGCGCGGCGTCGATGAACAGACGGCGGAATCCATTTTCGATGAGATTATGGACTTTGCCAATTATGCCTTTAACAAGGCACATGCCGTCTGCTACGCTGTCGTGTCCTACCAGACGGCATATATGAAATGCCATTATCCGCAGGAGTACATGGCGGCGCTGCTGACGAGTGTGCTGGAAACATCTCCCAAAGTATCGGAATATATCGGCGCGGCACGGGCGATGGGAATCAAAGTTCTGCCGCCGGATGTCAATACGTCCTGCGAGGGATTCACGGTATCGGATGGCAATATTCGGTTTGGTCTCGCGGCAATCCGTAATGTCGGACGCGGTTTCTTGAAAGAGATGGAGCAGGAACGCCGACAGGGCGGTGCGTTTGCATCGTTTGAGGATTTCTGTGACCGCATGTATCCGAAGGAACTCAATCGCCGCGCGTTGGAAGGCTTGGTAAAATCCGGCGCGTTTGATTCGCTGGGCTATCGCAGAAGCCAGCTGCTGCGGGTATATGATGCGGTGCTCAATGATGTTGCCAATGCGACAAAGAAAAATATTGCGGGACAGATAGATTTGTTTGGCATGGGCACAGAGGAGAAAAAAGAAACCATTCACATTCCCGATGTGCCGGAGCTTCCCAAGCGAGATTTGCTTTCGATGGAAAAGGAAACGACCGGTCTGTATTTGTCTGGGCATCCGCTGGATGACTATCGAGACCTCATTGAACGGGCGGATTGTGCGACGGTTCGGGCGATTGCTGAAGATTTGTCAAGCGAGCGGCAGAGTGTTGAACCGCCAAAATATCGGGACGGCATGCATGTTATGCTGGCAGCTGTTATCACATCCGTTCGCATGAAAACCACCAAGAACAATACCATGATGGCGTATGTGACGGCGGAAGATTTGACGGGCTCCGTAGAGCTAATTGCGTTTTCTTCGGTATTGCAGCAGGCAGGCGATTGGCTGCGCGAGGATAAGGCGGTGTGGATTGCCGGACGCATTGATGCGCGAGAGGATGAAGCGCCAAAAATCCTGCCGTCTGCGGTGTATCCGCTGGAAGAGCAGTATTTGGGACAAGCACGGGAAGCCTTGCAGGAACGCGGCACTTCCCGACGCCGAGAAGCGCCGCGGCAGGCACCACAGCAGAACCATGCGGCATCTGGCGGCTGTCGGCACAAATTATATCTGCGCATCAGCAGCATGGACGATCCGAAACTGCCGGAAGTCAAAGCCCTGCTCGGTCAATATCGCGGGGATTTACCGGTGTATTTGTTCTGCGCGGATACGCGAAAGACGATGCGGGCAGCTCCGTCTATGTGGGTGTACAACAATTTACTTTTCCTAGATAAATTAAGGTTTATTCTTGGCGAAGAAAATGTTATAATGAAATGAAGATCCGATGGAGAACAGGAAACGACCGGGTCTGTGAAATGGAACCATACATGCATCTATCATTTCATTTATCAAGCTGAAAAACTTTTTGCGCTGAAATACGGGAAGGCATTTGGGGCAAAAAGCAGGATCGGAGGAAACACATCATGGCAAAGCAGATCAAAAGAATTGGCGTCCTGACGAGTGGCGGCGATGCACCGGGCATGAATGCGGTTGTTCGTGCGGTTGTTCGTACAACGGCAGCATATGGCATTTCTTGTCTCGGCATTCGACGCGGTTATCGCGGTTTGATTAACGGCGATATTGTTGAGCTGGGTGCACGAAGCGTTGACGGCATCATCTCAAAGGGTGGTACCATGCTGTACACGGCTCGCTGCTTGGAAATGCTGACGGAAGAAGGCCTGCAGCAGGCAGCAGATAACGCACAGTACATGGGACTGGATGGTCTGATTGTGTGCGGCGGCGACGGCAGCTTCCGCGGTGCGCAGGCTCTGTCTCGCAAGGGCATTCCGGCAATCGGCGTGCCGGGCACCATTGATAACGATATTGTATGCTCGGATTATACCATTGGCTTTGACTCGGCCTGCAATACAGCCATTCAGGCAGTCGATAAGCTGCGCGATACGATGCAGTCGCATGAACGCTGTTCGGTTGTTGAGGTAATGGGACGCCGTGCCGGTCATCTGGCACTGGATGTCGGTGTTGCCTGCGGTGCAACGGCAATTTTGCTGCCGGAGCGCGAGCTGGACTTTGAGGAATCCATCGTCAAGAAGATGCGTGCAAACCGTATTCGCGGCAGAAAGCATCATATTATCATCGTGGCAGAGGGCGTCGGCAATGCACAGGATGTTGCAGACCGCATTCACACGGCAACCGGTATTGACGCCCGCGTGACCATTCTGGGCCATGTACAGCGCGGCGGCTCTCCGACCGTTCGTGACCGTGTGATGGCAACTCGTATGGGTTACCATGCTGTGAAGATCCTCGTAGAAGGCAAGTCCAATCGTGTTGTCTGCTCGCGCAACAACGAGATCACAGACTACGACATCGAGGAAGGTCTGAACATGAGCAAGGATTTGAATCAGGAGCTGTACGAAGTCGCACAGACTGTTTCCATTTAATCGGAATGACACAGAAAAAGAGGGACGGTTGTTTTTCCGCCCCTCTTTTTGTTTGAGAAAGGGATAGATCATGCAAAAATCAGTGATTATTACCGGCGCAACGCGTGGTATCGGCCGCGCCTGCGCCTTGCAATTTGCCAAGATGGGATGGCGCGTGACGGGAAGCTATGTCAAGTCCGAACAAGCGGCACAGGAATTAGAACAAGAGATAGAAAAAATGGGCGGGGCTTGCCAGTGCATGCAGGCGGATCTGCGCGATTCTGGCGCGGTAGAGCGGATGGTCAAGCTGGCGCAGATGGCGTATGGCACGCCGGATGCCATTGTGTGCAACGCAGGTATCGCACAGCAAAAGCTGTTTTCCGATATTACAGAGGAAGATTGGGACAATATGTTTGATGTCAACACCAAGGGAGTATACCGCGTGATTCATGCGGCGCTGCCGATGCTGTTGTCGGAACAAAAAGGAAGTATTGTCACGGTGTCCTCGATTTGGGGACAGACCGGCGGATCTTGTGAGGTGCATTATTCTGCGTCTAAAGCGGCGGTGATTGGCATGACGAAAGCACTTGCCAAAGAGCTTGGTCTGTCCGGCATTCGCGTCAACTGTGTGGCACCGGGAGTGATTGATACAGATATGAACCGAATGCACGGCGCAGATGTCATGCAGGAACTCGCGGAAGAGACGCCGCTCGGCAAAAATGGCACACCGGAAGAGGTCGCAGAGGCGATTTATTGGCTGGCATCGGAACAGTCGCGGTTTGTCACGGGACAAGTTCTGGGAGTAAACGGTGGATTTTATATCTGAAGCAAAAGAAAACGCTGAGAAGGTTGAACCTTCTCAGCGTTTTTTGCAATGTTGTGCCAATTAAATCAACGAATTCAATTCGTATGGCGTGGACTGGTAAACGTAATAGTTCAGCCAGTTTGTAAACAGCAGCGTGGAATGAGAACGCCACGACAGCCGCGGCTCATTGTGCGGATCATCTCCGTCAAAGTAGTTTTCCGGGATGTCCGGATTCAGTCCCTTATGCAGGTCGCGGAAATATTCCTTTGCCAGCGTGTCCTTGTCATATTCGCTGTGACCGGTGACAAACAGCTGCCGGCCATTTTTTGCGGCAATCAGGTACGGACCGGCTTCATAGGATTCTGCGAGCAAAATCAGATTGTGATTGCATAGAATATCCTCTGAGAGCACAGTGGTGTAGCGGGAGTGCGGTGCTTTGAATACATCGTCAAAGCCGCGCAGCAGGCTCTCGTTGGTGCGGTTCGGCATAATATGATGCTTGTAGATACCGGCAAGCTTTTTGGGAAGCAGATGCTTCTGAATACCATAATGATAATACAAGCCAACCTGTGCGCCCCAGCAGATATGCAGCGTAGAATGTACATGCGTTTTTGTCCATTCCATAATCTCAACCAGCTCCGGCCAGTAATCGACTTCTTCAAACGCCATTTTTTCGACTGGAGCACCGGTAATAATAAAACCATCATAATATTGATCTTTAATATCATCAAAGGTCTGATAAAATTTGAGCAGATGATCTTCCGGTGTATTTGTCGATTTATGCGTTGCCGTCTGAATCAAGTCGATTTCAATCTGAATCGGCGTGTTGGAAAGACAGCGAAGAATCTGGGTTTCCGTAACGATTTTGGTCGGCATGAGGTTGAGGATCGCAATGCGGAGCGGGCGAATGTGCTGAGTGGTCGCGCGATGGTGCGTCATGACGAAGATATTTTCACTTTCCAGCACCGCGCAGGCAGGCAGACTGTTTTCTACAATAATAGGCATAGAAATCCTCCTTTTGCAGTCTAGTTTTGAACCACATTATAGCACACGGAGCGGCACAGGTCAAAATATTTTAGAAAATTGGAAAAAAGTGTTGACAGGAGGGGAATGGCATGGTATTATATTCAGGCACTCGACGAGAGCGCGGACGTCAAACGAATGAAAAGCAATGATCGGAAGAAAAAAGTGCTTGACAGGATGGCGAAAACGTGCTAAACTAAACGAGCTGCAGCCGAGAAATCGGTTGAAACACATCGAAATATGTTTGAAAAAAGAAATGAAAAAAGTTCTTGACAAACCGCTGAATACGATGTATAATAAAAAAGCTGTTCAGTCGAACAGCGAAACACATTGTACCTTGTAAATTAAACAACGTAACTTGAACGAATTACAAACCTGAAAT
>CAVCGL010000019.1:0-45736 GCA_963601915.1 bacterium | reverse complement strand
ATGAGGTCGGCAGTTCAAATCTGCCTAGCAGCTCCATTAGAAGCCTGATTTCGCATGAAATCAGGTTTTTTTGGTACTTTTGAAGCGACTGAATAAATGAGGTTTTATTCGTGAGAACATTTGGGAACAAACAGGAATAATTCTTATTTGTTGCCTTTCAAAATGTGAGACATTTGCAGAAGTGGCTCTGCAATCTCCAGCGAACTTTTTAGCAACTGAATCAGCTGTTTCATGGAAGAATCCATGGGCAGTTGGGCAGCTGTTTTTTGCTTTCTGGGGATGTTAGGAAAAACTGTGCTTCCATTTGCTGCGCTAGGTGCTTGCGGCTGCTATCCATGATATGGCTATATACATCCGTGACCATGTTCGCTTGCGCATGTCCGGTGTCACCTTGCACTGCTTTGATGTCACCGCCGCTGATCTTGAGTTTCAAGCTGGTGATGCTGTGGTTAGATTTCTGTTGGTAAAGATGAGACTAGCAGTGCAAGGTTGTCTAACAGCTATATAAAAAGCCTGATTTTGCGAAAAAATCAGGCTTTTTATGGTTTCTAAGACCATTTCATAAATGGGGGTGTTCGTAGGAATGTTTTTACCTTAGCAAAAAGCTATGCTTAGGCTTAATCACGCGGATGGCATGGAAGACGGAAGAGACAACGACAATACCGAGCGCAAGGGCGCCGGAAATTGCCACAGTGTTGACGCCTTCAGCCAGTGCTTTGGCGGTATCGCTGAGCACACAATAATACATGGTTTGATAAATGCCGTTTCCCGGTACGAGTGGAATCAAAGCAATGGCGAGGAAAATACTGGTCGGTGCGTGGTGAATACGTGCACAGCACTCCGAATATAACGTGAATCCCACGGAAGAGATAAAATAGCTGAGAATATCATGATGCGGGAACAATAAATTACTTCCAAAATATAAAAACCAGCTTATAAAACCGCCAATCGCGGCAAAAATCAGCTTTTTTCCGCGCAATTGAAATAAAATGCCAAAACAAAGACTGGCAAAGAAACTGACAAAGCTCTCATAAAACAAGGCAGCCATATTAACCTCCAATCATAGACAGAATGCCCAGCGGCAGGGCAACACCGACAGCAATACCGACGGCAACGAGCAGTGCTTCTGTAAATTTGCTGATGCCTGCCATAATATCTCCGGCGATTAAATCACGAATGGCATTGGTCATAGGCAGGCCGGGAACAAGAAACATAATGGAGCCGATAATCATCGCGCGATAGGTTTCAATCAGATGCAGCTTCCAGCACACAACCGCACAGGCAGCGACCCAGGTGCCGCCGATAATATTGGTAAACAGCAGATTGGCAGGAAGTGCCTGTAAAAATGTCATAATGCCCCATAGGACAATACATGTGAAAAAACTACAAATGGCTTCTGAGAGAGAACCGTGAAACAGCAAGGTGAAGAAGAAGCCAATGCCGCCGGTGGCAAGACACAGCTGATACCGTCGGAACGGTTTGTCATGGAGAATGCGCAGCAAGCGCTCTCGGATTTGCGTATATGTCATGGGCGTTGCGCAGATTTCCCGACACAGCGTGTTGAGCTGATCCAATCGGCCGAGATTGGTTCCGCGCTGGTAAATCCGCTGAACACGCGTGACCGGGCGGGCGTCTTCCCGCACAAATGAAGCGATAATTGCAGTCGGTACGGCATAAATATTGGTCTCCGTTGCGCCATAGGCATAACAGATGCGCGCGATGGATTCTTCTACGCGATAAATTTCCGCACCGTTTTCCAACAATGCGGCACCAATATCCACAGAAATATCAATCAATTCATTGGAGGTCATCGTTAACTTCTTCCTTTTATTTGATATAAATCTAGTATACGAGAAAATGCGCCAGACAGCAACTAGAGAAATTTTTCAAAAAGGGGTTGGCAGACGGAGAAAAGTGTGGTATAGTAGTTCACATACTAAACATAGTAAGTAACTAGGAATAGGAGGAAAAGGCAATGCGTCAATTACTTTGCTTTGGAGATTCCAATACATGGGGACTGGATGGCGACAGCGGCACACGGCTGCCGTGGGGCGTGCGCTGGACGAGCTTGCTGCAAGAGCAGCTGGGACAGCAGTATCATGTAATTGAAGAAGGCCTGTGCGGACGCACCACAATTTTTGATGATCCGCTGCGGGATGGAAGACGCGGCACGGAACTGCTTCCGGTGCTGCTGGAAACACATGCGACAGTGGATGGTGTCGTTTTGATGCTGGGTACCAATGACTGCAAAACAGCCTTTGGCGCGTCGGCGGAAGTCATTGGCAAAGGGATAGAACGGTTGCTTCGGCAGATTCGATATGCCGCACCACAGGCGGAAATTCTGTTGATTTCTCCGATTTATCTGGGAGAGCATGTTTGGAGACCGGAATGCGATCCGGAATTTTCTAAAAAATCCATTGTGGTCTCGCATCAACTGGAAGCTGTGTATGAAACCATCGCAAAACGATGGAATATCGGATTTTTGCGTGCAGCAGATTATGCGGTGTGCAGTGACAGAGATCAGGAACACATGAATGCGGCAGGACATGCGGCATTTGCACAAGCGGTTGCACAGGAAGTCCAGCATTTGTTTGCGCGCGCAGAAGCGCAAAAAGTGGGGGCTGCGTAAGCAGAAAAAAGAGAACTGCCGAAGCAGTTCTCTCAGTCTGTTAGGATTGTGAGGATAAAAGCGAAGCAATGCCTTGCAGGCATCGGGACATCTGCGCACGGGTTAAACCCTGATCCGACAGAGAATAATACTGACCGAGGTCATTATCCTGTAAAATGGCATGTTTGCGCATCCAATACATAGCTATTCGCGTGGTATCATCCAAGTCTGCATATCCTGCTTGGATTTGAGCGAGTTGCTCGTTGTCCTCTTGTGTCAACGCAAGATTGATATTTTGATCGGCAAGATAGTTCCAGAGCAGACAGCTCATCGAACCATAGGTCAGCGTATCCTGCACGGAACAATTGGCTGCAATCCATTTGTGTGCCTGTGCCCACTGCATAACAGCGGCATCGGAAAGACTGTCCGTGTTGCCTGCCATGCGATATAAAGCGTGAAGCAATTCACCATAGGCTGCCGGTTGCTGCGCACCAAATTCTGTCTGAGAGATTGGCTGCATATAACCGTTTTCTACGGCAAATAACGCGCTGGCTTCTTCAAACGGGCTGGTGATGTCGGCAAAATCATAGCTTGGCGTTTGCTTGGCTGCTGATTTTGAAAAGACATGGGCGTAATAATCCGTGTTTAGCACCTGCGTGGAAAAGGAGAAGACATTGCTCACGTATTGACAGTAAGATTGTACGTCAACAGGATTCACAGCGGTGCCGTCATACGATTGTGCTGTGCCGGTTTCTGCATCGTAACGGAAGGAATCCGTCAGATAGCTTTGATCGGACAAGACCGCAACATGCGGGCTGTCGGATAAAATATCTTTTCCGGCGAGCAGGCGGGAGTCATACGAGATGCCGAATAGATTGAGCAGGGTCGGTAAAATGTCCATGTCACAGCAATAGGCATCCACATCGACGGGCTGCATATTGGGAACATAACACAGAAACGAATTGTGATATTTTTCAAATGTCGTGTCAATGTGTGTTCCGGCGAGCTCGTTGTATTGACTTTCCGACAGACCATAGGGATAGTGGTCAGCCGTGAGAACAATCACTGTGTTGTCGGCTTTCCCAGAGCGTTCTAGTGCCGCAAACAAATCTTCGATGGCATATTCCAACTCCATGTTGCAGGCGAGATACGCCTGTACCGTTTCAGAATAGGGAAGATCGGAGACAGCCTTGCGATTTTTAGCACTCATGGCGTTGTCCCAGTCATACTGATAATGACCGGAAAAGGTCATGTAATACGCACAGAACGGGGTATCGCTGTCCAGATACTCCGAGACAGAAGTATCGATCATGTCTTTGTCTGAGGATGGCCAAGACAGCGGAATATCCAGCCCGCTGCCAACCGCCCGAAACGTATATCCCATGTTGGGGTGCGTGTGATTGCGATCATAAAACGTACCGTAATAATTGTGATAGGCGTAGGCGGGATAGCCGGATGAGGAAAAGACGGTTCCCGTGCAGTATGGCAAATAGTTGCTGCGCGAAACATCAAAGCTGGAGGCCGTCTTGGTGCGGGACATGTCCGGCATCAGCCCCATACACAGCGCGTATTCGCCGTTTGTCGTTGTGTTGGGAAAGCTGCAATAGTAGTTTTGAAACCGAAATCCGTGGTTTGCCAGCTTGTACAGCGCAGGTGTTCGTTCTTTGTCGATGAGATAGGGGCTGAATGATTCGGCACAAATCATGATGAGATTGTACTCTTGGGTCAGTCCCGTGTATTGGTTTTTGCTGGTCGGCGCCAGAGAGGCGCAGTATTGATCGAGTGCGGATACATCGGCATCTGTTGTCTTATTTGCCAGAGCAGAAAAATCCAGAGATGCGTCGAGATTGGCGGCCTCTGGATTGCTCTGTGCCGGATCGCCGTCTAAGGCGCTGGCAGTCAGCGCAACAGAGGAGGCATTCCCCTGCGCCAGACCCTCTTCTATCATCGTGGCAGCGAGACCAGCGTGACGCACACTGCTCTCCGTGGACGCACTGGTGTTGGTCAGCAGCCGATACACGGCGCCGCCGTCTAATACGTGCACACAGACCAGCGTCAGCACGCAGATTGCAGTGAATGCACCGAGCATAGGACAGAGCGTTTTTCGTGTCAAGCGCGGCAGCTGCGCGCGGTGAGACCGCAGCATGTACCAAGCGAAGGAAAACGGCAGGCACAGCGCGATGACAGCGAAAAGCTGCTGCTGTATGCCGTAGATGACCTGCCCCTTAAAATTGGTCAGTGCGTCGGTGCCAAGGGTCAGCTGCGACAGCGGCATAAAGCTGCCGAAAATGCCGTGATAGACGCACTGGACACAGTAGCAGACACACAGGAAACCGAGACCGGCGAGTGCGATTCGTCCGCTGGCTTTTGCCGGAAACAAAGAGCTGATGCAGACAAGCCCGCTTCCCACACACAGACCGAACAGCATCGGGATCATCAGATGCGTATCCACTGTGTGAAAGACAACGAGATGCAGCATCAGCTCTAAGTATGCACAGCTCCCGGCAAACAGAAGCCAGGCGAGAATCGCGTTATTGCGCCGCAAGGTCGTAAATCTGAATATTTGCGTTTGTGACATATTCTGTCTTCAGCGCAGAGAGCTTCTGATAATGTGCCGTCGTGCCGTGAATTTTCTGTGCTTCACGGCTGTCCCACAGTTCCAGCAGGCACAGATCCTGTTCGGAATCTGCCGGATAGTAGTAGTCATATTTGCGGTTTCCGGCTTCTTCCCGAGATGCCGTGTCGATGCCCTGCTCGACGATGTGACGGTAGAATTCCTCGCGCTTGCCGTCCTTGACGGTATAGCGAACGGTGACAAGAATAGGATTGCTCATAAACAATCAACTCCTTTTTTGAAAGTATCTTTAGTTTACCGTGAATTTACCGGATTGACAAGAGGAAGTTTGCGAATTATCTATAGATAAATACCTATATATATTGAAAAATATAGAAAGAAAAAATTATTTTGCAGTTGAAATGCCCAAAGGGCAGTGATACAATAAAAGCACGAACGAATGGGCAGAAATCTGCACGAAATCAAGAGAAAATTCAGGGATGGAACTATCCCGCCAAAGTGAGGAATTGTTATGAAAAAGATTGACCCGCAGAGCTGGAAGGCGGATATGCCGCTGTTCCGCGAAAAGGCGATCGCTTACTCCAAGGGCGAAATCAAGAAGGCAGAATACAAAGGTTTTTCCGGCCGTTACGGCAGCTATGCACAGCATGATCCGTCCAAGAATATGCTGCGTCTGCGTATGCCGGCAGGCCGTGTGACCGCAAAGAAGCTGGCATATATTGCGGAATCGATTCGCAAGTATCAGGTGCCGCGCGCACATTTCACCACCTGCCAGACCATTCAGCTGCATGATATGGATGCGGTGTCCACTTGCGATATTATGGAAGGCGCATTGGATGTCGGCATTGTCACCATGGGCGGCGGCGGAGACTTCCCGCGCAATACCATGTGTGCTCCGCTGAGCGGTGTGCAGAAGGGGGAATATTTTGATGTCCTGCCGTATGCTGAGGCGGTCGGAGAATTCGCTATGAATTTTATCAATGCAGATCCGATGCCGCGTAAGCTCAAGGTTGGCTTCTCCAACTCGCCGGAAAATGTCACCCATGCGACATTCCGCGATATGGGCTATGCAGCCCGTCCGGATGGCAAGTTTGACATCTATACCGCAGGCGGCCTCGGCAACAATCCGCGCTTTGGCGTCAAGGTAGCAGAGGCGGTTGAGCCGGATCAGCTTGTATTCTACCTCAAGGCAATGTGGCTGACCTTCCGTACCTACGGTGATTACAAGAATCGCGGTCACGCCCGCACACGCTATTTGCAGGAAATCCTTGGCGGCGCAGAGAAGTACAAGGAAGCATATCTGGAAAAGCTCAAGGAAGTCTATGATTCCGGCGAAGATCTGACGCTGCATGTGGAACCGATTGTCTTTACCAAGAAGGGCGATGGCAGCACGGTTTCCGATCCGCGCGTTGTGGAACAGAAGCAGGATGGTCTGTACGCTGTTGCATGGCATCCGATTGGCGGTATGCCGGCAGTAGAGGATCTGTGCGCCGTCAGCGATGCGATGTCTGCGATGGATCAGGTAGAGATGCGTATTGCACCATATGAGACGGTATACATCATCAACTTGACCGGCACAGAGGCAAAGAAGATGTTGGAGCTGACCCAGAACACAGCAAAAACCGTCTTTGAGACTTCGGTTAGCTGCATCGGTGCATCGACCTGTCAGGTTGGCGTGCGCGATTCGCAGGAACTGCTGCGCGCTTGCGTGGAAGCGGTTCGAGAAGCAAAGATTCCGGATGGCGCGCTGCCGCAGATTCACATTTCCGGATGTCCGTCCTCCTGCGGTACACATCAGACCGGTGAGATGGGTTTCCGCGGTGCGATCAAGAATAAGCAGTCCGCGTTCATGTTCTATCTGAGCGGCTGTGACCGTCAGGGCGAAGAGAAGATGGGCGCAGAGCTGGGAACGATTCTGGAGACAGAGATTCCGAAGTTCCTGGTAGAGCTGGGCCAGATGATTGCTGCCAGCGGCAAGGATTACTATGCTTGGAAGGCAGAAAATCCGGATGGCGTAGAAAAAATTGCAGCACCGTATCTCGCAGAGTAACAGTAGATTCCAATCAACACAAAACGGACAGAGGCGTGATGCTTCTGTCCGTTTTTTTGGCAAAAAATAGAATGAAATTATAGCAGCCAGCCATCATCCTGCCCGAATAATGTTTTAACGAGTTTTCCGTCTCGGATGAGCAGGACATGTACCGGTGTGTATTCATGCACGCAATTGACGATGACATGCGCCGCGCCGCGTGATTTTCCGTCCCATAAGACGAGCACAGCATCGCTGTACCGAATAATGGATAAATTGCGCTGCAATGGCGCAGACTTGTGATGGGTCTGATAGTCCGGACGGAAAATTTTGATCGGCAGACGATTGCGGCGAGCGTATTCCTCCGCCAATTCATCAGCACCGTCTGCACCGCCGGATACAATTTCACTGGTTCCACGCGGCATATACCGCTCCAAAATTGGATAGGCATCTTTGGTCACAGAACGGGAACCGACAATGGCAACTCGCATAACAAACTCTCCCCAAACAAATGTTCTGCTTGTACTATACCATAAATTAAAAATTGGTTCAATATCCGAACGTGCTTTGATTGAAGAAATCTGTGGGCATTCCACCAGACATCGATACGGATAGTTTTTCGGTACGGCGGAAAATATAAAAAAGAAGGGAGAGGATGCGATGAACAGACGGAAGACGTGTTGGTGCGGTGTGTTGGCAGCAGTATTGCTGATTTCGTGCACGGCACAGGCGGCAGATGTGATTCCCTTGGGGATTCCGGCGGGCGTTCGGATGACGGCGGAAGGCGTGGTTGTCTCCGGCATGACAGAGATTGATACACCGGCGGGAGGTTTGTGCCCAGGAGAGGAGGCTGGACTGGAAACGGGAGATATTTTGCAGTCGGCAAATGGTATGGCGATTGATTCCAGTGAAACATTGGCAGACATCGTGCACAACAGTGAAGGAAAGCCGGTGGAGCTTGTTGGCTTGCGCGGAGAGACAAACATTTCGGTCTCTGTGCAGCCGGTACAGAGCACATCCGGCGATGGATACCAGATTGGACTGCTGATTCGGGACAGCATGGCGGGAATTGGAACGCTCACGTATGTCGATCCGAAAAATGGCGATTTTGGCGCGTTGGGACATCCGATTACGGATGTTGACAGCGGCGCCCGCCTGCCATTGGAGACCGGTTCCATTATTCCGGCACAGGTGGTTCGTGTCGAAATGGGGACGGCAGGAAATCCGGGAGAGTTGATTGGCACGTATGATTTTTCAACAGAATTGGGAAAATTAGAAGACAATACGGCGCGCGGTATTTTTGGTACGCTGACAGACACGAGCCTGTATGCAGGACAACCGGTTGTCTCTACCGCGGAACCGGAAGAGGTGCACACGGGCGATGCGGAGATTCTCTCCTGTGTTGCCGGTGCACAGCCGAAACGCTATACCATTTCTATTGAAAAAGTTGCGCCGGACGCTTCGGATTACCGAAATTTGTCCCTGCGCGTGACAGATGAGACATTGCTGGAAACGACCGGCGGCATCGTGCCGGGAATGTCAGGATCGCCAATTATGCAGGATGGCAAGCTGATCGGCGCTGTCACCCATGTGCTTGTCAATCATCCGGATCGTGGGTATGGCGTTCTCATCAACAATATGCTTGATGCGGCGGGATAAATAGAAAAAATCGAGGCGCAGCGCTTATAGCTGCGCCTCGAATGCTGTCTATATTGAATCTTGAAAAAATATGATTATATCCGTATATACTAAATCTTAATACATGCGCGAAAATATTCGCAGATTTTGAAATAAAATGAAAAATCGACTGAGAATATCGCTAATTTTCTGCGTATATGTTGAAAATGGGCGAAATGTTTTTATGAAGAAATGAGTAAAATTCATTGTCTTTTCTGCGAAAATGTGATACGCTGATACCGCCGGAAAACGGTAAATTCTAACGAAAATGCTGGAAGGCAGGGAATGATAACATGGAGAACAGGATTCGTGTATTGATCGCTGATGAAGATAAGGAATTTCGCGCCGTGCTGCGGGAAACGTTGTGTGCTGATGAGCGGATTGAAGTCATTGGGACATATGCGGACGGAAATGGGCTGGTGCAGCACATCGTAGAGGATGCACCGGATGTTGTGCTGATAGATCTGATTTTGCCGGGGGTAGATGGCTTGCTGGTTTTGCGCGAGCTCAATGACGCGTCACCGGCAAAGATGCCGGTCATCTTTGTGCTGAGCAGCTTTGCATCGCAGGAAACCATGGAGGAATGCAATGCGCTGGGGGTCAGCTTTTATCTGCGCAAGCCGATCGAGCTGCATGCTCTGGTACAGCGCGTGTGCCGGTATGGCGGACAGCGGGGCTATCTGCGCACTGCCGCTGTGCGCGTGCCAAATGAAGAACTGGAAATTGAAATGCGCGTGACGGACATCATTCATCAAATCGGCGTGCCAGCACATATTAAGGGATACCAGTATTTGCGCGAGGCTATCATTATGACGATTCATGATATGGAGGCCATCAATGCGATTACAAAGGTATTATACCCGACTGTCGCAAAAAAATTCAAAACAACCTCTTCTCGTGTAGAACGCGCGATTCGGCATGCTATTGAAGTTGCCTGGGATCGCGGCGATGTGGATACGCTACAGGAGTATTTTGGATTTACCGTGTCCGGCACAAAGGGAAAACCGACAAACAGTGAATTTATTTCGATGGTTGCGGATCGTCTGCGGTTGGAGCTGAAAATCGGCTAAAAGAAAAGAGCCGAAGAAGAAAGGTTCTTCGGCTCCCAGTCAGCGATGATAATAATCGCCAGACAAGATTTGATTGTTTGCTGTGAGATAACGAGCAGTCAGCGCGTTCATAGCTGTGATTTCGGTCTGTGAAATGGTGTGCTGGGGGAATTGATACACAACAGAGCCGTGCTGATACACGGCGTTGTCTGTGATCCAACTGCCGTCGCTGAAAATGGCATAGCCCGCGTAAGTACGATCGAAAATATCGTGGCCGAGATAACCGGAGCTGTCCATGCCGAATAGATTGAGCAGTGTTGGCGCTAAATCTGTGGTATTGCATGTTTTAGTAATCGTCATTGGCTGCATGTCGGCGGACCAGATAAAGCACGGCGTGCGCTCTAAAAGCAAATCGGTGTCTACCTGAGATAGCTCTCGCACGCGCTGCTGATCGGTCATGGTGTAGGCGTAGTGATCGGTTACGCCGACAATGACGGTGTTTTGCAGCAAGTCTCGCTGCGCAAGCTCTTGCAGCAGCTGCGCAAAAAAGTCATCCAACAATCGGATCTTTGCGTAATAATAGTTAACTTCCGAGCAGCTGTCACAATTGGCGTACTGCGGATATTTTTGCATGGCATATGTTCCGACAGAATCGCCGTCTCCATACGGCATATGTGCGTTGCGGGAGATGACGAAGTGAAAAAACGGTTGGTCTGTGGGCAATAGTTTGTTTTTGAGCGCGGAATTTGTTAGGACAAAGCTGTCCTCGTATAGTTCGTCGGAAAAAGGATTGTCTGTGTAATCCATATAGCTGATGTACTGCTCATACCCCATGGCAGGATCCATGACACCGCGACTGTAAAAGGATGGTCTGTTGTAATGGAATGCATTGGCGGTGTAGCCGCTGGCACGGAACCGGCTCGGCAAGCTTTCGGAAAAATCATTTTCCTGATAGGCTGTGACGAGTTTTCCATCAGTCGGAGAGAAGATGCCGGTGTTCATCGCAAATTCTGAATTAAATGTGCGGGCACTGCCATATAACGGCGTATAGAAATTGGTAAATTGTATGCCCTCCTGCATCAGACGCGTGATTGTCGGCGTAGAATCTGGGGTAATCGTCCAATCATCGGCACTTTCCATCAGGACAAGAATCACATTTTTGCCGCGCAATATCCCCGTCATCTCGTTGGCTGACCCGGAGCTGCCGTATGCATTGAGATAGGCAGAGACCTCGGCGCGCGCTTGCCCTTGCTGTGCATCAGAATCGCAGAGCATTGGCTCGAGAAAGTGGGCTGAGACGTCATAGAAAGCGGTTTGATACAGTTCGTTTGATTGATATACGCTGTAGGCGTCGTAAGAGGTATTCGCTGGCGTTTGATATGACAGCAGCGAAGCAGCGGTCAATGCGCCGAAGCAGATACACAGGGTACGTGCGCGAGAAGGCTGCGTGCGTGGACGCACACAGCACGACAGTGCGAGGAAAAGCAGCATACCGGCGGCACCGATGAGAAACCCTATGGACAGATACGAAAACAGGGAGTTGGCAAACGCTGCGCCATCGCGCAGGTAAGCGAGATCACGCAGCCATAAAAATCGTTGAAAAATGCAATAATATCCGGCTTGTACCAAAGAATATACGATGGCAAGCAGGCCGATGGCCGTGCCGGACAGGCGGGCGGCTTGCTGCGGGAGCAGAGATACCAATGCTGTGCAGATTGCCGCCCAGACGGCAGAATGGAAAAGCGGTAAAACCGCTGTTGTACCGGAGATATACAGCAAAAATATCTCTGGTGCAAAATACGCAAGCCATGGTATGGCGTACAGTCGAATGAAGCGAGAAAGCGACAAAATTTCACCTTCTTTTCATGAGGATAGTTGTATTATAAACGATTTTTGTAGGTGACGTCAACGAAGAAGAAAAACGCGGCATGGCTTGACGGAGAAATATTGCCGTGCTATAATATAGCTGATGAATGAGGAAATCATCAACTGGAAAAGACACAAAGCGAAACCCCTAGCAGGTTGCGACTGCTAGGGGTTTCTGCTACTTTTGTGGAGTAGTCAACCAAGGTTAGTTACCGGATTTATTTCTTTCCGTCTAACCATTTGCATATGTAGTGGCTGGCTACACCTGCCACAACGGAAAGAATGAAGGTAGAAATGCTTTCCATTCAGAACACCTCCTCTCTGTCACGGATTGCGCCAGATTGGAGCGGTAACAGAACTATTATACCAAAACATTTCCAAATATCAACAGAGAATGCATACAGCATTGCTTGACGAAGCGAAGCGAGAATGCTATACTACAAATAGGCAGAAGGTAGAAATGTATTGCCGTTTAGAACAACAGAACGAAACCCCTAGCAGGTTGCGACTGCTAGGGGTTTCTGCTACTTTTGTGGAGTAGTCAACCAAGGTTAGTTACCGGATTTATTTCTTTCCGTCTAACCATTTGCATATGTAGTGGCTGGCTACACCTGCCACAACGGAAAGAATGAAGGTAGAAATGCTTTCCATTCAGAACACCTCCTCTCTGTCACGGATTGCGCCAGATTGGAGCGGTAACAGAACTATTATACCAAACCATTTCCAAATATCAACAGAAAAGGACAGTTCACAGTTGAACTGTCCTTTTTTCCTTTGTATCCTCTAGTAAATTCTTGTGTATTCATGGTATAATAAACAATTAGGAAATGAATGGAGGACATGCAATGAAGCTGATGGCAATAGATGGCAACAGCATACTCAATCGCGCCTTTTATGGTGTGCGGTTGCTGACCAACCACGAAGGATTGTTTACAAATGCCGTATATGGCTTTTTATCCACGCTGTTCAAATTACAGGACGAGCACAAGCCGGACCGCATTGTTGTATGCTTTGACGTCAGGGAAAAAACATTTCGTCATAAAGAATATGCGGATTATAAGGGAACGCGAAAGGGTATGCCGGATGAACTCGCGCAGCAGCTTCCGCTCATTCGCGAAGTGTTGGATGCGATGGGGATTCCGTATATGGAAAAGGCAGGATTTGAAGCGGATGATCTGTTGGGAACCCTGAGCCAACAGGCAAATGACAACGGAGATACCTGCTTAATTGTCACAGGAGATAAAGACTCGTTGCAGCTGATTGGCGGCGGAACCAGTGTGCTGCTGTCCATCACACGCAAAGGTCAGACGACGATTACCGAATATACCACAGAGGTTTTTCGCGAGCAGTATGGATTTGATCCCATTCATATGATTGATCTTAAAGCGCTCATGGGTGATACTTCGGATAATATTCTTGGCGTGCCCGGCATCGGAGAAAAGACGGCGATGGGACTGATTCAGAAATTCAGTTCGGTGCAGGCGGTTTATGACAATATTGATGATCCGTTTATCAAAAAAGGACAGAGAACCAAATTGCTGGACGGCAGGGAAGCGGCAGATCAGAGCCTTCATTTGGTCACCATCGTGCGCGATGTACCGCTGGAACGCAACGTGACAGATCTACCGGAAATGCACATGGATGAAGCGGCGCTGTACCGGCTGTTTACTCGGTTAGAGTTCAAAAATTATATTACACGATTGGGACTGCACGCACCGGAAGAGGATGCTGTTCCCAAAAAAGAAATCATCCGCAAGGAACTGCACAGCAGCACAGAATTATTTGCTGCGATTGCGGACAAACAGGAGCTGGTTGTTGTAGCGCCGCATTCGCTGGAAGCGGTGTGTGTGCTCGCAGAGGACACAGCATATTTGCTGTGTGCCGACCAAGTAGGAACAGAGGGCTGGCATACAGTCTTGCAGCAGCTGTTTTCCGGAAAATATCCACTGACCGTGCACGACGGGAAGCCGTATTTGCTGGCGCTGCTCAAAGAGGGAATCGAAGCGACAGATTTTGTCTGCGATACGGCGCTTGGTGCCTATTTGCTTGACCCGTCTGAATCAAGCTATGGTTTGGAAAAGGTCGCACTTGCGTATTTAAATCAAGAGCTGGCACCTATTTCTGATTATGAAGCAGAGGACGCGTTCTCTCCGCTAGGAGGACGGGAAAACGCACTGCGCACGCTGGCGGATCACGCTGCCGCTGTGCAGGAAATGGCGCAGGAAATTGTGCGAAATATCAAAAAGCAAGGCATGTATGAGTTATATCAAACCATTGAACTGCCGCTGGAAGGCGTGCTCGCCTCGATGCAGTTTTATGGTTTTCAAGCGGATGCAGATGCCCTGCGTACCTTTGGCGATGCGCTGACACAGCGTATTGATGCATTGACGGCGGATATTTATCGAGAAGCTGGGCGGGAATTTAACATCAACTCCACCAAGATGCTCGGACAGATTTTGTTTGAAGAGCTGGAGCTGCCGGTGATTAAAAAGACCAAAACGGGATATTCAACCAATATTGAGGTGCTGGAAGCACTCAAGGGCTATCATCCGATGGTCGGCATGGTGATTGAATATCGGCAGTTGACCAAACTGCGCTCGACATATGTAGACGGTTTGCTCAAGGTGATTGGAGCGGATGGACGCATTCATTCGACGTTCCAACAGATGGTGACAGCGACCGGACGGCTCAGCTCGACCGATCCGAATTTGCAGAATATTCCGGTTCGCACGGAACTCGGCAGTGAGCTGCGGCATATGTTTGTGGCAAAACAGGGCTGTGTGCTTGTCGATGCGGACTATTCGCAGATTGAACTGCGTGTGCTCGCAGATATAGCAAATGACGAGACCATGATAGAGGCGTTTCGCAGCGGCACAGACATTCACGCGATGACGGCATCACAGGTATTCCATGTACCGATGGAGGAAGTGACGGCGTCCATGCGTCGTTCGTCCAAAGCGGTAAACTTTGGCATTGTATATGGTATTTCGGGATATTCGCTGTCCAATGATATTGGCGTTTCCGTCAAGACGGCAACAGAATATATCAATAAATATTTGTCGGTATATCATGGCGTGCGTGAATATATGTCGCGCATCAAGGAACAGGCAAAGGAAGAAGGCTTTGTTCAGACGAGATTTGGACGCAAGCGCTGGCTGCCGGAACTGAAATCCAAAAACAATAACATTCGCAAGCTGGGCGAGCGCATGGCACTCAATACGCCGATTCAGGGCACCGCGGCGGATATTATCAAAATTGCCATGCTGCGTGTCTATCGCAGGCTCAAGGAAGAAAACATGCAGAGCAGACTGGTGCTGCAAGTACATGACGAACTCATTTTGGAGACACCGGAGCGCGAAAAAGAGCAGGCAGAGCGCATTCTGAAGGAAGAGATGGAAGCGGCCTGCCAGCTCCAAGCCCCACTCACTGTCGATGTGTCCTCTGGTCACGATTGGTACGCGGCGAAAGGCTGAAATCATGGTTTTATTTGTAGATTACAATGATGTGTTTCGTGCGCCGTTGGCGGCAGCGTTCTATACGCAGACCTATCGAAAACCGGCGCACAGCGCGGGTGTCTATGCAGACGAAGGAGCGCAGCTCGGCGATGCCGTGCGTCCCAAGCTGCTGGATACACATCGGGCACGGTGCCTGTCCGCATCTATGCTGGCAAAAGCAGATGCCGTTTGGTGTGTCACTGCGGCCATTGCGCGGCATTTGGCGGAAGAACATCCGGAAGCAAGGCAAAAAATTCATGCGCTGCCGGATATTCCCGATCCGACAGGAAGCGGGAAAGAGGGCTATGCGCAGTGCGAGCAGCACATTTGCCGGAGAATAGAGGAGATGATGGGATGCCAATACACATAGTTCCATTTACTGCGCAGCATGTATGCGCTGTTGCGCAAATCGAACAGGCTTGTTTTGCAGAGCCATGGACAGAGGAAGGACTGCGCGAGGAGCTGGACAATGCATGTGCGCGCTTTCTTGTTGCTGAGGCAGAAGATGGTGCCGTGGCTGGGTATATTGGCTGCCATACGGTGCTGGATGAAGGCTATATTGCCAACGTGGCCGTATCTCCGGCATATCGCAGACGCGGTATCGGCAGACAACTCGTGCAGGCGCTGTTGGAGCGGTCTGAGGATCTGGCATTTGTTACCTTGGAGGTTCGTGTGTCCAACCAGGCGGCGATTGCGCTGTACACAGACTGCGGGTTTCGATCCGTCGGTGTGCGCAAGAAATTTTACAGCCATCCGACGGAAGATGCGCTGCTCATGACGGTGTTTTTACAGGATAACTAAAAGGAAAGAAGTTACTATGAAAATTTTAGCAATCGAATCGTCCTGCGATGAGACCGCAGCTGCGGTTATCGAAGACGGACGAAAGATCTGTTCCAATATTATCAACTCACAAGCGGAGGAACACGCGCTGTACGGCGGTGTTGTGCCGGAAATTGCGAGCCGCGGCCACGTAGAGGCGATCAGTGCTGTTGCGTTGACGGCTGTGCGCGAAGCGGGTCTCACAATGGATGACGTGGATGCTATCGCAGCGACCTGTGCGCCGGGACTGATCGGTGCCCTGCTGGTTGGTTCCAATTATGCCAAGTCGTTGGCTTGGGCATTGCACAAGCCATTTATTCCAGTGCACCATATTCGCGGCCATATCGCGGCAAATTTGCTGGCATTTCCAGAGCTGGAACCGCCGTTTCTGTGCCTGTCCGCGTCTGGCGGATCGTCTATGATTGTGCTGGTTAAGGACTATACCAACATGGAAATTCTCGGCGGTACCCGTGACGATGCAGCGGGCGAAGCGTTTGATAAAGTGGCTCGCGTGCTCGGTGTCGGCTATCCGGGTGGCCCGAAGATTGATAAGCTGGCGCAGGGCGGCAATCCAAAGGCGTACAAACTGCCGCATTCGCATGTAGACGGTGCGCCGCTGGATTTCTCATTTTCCGGACTCAAAACCGCTGTCATCAATTTGGCACATAATGCGGAGCAGAAGGGCGAACCGCTGGATCGTCACGATTTGGCGGCATCGTTTCAGCGGGCGGTCAGCGATACGCTGGTGCCGCGCTTGAAGCTCGCCGCAGAGCAGACCGGTGTGCGCCGTTTGGTCGCAGCTGGCGGCGTGGCGGCAAATTCTCAGCTGCGTGCGGACTTGGAAAAGATGGCGGAGGGCTTTGGCGTACCGATTTATATGCCGCCGCTCAGCCTGTGCGGAGACAACGCGGCGATGATTGGCGCACAGGCATATTATGAATTTCTTGCAGGAAATACCGGCACCATTTGGCAAAATGCCTTTGCCACAGCGGAAATCTCAGAGAAAATCTGTCAAAAGCACGGAATTGCAAAAAGACGGGCAAAAAGGTAGAAAAAATCGGCCAAAAGGTGTAAAATGAAAAAGAACTTCCAAAATTCTCTCTGAAAGATTTCAGAGTACCCTGTTTGGATGGACGAAAAGCCTGTGCAGGATTGCACAGTTGAAAATTCAAAGCAGCTGCGGACAGGCGGAACCAGCCGCCGCGCACGGTACATAGGCAGGAGGAGACGATTCGTCATGGAAAAGATTAAAATGACCACACCGCTCGTCGAGATGGACGGCGACGAAATGACCCGTGTCATCTGGCAGATGATTAAGGATGAGCTGATCTGCCCGTTTGTTGATCTGAAGTCCGAATACTATGACTTGGGACTCAAGCACAGAAATGAAACCGACGACCAGGTAACCATTGATTCGGCTGAGGCGACCAAGAAGTATGGCGTTGCCGTCAAGTGTGCAACCATTACACCGAATGCAGCTCGTATGTCCGAGTACAATTTGAAGGAAATGTGGAAGAGCCCGAACGGCACCATCCGCGCCATTCTGGACGGCACCGTATTCCGTGCGCCGATCCTCGTCAAGGGCGTAGAGCCGTATGTCAAGAATTGGGTCAAGCCGATTACGATTGCACGTCATGCATACGGTGATGTATACAAGGGCGTGGAGATGAAGGTTCCGGGCCCGGGCAAGGTTGAGCTGGTGTACACCGCAGAGGACGGCACGGAGACGCGCGAGACTGTGCACAACTTCCAGTCCGCGGGCATTGTACAGGGACAGCACAATCTGGTACCGTCTATTGAGAGCTTTGCCAGAAGCTGCTTTAGCTTTGCTGTAGATACCAAACAGGATCTCTGGTTTGCAACCAAGGACACGATTTCCAAGAAGTATGACCATACGTTCAAGGACATCTTCCAGGAAATCTATGACAACGAATACAAGGAGACCTTCGAGAAGATGGGTCTGGAGTATTTCTATACGCTGATTGATGATGCGGTAGCACGCGTCATTCGCTCCAACGGCGGCTACATCTGGGCGTGCAAGAACTATGACGGCGATGTCATGAGTGACATGCTGGCAACGGCGTATGGCTCTCTGTCCATGATGACCTCTGTTCTCGTTTCCCCGAAGGGCGTATACGAATACGAAGCTGCCCATGGCACCGTACAGCGCCATTACTACAAGCACCTCAAGGGCGAAGAGACATCGACCAATTCTATCGCAACCATCTTTGCATGGACGGGTGCGCTGCGCAAGCGCGGTGAGCTGGATCAGCTGCCGGAGCTGTCTGCCTTTGCGGACAAACTGGAAAAGGCTTGCATTGACACCGTAGAATCTGGTAAGATGACTAAGGACCTTGCACTCATTACCAAGTTAGAGCATGTCACAACTCTGAATACGGAAGGCTTTATCAAGGCTGTCCGCGAGACGCTGGAAGCCTCTCTGTAAGAGGAATATCAGGAGGAGTAATCAGTGGCTAACACAAAAAACGTATCCAAAGCAGTCGTAAACCGCTTGCCGCGGTATTATCGCACGCTTCGGGAGCTTGCCGATCAGGGCATTGGACGCATTTCGTCCAAAGAGCTTGCCTCGCAGATGGATCTGACTGCCTCACAGATCAGACAGGATCTGAGCTGCTTTGGCGGATTTGGTCAGCAGGGATATGGTTATAGTGTGGATAAGTTGATCGTGGAGCTGGAGCGTATTCTCGGTGTTGCCGGAAGCCAGCGGGCGATTCTGCTCGGCGTCGGCAATCTGGGACGAGCACTGCTGCGCAATTTTGACTTCTCCTACTGCGGCGTTCGTCCGATTGCGGCATTTGACACCGCACAGACGGTTGTCGGCAGCGATTTCCGCGGCATTCACGTGCACGCCTTGCAGGAGCTTGAAGAATACTGCGAGCGCGAGCGGCCGGATATTGCGGTTCTGTGCGTGCCGGCGGATAAGGCGATGGAAATGGCACAGCGGCTTGTCAAGAATGGCATCCGCGGCATTTGGAATTTCTCCAATGTCTCCATGAAGGAAGACGCCCTCGGCGTTCCGGTACAGGATGTGCACTTTTCGGATTCGCTGATGACGCTGTGTTATCGGATGAAGGACACCGATCCGTTTGACGAGATCAACGAAATTGAATGAGATATGCAGTGAAAAGCTCCCGCAGGTGATTGGCCTGCGGGAGTTTTGCGTCTAAAAAAATGTATCACCTCCTGCCCGTCCCCGCGATAGTATGGGAATGAAAAAATCGAAACAGGAGGAATCTGTTATGTGCAACAACTGCAACAATGGCTTTGACTGCTGGTGGATTCTCATCTTTATCGTGCTGATTTGCTGCTGTGGCGGCTCCGGCAGCTGGGGCTGCGGCTCTTGCGGTTCCTGCGGCGGATGTGGCGGCTGCGGTGGATGCTGTGGCGGCGGCTGTGGTGGATGCGGAAACTGCGGCGGCTGCGGTTCGTGCGGCTGCAACAATTCCTGCGGCGACTGCTGCTGAGATGTGATTTTCCTGTGAACTCGTTTGCCAGACATTGCATCTGTCACTTTTCTGTGTTAAAATGATAGAAAAATCAAAGGAAAGTGTGTTTTTGATCCATGGCTAAAAATAAGGTAAAATTTTCAGAGGACAAAAAGTACCATAAGTGGCGCCGCATCGGCTTTTACTGCCTGTATGCAGCGCTTGCGATGGTCGTTGTCTGCATTGTACTGGGTCAGGTATTTGGCATGGACAGCAAGCCGTGTCTGTATTCCGGCTACGCAGCTATCGTGCTGGTTATCTGGTTCTATCTGATTAACTTCTTTAAGTGGCGCTGCCCGGATTGTCACAAGACGCTGCCGCTGCTCGGACCGGTGCTGGAGTGCCGCGTCTGCAAGCGCAAGTTTATTGACGACAAGGGCAATCAGGTTTGGTAAAACAGCTCACAACATGCGGTGCAGACTTCTGTACCGCATGTTTTTTGTACACAGCTTTCTCACAAAATCTACACACAAGAACCATTGACTTAATCCGCGCCGCGTGGTATAGTACAACCTGTAATTCGGTAGGTGAGGCTACCATAAGGATACGGATTGCTGCCGCAGAGTAGTGGAGACACTATGAGAAGGTTTGAACAGTCTATGTCGAGAAGGCATAGTCTAATGCAGTTACAAGCTGACAACAGCGTGCCTTATGGAGTTGAAGCTTGGACGGCGTGACGTTGTGCATAGGCATATCATCGACAGAATTGCGATGGTATGCTTTTTTTGTTGTCCGAAGGAGGTGCAGACATGGACAGTAGCTACGACGGGAAACCCATCAACCATTGGATACGAACAGGGCAAGAGCTGTCCGTGCTGCGCGAGGATCTTTTGAGATAGAATCTGTGCGGTGTGCTGGCTTTGTGCGCCTGTTTCTCAAAAGGAGGAACCACAGATGACAAAGAGAATGATGATGACACGGCTGCAGTATAAGAAGAATCAGCCGCAGAAAACCGGCGAGCCGCAGACCTATTTGCAGACGTCTGCGCTGCAGCACGCAAAGAGCCGGATTACCTGGCTGCTTGTGCTGATGCTGTCCTCGACCATTACCGGCTCGATTATCACGCACTATGAGGATGCGTTTGCAGCGATTCCGCTGCTCGTATCGTTTATTCCGATGCTCATGGATACCGGCGGAAATTGCGGCTCGCAGAGCGCCACCTTGATTACCCGCGGCTTAGCAGTCGGAGAATTGACCTTTGCAGATGCGCTGGCCATTATGTGGAAAGAATTCCGCGTTTCTCTGTTGGTCGGAGCCGTTCTTGCCGTGGCAAACGGCGTGAGAATTTTTTTGCAGTATCAGGATGCGTCTATGGCAATTGTCATTGCCTGCTCGCTGGTAGCGACAATTGTCGTTGCGAAGCTGGTCGGCTGCCTGCTGCCGCTGCTGGCAAAGCGCGTCGGCTTGGATCCGGCCATTATGGCGGCACCGCTCATCACAACGGTTGTGGATGCGTGCTCCATTATGATTTACTTCCGCATTGCAACGATGCTGTTTGCCCTGTAAACTAAGAGACAAAAAATCCGCAGAGCTTTTTTGACATGCTCTGCGGATTTTTGCGTGGAATTTAGAAATTTTGATAGAATAAACCGTGCTGGCTGCAGTACCAGACGAGAATGCCGTGGCGAAAGTACGGCAGGCGGGTTTCCATATTCCATTCTGGATACAGCTTGCGTGTCACGACCGTGTCGCCGGTGAGCAGCGTGACAAAGGCAATCGAATGCTCTTTTGTCATGGGGTGATCGGAAATCACATGCCATTCGTTTTCTAGCTTTTCCAGTGTCAATTTTTGGTCATCGGATGCCTTTTGCGGCGTGAGCGGAAGCAGCTTTTTGCCGCAGCAGCTCATTTGTGCTTCGCCGGAAGCGGTGATGAGATTGCCGCACGTGGGGCAGATATAGAACAACAGCTTTTTCATGTTACCTGCCAGCACGCGGCGCGTGGGCAGTTCTCCGTCCAGCAGCGCGGATAAATCTAGCTTGAGAATTTCCGAAAGCTGCGGCAGCAGGGATAAATCCGGACAGCCTAAGCCGCATTCCCATTTGGAAACGGTTTTGTCACTGATGTTCATTTTGTCCGCAAGCTCCTGCTGTGTCATGCCGTGTTCTCGGCGTGCGGCGCGAATGACTTCGCCGATTTTCTTTTGATTCATGTCACATACCTCCTGTACCTATCATACTGCATAGAGAGCAAAAATCCAATCTACGCTCCGCAGAGTTCTTGAAAAGCTGGACAAAGTATGATATATTGCTATGCGGATTTAGAAAGAGAGGCATTTAAATGAATACGAGACAAGCCTTTGTCATCAAAGGTGATATTTGTTTTTGTAAGACAAAGGATCAATGGACAACGATGGAAAACGCCTATGCCGTGTGCGAAAATGGCGTTTCTCAGGGCGTTTTTGCCCAGCTGCCGGAGCGGTATGCGCATGTTCCGGTATATGATTTCACCGGAAAGCTGATTATTCCGGGACTGGTGGATTTGCACATGCACGCGCCGCAGTATGCATTCCGCGGCATGGGGATGGATTTGGAGCTGATGGACTGGCTCAATCAGCAGACCTTCCCGGAAGAGGCAAAGTATGCGGATTTGGCGTATGCAGACCGCGCGTATACCATCTTTGCGGAAAACATGAAGCACAGCGCCACATCACATGCTTGTCTGTTTGCCACGCAGCACCGCGCAGCGACAGAGCTGCTGATGGATCACATGGAACAGACTGGACTGGTCAGCTTTGTCGGCAAGGTAAACATGGATCGGGAAGCGCCGGACAATTTGCGGGAGAGCAGCGCAGATACTTCTGCACAGGAAACCCTGCGATGGCTGTATGAGATTGCCGGAACGTATCAGCGCACCAAGCCGATGCTGACACCGCGGTTTATCCCGTCGTGTACGCCGGAGCTGCTGACTAAGCTGCAAATCATCCAGCAGGAGTACAAGCTGCCGGTGCAGTCGCATCTGTCGGAAAATCCGGGGGAAATTGCGTTTGTGCAGGAGCTTTGTCCGACATCGAAATTTTACGGCGATGCCTATGATGCGTATGGATTGTTTGGCAGACAGCATCCGTCCGAGAAAACTTATCCGGCAATTATGGCGCACTGTGTGTATTCCACGCAGGAAGAGATACAGCTTATCAAACAAAATGGTGTGTTTATCGCGCATTGTCCGGCATCGAATACCAATTTGTCGTCCGGCATTGCGCCGATTCGGCGGTATTTGAACGAGGAATTGTCGGTGGGCTTGGGCAGCGATGTCGCAGGCGGTCATACGGAATCTATGCTGCGGGCGGTTTGCGATGCCGTACAGGTGTCGAAACTGTATTGGCGGCTCGTCGATGATACCGCTGTGCCGCTGACGTTCTGTGAAGCCTTCTATCTGGCGACAAAGGGCGGCGGCGCTTTCTTTGGCGACGTAGGCAGTCTGGAGCGCGGCTATGATTTCAATGCGGTTGTGCTGGATGACAGCAGTTTACAGCATCCGTTTGCGCTGACCATTGCGCAGCGCGTAGAACGGGCAGCGTACAGTGCGTTGGACAATTATGGCATTTGCGCCAAGTTTGTCTCCGGCGCGCCGCTGTTTGATCGTGTGCATTCAAAATAATTCCATGGCTTTGGCATCCGGATAGACGGCAAGCAGGCACTGGATTCCCAGCCGTGTCAACACCTGCGCTTTGGCTTGCAGCGTATCGGCGTCATCAAATAAGACAAAATGCGCTTGGTCGTTGCGCGTGTAGGTAAAATATTTGGCGCATAATTCGCGGGAAAAAAAGACCGTGGAGCCGGTCGACTGTCGCAGGGCTTGAAATTGTTCTGCGGATAACACGGTACCGGCGGGAGACGCGCAGGGAAGAGCAAAATCCATGCAGGAGCAGGTGAGCTGGGCGGCGAGCCGTTCTGCGCCGAAGCGCGAGAGCAAGTCGGAAAAGTATTCTTCCAGACTGCCGCCGGAAATGGCGGTGTCTGCAATGATCTGCGCGTGCGGCGCATAGTCTGCCAAGGCGAGCGGGATAAACAGCGTGAGCTGTTGCTGCTGGGCTTCTCGGTCTAAACAGGTTGTCAGCTCTTGCAGCAGCGGCCGTTCGAAATCCGCCAAAACTCCCGCACAATGGCGGTTTTGCGCGGCGGAAATTGCTTCTCGCGCAAAAGCGTCACAGTGCTTGGGAATGCCGCGGCTGTCCGCGATGCCGAGGTAATCGCCGCGAGAGCTGGCGGGCAGTGCGGTGAGAGAAAATACGCCGTCCTCAGATAAGCGAGAACAAAAATGCACACAGGAAAAACCGGCTTGTCTGGTGTGCTGTGCGTCGGCTCCGGCGGCTGCAATCATCCAATGGATGTTTGATGTCATGCGATGTCCTCCATTCATTTTTTATCTGTCTTTGGTTGCAATTTAAAGGGAAATCCAGTACACTATATGAGGTGATTACATGAATATACGATTTGGCCCGGCGGGCAATTCTGCGTCCTTTGCACAGGCGGGCTTTCAGGCGACCAAGGATGCGCCGGCATGGATCGCTGCAAAAGGACTGACTGCCTATGAGTATCAATGCGGCCGAGGGGTTCGCATCGGCTCGGAGACAGCCGCTCTCATTGGACAGGAAGCGCGAAAATATGGGATTCAGCTGTCGCTGCACGCGCCGTATTTTATCAATCTGTCCACCGATGAGGCGGAAAAGAAACAGAAAAATATTGGATATGTGTTGGACAGCTGCCGCGCGGCACGCGATATGGGTGCGGATCGCATCGTTGTCCACACGGGCGGCGTGGGCAAGAAACGCACGCGCGATGCCGCTATGGCGAACAGCCGCATCAATGTCCGGGATATTCTGATGGCAAAAGAGGATGCCGGATATACAGACATTACGATTTGCTTGGAGACGATGGGAAAAATCAATGTGATTGGCACCGCGCAGGAAATCATGGAGCTGGTCGCGCTGGATGACCGGCTGCTGCCGTGCATCGACTTTGGACATCTCAATGCGCGCACACACGGCGCGATGGCCACGCAAGAGCAAGTCGCAGAATTATTTGATTTGATGGAACAGACCATTGGCATCGAACGGGCGAAAATCTTCCACAGCCATTTTTCCAAGATTGAGTACAGCAAGGGCGGCGAGGTTCGCCATTTGACCTTTGCAGACGAGATCTATGGCCCGACCTTTGACCCAGTTGCGGCGGAAACCGCAGCGCGCGGATACACGCCAAGATTTATCTGTGAATCCGCCGGTACACAGGCGGAAGATGCTGTGACCATGATGCACATCTATCAAAACTATATGAAGCAAACCGTTTGAATCAGAAGCAGAATCGAGGCAATTTTTTATGCTGAAGCAAATTCAGGAAGCCCTGCGCCAGGCTGATTTTGACGCAATTTTGATTACCAGTCCGCAGAATCGACGCTATGTGACGGGATTTCCGTCCTCTGCCGGTGTCTGCGTGGTGACACAGAACAGCGGATACCTGTTTACGGATTTTCGCTATATTGAGGCGGCAAAAAAGCGCGTCCGAGAGGGCATTCAGGTGGATATGGTGCGCCGCTCGTATGCAGCGATGGTCAATGCGGTCTGCCAGCAGGACGGCGTCAAAACCATCGCATTTGAAGAAGGGTTTATGACCTGCGCGGATCACGCGCAGTGGGAACCGTCGCTGTCGGCAAAGATGCAGCCGATGGGCGACCTCATCAGCGATTTGCGTGAAGTAAAGACGGAAGAAGAAATCGAGTGCTGCGTCAAGGCACAGCGCATTGCAGAGCGCGCACTGGCTGAGACGCTCAATGACATTCATGCGGGTGTGACGGAAAAGCATATCGCATCGCTGCTGGAATTCCGTATGCTGGATTACGGCGGAGAGAAGATGTCCTTTGACCCGATTGTGGTCTCCGGTACCAAGTCCTCGATGCCGCACGGCGTGCCGTCCGATAAAGTGATCGAGGACGGCGATTTTGTCACGATGGATTTTGGCTGTACGTATGAGGGATACTGCTCGGACATGACGCGTACCGTCGCTGTCGGCCATGTGACGGAAGAGATGGATAAGGTCTATCATATTGTGCTGCGTGCGCAGGAGGCGGGCATTGCTGCGGCAAAACCGGGCGTTACCGGCGCGTTTGTCGATAAGGCAGGCCGTGACATCATTGCGGCAGAGGGCTACGGCGCGTGCTTCGGCCACAGCTTCGGCCATGGCATTGGCATTGATATTCATGAGCTGCCGCTTGCGGCGCCGCGCTATGAAAAACTTTTGCGCGCAGGCAACATTATTTCGGCAGAACCGGGCATTTATATTCCGGAAAGATTCGGTGTTCGTATTGAAGATATGCTGTGCATTACGCCGGATGGATGCCGAGATTTGACAAATGCGCCGAAACAGCTGACAATTTGCAAGTAAGGCTTGCAAAAGCTGATATAATAGAGTAAAATAATAAGAGATTTACTGAAAATTTATAACTTGTTTTATATGGAGGAATTGTTTTATGCAGGCAGGCGAATTTCGTAACGGTGTTACTTTCGAGCTGGATGGCAATGTATTGCAGGTCATCGAGTTCCAGCACGTAAAGCCGGGCAAGGGTGCCGCTTTTGTTCGTACCAAGATGAAGAATGTCATTACCGGTGCTGTAACCGAGCGTTCTTTCAACCCGACCGATAAGGTTGAGGAAGCTTTCGTAGAGCGCAGAGACATGCAGTACCTGTACAACGACGGCGATCTGTACTACTTCATGGATACCGAGACTTACGAGCAGGAGCCGGTTTCCAAGGAAACTCTGGGCGACGACTTCCGTTTCGTAAAGGAAGAGATGATGTGCAAGATCCTGTCCTACAAGGGCAAGGTATTTGCTGTTGAGCCGCCGATGTTCGTAGAGCTGGAGATCACCGAGACCGATCCGGGCTTCAAGGGCAACACCGCAACCAACACACTGAAGCCGGCTATCGTTGAGACCGGTGCTGAAGTAAAGGTCCCGCTGTTTATCGATCAGGGCGAGAAGATCAAGATCGACACCCGTACCGGCGAGTACCTGGCACGCGCAAAGTAAAAGATACCATCAGCTGACTGTGCAGCATTGATCCGAAGAGGAGGAATGGAACCATGACTGTAACCGAACGCGTCGCATATATTCGCGGCTTATTTGAAGGTTTGGACATCGACGTGGATAAAAAGGAAGGCCGTCTGTTCAAGGAGATGATTACGCTTCTGGAGGATATGGCGCTGTCCATCACCGATCTGGAGGAGGAAAACGATGCATTGCAGGGCGTTCTCGATGCAATGATCGAGGACATTTATGATGACGATGACTCTTACGATGAAGAGGACGTTGATGAGGACGACGCAATCTATGATCCGGACAATGAGCTGTTCGAGGTTGTGTGTCCGAGCTGCGGCGAGGAAATCTACATCGATGAGGCAACACTGGAGCAGGGAAATATCTCTTGTCCGGCGTGCGGCGAAGAGTTGGAGTTTGATATGTCGTCTCTTGATGAGGACGAACCGGCAGATCCCGATGCGATTCCGGCAGATGATTTTGAAGATGCCGATGTACCGGAGGGCGATTTGACGGAAGTGTCCTTTGAAGAGGAGAACATCCCGGAGGACGATATGTCCGATGAGGAAGACGACTGACGCTGATTGAAAATTTGTAAGGATCGCATGGCTGCCCGCGTGGCCATGCGATTTTTTGCCGAATAACAATGGAAAATCACAGCAAAAAAGTGTATGATAGAGACAGGTAGGAAGGAGGGACTGCGATGACACTGGCTGAGGCAATTGTACGCGCAAAGGCAGGAGAGCAGGACGGCTTTATCTGTCTGTTTTGGCATACGGTGCCGCATGTTTGGCTGGCAGCGGCAATGCTGGGATGTCCCAAGCCGGGCGAAGCCGTTGTACAGATTTATCGGGATGCACAGGCATCCGTACAGGCTCTGCGCTCCCCCAGCGATCTGCGTGTGTGGATCGGTACACAGTCGTATGCGGTCTTGCTGCGACAGGAAGACGGTAAGGGAACCGGCATTCCGGCACTGGCAGAACAGCCGCAGGCGGCGTATCAGCGCATGTGTGAGCTGCCCAGATTGGAACGGCTTGCGCTGCTGCTCTTGTGCGGAGAGGGATGCTCTGCGCCGCAGGCATCGGAGATTCTTTCTCAGCCGGAGATTGAAATCAAGCGGGCACTGCGCCGCGCCCGGCAGACGATTTCCGAACAGATGCAGGATGCGTATCCGTCTGTCAGCTGTAATATGAACGGGCTGATTGATTTGCTCGCACAGATGCGTGAGATGCAAACACAGGCTGATAAAGCGCGTCTGCAGGAGATGCTGCACTGTGTGCAGACCGGCGAAGCATATGTAGAACCGGAACAGACCGCTTGGCAGCCAATCGCGGTCGATCATGCGGAAACAGAAGACAAATCGGAAGAAAAAAGCGGATTTTTTCAGAAGTTATTCCGTTCCCACCGATTTGGATAACAGGATTTTTGGAACGGAACGAAGGGAAGCCCTGCGTTCCGTTGCTGTTTATATTGTAGAAAAAACAGGAGGCAATAATCATGTCTAAGACAAAAGAAGTACAGCAGCAAATGATGGCTGCCATGAAGGCAAAGGATGCAGATCGTAAGGCGGCACTGTCGCTGCTGCTGTCCGCGCTCAAGGCAAAGGCAAAGGACAAGCGTGCTGATTTGACGGAGGACGAAGAAAACGCCATCATTCAGAAGGAAATCAAGCAGACCCGCGAGACGATGGAATCCGCTCCGGCTGACCGCGAGGACATCCGCAAGGAGTGTCAGTATCAGCTGGATGTATACAAAGAATTTGCTCCGGCAGAGATGGGCGAAGAGGAAATCCGCAAGCTGGTGCAGAGCGTACTGGATCAGCTGGAGATCACTGCGCCGACCATGCGCGATAAGGGCCCGGTTATGAAGCACTTGATGCCGCAGGTAAAGGGCAAGGCAGATGGCAAGCTCGTCAACAAGATTGTTGGGGAGATGCTGCAGGGATGAAACGCCTGATTTTTATCGGAGACCACATCAAGCAGGCAGCCAAGATTTTATTTGCAGAGGATGACCGCTATACGCCGCAGATGGCGGCGCGTTGGCCGGAGCTGGAGGTTACCGTGCATCATGACGGCAGATACGCCGTATGGGTGAATCTGATGGATGATGCCGAGCTATTGCAGGATACCATCCACGATCACAAATATTTGGTGCAGCAGGTCGCAGGCTTTGCGGATGAAGTCATCGAGGACTGAAAGAAAAAATAGATAAGCAGCACTGGTGAAAGAACAGACACCGGTGCTGCTTTTTTGCGTATGAGGAATTGCTTCGACGGCCTTTTTGTGCGGGTTGTGCTACACTGAGAAGAAATCAGGAGCAAAGGAGAGGGTAGGCCATGCTTACATATATCCGCACAGAACAGAAAGATGACCGCCAACGCACATGGTACGGTGTGATGGCTCTGAAAGACGGTGTGCCTGCTGCGCGGGCGGATCAGATTACGACAAATGGATGGTCTGCACAGGCACTGGTGGCACGCATGAATGACTTTCAGGCCTCGCTGGTTCATTTTTATGAGCTGATTGATGACTATGTTGCATTGGGAATATGAAGGCATAAAAAAGCCCCGCAGAGCGTATGCTCTGCGGGGCGACTGATTGCTCAGTCTAAAGGTCTTTTGACCGGATGAGTTTACTTGCAGTATCTCTGGATATGCTTAGCAGTCTCTTCTGCAGCGGTCTTGATGTTCTCGTCGGTGGTCATCTCGTAGTAATCCGGACGGAATACTTCCATGGTGATGAAACCGTTCTCGAAGTCATAACCGATTTCCTTCAGCGTGTCAGCGAAACGCTTGTGATCCAGACAGCCGCGCGGGTCAGACGGCCACAGACGCTTTGCATCGGTGTTGTAGCCAGCACCAGCCGGAACGTCCTCAGTGTCGTTCAGATGCCATACGAAGATCTTGTCGCCGTCAGCCTTCTCCAACTTGGACCAGTCAGAACGCATACCGTTGAAGTGGTACTGGTCGAGGGTAACGCCCATCAGCGGGGAGTCAACCAGCTTTACAATCTCGTAAGCGTCATCAAAGGTGTTGATGGACATGGACGGAGCGCCGCAGAACTCGAGGGACAGCTTCAGGCCGGTCGGCTCGCACTTCTTAACCATTTCCTTCAGAACAGCAACAGCGTCGTCACGGATCTCCTGACGGGTAGCCTCAATGCCCTTCTCGGTCAGGTCACAGGACGGAACGACAACTACCATGTGGCAGTCCAGTGCAGCGCACTTCTTGATGATATCGTCCAGCTCGTCCATAACTGCCTGCTTCTCCTCAGCAGTCTGCTTCATGTTGAAGAAGCACAGTGCGTTGTAAGACAGCGGAACGATGTCGTTTGCCTTCATGAATGCGTTCAGCTCTTCCAGCGTGCCGCCTTCTGCCAGATACTTGTCGAGGCAGTCGAAACGGATGTCGATGCCCTTGAAGCCATACTTTGCACAAGCCTTCAGGTCAGCCATCAGGGACTGATCTGCACAACCGCGGTTGCCATCCCAAGTGCAACCCTCGTTAAAACCCATCTTAAGCATGATGTGTAGTCTCCTTTTTTCCTTGTTGTCGGAGAGCAGATGCCGAAGCATCTGCTCTCGTGTATTTCAGTAAAATAATGTTCTAAGTAAAATTACTTCTTGTAGAAGTCCGGAGTGCCGCCGGTAACAACCTTCTCAGCCTTGCCGGAAGTCTGGGAAGCAACCAGCGCGTCAGCGGTGATGGAAGCTACATAGCCGTCCCAAGCAGAAGAACCGCCGGTCTCACCCTTCAGTGCGTGGTCAACCCAGTCATGGATCTCTACGTCGTAGGAATCCATGAAGCGCAGGATCCAGTTGTCCTCGATCTTGGTGGATACGTTGTTAGCAAAGCGTACGGTCGGGAAGGACGGGCACGGCAGGTTGATGACACCGTTCTCACAAACAACTTCGCAGTTGATGTCGTAGCCGAAGCCGCAGTTTACGTTTACTTCCAGCATGGTTACGATGCCGGTCTTGGTCTTCATAATCATGACCTGCGGATCCTTCAGACCTGCATGAGCCTTGGAAGAAGTCTTCGGCATGATGCACTGTACTTCGTCCCACTCGTCGTTAATCAGCCACGGCAGAACGTCGATCTCGTGAATTGCGGTATCGGTAACAGCCATTGCGGTGGTGTAGTCATCAGCAACGCCGTCAGCACGATGGGTGCACTTCAGGATCATCGGAGCACCGAACTTGCCGTCGTCGATGAGTTCCTTTACCTGGTTGTAGCCACGGTCGTAACGACGCATGAAGCCAACCTGTACCAGATGCTTGCCGCAAGCCATCTCAGCGTCAACGATTTCCTTGCACTCAGCAGCGGTGTTGGTCAGCGGCTTCTCAGTGAATACCGGCTTGCCAGCTGCGATAGCCTGCAGGATCGGGGTCTTGTGGAACTGGCCCGGAGTGGTAACAACGACTGCATTAACGTCAGGATCGTTAATAGCCTCAGCGGAGTCGGTGTAAACCTTGGTGCCAGGACCTGCGATTTCAGCTGCTGCCTTTGCGCCAGCCTCAAATACGTCGCATACTGCTACTACGGTAGCACCCTTGATTCTGTTCTGAATACGGTCGATATGCTGCTTGCCAATCATGCCACAGCCGACCAGAGCGATTTTCAGTTCATCCATGTCAAAAACCTCCAAAATCTCCAAAATCGAAAATTACGAACCGGCTTTGTACCGGTGTTCTCTGTTGTTGTGACTTCAGTATAGCGGAATTTCTTGTGCAAATCAATAGAACAAAATGCCCAAAAATAAAAATATTTGTACAGAAACACCAGACGAGCTGCGGAAAATCGCCAATTTCACGGGGAGAAAGCCGCCAAAAGCGGGCAAATCAAAGAAAAAATGAACTTTTTCAGCCTGTAAAAATAATTTTGATATTGCGTTCACGTGAACGCACACACGGCAAAGTGACGAAAAACGACTGGGATTTTTTATAAATTTTGACGAAAAAAATCTGCCGCACTGCTTTTTCGGGAAAAAACAGCGGGCAGAGTATGGTCAAATTACACATTGTATTTGTTTTTGATGGAAATATCCGTGTAAAAATAGCGGGTTTCCGGCGATTTTCCGGAGAATACACGGTCAAAAAGTAGCATAATCGGCTGAAAGCCCTGTGTGTGCGCATCTTGACCGATCAAGAAGTCTATACGACTGTCAAGCAGATTCTGGATGTTGTTTGGTATCAGGTCAAAGCAGATGACGCGGACGGTGTTCGTGCAGCCCATGCGCTCCAGCGCACGGCACACGCCGGTCTGGCCGCCGGCAGCCATGTAAATGGCCTTGAGATCCGGATGGCGGCGCAGCGTTTCCTCTGTCAGCTCCTGCGTGGTGAGTTCGTCGTCCTGACAGTATACGGCAGGCAGGGTGCGCAGATTGGGAAAGCTCTTTTTGATTTCATCGCAAAAGCCGTGGATGCGCAGTGCGTGCGAATGGTTGTAGTGATAGCCGGAGATGGGGAGAACCAGCCCGCCGTCATTGGTGATGGCGTTGACCAGTCCTGCACAGGTACGACCGGCAAGTTCGCTGTTCTGTCCGACAAAACACATGCGTTTGGTGTCGTCGATGTCTGCATTGAAGGTCACGACAGGAATACCGGCATCTACCAGCGCATTGATTTTCTTTTTCATGCGCGGATCATCTGCCGGACAAATGGCCAGACCGCTGATTTCCTCCGCGAGCAGTTCATCAATAAGCTGAAGCTGGACGTCAACATCCAGGCCGATGCCTTCGCGCACCAAGACCTCACAGCCCATGCTGGAGACTTCCTGGGCGGCATCGTCGATGCCTGAGCGAAGCAGATGCATAAACGGGGTTTCGGTCGCCTGCGCGATGACACCCAATTTCATCGGTCGGTGCGTCATGGCCAGTGCCTTTCCGGCACGGTTTGGCTGATACCCAAGATCATTTGCAATTTTGCGGATTCGCTCTGCGACCTCCGGTTTGACGCGGCCGCGGTTGTATAGCGCGCGGTCCACCGTGCCGCGGGATACACCGGCAAGCTCGGCGATTTGTTTGAGTGTAACAGCCATGTTGAGACTCCTTCCAGCAGATATGCGAAAGAACGATTGTACCACATAGTCACAGTGATCGCTCTATCTATTTTAATCTAGCATGGCTGGACAAAAAAAGCAAGCATTTTTGTTATAACCGATGAGAACCTCTGTGTAAAAGGTCTATGCCTTACTGCGAATTGCTGTATGATGCCGTGCAGATGCCCAGTAGAATTTGTCAGACTCGTCTGCTATAATAAAGCAATCAAATACTATGAGGAGAGACGAATATGAAAAAAAGAATATGGATTGTGCTTACGCTTGTTGCTATGGCGGCGCTGCTGCTGTGCGGCTGCACCCGCAGTACCTACACGCAGGAAGATATTGGAGATCCACCGGCGACCATTGATGAGACGACGATTCTCGGCACGTGGTATTTCGAGGGACACGAGAGCGCGACCATTCAGTTTAACAAGGACGGCACGTATGAGACCGACAATGAGGGAAAAAAGGGCAACGGCACCTACACGCTGAGTGATGATTACAAGACGCTGCACCTCAAAGAAGAAGCCTCTTCTGTCGATGAAGATGTCTCCGTCATGTACGGCGATGACATTCTGTATCTGATTTGGAAGAGCAGCAGAGAGCAGATCTTTACGAGAAACATCGATCAGGATGCACCGGGAAATTCCAAATAAAGTATACATCCCATGTCTGCACGAAAATTCGTGTTAGACATGGGATTTTTGCGCTTTCAGGGATGTTTTTTTCATCGGTATTATGATATACTCGGCTTAATCAATCGGAATA
This sequence comes from bacterium, assembly GCA_963601915.1. Classification (GTDB taxonomy): domain Bacteria; phylum Bacillota; class Clostridia; order Oscillospirales; family Butyricicoccaceae; genus Butyricicoccus_A. The sequence goes on along the minus strand of CAVCGL010000019.1, from coordinate 12,276 downwards.
TAGGAGATGCACATGTCAGGACAAGCGATAGCAATACAAGCCATTGGCTTTTTAGGGACAATATTATTTTTTCTATCCTATCAATTTAAGAGCAACAAGACGTTATTTCGCGTGCAGTTTGTCTCGTATGTCTGCTATACCATACATTTGTTGCTGCTAGGAGCGATTACTGGTGGCATGAGCTACATCTTGAACACGGTTCGATCCTTTTGCTTGGGGAGCGAGAATTCGTTCCTGAAAAGCAAAAAGATGTGCAGTATCCTTTGTATCCTGCAAGTAGCGGCTTTGGTTGTTACATGGGATGGATGGTGGTCAATCTTTCCGGTTGCGGCAAATATTGCGGCAACGATAGGCGGATATACATACAGTGCACGGAAAATCCGACTTGTTGGTATGTGCATCAATTCTCCGCTGTGGATCATATATGATGTAATCGTTGGTTCTTGGGCGGGAATAGCAGATGAGATTGTCAGCGAAGCATCTATGCTGCTGTCTATTCTTCGATATGGATGGAAAAGTATTGATTTGATTGAAAATTCAGATGAATAGACAAAAGCCCCCTGCATCAGGAACTGCAGGGGGCGCGGAGATTGTGTTCAATTGTCTTAAAAGCTATCATTGGGGCAAAGAGCTGGAAGACAGCTTATGCTGCCAGTACCAGCGGGGAGAATACGATGTAGAAGATAGCAGCGACAATCAGACCGATAATGGTCAGATGCCAACGATACTTCCACGGAGTCAGGTCAACTGCACCAACATCCGGTACGACATACTCTTCGCACGGGCGAACCTTCTGCAGAATAAACATAATCAGCAGATAGAGCGGGAACAGAACAGCCATTGCGTACAGGTAATGGATCTCTTCGGTGGTTCCCGGATAGCACGGCTTGAGGAGCAGGAATGCGCCGTAAACAACGAAATGGATAACAGTAATCAGATACGGAGTGAATTTCGGTACGCGGCGGAACCACATAACACCGAGAACGGTGCACAGTACCGGCAGGGACAGGAAGTTTGCCAGAGAGTTCAGGAAGGTGGTAATGCCGTTTGCGTACATAACGAACGGGGAGATGATGATAGAGATGATTGCTGCAAAGGTGCCGTAAGACTTGGAAACCTTAATCAACTGTGCGTCGTTCTTGCCCTTGCCAATCTTGGTATCCTTGACAATATCCAGAGTGAACATCGTGCAAGCAGAGTTCAGAACGGAGTTGAAGGAGGAAAGAATAGCGCCGAACAGGACTGCTGCGAAGAAGCCCATGATCGGGGTCGGAACAACGTGTGCAATCAGTGCCGGATATGCCATGTCGATCGGGGAAGAAGAGCTGTTGATCGTCTCTTGGATGGACGGCATATGATAAGCAATGATACCCGGGAAAATCAGGTACAGCGGGCCAAGGCACTTCAGGAAGCCACAGTAAATAGCACCCTTCTGGCCTTCAGCCAAGCTCTTAGCAGCGAGGGAACGCTGAACGAAGGACTGGTTGGTGCACCACCAATACAGGTTGGAGAACAGCATACCAGTGAAGATCAGCGGCCACGGCAGGTTCGGCTGAGCGGAGTTCCAAGCGGACCATGCGTTCAGCTTTTCCGGCTCGTTGTGCAGGATGTAAGACCAGCCATCAACAATGCCGGAACCGCCAACTTCGTGACCCAGAACTGCCAGAGCGATGAACGGGATCAGGAAGCCTGCAATCAGAAGACCAATACCATTGATGGTATCGGATACAGCAACGGCCTTCAGGCCGCCGAAGATTGCGTAGCAAGCACCTACAATACCAATAACTACACACAGAACGGCAATAGCAGCGAACTGGTTGCCGTTGAAGATAGACAACTTGTCAAAGTTAAAGATTCTTACAAATGCAACGGAACCCGAGTACAGGATAACCGGCAGGTTCAGGAAGGAGTACATCAGCACGATGATAGCGGAGAACATGAGCTTAACGCCCTTGCCAAAACGCTCTTCCATCATAGCCGGAATGGTAGTGGTACCCATCTTCAGGTAACGCGGCAGGAAGTAATGAGCCAGGAACAGCAGAGTGAAGATGGAACCAACTTCAAATGCGGACGGGCTCATGTTGGTCTGCCAAGACTGGCCGTTCAGGCCAACCAGCTGCTCGGCAGACAGGTTTGTCAGCAGAAGGGAACCTGCGATGACGTAGCCCGGAAGGCTGCGGCTTGCGAGGAAGTATCCGTCTGCGGATTCGAGGTTATCGCCCTTGGTCTTTACACTAGCAATAACTGCTACTAAGATCGTGAAGGCCAAGAAGGAGATAATAACCCAAATGTTGGAGTTCAGAAAAACCATTTATTTTTCCTTCTTTCTTTATATTTCCTTTTGTTTCACATGTTGCTTCCCCAAAAGATCGCTTTTAAAATTCTCTAAATAACACTCTCTCCATAAAAGAACATATCTTTCGGTATGGGAAAAACAAAGTCACACAAAAGTAGTCTTTGAAATTCGGAATCGAATCTGAGTAACCTTTTCCTTTGTTGTTATGGATGCATAGGATCGTATTCTATGCCTTTATGAAATTATAAAGGTACAATGAGCGGAAGGCTTTTACATGTTGCGTTCACGTGCACGCAATTGGAGGAAAGAAAAGCGGATTACAACTGGCGATTTTCTTTTTGCCAGCATCCGCTGTTTTTTGACCAACCAATTTTAAAAGACGTACTCGTAAGTAGGCATCCATGATGCTTTCTTTGCTTATAAATTTACCATGATATGCCTCGAATTGCAAGAGAAAAGCACGACTTTTTTCACGGCAGAATCACCAGATATTCCTTCGGCGAATTGTGATAGCGTACAGAGAACTAGACAAGTGAGAGCGGCGGTATAATGTACAAACTATGCACGTAAAATACACTGAGGTGGGTGGAATGTGCTATTTTAAGGTAATATCCGGCAGAAAAATGGCGTTTGCGCTGCTGATAGCTGTCGCGGTGTGTTGTGCAGGTTGTCTGGTTTTTTGTACAGGAGATTGGGTCAGTGCTTCTGCGGCACAACGAGAACTCCCGATTTACAGCGTGGAGCGCAAAGAAAAAGTTTGCTCGCTGACCTTTGATGCGGCGTGGGGAAATGAGGACACGCAGCAGCTCATTGACATTCTGAAGAAGGATAATATTCAAGCGACATTTTTTGTCGTCGGAGAGTGGGTAGAAAAATATCCAGAATCCGTCAAAGCCCTGTCGGATGCAGGACACGAAGTGATGAATCATTCTGCGACACATCCGCATATGCCGGATTTATCCGCAGAGCAAATGACGGCGGAAGTACAGAGCTGCAATGAAAAAATCAAAGCGATTACCGGTGTGCAGCCGACGCTGTTCCGCCCGCCATACGGAGACTATAATGATACCGTGGTTTCTACGATGCGCTCGATTGGCATGTACAGCATTCAGTGGGATGTGGATTCGCTGGATTGGAAGAATCCAGCACCGTCTGAAATCACGAACAGAGTTGTCCAAAATGCGCAAAATGGCAGTATTATCCTGTTTCATAATGCGGCGGTCAATACCCCTGCTGCGCTGCCGGATGTCATTGAAGGACTCAAAGCCAAGGGCTTTTCGTTTCTTCCGGTATCCAAGCTCATTTATACCGAGAATTACACTATGGATCACACCGGACGGCAGATTCCCAATCAGGCCGAATGACAAAAGCAGACCATTCTCGCGGATGGTCTGCTTTTCTCTTACGCACGATCTAAACTTGTCTCTCCCTTTGGGAGAGATGTCGCGGAGCGACAGAGAGGGCTGGCTCCCTCGTGAGGGAGCTGGATTGCCGCTTTGCGGCAAGACTGAGGGAGCAACCGACTAGCCCTGACGAATCAGGGGAACTCTGATTCGAATTTGTGAGCTTCGCCCTCTCAGTCATTTGCTGCGCAAATGCCAGCTCTCCCAGAGGGAGAGCCGAGAAGCTGGTGCATTTATTATTCCGTGTCATCATGATCGTCAAACGAGTAGTCGTTGAGCTCTGGAAAGTCCAAAAATTCGCTCAGCGTCATATTAAATGTGTTGGCGATGCGGTGCAGGGTCTTGGCGGTTGGATTTTTGCTGGTTCCCTGAATGATATTATCTATTGTTGACTGTTTGATACCACTTAGCGTAGCTAATTTATTGATGGTTATATTGCGTGCTTCGCATAGCTGCCGGATACGTTGGGCGAATAGTTCAGAGTATGCCATATCAATTCTCCTGATACTTTATGTTACCCTTACATGGTTAAAATTATCATATCAGGAGAACGAAAATGAATTGACTTTATATAGTTGACAATGGAATAGAAACTATAGAAACTAAAAAAGTTACCTGCATATAGGTAACTCAAACTATTCGCAATCTCTGGGATAGGGAGCGGGGCAATCTGTCAGTCCGGCGAGATAGTCCATGCTGGTGTTGAGCGCAAGGGCGATTCGCTTGCACTGCTCAAAGGTATAATATCGTTTGCCGTTTTCGATTTTGGAGTAATCGCTTTGGTCAATGCCGGTCAAATGCTGCATCTTAATCTGCGTATATCCACGGGATTTTCGCAGGGCTTTTAGTCTGTTCATTATACTTCACCTCAAGTAAAGTATGGCAAATAGACCTATTTACATTAGGGTGAAATTGACCTATAATGAAGCGAGAAAATGATGAATAATTGGAGGATAAAGTGAGAAAACGATGGGAAACGGAAGAATTTGCGCATTTTTCGGACACCGCGCCATAGACGGAGATATTTCCGGCAAAGTAGAGGCGGCCATTCGAGAGGCAATTACAAAATACGGCGTCACGACGTTTTGGTGCGGAAACAAAGGGGCCTTTGATTTGCTTGCCGCCGGAACGGCGCATAGGCTCAAACAAGAGTTTCCAACCATTGAAGTGCTCTTTGTGCGGGCATATTTCCCGAAAAACGGGGAACAATTGGAGGAAATCTATGATGATTCCCTTTACCCCGACGGATTGGAAACGGTGCCGAGACGTTTTGCCATCAGCGAGCGGAACCGATGGATGGCAAAGCACTGTGACTGTGCCATTACTTATATAACACATACCTATGGCGGTGCATATGAGGCGAGCCGTCTGTTGGACAGACAGAGAAAACCATGCCTGCCTGTGGCAGAATAAAGAGAAACTCCTCTCGGAATGCTTTCGAGGGGAGTTTTGTCTCTGTTTACTATTATATTACTATTTATAGAAGCGGGGCAAACAAGGAAACCAAAGATCCCCAGATGGATTTGATCCATGGATACGATTTGATCCATTGTTTGTCGATTTCACGGGATTTTTGAATGGTGTCTAAAATGTCATCGCGGATCTTATCGACAACGGATGACTTATAAAATAGACAGCCGCACTCAAACTGCAAGTAAAAGCTGCGGAAATCCATGTTGATGGTTCCGACAACCGCGATGTCGTGATCGGCGACAATCATTTTTTCGTGCAGAAAGCCCGGTGTATATTCGTAAATTTTGACGCCGGATTCGACGAGTTCCCGATAAAACGAGCGAGTCACCGAGTAGACGAGCTGTTTATCCGGAATGCCCGGGGTCAAGATGCGCACATCAATACCGGATTTTGCGGCGTAGCACAGGGCGGTTGTCATCTCATTATCCAAGCTGAGATACGGTGTCGTGATAAATACACTGCGCGTTGCGCTGTTGATGATGTCTAGAAATAGATCTCTGCTGACGTTTTCGTTGTCCAACGGGGAATCTGCAAACGGCTGAACAAAGCCGTCGCTGGGATACAGCTTGGTTGGCTGATAGTCCTCCAGATTTTTCGTGTCCTGTTTGACGGAGAAATCCCACAGCTGTAAAAACATCGCGGTCAGATTGGCAACGCCGCTGCCGGACAGCTTGACGCCGGTGTCTTTCCAGTGGCCAAAGCGATCTACTTCATTGATGTATTCATCTGCGAGATTGATACCGCCGGTATAGCCAATGTTGCCGTCGATGACACAGATTTTTCTGTGGTCTCGATAGTTCAGGTACGTGGAGATAAGAGGGAACAGCCGATTGAAACGAACGACCTGGATACCCATCGCCCGGAGCTTTTTGTCGTAGTGGTGCGGGAGCGTGGAAATACAGCCTACATCGTCATACATGAGGCGGATTTCGACACCTTCTGCGGCTTTTTGCTGTAAGACCTCCAAGATAGAATCCCACATGACACCGCGTTCGATAATAAAAAATTCGATGAAGATAAAGCGTTTGGCTTTTTTCAGATCCATCAGCATGGAATCGTATACATACTCTCCGAGCGGAAAATATTCTGTCGCGGTGTTTTTCCATGCGGGCATTTCGGCAATACGATAGAGATATTCACAGGTGCGCCGATGCTGAGGAATGGTCGTACATAGGGTACGGGTGTCCGAAGCGCGGAACTGTTCAATCACTTGCGTCCGAATCGGTTTGACTTTGACCAGACGGGCGCGATTGAGCGGCGTATTGCCCATAAATAAATAGAACAGTGCGCCGAACGGAGCGAAGAATATAATAATAATGATCCACGGAATCTTATACGAGGGATTGTCAGGCTTACGGATGAGCCAGATGATGACAATCGGGCTGAGTATCTTGAGACATTGGTATGCAATGACCCAGCGGCCGCGCAGAAACAATAGGGCGTAGATGATAGCATAGAATTGCAGCCCCAACAGCACGGCAGTAATCGTCAGTCGGCTGAACAAGAAACGAAAGACAGATTTTCGCACTTTTCTGCCGGTTTTTAGCGCAAAATCATGCGTGGAAAATTCTGGTTTACTCAAAAAATCCTCCTTTCTCGGGGAAAATCAATCTGTATGTATCATACGCATTTTTGGAGAAAAAGTCAATGAAATGGGAAAATCATACAAAAACAGTATCAAATCCAGAAAAAAGACGGAATTGCAACATGAAGATGAATATCCTGCAAAAAAACTGTCTGGCTAAAGTAAACAGATGAGCATATCTTGGGAAAGAAAGGGAAAATTCTTGTGTTATCTACTTAAAAAGTGGTACAAAACAGAAATGCAAGAAATTATTCATTTCGTGTTTTTTCAACATAAATACATGCAAAGACGGAAGAAAACTGAAAAAAGTTATTGTTTTCACCCAAAATAAGGAAGGAATACACAAAAATGAGGAGGGGAACAACGGAAAAAATAGAAATTTAGAAAAAAATTATGAATTTTGCAATTTTTGTATTTTCAAATTGCCATTCTTGTGGTATGATGATAACCGAAGATGTGATTAAACCATTATATATGGAGGAAAACAAAAATGGCTATTACGAACACCTATCTGAAGGGTGTCTATGACACCGTAGTAAAGCGTAATCAGGGCGAGCCGGAGTTCCAGCAGGCAGTATATGAAGTACTGGAGTCCCTGCAGCCGGTAGCAGAGCGCCGTCCGGATCTCGTTGAGGCTGGCGTATTCGAGCGCATCGTTGAGCCGGAGCGCGGCGTACAGTTCCGCGTTGCTTGGGTTGACGACAACGGCAAGGTTCAGGTAAACCGTGGCTTCCGCTATCAGTTTAACTCCGCAATCGGACCGTACAAGGGCGGCATCCGTCTGCATCCGTCTGTTTGCGCTTCTATCATCAAGTTCCTGGGCTTCGAGCAGATCTTCAAGAACAGCCTGACTGGCCTGCCGATCGGCGGCGGCAAGGGCGGTTCTGACTTCGATCCGAAGGGCAAGTCCGACGGGGAAGTTATGCGTTTCTGCCAGGCATTCATGACAGAGCTGAGCCGTCATATCGGTGCTGACACCGACGTTCCGGCTGGTGATATTGGTACTGGTGCTCGTGAAATCGGTTATATGTTCGGTCAGTACAAGCGCATTCGCAACGAGTACGTTGGCGTTCTGACCGGTAAGGGTCTCCAGTGGGGCGGCTCTCTGGCACGTACCGAGGCTACTGGCTACGGTCTGTGCTACCTCGTTGATGCAATGCTGAAGGATCACGGTACTTCCTTCGAGGGCAAGAAGGTTGTTATCTCTGGTTCTGGCAACGTAGCAATCTACGCTACCCAGAAGGCTACTGAGCTGGGCGCAAAGGTTATCGCTCTGTCCGACTCCAACGGTTACGTTGTTGACGAGAACGGCATCAACCTGGACGTTGTAAAGGAAATCAAGGAAGTTCGCCGCGGCCGCATCAAGGAGTACGTTGAGGCAGTTCCGTCTGCAAAGTACTTCGAGGGCAAGGGCATCTGGACGGTTAAGTGCGACATCGCTCTGCCGTGCGCTACCCAGAACGAGATCAACGAAGAGGACGCAAAGGCACTGGTTGCTAACGGCGTTCAGGCAGTTGGCGAAGGCGCTAACATGCCGTCCACTCCGGAAGCTATCGCTGTATTCCAGGGCAACAACATTCTGTTTGCTCCGGCAAAGGCTGCAAATGCAGGCGGCGTAGCTACCTCCGCTCTGGAGATGAGCCAGAACTCTCAGCGTCTGTCTTGGACCTTCGAAGAGGTTGACAGCAAGCTGCATCAGATCATGGTTAACATCTACCACAACATTTCCAGCGCTGCTAAGGAATATGGCTGCGAGGGCAACCTGGTTGCAGGTGCAAACATCGCAGGCTTCCTGAAGGTTGCTGAGGCAATGAAGGCTCAGGGTGTTATGTAATTCGGATTTCACTCCGCAAAAATAGCTAACTTTATACATGAAAATCCCTCGGTTTCGCGAGAAACCGGGGGATTTTTTTCTTGCTATTGCGCTTGCAGTGTGCTAATATGATTTCGACATTTGTCTTTATTTGCACGGGCGATGAAAAAAGAAAGAATGTGAAAAGGTGACTGAAAGAATTCTTGGAGGAATTATCCTTCAAATACTGAATATGCAAGGAATTTATTGTTTAAACAAAGATGCTCATTATGGAAACACAAAAAATTTCTATCGGCACACGACAACCTATGAGCAAGCGCATGCTTGGCTCAAGCCATTATTTCGCTTTTGGAAGAAACACCATCGCGTGTTGAAGGTAGCGTTATACCTGCAAATTCTCCAGATAGTATCCATACTCTGCAATTTGGTTATTATTCTAGTAGGAATGATACATGGCTTTTCTGACATTGTTGAAGTTTTCATGTTTGCATCAGATGGTATTGTAGCCCTATTAATTATACTATGCAATTTATTTTATATCGGACGATATTAACTATGCTGGAATCAAAAAGAGAATAATACAGGAAAATCTCTCGGTTTCGTGAGAAATCGAGAGATTTTTTATAAAAATGACTGCCTTCATACGTTATTATAATAGTACCATGACAGGAGAACAGCAACGATTGAAACACCATACGTTTTTTGAAGAATTGTATGACAGGTATAAAACTCCCATGTTTTATACAGCGAAAAAAATTTTAAAGGATACTTATGCGGCAGAGGATGCGGTATCAGAGTCTTTGATTAAAATCGCAAAACATTTGCAGAAAATTTCTCAACTGAATGAGAAAGAACAACGAGATTACATTTTTATTCTCACAAAGAATACAGCTCTCGATATGTATAGAAAACAGCGGAAAGTAGTAAATATTGAAACAGCAGAGAGCATTCCTGATCTTCGATTGGTGGATGAGATTGTGTTCGGAAATATACAATATGAGATTATTTTGCAGACGATTGAGCAGATGGAGGATAAATGGAAAGATCCATTGAAATTATATTGTTTTTATGAGCACACAGTAGAAGAAATCGCAGATATTATGGGAATCAAGCCGTATACAGTATACTATCGGATTGCTTGTGCAAAAAAGCTCTTGCTGGAGAGCTTGAAAAAAGCGGGGGAATAAACGATGAATGGAACATCAAAAGAAGAGCTGTTTGATGCTTTTGTGCGTGCGGCAATCCGAGAGGAAATAGAACATACGGAACAGCAAACGCACCCTATAGAACATGAATTCTCTGCTCGTTTTGATAAAAAGATGAAATGCCTGCTTCGGACACAGCGGAGACAGACATGGATCACAGAGCATAAACGAAAAATTTGTCAAATCGCAGCAGCTGCCGCCTGTGTTGTGCTTGTGAGTGGTATTTTGTTGACTAGGGTGGAAGCGGTTCGGATTCCTGTTATGAGATTTTTCTTTGCAGTAACGGATAAATATACGGAAGTGATACCGCAGCGAGAGAGGCGTTCTGTATCAAATGCCATGCAGCGCTATATGCCGCAATATATACCGGATGATTTTGCTGTGGCAGATATAGATGAACAAAAGACAGAGGTATGCATCACTTACGAAAAAGAAGATGGTGCGTGTTTCATATTAGATTTTTGGGTAAAAGCGCCGGAGACTTCCGTAGATACAGAAAATGCTACAGTCGAAGAAATACAGATACAGGGCAGTCCGGCAATAGTTGTACAAAAACAAGGCGGTAAAACATACGTCATATGGATTGTCAATGGACATCAATATTCCGTGGAAGGATATTTGACAAAAGAGCAGGCACTCCGAATATTAGAGAGTGTGCCTGTTTCTACATAATTGGTGTTAAGCGCTGCTAAGTCAGTCGCTTCACGATACAAGAGAGATAAAATCATATAACGGACAAGAAAAGCAGCTGCGTGGGGCGGCTGCTTTTCGCGTGTCTGCACATTCCCTATTGATTCTTTTCAGGGGTTACGGTATGATGAAGAAAAGGAGATGTTTCGATGAAAATTGTAGTTTTAACCGGAAGCCCGCGCAAGGGCGGCAACACGCAGATCATGGCAGAGGCATTTGCCAAAGGGGCGAGACGAGCACAGCATGAGGTGGTTTTGCTGGACGTCGCAGCGATGAACATTCATGGATGTCTGGGATGTCAGTACTGCTTTGCCCATCACGGCGAATGTGTGCAAAAGGATGATATGGCAAATGTATTTGACGCATTGAGAGATTCGGATATGCTGGTCTTTGCTTCTCCGATTTATTGGTTTGACATCACCGCACAGATGAAAACGACGATTGACCGATTGTATGCAGGCGGCAGCACGGGCTTTTCGTTTCATAAAACGGCTTTGCTGCTCAATGCCGGTGCAGATCATGTGTTTGATGCGGCCATTGCACAGTATAAGGCAATGACGAGCTATTTGAAGTGGGAAGATATGGGTATCATTACCATTCCGAATATGGAGAAAAAAGGCAGCATGGCAGTCTGTCCGCAGCTGGCACAGGTCGAAGCATTTGGCGCACAGCTACAATCAGTATAAAAAAGGAGAACTTATGCATTACAATGGACCGGTCATTCGTCCGCAGACGGATGCTGACAGTGTATTTATTGAAGTGACGGTGGGATGCACCCACAACAGCTGTACATTTTGCAATTTTTATGACGGCTATCCGTTTCGCGTGGCGCCGCTGGAGCAAGTCGAAGCAGACTTGCAGGAGGCGGCAGCAAGTTATCCACATGCCAAAAAGGTTTGGGCATCCGGCGGAAATCCCTATGCGCTGTCCACAGAAAAATTAGCGGTACTGGCAAAGCTGTTTAAGAAATATTTGCCGGAGGGCAGAATTTCTACCTATGCACGTGTCGATGATTTGCTGCGCCGCAGCGTCGAAGAGATGAAATATCTCAAGGAATTGGGATTTGAAGATATTGTTGTCGGTATCGAGAGCGGCGATGATGAGGTGCTGGCACATACCAAAAAAGGCTATACTGCCGCCGATATTCTAGAGGGCTGCCAAAAGCTGGAGCAAGCCGGTGTAGATTATCGCGTGATTTATCTGGGCGGCTTGGCTGGCCATGGAAAGGCACATGAAAGTGCGAAGAAATCCGCAGCTCTGCTCAATCAACTGCATCCGTATTTGATGATTCTCACAACGTTGGCACTGCTGCCGGGGACGGAATTGTATGAGGAATGGAAGGCAGGAACCTTTGAGGAAGTCACCGAATGCGAACGGCTGGATGAGTTCCGCACACTTCTGGCGCATATGAACAATGAAATCGTCGTTTTTTCTGCGACATCTACCAATTCGATGCCATTTGTCGTGCATATGCCATTTGAAAAGGCAGACATTGTACAGAAATTGGATGCCGCGATTGCTGACATGACGGAAGAAAAAGAAGCAAGAATTGTGCAGAGCCGCCATCGCATGACGAGCGTATAATAAGATACATACTACTATTTGACTGGAATAGAACGAGAAAAGCCGCGGCATGATTGCACTGCACCCCATTTGTTAGACAGTATGATATACTATCTAATAGATGGGGTGATTTATTATGCCAAGAGGAAAGCCAAATAAAAAATACGACGGAGAGTTCAAGGTGCAAGTAGTGGAAACCATGGAACGAGAAGGGCTAAGTCTTCATGAAGCGGCAAGACAATTTGGAA
>CAVCGL010000018.1:0-46441 GCA_963601915.1 bacterium | reverse complement strand
CTCGTCGAGTGCCTGAATAGAATATCATTTTTCTCGACGCTTGTCAACAGTTTCTTTGAAATTTTTCCAAAAAAATTTCCATCCGCTTATTCCGGATATGTCAGCTGCTCCGGTGTCCAATCCTTCAGTACCTCTCGCATCTTTTCTGCAATGCGCTTGGCACCCTCTAAATCATGAGACAGATAATTGCCGCATTCTTCCTTTGCAGAGCCAGGAATTGTTCCTTCAAACGCACAGACAAACTGCATCGTCTCTTTGACCAGTTGAATGGCCGTCTCCTGTCCCATCGTCTCACGAACAAGAAAATAGAATCCCGTGCGGCAGCCCATCGGACCGACATAAACGACTTCATCGCTGTACTTGGTGTTTCTTACATAGGTAGCAAACAGGTGTTCAAACGTGTGTGCAGCCGGTGGATCCAGATAAATACCCTGATTTGGCTTTACCATGCGAATATCATAGGTGACAACATCGCCATCTACGCGAGAGGTGTACATACCCTCGGTCAATGTATCATGGTTGATGCAAAAGCTTGCAATACGCTTCATATATTATATACTCCTTTTCTGTGCAATGTTTTCCTGCTCCCATTATACGAATTTGCATTGACGAATGCAAGCCCGCTTTTTATAATAGAGATACATGAATTTTTCAATCAGAAAGGAAAGTATCACTATGAAATGGGGTATTCTCGGCGCATTGGACGCAGAAGTCGCTCTGATTCGCAACAAGATGACCATCACCTCCGAAACACCTATGTTCGGAACCGTATTTTATGAAGGAACTGTCGGCCGCGAACAAATCGTTCTCGTATGCTGTGGTGTCGGCAAGGTAAATGCCGCTGTCTGCGCCGCTGCGGTTATGAATCAGTTTGAGGCGGACTACATTATCAACATCGGCATTGCCGGTGCCATGGAACACGGCTTAAAAATTCTGGACGTTGTCATCAGCAGCGAAGTTGGTTTCCACGATCAGGACGACGTCATGCTCAAGTATTATCCGAAGCGTGCCTTCTTCCCTGCCGATTCCTCTCTCGCTTCTCTGTGCGAGAGAGCGTGTCAGGCTCTTCCGGAAATGGAAGGCCGCTTCCGTCATGGCCGCATTGTCTCCGGCGATGTTTTTGTCAATGACGCCGCCGTCAAGCAGTCCATCAATGAACGCTATGCCCCGGCTTGTGTTGAAATGGAAGGCGCCGCCATCGGTCATGCAGCATATATGTATCGCAAGCCGTATCTGGTCATTCGCACCATGTCGGATGCCGCCGATGATGCTGCCGATACTTCGTATGACAACTTTATTGACGAAGCTGCTCACACCTCCGCTTCCATTATCTTAAAGATGCTGGAGCTTTCCGAATAAACAGGAGGGAATTCCGTTTTGACTGTTACGTCTGCGCTGCTTGTCAGCCTCATTATCTTAGCGGTTATTGCGCTCGGTCTTTGGTATTTTGAGCGCATGTTCGCCAAACGACCTTCTAAATATGCCGGTCTTGGTATGCCCGCGGCATTTCTCGTCTTATCTCTGTTTTCTGTCATCAAGTCGATCCCCTCTCTGGTAGAAACCATGCAGGGACAGGGCTATGGTGTTATGGCGATGGTTCTCACGGCGATTTTTTCTTTCATCGTGACTAATATTCCGACGCTCTGGATATACTTTGTGTATCGCCGCACACGCAAGAAGCTCGGATTGGAAATCTGGCCGTTTAAAAAATAAGCAAGAAATCCGTTCTGCGATGGTGCAGGACGGATTTTTTCATGGAGATACATCATGTTTTCATCTACGAGACACAGCTTTCTCATGCCGCAGGCTTTTCCTTGTATGGCTTGCCGCACCTATGTACACTCGCAGGTATCTTTCTCTCGTGCCTGATCGGCGCGCGCTGGTATAAAAGACAGCCGGATTCCACCCGTCATTCGTTTTCTTACGCACTCGGTCTGACAATTTTCTTACTCGACATCCTCCGTTATATTGTCTACTGGCGAATCGGCGGATTGTCTATCTATGAACTGCCGCTGCATTTATGCGGGCTTGCTGTTTACCTCTGTATCCTGCACAGCATCTGGAAGCCCGATTGGCTCGGTCAAGTGCTCTATACGCTATGTCTGCCCGGAGCCTGCTGCGCGCTGCTCTTTCCCGATTGGACGCACTATCCATTTTGGAGCTTCGTCTCTCTGCACAGCTTTTTGGCGCACGGATTCATTGTCTTTTATCTGGTGCTTCAAACCGCTTCCGGCGAGATTGTCCCGCGGTTATCTGCCATCTGGAAACCGATTTTGTTCCTATGTGCTGTCGTTCCGCCGATATATTGGTTCAATACACGATGGCACACCAATTATATGTTTCTGCAATGGCCCTCTCCGGATTCGCCGCTCGTGCTGCTTGCCCACTGGGCGCACGGCAGCCACGCACGCTATCTTACATTATTTGCCAGTATCATCTTTCTCATCATGCTTGGCATGAATGGTTTATACAGCAAAATTCATCACCACGAAAAGCTCCCGCCGAACGGAACAATATAATTATTGTATACAAAAAAATAACGGCATTGTTTATCGTGAGGATAATATACAATGCCGTTATTTCTATGATATAATATGGATATACATTTGATACATCGGATTTGCCGGTTGGAAAAGTGACTATGTTTTAAGATTAGGAGGATAGATATGGCTGCTATAATTATTTATCTGATAATTTCATCATTGGTTTCACTCATATTTATCGTACTTGGAATACGGCAGTACCGGGCTGACAAACCAGTAGTGATAAACACCGGAGAGAAACCTCCTCGCGAAGATGAACTGACGAGTGTTTCTGCATGGAATCACAGACATGGCAGGAATTTTATTATTTTGGGTTGTCTGTTATTTATTACACTATCTGTTTTTAGATATTTTATCGAAAAGATGAATGGCGTTGTGCTTCCGGTGGTTATTTTGATAATCGTGATATGTGCCGAGATCGCATGGGTTGCGTTTGAACATCATGTGATGAAGAAGAAAATGATAAAAAAGTAGGCAAATTTCAGTTTACAGAAAAGAGAACGGCGAAAGCTGCCGAGGTGATGGTTTTGAAAATTGAAACATATAGCGGAAGATTTGACGATGAAATTATTTCTCTCATTCTTTCTATTCAAAATAATGAAGCCAAAATTGGACTATCGCTCCAAGAACAGCCAGATTTACTTGATATTCATCGCAGCTATCAGCAATCCGGCGGAGAATTTTGGATTGCTCTATCCGATGGCAGAGTCATTGGCACGATTGGACTGATAGTAAAAGAGAAGCATTGTGCTGTTTTGAAAAAATTCTTTGTGGAAAAGGCGTTTCGTTCGCAAAAAGTCGGACTTTCCTTATACCATGAACTTTTGACGTATGCTGTCAGCAAAGGCGTTCACCATATCATTTTGGATACACCTGCTGTTGCGCATGCCTCCCATAGATTCTATGAAAAAGCAGGCTTTCGCAAAATCAGTACCGCAGAATTGCCCGTACCATATTCTTATCCCGACAGGGATAGCATCCTCTATCTATTGAATCTATAACTTCCAGTTTGCAGAAAAGCTCTCGCCGAAGCGAGAGCTTTTTTCATTCAATAATATTCCTTGACATTGTCCGCCGTGACTTTTTCAAACGGAATCCAAATGGTATGACCGTCTAATTCATACGAGATGCCTGCATTGACTTCCTGTTTGGATGCCAAATTGATTGCCGCCTGCAACGCCGCGGCTGCCTGCCCCGATGCATTTTGAAAGACAGTTGCTGTCATATCGCCGTCCAAAATCGCCTGCAGACCGGTATTGATGCCGTCTACCCCCACAATTTTCATCTTGGAGATGTCTACGCCCGCCTGCTTCAGCGCTTCGATAGCGCCCAGTGCCATGTCATCATTGTTCGAGATAATTGTATCCACTTGAGAGAAATCCGCGCCGTTAGAAAGCAAAGCATTGACTTTCTCCATCGCTACACTGCGGGAAAAATCACAGTCAACAGCAGGAATGGCTTCTTCTGTTTTGATCCCATTTTTCTCAAGCGTTGCAATGACGTCCTGCGAGCGCGCTTTTGTGTGCAATAGTCCCTCTGTGCCCTTCAGCATAAAATAGTGAATTTCCGTCTGATTGTCTTTTTTGAGTGCATCTGTCAGCAATTCTCCCTGCATGACACCGGAGGTCGCTTCGTCCGATCCAACGTAAACATGCGTATCATCCAGCAAAGAGGTATCCGCCGGGCAGCGATTGACAAAGACAATCGGTATATCTCCTGCCGCATCAATGGCATCCTTGGCTCGATTGTCATCCGCCAAATTGACAATCAGCGCATCCACTTCATTCTGTGCAGCCGCACGAATCGCATCGTTTTGCTTATCCTGATCGGCACCGCAATCGACAGAATTCAACTCTACATCGTTCATTTCGGCAGCAGCCTTTACTGCATTGTCCAGCGTACCCAAGAATTCATCCTTTGTCGCAATGACGAGGGTAATCTTGCCATCGTAATCCGACATGGTTACTTTATTGGTCTTTGCGCTGTTCTGCGCTGCGCCCGATGTGCCGCATCCAGTCATCATGCCAGCACACAGTACCCCTGCCAAAATCGTCGCTGCTGTTCGTTTCATCCTCATCATTCCTCCCTCTCTTTCTTCGCATTACATGTCGCAATGCCAAAAATATACGCAGAATTTGTGTCGAAAAATGCACGAATGCTTTTTCATCCGCTTCTCCTTTTCTGCCATCAGTATAGCATCAATGGCAGGATAAAGTCTTTCACTTTCCCGCCATAAATATGCATTTTATGGTCACGATGGATAATTTTTATCAAATTTTATCGCTTGTTTTTGGTGCTTTTGTCAAATCTGCTTATGCTATACTAAATACATGTCAAAAAGGAGATTCCGCATGTATTATACCTACTTATTGCGCTGCGAAGATCACACATTATATGCAGGCATCACGACAGATCCTGCCCGCCGCTTTGCCCAGCACTGCGGCAAGCTGGCAGGCGGCGCTAAATATACTGCCGTCCATCGTCCCGTCCGCATGGAAGCTGCTTGGTGCAGTGCAGACCGCGCCGCAGCTTCCCGCTTGGAATATCAGCTCAAGCATTTAAGCAAGGCAAAGAAAGAATCACTCATTCAAGACGATTCCGCCGTTCCTCTGCCAGCAGAATACACCCGCATTGCCATTCAGCCCAACGGAGCCGTTTCTCTTCCCTAACGAGAGCAGAAAGACCGGTATCTGGTAACAAAACCCCCCACCTGCAAACGCAGGTGGGGGTTTATTCTGTCCGACTCTATTTACTTTTCTTCTGCCGGAGCCTTTTCTCTCGGCAGAACAATGTTCAGGATAATCGCAACCAGTGCTGCCGGAACAATACCGGAACCGCCAAAGATCAGCGAAATGTAGCTCGGCAAACCTGCCAGCACATCGCTGTTTGCGCCCAAGCCATAGCCCAGACCCAGAGCGACGGATACAATGCTCATGTTTCGTGCGCTCATCGGATCCTTGGTAATCAGCTGAATACCGCTGAGCACGATGGACGAGAACATGATGATGGCTGCGCCGCCGAGTACGCTCTGCGGCATAATCGACACGAGAGCAGCCAGCTTCGGGCACAGGCCGCACACAATCAGGAAGATGGCGCCGAAGCCCAGTGCGGTTCGATTGACAATCTTCGTCATCGTAACAAGACCAACGTTCTGGCTGAACGAGGTGTTCGGCAGAACACCAAACAGAGCAGCAAAGCTGGAACCTACGCCGTCACACATGACACCGCCGGACAGCTCCTTGTCGGTTGCCTCTCTGCCCATACCGCCTTCTACACAGCCGGAAATATCACCGACAGTCTCAACGGCAGTGACAATAAACATAATGCCAACCGGAATGATGGCGCGGGCATCAAATACCGGCTTTACCGGCAGGAACTTCGGAACAGCAAACCAAGATGCCTCTGCCACCTTGCTCCAGTTCAGCACCCATGCCTTGGTGTACTCCACGCCGTCCGCGTTGACCGCTGTGGTGTCGAGACATGCACCCATGATGGCGCAGATGATATAGCCGCAAATAATGCCAATCAAAATGCAGGACGAGCTTGCCAGACCCTTTGCGCCGTGCTTGAACGCCAGAATGATAACCATGACAACCAGACCCACCAGCAGATTTTCCAGAGAGCCGTAGTCGTTGGCACTGGAACCGCCGCCAAACGAGCTGACACCGACGCTAATCAGCGACAAACCAATCGAAAGAACGACGGTACCGGTGACAATTGCCGGGAAGAAGCGGCGCAGCGGCTTTAAAAAAGCACCCAAAACCGTCTCAAACAAACCGCCGATAATCGAAGCGCCCATCATCGCGCCGTATGCAATAATACCGCCGCCCATGACATTGGCAATGCTGCTGAACACGCCGATAAATCCCGAGCTGGTGCCCATGATAATCGGTACCTGTCCGCCTACTGGTCCAATCGAGAACAGCTGCACCAGTGTCACGATACCTGCGACCAGCATCGCGTTTTGCAGCAGAGAAACCTGGATGGCTACAAAGGATTCCGCATCGCCAATCGCCGCACACGCGCTCATGATGACCAGCAGCGGCGTCAGGTTGCCGACAAACATCGCCAGTACATGCTGCAAGCCGAGCGGAATTGCCTGCTTCAGCGGAAGTTTACCCTTAAAATCATAAGGGGTCACATACTGTTTTTGGTTTTCCATATTTCCTCCTATAATTATTAAAAAATTGTAAACAACGAGTGTATTATAGCACAGATTTTTGTGTCGTCCCATCTTTTTCTGTATTTCTGTCAGAATTCAACGAAATATAAAAAAACTGCGCCGAATTCGGCGCAGTTTTTTCCTGTTTTATCTATGATATAATAGCAAAATATCTTTCGGCGCTACTCCTAAATGAGCAGGGCGCTGTTCTGTGTCTATATTCTTAGAGAATCTCCGCCAAACCGGCGCGCTGTCGCCGCTCTGACCGGAAAAACGAAATTGTGCAATCCACTCAAACGGCTCTTCCATTTCTCCAATCCAAGAAACCGGAAACCAATTTTCAGTCTCTTTTGGGTCAAAGGCATGCGCACGAATGCCAATCGCCTGTATCTCTTCCCGCACCGGTACCGCTGTCCGAAGCGAAATCCCCCAATCCGGTACGAAAACGGTGTTCTCCCCCGTTTTTTGTGCCGAGACAATATTCTTGCATCCGGTCAGCATCGCCGCTTGGATGGACTGCGGATCGGCAAACAGCGCATGGGTTTCCTGCTGGGTCAGCACGGTTCCCTGATGCATGACGGCAATCTGTCTGCACATGTGATAGGCTTCGTCGCGGCTATGCGTCACAAGCAGGACTTCCCGTCCATACCGCTTGAGCAAGTCGCGCAGTTCGATTTGGAGCTTTTCGCGCAAATGACTGTCCAACGCTGAAAATGGCTCATCCAGCAGCAGCAACTTGGGTTCGTTGACCAGAATCCGTGCCAGCGCAGTTCGTTGTGCCTGTCCGCCCGACAGCTGGTGCGGACGATGTTTTTGCAGCTGTTCCAGCTGCAAAAGCTCTACCACGTTCTGATAGCTCTGTTCACGCACGGCGCGATGCTTTTCCCATTTCAAGCCGCACAGAATGTTTTGCCGCACGGTCATATTGGGAAACAGCGCATAATTTTGGAATAAATACCCAACCCGTCGCTTCTGCGGCGGCAAATCAATGCCGTGTTTGCTGTCAAACAGCACGGTTCCATCCAATTCGATATAGCCGCTGTCCGGCTTTTCAATTCCGGCAATGCATTTGAGCGTCATACTCTTGCCGCAGCCGGACGCGCCAAGCAAGCCGAGCACACCGTCCTGTGTCTCCAACGAGACATCCAGCGAAAATGCCCCCAATTTCTTGTGAATTTCCGCACGCAAGCTCATACTTTCACCGCCTTTTTCTGTTTGTTCTCCAGGAGATTGACGGACAGCAGAACAACCGTGCTGATGGCAAGATTGACCAGCACCCATTTCCATGCACCGACAGAGTCATTGGTGCGCCACAGCTGATACACCGTGGTGGAAATCGTCGCCGTTTTTTTCGGTGTATAGCCGATCAGCATACTGGTCGCGCCGTATTCACCGAGCGCACGCGCAAACGTCAGCACCGTTCCCGCCAGAATTCCCTGTCTGCACGCAGGCATCCGAATGCGCCAGAAAATATAGGTATTGGACAGTCCCAGCGTTTTGCCTGCATAGGCAAGATTCGGATCAAAGGCTTCAAACGCGCCGCGCGCTGTCCGATACATCAGCGGAAATGAGACAAACGCCGCTGCCAGAATGCCGCCGTACCAAGTCATGACAAACTGAATGCCATATTGTGCTAACCACTGTCCCAGCGGACGTTTGACGCCAAAAATCAGCAGCAAAAAATAGCCGCATACCGTCGGCGGAAGCACCATCGGCAAGGTCAAAACAACATCCAAGATTCCTTTGAGGGTACGCGGCAGCCGTGCCGCATAGTACGCGCAAAAAATGCCGACAAAAAATACGAGCACACAGCTGATGCCGGCAATGCGCAGCGAATTCCATAAGGGATACCAGTCCATAGAGCCTCCTAATTAAATAAGGAAACAGACCAGAAGAGTGCTCTCCTCTGATCTGTCTGCCTGTTTCTTACTTGACAGCTACAAAGCCGACCTTTTCAAATACCTTAGATGCAGCATCGCTGTGAAGATAATCCAGGAATTCCTGTGCTTCCTCCTGATGCTGGCTGTTCTTCATCACGGCCGCCGGATAAATGGTCTTGCCGCACATTTCCTCTGTCGCTTCACCGACAACCTTCAGACCTGCGCTGTACGCATCGGTGTAGTAGACAATGCCACAATCCGCACTGCCCTCGGAAACCTGCGTGGTAACTTCCTTTACATTGGAGCCATAGGTGATTTCACCAGCGTCTGCCAGCGCCTTCTCATCCAGTCCAAAATACTGCAAAATCTTCTGGGTGTACTGACCGACCGGCACATCACTGTTGCCCATCGCCATCAGCACATCGCCGCTCTCCAGCTTGCTCTTGAGATCGTCAAAGCTCTGAATGTTTTTCGGGTTGTTGTCCGGAACGACCAGAGCAACCTTGTTTTCCAGAAGGTCAATGCGGCTGTCGCTATTGACAAAATCCAGCTTTTCCGGATTTGCCGTCTCATCCTTGGAAGCGTCCAGCTGATCCATCTGCTTTTGTGCCGCAGAAATGAATACATCGCAGGTCGCGCCTTCCTGAATCTGGGTCTTGAGCGTACCGGAGGAATCGAAATTGTAGGTCAGCGTGATGTCCTTGTGCTGTGCCTCATAGTCGGTCTTGATCTGATTCAGCGTCTCCGTCATGGATGCCGCCGCAAAAACGACCAGTTCGGTCTTTTCACTGGAATCGGATGCCGAGCCGGTGTCCGCGTTGGTGTTTGTGCTTGTGCTGCCGCATCCGGTCAGACCGGCAGTCATGGTCATTGCCAGCGCCAGCAGCGCTGCCATCGCTTTGGTTTTCTTTTTCATGTGATGGTACTCCTTTTGAAAAAAATAATTTATGCTCGTGCGCAGTCATGTACTGTCCCGCGCAAAAGTCCTAATCCATGTGGTATGGTATCCATAAACACATCCATCGTCTCCATGCAAGCCTTTGGGCTGCCAGGCAGGTTGATAATCAGCGTTCGTCCGCGAATGACGGAAATTGCCCGTGACAGCATGGCCCGCTTGGTAATCTTCATGGATTCCGCCCGAATCGCCTCGGCAATACCGGGCACCTGTCTGTCTGCCACGGCAAGCGTTGCCTCCGGCGTGACATCTCTCAGAGAAAATCCCGTTCCGCCAGTCGTCAAAATCAAATCCGGCTGCCGCTGATCGCACAAGCGAATCAGTTCGCGTTCCAGCGCTTCCCGTCCGTCCGGCAGCAGCAGCTGTTCGATCACCGTATAACCGGTTTCCCGCAGCCGCTGCGCAATCATCGGACCGCTTTTATCCTCTCGCGTTCCCGCCGCACCGGCATCGCTCAGCGTAATCACCGCCGCCTGAAACGGAAACGGCTGTGTCCGTGCAACGACCTGCATCTCTGCCCCGACAGCAATCGTTCCACCGTGCAGCACCCGTGCAAATACGCCCTCTCGCGGCATGATGCAGTCCCCGACGCGCTGATATATCGCGCAGTGTGTATGACATTCCTTGCCGATCTGTGTGATTTCCAGCAAAACTTCGCCGCACTGTAATTGGGTTCCCACCGGCAAGGCACGAAAATCAATGCCTGTCACGGCAAGATTTTCACCAAATGCACCCGCTTCCACCGGCACGCCGCGCGCCCGAAAGGCATCAATTTTTTCCTGCTGCAGCAGGCTGACCTGCCGATGCCAGTTTCCCGCGTGTGCATCTCCCTGTATGCCGTAATCCGGCACAAACTGCGCCTCGGCAATCGGCTTCTTGGGTGTACCGCGCGTTTCACTGATGCAAATTGCTGTCACAATTCCCATGCTATCCTCCAATTCGATTCATCGTCTGTCGCTCTGCGCCTGTTTTCCCGCTTCCGAAACAATGTGTCTCCGGCTTGTGATAGATGCTCTGGCGCATGACTTTCCGCAGGACATCATCCGATGCGCCGGAGCGCAGCAAGCTGCGCAAATCGGTATGCGTTCCATAGCTCAGACACGGCTTGAGTTGCCCGGTACTCGTCAGGCGCACGCGATTGCACGACCTGCAAAACCGATGGGTCATCGGTGCAATCAGTCCCACCTGACCGACCCATTGCTCGCTGCCGTAGTATCGCGCCGGGGCACTGCTGTCCTGCGTCTGCACCGGATGCACATCGCTCCAACGGCTACGCAGCAAACGCAGCACCTGTTCCGCATCGCCGGATGCACATACACTGTCCTGTCCCAACGGCATCTGCTCGATAAATCGAACGGAAATCGGAAGCTCCTGCGCCAACGCAGCAATATCTTCCCATTCCTCTCGATTTTCCGCCAGCAAAACGGTATTGGTTTTGGTTTTCAATCCCTCCTGTACACACGCCCGCAGCAGTGTCTGCCAATCCGGCATGGTATCCCGTCCGGTAATCGCCCGAAACCGCTCCGGCTGCAGCGTATCCAGACTGATATTCACCGCTTGTAAGCCTGCCTGTACCAAATCCGGCAGCAGTTCCGGCAGCAACACGCCGTTTGTCGTCAGGGCAACAGTCTCAATTTCCGGAATGTCATGCAGCATCCGAATCAAGTCTGCGCAGCCCCTGCGCACCAGCGGTTCCCCGCCGGTAATGCGCACCTTGGTGATGCCCAGAGAAGCGGCAATGCGCACCAGCCGCACAATTTCTTCATAACGTAGAATATCTGTGTGCTGCAATAACGGCACGCCATTCGGCATACAATACAAGCAGTTGAGATTGCAGCGGTCTGTAATGGATACGCGCAAATAATTGATTTGTCTTCCAAATTGATCGGTCACGGCTCCACCTGTTCAAAGGAAAAATCGCCGCTGCGGCCGCCGTGCTTTTCGATCAGATGCACCGCTGTGATTTCCATTCGTTTATCCAATGCTTTGAGCATATCATAAATCGTCAGCAAGGCGAGATTGCATCCGGTCAGGGCTTCCATCTCGACGCCGGTCTTGCCGTCGCAGGCGACACGGCACTGCGCTTCAATGGCGTTTTGTTCCGGCAGCAGGGAAAACGTCACCTTACAATTGGTCAAGTTCAAGCGATGGCACAGCGGAATCAAATCTGCTGTTTTTTTTGCCGCCATAATGCCCGCAATCTGCGCGACACCCAGCACATCGCCCTTCTTTGCCGTGCCCTGCTGTACAGCCGCAAACGCCTCGGCATTCATGTGAATCTCACCGCGCGCGACAGCCGTTCGATGCGTGACCTGCTTTTCGCCGACATCAACCATGACCGCGTTGCCCGCTTGGTCAATATGCGTGAGCTTGTGTTCCATTGCTTATACACCCTTTCCAAAGCCGCAGTTCGGGAAATGGCAAACCTCGCAATTGAGACATAAGCCGCCGTTTCCGAGTCCCGCCAGCCACTGGGCGGTAATCGGTACGTCCGCCAGCAAGCGCGGCAAAACCAAATCGAAAATCGTCCGCTTCGCATACATCACGCAGCCGGGCAATCCACATACCGGACGGCCATCCGGCATATAAGAGGCAAGAAACATCGCTCCCGGCAGAACCGGTGCGCCATACGAGACGATCTGCGCGCCGGTATTGCGAATGGCGAGCGGCGTGCGGTCATCGGGATCAACGCTCATACCGCCCGTACAAAATACCATCTCACAGCCATCGTCCAGCATAGTTTGAATCGCTTGCGTAATGACCGCCGCATCATCGCCCGGACAGACATGCGCCGTCATGGTACAGCCGTATTCTCCGAGCTTCTGCACAATGACATCGGTAAACGTGTCTTTTATCAGTCCCTTGGCGACTTCACTTCCCGTCGTCACGACACCAAAGGTCTTTTTCTTGAGCGGATACAGCTGGATGAGCGGCTTCTCGCCCGCTGCTTCTTTTGCGCGCTGCATTTTTTCCTTCTCAATGACCAGCGGAATGATGCGTGTGCCGCACAGCTTCGCGCCTTTTTTTACGACAAAGCCAGACGGCTGCGTCGCAATCATCATTTCACCGAGACTGTTGACGCGGCGCAAGCCATCCAAATCCACCATAAGCAGGCCATCTCTGTCCGCAATCAGCTCAATCTTGCCTTCCTTGGCTTCTGAGGCGTGCATATAGTCTCCCTGGCAAATATCCCGCAGAATTTCTGCCGCTTCATTTTCATGCAGCATGTTCTCGTTGTTTTCCCAGATATACAGATGCTCCTTGCCGACGCTGAGCAGCACAGGAATATCCTCTTCTCGAATGATATGTCCCTTGCGGAACACGGCATCCTTTGTCACGCCCTTGATAATCTGTGTGATGTCATGGCACAGCACCTGTCCCACGGCATCTTCCGTTCGTATCAGTTTCATACGTTCTCTCCTCTCGTCTGCACAGGAAAATACTGCGCCAACTGCCGTTCGGCGTACTGCTTGACGTCCCGTTCATACGCTGTGAACCGGTCAAGCAGATACGCTCCCGCCGGTGTCAGCTTGGCGCTTCCGCCGCCTGCACCGCCGCGCGTGCGCTCGACAAGCGTGGTCTCCAGCGCCGCTTCCATGTGCCGAATCATATGCCGTCCTTTAGAATAGGACAGTCCCATCTCTGCACACGCCTGCTGTACCGAGCCGGTTGCTCGGATACCCGCCAGCAAATCCTTGGTTCCCGGTCCAAAAAATCGGTCATCCTCTGCATACAGCCGCACGCGCGGATTGGAACGCAGTTTTTTGTTAAATGGATAACTCATGAGATGCTCCTATTTTTCGAATGTCTTTTTCAAGACACTCGCCTTTTCAAAAAGAACTCGTACTCTCTCAAAGAATACGAGTTCTCACGTGGTCACTTCTTTATGGTTTCATTGTACTGAATCCGCTCTCATTTGTCAATATGGGAACATCCCAATCGCGCCGTTCCCGCTGCGGAATGTCAAACCAGAAAATATCATCCGGATGCTGCTTCATGATTTTCCGCCCGCCGGTATCGCCGGACAGCCGCAGCAGCTGTTCGCGCCACGCGCCGGAAAACAGGGTCGGATTGCCCGGCTGTCCGTCTGATGCAACCGATGCCAATGGCTTTCCGCTTTGTATCGCCTGCGTCAAAAACTCCCGAACGGTTTCCGCCCGCAGCTCCGGTTGGTCGGCGGTAAAGAATGCCAGCCAATCGGCGCGCCGCGCCGCACACACACCGTGGCGAACGGATGCCGCGATTCCTTCCGCAGCATCCGCATTGTGCACCGCCTGCATGCCCAGTCTCTGTGCGTGCTGTTCAATGCGCGGATACTGACTGACAACAATGACCTGTACCGTCTGTCCGTTTATTGTCTGCTGAGACAAGGTGTGCAGCAGCTCCAGCGCATACTGATACATGGGTGCGCCATCAATCTCATACAACAGCTTATTGGATCCAAACCGCCGTCCAAAGCCGGACGCCAGCAAAATACACGCAATCATCCCTGCTGTTTCTTCTGCTGGATACCGCGCCATACGTGCTCCGGCAAAATCGGCAGCTCATGATGCATAACACCCGTCGCATTGAAAATCGCATGGGCAAGTGCCGGAGACGGCGTATTGATGACAATTTCGCCGATGCTCTTCGCGCCAAACGGCCCCGTCGGCTCATAGCTCTGGCGGAAATCCACTTCAATGTCCGGGACATCCATACGCGTCGGAATTTTATACTGCATAAAATTGCGCATCCGATTGAAGCCCGTGTCGCTGTAATTCTGTCCTTCATACAGCGCCATACCCAGACCCTGCATCAAGCCGCCTTCTGTCTGCACACGCGCCAGATTCGGGTTGACAACCGTGCCGCAGTCCACGCAGGCGGTATATTTGAGCGGAACGACCTTGCCGGTCTCCGGATCCAGATCAATTTCTACCATGCCAACCATGTACGGCGGAGGAGAAACCGGACTGTTGCCGCCCGCAGTGACACTCTGCCAGCCTTCTGTACCGCCTTGCAGCTGATTGGCCAAATCTTTCAGCGTAATGCTGTTGCCGGTGCTCACGCAGGTCAGCACCTTACCGTCAAACTCCACTTCATCCTTCGGGCATTCCAGACGCTTTGCCGCCTGCTCCGTGATGTTTTGGCGCAGCTGCTCTGCCGCCTTGACCACGGCATTGCCGGTCAAATAGGTGGTGGACGATGCATAAGAACCGGAATCATATGGCGATGTATCGGTATCTACACCATAGGTGACAACATCGTCCAAATCGCATTCCAGAACATCTGCCGCCATCTGTGCCAAAATGGTATCACTGCCGGTACCCATATCCGTACTGCCCACGAGCAGGCTATAGAATCCATCATCGTTCATCTTGATGGTGACGTTTGCCTCATCGACAAAGCTAATACAGCTGCCCTGCATAGCCATTGCCACACCGACACTGCGAATATGTCCATTCGGCAGGGTCTTTGCCGGGAATTTCTCGTCCCAGTTCATCATCTCCTTGCAGCGTGCCATACACTGATCCAGTGCGCAGGCGTTGGCGGTCTCATTGTTATACGCCGTCATGACGTCGCCCTCATGCAGCATATTGTGCTCTCGAATTTTTACCGGATCAATACCCAGCTTATGCGCCATCAAATTGACCGTGTTCTCCATCGCAAAAACGCCCTGTGTCGCGCCATAACCGCGATACGCACCGGCACTCGGATGATTGCTGTATACGGTATTTGCAACAAAACGAAACGCCTCATACTTGCCGCTGTACAGCGGAATAGATTTATGTCCTACCAGACCGATGGTCGTTGGGCCGTGCTCGCCGTATGCGCCGGTATTAGACAGCGCATGAATCTCAATGGCACGAATGGTACCGTCCTTCATGGCGCCCAGCTTGACGGTTACTTCCATCTCATGGCGCGCGCTGCCCGCAATCATGGTCTCCTCGCGCGTATAGTAAATCTTGCTCGGTCTGCCGGTCAGCCACGTGACAACCGCCGGAAACCGCTCGACAACCGCCGTCTGCTTCGCGCCAAATCCGCCGCCAATGCGCGGCTTGATGACACGAATCTTGCTCTTCGGGATGCCCAGCGCATTGGCCATATTGCGGCGAACATGGAACGGAATCTGCGTCGCGCTCTGGATGACCAATCTGCCATAGGTATCCATCCAGCAATTCGCCGTAAACGGCTCCATCATCGCCTGCTGATCCTCAATGGTATGGTAGGTCTCTTCGATTACCTCATCACAGGACGCAAACACCGCATCGACATCGCCATGGCTCACATCCTCGTGATAGACGGAATTGCGCTTGTTGTCGCCGTGGCTCCAATCGCTCTCCGTCCAGTCATCCTCCGGATGAATCAAGGTCTCATTGTCCAAGGACTCGCGGAAATCCAAAATCGCAGGCAGGACATCGTACTGTACTTTAATCAGCTTGAGTGCCTTATTGGCAGCCTTTTCTGTCTCTGCCGCAACAATGGCCACTTCATCTCCGACAAACCGCACGTGCTGATCGAGAATATATCGGTCATACGGCGATGCTTCGAGGAAGGTCTGTCCCGCCTGTGTAAACCGATGCTGCGGAACATCCTTGTATGTCAAGACACAGGCAACGCCCGGCACGAGCTTGGCTTTCGAGGTGTCAATCTCCCGAATCATAGCATGGGCGTGCGGAGAGCGCAGAATTTTAATAATCAGACAGTTATCCGGTGCCAGATCGTCTGCGTATACCGGCTTGCCGGTGACCAGTGCTTCTGCGTCCTTTTTGACAATCGGCGCACCGACATACTTTCCCGGCTCTCTGGAATCTGGTAATCTCATGCTTCTGCCTCCTTCTGCTGCTTGAGCCATTTATGAATCGCGCGCATATGGCTGGCATAGCCGGTACAGCGGCACAGATTGCCGGAGAGATACTCTTTGATTTCCGCATCTGTCGGGTCCGTCAGCTCGCGCTGCATTGCCAGCACATTCATGATAAAGCCCGGATTGCAGAAGCCGCACTGCTCGCCGCCTTCTCGGGCAAGAAACATGCCAAACGCATGCGCTTCCTCCTGCAAGCCTTCCAGCGTGGTCACTTCGTGTCCATCGGCACGCGCTGCCAGCACATTGCAGCTGAGCACCGGTTTGCCGTCCAGCCATACCGTACATAGGCCGCAGTTGGAGGTCTCGCAGCCGCGCTTGACACTCTTGCAGTGATGCTTGCGGCAAAAATCCAACAGCAGCATATCCGGCTCAATCAGATCAACGATCTGTTTGCCATTCAATTTCAACTTAATTTCCATTGATTTCGATCCTTTCCAGCTCATCCGCTGCGCGCTGAATCAGCACGCCGGACAGCATCCGGCGATACTCTGCCGATGCGCGAATATTGTCCTGGTAAGACAGTGCTTTTGCCTGCTCTATCAATTCCGGAATGGTATCCGCATAGACCTCCCGTGCACGAATCGGACGTGCGCCGACGGCCGCACAATATTTGCCATTCTTGACGCTGACCGCCGCCGTCAGAACCGGAAAATCCGTCTCTGTGTTGCGGAAGGACTGATAGGCAATCTTTCGCCCTGTTTTTTGAATGTGTACAGCGGTCAAAATGCTGTTATCCGGCTTCTGCCGACAGAATTCTGCGATGGGTATCTGTACCACTTTGTCCTCGCCCTGATACAGCTCCACGGTGCAGTCCAGTGCCAGCAGCAGCGTGAGCGGATCGGAAAATCCGGCACGCAGCCAAACCGAGCCGCCCATCGTCGCACAGTTGCGGAACTGCACGCCGACAATATGCCGCACACTCTCCTGCGCCGCATGGTCAAAATACGCGTTGAGTCCCTCGTGGGTCTCAAACTGCCGCAGCGTTGCCATCGCACCGATGATAAATTCGCTGTCTGTTTCCTCAATTTGGTCGAGGCCCAAACCGCTCAAATCAATGGCAGTGGAGACATTGCCGCTGCTCATTTTCATCCATCCCATGCCGCCCAACACGCGGTTCGGGCGCTTTTGGTTCGCCTTCCACGCTTCTTCCAAAGAGCTTGCTTTCAAAAATTCTCGGATTGTAATCATATTCCCGTCACCTCATTGCTCTCAGTCTGTTCTCTCTCATTGCTTTTTCAAAAAATCCAAATGCAGCAGGGCTTCCAGCACACCGCCGCCCACGGCTCTCGCCTTATCGCTGACCGTATAACAGTGCGCCCGTTCGCATCGCGGGTCAACATCACCGGACTTCATGCCCTTTGTCACGACGACACCGCTTTGCAGCAGGCCGCGCACGACGCCCGGGATTTCACTGCGCATCGGCATCCCATTTACCGTGCCGCAAATGTCCCCGCGCTGTACGGTGTCGCCAATGAGTACGACCGGCTCAAACACGCCGTCACACGGTGCGCGCAAAATTCGCTCTTTGGTATAGCCGCCAATATTGCCCGGCACGCCTGTGTTGGCAATCGCACTGCCTGTATAGATGCATCTGCCCAAATAATGTCCGCGCTTGGTCTCCACCACACAATGGCAATCTTTGCCCGCCGTAAAGCCCGGCCCCACGGCGACCACAATCGGCGCGTCATCGATGCGCGTTCCCAAATTGTGCTTTGCCAAGATCGCATCGACAACGGCATCCGGCTTCCATTGCTCCCGAATTGTTGCCTCCGGATCAATGACCACCGCAATCTCTCCGCGCCGCAAAACATCCTGCACTTCGTCCATGTTGCTGCACAGCTGGGCAGCAGCGCCTTCAATTTCCGCCGTTCGTTCATAAATGGCTCTGGAGAACGCCACGGTGCGCCGCACCGCCGTCGGAACGGCGAGATCTGTCATGACAACGGAAAAGCCGCACTGATGCAGCCGACAGGCAATGCCGCTCGCCAAATCTCCGGCTCCTTTTATCAATACTCGCATGTTGTTTCCTCTCGATATGTCGTTAAGACGCAGGAAATGGCATCGGGCAAACATGCCGCGATGCGAACGCCTGCTTCTTTCTCTTTTGCGCTGTCTGCCTGATTGAGAATGACAGCAAACCGCCGCTCGTGTACGCCTTTGCGCAGGCCGCTTTCCTGTACAATCAGAGAAGCCGCCGCTTCCGGCGTGATGCACTGCTCCGGTGTCATCGAAAGCACCTCGCATACGCGCTCCGGCCGATGGCACACCTGCGCAATGGGTTTTCCCACACCGGTCAAGCCCATGACCGCAATCACCAGGCCAGTCTGTGCTGTCAGCACCGGTTCATGTGCCGCCGGTGCCTTGATCGGCAAACCGCGGCTTCCGTCTGCTTCGATGAGCAAAAAGTCACATTCCTGCTTGAGTGTGTCCGGATCGTCAACACCCCGAAGCTTGCCCTGCTGCGCGGGCAGGCCGACACAGCGCAGATGCTCCAGCAGTGGCTCCTCAAAGGGATAGATGCGCGTTGTGGTTGTGAGAATCGTCTGCTTGCCGCGCTGTGCCAGCTCGGTTCCCATCGTCAGCATACTGCTCGTCTTTCCTCCGCCGCCGACAAACGCCGTAATTGGAGCCGGAACAATTGCATCTGTCAAACAGGAAATTTCTCGCAAATCCGGCAAATAGATATGTGGTCGTGTCATATTTCGCTCAAATCCATCAAAAAGATTTTCATCTGACCGCCGCACACCATGCCCTCTTCCGCCGCCACATCATTGCTCATATCGACGGTCACGCACTTACTCTCTCCCGTGCCAATCAAATGAAAGGCATCGCGCAACACCGCGCTCTCGCTGCATCCGCCGCCGATGGTTCCCTTTGCCTGAAACATCTCGTTTACCGTCATAAAGGCTCCTGACTTCACCGGCGTCGATCCACTCGTCTCATACACCAGCAGCAGCGCTTTTTTGAGCGGATTGCTGACAATATCTTCTACGACATCGGCACGAAATATTTCTTCGGTTAGTATATGCGATTTGGAGCGGCGATCCAGTCCGCACCGGCGTGTCTGTATCAGCTCCGCCGCAATAGACACGGCAATTTCCTGTACGGACAGTGCTCCAATATCCAATCCAATCGGCGTATGAATGCTGTCCAGCTTGTCTTGCGCCAAGCCCTCCTGTGCCAGCATGTGCAGCAGGGCGATCGTGCGCCGCTTGGAGCCGAGCATGCCCAGATACCGCGGCATGGTTCCCGCGAGCAACGCGCGCAGGCAATCGGCATCGTATCGGTGTCCGCGCGTAATCACAGCGACATAATCACCCGCATGAATATGCAGCTGTTCTATCGCATGAGGGAAGGCATCACAGAGAATCTGCTCTGCCTGCGGAAACCGCGGATGATTGGCAAACGATGGTCTGTCATCCACGACGGTAACCGAAAAGCCAAGCATGGCTGCGATCTCACACAGCGGCTGCGCAATGTGTCCCGCGCCCAACAGAATCAATCGTTCTTTCGGCCGAAACAAACGCGTGTATGTCTCTCCGGCAATTTCAATCTGCCACGCAGCAGTCTGATTGTTTTGTGTTTGTTGTAAAATATCTGCAAATAATTCTCGCATCACCGTTCTCCTATATCTTCAAAGATACCATTTGCTCAAACGGAATGTGCAGGGCGAAAATCGCATCTTTGTTTTGTGTATATTGTTCCGGCGCAATGCGCCACGCCAATCCACAGCCCGCAGTAATCTCCCGCGGGATAGGAATCAGCCTGCCGGGGATGCTTTGTTCTGCACACTGCGCTTCCATGGCCATTGCATCGGTTGTCGTGCGAAAGGTCAAAATCACATACTCTCGTTTGTTACGCATTCGCTGCCTCGCATTCTGCGGCAATGTCCCGCACGGCTTGTATCGCGCGGTCAACTTCCGCCTCGGTGTTCCAATACGAGAAGCTGAACCGCACGGCACCCTGTTCTGTCGTTCCAAAGTGCTCGTGCATGAGCGGTGCGCAATGTGCGCCTGCACGCACACAGATGTCATACTCCTCCCACAGCACATCGCTGACCACAGCTGCATCGGCAGTGCCAAGATTCCATGTGACAATCGGTGCGCGCAGCGGCGCATCCATATCGCCATATAGTTTCACGTTCGCAATAGGCCAAATACCGGACAAAAAGCGCCGCACCAGAGCATCTTCTCGCGCATGAATCGTCTCTACGCCTGTCTCCAACAGAAAATCAACCGCGGCTTCCAGACCGGCAATGCCGTGTCCATTTGCCGTGCCCGCTTCCAGTGCAGTCGGCATATCCGTCGGCTGATGCTTGTCAAAGCTGTGCACGCCGCTGCCGCCTACCAGCAGAGAGGGAATCGACAAGCCTTCCCGCACATACATACCGCCCGTGCCCTGCGGGCCGAGCAAGCTCTTATGTCCGGTAAAGCACAGGACGTCTATACCCATTGCCTGTACGTCAATCGGAATGGCACCGGCGGTCTGTGCCGCATCGACAATCAATAAGGCGCCTGCCTGATGCGCAATATCTGCAATCTGTTTGATCGGCGCGACATTTCCCGTCACATTGGACGCGTGATGCATGACAATGGCGCGGGTATTTTCACGCATGGCATCTTGTATCTTCTGCGGATCAATCACTCCGTTTTCATCCGCCGATACAATAGTCAAAAAAACACCGGTTTCTTGTTTTTTGTATAATGGACGCAGCACGGAGTTGTGTTCACACACCGTTGTCACCACATGGTCTCCCGCTTGGAGCAGGCCATCTATCGCGATGTTCAGCGCCTGCGTGACATTGGCTGTAAAGGCAATCCGTGACGCATTTTCCGCATGAAACAGCTGTGCCAGCTTCGCCCGTGTGCGGTACAGCACGCGGGATGCTTCCAGCGTCGGCGCATGCGCGCCGCGGCCAGCGTTGCCAATCGTGTGAAACGCCCGGCACACTGCCTGTTCTACCTGCTCCGGCTTATAAAAGGATGTCGCCGCACTGTCAAAATAAATCACGGCTTAACAATCAGCGAAGCCTGCGTCATCTTCTCTGCAATCACATACATATTGGTCACCGTGCCAACCTGTAATTGATCCGTCAGACCATAGTGATTCAGGCAGGTGCCGCAGGTCATAATCTCTACACCCTGTGCCTCCAGCTCCTTGAGATCTTCCAATGTCACGGCACCTTCGCAGGTCAGCTTTGCGCCGCCGTTATAGAACAGTATGGTCTTCGGCAGCTCATCCTGCTGAGACAGCGCATAGATAAAGCCCTTCATGAGCACAGCACCCAACGCATCATCTCCACTTCCCATGCAGGCGGAAGAAATGACAACAACTGTATTCTTTTCCTTTTGCACCGGTGCGCAAACGACCGGCTCCTGTGCGGTTTCCTGCACCTGCTGTTCAGTCTGCTCTCCCACCGTCATAACCACGCGATATTTGTTGCTTTCCAGCTGTTCCGACTGTACGCTGTATCCCTTCTGATCTGCCATTTTGGTCAAATTCTGTACGGCGATTTCGTTGTCTACAAAGGTCTCGACAGTACCGCCTGCCGCACCCATCTCTTTGATGGCATTCTTTGTCTTGACAACTGGAATCGGGCAAGCATCGCCCATTGCATTGACTGTCTGATTCATGTATTGTTTCTCCTTATTTATGCTCAAAGAACCAAAATTTCCGGTTCTGTCTTATTGGTAAGTTCTCCGACGATGCGTGCCGGAAGTCCTGCCTGCTGCAATTCCTTTTCCAGCTGTGCCGCCTGCACCGGTTCCACGGCCAGCAGCAGGCCGCCGGAAGTCTGCGGATCTAGCAGCACCTCTTCCATCGCAAACGGAATATTTTTGAACTGTACAAAGTCCTTGACATAATTTCGATTGCGCTGTCCTGCCGCGGTCAGCAGAAATTCATCGGCATGGTGCAAGGCTTCTGCTATTACCGGCACATGGCGGGAATCAATGCGTGCGGACAGTTTTCCGTCCAGCATCTCATGCAAATGACCGAGAAAGCTAAATCCCGTGACATCTGTACACGCGTGTACGGCATATTTTTTGCAAATTTCCGCCGCATATTTATTGAGCGTTTTCATAGATGCAATAGCTTCCTGCATGGCTTGTTCTGACGCCTCTCCCACGCGATTGGCCGTGCACACAATACCAACGCCGAGCTTTTTCGTCAAAATCAGCGCATCGCCCGCCTGGCCATGATTGTTGGCATATACCGCTTTCGGGTCAATGGTTCCCATGATCGACAAGCCATATTTCACGCTGTCATCTGCAATCGAATGTCCGCCGACCAGAGAAGCGCCTGCTTCCAACACCTTTTCCGAGCCGCCGCGCATGATTTCTCCCAAAATATTCAAATCCATTTTTTCCGGAAAACACACAATATTTAATGCTGTTTTGACCTCGCCGCCCATCGCATAAATATCACTCAGCGCGTTGGCAGCGGCAATCTGTCCGAAGGTATACGGATCGTCCACCATCGGCGGAAAGAAATCCAGCGTCTGAACAATCGCTAAATCGTCCGACACCTGATAGACCGCAGCATCATCATGGCTGTCATATCCAACGAGCAGATTGGGATCTGACTCGCCTTTTGGCAGCGCCGAAAGCACACGGCTCAAAATGCCTGCTCCCAGCTTTGCCGTACAGCCGCCGCCCTTGCAAAATACGATTTCTTCTGCCATCGCGTTTTCTCCTTCACCCTTCTTTTATCCTCTTAATCATATCATTTTCGCCATGTTTCATCAATACTATATTATTTCTTACCCAAAATAAAAAGATGCAGAGCTTGTGGTCTCTGCATCTTTTCGTATTGTTCTGTCAATTTACTGTGCCTTGGACACTTCATCAATGTTGAGATAGTATCCCAGCACTTCACCGACATCGGTAATCTTTCCCTTGACTACCAGCGTATCGCCAATCGCTGCGCTCTTGACTGCGTTCTTCTGATCTTCTGACTGAAAATAGCAAGTCACACCAATAATCGCATATTCATCATCGGTCGGTATAATAGAAATATATTTTCCACTACTGTCAATTACATTCAACTTACCGGTCAGTTCTACATACTGATCTTTATATTTGTCGCTCGCGTTCATCGCATTGGTATTCAAATCGTTCATCAATTCCGAAACACTGTACGCAGTATATGTAATTTCTTGCTGTGCCGTACTTGTGCTGTTCGTATTGTTGGTCGATGCACCTGTATTTGTCTTTTCTCCTCCGGACATAGCCGAACCAGCAATCGCAATTACAACAATCACAACGACAACGAGGATTGCAATCAGGCAACCGCCAGGCTTTTGTTTTTTCCGGCAATGCGGACAAATCTTCGCTTTCGCATCAATTTCCTGCTTACAATATTTACATTGTTTTGTCTTTTTGTTTTCCTCAGGCATAAAAATCTCCTTCCTGTGTACCATCATATGATATTTCTTCCATCATTCTTATGCTTGAATTATATCAAACTTTTATCTTTTTGTCAACAAAATTGTTACCCCCCCCCATAAAATTAGGCTTAAAAAGACATTTTCAAAAATAATTCTTCATGTAAAAATATCGCACAGAGTGATTTGTATACGATATAAATTCTATTGTAAAAAATATTTCCTAAAACCAACTTCCCATGTAAAAAATATCGCACAGAGTGATTTCCATATGATACGAATTCTATACAATTCCGCACAAAATCCAAAGAGAAATAAAGCACAAAATCGAAAGCAAAGAGCAGTTTTTCTAGATTTATTCTGTCTCAATGAATGCTATGATAAAGATACAGCAAAAGAGTTTTGGTTTTCAAAAGTTTTGAATTTTTCGAAGAACACGACATTTTTCAGCTCCATTTATCTGAAAAATACTGCATACCAAATTGTTCACATGCCTGTTCGAGAGCAAATAACAGCTATCCGTCTCTTTGGTATGTATGCGTTGTTCTATCGACCGTTTCGTTTCTTTTTGAAATAAAATCTCAATTCTTGTTGTGTGTATGATAAGAGAATAAAGTAAAGAGAGGGAGATATGTATGCTATTTACGTTAGTTACATTTATTGGCTTTACTGCACTGGTTGCTCTCATCAGTTATGTAAAAACCAAAGGCTCTGATGAAACATCAGCCGACGGATATTTCCTCGGCGGTCGTTCTCTGAGCGGCCTTGTCATCATGGGATCTCTTATGATGACAAACCTTTCTGCGGAACAGTTGGTTGGTAGAAATGGCCAGGGTTATTCCGCAGGTATGACGGCAATGGGCTGGGAGGCCATGTGTCCAATCGCACTGACACTGCTCGCCCTATTCTTCATTCCACGTTATCTGAAACGCGGCATCACCACGATTCCAGAATTTTTGGAAGAACGCTTTGACCGCACCACCCGCGTGCTGATCTCTGCGATTTATATGGGTGCTTACATCTTATGTTCGCTTCCGCTAGTTCTGTATTCGGGATCTGTTGTATTTGAAAATATTTTTAACATTTCCGCTCTGCTGAATGGCAACCGCTTCATCGCAATCGCAATTTGCTGTGTAGCACTCGGCATCATCGGCGGTATCTATGCAATCTTCGGCGGCTTAAAAGCCGTTGCTGTATCCGATTCGCTCAATGGCATCCTGTTTATCGCAGGTGCTGGCCTGTTGGTTCCGATCCTCGCATTCGTTGCACTGGGCAGCGGCAGTCTGGCTGAAGGCGTTCGCACGTTCCTGACAGCTGCTCCGGATCATCTGAATACCATCTGGCCGTACGACGCACAGGCACCGTACATTCCGTGGCCGATGATTATCATCGGATGCGGCATCAATCACGTATCCTACTGGTGCACCAACCAGTCTATCATTCAGCGTACTCTGGGCGCCAAGAGCTTGGCAGAAGGCCAGAAGGGTGCTCTGCTCGCAGGCTTCCTGTGCGTATTCTGCCCACTCTTCCTGGTATGCCCGGGCATTATTCAGTACATCATGGACGGCGGTTCTCTGGAAATCTTTGACCAGGCATATCCGGTTCTCATCAATGCCATCCTGCCGAAGCCGGTTCTGGGCTTCTTCGCAGC
Source organism: bacterium (assembly GCA_963601915.1). Lineage (GTDB taxonomy): Bacteria > Bacillota > Clostridia > Oscillospirales > Butyricicoccaceae > Butyricicoccus_A. The sequence continues at coordinate 21,022 of CAVCGL010000018.1, read as the reverse complement.
AGCTATGTTCGGTGCGATCCTGTCCTCCTTTAACTCCGTGCTCAACTCCACAATGACACTGTTCACACTGGATGTTTTGCCGGCAATCAGCAAGAAGCAGCGCACTGATGCAGAAAATGTCAAGATCGCAAAGACCTTCGGCTCTATTCTGTGTATCGCCTCTATCATCATTGCACCGTTTGTCATGTATATCCCAGCAGGTATCGGTACCTTCCTGAACACCATGTGGGGCTACTATGGCGTCCCGGGTCTGGCAATTGTTGTCATGGGCATGCTGAATTCCCGCGTGCCAAACTTCGCTCCAAAGGTTATGCTCGCTCTGCATGTTATCGTTTACGGCGTTATGCTGAACACGATTCCTCTGCACTTCCTCTACTTTGAGACCGCAGCATTCGTTTTGGATCTGGTATTCCTGTGGGCTTGTTCAAAAATCAAGCCGCGTCCGGAGCCGTATATCATGAAGGATGAAGCTCCTGTCGATATGACTCCGTGGAAATATCGTTGGCCGGTTGTAATTGGCACCTTCGTTCTGCTGGCAGCTGTTTACCTGCTGTTCTCCCCGCTCGGCGTTGGTTCGATGTAAAAGTAAAAATATAATCCGAGACCTGATACCGTTGTAACACGGTATCAGGTCTTTTTTCTTGTCTGCACGACGCGGCACGGATTCTTATGCATAAAGCACATTTTCTTAATTTATTTTTCTTGCCCGCATGATATGATAACATTAACAGCAAAAATACCTGTATCGAAAACGTTTTCTACCACACAAAAAATCATATTTTTCAATTTGCAATCTTATGTCATTCACACCATTCAGATAGGAAATCCAAATAGAGAGAGAATGGAAAGGAGCGCTGATCCATGGAACTGCTTGGACACGCACGACGCATGTGCAGAAATATTACAACACTGACGGGACTTCCCTGTACCGTCGTAAAGGATCATACAAAGGCACCACCTTGCGGCAATCCATCATCCTGTACGCAAACAGCCTGTCTTGGCCGCCGCAGCGGCAGACATCTGTATCAATGTCCATGCGGCCGCACATTTCTCATCACCTCGATTCACCAGCAAAAAACACAGGAAACCTGCCATATTGTCGTCGGCCCGTTTGCTGTCAAACAGACGGATGAGACCGACCTCCCCATTGTCTCGCAGGAAGAGCTTGCGTCTCTGGATGAGATCGTACAAGCGCTGTGCGGCTATCTATCTGGCAGAAAATTGATGTCTCCGGAAGAATCTCTTTTCCAAAATGAAACCCTGCAAAACATGTCTGTACATATGGACAATGCCTGCGAATTTTTCTACCCGCTCGAGCAGGAACGTCAACTCCAGCAGCTCATCCGCTCCGGCAGCAAGCAAGAAGCGCGCCAATTGCTCAACGAAATTCTCATCGAGCTGTACTCTGCAGTCGGCACCGATCTGTCTCTGCTCAAGCTGCGTATTCGTGAATTGATTACCTTGATGTCTCGTGCCGCCACTGACAGCGGCGCAGAAGTCAATGCCGTCTTTGCGCTGTGCGACAGCAGCGTCTTTGAATTGGAGCGCCTGCAGGACTTTGAACAGCTGGATGATTGGCTTGCCCGCCTGCTGCATCAATTCTTTGACCAAGTCTTTGAATTCAACGACACCAAGCATCAGGCCGTCATTTGTCAGCTGTCTGCCTATATTCAAGGGCATTTGTCGGAAAAGCTGACGCTGGACCGCGTCGCCGGCCATGTATATCTGTCGAAATCTTACCTGTGTCGCATTCTGAGAGACGAATTAGACACAACCTTTACCGAATACACCAACCGCCTGCGCATCGAGCGCAGCAAGCTGTATTTACAGCGCAGCACCATGTCTCTGACGGAAATTGCCTGTGCTGTTGGTTTTGAGGATCAAAGCTATTTCACTCGCATCTTCAAGCGCCAAGTCGGTGTTCCACCCGGAAAATACCGTGCAAACAATCTAAGCGCATAAAAGCAATCCCTCTGCTTGAAGCAGAGGGATTACTTTTATATGGAATGCGAAAAGATCAGCCCCGCACGGTGGTGCGGGGCTGCTGTATTTATGCACCGAAGTGCTCTTCGTTGTACTTGTGTACGGCGCTGAATGCTGCCCAGATGTTCTCCGGCTTGGTATCGCCTACGATGTTGTGAATCGTGTTGAATACATAGCCGCCGCCCTTGGACAGGATGTCCAGACGCTCAATAACCTGTGCGGCAACTTCTTCCGGATTGCCGCGCGGAAGGGTTGTCTGCGTATCAACGCCGCCGCCCCAGAATACCAGCTTATCGCCGTACTTCTCCTTGAGCATATGCGCATCCATACCGGTTGCAGACAGCTGAACCGGATTGATAATATCCAGACCCATATCTACAATATCATCCAGCAGACGAACCAGACAGCCGCAGGTATGTGCATAAGTCTTCCAGCTGGTATTTTTATGAATCCAATCACAAACACGCTTGTAATACGGCTTATACAGCTCACGGAACATATCCGCGGACATAATTTCCGAATTCTGTGTACCGAAATCTGTACCGCTGATCCAGCAGATCTGAATGCGGTCACCACATGCCTGCTTGTAAATCTCCAAGTTCTTCAGCATGAACTCGGTCTGCATCTCAAAGACTTCCTGTACATACTCCGGATACATGATCTGTGCCATGATCCACTCGTCAAACTTACGGATACCCTTCGGATGCTTCTCAAACGGAGCCGGCAGTGCGCCCGGATCGCCAAAGCCTGCGCCAGCCAAATTACCGATAATTGCGTAATCGGTCTCTTCATACAGACGCTTGGACTCGCGCTCATAGTACTTTGCGGTCTCCTCAGACATGACAGAGAAAAAATCCTTAAAATCCTCACGCGGGGTCAAATCATCTTCATCATATTCCTCTGCACGGTCAATGATGTCGAAGAAATAGCCGCCTTCCGGCATGTATGCAGACGGAGGCGCCGTTCTGTCACCCTGCGGATACAGCTGACGCGCACCGTTTGGCAGAATGTCAAATTCATTGCCTTCGTTAATCAGCGTCGGTGTTCCATCCGGCATGATGAATTTTTTCTTCTTTCCGTTCGGATACACACCCATGCTGTCCTCCGGATGATTCATGCCGATAACATCGGATTTCATCATGCGGCGCAGATCTTCGTCTACGACACCGAGCATCTGAATGATCTCGAACACATCAATGTCATGCTTCGGCAGTCCCAGATATTCTCTCAGACGATACTCCGCACACACGCTGATACCGGTCTGACCCGTTGCACCAAAGTCAATCGGCACGCGATCCGGCTGCTGGTGGTTAATCGCCGCAATGACTCTTTCTCTCGAATTCATATATTCTCCTCCTATTTTCATCAAATACTTTCGGAACATCCCTTATCGTTACTTTGATTGTAGCTCTCAAAATCCAAATTTAGAATGAGAATTTGTGCGAAATACTTTAGAAAACATGCTTTCAGAAAAATCGACAATAAAATTTGACAGTTCGTATCCTCCATGGTATACTTGAGCAAAAATGAGTAACCAACCATACATTTCCATACGAGGTGATTTCATGCTAGCTCATGAACCCGGCACCTGTTCCGGCTCTGATCTATATTTTCATACTCCATCTGCCCAAACCCGCGAGATGCTGTTCTATATGACATCATGCGGGTATTATTATACTGATTACGACTATCATATCACGCGAGATTATGTAGAGGAATTCTTGCTTATGTACATCTGTGACGGCCGTCTCTCCGTCCGCATGGGTGATAAAACGATCGTTGCGACAGAAGGACAAGTTTGCTTCTTAAACTGTCACATACCACATGAGTATTACACCATCGGACATACCGAATTTATTTGGATGCACATAAACGGCTCTAATATTCAGCAGTTATACGACCATATCCTTGATTTATATGGTGCTCATGCATTTCATTCCACGGTAGCTCCGCAGATTAAAAAAGATATTTTTAATTTCATCTATGTGTGCAGAAATGACCAAATGATGCCGGATTTAGAAGCTTCTCACCGCATTTACCGCATTATTTTGACTCTATTGAGCGGCATCCCACGGCGCAAAAGCGTTCTGATCTCTTCATCTAAAAAATCGCACCGTATTACCGATTCCGTCATCTCTTCCGCCATGCAGTTTATCGGGAACAACTACCGTCACAGCATCAGCGTGACAGATATTGCCCAAAACGTTGGCATGAGCAAAGCACATTTTTCCCGTATTTTTAAAAAGCAATCTGGCTATGCTCCCCACGAATATCTGATTCAAATTCGATTGAATCGAGCCAAGCATTTGTTAAAAACAACGGATATGCCAATTAAGAACGTTTCGCAGGAAGTCGGATACCAAGATGTCACAACGTTTACCAGTGCATTTACCAATCGTGTCGGCCTATCTCCGGCACAGTTTCGTAATTCTTCTCTAGGATCTACCTGATAGAAATATAAACTATCGGAATGTTTTTCGCACAGCTTTGGAGATATTCGGATATTGGAAATCTTGCTATCCGAGGTTATTTCAGAAAATCTGCCATGTGATGTCTTTTATTTTCAAAAGCACAAAATCTAAATATATGCGCAGGTTTTCTTATGTTGTTTGGATGTCAAAAATCATATAGTAAAGAGGCGGATAATCATCCAAATGGATTCTTTTTCCCAACTCTCCCACACTGTCCTATTTCTCTGATTCATGGTAAGAATGACAGAGAATATGGGACAGTTCTTCTTTTCCCTCTCGTATATCTGTACACGAAAAAACCGCTTATTCGTACTGAATAAGCGGCAAATAATGGTTGCGGGGGCAGGATTTGAACCTACGACCTTCGGGTTATGAGCTGTACAATCTGCTTATCGAGAAATTTCAAGATATATAAAATAATTGCGATTACGTTCAAATAATGCGTTTTACTTGCCGAGAAAGTTCAAATCGTGCTGAATAATTTTGAGAAAATTCACCCCAAATTCACCCCATTCACCCCAAATTCACCCCACGGATTCACCCCGCGCCTGCTGCATCTGCCAGCGGGCTTTTTTCATTTCCCGCCAGCAAAGAGACGATGCAGGCGGGCGCGTCATTGGTCACACACTCCTGTGAAAGCAATATCCAAAGCCAGAAATAACGGCGGACTCTTTTTCTCTTTGTTCGTTCGTAGTTCGCGCCCTGGCTAATGTCCTCAAAACTGAGGGGGGCATGATTTCCGTGACCCCTTTCAAATCTGAGCATCAGCCATGCACTAGCCCTGTTTTAGGGCATACCGGCAATCTACGAGAACACGGTGATTTTTGACCGCCTTGCACGGGGTATAACGAATCGTTATAGACCTCGTGTATCAGACTTCGTCCGTTTTTCGGACGAAATTCGCCCGTCTGAGACAGTTCACAGAATTGTGATCGGTTCCCAAATCTGGGAAGCAAACAGTTTCGGACAAAATTGTCTAAAACCTATTTTCCAAAATTGGAAGATAGCTTTTTATCTCATCGGTATTCGTAATCTCGCCAAAATTGGGGAGAATCCAACTTTGGATTGGCTGACTGTCCAATTCTGGACTGTCCGACAGCTCAAACTTGAGCCGTCCTCTTACCGGACAGCGCAAATCTGCGCCGTCAAATCAACGGCACAGCCTTTCACCCTGTGTCGTGTTTCGCTCTAAAGGGGTGTCCATTTCGTTCACCCCTTTTATGCATTCCCATCTCCTGTATAGGGTGTCGCGTTTCACGACGCACCTTTTCATGCATCACTCTTCCCTCTCTCCTGCAAATATTCCGGTATTTTGCAGCTGATCCGGCGTGCTGCAGCTGCATTTTCTGCAACTCCCGCCCGTTTGGGCATCAAAAAAGCCGCCTTCCGAAGAAAGCGACTCTATTATTAAGGCTATTGGATGGGCGGCGTATCCATCATCACGTCAACTTTCGTTGGTATCGGGAGCCATTTCCGACTTCAATAGCCTACAAAAGGGAGTCAACAAAGCGCCGACTCCCTTCCTGTAAAGCTGGCACTCTGGCAGGCGTAGCACTCTCCTGCGTCTCTTTTGACCCAATGGGTGCGTGGTTGCTACGAAATTTACCACCTCAAAGTACATGTTTACTCAGATTCCGGTAATTTTAACCGGTCATCCATCTGTTTGAGCTGTTCTGCGCTGCGACTGCCTTCCATCTGCGTCATGAGCTTTATTGCATGACGGTTCAACTCAATAGCACGTTCTGCTTGCGGCATTCCCTGCGCAATCAGCAAAGCATTCATGCTTTCCAAATTTGCCATGACAAGCAGCTGTTCAATGGTTGCATAATCCCGCTGATTCTCTCCCTTTTTCGCTTCTGGATGCTCTGCACGCCATTCTTTTGCGGTTTTTCCAAACAATGCCACGTTCAAAACGTCTGCTTCATCGGCGTATACCATGCCTTTTCTGTACTCTGGAAGTTCAGTCGGGATGAGGTTTTCTTTCACGGCATCGGTATGTACACGATAGTTTGCCTTAGAAAGCAGGCGTTTCACGTTCCATTCAAGCGCATTTTTATGCTGTTCATCCTGCTTTAGACGCTGATAGTCTTGAATAATATACAATTTGAACTCAGGAGATACCCAAGATGCAAATTCAAATGCAATATCCTTTTGAGCGAATGTACCGCCGCCGTAACGACCGGATTTTGTGCGCATTCCAATTGCATTTGTTGAACGTACCCATTTTGTGGGAGTCATGACAAACGCATTTGTTCCGGCATCATTTTTAAACTGGTCGAATTCGACCACGTTAAAATTAGGGTTATTTAATTGCTCCCATAAACCGAGGAACTCAAGTGTCGAACGAACTCTAAGCCAATTCTTTATAACATCGGCTGGAAACTCAGGATTTCTATACTTTGCAATATCCGTCAATGAAATATAATCTTCTTCCCCAGTCATTGACAGCACTGTGATTTCCGTATCTTTTGCATGAATTACGCTTTTAATCTGCTTTTCTTTTGACATTTCTATTCCCCTTCTCCGGCGGGCGCATCGTCCCGCTGTATGGTTTCGTCTATCGCACGCTGAATAAACCCGTTGAGACTTTCTCCCCGCTGTTCTGCATGAGCCTTGACTTCTTCTTTTCTTCCTTTCGGAAGTGTAAGATTTACTCGGTCATAAGCCTTTGCAATATATTTATTTGTGGCTCTCTGCTGAGCCTTACTTACTTTTGGAGTTTCGCTCATGTAGATATACCTCCCTATTATCTGAATATTATACACCGATTTTTATATTTACACAAATATAATTTTCGCACAAATATATTTACGCAAATATGTTTGTTTTGACGATTGATATACTTACGCAAATATAATATACTATAATCACACCAACAGAAAAGAGGTGAACACAAATGGCAGACAACAAAAAGTATTATTATTTGAAGCTCAAGGAAAATTTCTTTGATTCCGATGAGATGATTCTTCTTGAATCCATGCCGGACGGTTACAGATATAGCAATATTTTGTTGAAGATGTACTTGCGCAGTCTAAAAGACGAAGGTCGTTTAATGCTGTCGGGCAAAATTCCGTATTCACCGGAAATGCTCGCTACAGTTGTACGACAGCCTGTCGGAGTGGTCAAAGAAGCCTTGAAAATTTTCCAAGAGCTTGGGCTTGTGTCTGTTCTGGATACCGGCGCAATCTACATGATGGATATTCAGAACTTCATAGGCAAATCAAGCACAGAAGCCGACCGAATACGCGCTTATCGTGCCAAAGTTGAGCTTGAATCTGCGCAACCGTCAAAACAAAAGCCGTACAACAGTAATGACAAATGTCCGTACAAATGTACACCAGAGATAGAGACAGAGAAAGAGATAAAGATAGAGTTAGATATAGAGACAGACAGAGAGACAGAGCCAAGCCCTGTTCTGTCTGCTGCGAATGGAATAGCTTCTATTTTCTGTACAGCCTTCGGCGTGGATACAATCAGCAAACGCCTGTTAACAAGCATGGAGCAGACCTTACAGGCGGGCGTATCAGAGCAGCGTATTGCTTCCATGATACACAGTGCTAGGAACAAGCATCCAAGAGAACCAGAATCCTACATAGCAGCAGGCTTGAAAAGGCTGCGAGAATCCGCACCGGAAGAACAGCCCGTGAGCATCAAGCCGGAAAACCAACCCTTGGAGCCGTGGGAACAGGACTGGTTGGAAGAATTTAAGGCAATGTCTGAGAAAGAAAACTCAATCGCTGCTTTGGCTAACTGGCACACCATCTAGGCTACAATCAAAATTGAGCCGCGCAAACAAGCCAGAATTCAGGCTCTAAGCGCATAACAGGGGCTAGGGTATGTAATTACACCCTGAACAGTAAACACACCGTGAACGCCCGCTAAATCAGCGGACGAGCATATACAAATCAATCTAGGAGGAATTTACAATGGAAACTTATGTCAACGCAACTGGGGACAAGTGGATTACCAGCTACACACCGGAAGAATACGCACGCTATCAGGAAATCTGCAAAAGGCTCAAGAAAATCATCGACGACGCTTGCGTTTTATTCGGTGATGATCTTGATGATTTGGAACGCCTTTACAGCTTGATTGCTGCATGGTGGGACGGTCACGCAGAAGAATCCAACGAATAAGCAGGCATAATAAAAGCCCTTTTCCTGTCCACCGTCCAAAGCAACAGGAAAAGAGCCAGTAATATAACCACCAAGGGCGGTATCTGGTCTCATTGTACCAGAGCCGCCCGCCGGAGACAAGGCAGAATGAACGGAAACACCCACATGGAAAGATCTGACAAAACTCACATGGAAAGAGCTGACAAACAGGCTACGAGCTAAACTCGATAGTGATGATCTGAGCTATCGCCAACTTGTATTGATGTTAACTATCGCAGAAACAGAATGGAAGAAGCACTAACTACCAGACACCCGCCGGAATCTTCTGTGCGGGTGTTCTGCAACTTTTGCGAACATTTCTCTTTTTCTCCGTTCGCATTCGTTCGCATTTGCTCGTCTTTTGCAGTTTCTTCCATGCGATTTTTCAATCTGCTTTCGTGTTCGCCGTCTCTGCGACTATCTCAACTCGCCTTTCGCTCGCCTTTCGCTCGCATTTGCTCGCATTATTAAGCCGTTAATAGTATACCACATTTCACACATTTTTTCCACTATGTAATTTTCTAACCGTTCGTTCTGGCGTTCATCCAGCGTTCGGATAGCGTTCACAAGCGTTCGTTCTGGCGTTCAAAACAGCCGTTTGAACGGTTTTGAACGGGTAAACCAGCATATTAGAGACTATTCAAGAGGGAAGGGGGAGACCTGTATGAACCTATTCAAAAATAGCATTCCATGTATTGCCCTGCTGTCGGCTGCGTGCTGTATCCGCGCTGTGCCCATCTCTGCCGCTGTCGGCGCGGACATGATTGCAGGCATTGTGATTCTGTTCCTGCTGTGCAATCCATTCCAGCTGTTGCGCTGCCTGAGCGCCCGCCTGCGCTTGTGTATTGCCTGCATGATTGTTCTTGTCCTGTGCGCTGTGCAGCTCTCTATGATCGCCCTGTATGCCCGTGTGTATATGCTGCTGGCGGCGGGCGGTATCGCTGTTGTGTGCCGTGTTCGCTGGGCTGACTGGCGAGCGGCTGAGCTTGTCAAGCAATCGCCGGAAGTAGACCGGATCCTCGAACACCTGTACTATCACGGAGAGTTTGAAGCGCGGGACGCATGGACACGGTACGGATGCAGGGAAACGCGTTCTTTGCTCCGACAGGCGGCGGGCGTTGAAGTGCCTGAGAGCTTGATAGCATCTAGTTACATGCCCGTGTACTGTCTTGGGTATCTGCACGGCTGCAAAGGCGTAGAAGAGCTGACAGAGCAGGCATCCCAGCTTGAAGATGTACGGGAACAGTTTGACAAGCTGCAATACAAAGCGCAAGACATGCAGGACGATTTGAACGACTTTCGGAAAGAGGTCGAGAGCCTGTACACAGAGAATGAGCAGCTGCGAGAGCAGGGAAGCGAATACCGGCACGCCCTGACGGCATCAGATGAGGTGATTAAACGGCTGCGAGAAGAAATAGACCGGCTCAAAAATGAGCAGGTTGCACCGGAACCAGAAACCGAACCGGAAAAGCCGGCTTTTTCCACAGCTCCCGCCAGCGAACCGGAAAACCAAGACAGCGAAATTTTACGCCTGTTTGAATCCGGCATGAGCCTGTCGCAGATTGGTGCACGGTTCGGAATCTCCAAATCATCCGCACACGCCGCCAAAGAGCGAGCAAAGAAAGCACAGACCGCCTGACACAACCAAAAGCACCCCTTGTTCCAGCCGTAAACCGGAATGAGAGGTGCTTTCCTGTTGTCTGTCTATGCCGAACGGCTCATGCATAGCTCATTCGCCGCCGTAGCCGCCCGCTGTGGCGTTTTGCTGCGCATCTTGGATAAATTTATATCCAAACCATTTTTTGCGCATTACAAGCTAAATACAAGATGTCCTCAAAATTGAGGAGTCCTCCAAGCAATAGTTTTATGTAAAAATTTCAAATATCCGGCAATGTATCAATCGAACGAACGCAAGCCAACCGAGTACGTTCAATTTCTTTAATTCGCCGCGCCAATGATTCACAGTATTCTTGCATTTCCTGCCTGCTGGAAGCAAGATAATATCCGGCGGGTGCTGCCGTGCTGGCACATATCGGAATGCCACTGCGCCGCTCTGCTTCAATCATTGCGGCTAAATCTCTCTTTGTAAATCCCAATAGAGCGCACAGATGCGCGCTGTTTATCGCATTTTGTTTTCCATAACAGAGAAAATTATGAATCAAGTCTCAAATCCTCCTGTCGTGCTTCAACCGCTTCCAATAATTCGGCGGGCTTGCCTTTATGCCGTTCCAATAAATCTAAACCGTTTTGATTGATTAAACCCATATCTTGCAGTTGAGAAATTACCGTTTCCTTGTCTGCCTGAGAAAACGAAAAATCTTCGTTTAATTTGAATCTAATGCGGTTCAAATTCCTGCTATGCGGGTTTTCCCCTGTACCCCTTTCCTGCTCTGCTCTGTCCTGTCCTTGACTATCTTGGACTATTCTTTCCTTGACTATGCTAGTCTTTCCTAGACTAGCCTTACCTGCGTATCCATCTTGTATACAATCCGTATCCATACTGTATACAGGTTCGTATACACCTTGTATACAGTCTGTATCCAGTCTATAAATCTTGTTCTTTTCATCCAAAATGACTTGTGCTTTTTCCGGTAACAAAGAAGGGTGATAGCGGTCAGGCGCTATGTAATTATGCGTTTTCCAGTGTGTAATACAAATCACACCGGATTTGAACAGAATCAAGTAACCTTTTTCGGCTAATAGTTCCACTTCATCAGCATTACTGCCTATTGCGCGTGCAATTCGCTTTGGACTATTCACGAATCCGTCATCATCTGCATTCATACATAAATGAAAATACAGTGCTTGTGTCTCGAATGACATATCTAAAAAAGCGTCACTATCTGTAATTGACCTTGCAAACATTCGTCTTGATGCCATACCATCACCCCTTATACAATCACCTGCCGGATGCCTTGCGTTTCTGTATCTGCGTGCACCGGTTTGTTATCCTGTCCGTCCGAACAAGTCAACCATGCAAGGACATTTTGCCATGCAATTAAATAAGTACGCCCGACACACCGACACGGGATAGAACCAGACTTAATAGCCCTCCGGAGTGTATATGTGCTGATCGGATAGCCGGATTCTTTGCACCGCGCTACAGTCTGTGTAATCGTCATGATCTGACATTCAGGCACATTATTCACCACCTTCTACACTGGAAAGCTGAGCAATGATAGCATAAATCTTTGCTTTTTCTTCCGTAGAGAGTTCCTTTCGTAGTTTTCGAGAAAAGCTCACGTCCAGAATTCCCAACTCGTCTGCAATCTCCCACAATCGCACACCGGATTCCTTGGCCGCATTTCTAATATCTAGGTTTTGCTTTTTCATACAAAACCTCCTTCCGCTGTTATTTATAATAATTATAACACATTTCTATATAACATGAAACATGTTTTTTCTTGCGTTTCCTCACCGATTTATAGATTATTGTAGAATCCCGTGTATTTTGCAAATCTTTAACGCTTTCTTAACACGTCCAAATCTATCATTATCCAAATCCAATCATAACTATTGATATTTTTTTCAAATTGTGATACTGTTAATAATAATAAAGCACTAAAGCAGGAGGCTTTTCATGGCTACCATTGAAAAACGCACAAGCAAAACCGGAGCCGTCACCTATCGAATCACTGTGGCGGGCGGGTTTGACATATCCGGAAAGCAAATCCGGCATCGTAGAACATGGAAGCCGGACAGCAAAATGACCTCTCGTCAATTAAAAAAGGCTCTTGAGCGCGTAGCAACAGACTTCGAGCGTGAAATTGAACAAGGTTATCAAATTGACCGCAAACAGACCTTTTCAGAATATGCAGACTATGTGATTGATCTAAAAGAGCGCACCGGCATCAAACCAAGAACCATAGACCGCTATCGGGAACTCATGGTGCGTATTGATGCCGCTATCGGTCATATCAAGCTGTCAGAGCTTCGACCGCAGCACTTGAACGCGTTCTATAAGAACCTGAGCGAATCCGGCATCCGTACCGATGGAAATAGAGCGATTGCATTATCTACCCTACCGGAACAGATGAATCAACAGGGATTTTCTAAAGCTTCTATCGCACGAAAAGCAAACGTTGCAGCTTCTACGGTATCCGCTGCGATAAAAGGAACACCGATTAAACCGGACAAAGCGGAACATATCGCGGCGGCTTTGGGTCTGAAATGTACAGAAGTCTTTCTAATCCAGAAGGATTCCCGCCCGCTGTCCAATAAAACCATACAGGAATATCATGCTCTCATCTCTGCCATTATGGCTCAAGCAGAAAAAGAGATGTTGATTCCATTCAATCCAGCATCCAAGGCAACACCTCCAAAGGTGCAGAAAAAAAAGCCTGACTATTATCAGCCAGAGCAAATGGACGCTATTTTAGAAGCATTGGACAGTGCACCGCTCAAATGGCGCACAATTACCTATTTTATGATTGATACCGGATGCAGACGCGGGGAAGCCGTTGGATTGAAATGGGAAAGCATTGATTTTAACACCGGCATTGTAACCATTGAGCGTGCTTCCCTGTACAGTGCCAAACGCGGCATATTTGAGGGAACAACCAAGAGCGACCGAGAGCGTCCGTTGAATCTCGCCCCCGAGACCCTAAACCTACTCAAGCAGTATCGAACCGCACAATACAAATTACGACTTGTCAGCGGCGACCGATGGCAAGAGAACGGTTATGTATTCACTCAGACTGACGGAAAACCGATGCATCCTGACAGTATAACCGACTGGCTAAACAAATTCAGCAGGGCGCATGACCTTCCGCACATTCACCCTCATGCGTTCCGGCATACAGCAGCTTCTATTATGATCGCGGATGGTATCGACCTTGTGACCGCAGCCAACGAGCTTGGACATGCGAACGCAACGACCACAGCGACAATCTATGCCCATCAAATTTCACAGGCAAAAGCGAAAGCATCCGAAACACGCGCCGGAGTATTTTCACACAGGAAACAGATACGAGAGCAGGCTTGAACAGCCTGTTCTTTTTTTGTATATGATCGGCGGAATTTTGGCAAAAATAAAGGGCATTCACCCCAAATTCACCCCACGGAGAAAATGCCGCAATTTCAAAACGTCTGAAAAGTACAAAAAAACCGTCAATTCCTAAGAATCAACGGTTTATAATGGTTGCGGGGGCAGGATTTGAACCTACGACCTTCGGGTTATGAGCCCGACGAGCTACCGAACTGCTCCACCCCGCGATATTCTCTTTTTGTTTTGCCCTCTCGCTGAGTGCTTATATAGAATACCATACAGTCCCCTATCTGTCAAGCGTTTTTTCAAAAAAATTTTATGTACAGGCGATTTTTTTACCAACCGCCTGTCGTTCCGTCAATTGACCATCTGCTGTCCCAAAAAATTCGCTGCGGTTTGCAGCAGCTTGCTCTCTATTTCCCCGGCATCCGGATGGGCTTCATCGCGCAGCAGGGCAACGCAGCCGGAGACATCGCCGCCCGCGATTACCGGCGCAGCAATGGATACCGCATACCGCGGGTCTCCCGTCAGAGACACCACCCGGCCCTCTGGCCGAAAGATTCTGCGCTGTTCCATGATGTGTTCCAAATCCTCGCTGATACTGCGATCACATACATCTCTCTTTGCACTGCCGGATACGGCAATGACGGAATCCCGATCACAAATCACACAACTCGCGCCGGTCGTCTTTGTGACGGAATCACACAGCTGAGAGACAAACGTATTGAGTTCTCCCATCGGCGAGTATTTTTTGAAGATAACCTCTCCATTTCGATCTGTATAAATCTCAAGCGGGTCGCCTTCACGAATCCGCATCGTTCTTCGAATTTCTTTTGGTATGACAACCCGCCCGAGATCATCTATCCGGCGGACGATTCCTGTTGCTTTCATAACATCTATTCCTCCTGCAACACATCCTATTTTCCATATTACGAGTCTTATGGATAGTATGTGAAATCACGCGGATTTTATGCTCTATCTAAAACAAGCAGCCGTGCTATGCACGACTGCTTGTCAAATCATATTAGATGGATGGTGTTTTTTCGTTTACCGCAATCCAGATCTCACACGAATAATTCGGATCGGATATATCCTCCGATGCATAGACTTCAAACTCCACATTCTCTGCATATTCGTACTGGGCACTCTGCGGAAAGAACTCCGTCACAATTCGATGATAGGTCTCGATAAAGGCATCCGGCATTTTTCCTTTGCTCGTAAACACAGCATACGCGTTCGCCGGAATCGTCACTACTTCCAAATCCTCATCAACGGTTCCGCCGTCATACTCCACACCGATGCCATACGGAAACTGTTGCGCGTTCAGCTCTGCGGAAAAGCAGATGCCAAGCAGGCCCTTCATAACCGGATAACGCGACATGCAGGAAATCAGCCGCTTCATCGTTCCGTCTGCGCCATATTCCTGCCACATAGCTGTGATGTCCGGTGTCGCATTTGCTCCCTGCGGTTTCTCTATACGCTTTCTCTTGCAAACAACCTGAAACGCACCTCGTTTTTCGATTCTGTAATCCATTTTGCTGCCTCCTGTTAAGGTTAATCGTACAGAAAGCGGCGTAAATATTCTGACCTTGCCGCCGCGCTTTGCTTCTCTCGGTGCAATGCCGTGAAATCGGATAAAGGCGCGGGTAAAGCTCTCCGGTGTATCATATCCATACTTCATTGCAATATCAATGATTTTGACCGATCCCTTGGACAGTTCTTCTCCTGCCAGTGAAAGCCTGCGCATTCGGATATACTCACCCAAAGAGAAACCACACAGAATATGGAACACCCTTTGAAAATGAAACGAGGAAGAATACGCCTGTTTGGCTATTTCCTCAAAGTCCATGTTTTCTGTGATGTTCGCCTCTACATAGTCGATTGCCCGCTGTATGCCTTGTATCCAATTCATTTGCTCACGCCCTTTCTGTGATTCCAGTCTAACAAAACGCGTGCGTTGTTTCTTGATATTTCATGCTTCGGGGCGTCAGGAATTTGGGGCTGCCTGCTAGTCTTTCGTCATCTCATCAATCAGTTCAATGGCTTCATAAATCATATTGTCGCAGTGCGTCTTTTTGTTTCCGCCCTTTTGCGCATTTGCCTTGAGCAAATCGGCGCAGTCTGTCATGCCGTCATGATTCTGCGCGATGCGCTTGCGAAATTCTCCGACAGCTGCCGGAGAGACAACGCCCTTTGTGCCGAGAACCATCAGCGCACCGGTAATAGCACCGCAGGTACCGCCGCACTTCATGCCGCCGCCAAAATTACATCCAACGGCGGCCGCCTGTTCTTCCGTCAGTCCCATTTCTTCTGCATAGGCACGCAAAATGGTCTGCGCACAGTTGTTGTTCTGCGGAGCGGTATCCCGCAGCTGTTTTGCTCTTTCTACATGCTTGTTCATCATTCTTCTCCTCACTGAAATCGCTCTGCATCCAATGTCTTGATTGCCCGTGCCGGATTGCCGACCACAACGGTATTGGCAGGTACATCCTTTGTCACAACGCTTCCCGCGCCGACCACGGCATTTTCTCCGACCGTCACACCGGGCAAAATCGTCGCACCGGCACCGATCCACGCATTTTTGCCAATATGCACATCGCGAATGGTGAGCACATCGCGCTCGTACATGTCATGATTGTTTGTGATAATGGATACATTCATCGCGATACGCGCATCGTCATCAATCCAAACATTTCCGGCAGACATGCAGCGGAAATACGGCATGAGTACGACATTCTTGCCGATATGTACATTGGCAGCCAAATTGACAAACAGCGGCGTATTGACGCGGCTTCCTTCGCCAAATCCGCCGGTGAACAATTCGTGCACCAGCGCATCATATTCTTCTGTATACGGCTCCGTCTGATTGAGCTGAAATACCAGCTTTGTGGTGCGGTGTCCTTCCTTTGACCGCGCTTCATTGGGAATGCGCAGATCCAATCGTCTTTCTTCCATATGCACATGCTCCTTTTTATCTTCGCTTGTTTTTCTTTATTTTACCCACAAATCGGTAAAATTGCAATGCTCATCAAAATCATAGCACAATCTTTCCTAGTCAAGCAGTATACAATCTTCTCGTTTTGTGGTATGATAATTATATATAATATATAAGAAAGGTCGTTTCACGCATGATACATAAGCGCATAAAACAATGGATCGCCGGTGCGCTTGCGGCAGCAATGGTATTTGCGTTGTGTCCGCAGCAACGTGCACAAGCGGCAAAATTTACCGATACTTCCGGCCATTGGGCGGAGCGATATATCAATCAAGCGGTAGATCTTGGCCTATTTTCCGGCACAACATCCACGACGTTTTCTCCGGATACAGTCACGACTCGCGCGATGTTTGTCACCGTGCTTGCCAAATACAGCAAAGAGAACATCAGCTCTTACACAACCACACAATTTGAAGATGTTCCCGCCAACGCCTCGTATGCACACGCTGTCGCATGGGCATACAGCGGCGGTCTCATCTCAGGAACTTCTTCCAACAAATTTTCTCCCAACAGCGCGATTACCAGAGAGCAAATGGCGTTTCTCATCGTGCAGTTTGCCAACTATCAGCGTTTTGTGCTGCCGCGGACGCGCAGCGCTCAAATCTTTTCCGACAGAAATCAGACCGCGGATTACGCGCTCGACGCGGTGTATACGCTCTACCGTTCCGGTATCATGAGCGGCACCTCCTCCGGCGTCTTCTCTCCGACAGGAAAAGCAACCCGCGCGCAATGCGCCGTTGTGTTCTGCCTGTACAATGACGCACAGCAGGAAGAGGAAACCGCAGACGAACAGGTTCGCCTTGTCAATCATCGCGGATACAGCTCGGAGGCACCGGAAAACACCATGCCCGCCTATGCCCTTTCTGTGCGCAAGGGGTATCGCTATGTAGAGACCGATGTGCAGTTCACCAAAGACAATGTACCGGTCTTGATTCATGACACGACCATAGACCGAACCAGCAACGGCACAGGCAATGTCGCCGATCTCACCTATGGTCAGCTGCAGAACTATGATTTCAGCTACAAGAGCAATTCTTCTGAGCGCTGGGCAGGATATGAAGGCACAAAAATTGCGACATTTGAAGAATTCATCTCTTTTTGTTCGCGCAATCATCTGCATCCGTATATCGAGATGAAAATTCCCATGACGCAGAGCCAAGTTTGCACACTGTTTGAGCTGACCAAGCAATACAATATGCAGGATAACGTCACATGGATCAGCTTTTACGTCAATGATTTGCTGCATCTGCGAGACTATGATGACGCTGCGCCGCTGTGTCTGCTGACAAACAAAGTGGATTCCAACGCCATCAAAAACGCACAACTTCTCAAAAACGGCAAAGATACCATCATCATCGGCGCCAACAGCCGATCTTTGACGGCGGCTCAACGTGCGACCATCCTGCGCAACAATATTCATTGGTGTGTATGGACGATTGACTCGCTGTCTCCGGTAATGCAGTACGCAAACTCCTCGGCAGAAGCCGTCACGACCGACAATATTACGCCGTCTGAGGTCTATCCTGACGATTGATGGTCTAAGTTCGCATTGCCCCTCATATGCTTCTCTCAGAACGGAGGGAAGCAATGGACAATCTGGAACAAGAATGGAAGCGCTGCATGCTGACCGGTCTGGTTCACGCCCTATACCGGTCCGGCATGTTAACGCAGGAACAACAATTGCATTTGCTCTGCGAATTGCAGCAAACGCCGTCTGTACACTGAGTACAGGCGGCGTTTTCCCTACTTTCCAATTATCTATTTGTCTGCTATAATAAAGAGCAGTGGATACCAATACACAGGAGGAACACGACTATGAATCTCAAAGGAAAAAACTTTCTCAAGATGCTTGATTTTACGCCGGAAGAAATTGAGGGCATGATTGACCTCGCTGCCGATCTCAAGGCGAAGAAAAAGGCAGGCATTGCTCATGATACGCTGCGCGGCAAGAACATCGCGCTGATTTTTGAAAAGACCAGCACCCGTACCCGCTGCAGCTTTGAGGTTGCCGCACATGATCTCGGTATGCAGGTGACGTACCTCGATCCGTCCGGCTCTCAGATCGGCAAGAAGGAAAGCATCGCAGATACTGCCCGCGTGCTCGGCCGCATGTTTGACGGCATTGAATACCGCGGCTACGGCCAGGAAATCGTCGAAGAGCTGGCAAAATACGCCGGCGTGCCGGTCTGGAACGGTCTGACCAACGAGTCTCACCCGACACAGATCTTGGCTGATTTTCTGACGATTCGTGAGCATTTCGGCAAACTCAAGGGCATCAACTTTGTATATCTGGGCGATGCCCGCTACAACATGGGCAACTCGCTGATGGTTGGCTGTGCCAAGATGGGCATGAACTTTACTGCCGCTGCTCCGAAGGCATATTTCCCGGATCAGGCTCTGATTGAGACCTGCGAAAAGATCGCCGCAGAGACCGGTGCAACCCTGCGTTTCTGCGAGGATCCGATGGAAGCAACCAAGAACGCCGATGTTCTGTACACCGACGTCTGGGTTTCTATGGGCGAGCCGGTTGAGGTATGGCAGGAGCGCATTGATGCCCTCTCTCCGTATCAGGTCAACCAGAAGCTGATGGACAATGCCGCTGACAACGCCGTATTTATGCACTGCCTGCCGGCATTCCACGACCACAAGACAACCATCGGCAAGGAAATGGGCGAAAAATTCAACCGCGACGCCATGGAAGTCACCGACGAAGTCTTTGAAGGTCCGCAGTCCATCGTCTTTGACGAGGCTGAAAACCGGATGCATACCATCAAGGCCGTCATGGCAGCAACGCTGTAAGCACGCATACGCCAAGATACAAGCAAGACCCTGTTCTGCGTGAACAGGGTCTTTTGCTGTGTTCAATATAAAATCGGCTGTATTTGCTTTCCCGCCAGCGCCAAGGCTGCCGTTTCCGGAATCTTGTTCATATCTGCGACGAGCGAGCGCGGCTTGGTGTGCGGCGCATCCTGTTTCATAGGCGTGAAATAATACTGCTTGCGATTGAGCAGCGCGGCAATATTGGGCGCAGAACCGGCGAGCGCATCATTGCTCGCCACGGCCAGCACGACCGGCTTCTCCACGCGCAACTGTGATTTGGCGGCAAGAGATACCGGCGTGTCGCTGATGCCATGCGCGAGCCGCGCCAACGTGCTTCCGGTACACGGCGCGATAATCAATACATCCAACAGATCTTTGGGGCCAATCGGTTCGACCGCCTGCAGCGTATGCAGCGGCGGCTTGCCGCAAATCTCTGTGATGTGCTGGACAATGTCCTGCGCCGCGCCAAACCGTGTGTCCTGTGTATATACCTCTTGGGAAACAATCGGAATGACCTGCCAGCCCTCCCGTGTCATCCGTTCCATGACAGCAAGAACCCGATCTATGGTACAGAAGGATCCGCACACGGCGAATCCCGCAGTTCGTTTCATAACAACCCCTCCCTCTCCAGCATATGCCGCACAGTTTGCGCAATGGCATCTGCTGCGCTCTTTGGTGCGACCTTTCCCGGCAGACTCAGCGCATGAATCACACGACAAAGCCCTTTGGCGTCCTCACAGACACCGCCTGCGCCGGATGCCAAATCCAGCAGCAGCGTATCCGGTGTACAATCCGCCAGTACTGTCCGACTGAGAATATCCGCAGGAACTGTATTGATGATGAGCGGAAATTCATGCAGCCGTCCCGCCAGGTTTCGTGTATCCAAGCAGCGATACCCCGCGCTGTACATGCGAGCGAAATCCGTCTCCCGCCGCGCCGACACGGTGACCTGTGCGCCGAGTCCGCGCAGCCGCATCGCAAGCGCAGAGCCAATGCGTCCCGCACCGATGACCAGCACCGGAAGATCATGGATGGTCATCGGCAGTTCTTCCATCGCGATTTGAATGGCTCCCTCTGCCGTCGGAATGGCATTGAGCAGCGCCAGTTCTTCCTGTTTGAGATAATCAAACAGGCGAATGCCTCTTCGCTGTGCCATATCGTACATCTTTTGCGGAATGGAACCTCCATACACCACAGCGCCCGCCGGAACGGCATCCAATACATCTTTCAGCCGATACGGTGCATTGGCGAGCGGGGTATGCAGCCGTTCCCCATCCCGCGTCACCGGCATTGGCAGCAAAATCACATCTGCCTGAGCAAATAACGCCGCCATATCGCTGTACACCGGCAGAGCAGACCGATGCCGTTCCAGTCCAATCGTACCAATCTGCATCCCATCCGCCGCCAGCCGCTCTCCGAGAAAGACCTGCCGCACATCACCGCCCGCTATGGCTGCCATCAATGTGTGATTCATACCTGCTTTCCCCTTTCCCTGCTTTCATCTTATGCGGCGAGCGGCGCGCTGACACTGCGGAAACAGCAAAAGCCGCCCCGAAGTGCACTGCACCCCATTTGTTAGACAGTATGGTATACTGTTTAGGAAATGGGGTGT
>CAVCGL010000017.1:0-48226 GCA_963601915.1 bacterium | reverse complement strand
ACAGGATTCATACCGTTCAGATCGCTTAATTTTTATTTTTGTCTAACAAATGGGGGTCACTTCACCAGAAGCTGGCTCGTTCTTATGTAAGAGGTGTAACCCATGCGCAGTATGCAGCATCCGTTACGCAGACCTTTGGTCATTACATGGATAACAAGTAAACGATTTATTTATCATAGAAAAAGAGGTAACAAGTATGAATTTCTTCCAGAAAATCGCACGTTCTTATGTGAAGGGCGTAACGCATGCACAGTATGCTATGTCTGTTCGTGATGCATTTGACCACAAGTAATTGTTTATAGACGAATCAACGGAAACGAGCTGTCTCACACAGAGACAGCTCGTTTTTTGTGCGCGCAATAGAGAAGGTTTGACTTTATCTATCAACAATAGTATATTTTTAATAGGTATACATATGATACGAATGCAAAGAGGTGAACACAAATGCAGTATGAACCGTTGGGAAAACTATACTATAAATCGAGAGAAACATATGAAGCGGTTTATACTGCGCGGTATCACAATGCGGATGTGATTCGGCTGAATTTTACCGTCAATGAAAATCCGGCATTTCTTATACCGAATACGCAGTTGTGGACGCTCATCACCGAAATTTTACGCATAGATAAGCAGGTTGAACATTTGCGGAGCGGGCTGCCGGGAATTGCACTGGAACAGTTCTCCAGACGCTGTTTGGTAGATGAAATTGTACTTACAAATGATATTGAAGGCGTAAACAGCACGCGCAGAGAAATTCATGAAGTATTAGAGAAGCTGGAAAGCCAAGAGGTCAAGCAGAAAAAACGATTTGACGGATTGGTCAGACAGTATTTGCGTTTGCGCAAGGCAGAGGATATTCCGCTGACCGACTGCCAAGAGATGAGAGATTTGTATAATGAACTGGTGCTTCCGGACATTATGCAGGATAATCCGGCAGATTGTCCGGATGGACAGTATTTTCGGAAAGAATCGGTCTCTGTGATGAGTCCGTCTCAAAAAGAAATTCACCGCGGTGTGCAGCCGGAATCAAAAATTATAGAAGCAATGGAACAAGCACTCCGGTTTCTCAATGATGATTCGGTAGAAATTTTGATTCGAATTAGTGTGTTTCACTATCTGTTTGGATATATTCATCCGTTTTACGATGGAAATGGACGGTTATCGCGATTTATCAGCAGCTATCTGCTTTCGCGGACGCTAGATCCGCTCGTCAGTTATCGGTTGTCCTATACCATCAAAGACAATATTCGGACCTATTATGATTCTTTCAAAATCTGCAACGATAGACGCAATCGAGGCGATATAACGCCGTTTGTCCTTGCATTTTTGGAAATTATCAAGGAAGCCATGCATCAATTGGAGTATGCATTGGAGAAACGAACGGTTGATTTACAAGAGTATTGTGAACGGATGCAAAGTGATTCGCTATTAGGCGATGAAAAATATAAAAACCTGACTTTTGTTTTGCTGCAAGCTGCGTTGTTTTCGGATGATGGCATTTCTGAAAAAGAGTTGCGGACAGGAATGCATCTGTCTTATACGACGCTAAAAAAACGGTTGAATGCGCTTGACGAACACAAGTATCTGCTGGTACAGACGAGAGGCAGAGAAAAATTGTATCAATTGGACATTACGGCGTTGGAGAAACTGCCCGACTGATAAGCAGAGCGAGCTGTCTCACACAGAGACAGCTCGTTTTTTGCTAGTTGTTTTTTGACCGTTTGGTACAGCCGGTATCGAACGAAGGATTGTAGGCATAGTAGTTTTTTGCATCGAGATTTTCCTGCACATCGCGCAGCGCTTCGCCAAAGCGCTGGAAATGCACGATTTCTCGTTCGCGCAAAAACTTAATCGGATCACGCACGTCGGGGTCATCAATCAGGCGCAAAAGATTATCGTAGGTCAAGCGCGCCTTTTGCTCGGCCGCCATATCCTCAAACAAATCGGCAATCGCATCGCCGGTGGATTGCAGCGTTGCCGCAGAAAATGGCGTGCCGCTGGCAGCCTGCGGGTAAATGCCGTTGGTGTGATCGACAAAGTACGCATCAAAACCGCTCTGCTTGATTTGTTCCGGTGTCAGACAGCGCGTCAATTGATAGACAATGGCGCCGATCATTTCACAGTGCGCCAATTCCTCTGTGCCGATGTCCGTCAAAACCGCTTTTCCCTGCGCATAGGGCTGGGCAAAGCGCTGGGTCAAATATCGCATGGCGGCGCCTAACTCTCCGTCTGGGCCGCCGAGCTGGGTAATGATGAGCTTTGCCATCGCCGGATCGGGATTGGCAATGCGTACCGGATACATAAGATTTTTTTCATACTCCCACATGCTTCACACCTCCCATGGCCATGGGTCATCGACCCAATTCCAACGCCCCTCTGCACCGGCATTTTGCCGCGTCAGCGGCCCGAAATGCTTTTGATAGATGTCTTGCGCCTGCTGGTGCTTTTTGCAGACGGTGCGGAAATACTGTACTGCCGCTTCGTCGTCTGGATGGCTGTCTAAATACAAGGAGGCGTCAAAGGCGGCAAAACCGCGCTCTTGGACATCGCGCATCGCTTTTTGCTTTTCAGTCACGGGAAACGGCCTCCTCTCCGATAAACGGCTTGTCGAGATCGGCAAAAATGGTTCCGCGCGCCAGCGCGACGTCGTCCTGATAAATGTTTTGCCAGACCTGATCGGGGACAAAGCCCATCGCCAGCGCCAACAGATTATAATTCAAAACATAGCCGGGACCAGACTGGGCAGCCTGTGGTGTGAGAGCCGGGCGCGCACCGTTTGGCTTGTTCTCCATTGCGATTCATCCTTTCTGTGTAGAGATGCTCCATCTTATGCGAAGAGGGTCTGCCCGGTGCATGACAAAGAAAGTTCATATATTCTAACAATTAAAACATGAATTCGGTAGAATTATTTGGCAAAAACGGGATAAATTCTATTGACAGAGAAAATATCAGATAGTATACTACTGTACACGAATTAGTTTGAGCTAATTAAAGGAGGAGTATACATGAAGTTCAAATCCGGTTGGAAGCGTTTGAGCGCTTTGGCGATGGGACTTTGCCTCACGGCAAGTGTAGCGGCGCCGTCGTTTGCGGTCAATATTCGAGAGGGCGCATATAAAGACGGCACCTATGAAGGCTCTGCACAGGGATATTATGGCTTGGTTACGCTGGCAGTGACCGTCAAGGACAACGCAGTCACAAAGATTGATGTCGTTTCCCATTCCGACACACAGTCCTATTGGAACAAAGCGGCTGTCCTGATGGATAAAATTATTGAGACGCAGAGCACCGATTTGGACACGGTTTCCGGCGCGACGTACAGCAGTGAAGGTATTTTGGGCGCTGTCAACTCTGCCTTGAAAAAAGCGGAGGGAAATGAAGTCGATTTGTCCTTCTTTACTACCGGCAACGGCACACAAGCGCATCCGTATGTCATTTCTACCGCCAAGCAGTTGAGAAAATTTGCAAAATCGGTAGATGAATATAATTACTCTGGCTGCTATGTATCGCTGGGTGCGAATATTGATATTTCCGGTTCGAATTGGGATTCTATCGGCAATGATGGCGCCCCGTTTAACGGAACCTTTGACGGTCACGGCTATACGATTGAGGGAATGACGATGGGAACCGAGCAGCAGGCATATGCTGCGGCTGCGGATGAAAAAATCATTGGTTTGTTCTCTGTTCTTGGCTCGGATGCTGTTGTGCGCAATGTGAACTTGACGGATGTCAAGATGAATGTTTCCTCGCAGGATGAAGTGACGATTGGCACATTGGTCGGCAAAACAACACCAAAGAACAGCAAGGAGAGCCATCGCGGCGCAGTCATTGATAACTGCCATGTGGACGGTTCGCTGTCCGTAAAAAATACCGGCAAGAACATCTGGGCTGGCGGTCTGATGGGCTATGAATATTGCGGTGCTGTGCTCAACTCTTCTTCTGATGTCGATGTCACGGCGGCGGAAACCACTGGCGAGAACTGGCTGGAAGCAGGCGGCATTGCAGGTATCAATGTTTGGGGCCTGATGGCAAATACCTATGCGACCGGTGATGTAACCGTGTCTCTGTACGACCATGAACAGGGACAGGCAGAGGATGAGACCGGCGGCGCAGCAGGCGGTCTGTGCGGACTGGAATACGGCGAAGAGCACAACTGCTATGCGACCGGCAATGTCACTGCGGTCAAGAAAATTGACTGCATCGGTGCACTCGCAGGCTCCTTTGTCAAAAACTCACAGGTAACCAATTCTTGGTACAATACACAGGCAGCGCTGAACAATGGCGGCGAGAGCGTTGCTGTCGATGCGCCGTCTCAGAACATCAACGGCACAGCGGAAAATAATAATGGCTTTGCAGCGGACAGCACAGAGGCATACCGCGTCAAGACGGCACTCAACCGCGTTGTGCGGGCACAGGCGTTGGATTTTTCCAACTATGGCGTGCAGGCATCGAATCTGAACACATGGACCATGAGCAACGGCGTTCCGGTACAGGGAGATGCGTATGCGTGTGACGGCAGCAATTGCCCGTCGGCATCGCTCCAAGATGTAGACGAGTCCGCGTGGTATCATGAGGCAGTAGATACGGCACTGGCGAGCGGAACGATGAACGGCGTTGGCAATGCTTCGTTTGCGCCGAATCAGACGCTGAACCGTGCAATGCTGGTACAGATTTTGTACAATGAAGCGGGAAATCCGGAGGTGACATCGAACGCAGGCTTCCAGGATGTCGCTGCGAACAGCTGGTACGCAAAGGCCGTTGCTTGGGCGGCACAGAATGGCATAGTCTCCGGTTATGGCAATGGCAAATTTGGGCCGAACGATGCCGTGACGCGAGAGCAGGCCGTGCAGATTTTGTATGCGTATGCACAGAAGCAGGGCGCGGACGTGTCCGCACAGGATGCATTGGACGGCTATACCGATGCCGGTGCGGTTTCCTCGTGGGCGCAGAACGCGATGCGTTGGGCGGTTGCAAAGCAGATCGTCAACGGAACCGCACAGAATACGCTGTCTCCGCGCGGCACGACAACACGCGCACAGGCAGCACAGCTGATGATGCGATTCTTTGAGATTGTATAAATCATATTCTCCTATCATAAATAAAACGTGCCAGAGCCGGAAATTTCCGGTTCTGGCACGTTGCTGCTTGTCCAAATACTTTTAAACGGTAAACGCATCTGCGGATTCGTTTTGCAGAATTTCATTCAGATGCATGATTTGCGCGTAGGTGCCGCGGCCGTCGTGAAAGGCGTTGGCAGATGCTGCCGCGAGCGACAACTGAAACGCTTCGATGAGATCGTGGTTTTTCTGGAAACCCGCGAGGAAACCAGCGAGCATCGAATCACCGCAGCCGACGGTGTTGTGAACCTTGCCCTTCATCGCGCTGTGATGATAAACCTTGCCGTCCTCTGTCAAAAGAAGAGCACCGGCAGCACCCATGGAAACCAAAACGTTGCGGGCGCCCATGCTTTGCAGGGTTTTCGTGTAACGAACGATGTCTTCTGTGGATACAGCGGACATGTCTTGGAAGAAAATATCTGCCATTTCCTGCATGTTGGGTTTGATGAGGAACGGACGATACTTTAAGGTGTGCAATAGCAGTGGACGCTTGGCATCTACAACGACATATAAATCCTTATGTGCCACAGAGCGAAGGATCTCACCATATACATTGTCCTTTGCGCCGCGCGGCACAGAACCGGACAGCACGATGGTGTCGCCGTCTTCCAGATCCTGCAATTTTTCACACAGAGCGTCAATGTCCTCCTGTGTGGCGAGCGGGCCGATGCCGTTGATGGAGCTTTCGATGGCGTCCACCATCTGCACATCAATGCGGCTGAAGCCGGTCTGGAGCTGCAAAAAATCATGCGGAATTTCATCCTTGCTCATGATTCGTTCGATTTCTGTGCCGGTAAATCCGGCAACAAATCCGAGCGCCAAGCTCGGTTCCTGCAAAATATGAAGAGCATACGCAACATTGATACCCTTGCCGCCAGGCATGAGGCTTTCGTATCCGGCGCGATTGACGCGTCCTGACTTAAAATCAGGAACTGCGACCAGATAGTCCAGGCATGGATTTAATGTAACAGTATAAATCATACAAAATGACCCTCCTGATAAAGCTAAGTAGGGGATAAAGATGAATGCACCGCAAGATGCACAAAAAACATCTTTTTTTCTCTAACACAGTATAACATATTGAATAATAGAATGCATCGGATTTTCGCGAAAGTTAACGATTTATTTGCAAATTTTTTTGTGACAAAGAAAGAAAAAATACAGGAAAACAATTGACAGGCAAACCAAGCTGTGCTATAATATTTCTTGCTTGACAAGAGAGTTTTCGATACGGAGAGGTATCGAAGTGGTCATAACGAGGCGGTCTTGAAAACCGTTTGTCCGAAAGGGCGCGTGGGTTCGAATCCCACCCTCTCCGCCACATTTTTCTTGGAAAGACAGCAGCCTTTGGAGAAGTACCCAAGTGGTGAAGGGGCTCCCCTGCTAAGGGAGTAGGGCGCGAAAGTGTCGCGAGGGTTCAAATCCCTCCTTCTCCGCCAAAGCAAAACCACCAGACCTTACGGTTTGGTGGTTTTCTTTTTTTCTATACGCAGAAATCCAAGCGTTATGCTCTGCATGCCTGTAAAAATATTTCCGCCGCCTTGCTGAACACGGCGTATCGCTTCCAGACCAGTGCATGGCGGAGTGCTAAGGTCGGAGAAAGTGGACGGAAACAAAGACTCGGGTCAAGTTGTTTGGGTAAATGATTATCCGTTGTCAGCAGATACCCCAGTCCGCTTTGTACAAAGGCAGCAGGATCGCCGTTGATGACGTTGTATGTCGCTGCGATGTGCAGCTGGTCGATTTCGGTCTGCGCTCAATGTGCGATTTCCTGCTGTAAGCCAATGCGGTGATGCAGGATGAGTGGAATGTCAGCAATGTCCGTTTTTGTTATGACCGCCTTTCCGGCAAGAGCAGAGGACTCCGGCAGAAGAAGCCCCCAGCGGCCACCGTCTGGCAGGGATAGATATTCGTATTTGGTGGTGTCTACCGGTTCCAGCATCACCGCAAAATCCAGACTGCCGTGGTCTAAGCGTTCGGTCACATCCGTGGCGTCACTGCTGTAAAACCGAAACCGAATATCCGGATATTTCCGATGGACGGCAGCGGCAACGTGCAGTACCGATGGAGTCGGATTGCCGCCAACGGAAACCTCTCCGCTGATCTGCATGGAATCTGCGTGCAGTTCCTGCTCGGTTTTTTCCGCCAGCGCAAGGATCTCATTGGCACGCTTTTGCAGCAGAACGCCCTCCTCTGTCAGCGTGATTTTTCGTTTCCCGCGAATGAGCAGCTGCTTTCCGAATTCCCGTTCCAGTTCCATGAGCTGCTTGGATAAAGACGGTTGAGAGATATGCAGGTGCTCCGCCGCCCGTGTAATATTTTCTTCTCTTGCCACAGCAAGAAAGTACCGCAAGGTTCTCAATTCCATGCCGTTCTCACCTCTTTATTTAGTATACTGCCTCTTATCATTCCTGTAAACTATGATAAACTATTCTACATAGGTATTTGCTATTGTTCTCGGAGGGCTGTATACTACAATCAGACTGAAACGCAGAAAGAAGCATGATAGCTATGGAAGGAAAAAAGCAGCTGGATATGCTGCACGGCTCTATCTGGAATAAAATTCCTCAGTTTGCCCTGCCGGTGGCGGCAACTGCGATTCTGGAACAGCTCTTTAACGCCTCGGACGTGGCAATCGTCGGCAATTTTACCGGAGCCAATCGCACCATTGCCGTAGCTGCAGTGGGAGCAAACAGCCCCATTATCAGTTTGATCGTCAATTTTTTTATCGGCATTGCTCTCGGAGCCAACGTAGTCATTGCAAACGCGATTGGACAGGGAAACGAAGAAGATGTGAGAAAAGCTGTCCACACCTCGGTGCTTGTGGCACTGCTGGGCGGCTTTCTGGTAACCTGTGTCGGAGAACTGCTTGCCGCGCCGGTGCTGGGACTTCTGCATGTGCCAGCAGATGTGTTTCCATTGGCGTTGCTGTATCTGAAAATTTATCTGGCGGGAATGCCGGTGATTTTGCTCTATAACTTTGAGGCTGCTATTTTCCGCAGCGTGGGAGAGACGAAAATACCGCTGATCGCGCTGGCGACCTCCGGTATTCTGAATGTCCTTCTCAATCTGTTTTTCGTGGCGATTCTGCACATGACGGTAAATGGTGTTGCGATTGCCACGGTGATCTCGAATGCGGTCAGCTCTGTTTTGCTCTACCGCAAACTGCGTCAAACCACGCAGGGCATTCATCTGGAACCGAAACAGCTGCGAATCGACAGGGATATGTTAAAGCGTATCCTCCGCATCGGACTGCCTGCGGGCATTCAAAGTGCCGTGTTTGCCCTTTCCAATATTGTGATTCAGTCCGCCATTAACAGTCTGGGCACGGTGGTCATGGCGGCCTCCAGCGCGGCATACAACATTGAGATCATTACCTATGATATTCTGAATTCCTTTTCACAAGCCTGCACGACCTTTGTTGGGCAGAACTTTGGTGCTGGAGAACTGCGGCGCTGCAAAAAAACACTGCTGCTTTGTGTCGCAGAAGGCGTCCTTGCTCTGGCTGCTGCCATCGCCGTCATTCTGCTTTTCGGAAAGTCTCTTCTGGCAATTTTCAACAATGACCCGGAGGTCGTCAGCACCGGATATATTCGATTGATGACGATCATGGTCGCGCATTCGTTCAGCCTGCTGTATGAAGTCATGAGCGGCTATCTGCGCGGCTTTGGCATCTCGGCTGTCCCAGCTCTGTTGACAATACTTGGCGTTTGTGGAATCCGCATCGGCTGGATTCAATTGGTTTTCCCGCAAAGCCAGACCTTCCAAACAATTATGATCGGATACCCCGTCAGCCTTTCCGCGACGGCATGTCTCATTCTGATTGCAACGCTTTGCTACCATCCATCCCGGCGGTTTGCCGGGCTGCAATCCAACGAAAAATAAGGAGGAACGATGATGACTGATACAATTGTGACGTTGAATAACGGCGTAACCATGCCGAAAATCGGCTATGGCGTGTTCCGCATGACGGATCAGGCTGCCTGTGAGGAAGCGGTGGTGCAGGCCATTCAATCCGGCTATCGCTTGATTGACACCGCTGCCGCCTACGGCAATGAGGAAGCTGTCGGCAGAGCCATTCGCCGCTGCGGTGTGCCGAGAGAAGAACTTTTTATTACCACCAAGCTGTGGATACCGGACATCAGCTATGAGGGCGCAAAGCGTGGCTTTGCGGAATCTTTGAAAAAGCTGGGACTGGACTATCTGGATTTATATGTGATTCACCAGCCCTACCACGATGTGTTCGGAGCCTGGCGGGCTTTGGAAGAGTTGTATGCGGAGGGAAAGGTTCGCGCGATTGGCGTAGATAACTTTACGCAGGATCATTTGGCGGATTTCTTATTCTGGAACAAAGTAAAGCCCGCTGTGAATCTGCTGGAATGCAACCCGTTTTTCCAGCGGGAAGAGGAACTTGCGTATCTGAAAGAGCAGGGCATCCAGATGCAGGCATGGTCGCCGCTGTCTGCCGGACAAAATGACCTGTTTCACAATGAGGTGCTTTGCCGGATTGGAGCTGCTCACGGAAAATCTCCGGCGCAAGTGGCTCTGCGCTGGCTGACGCAGCGGGACATCGTGCCGCTGGTCAAGTCCTCGAATCCTCAGCGAATGAAGGAAAATCTGGACAGTTTCGATTTTACGCTCTCGGGAGATGAGATGCAGCAGATCGCTGGGTTGGATACCGGCCATACCTGCTTTGTGCCCCGCAATACCGGCGCGGCGGTGACTGCTTTCTTGGAGCAGGCAGTGGGTGGCTTGGCTCCGTCCGGAAAGATCACAGATTCTACCCCGAATACATAATACACCATGGAATTATATGAAAAGCTGCAAGAGCTGCGGAAAAGCCGCGGTTTAACGCAGGAACAATTGGCGCAGCGCATCTATGTTTCGCGCACAGCGATTTCCAAATGGGAATCCGGCAGAGGAACACCGAGCATTGATTCTCTCAAGGCACTCTCGGCGTTTTTTGCCGTCTCTGTGGATGAACTGCTTTCCGGTGATGCCCTGCTCACCCTTGCGCAGGAAGAAACCAAGCAGAGAGAAAAACGGATTCGCAATTTGGTGTTTGGACTGCTGGATTGCTGCGCGGCAATGCTGTTTTTTCTGCCGTTTTTTGGTCAGCGCATGGATGGAGCCGTGCAGGCGGTTTCTCTGCTGGCATGGACGGGCAGCGCGACATATATCAAGGCTGCATATGTGGTCATGGCGTCCGCGCTGACACTGTGGGGCGTGCTGCTGTTAACGTTGCAAAATTGGAAATCTGTGCGCTGGCTGCACAGCAGAGAGAAAATTTCATTGAGCGTACATGCTGTGGGCACACTGCTGTTTGTCATGAGTTTGCAGCCGTATGCGGCGGCGTTTCTGTTCTTTCTGTTGCTAATCAAAGCGGTTTTGTTGATAAAATGGGCATGACACGCTTCGTGTCACGGTTGTGACGCCCAGATTCTTTTCTTTTTGTGTGCGTTCTGACAGGATGGATACAGACGAAAGTCAATATCTATTGAAAAGGACGGACAGACGATGAAAAAAACAAAGGGAAAATTATTTGGGATTGCGGGTATGCTTCTCACAGCATTTGTGCTGTGGACGGTGGCTATATGTCGGATTGATGTGCAGCCCATTGGGCCCAATGGCTCATCGGTGGGATTTGCCGGACTCAATGGCTGGGTACATGACTTGACCGGTGTACACATGGGGCTATATGTCCTGACGGACTGGCTAGGATTGGTACCGATGGGATTTGTGCTGGGATTTGCTGTGCTGGGGATGGTGCAGTGGATGCGCAGAAGAAAGCTGTTTCGCGTTGACCGTGATATTTTACTTTTGGGCGGATTCTATCTTCTGGTCTTGATTCTCTATCTGGTATTTGAAACCGTTGCCGTAAACGCTAGACCGGTGCTGATAGACGGGCGTTTGGAAGCGTCTTATCCGTCATCGACCACCATGCTGGTGCTGTGCGTCATACCGACTGCGATGATGCAGCTGCGTGCACGCATACAGAATGCACGGGTAAGAACAATAATTCGCTGTATTCTCGCTGTGTTTACCGCGTGTATGGTGGCTGGACGCTTGATTGCCGGTGTGCACTGGTTTACGGATATTATCGGCGGCGTTCTGCTCAGTGCGGGACTGGTTGTGTTATACGGTGCGACGGAAAAAATGATGGAATGACGAGCAGACCTGCGGCATGAAAATGCCGCGGGTCTGCTTGTATTTTGAGGCGGATATAGAACAGATTATGTTCTATTTGAAAGCAATATTTGCAACAAATTTCCAGTTTTAAAGAAAAGATTTATTTTGTGCAAACGTTTTCTCGAAATCATATTGACAATTCCTAGTAGGCTAGTATATAATAAGCGAGTAAACAAAACACGGTAAACAAGTAGGAATTATATAGATATGAACAGAAAGGCGTGAATTCTATGTCGCACGAACATCATCATTCTCCGGCACACATTCATAACCATCGCGCACTCATCGGCTTTGATAAGCACGGTATTCCGACGATCGTCGCAAAGGCTGACCATCAGGAAGAGACCGAGAACGGTGAAAATGCATTTATTAAGGATTACATGACCGCAGTTGCGGAATATAGAAAAACTTTCCCATCCAAGCAGGACGTGATCGAGCAGACGCCGGACCCGGCAGTCCGTGAGATGATGCTCCGCGCAGAGCAGATCGGCATTGATACGGCGTTTGACCGCTTTGATGCCCAGCAGCCGCAGTGCAGCTTTGGTCTTGCCGGTGTCTGTTGCAAGATCTGCAACATGGGCCCATGTAAGATCACCCCGAAGAGCCCGAAGGGTGTCTGTGGTGCGGATGCCGACTTGATTGTTGCAAGAAATCTGCTCCGCTCCGCTGCCGCCGGTGCTTCTCAGCACGGTATGCACGCGAGAGAAGTTATTCTTTCCCTCAAGTGGGCAGCAGAAGGCAGACTGAACATCCCGATTATGGGACAGCAGAAAATTCGTGATACCGCCAAGAGCTTTGGTATCAAGACCGAGCACAGACAGATTAAGCATATCGCTTCGGATTTGGCAGATGCCCTGCTGGAGGATATGTCCCGTACCATTCCGGCAGAGCACCGCACAATTAAAGCGTGTGCACCGGCAGAGCGGCAGGAGGTCTGGAAGGATCTCGATATTATTCCGATCAGCGCGTATCACGAAGTATTTGAGGCATTTCATAAGTCCGGCTGCGGCACGGATGGCGATTGGAAGAGCGTGATGCAGCAGTTCCTGCGCTGTGGTCTGTCGTTTACCTTCTCCGGCGTTGTCGGTGCATCCATTGCGACGGACAGCCTGTTCGGTGTTGGTGACCGCGTGACCTCTAAGGTCAATATCGGTGCATTGAAAAAGGGCTATGTCAACATCGCAGTACATGGTCATCTGCCGACACTGGTAAGCCAGATTGTCGCGGTTGGTAAGGAAGAAAAGTTTGTCGAGCTGGCAAAGAGCAAGGGTGCCAAGGGCATTCAGTTCTATGGCATCTGCTGTTCGGGTCTGGCTGCGATGTATCGCTATGGCGGCGTCATCCCGCTGTCCAATGCGGTATCTGCGGAGCTAGTACTGGGCACCGGCGCACTGGATCTGTGGGTTGCCGATGTACAGGACGTGTTCCCGTCTATTATGGAAGTGGCAAAGTGTTTCAAGACGACGGTTGTCACGACCAGTGAATCGGCTCGTCTGCCGGGCGCAGAGCGATTTGAATATGATCATCAGCATTCCAATATTGAACAGACGCGGGAGCTGGCAGAAAAGATTGTCATGCGCGCGATTGAGAGCTTTGAAGCGCGCCGCGGTATTCCGGTGTATATCCCGCCGTATGAAGTGGACGCAGAGGTTGGCTTCTCGGTTGAGTACGTGCACAAGCGCTTCGGCAGCATGCAGCCGCTGGCAGATGCTCTGAGAGAGGGCAAGATTCTCGGCATCGTCAACATGGTTGGATGCAGCAACCCGAAGGTTCTGTATGAAAAGGCAACTGTGGATGTCGCAGATGTCCTGCTCAAGAATAATGTACTGATTCTGACCAATGGCTGTGCAGCGTTCCCGCTGATGAAGCTGGGCTACTGTAATGTATCGGCACTGGATAAGGTCGGAGACTCGATGCGTGAGTTCCTGACACCGGATCTTCCGCCGGTATGGCATGTGGGCGAATGTATTGATAATACACGCTCTACAGGCATCTTTGCCGGTGTAGCTGGTGCAAGCGGTCATAAGATTTGTGAGATGCCGTATGCCTTTACTTCTCCGGAATGGGGCAATGAAAAGGGTCTGGATGCTGCACTCGGCTTCCGCCTGATGGGCATCAACTCGTATCATTGTGTTGAAGCACCGATTTACGGCTCCAAGAACGTCATTGAGTTCCTGAAGGAAGGAACCAAGGAAACCTTGGGCTCTGCGATGCACGTAGATGTCGATCCGGTGGCTCTTGGCAATAAGATTGTAGAAGACATTAAGGCAAAGCGCAGAGCGCTTGGCTGGGATCAGTAAACAGAAAAAAACTCCTGGTTGAAAGGAAGTACCGTCATGAAGAAAAGAATTCTTGCTCTGCTGCTCGCTGTGACAACAGCATTTGCTCTGACAGCGTGCGGCTCTGGCAATACCACAGCATCCAATGGAAGCGCATCGACAGCATCGACTGCTTCCGACCCGAATTTTAAGGGAGAAACCATTAAGATTGCATATCTGCCGATTACCCATGCGCTGGCAGTGTTTGAAGCGGCAGAAGAGCTGAAGGACAATCCGGATGTTCGCGTCGAGCTGGTAAAGTACGGCTCTTGGACTGAACTGATGGACGCACTGAACACCGGCAATGTCGATGGCGCATCGGTTCTTGTCGAGCTGGCAATGAAGTCCAAGCAGGAAGGCATTGGACTCAAGGCCGTTGCACTGGGTCATAAGGACGGCAATGTCATTGTCGCTTCCGACAAGGTACAGTCTGCGGAGGATTTGAAGGGCAAGACCATTGCTATTCCGCATCGTCAGTCCTCGCACAACATTCTGGTGAATCTGGAGCTGGCAAAGGCAAACCTGACCGTCAACGACATCAAGATTACCGAGCTGGCACCGACGGAGATGCCGTCTGCCCTGGCAAGCGGTCAGATTGACGGCTACTGCGTGGCAGAACCGTTTGGCGCACAGGCAGTCAGCCTTGGCGTGGGTCATGTATTGGATACCTCGGAATCTCTGTGGCCGGATTCTCTGTGCTGCGCCCTGGTAATGACGGACGACTATCTCAACAACCATAAGGAAAGCGCAGACAAGTTTATTGCAGCATATAAGACCGCAGGTGCAAATCTGAACAAGGACAATGAGCTGACGATTGCAGAGCAGTATCTGGGTCAGGATGCAGACGTTCTTAAGACCTCTCTGGAATGGATTTCCTATGATGATCTGGACATCACACAGGATATTTACAACTCTCTGGTAGAGAAGGTCAAGACCTACGGCTTGTCTGACAATCCGCCGACGTATGAAGACTTCGTTTATCAGGCATCCTAAGGAAAGCAGTGCACACCATGAAAAAACTCCTCTCTGTTAAAAATATTGTGATTTCGTTTGCCGTTCTGCTGGTGATCTGGCAGATCGGCGTAACGGTCACCGATGTCAAAGCAGCGTTGTTCCCCTCTCCGCTGCAAACCTGGAAAGCTCTTGTTGAGATGGCAGAAGACGGAACACTGCTGCTCGGCATTGAGACCAGTATGTACCGTTTCGCTGTTGGTTATATCGTATCTGTTGTCGTTGCAGTTTTGCTCGGCCTGCTGCTGGGCTGGTTCGGCAAGGCATTTCAGTATGTCAACCCGATTGTACAGCTGCTGCGTCCGATCTCTCCGACAGCATGGATGCCGTTTGTCGTTCTGTGGTTCGGCATTGGCGATGTACCGGCAATTGTGATTATCTTTATTGCCGCATTTTTCCCCGTTCTGTTGTCTACGGTATCTGCCGTCAATGGCATTGATCCGATTTACTTAAAGGTTTCTCAAAACTTTGGCATCAAGCAGCCTGCGCTGATGTGGAAGGTTATTTTCCCGGCAGCTTTCCCGCAGATTGCCAATAGCATTCATCTGGCTCTGGGCACCTCGTGGATCTTCTTGGTAGCTGGCGAAATGGTCGGTGCACAGTCCGGCTTGGGCTATATGATTATTGATGCCCGCAACAATATTCGTGCCGATCAGCTGCTGGCAACGATGATTGTCATTGGTCTCATTGGTCTGATTCTGGATACCCTGCTCAAAAAGCTGGAAAAGGTTGTCCTTCGTTCGTGGGGAGGTGCTGCATAAATGTTTATTGAAATCAAAGACGCATCAAAGACATTTGAACAGAATGGACAGACATTTACGGCGCTGCAAGGTGTCAATTTGTCCATTGAACGCGGTGAATTTATTTGCCTGCTCGGCCCGTCCGGCTGCGGCAAGAGTACCCTGCTCAATGCCATTGCCGGATTCTCTCCGGTGACAAGCGGCAGCATCAAAATTGACGGCAAAGAAGTGACGGAGCCGTCCACCAAGTATGTGACCATCTTCCAGAACTATGGCTTGCTGCCGTGGCGCACAGCGGAAAAAAATGTCGAGCTGGGCTTGGAGCCGCGCGGCATTCCGAAGGAAGAGCGCAAGAAGATTGCGGAAAAATATCTCGACTTGGTGGGTCTGGTAGACTTTAAGGACAGCTATCCGAGACAGCTGTCCGGTGGTATGCAGCAGCGTGTTGCGATTGCTCGCGCCTTGGCTGTCGATCCGGAAATCATCTACATGGATGAGCCGTTCGGTGCGCTGGATGCCATCACGCGTATGAAATTGCAGGAGGATATTCGCAATATTTCCCGTGAGGAAAATAAGACGATTATCTTTGTCACGCATGATATTGAAGAAGCGATTTATCTCGCTGACCGCATTGTCATCATGACGCCGAATCCGGGCAAGGTAAAGACGGTAGTCAACGTCAAGCTGAGAAGCGACCGCGATAGAACCGCCGACGACTTCCTCGCCGCACGAGACAAGGTATTCGAGCTGTTTAATATGAAGCATGAAGAGGCTTCGGTTGAGTATATGATCTAAGTGCATAGAAAACAAATCGCCAAATCCGAAAAATCGGATTTGGCGATTTTGCTTTTGCGTGAAATTGAGACTTGTCTCTCCCTCTGGGAGAGATGTCGCGGAGCGACAGAGAGGGCAGGCTCCCTCGTGAGGGAGCTGGATTCGCCGTAGGCGAAGACTGAGGGAGTTTTTACAAATTTACAGAATACGCATGAGATGAACTCTCAAATAATCATAATTAGAAGAACCCCTAGCAGTTGCCCCTGCTAGGGGTTCGTTTTTGTGTTTCCACATGGCAATACTTTCTCCAGCTTTGCCTATCTGTAATATATCACGCAGATATAAAGCCGTCAAGCCGCCAAAACCTTAATAAACCCGAATAACCGAAGCGATTTTATGCACCATACTCATATTGCTGAGGATGGTTAGAGCGTCGCGCATATGGCGTTCGCGAACGGTGTCCGTGATGACAACCAGTTCCGCAGAATCGGTGTCAGACGGCTTCTGGAGCACCTGAGAGATGCTGACGCCGTTGTTGCCCAGCACACCGGATACACCAGCGAGAACACCCATGCGATCTTCAACTTCCAAGCGCAGATAGTACTTGCTCTTGATGTCCTCCATCTTTTTGATGGGCAGAGATTTGTAGCAGGTGCAGCCGATGCGTCCGGTGCAGTGCATCTGAATGTTGCGGGCGGTGTCGATGATGTCGCCGCAAACAGCAGAAGCGGTAGGCAGTTCACCTGCGCCGCGTCCCATAAACATCGCGTCGTCCAAGGCATCGCCGTGAACAAAAACGGCGTTGAAGGCATTGTTCACGGTGGCGAGCGGATGGGAATCCGGAATCAGCATCGGATGCACGCGGACTTCAATGCCCTCGTCGGTGTTGCAGGCGACGCCTAACAGCTTGACCGCTTTGCCCATTTCCTTTGCGTAGCGAATGTCGCGTGCCTGAATATTTGTAATGCCTTCCGTGAATACATCGTCAAAGGTTACGCGGGAATGAAAGGCAATGGATGCCATAATCGCAACCTTGCGCCCTGCGTCATAGCCTTCAATATCCGCGGTCGGATCTGCTTCGGCGTAGCCAAGCTCGGTCGCTTTTTCCAGAGCTTCAGAGAACTCCATACCGTCCTCTGTCATGCGGGTGAGGATATAGTTGGTCGTGCCGTTGACAATGCCCATAATCTCTGTGATATGATTTCCGGCAAGTCCCTGCTTGAGCGGATGAATGATCGGAATCGCTCCGGCAACCGATGCCTCGAACTGCAAATCACAGTGGTGTTCTTTGGCGAGATCGAGCAGTTCGCCGCCGTGCACCGCAATCAGATCTTTGTTTGCCGTGACAACGTTTTTGTTGGCTTCCAGCGCCTGCTTGATATACGTGTGCGCCGGTTCAATGCCGCCCATCAGTTCAATGACAATGGAGACCTCCGGGTCGGAGAGAATATCCTCCCAGCGATCGGTCAGCAGAGCGGTTTCGACACCGGAGCGCGGCTTCGAGGCATCACGCACGAGAATATGAGAAATTTCAATCGGTGCACCTGCAATCTGCGGCATTTCGTCAGCACGCATGGATAATAATTTGTATACGCCGGTGCCGACGGTGCCCAGACCGAGCAGGGCAATGTGAATCGGTTTGTTTGACATAGAATCTATCACCTTACTTTATAAATCGAAAAATACTAGTTCTCGTTTATCATAGCGCATTTGGTACCGATTTGCAATGGAAAATGGCATAGAAAGCGTCTGAAAATTCGCCAAAGCGCATTTCCCGTGATATAATAGAGAGCAGAGAAAAAACACGGCAATGCGAGGTTGGGCAAATGAAAAGACAAACGGTAAAAACACGGATTTTTATTGCCAATGCATGGATGATTTTCGTGACCATTGCACTGGTGGGGCTCATCAATATTGGTGTGATAAAATTATATTGGGAATCCATTGAACAGGAATGGCAGCTGTCTATGCAGACGATGGCAGCAACAGCGGATATAGGCCATCTGTTAAAACAATGGACGGTACATCAGCAGTCGTTTTATGTTCTGCTTTTGGCAGATATTTTGGTCTGCGCGGGTGTATGGATTGTCGTCAGTCTGTTTTTCACCGGAAAGCTGGCGAGTCAAATCATGAAACCGCTGCATGCTTTGGAGCAAGGCGCACAGCGCATCCGAGACAATGATTTGACACAAGACATTATCTATCACGGCGAGGAAGAATTTGAAGATATTTGTCATGCGTTTAATCAAATGCAGGCGCACATCTTAGCGGAGCGAGAAAAAAATAAAGCGTATGAAACATCGAGAACGGAAATGATTGCGGGAATCTCTCATGATCTTCGCACGCCGCTCACTGCGATTCGAGGAAGCATCAAAGGCATCTTGGACGGCGTCATCAAGGGAGAACAGCAGAACAAATTTCTTCAGATGGCGTATCGAAGGACCGAAGAGATGAATGCGCTGCTCACGCAGCTGTTTGAGCTGTCGAAGCTGGAGACGGGAAACATGCCGCTGCATCTGCAAAAAACCAATCTGTTTGATTGGGTGTCAACGTATATAGAAGAAAAACGCGAACAGGGAGATTCCGTCGAGTGGATAGAAGAACTGTCACAGGACACGGGAAGTGTCCGGATTGACCGGGAACAAATGCACCGCATTTTTGATAATCTGCTGGAAAACAGCAGGAAATATGCGGAGGTACAGCCGATACAGATCAGCATTTCCGGAAAAGAAACCGAACAGGAGGTACTGCTTCGGTTTGCGGACAATGGACAGAGTGTGCCGGAAGAAAAATTGGCGAGTATCTTTGAGGAGTTTTATCGGACAGATGCATCGAGAAAGAAAAAAGAAGGAAACGGACTGGGCTTGTACATCGTCAAAAATCTCATAGAATCTATGGGCGGACAGGTCTGGGCGAAAAATGAAGCGGGATTGGCGATATATATCCAACTGCCGAAAGGAGAGTGACGGCATGGCAAAAACCAAAAAAATATTGATTGTAGAAGATGATGAAGACATTCAGATGATAGAAGAAGCCTATTTGCAGGCGGCGGGCTTTCAGACAGAAACCGTTGCGGATGGAACACAGGTAAAAAGCAAGCTGGCAAAAACAGTCTTTGATCTGATTTTGCTGGATTTGATGCTGCCGGGAAAGAGCGGATATGATGTCTGCAAAGAGATTCGAGAAGAGGTAGACATTCCGATTTTGATGGTGACGGCGCGAACGGAATCTCTGGATAAAATCCGCGGCTTGGGACTCGGCGCAGATGATTATATTGCCAAACCGTTTGATCCGGCGGAGCTGGTGGCGAGAGTTCATGCCAATCTCCGGCAGTATGAGCGCTTGACAAGCAAGAACGCATCTCACAATGAGAGGGAACCGGAGGAAATCCATATCCAGGATTTGACCATTCAGGTCAGCAGCTGGAAGGTATATAAAAAAGGAAAAGAAATCAAGCTGCCGCATCGGGAATTTGAGCTGCTGAAATTTTTGGCTGTGAATCCCAATCAGGTTTTCTCGAAAGAACAGCTGTTTGAAAAAATATGGGGCTATGATTATGTGGGAGACAGCGCAACTGTCATGGTGCATATCAACCGCATTCGGGAGAAGATTGAAGACAACAGCAAAAATCCCAAAATCTTAGAAACGGTGTGGGGCGCCGGGTATCGGTTAAATCAATAGGAGGAAGAATCATGTGGATAGTATATGCGGTCGGTTCGGCATTTTTTGCCGGCATTACGGCAATTCTTGCCAAATGCGGCATCAAAAAGACGGATTCTGATGTGGCAACGGCGATCCGAACCGTTGTGGTATTGTTGTTTTCTTGGGTCATGGTACTGCTCACCGGAAGTGCGGCGGGCATCACACAGATTGACGGAAAGACGATGCTGTTTCTCGTGCTGTCCGGCTTGGCAACCGGTGCTTCGTGGCTGTGTTATTTCCATGCGCTGCAGCTCGGTGATGTCAATAAAGTCGTGCCGATTGATAAATCCAGTACGGTACTGACCATTCTTCTCGCGCTGATCTTTTTGAGAGAAGGCTTGAGCGCAGCCAAAGCAGTGGCTGTCGTCTTGATTGGTGCGGGCACCCTGCTCATGATCGCCAAAAAGCAAAACGATTCACACAAGAAAGAGTACAAAAACAGCTGGCTGATTTATGCGGTGCTCTCTGCGGTATTTGCCAGCCTGACTGCCATTTTGGGAAAAATTGGCATTGAAGGACTGGACTCCAATTTGGGAACTGCCATCCGAACCACGGTTGTCCTTGTTATGGCTTGGATGATGGTCGGCGTCACGGGAAAGTATCATCAGATTGGCAAGACAGACAAGAACGAACTGCGGTTTATTCTGCTGTCCGGTCTGGCAACCGGT
The DNA here is from genome assembly GCA_963601915.1 of bacterium. Lineage (GTDB taxonomy): Bacteria > Bacillota > Clostridia > Oscillospirales > Butyricicoccaceae > Butyricicoccus_A. Next base: position 27,707 of record CAVCGL010000017.1, on the reverse strand, counting down.
GCCTCGTGGCTGTGTTATTATCGGGCATTGCAGGAAGGCCCGGCGAGCGTCGTCGTCCCGATAGACAAATTGAGCATTTTAGTCACCATTGTGTTCTCCTGGCTAGTATTTCATGAAAAGCTGTCAAAGAAAGCGGCGTGTGGCTTAGTTTGCATCATTGCGGGAACACTATTGCTTGTCATCGCATAGTTTAGAATTTGTTTAGAAAAGATCCTTCTGTTTGTTTAATGTGGTTTGATACAATGACCGCATAAAAGAAATGGGAGGTCTTTTCTATGATAAAAGAAGGCATCAATGGATTTTGTATGGCGCTGGCAGACAGTGTACCGGGAGTATCCGGCGGAACGGTAGCCTTTATCATGGGATTTTATGATCGCTTTATCCGCTCCATCCATAATCTTGTGTTTGGGAAGAGAGAAAGCAAAACGGAGTCCCTGCGCTATCTCGTCAAACTGGGCATTGGTTGGGTAATTGGCATGATCTCTGCTGTTCTTGTCCTTTCCGCTCTGTTTGAAAATCATATTTATACGGTCAGCTCATTGTTCATCGGATTTATTGCAGGAGCAATCCCGCTGATTATCAAAGAGGAAAAAGACAGTATCCGGCAGGCGGCAAAGGGCATGATCTTCTGCGTGATCGGTATTGTCGTTGTGGCGGGAATTACTTGGCTGAATGGACAGACGGGCAGCGCTGCCATGGATTTAGGCCAATTTTCGATTGGTCTTGGCATCAAGCTGTTTTTGATTGGCATGGTTGCCATTTCCGCCATGTTTCTGCCGGGCATTTCCGGCTCCACGCTGTTGCTGATTTTTGGTGCATACATCCCTGTCATCACGGCAGTGCGAGGATTTTTGGGACTGGATTTGTCGTATGCCCCGAGCCTGATGTTCTTTGGATGTGGCGTGCTCACAGGTGCAGTGACCGTGGTTAAGATCATCAAGGTTTGCCTGGAAAACTATCGTCCGCAGACCATTTATATGATTTTAGGTATGATGATTGGCTCGTTTTATGCGATTGTCATGGGGCCGACAACGCTGCATGTACAGCAGGCACCGCTGGGACTGGGCAATTTCCAACTCATTGCGATGATTGTCGGACTGGCGCTGGTGCTGGGTATGCAGTGGTTCAAGGAACGAAGCGAGAAGCATGGAGATTGAGATATTAAATGCGATACAAGGCCTGCGCACGCCGATAGCAGACCGCATTATGTGTGCGGTGACCAGCTTGGGAAATGTCGGCATGATATGGATTTTGCTCGCAGTCGTTCTCTTGATGCTGCCAAAGACGAGAAAATCCGGAGCGATTGTCATGGCTGCGCTGGTTTTGGATGTGATTTTATGCAATGGAATCTTGAAGCCTTTGTTTGCCCGCGTGCGACCGTGTGATGTCAACACGACCATACAGCTGCTCGTGCCCAGACCGAGCGACTATTCGTTTCCGTCCGGCCACACCGCGGCATCCTTTGCGGCGGTAACGGCACTGTTTTTTGCAGGAGAAAAGAAACTGTGGAAACCGGCGCTGGTGCTGGCGGTTCTGATTGCTTTTTCGCGGCTGTATCTGTATGTACATTATCCGACGGATATTCTCGGCGGCATCGCAGTCGGTGTGATTTGCGGATATGCCGGTATGGTATGCGTGCGATATTTTAATAGGAAAAATAGGAAAACAAAATAGGCAAACAAAAACAGTCCGAACATGATGTTCGGACTGTCTTTTTCTATGATAATCAAAGAGAATCAAGCGATTACTTGCACTTTGCGAGCAGCTTTTCCCACTTCTCGTCAACGTACTTCTGTGCTTCTTCAATCATCCACTCGTTGCCCGGCTTGAAGCAGTGCTTAAAGCGGCCCTGCTTGGACATGTACTCTTCAATCGGGAGCTTCTTCTTCGGCATGTAAGTCAGATGCCATTCGCCCTCGACGACTTCGTACAGCGGCCATGCACAGGTCTCAACAGCGAGCTTGCAGATCTCTGCCATATCCTGCGCCTGGAAACGCCAGCCGCGCGGACACGGGCTCATGACGTTGAGGAAGCAAGCGCCCTCGGTGTAAATTGCCTTGTGTGCCTTCTCGTGCAGATCACGGAAGTTGCCCAGGAATGTCGTCTGTGCAGCATACGGGATGTTGTGTGCTGCCATGATTTCGGTCAGATCCTTCTTGTTCTGCTTCTTGCCGTAGGATACCTTGCCGACCGGTGTGGTGGTGGCGTCGGTGAAACGCGGGGTAGAAGAGGAACGCTGGATACCGGTGTTCATATATGCTTCGTTGTCGTAGCAGACATATACCATGTCATGACCGCGCTCCATCGCACCGGACAGGGACTGGAAGCCGATGTCATAGGTGCCGCCGTCGCCGCCGAAGGTGATGAACTTGAAGTTGTCCTGAATCTTGCCCTTGCGCTTGAGGACATTGTATGCTGCCTCTACGCCGCCGCAGGTAGCAGCTGCGTTTTCAAATGCACAGTGAATGTAGCTGTCCGTGTATGCGGTGTACGGATACAGGAAGGAGGAAACCTCCAGACAGCCGGTTGCATTGGTGATTACTGCCTTGTCCTCCGGCTCCAGTGCACGCAGGACAGCGCGAACGGTGATGCCTGCGCCGCAGCCGGCACACAGACGATGACCGCCGACAAAGCGCTCTTCTTTCGATAACTGTTCTTTCAAACTATATGCCATGGTCTATTACTCCCTCTGTCCGATGTGGCGGTAAACCTCGCCGGTCTTGCCAGTCTCTACGATCTTGTCCAGCTCATCAAAAATGTATGTGCAGTCTTCTACGCGGAAGTCTCTGCCGCCCAGACCGTATACATAGTTGATTGCCTTCGGACGATTGTCCAGATCATACATCGCGCTGCGGGTCTCTGCAAACAGCGGGCCGCCAGCAGCGGAGAAGCTCTCATCCTTATCCAGAACAGCAACAGCCTTGCAGCCGGACAGAGCCTCTGCGATTTCTTCAAACGGGAACGGACGGAATACACGAACCTTAATCATGCCGACCTTGCGGCCCTGTGCGCGCAGCTCGTCAACCGTCTCACGAGCGGTACCGGCAGAGGAGCCAATCAGAACGACAGCGGTCTCTGCGTCTTCCATCTTGTATGCTTCAAAGAAGCCGTAGTAACGACCGGTGATGTCGCCGAACTTCTTGCCAACCTCCAGAATGACCTTCTTGGCATTCTTCATGGCATTTGCCTGAGCAACCTTTGCCTCCATGTAGTACGGAGAGATGCCATACGGGCCGACAGCCAGCGGGTTCTCGTGCTTGAGCAGGTAGTTCTCCGGATTGTAGGTGCCAACGAAGCTCTTGACCATCTCGTCGGTCTCCAGCTCGATGTTTTCTACGGCGTGGGAGGTGATGAAGCCGTCCTGACATGCCATGATCGGCAGGCGAACGTCCGGGTTCTCACTGATCGGCATACACTGGATGTAGTTGTCATATGCCTCCTGGTTGTTTTCTGCGAACAGCTGAATCCAACCGGCATCACGAGCACCCATAGCATCGGAATGGTCGTTGTTGATGTTGATCGGGCCGGTCAGAGCACGGGTTACCAGTGCCAGCGTGATCGGCAGGCGAGAGGAAGAAGCCACGTACAGCAGCTCCCACATCAGAGCCAGACCGCAGGAAGATGTTGCAGTGATGGCGCGTGCACCGGCAGCAGCAGCGCCGATACAGGTGGACATGGAGGAGTGCTCCGACTCAACCGTGACATATTCGGTGTCAACCTCGCCGTTTGCCACATACTGGGCAAAATACTGCGGGATTTCTGTGGACGGGGTGATCGGGAAAGCACCCATAACATCCGGATTGATCTGCTTCATTGCATAGGCAACCGCTTCGTTGCCGGACAGTCTTTCACGAATCGACATGGATTACTTCTCCTCCTTTCCAAAAGAGATAGCCTGGAACGGACATACCTTATAGCAGATGCCGCATCCCTTACAGTGGTCAAAATCAAAGTCCTGACGCTTGCCGTCAACGACCGGAATCGAGGAATCCGGACAGTACGGTGCGCACAGCAGACACTGCTTGCACTTGGTAGCGTCCCACTTCGGCGCCATGGTGCGCCATTCACCGGTGATGGTCATAGATGCCGTAGCCGGTTCATAAATTTCACAGCCAGGGGTCAGCTCCTGCCACTTGGACTGCTCGTTAATATCTTTCGCGTGAATCATCCTTCTTGCACCTCTTCCATAGACTGGGTAAGCACGGTCATGTTGCCTGCGATGACCTGCGGCTTGGTCGCAAACTTGTGTTTAAACGATGCTTCCATGTTGGTAACGAACTGTTCCGGATCAACAACACCGGAAACCTTGACGGTAGCGGCCAGCATCGGCGTGTTCGGGAAGTTCTTGCCCAGAACCTCTTCCGAGATGCGGCGGGCGTCGATGGTGCAGACGCGGCCCTCGTAGTGACCCAGCTCCTTGCGGACTTCAGCCGGTGTCTTCGGGGTGTTGACGATGATAGCGCCCTTCGGGTTCAGACCCTTGAGCACATCAACGGTTTCAATCAGGCTCTCGTCTACGACAACGACGTAGTCCGGATCGTAAATGTTGGAATGTACGGTGCAGCGGGTGTCACTGATGCGGTTGTACGCAGTGATCGGTGCGCCCATGCGCTCCGGGCCGTATTCCGGAAAGCCCTGTACATACTTGCCAGAGCTGAATGCGGCGTCTGCGAGCAGGAGACAGGCGGTCTTTGCGCCCTGTCCGCCGCGGCCGTGCCAGCGGATCTCGACAATATCTTTCATGTGTAACTCCTCCATCCATCGTGTTCAGCGAAAGAATTTCGTAAATGATTTCGAATAAGAAATAAAAAAAGCTCCCATCCGTAAAAGGACGAGAGCATATTTGCTTCGTTGTACCACCTGTTACTGCATACTGACATATGCGCTTCCGATAACGGGGAAATCCGGCATAAACCTACTGGGAAACAATCGGTTCGGTCTGCGACTCAGGAGTGATATTCAGACTGCATGTACTGGTGTCGGGCTTACACTGTCCCCGATTCGCTGAGAGGTTCCATACAGACGTACTGTCTCCATCGCTGTCTTTCGATCAGGATATTTTATTTACTCTTTTAGTATAGGCGGACACAACCGCAAAAGCAATGGAAATTGTGCACAAAAACACCAAAATTTTATTTTGCGGATTATACGAAAGCGCAGGGTATCTGCACACGTGGAAATTTTTTGTTAAAATATCTTCATTGTCCGTTGACTTCATGTGAAATCTGCTACAATATATAAAGAATAATGAAAAGCACAACAGGAAAGGAGCTTTCCCGTGAAAAAAGCCATGCAAAAATACATCGGTTGGGGTGCCACGATCATCATTACCGGCGCCGTGACGATTGCCATATTCTTTTGTATTTTTAAGTTCAACGGACTGGCGGCCGGTATTGGCAAGCTGGTCAATATTCTCATGCCGATTATTATTGGTATCGGCATTGCCTATGTGCTGTCCTCGCCATATGATTGGCTGCGGCACAAATATATGCGCCTGCTGGCACATACTTTTCGCTGGCGCGGCAGAAAAGCGGTGCGCTGTGCCGGAATTTTGGCCATGCTCACGACATTTCTCGGCGCGGCGGCAATTATTGGCGGCCTGCTCGCCCTGATTATCCCGCAGCTGATTTCCAGCGTGGCAGGGCTGGCGGCAACGCTGCCGAGTAATATGATGCACTTATCCCGTACCGTGCAGGATTTGGTCGTTCAGTACTATCCGAGCGGAGAGGAAACCGTCATGAACGCCTATGCGCAGGCGGTCAGCTACATCGAGGAGTTTGTTCAAAGCTCGTTTACTCCGTCCGTAGATACATTGGGCTACGTTTCCGCCGGTGTAATGAACACCGTAACGATGTTTAAAAACATCTTTATCGGTATTATCGTTGCGATCTATCTGCTGGCGGGCAAAGAGAACTTTATCCGCCAGATCATTCGCTGTACTTATGCGTTGTTCGGCAAAAAATGGGGCAATATGATAGTAGAGTACGGCAGATTTTCCAATCAGGCGTTTACCGGCTTTATCACGGGCAAGCTGCTGGATTCGTTTATTATCTTCCTGATTTCAGTGGTCATTCTCAATATTATGAATATGCCGTTTGCGATGCTGGTCAGCGTGATTATCGGCGTGACCAATATCATACCATTTTTTGGCCCGTTTATCGGCGCGATTCCTTCGTTTATTATTATCTTTATTGTATCTCCGCTGCAATCGCTGTACTTTCTGGTTTTTGTCCTGCTGCTGCAGCAGTTTGACGGCAACATTCTCGGCCCGAAGATTTTGGGCAATTCTACAGGTCTGTCCAGCTTTTGGGTACTGTTTTCCATCCTGCTGTTCGGCGGCCTGTTCGGCTTTGTCGGTATGCTGATTGGCGTGCCGCTGTTCGCTGTCATCAAGCATATCCTGGGCGACATCATCTCCCGCAGCTTGAGAAAGAAAAATTTGCCGATAGAGGCAACCGACTATGCTTGGCTGGAATCCATTGACGAACAGGGACAGCCGGTGCATTTGCCGGCTCGCACGGTGAAAGAAAAGCAGAAGGTTCCGGAAAAATCCGAAGAGTCAGAGAACGAAACACAGGACGAGTAGGAGGAACCGGTTTGGCAAGGGGAAGAGATGCCGCACTGGACAACCTGAAGGGGCTGCTCATCATCAGTGTGGTATATGTACACATCTATGATATGCTGGGACAGAAAACGCCGCTGCTGTTCACGATCCGGACAATCGTGCTCGCTGTGCAGATGCCGTTGTTCCTGTTCCTGTGCGGATATTTTGGAAAACATGCGGAAAAACGCCGCGATGCCGCATGGGCGGAATATCTCATTCCGTTTTTGGTGTTTAATACGCTGTATTATCTCGTGCGCGCGGGACAGGAGCCGGGGATGCAGTATGCACTGTTTCGCCCGCTCAATATGTATTGGTTTTTGCTGACGCTGCTCATCATCCGCGTGTTGATGCCGGAGCTGCTGCGCATTCGCTGGCTGCTGCCGATTTCGCTGGCGGTTGCGCTGCTCGTTGGCGGGGATCCCTGTATTGGACGGGATTTGTCGCTGTCGCGAACGATTTGCTTTTTGCCGTTTTATTTGCTCGGCTATTATTGCACGCCGGAGCAGATGCAGCGCATTCGCAAAATTCCGCTCCCGATTGCGTGGTGCGGCGCGGGTGTCGGCGCGTTTCTCGCGCTGTGGATGACGGATGTTTTGCCGACGAAAAAGGGCTCCAGTCATCCATTTCAGCTCGTCAATTCGTATGCGAGGCAGGGACTGACGCCGTGGGCGGGCATGGAGTTTCGACTCGCCATGTATCTGGCAGCACCGCTGCTCGGTATTTTGCTGCTGCGCATCGTGTGTTCCAAACACGGCCTGCTCACCAGCATCGGCAAGGGCAGCATGACGGTGTATATGCTGCACGCCTTTCCTATGCTGTGGATTGTCGGACATTGGGGCTTTGTCTGCAGCATCATCAATTGGTTTATGCCGGCCTTTGAACACCTGAAATACCCGGGCAAGCTGGCGGGCGGCATCCCGCAGCTCATACTCTTGGTGCTGTATGCTTTTCTCGTTTCCTGGCTGCTCAGTGCGCCGCCGATTGTGCGCACGTATGACCGCTTGATCGAGGAAATGAAGCTGTGGCTGTTTCGTTCGGCAAAAAAACAGGAAAAAACACAAGAAACCAATCACGTGCAGGAAAATTGAGGGATTTCCTGCACGTTTGTTATCGCCAATTTGTCCAGGATGATTGCATTATGGGGTATGTTTTGCTATAATGCAGTATGTATTGGTGGCAGTACGCCATCACAGTTTTTCGTTCATCGAAAAACGGGAAAGGAGGCTGTGCATCTTGGATAAGCGACTAGCGAGAATTCTGGAGCCGGGCTTCGGCATGTATTTTGTGGTATTCTTGATATTCGCCTGTGTGAGTGCTTTTTTCTCTCTGTTTTTGGCGTTGTTTGAGATGGCGATCTGTGCCAGTCTATATATTTATTATGTCGTGACCATGCGCCGCCGCAATCAGGAAGTTTTGCAATATTTGGAAAAAATATCCGGCGGAACAGATAACGAGACAAGGCAGAATTTTATTGATATTCCCATGCCGATTACGGTCTGCATGATCGGAAACGGACAGATTATCTGGTGCAATGAGCAGTTTCATGCCGTGCACGACATGCATGACAGCCTGTTCGAGCAGACGCTGGAGGATATTATTCCGGGCTTTGACACCTCTTGGCTGACGGAGGACAAATCCGTCTATCCGTCCGAGGTCAAAATCGGCGAGAAATATTATACGGTTATCGGCTCGCGCGTGCGTCCGATGGACGGCAGCACCAGTGTTTTGATGACGCTGTACTGGCTGGATTGTACGGAGCGGATTTCTCTCCGGCAGAAATACGAGGAGACACGGCCGGTTGTTGCGATTATCTCCATTGACAACTATGAGGAACTGGTCAAAAACGCCAATGATTCGGAAAAGTCAACGATGCTTGCATCCATTGACAATCGCATTGGCGAGTGGACAAAGGACATTCAAGGCGTTCTGCGGAAGTTTGACCGAGATAAGTATATTTTCGTGATGGAAGAGCGCAATTTGGCGCAAATCACGCAGGATAAGTTCTCTGTCCTCGACGCGGTGCGCTCGATTGTCTCGCGTGAGGGCATCAATGCCACGCTGTCCATCGGCATTGGCAGAGACGGAAAGACCTTGCAGGAAAAATATGAGTTTGCCCAGCTGGCGCTGGATATGGCGCTGAGCCGCGGCGGCGATCAGACGGTAATCAAAAACCGCTATGCCTTTGAGTTCTTTGGCGGCGTTGCCAAGGAAGTCGAAAAACGAACCAAAGTAAAATCCCGTGTCATGGCAAATGCGCTGGGTCAGCTCATGCGCGACTCGTCACAGGTGTTTGTCATGGGACATCATCATTCGGATATTGACGCCCTGGGCGCAGCTGTCGGCGTTGTCTGCGCCGCGCGCAGCAGAGGCAAGCAGGTGCATGTTGTCCTGCATCGCGCGCAGACGCTGGCGCTGCCGCTGCTCGAGCGCGTAGAGGCGAGCGGCGACTATGACGGCGTGTTTATCGAGCCGGAGCAGGCGGAAGAGCTGATTGACGGCAACAGCCTGATGGTTGTCGTCGATACCAACCGGCCGGATTTTGTCGATGCGCCGGAGCTGCTGTCTCGTTTCCGCAAGGTCGCCGTTATCGACCACCACAGACGTGCCGCAGATTATATCGAAAACTGTGCCGTCAATATGCATGAACCGTCGGCATCTTCTGCCAGCGAGCTGGTGAGTGAGCTGCTGCAATATATGGTACCCAATCAGACGATCAGCCGCGTGGAGGCGGAGAGTCTGCTGGCGGGTATTTTTCTGGATACCAAGGGCTTCTCGATTAAAGCGGGTGTGCGCACCTTCGAGGCGGCGGCGTATCTGCGCCGTGCCGGTGCGGACATGATTGCTGTCAAGCGGCTGTTTCAGAATTCCTTTGAGGACTATATGCAGCGCGAGCGCGTCATTTCGTGCGCGGAAAATGCACCGGGCGGCATTGTTGTCGCGGTGGCGGACTTTCCGGTCACACGGCCGACAGCGGCGCAGGCGGCGGATGAGCTGCTCAATATCATTGGCGTGCGTGCCAGCATTGTGGCGTTTCCCAATGGAGATGACATTGTGGTGTCCGCGCGCTCGATGGGTGCGGTCAATGTCCAAGTGCTCACAGAGATGCTTGGCGGCGGCGGCAGTCTGACGGCGGCTGGTGCGCAGCTGAGAAATACCGATTGGCTCCGAGCCAAGGAACAGATCATGAAGGCAATCGAAGCCTACTTGGATCAAAACACACAAGACGACGAATAACGATACCAACATTGGAGGTTTTTCATTATGAAAGTTATTTTACAGCAGGATGTAAAGGGTCAGGGCAAAAAGGGCCAGCTCGTAGAAGTCTCTGAGGGATACGGCAGAAACTTCCTTCTGCCGCGCAAGCTGGCGGTTTTGGCAAACGCAGACAACATGAACCAGATGAAGCAGGCGGAGGAATCCAAGAAGCATCGTCAGGCTGTGGAGCGCGCAGAGGCTGAGGCAAATGCCAAGAAGTTTGAGTCCATCATGGTACATCTGACGGCAAAGGGCGGCACCAGCGGCCGTATCTTCGGCTCTGTCACCAGCAAGGAAATTGCAACCCAGCTCAAGAAGGAGCACGGCATCGAGATCAGTAAGAACAAGATCGTGATGGACGAAGCCATCAAGAGCTTCGGCACCTACGAGCTGAAGGTCAAGCTGTATCCGGAGGTTGTCGGCAAGCTGAAGGTTCAGGTCACTGAGGTAGAGTAAATACATCCAGCCTCCCCTCGCGGGGAGGTGGATTTTTCATCTTTCACGAAAGGAGCGAACAAGCATGGCGATGGATGAACTGCTGTCGCGGCAGCTGCCGCAGGCGGTGGAAGCGGAACAAGCGGTCATTGGCTCTATGCTGATCGACCCATCGTGTATTCCGGAGGTCATTGAGCTGCTGCGGCCGGAGGACTTCTATGCAGAGGAAAATCGTCACATTTTTGAGACCATTTTCTCGATGTTTACAGATTCCGTCCGCATTGATGCCGTGACGGTGCTCAATGAGCTGAAGATGAACGGCCTGTATGATGACTCGGGCGGCAGAGCGTATCTGGCACAGCTCATGGATGTCACGCCGACGGCTGCCGGTGTGCGGGAGTATGCCCATATCATTCGAGATAAGAGTATGCTGCGCGAAGTCGCCGCGGCGGGCGCAGATATTCAGGCGATGGCATATGAAGGCGCCGGTGAAGCGAGCGACATCGCGGAAGCGGCGGAGCAAAAAATTTACGCCGTCCGGCATGGACGCGAAGTGCAGGGTCTGTCTCCGATTAAAAGCGTCATTATGGACGTATACAATCGGCTGGATGAGCTGTCACAGAGCGAAAACGGCCTGCCGGGTCTGCCGACCGGCTTCCATGATTTGGACAGACGGTTGACGGGTCTCAATAAATCCGACTTGATTTTGATTGCCGCCCGTCCGGGCATGGGCAAGACCGCCTTTGCGCTCAATGTCGCGCTGTATGCGGCGAAGCACACGGACAAAGATGTTGTGCTGTTTCAGCTCGAAATGAGCAAGGATCAGTTGGCATCCCGTCTGCTGTCGCAGGAGGCTGTCATTGACTCGCAAAAGCTCAAGACCGGCGATCTGGATCCGGAGGACTGGACGAAAATGGCGCGCGCTGCCAATGTGCTGGCAAAGACGCACATTTACGTCGATGACAATCCGGCGATCACCGTGGCGGAAATCAAGGCGAAATGCCGCCGCTTGGGCGACAATCTCGGTCTGATTTGTATCGACTATTTGCAGCTGATGCAGTCGGGCAAGCGCAATGAGAGCCGCGTCAATGAAATCGGTGAAATCTCGCGTGCGATGAAGATTATGGCGAAGGAGCTCAATGTTCCGGTTGTTTGTCTGTCGCAGCTGTCGCGTGCGGTGGAAAAGCGAGAGGATAAGCGGCCGATGCTGTCGGATTTGCGCGAATCCGGCGCGATTGAGCAGGATGCAGACATTGTTCTGTTTATTTACCGCGATGATTACTATGATGATGAGAGCGAAGAGAAAAACAACGCCGAAGTCATCATTGCCAAAAACCGACACGGTGCGACCGGCTCTGTCTTTTTGCAGTGGATCGGCCAGTACACCACGTTTTATAATCAGGATCGAAGACACGAATGAAACAGCTGGTACGTCATACGATCAAACAATATCACATGCTGCCGGACGGCGCGCGCGTGCTGTGCGGACTTTCCGGCGGCGCAGATTCCGTCAGCTTGGTGCTGTGCCTACAGGAGCTGGGCTATCAGGTCTGCGCCTGCCATCTCAATCACGGGATGCGCGGGGCACAGGCGGATGCCGACGAGGCATTTTGCCGCCGACTTTGCGCAGCGCATGACATTCCGTTCGTGTCCGAACGGTGCGATGTGTTTGCCGAAGCGGAAAGACGCAAGCTGTCCGCAGAGACCGCGGCGCGGGAAATTCGCTATGATTTTTTCGCGCGGTGTGCCGAGCGGCTGCACGCACCGTATTTAGCGACGGCGCATACCGCAGATGACAATTTGGAGACCATGCTGTTTCATCTGATTCGCGGCACGGGCAGTGCCGGTCTGGCGGGGATTCCGCCGGTGCGCGGCAACATCGTCCGCCCGCTGATCGCCGTGGAACGGCAGCAGGTTGAGCGATTTTTAATCGAACGCGGGCAGAATTGGTGCACGGATGCGACCAATCTGGATGACAGCTGCACGAGAAACAAAATTCGGCATCATGTTATTCCGGCACTGCGAGACATTGAGCCAAATGCCGCGCGCCATGGTCTGGAGGCGGCACAGCTTGTCCGACAGGACAACGCCTATCTGGATGCACAGGCGCGTCAGACCCAGCTGCCGCTGGCACAGCTGCCCGATGTATTGCGGGCACGGCGCGTGCGGGATATGCTGGAACAGGCGGGCGTTCCGATGGGCGAAATTACGCGCAGGCATATCAGCGCGGTTTGCGCGCTGGCGCAGAAGCCGCGCGGCACCGTCAGCCTGCCGGGACAATTTCGCGCGGTAAACAAGCGGGGAATGCTGTCCATTGTGCCGGAGACACCGCGCCGCGAGCCGGTACACATCAAACCAAATCAAACGATAGAATACGGCGCATATACCGTATCCGTCGTGAGAAAAATATCGGATATTCACAGTTCGTTCAAGTATTATCCGATTGCATATGATACAATCAATATGTCCAACTTGACCGTGCGCACATGGCGGGCATCGGATCGGATGCAGCTGCCCGGCGCACGCGGTATGAGATCGCTCAAGCGGCTGTATGCGGAACGCGGCATCGAGCCGGATGAGCGAGACGGTTTGCCGATTTTGTGCAGCGGCGACAGCGTTGTCGCGGCGGTAGGAATTGGAACCGATGCACAATTTTGTGGTCAAAGCGGATTTTTTGCCGTTTGGAAAAGATAAAAAAAGCAGCAAAATAAAAAGGAGATAATGAGTATGAAGCAGGACATCGAAAAGGTTCTTCTTTCCGAGGAAGAGATTGCAGCAAAGGTAAAGGAGCTGGGCGCACAGATTGCCAAGGATTATGCCGATAAGAATCCGCTGATTGTCAGCGTACTGCGCGGTTCATTTGTCTTTATGGCAGATTTGGTTCGTGCCATTGATGTGCCGTGTACCGTCGATTTTATGTCGGTTTCCAGCTATGGCAGCGGCACAACGTCTTCCGGCGAAGTAAAGATCACCAAGGACTTTGACGTCAGCATTGAGGGCCGCCACCTGATTATCGTCGAGGACATTCTCGACAGCGGACGCACGCTGAGCTATCTGATGAAGACACTGAAGGCACGTGGCGCGGCTTCTATCGCCCTGTGCACCTTCTTGGATAAGCCGGAACGCCGCGTTGTACCGGTAGAGGTTGCCTATAAGGGCTTCACGGTTCCGGATGCATTTATCGTCGGCTATGGTCTGGACTATGACCAGAGATACCGCAACCTGCCGTATGTCGGCGTTCTCAAGCCGTCGGTATATGAAGGGTAATAACATTTCCGTTTTACGGAAAGGAGTGACATATACGCTTGGATAACAAAAGCAATAACAACAAGATGAGAGGGTTTGGATTTTATGCCATTATTATCGTCCTTCTCGTGATTACAGTTTCTGTTCTGCTTCAGCAGAACGACAACACAACGGTGACCTATTCGCAGGTTGTGGAGGCGTTCGAGAACAAGCAGGTTACGGAATTTGTCATCAAAGACAGCTCGTTGGAGGCAACGCTGAAAGACGGCAAGACCATGACCTATGAGCTGCCGAGCGTGGAGCTGTTTTTCAATGATTTGGGAGACACCATCCGTCAGGAAAAGAAGGATGGCGTCATCAAGAGCTATAACTGGACAAAGACCGAGGTACCTTGGTGGGCAAGTGCCATCCCGTATGTCATTATGCTCGTCATTTTTGGCCTGTTCTGGTACTTTATGTTCAGCCGCACGGATGGCGGCGGCCGCGGTGCCATGCAGTTTGGCAAGGCGCGCATCAAGAATGCAGAGGATGACAAACGCCATGTGACATTCCAGGATGTCGCGGGTGCGGATGAAGAAAAGGCGGAGCTGGAGGAAATTGTTGAATTCCTCAAGAATCCGCAGAAATTTACGCAGATTGGCGCGCGAATTCCGAAGGGCGTTCTGCTGGTAGGCCCTCCGGGAACCGGTAAAACCCTGCTGGCACGTGCCGTTGCCGGCGAAGCAGGCGTTCCGTTCCTGTCCATTTCCGGCTCTGACTTCGTCGAGCTGTATGTCGGTGTCGGCGCATCGCGCGTGCGCGATTTGTTCGGCGAGGCAAAGAAAAAGTCTCCGGCTATCGTCTTTATTGATGAGATCGACGCCGTTGGCCGTCACAGAGGCGCAGGTCTCGGCGGCGGACACGACGAGCGCGAGCAAACGCTCAACCAGCTGCTGGTTGAGATGGACGGCTTTGGCGCAAATGAAGGCGTTATCGTCATTGCGGCGACAAACCGTCAGGATATTCTGGATCCGGCTCTGCTGCGTCCGGGACGCTTTGATCGTCAGGTCTATGTCGGCGCACCGGATATGAAGGGCCGTGAGGACATCCTCAAGGTACATGCCCGCGGCAAGCAGTTTGATCCGGATGTTCGCTTTGATTCGATTGTAAAATCTACCGCTGGCTTCACCGGTGCAGATTTGGAAAACCTGCTCAATGAGGCAGCTCTGCTGGCGGCTCGCCGCAACAAGCGCCTGATTAGCATGGAAGACATTGAGGACTCCTTCCTCAAGGTAATTATGGGCACGGAAAAGAAGTCCCGCGTCATGACAGACCGCGAAAAGCGCCTGACTGCTTATCACGAAGCAGGCCATGCGATTGCAACGCGCTGCCTGCCGACGCAGGATCCGGTTCATACGATTTCGATTATTCCGCGCGGCCGCGCAGGCGGCTTTACCATGAGCCTGCCGCAGGAAGAAAAGTTCTATGCATCTAAGAATGAGATGCTGGACGATTTGGTTGTTCTGCTCGGCGGCCGTGTCGCAGAAAAGCTGACGATGGATGATATTTCCACCGGCGCTTCTAACGATATTGAGCGAGCAACTTCTGTGGCAAAGAGCATGGTTACCAAGTACGGCATGAGCGATCTCATCGGCCCGATCAACTACAGCAGCGGTCAGCAGGAAATTTTCCTCGGCCGTGATATGGTAGAGACCGATGCAATTTCTGAAAATGTCGCAGCGAAGATTGACGAAGAGATTCGCCGCATCATTCTCGAAGCGTATGCCAAGTGCGAGGACATTCTCAAGGAACATATGGATCAGCTGTCTGCCGTGGGAGAGTATCTGATTCGCAATGAGACGATGGACGGAGATGCCTTTGAAAAGATGTTCAATGGCGAGACCGTGCCGGATCATGAAAAGGGCGCACAGGTATTCCATATCGAGTCCGGCGCTGCCAATACGGCAAAGCAGGACGAAGAGCAGCAGCCTGATGCATCGGATGCAGAGGCAACTAAGGAATTCCAGCCGATGGATGAACCGCAGTCTGCCGATGAGACCGTGTCTCTGGAAGAAGCAGCAAAAAAGCTGTTTGTAGACGATAAGAAGGACGAAAAACCTTCTGAACCGGAGGACGAGGGCGAATAACCCGCAAATAAACAGAAAAAAGCACTAGAACCGGAAATTTTTTCCGGAACTAGTGCTTTTGTTTTGCGTTTACGCACAAACCAAACTCGTCTCTCCCTTTGGGAGAGATGTCGCGAAGCGACAGAGAGGGCAGGCTCCCTCGTGAGGGAGCTGGCTTGCCGCCTCGCGGCAAGACTGAGGGAGTTTGTCAGATTGGCAAAATACGCATCAGATTTACGCTAAGACGGACTTATTCTTGTGCTGCCCTCTCAGTCATTTGCTTTGCAAATGCCAGCTCTCCCAAAGGGAGAGCCGAGAAGCCGGTGCGAACTGCACACCTGATAAATCAGGGGGACTGTGATGCAGACTTGCTTGCGCGCTGCTCCTTCCGTCACGGCTTGCGCCGTGCCACCTTCCTCAGAGAGGAAGGCGTTTGTCTCGTACGATTTAACTTGTCTCTCCCTCTGGGAGAGATGTCGCGGAGCGACAAAGAGGGCAGGCTCCCTCGTGAGGGAGCTGTCTTGCCGCCTCGCGGCAAGACTGAGGGAGTTTGTCAGATTGGCAAAATACGCATCAGATTTACGCTAAGACGGACTTGTTCTCGCGCTGCCCTCTCAGTCATTTGCTTCGCAAATACCAGCTCTCCCAGAGGGAGAGCCGAGAAGCCGGTGCGAACTGTACACCTGATAAATCAGGAGGACTGTGATACAGACTTGCTTGCGCGCTGCTCCTTCCGTCACGGTTTGCGCCGCGCCACCTTCCTCAGAGAGGAAGGCTTAGTTTTCCCTATACTTCCGCAGAGGCGAGCAGGGTGAACTGGTTGCGATGAAAGAGCAGCTTGCCTTCGGCTTGCAGGCGGCTCAGTTCGGCAGATAAGGCACTGCGGTCAACAGATAGATAATCGGCGAGCTGCTGCCGATTAAACGGGATGCGAAAGGTTGTGCAGCCGCTCAAAACCGCTTGTTCAGATAAATAAGACAGCACTTTTCCGCGGATCGTGCGCTGGGTACAGTGCCGGATCTTTTGACTGAGCACCCGATTTTTCTGCGCCAGCACCGTGACATAGTTGTGAATGAGTCGATTGTGAAAGGCACAGCTGTTGGAGCAAGCGGTCAGCAGGTGCTGCATGTCCAGATACAAGACCTCCGAGTCCTGTTTGGCGAGAACCGAGACATCCGCCGTATGGTCGGGCAGACAGGCAAAGACCTCGCCGAACAGATCGGATGGACGGCAAATGGCCTGAATGGTTTGATTGCCCCAAAAGTCCTCGCGGACAATGTGCAGCTCGCCGCGCAGAACGATGCCTGCCCGCGTGACCGGCTCGCCTGCGCGAAAGACAAAGCTGTGTTTGGGATAGCTTTGCCGGTTGGCAGAGATACAGCCGAGCACGGCGGAGATCTCTTGTGGAGCAAGACCGCGGAACAGCCAGCAGTCTGCTAAAATGGAAGAAAATGTATGCATAAAATCGCCTTTCTTCGTTGGAAATTCAACGGAAAATTTCTTGTGCTTGCAGTATAATACGTTTCAATAAGAAATGCAACCGATAACAACGGATACAAATAAAAGGAGAACCATATGAAACGACGGATTATTGAAATTGATCGAGAAAAATGTAACGGCTGCGGTCTGTGTGTCGATGCCTGTCATGAGGGTGCCATTGGTTTGGTACACGGCAAGGCACAGCTGATGCGCGATGATTACTGCGATGGCTTGGGAGACTGTCTGCCGAATTGCCCGACCGGCGCCATTTCCTTTATCGAAAAGGAAACCGTGCCGTATGATGAACAGGCGGTCAAAGCGCATATGGATGCGAGAAAGCTGCAAAATTGGCCGGTACAGATCAAGCTGGCCGCGCCCAATGCGCCGTATTTTCAGGACTGTGATTTGCTCATTGCCGCGGACTGCACGGCGTATGCCTACCCAGGCTTTCATGAGCGGTTTGTTCAAAACCGCGTGACAGTAATTGGCTGCCCGAAGCTGGACAATATCGACTACAGCGTCAAGCTCGCGGCGATTTTGCAGCTCAATACCATTCGCTCGATTACCGTCACGCGCATGGAAGTGCCGTGCTGCGGCGGACTGACTGCTATGGTGGAAAAAGCGGTTGCCATGAGCGGCAAGCAGATTCCGGTTCACATCCAGACCATTTCTATTGACGGAAAACTGCTGTGATGATAAGATAACAAAAAGAGCAGAGAGAGGAGTCGGTTTACATGAAAATTGATGGAAATGAACTGGCAATCAAGCAGAACGAACTGGATCAGCAGGGCTTCAAACAGGAAGCATACGAGATGAAGATGGAATTTTTGCGTCAGGTACGAGAGAACGGCGATCACTGTCCCTGTCAGGAAGCCTGTCCCCATCACGGCAATTGCTTTGAATGCGTGACGATTCACCGCGGACACCGCGATCATCTGCCGATGTGCTTGTGGGATATGGTCAATGAGCGCATTGCGGCACTGTCACATATGACAGAAGGCTCTCTGCATCAGTATGAGCAAAATCACGCAAAGAAAGAATAAAAATTTGCAAATTTTGCTTATTTTATGCCGAATGAAAGAGGAATATCCATGCTTTGTTGAAAAATATCCTGTTTTGTAGTATAATAAAAATATACACAAAAAGTGACAGGAGGGACTCAAACGTATGACATGGACAAAACGATTGACGAGTGTGGTGCTGGCGGGCGTGCTGTGCGCAGCAGCACTGACCACCGGTGCACTGGCAGAGGATGCCGGATCTGGCGGTTATGATATGACGCACAGACCGAGCCATAGCGCAGAGTATGTGCTGGTTGATTCGACAACCTATGATATGAAAACATCTGCGAAGCAGGAGAGCACGACCTATTGGAACGATGCGCGCGGCAATATTGTCAAGGCGGTAGACTATAACAGCAACGGCGAGCAGACCGCATGGGAGGCCTATGCCTACAACAGCAACAATCAGCTGGCACAGATCAGTGAATATCAGGGAGACAACCTGACACAGACCAATACTTATGATCGTGACCAGAGCGGCAACATTACCCGTGAGGTTGCGACGGTAAAGGAATCCGGCGGCAATGCCGTGTATGAATATCTGTATACCTATGACTCACACAACAACATCACGCAAAAGACGCTGAATTTTACGGAGCATGGTCAAAAGGCGACCTATGTTGAAAAATTTAGTTATGAGTACAACAGTGCCGGCAATATCGCCAAAAAGACGGCGTATACTACGGTTGACGGCAAGGATCATCTGATGTTCTGGCAGACGTACACCTATGACGAGCAGAACCGCGTGTCGCAGATTCAATATCAGGACAACGGTGATGCAGAGGGCGATGCACTGAACTTCACCGAACAGCGTTTCCAGTATAGCGACGAGGGCAATGAGGATTGCTTTGACCATCTGCAAAATGCACAGTATGAAGGTACTTATACGCTGTATCGCTACAACAAACTCAGCGAAAATACACCGTATACCCTGACCTATGATGAGATGTTCTGTGATGTCAGTGCGAACAATTGGTTTGCACCGGCGGTAGAGTATGTGTACAACAATGGCATCATGAACGGCACCGCTCCGGGTCGATTTGAGCCGAACGGTACCCTGACCCGTGCACAGATCGCGCAGATCCTGTATGCAAAGAACGGACAGCCGACAGTGACCGGCGCGACACCGTTTACCGATGTCGCACAGGGCGATTGGTACTATAATGCCGTTTGCTGGGCATATGAGAACAAGATTGTTGCAGGTACCTCTGCTACGACCTATGCGCCGAATGCGGCAGTAACCCGTGAGCAGTTGGCAAAAATGCTGTATGCAGCAGCCGGTTCGCCGGAAGTGACAGAAGGCTCGCTGGACGGCTTTGTGGATGCATCGTCGGTTTCGGATTGGGCAGAGACAGCGATGCTGTGGGCAAATCAGAACGGCATCATCAACGGCTCGAAGGATAACGGCACGGTAAGACTGAACCCGAAGCAGGGAGCAACGCGTGCAGAAGCAGCGACGATGATGAAATCGTATGCCGCTTACGAGGCAGGCCGCAATTGACATTCTTTGAAATTCTGTTATAATAGCAACTGGTCGGACGGTACAAGCTATGTACCCTGCAAGGTGTCTCAAGCAGATTGAGATTCCCGGACGGACATGAAACATCATGAGCCAGATAAGACTTTTGTCTTATCTGGCTTTTTTTTTGATGAAAAAATAAGAATTTGGAGGAAAAACATGGATTTACTACAGGATCAGGTGAAGAAATTATATCTGCGCTTCCTGCTTCCGTCGCTTGGCAGCGCGATGGTCATGTCGATCTATACCTTGACGGATGCGATTGTCATCGGACAGGGTGTCGGTGCTGACGCGCTGGCGGCGCTCAGTATTACAACGCCGCTGCTGTGCGTGCTCATGGCCATGGGTATTTTGTTTGGCGTGGGCGGTTCCGTGCAGATGAGTATGCAGCGGGGTGCGGGCAAGCAAGAAAAGGCCAATCGGTTTTTTACGCTGTCGCTTGTCACGCTGGCCATCGTGGCGTTGGCATTGTGGATGATTTATGGACTGGGTATTTCTGCGCTGCTGCGTGTGATGGGTGCCAATGATACGCTGTTTCCGTATGCACTGACATATATGAAATACATCAATCTGTTTTTGCCCGTGGCGGTGTTTTCTAATTTTATTGCGATTTTTGTTCGAGCAGACGGTGATCCAAACCGCGCCATGGCGGGCGTGCTGCTCGGCGGCGCCGTCAATGTGATATTGGATATTGTGCTTGTCTTTCCACTGCATATGGGAATCGGCGGCGCAGCGTTGGCATCTATGATCGGCATGGTGATTCAGGTGCTGGTGGCAGGCTCTCACTTTGTCAGCGCAAAAAATGGCTTGCATCTCATTCGCCCAAAGCATGTGCGTTCCAGTGTGAAAAAAATCATCGCCAATGGCATTCCGAGCTTTTTCAATGAATTTGCCAATGGATTTATCGTGCTGCTGTTCAACGTGCAGATTCTGACGTATTGCGGGGAATCCTCGCTGTCTGTGTACAGCGTCATTTCCAACTGTGTAATTTTGTTCAATTCCTTGTTTACCGGCGTAGGGCAGTCTATTCAGCCGGTAGTTGCGACCAATTACGGTGCAGGGAAGTGGAATCGCATTGGAAAAGTAAAAAACATGGCCTTTGTGACGATTATCGTCATGGGAGCCATGTTTTCTGTGAGTGGTATTGTCTTTCCGACAAAGGTATGCTCGATCTTTATGGGCATGACCGCGGAGATGACCGCGATTGCGCAAGTCGGTGTGCGCTTGTATTTTATCGCCTTTTTGCCGATGGGCATCAATCTGCTGACCTCGTATTATTTGCAGTCGGTGATGTGTGTCAAGCAGTCGCTGACGATTTCCCTGCTGCGCAATATCATTTTGAGCGGAGTGGGAATTTTGCTCTTTCCGCTGATGCTGGGCGGCAATAGCCTGTGGATGGTCATGCCGACCGTGGAGATTGTTGTGCTGCTGCTCAGCGCGGTGTTTCTCAAACAGCATCGCCAGCGGCGTTAATTCCCGAACAAAAACCGCTGAAGCGGTTTGGTCATGCGCTTTTCCCAGAAGCGAATGCACATGCCGACGCCGAAGGCGGCGATGAGCGTGCCTTCGCGCACGCCGCTGATGTTGTGTAGCTGGGTGACGGATAACAGCACAGTCAAAATGACAACGATACAGTCAAAGACGATCTTGCAGCTGGACATGGGCTTGCCGGTGACTTCTGCCAGCGCAAGGGCTACGCCGTCGGCGGGCATAGACATAATATCCGCTGTGACGTACAGAAAAATACCGGAGCCGAGAAAGAGAATGCTGCACAGCATGTAGATAAATTGAATGGGATATGCCGGATGCTGCGGCAGCAGGGCAGTCAGTGCGCCGGACAGGCTAACAAACCAGCCGAAAATCATGGACAAAACAATCTGCAAGAGATTTTTCCACTGGAATCGGCGGCGCAGAATGCAAATCTGCAAGACGATATACACCGAGAAAACCAGTGTGGTGCACAGACCGAGACTTTTTTGTGCAATCAGACTGACAATGTACGGCAGCGTATCAATAGGCGATACGCCGATGCCGGATAAAACCGATAGATTGACGCCGATTGTCATGAGAAACATGCCGATGAGATAAATCGGAATGCGGCGTTCCCAATGCTTGGATGCTGACACAGCATCACCTCCTCCTATGTGATAGTATCAGTATACCAGAAACTTGTGTGTGAATATAGAACATTCTTGCGAAACAAGGCGAAACGGTGCTATGATACATACAGAGGAATTTGTGATGAAAGGTTGGAGAAAACAATGCTCTCAAGTGAAATTCAAGAAGTTATGCGCGAATGCGGACAGCTCATGCTGCGGGCAGACCGCGCCAATGCGGCGGTAGAAAATAAGGGAAGATATAATGATCTTGTCACGAAGTATGACAAAAAGATTCAGGATATTTTGAAGAAGCGTCTGCTGGACATCGCGCCGGATGCGCATTTTGTCGGAGAAGAAGAGGATGTGCACGAATCCATTGCCAAGGGGCGCGCATTTATCGTAGATCCGATTGACGGAACGACCAATTTTGTCAAGGACTATAAATGCAGCGTGATTTCTGTCGCCATGACGATGGACGGAGAGGTGACATTGGGATTGGTATACAATCCGTATCTCGATGAGATGTATACTGCGCAAAAGGGCAAGGGCGCTTCGTGCAATGGCATCCCGCTTCATGTTTCTGACCATGTGCTGCACGAAGGCATTGTGCTGTACGGTTCTGCTTCGTATTATCGGGAGTTGATTGACGAATCCTTCCGCCTGCTGCGCCTGTGTGCTGATGAGGCGATGGATATTCGCCGCAGTGGCTCGGCTGCATGGGATCTGTGCACTATCGCCGCAGGCCGCGCAGAGATGTATTTTGAACTGCGCTTGCAGCCGTGGGATTTTGCCGCAGGCAGCTTGATTGTCACGGAAGCAGGCGGCACAGTCACCTGTGTCGATGGCAGTCCGATTACTGTCGATGCGCCGTGCTCGATTCTCGCCAAGGGAACCCAGGTGGACGATGCATTTATGCGGAAGTAAAACCTGACGCGGGAGAGACTAAAAGCCTTCCTCTCTGAGGAAGGTGGCGCGGCGCAAGCCGTGACGGAAGGAGCAGCCCGCGAGCAAGTCTGTATCAAAGCCCCTCTGATTCGTCCGGTGCGCAGTTTGTACCGGCTTCTCGGCTCTCCCTTTGGGAGAGCTGGCATTTGCGCAGCAAATGACTGAGAGGGCAGGACGTTGGCAAATTCGTATCAGGGTAAATCTTTAAAAAACATGCTAGCTGGTATTAGCCCTCTCTGTCGCTTCGCGACATCTCTCCCAGAGGGAGAGACGAGAATAATTTGTGCGTAAGACAAAGCACCAGTGCCGGAAGTCCGGCTCTGGTGCTTTTGTTGTGTGTATCAGGTTGTTTGATTTGTTTCTTGGGTTTCCGGCTGCGTCCAGCGCGGGATTTCTACGATAGCTTTGAACAGATCTCCGTCGATTTCCACGCGGCAGCTGCCGTGCATCAGCTCGGTGAGGCTTTGTGCGATGGACAAGCCCAAGCCGCTGCCCTCCGTATGGCGGGAACGGTCGCCGCGCGTGAAGCGCTGCATCAGCTCCTCAGCAGAGATATTTAACTCAGTCGCAGAGATGTTTTTCATCGTCAGGACACACATGGTGTCAGTCTGTGCGATGTCTACATAGACACGGCTGTGCGGCACGGCATAGCGGACACAGTTGGAAATCAGATTGTCCAGCACACGCCACAGCAGTCTGCCGTCCGCATGGACATAAACCGGCGGGTGCGAGGTGATGCGCAGATCCAAACCGGCGCGCTGGATGTGTTCGGAGCGTTCTCCGAGTGCCTGCCGGAGCAAAGCGTCCAAATCGGTTTTGGCAAGCTCTACCTGCATGGCACCGCTGGTTGCCTTGGAGGCGTCGAATAAATCCAAGGTCAGCGTGCGCAGCCGCTGGGCTTTCTGGTCAATCACGCGAAGATACTCCTGCGCGGTCTCATCCGGAATATCACACTGCTTGAGCAGATCGACATAGGTCACAATGCTGGTCAGCGGTGTTTTGATGTCGTGCGAGACATTGGAAATCAGTTCAGATTTTAACCGTTCAGATTTTACCGCTGTATCCACGGCGTTGTGTAAGCCTTCCGAGATGCCGTTCAAATCGTCCGCCAGCGTACAAAGCTCTTTCGGTGTATACTTGGGGACGGCAATGTTGGTATCGGTCTTGCCGGTGCGAATGTCATGGGCGCCGCGCGTGACCGTTTCGATGCTGTCTGCCAGGCGAATGCTGGCGATGAGCAGCAGAATGATGACAAACGGCACGGGAATCCACACGGCGCACAGCAGCGGGATGACAATGCTCAGAATGATAAACCGGCGGCGCAGCGGGCTTTTGTGGAACTGTCTGTACAGCCACTGTACCGAGGCGATGCCGAATTTACGGAACAGACGCCAGATGATCCAGCCGTTGAGCCATTGCCGCGCCTTGATGCGGCGTACCTGCGACAGGAAGATCGTCAGGCATACGGCAGCGAATGCGGCGGATGCCGCACACACACTGGCACAGGTCAGGCTCACCGACAGAGAAACCGTAGCATCGCCAAAATAATTCAGGAAAAAGGCGATGACACCGGCGAAGGCGAGGCAAGCACAAATGCCGAGGACAATCTGCCCCTCTGTCCAGATGTGGTCAAAGCCAATGAGATAACGCTCACTGTCATCCGGCTTGCGGCCTGCGCCAAAGCACAGAACAATCAAGCACAGCGCAATGACAACGGCAGAAATCGCATAAACGACAAAAAGACGGAACATCTGCTCGTGCACTCGGCTCCAAGAAGCCAGAATTTGGTTGTAAGCACTGACGGTCAGCGCACCGATTGCCGTGCCGTTGCGGTCACCGTCCAGCGTATAATCCGGGGAGCTCACGGCTTTCAGTGCCTGCTCGGTATCAAAATCTGTTGCGTGGAATTCCGCCCGGCTGTTTGTTGTTTTCAGGGAAACCGCGTATTTTGCGGAAGACAGCAGCTGAGATTCAGCCTCCTCCTGCGTTGTGCCGTCCGGCAGAGAGGTAATAACATCTCCGGTCGCTTCGTTGATCGTGTAATAGGCAAAGGCCGATTGATATGGCTGCCATTCTTCCTTTAGGTCAGCGATATTGCGCAGATGCTTGTCGACATAGGTTGTGCGGCAGGCCTCGTATGCGGCTGGATGATGAAGCAGCCAGTTCTCGAAAGGCTCTGTCATCGCATAGTCATCATAGCCATTATAGTCACTGCGATAGAACGCGGTCATGACCGCGTTGACAGTCTCTGCGTCCAGTGTCGGAATGTCGTCGTCATACTTGACGAGTGTTTCGTCTGCATCCCATTTGGCAGCGTCATCGCTTTCTTCGTACTGAGAGACAAGCGCATCGAGAAGATCCGCAGGCTTGACATTGTTCTGAATGCTCTCCGCTGTGCTGCCGGTTTCTTCCGCGGAATACAGCTCGGAAAGCGGCTCGTACAGCATCAGGGCAAAATAGTCAGCGGTCGGTGTCTCATGTGTGAGCACATCCGACATCGGAAACGACAGGCTGTAGCTGTACGGTGTAATTTGCTCGGTCGCTTCCTGTTGGGTCATGTACATGGCATAGACCGTCATACCGGCAGATGCCGCTGTCATCGCGAGGATGAGCAGCCAAGATACAGCTTTAACCCAGCTGTTTCGGGTGAAGTTTTTCCATTTTGTAGCCAATTCCCCACACCACCTTTAAATATTTGGGTTCTTTCGGATTGATTTCAATTTTTTCTCGAATCCGGCGAATGTGGACAGCAACGGTATTTTCCGAGTTATAAGCCGGTTCCTGCCAAACCGCCTCATAAATCTGTGAAATAGAGAACACTTGCCCCGCGTGTTGGGTCAAAAAGAGCAGAATGCCGTACTCTCGCGGCGTGAGACTGACCGGGTCACCGTCTACCGTGACGGTTTTGGATGCATCGTCGATAATCAGTTCGCCGGTTTGATAGACCGCTGCCGCCGGTGTCTGATGCATGCCGCCGAGAGAGGTGTATCGGCGCAGCTGCGATTTGACGCGGGCAATCAGCTCTGCGGGCTGAAACGGCTTGGTCATATAGTCATCAGCACCGGCGGTCAGACCGTCGATTTTGTCGATGTCTTCGCTCTTTGCCGAGAGCATAATGACCGGAATGTTGTGCGTGCGGCGCAGGATCTCCGTCGTCTGGATGCCGTCCAGTCCGGGCATCATGATGTCCAGAATGAGCAGATGGAAGGTCTGGGTGCGGCAAAGCTCCAGCGCTTCGGCGCCGTCGTGTGCCTCGACTGCTTCGTATCCGGAAGAACGGAGATAAATGCCAATGGCGCGCGCAATTTCGCGGTCATCGTCGCATACTAGGATGCGGTAGGTCATACTGTGTGTCCTCCTTGCTGTCTATGGGTATAGGATATAATGGAATCCTTTCAAACTAGCGTATAAAAATCTTAACATTTTCTGAAGAAAGATACAAATACAAAAGCAAAACCCCGCGGGGGAAACCGCAGGGTTTTGCTTTACAAAGAAAAGAGATAGGAAAAATAGGTATGAAAAAATAGGTAAAAGCTAGTTAACGGTGAGAAGCGATGGAAATTTCCATGTTATGACGGAATTTACGGCGTTCTTTGCCGGTTGTCTGAGCACTTGCGTTTGCAGAGGCGCGTTCCTGATTGATAACCGAGTTGATCTCGCTGACCTGACCGGACTTTGCCATGTTGTGCAGGGTTCCAAGAAGACCCATTCCATTCGCTTCCTTTCTGAAAGCAGATTCACATATCTTTGCGTTGTCGCTTTCCATGCTTAGTATAATAGACTTTTTTCGAGGAAATGTCACGTGGCATTTTGACTGAAATATTGAAAAAATTGAAGGAATTTGTTTTACAGGTTTTACAGAAATTCGACACCGCAGACTTACACAGTCGCATGAGAGCAAAAATAACGAATCATTCACGATATAATGTAAACTTTGTGTGAACAAACGGGAGGAAAGTTTCAGTTAAAAAGTGCGAAAGTTTAGTAAAAATAAGAAAAATAATATAAATTGGTCGCTTTAAATGGATAAAGAATGAGAAAATGAATCAAATAGAAAAACTTTACAAAACATGGAAATTGACGGTACAAAAACGAACACTGTCATTTTGAAAGTCAAATGGTCTAGACTTCAGAGAGCAAAAATGATAAATAATTTTCTTTTTTCGAGAGAAATTGTGCAATTTTGGGACAAGATTTTGCAATTGGCGCGTGCAGCTCGCACGGGCTTCTTGGCTCTCCCTTTGGGAGAGCTGGCATTTGCGAAGCAAATGACTGAGAGGGCAAATTCCGCAAGTTCGCATGAGAGTTACTCTGATTCGTCACTGTCAGCTGGTTGCTCCCTCAGTCTTGCCGCAAAGCGGCAATCCAGCTCCCTCACAAGGGAGCCAGCCCTCTCTGTCGCTGCGCGACATCTCTCCCAAAGGGAGAGCCAGGTTTAGTTTGTGCGTAAGGCAAAGCCTTCCTCTTTGAGGAAGGTGGCGCGGCGCAAGCCGTGACGGAAGGAGCAGCACACAAGCAAGTCTGCATCAGAGTTACTCTGGTTCATCACTGTCAGCTGGTTACTCCCTCAGTCTTGCCGCGAAGCGGCAATCCAGCCCCCTCACAAGGGAGCCTAGCCCTCTCTGTCGCTGCGCGACATCTCTCCCAGAGGGAGAGACAGGTTTAGTTTGTGCGTAAGAAAAAGCCTTCCTCTCTGAGGAAGGTGGCGCGGCGCAAGCCGTGACGGAAGGAGCAGCACGCAAGCAAGTCTGCGTTAGAGTTACTCTGGTTCATCACTGTCAGCTGGTTACTCCCTCAGCCTTGCCGCAAGGCGGCAATCCAGCTCCCTCACAAGGGAGCCAGCCCTCTCTGTCGCTGCGCGACATCTCTCCCAGAGGGAGAGCCAGGTCTGGATGGTGCGTAAAAAAAGCCTTCCTCTCTGAGGAAGGTGGCGCGGCGCAAGCCGTGACGGAAGGAGCA
>CAVCGL010000016.1:0-48502 GCA_963601915.1 bacterium | reverse complement strand
TTCCAAATTGTCTTGCCGCTTCATGAAGACTTAGCCCTTCTCGTTCCATGGTTTCCACTACTTGCACCTTGAACTCTCCGTCGTATTTTTTATTTGGCTTTCCTCTTGGCATAATAAATCACCCCATCTATTAGATAGTATATCATACTGTCTAACAAATGGGGTGCAGTGCATTTATCGTACAATGGTTGAAATCTATATCGCCGTAGTCCGTGCTGAGCTTCAGCTGGGACAGCTGGCAGCGTTCCAGTTCAATATCTCCATATGAACACTGAATGGAGCTGCTGCTTGCTGCAATGCCGCGCATCGAAATGTCACCATAGGAGGAATGGATGTTCAGCTGCTTGAGCTGAGTCTGCGGAACGAATAACATAACGGTTTGGGTGTCATCTTTTTCCGGCAGTCTGCCGGATGTAAGCAAATCAGTCAGAAAGTCGATGTCAATATGAGCATACGAAGTTGCTTCGCCGTTTTCTTTGAGATGCAGGGTACCGTCTTGCACCGCATAAGTGAGCGGCTTTTGGCCTTTGTTGACTGTAATGCGATAGGACAGATAACAGGAATCATCGTCAGACGGCAAGATCTTCAAATCCAGCGAATCCAGTGCAAGATCCAGCGCCTGCACATTGGATATTTTTTGTTTGTCTAATACAGCGATGTGCCTGCTGTCATCCTTGCGGGCATCACCGCGCAGGGTGTTGATGTCGGCATTCTGTACATATTGCTTTCCGCCGGTCACAGCTCCGGCGGCAAACAGGACTGCGCCGACCGCACAGCACAAAATACCGGAAATCAAAGCAGTTTTTAACCAAGTTTTCATGAGTTATCGTCTCCTTTTCTGCGAAATCCAGCGAGCGAGCTTAGCGAACAACATGCGGCACCACTTGCACAGATAAATACCGAGCACAACGGCAAGGATGCCAATGCCTACGGTCAAGAAGCCGCTTCCGGCAATGAGAAACGAACCGGACAGCGAATAGGGAATTGCAAGCAGACCGCGAATCATCAGCTTGCCGCCCACGAGGAAGAATGCGAGTGCACAGCAAAAGACGGAAAACACAATTGCTGCGGCACAGAGCAACAAGGCAAATAAGATGAGCAGCAGCGCAATGAGCAGCGGAATGCCGATTGGTGCGGCACAGATGGACAGAAGTGCGATCCAAAAGATATGTGATTTCTTTTTGGGAGCGGCACTTGCCGTCTGTTCCGTGATTTTTTTGTCGAGCAGATTTTGAATCAAGTCCCGTGCCGCTTCTTTCGGTGTGCCCAGCTCACGCATGAGCTGCTGTGCCTGCTCTTCGTCTGCTTCTTCAAAATACTCGGTAAAATATTCCATCGCATCTGCATAGTCGTCAGCAGGTAATTTTTTCAAGTATTTGCGCAGCTGGTCAAGATATGCTTGCTTGGTCATTTCCGAAGCCTCCCTTCAATAATACCGTCGATGGTGTCTCGATAAGACACCCATTCTTGATGTAACCATTGTATTTGCTGTTTTCCGCTCTCTGTGATCGAATAATATTTGCGCTTGCGTCCTAGATACAGCTGGGAATAGGTGGTGAGATAACCGGATTTTTCCAGCTTTTTCAAGATCGGATACAGCGTGGATTCCTTGATGTCCGCCGCGAGCTTGATTGTCTGACTGATTTCATAGCCATATGAATCCTGGGTCTCCACAATGGTCAGTATCAAATATTCAATCAGCAGAGAGGATACGGGAAAATACATGCCCTCAACTCCTTTGTGATAGTATATAAAATATTTATATATAAAATTTTTATATATTCAGTATAGCACGGAAAGTCTTGGTGTCAAGAGTATATATAAAATTTTTATATATGGTTGGACAAATTACGAGAATACGGTATAATAGAGCAATACAAACAGAAAGGGGAGAAGACGATGAGCAACTCACGAGTAGAGAGCAAGACCGCTGTGAAAAACAGCATTGGGCGGCTGGCGTTTTGTGCACTGGCGATTTTGCTGGAAGTGGCCTTTGTTGCGATGCTGTTTACCAAGCTCAATCGGTATGCATCGTGGATTCAATCATGTACTTATTTGGTCGGCGGTTTGCTGGTCTTGGCGATTTATGCACAGCATAAGACATCCAGCATGAAGACGCCGTGGATTATCTTGATTTTGATTTTTCCGGTTTTGGGTGTGTTTTTGTATTTTCTTGTCGGCTTAAATGGCGGCACATGGGCGATGCGCAAGCGATATGAGGAGATTGACGGCAAGCTGTATCCCGTCTTGACGGAAGGCGAAACGGGACGGCATACACAGGCCGCCATGCAGGCATTGGAAAAACAGGATACGCAGCTGGCAAATGTCTCTGCGTATTTGCTGCGAAACAGCAAATATCCGGTGTATCAGAACACCGAACTGCGGTATTTCTCCGCCGAAGAAGGTCTGGAAGCACAGAAACAGGCTCTGCGGCAGGCCAAACAGTTTATCTTTATGGAGTATCATGCGATTGAGGACGCAGAAGCATGGCACGGGATACAGGAAATTTTGGTGGAACGCGCCAAAGCTGGTGTGGAAATTCGTGTGTTTTACGATGACATGGGCAGTATCGGCTTTATCAATAAGGATTTTGTCAAGCGCATGGAAAAGCTGGGCATTCAGTGCCGGATTTTCAATCCGCTGATGCCGGGCATCAATTTGTTTTTAAATAACCGCGACCATCGGAAAATTACCGTTGTAGACGGCATCATCGGTTTCACCGGCGGATACAATCTTGCCAATGAGTATTTTAACCTGACGCATCCATACGGACAGTGGAAGGATACCGGCATCGAGCTGCGCGGAGAAGCTGTGCGCAGCCTGACTGTCACTTTTTTGGAGAACTGGCACGCCGTCAAGCCCAAGGAAGACGCACAGCATACAGAGCTGACTATCGCAGCCTATCTGCCGGAATTTTCGCCAAGACCGGAGCTGCACGGCTTTATTCAGCCGTATGCGGACAGCCCGCTGGACGATGAGCAGGTAGGCGAAGAGGTATACATCAGCCTGCTCAACAAAGCGACGAAGTATTGCTGGTTTGTCACGCCGTATCTGATTCTGACCGATGAAATGATTCATGCGATGGGACTTGCCGCCAAGCGCGGCGTAGACGTCCGCGTCATCACGCCGGGCATCCCGGACAAAAAGATGGTGTATCAGGTGACGCGCTCGTATTACAGCAGTCTGACGCGAAACGGTGTGCGTGTGTATGAGTGGACACCGGGATTTTGCCATTGTAAGATGTGCGTCATGGACGATCAAGCGGCAACCTGCGGCACCATCAACTTGGATTACCGCAGCTTGTACCACCATTTTGAAAATGGCTGTCTGTACATCGACCATCCCGCTGTATGGGAGACAAAGCAGGATTTTGAACGGACATTTTTGCAGTGCCGAGAAGTCACGGAAGAATACACGACCGGGCGCGGACGCATTTTGCGATTGGGACAGATGTTCCTGCGACTGTTTGCACCGCTGCTGTAAAAATCAAAAAAGAAAAAGTCTGTTGGATTTCCAACAGACTTTTTTTGTCTCTCTGGGTATACTAAGGACACCATCAAATAGGAGGGAAACTCGTGAAGCACAACATGTTTTGTTTTCAATGCGAGCAGACAGCCGGCTGTACCGGATGCACGGGAAGAGCCGGTGTCTGCGGTAAGCAGGCAGATACTGCTAATTTACAGGATGAACTGACTGGCGCACTGATTGCGCTGGCACGCACGATACAGGGCAAGCAAACGATTTCGACGCAGATCAGCAAACAGATCGTAGACGGTTTGTTTACAACCGTCACCAATGTCAATTTCAACGATGTGACCATTCGGCAGCGGATTGACGCCATTCATCGAGAGCTTCCGGCGGGAACGGCGGATTACGACATGAAAAAGGTATGGGATGCACAGGAAGACATCCGCAGCTTAAAATCTCTCATTTTGTTTGGCATTCGCGGTATGGCGGCATATGCCTATCACGCGATGATTTTTGGCTACACAGATGCGCAGCTGGATGCATTTTTTGTTAAAGCACTGTGTGCAGTCGGAGAGAACACATGGGGCATGGACGAACTTCTGCCGATTGTTTTGGAAGTTGGCGAGAAGAATCTTGCCTGCATGGCACTGCTCGATAAGGCAAATACGCAGACCTACGGCACACCGACGCCGACAACCGTTCCGCTGACCGTAGAAAAGGGGCCGTTTATCGTTGTCACAGGACACGATTTGTACGACCTCAAATGTCTGCTGGAACAGACCAAGGACAAGGGCATTGCTATTTATACGCACGGAGAAATGCTTCCGGCGCATGGCTATCCGGAGCTGAAGAAGTATCCGCATCTCAAGGGCAATTTTGGCACGGCGTGGCAGAGCCAGCAAAAGGAATTTGACAACATTCCGGCTCCGATTCTGTTCACGACAAACTGCCTGATGCCGCCGCGCCCGAGCTATGCGGACCGCGTCTTTACCACGGAAGTGGTTTCGTATCCGGAGATGGTGCACATTGACGAGAACCGCGATTTTACGCCGGTTATCGAGAAAGCACTGGAATTGGGCGGATATGCGGAAGATCAATCGTTTACTGGCATCAATGGCGGGCACACGGTGACAACCGGCTTCGGACACGGCACGATTTTGAGCGTTGCCGATCAGGTTGTAGACGCGGTAAAATCCGGCGCAATTCGCCATTTCTTCTTGGTTGGCGGCTGTGACGGTGCGCGTCCGGGCAGAAATTACTACACGGAGTTTGTCAAGCAGACCCCGCCGGATACCGTGATTTTGACACTTGCCTGCGGAAAGTACCGGTTTAACGATTTGGATCTCGGCATGATTGACGGTTTGCCGCGGCTGATGGATGTCGGACAGTGCAACGATGCCTATGGCGCAATTCAGGTTGCTGTTGCGCTGGCAAAGGCGTTTGACTGCGAGGTCAATGAGCTGCCGCTGTCCATGGTGCTGTCTTGGTATGAACAAAAGGCGGTGTGCGTCCTGCTGACGCTGCTGTATCTCGGCATTCAGAATATTCGCCTTGGACCGACGCTTCCGGCATTTCTGTCTCCCAATGTTCTGCAATTCTTGGTAGAACACTATCATATTGCACCGATCAGCACGCCGGAAGAGGATTTGAAGGCAATTTTGGGCGAATAATTTTTGGTTGCAGCTTCTGTGTGCCCGTGCTATACTGGAAAAAACGCGCAGGAGAAAGATAGATGGAATTACAAGGACAGACGCTCATACAGGCGGGACAGGAGCAAACGCTGACGATTCCGGCAGAGGTTCGCTGCATTGCCGCAGATGCATTTGGAGAAAATCATACCTTGGAACAACTGACGATTGCAGCAAACTACACGCAGTTTTGTGCGCAGCATGAGCTGGAACATTGTACGATGCTAAAAAAAGTGGAAATCTGGGGTGAAGTAGAAGATGCGGACGGAAAACGGCTGACGCGTCCGGCAGCACTTCGAGACTATCTTGGATTGCCGAAAGAGACACAGTTGGTTTGGGGATGTCCGACCGTTTGGTGCTTGGAGGATCGGTGCCAATTTTGCGGCGGCGCACTCAAGGGAAGCGTAATGCGCGTGTGTACGTTCTGCGGACGAATCAATTAGGACACAAGCTCTCTGCATGAAAGCAATCATGCGGGGAGCTTGGCTTTTTTTATCTTCTAAAGGGTTATAAAGTTGTTAATATCTTGCCCGAATTTCTTTTTTGCAACAGAATTGATGTATAATAAGTCACGGACAAAAAGAGACAAACATGGTAAAAGATTTCTGCTGGCTGTGCGAATACAGTACAGCAGTTTTTTAGAAGTGAGAGTAAAGACAGTATGAACGATTCAATCAAACATCAAGAATATCTTTTGTTGGGACTGGATGTCGGCTCAACGACGGTGAAAGCGGCAGTGTTGCGGCCGGGAGAGCAAAAGCCGCTGTTTGTGCGATACCGCCGACATCATGCAGAACAGCTGCACGCCATGCGCTTGCTGCTGGAGGAGGTTCAGCAGGCATTTCCGCAGGAAAAATTCCGGATAGCCGTGTGCGGCAGCGGCGGCAAGCCGATTGCTGACTGCACACGGGTTCACTTTGTGCAGGAAGTGGTTGCCAATGCCTCTGCGGTGCGCCATTTGTACCCGCAGACACGCACAGCCATTGAGCTGGGCGGACAGGATGCGAAAATTATCTTTTTTCAATACGATGAGAACGCCAAGCGACTTGTCGCGCGAGATATGCGCATGAATGGCAGCTGTGCCGGCGGTACCGGTGCGTTTATTGATGAAATTGCCGCATTGCTCAAAACACCGACGGAACGGTTTGAGGCATTGGCGAGCCAAGGCAGCACCATTCACAGCATCAGCGGCCGCTGCGGTGTTTTCGCCAAGACGGATATTCAGTCTGTACTCAATGCAGGCGGTGCGCGAGAAGATATTGCCTTATCGGCTTTTCATGCGATTGCCAAGCAGACCATTGGCGGCCTGTCGCAGGGATTGGACATCACGCCGCCGGTTATTTTTGAAGGCGGCCCGTTGACGTTTAATCCAACGTTGGTTCGCGTCTTTTGCGAGCGACTGCATTTGTCTGAGGAAGAAATCATTCGTCCGGAACATCCGGATACCATTGTGGCACTCGGTGCGGCACTGAGTATTCCGGAGCTGTTTGGCGAGGACGCCACAGATGTGCATGAACTGGGAGAAAAAATTGCGCAGCTCCGGCAGGCAGAAACGCAAAGCAAGCACACGGTCAGCAAACACGCAGAACCGTATTTTTCGACGGAACAGGCTTGTCTGGCATGGCGGAAGCTGCATGAGAGTCCGCAAATCCAGCACAGTTCGGCACAGGCGGGAGATACCCTGCGTGTGTATATCGGTGTCGATGCGGGCAGTACAACGAGCAAATTGGTGCTCATGGACGAAAAGGAAACGGTCATTGACCGGTTTTATGCCAATAACCGCGGCGATCCGATTCAGGTCATTCGACAGGGCTTGATGGAGCTGTATGAAAGCTATGCACAGCGCGGCATTCGCTTAGAAGTACTCGGATTGGGCACGACGGGATATGGCGAACATATGCTGGCAAAGGCATTTGGTGCGGATTACCATACGGTAGAAACCGTGGCTCATGCCGCCGCTGCACAGAAATATGTGCCGGACGTCAGCTTTGTTTTGGACATCGGCGGACAGGACATGAAGGCGATGTGGATTGATGGCGGCGTGGTGACAAATATCACGCTGAATGAAGCCTGTTCTTCCGGCTGCGGTTCCTTTTTGGAAGGATTTGCCGCGGCGCTGGGCATTCCTGTCGATCAGATTGCCGATGCGGCATTTCGTTCGCGGCAGCCCGCCGATTTGGGCAGCCGCTGCACCGTATTCATGAACAGTACCATTATTACGGAACAGAAAAACGGTCGGACACCGGAGGATATTATGGCGGGACTTTGCCGGTCAATTATCCGCAATGTCTTTACCAAGGTTGTACGCATTTCCAATCCATCTGTGCTTGGCAAGCATGTGGTCGTGCAGGGCGGTACGTTTAAAAACGATGCTGTGCTGTGCGCCTTGGAGCAGTATTTGGGACAGCCGGTCACCCGTGCACCGTATCCGGGAGAAATGGGTGCTATCGGCGCGGCACTGCTCACCAAAAGACAGGCGGGCGAACACGCGGTCAGCAATTTTATCGGCTTTTCTGCTCTTCCGAATTTTCAGTACAGCAAACAGGACGGCGTGCCGTGTCCGTTTTGCGGCAATCATTGCAGCAGAACCATTCTCCGATTCTCGAACGGCAGTTCCTTTATCACGGGCAATCGCTGTGAGCGCGGCGAAATTTTGGGCAATCCCAATGATGCCACGGTGCGGGAACAGGTCAAGCATACGCGCCGCACAAAAGACGATGTGCCGAATTTATTCCGAACCAGAGAACAGCTGCTGTTTCATGACTATACCTATCCGCAGCTGGATGAGGAAAAAGATGTGACCATTGGCATTCCGCGTGTGTTGTCCTTCTGGGACACGATGCCGTTTTGGAAGGTGTTCTGGCGCAGCTTGGGCTATCGGGTGCAGGTGTCTGATAACAGCACACGGGACATGTATGAAAACGGCTTGTCTGCGGTTACCTCGGATACGGTTTGTTTTCCGGCGAAGCTTGTGCATGGACATCTGCGCAATTTGAAGGAAAAGGGCGTAGATCGTATTTTCATGCCGTCTATCACGACGGTAAAGAGTGAAAATTTGGCGCAAACCAGTGAGTCCATGTGTGCTGTCGTCAAAGGATACCCGATTGTCATCCGCAATTCGGATGATCCGGCACGCCGATGGGGCATTCCGTTTGATGCACCGCTGTTTCACTGGCATCTGCCCGAGGACAGAGACCGACAGCTCACGCAGTATATGCAACAGACATTTGGCATTGCGCCGGAGCTGACGCGGAAAGCCATCGCGGCGGGAGATGCGGCACAGCAGGAATTTTCTGACCGCTTAAAGGCGGAAGGACAGAAAATTATAGATACGGTGCAGAAAAATGGCACGTATGCCGTTGTTTTGGCGTCCAGACCGTATCAAAACGATGCGTTGGTCAATCATGATTTGCCGGAGCTGTTTACCGAGCACCATATTCCGGTGCTGACCATAGACAGTCTGCCGGACATCAATCGCGTGGATCTGCACAACAGTCGATTGGATATTGTCAATAACTATCACGCACGGATGCTGTCCGGTGCCGTGCTTGCGGCAGGCTGTGATTATTTGGAATACGCACAGGTTGTCAGCTTTGGCTGCGGACATGATGCGTACCTATCCGATGAGATCATCCGTATGATGAATGAAATCAGCGGAAAACATCCGCTGGTGCTCAAGCTGGATGAGAGCGATGCTACCGGCCCGCTGCGCATTCGTGTGAGGAGCTTTTTGGAAACAGCGGCACAGCGCAGAACACGGACAACCGGACAGGTACACGAACTGTCCGATCCATACCCGACAAAATTCACCAAGCAGGATGCCAAAGAACGCATTGTGCTCGTGCCGAATACCTCTCATGCCTTTAGCCGAGTTATGTCGGCGGCATTCAGTGCCCAGCATATCAAGGCGGAGCCGCTGCCGGTCGGAAGAGAAGAAGCCATTCGGCTCGGCAAGCAGTATGTGCACAATGATATTTGCTTCCCGGCACAGATTGTCATCGGTGAGGCGTTGGAAGCACTGCGCAGCGGAAAATATCAAAACAAACAGGTCGCCATTGGCATGGGTAAGTACATCGGCGACTGCCGTCTGACGCACTATAGTGCACTGCTGCGCAAAGCACTGGACGATGCGGGCTTTGCCGATGTTCCGATTTTGACCAACGATGACAAGGATAGCCATGACATGCATCCGGGCTTCCGCATGAGTCTGATGTCTGCGCTCAATATTGCGTTTGCTCTGCCGATGATTGACGTTTTGGAAGAGCTGCTGCGCAAGATGCGTCCGTATGAGCTGGTCGCAGGCAGTGCCGATGCCGCCTTTGAGCGGGCGATGGATGCCGTGATCGACGGCATGGAGCACGGCGGCATTCTCGGCATGCGCGGCGGATTTAAACGGGCGATTGACATCATGTGCGATGTGGCGTATGATCGCAGTAGGCGTAGACCGACGGTTCTCATCGTGGGCGAGTACCTGCTCAATTTCCATCCGGGCGCAAACCATGATATTGAGAAGTATCTGGAGGAAAATGGATTTGAAATTATTGAGGCGCGCATGACCGATGTCATTCGCAAGTCGTATTTTTACATTGACGCGCAGATTCGGGAATATAAGCTCAAAAAGCCGATGGGTGAAAAGATTTGGTATTTTACCGCAGATGAGATTTTCAATGCGGCACACGCTATGACAGACGCGATTGCGAAGAAGCATCCGCTGTACCATCGGGCGGCGCGCATGCAGGAGATTATCAAGGACAGCGACCCGATTATCCATCACACGTTTGATGCCGGTGAGGGTGTGCTGATTCCGGGAGAAATTCTGCACAACGCCAAGAACGGCTGTCGGAACTTTATCATTTTGCAGCCGTTTGGATGCCTGCCCAATCATGTTGTCGGTCGCGGCATCGCCAAACGACTCAAGGAACTGTATCCAGATGCGCAGATTTTGCCGCTGGATTACGATCCGGATGTCAGCTTTGCGAATGTAGAAAACCGTCTGCAAATGCTCATTATGAACGAGAAAAGCAAACACGCTTAAGGGAGAAACTATGGGATTTTTGGGAAAATTGCGCTGGGAAAAGCAGAAACGCAGCCAGCGCGCGCATTATGAAGAGGAAGTAAAAAAAGCAGAGGCACGAAAACAGGGACACATTGAACCGCTGTTTCAGCCGTTACAGGCACTGCAGGGCAGTCAGCGCGGCCGCTGTGTGATTCTGGGAGCGGAGGTTCAGCCGTCGATTCTCGACCGATTGAACCATGAGTGCACGCTGTGCAGTGCGGCGGGCTGGGAAAAGCTCAAAAAGACGGGCTGGCAGCCGACGTATCTGGGTATTCAGAGTCCATCCATGCTCGAACAAATCAAAGAGTATATTGACAAGATTCCGGAACAGGGGATTCTTGCCGGAGATAATCTGCCTGTACCATCTCCGACACCGAAAAACTGGATTGCCTATCCGTATCTCGGTGTCTATAAATACTACTGTAACGAGTATGACACCCATCATGTCAAATTCAGCGGCGATGCACTGGAGGTTGTGTATGATGGCTATGACACCGTGTACTCGCTGATGCAGATTGCGGTGTATCTTGGATTTACGGATCTGGTGCTGGTCGGCTGTGGCTGCTGTCATCCGCAGGAGGAAAAGATGCAGTCGGCATTTCGGACAGCAAAACAGTATGCCGATGCGCATGGCATCCATATTTACAACGGCACACCAGGCGAAACCGACGACAT
Source organism: bacterium (assembly GCA_963601915.1). Taxonomy (GTDB): domain Bacteria; phylum Bacillota; class Clostridia; order Oscillospirales; family Butyricicoccaceae; genus Butyricicoccus_A. Next base: position 37,615 of record CAVCGL010000016.1, on the reverse strand, counting down.
CTTTCCGCTGTTTTCCCTGTAATTTACAAATTTGTTCCAAAATTTACATACGATGCATTGATACATAGCTGCAAAGAGTCTACAATAGAATAGATAGAGAATACATGGCAGGGGAGCGATGGAGCGTGGAGCAGGAAAAGTTTGTGATGGATTTTCTGCGCCCAGAGGTGCAGCAGGAATATCAGGCTTGTATCAATCTGCTGATTGGAAAAATCCGGCAGTTTGCCGAACAACAGCAGACCCTGCTTCATCGAGAGATTGTTTCGCAGATTGTGTGGCGGCTCAAAAGTGAGCAGAGTATTTTGGCAAAGCTGCGGCGAAAAAAACGCGAAAAAACCAATGCCAATATCTATCGGTACATCAATGATCTGGCGGGAATTCGCATTGTGTGCCTGTATTTGGATGATATAGACCGCGTGCGGGCATTTTTAGAGATGCTGCCGGATATTCGCATTTTAAAGGTCAAGGATTTTATCAAAAAACCGAAGAACAGCGGGTACCAAAGTCTGCACATGCAGGTACAGTTTCCCAATGAACGCAAGGTAGAAATCCAGATCCGCACCATGGGCATGGATTATTGGTCGGTGATGGAGCACGAGTTACAGTACAAAAAGAAGAGCAAAATCGGCCGGTCTCTGCGCAGAGAGCTGCTCGCCTGTGCAAATGACATGCACCGCATGGACGAACGGATGCAGGCGATGCGCCGTTTGCTGGATAAACAAAATAAAGATACGGTATAATAAAACTGTCGCAGAAATCCCATGGGAAGACTGCGGCAGTTTTTTGTTGCTTTTTGCGTTGGTTGCGGGGCGGCGTTTTGCATGGTATAATGATAGGAAATGCGAGGTGAACGGCAATTGGAAGCAAGACTAACACAACTCAATTATCAAGAGATTTTGATGTATCTCGGGTATCGCGGACAGGAACGGCCGCCGGAGCTGGAACAGCAGATTCAGCGCTGTATGGATGAAGTGACAAAGAGCTGCCAGCCGAGATTGGTCTATCGCAGATTGCCAGTAAAAGATGGCGAGATTGTCGGCTTTCCGTTAGAAGGCAAGGATATGAAAGACATTCTGTCGTCCTGCCAGGAAAGCGTGCTGCTTGCCGTGACGTTGGGGCCGCAGATTGAACAGCTGCTCATGCGGCGCGAGGTGACAGATATGGCGGACGCTGTGATTATGGATGCCTGCGCCAGTGCGGCGATTGAAAATGTCTGCGACCATTTTGAATTTGATTTGCGGGAGCAATTGGAACAAGAAGGACGGTTTTTGACCGACCGATTTAGTCCGGGATACGGTGATTTACCGCTGCACACCCAGCGCAGGCTGTGCGAGGCGCTCAATACAACGCGGCGCATTGGTCTGACTGTCACCCCGAATTATTTGATGATTCCGCGAAAATCGGTAACGGCGATTATGGGAATCTCCGATCATCCGCAAAAACTGAGAAAACGGGGCTGTGAGGTATGCAGTATGTTCCTGACCTGTCCCTATCGAAAGGAAGGACTTGCTTGTCATGAATAATCTGACATTACTTGACGGCGGCATGGGCACGATGCTGCAGGCTGCCGGTTTGGGTCTGGGCGAACGGCCGGAAATTTTCGGTGTTCAGCATCCGGAAATTTTGGAAAATATCCAGCGCGGCTATGTGCAGGCTGGCAGTGATATTATCTATGCCAATACCTTTGGCGCTAACGCGCACAAGCTGGAGGGTACCGGACATACCGTAGAAGAATTGGTTGCGGCAAATGTCGCCATTGCAAAAAAGGCAGCGGGTGGAAAAGCCAAGGTTGCCTTGGACGTCGGCCCGATTGGTGAGCTGATGGAACCGCTCGGTACGCTGGCATTTGATGAAGCCTATGAAATTTACGCACAGATGGTGCGTGCCGGAGAGCAGGCGGGCGCGGATCTCGTCATTTTTGAGACCATGACCGACTTGTATGAAGTCAAAGCGGCGGTTCTCGCGGCGCGAGAACAGAGCAATCTGCCGATTTTGGTCACGATGAGTTTTGAAGCGACCGGCAGAACCTTTACCGGTACAACAGTTGCCAGCATGGCGGCTACGTTGGAAGGCTTGGATGTTGCCGCGATGGGCATCAACTGTTCTCTGGGACCGGAAGAGATTTTTCCGCTCATAGAAGAAATGCGCAAGTGGACGGACAAGCCGCTGATTGTCAAGCCGAATGCCGGTCTGCCGGATCCGGCAACCGGCGGGTATGATATGGACGCTGCGGAATTCGGCAGACAGATGGCGAAATTTCCGGAGCTGGGTGTCTCGATCTTGGGCGGCTGCTGCGGCACGACGCCGGACTTTATCGCGGCGCTGGCGGCACTGCCGGATGCCAAAGAGGATATTCGTCCGGTACGTAAACGCGGTGTGTGCTCTGCGAGCCATATGACGGACTTCGGCGGTGTGCGTGTCATTGGTGAACGCATCAATCCGACCGGCAAAAAGCGCTTCCAGCAGGCACTGCGTGAGCGCGACTTCAACTATATTATGGAGCGCGCGATTGAACAGCAGGATGCCGGTGCGGATATTTTGGATATTAACGTCGGTCTGCCGGGCATTGATGAAGCAGAAATGATGACTGCTGTGGTTAAGGCGGTACAAAGCGTGGTTTCACTGCCGTTGCAGATTGATTCGTCGGATCCGGCGGCAATTGAAGCGGGTCTGCGCGCGTGCAGCGGCCGTGCCATTGTCAACTCGGTCAATGCAGAACAGGACAAGCTGGATACGATTTTGCCGATTGTCAAAAAGTACGGCGCGGCCGTGGTCGGCCTGACAATGGATAAATCCGGTATTCCGCAGACGGCACAGGCGCGGTTTGACATGGCAGAAAAAATCATGCAGGAAGCCATGCAGCACGGCATTCCGAAGGAAGATGTGCTCATCGACTGCCTGACGCTGACTATCTCGGCCCAGCAGGAACAGGCAGTGGAGACACTTATGGCTGTACGCATGGTGCATGAGAAGCTGGGACTGCATTGTGTGCTGGGTGTCAGCAACATTTCGTTTGGTCTGCCGGAGAGAAATAATATCACAACCAATTTCTTGACGCAGGCAATGTGGTGCGGCTTGGATCTGCCGATCATCAACCCAAATCTAAAGCCGATTATGGACACCGTTGTTTCCTATCGCGCGCTGTCCGGCGAGGATGTTGGCTGTGAGGCATATATTGAGCGATTTGCCAACGTGGAGGAAGAACCGAAAAGCAGCTCTGCGGCAGGCAAGGAAATGCGCATCGAGGATGCTGTGCTCAAGGGTCTTAAGCAGGAAACCGCCGATTTGACGGAAAAGCTGCTGGAAACCATGTCGGAGCTGGATGTCATCAATCAAAAACTGATTCCGGCTTTGGATTTGGTCGGCGACAAATACGAAAAGCAGAAAATTTTTCTGCCGCAGCTCATCAATGCCGCCAATGCGGCGTGTGCAGGCTTTGATTTGATTAAGCTGCGCATTGCGAAGCGCGGCGGCGAGAGCGTTTCCAAGGGCAAGATTATTATGGCGACGGTAGAAGGCGACATTCACGACATTGGTAAGAATATCGTGCGTGTGGTACTGGAAAATTACGGGTATCAGGTCATTGATTTGGGACGCGATGTACCGGTACAGAAGGTCGTGGACACAGCTGTTGCAGAGGATGTCAAGCTGGTGGGTCTGTCTGCGCTGATGACAACGACAGTGGACTCTATGCGCCGAACCATTGAGGCACTTCGTGCTTCGGGACATGTATGCAAGGTCATGGTCGGCGGCGCGGTGCTGACGGCAGATTACGCCGAGGAAATCGGCGCAGATTACTATGCCAAGGATGCCAAGGCATCCGCCGATATAGCAAAGGAAGTATTGGGATAAGACAATATGAATAACATTCGAGAGTATATCAAAAATCATATCCTGCTGTTTGACGGCGGCATGGGTACCTACTTTTCCACGCGCAATCAGAGCGTGGGAAGCGGCTGCGAGCTGGCAAATCTCAGCCAGCCGGAGCTGATTGCGGACATTCATCGAGAGTATCTTGAGGCGGGCAGCGAGGCGATTAAGACCAATACGTTTGCGGTCAATCGCGTGAATTTTCAAGGCAATGAAGAGCTGGTCGAGCGCACCATTCAGGCGGGCTGGAAGCTCGCCTGCGAGGCGGCAAAAGATCAGGCCTATGTCTTTGCAGATATTGGCCCGATTTCCGGACTGCCGGAGACCATGGATATTCGAGAGGAATTCCGCTTTGTTGCGGATTGCTTTTTACAGCTTGGCGCACAGTATTTTCTGTTTGAGACCAATGCCAATGCAGAGGGCTTGAAGGAGACAGCGGCGTATATCAAGCAAAAAAATCCAGACGCATATATCATAGCGTCGTTTGCGATTCAGCCGGATGGATTTTCCCGTGACGGCAGCTTTGCAGCAGCTTTGCTCAACGAAATCAAGGCGTGTGCGGAGATTGACTGCGTCGGCTTTAACTGCGTCTGCGGTGCACGGCATATGCTGGAGCTGGCGCAGGAGCTGGATCATACCGGTATCCCCCTGTCGCTGATGCCGAATGCCGGCTATCCGGTTGTTATCAACAATCGCTCGTTCTATGAGGGCGATCCGGTGTACTTTGCGACCCAGCTGTTGGAGATGGCAAAGGAAGGCGCAGCGATTCTGGGCGGCTGCTGCGGCACGACACCGGTGCACATTGCGCAGGCCAAAAAGGCGTTGGATGGCTATAACCACACGGATGAACCGAAAACCAGCAAAAAGCAGCGGGAAGAACTGGTGGATACGCTGCCGGAGAGCTTGTTCTGGGAAAAGCTGCGCAAGGGAGAAAAGGTTGTCGCTGTAGAGCTTGACCCGCCAGCCAATGCCAATTTGAGCAAGTTTATGAGCGGCGCATGGATGCTCAAGGGAGCAGATGTCGATATTATCACGATTGCAGATTGCCCGATTGCGCGGGCTCGCGTGGATTCCAGTCTGCTCGCGTGCAAAATTCGCCGTGAGCTGAACATGGATGCGCTGCCGCATATGACCTGCCGAGACCGAAATCTCAATGCGACAAAGGCTCTGCTCATGGGACTGCACGCGGAGGGCATTCGGAATATTCTGCTCGTCACCGGCGACCCGATTCCGACAGCAGAGCGCGATGAAGTCAAGAGCGTCTATCAGTTTAATTCCCGCAAGCTGGCGTCCTTTGTCTCCTCGTTGGGTCAGACGGTTCTGCCGAGTCCGTTTCATCTGTTTGGTGCGCTCAATGTCAATGCATTGAATTTTGATGTGCAGCTGCGTCTTGCCAAGGCAAAGATGGAACGCGGCATCATTGGCTTCCTGACACAGCCGATTTTGACAGAAGAGGCGTTTGAAAATCTCAAACGAGCACGTGAGGAGCTGCAGGGTGCCTATATTTTGGGCGGTATTATTCCGGTAGTCAGCGCAAAGAATGCTCGGTTTATGGACAGTGAAATTAATGGCATTCGCGTTGATGAAACCATCACGCAAATGTATGAGGGCAAGAATCGCGCAGAAGGAGAAGATCTTGCGGTGACGATTTCCTCTGAGATTGCCAAGCACATCGCGCCGTATGTCGATGGTTATTATCTGATGACACCGTTCCAGAGAACGGCACTCATCAGCCGCATTTTAGAGAAAATCAAAGAAAAAGAAGCGTAAACAAAAAACAGAGACCGTTCGAGCTGGACGGCCTCTGTTTTTTTATGCGGGCATGAAAAAAGGCTTCGGTTTATACCGAAGCCTTTTGATGTACATTGCTGATGTTTAGCAAATTACTCCTGAGAGATTGCACCCATCGGGCAAGTGCCAGCGCAAGAACCGCAATCCAGGCATGCACCTGCATCGATCTGATACTTGCCGTCACCCTCGGAAATAGCACCTACCGGACATTCGCCAGCGCAGGAACCACAGCTAATGCATGCATCGCTAATCTGATAAGCCATAATGATATACCTCCTAAAAAACTTTACATATAAATGTCAAAACATAAAAATGAAGAAAGTACACAAAACGTTGTGCGATTTCTTATGTATCCATTGTATCATAGATTTTCGAGAAATCAACTAAAAAAATTCAAAAAAATGAAATAAATCTAAACGGAGCCTAACTTTAGTGTGCAAAAAGTTGCGAACAAACGCCTTTTTAACGCAGGAAATCCTGCAATTCTGCACATTTTTTTCAAGATAGATCGAGAAATAGAAGTAAGCCTGCGTTAATAAAAAATAGAAAATTTTTATTGGAAATTTTGGTGAAATTTTCTGTAGAAAAAAGTAGAGAATCCGAGACGGACGGCTGCGATTCGCCTTGTGAAATGCGGGAAAATGTGCTACAATAAGTAAGCTTTTTGGTTTTTGTGAAGAAAATCGAGAGAATACTGTATAGAAGGACGAGAAAACATGAAAAATGTCATCAAAAAATGGAATGACCTCAGTCTGATTCTCCGCATTGTCATTGGCTTGGCAGTCGGTATCATTCTGGCGCTGGTTGTGCCGCAGGCGACAGGCATTTCCATTCTGGGTACCATGTTTGTCGGTGCGCTGAAGGCAATTGCACCGCTGCTGGTATTTGTTCTGGTAATGAGCTCGCTGGCACAGGCCTCTGCGGGCATCGGCAAGCAGTTTAGAACTGTCATTGTGCTGTATTTATTCAGCACTCTGCTGTCATCAGCGCTGGCTGTGTGCGCGAGCTTTGCGTTTCCGGTACAGCTCAAGCTGGCGGAAGCTGTTTCATCTGAGACCACTCCGCCGAGCGGCATGGCAGAGATCTTCAGCAATCTGCTTGGCAATATTGTATCCAATCCAATTGATGCACTGGCAAATGCCAACTATGTCGGCGTGCTGACTTGGGCAATTATTCTGGGTCTGGCACTGCGCAATATCGCATCGGAACACACCAAGGAATCGCTCACAGAGCTGTCCAATGCGGTATCCCAGGCTGTGCGCTGGATCATCAATCTGGCACCATTCGGCATCATGGGTCTGGTATTTACCACGGTATCGCAGAATGGTCTGAGCATTTTCAAGGATTACGGCAGTCTGCTGCTGTTGCTGCTTGGCTGCATGGCCATTATCGCTCTGGTCATTGACCCGCTGATTGTTGCGCTGTGCCTGCACAGAAATCCGTATCCGCTGGTATTCCGCTGCCTCAAGGAGAGCGGATTGACGGCGTTCTTTACACGCAGCTCTGCGGCAAACATTCCGGTTAATATGGCGCTGTGTGAAAAGCTGGGACTGGATCAGGATATTTATTCTGTTTCTATTCCGCTGGGCGCAACCATCAATATGAACGGTGCGGCAATCACAATTACTATTATGACGATGGCGGCAGTCCATACATTGAACATGTCGGTAAGCATTCCGACGGCATTGATTCTGGCGCTTTTGGCGACGTTGGGTGCATGCGGTTCGTCTGGCGTTGCAGGCGGCTCGCTGCTGCTCATTCCGATGGCATGCTCGTTGTTCGGCATCAGCAATGATATTGCGATGCAGGTTGTCAGCGTCGGCTTTATCATCGGTGTTTTGCAGGATTCCTGCGAGACAGCAATCAATTCTTCCGGTGATGTTCTGTTCGCTGCCACGGCGGAATTCCGCACATGGGTAAAGCAGGGAAAAGACCTGCCATTTTAAGTCACGGTAAGAGAAAAAATTCCCCTGTATCTCTGGAAAGAGGTACAGGGGATTGTTGTCTCTGTTATGCGTCTTCCGGTGGGATGTGCTGGGCAATGCCGTAGCTTTTATATGCGCTGTCCTGTGTGACAGCGCGGAGAATGGAAAGAAACGGCGGGAAGGCAATGGGCTGCTGGGAATCATTAACTTGAATTTCCAGCAATGCCTGCTGTTTCCAGAACGGATATACATCAATTTCAAAGTAGAGATTGTTCTCTGTCAAGCAATACCGGTTTTTGCGGATTTGCCGCAGGGAGGTATCTGCATCCATGAGCAGGTTGAGATATTCATCTTTAGTGAGCCGCTGTTCGGTCTCAAGCAGATGCCCCTCCGCCGTGCGCTGGGCAGTGGTCTTGACATAGATATAGCTGCCGTGGCTGCCGCGCTGGCGCACACGCACGAGCGGTTCGCCGTCCTGTCGAATGAGATAGGTTTGAATGATCTCTACTTTTCGGCAATTGGGCAGGCACTCTAATGCTTTCAGATCCGGCATCCGAATCAGATAGCGGCGTTCGGTTTCAAACGCATTGGGTTCACCGAGGAAATGGGTGATCTCGCTGACGAGCCGCCGCATCTTGCCGGTAAAATCCGTGGAATTATCAATGATGCGCAGATACGGATGTCCGGTCCAGCAGGTGATGATTTTTTCATCCATTGCAATTGCCTGTTCCGGCGTTTCGGTTCGCGCTTGATTGTTGGACAGGGTATAGAATTTTTCTGCGCCCTTTGCTGCGGTCACGAGATGAAAGACGGCATCATAGTTGTCGCGGAAGGCGATTTCACTGCCGCCCAGCTCTCGGCACAGAGACTCCCATTCGGCATCTGTCATATAAGCTTTGTTATCAGAAATACCGCGGTCTGCGACAATGAGAATCTTTTCGTTTTCCATGTCGTTGGCTGCCATTTCAAACACACGCTCTTTTTGGATTTGCAGAGAGACGAGTGCTTTTTGGAAGTCATAATTGGTGTTGACCGTCCATGGAGCAACGCCGCCCAAGATTAACTCGGAAGCGGTTTCCGGTATAAAAAGAACTTTATAGCCTTGTTTGGAAAGATTGCTCTCAATCCATGACATAGCAGTTGATTTACCGCCGCATGGCCCGCCGGTAATGACGATTTTAGTAATAGATTTCATGCGTGGGCACTCCTTTGATCCCAATCATTCTGGCTTTGGGATACTATCAGTATATCGGCTGGAAACAGGGAAGTCAATGACCGCGGCGAGACAAAAACGGACAAAATTCACAAATATGTCATAAAATTCCTGCATTTTTGGTTTTCATCGGCATTTTGATATGATATGATGATAAGCATAGAGAATAGAACGAGTCATAAAAAGAAGGGTAGATGATACAATGAAGAGAAGAATGGTGTATCCGGATGTCCTGCGTGCGCTGGCATGTGTTGTAATGGTGATTTTTAGCACCTGTATTGCGGCAGGAGGAACACAGGCCATTGGCCTGCTGACTTGGGTGTGCCCGATGTTTCTCATGCTCAGCGGCATGTTCTTTTCGGATGGCAGCTGGTATCTGAGCGGCAGAGAGCTGGGACAGCGATATGTTCTGCGTCTTGTTGTCGCCTATTTGGTTTGGGGCAGTCTGGCGATGCTGGTCAATGCCATAACTGGCGGTGTCTTACAGGGCTTACTGACTGGCGGCTCCAGCTATTTGAACTTTTTGTTTGTGCTGTTTATTTTGTATACGTTTTCTCCGGTGGTGCGTGTGTTTACCCGTGCGGCACAGCCGAGAGAGCTGACGTATTTGGTTGTGTTTGGCATTGTGCTTGGCGGCGTGTATCCGTTTGTGCAGGCGCAAATTGGTTCGGTGCGCATGGCAGATTACGCGCTGATGGGCTTTGGGTATCTCGGCGTCTTTGTCGCCGGATGGTATCTGCGCACGGCATTTTTGACGCGCAAACAGCTGCGAGTCTTTTATCTGCTCGGTGCCATTTGTGTGATTTTAGCATTTCGCGGGCTGTGGGGCTTTGATTCGTTCTCAACAGATCCGGCACAGCTGGTGCTGTCACCGGATGCCCTGCTCATTGCTATTGCGATTTTTTTGGTTGTCAAAAATACCTTGGCGAAAAAACGGTTGTCTGTCAAAGTCATGCGGCCGATTGCACGGTTGGCACAGCTCAGCTTTGGCATTTATCTCATCCATCCGATTTTGCTCGCGGTACTCTGCTGGGTACTCAACTATTATGGCATCTATCTTCCGACGGGATTGTTTGTTGTGGGAGCTTCGGTTCTGCTGCTGGTTCTCTCCGGTGGTTTGACTTGGCTGATTCGCAAAATTCCAAAAGTCGGACGCTATCTTGCATAAGACACATAAATAAAATCGGCATCGAGCCACAAACTCGATACCGATTTTTTATGCGTGCAATAAGTATTGATAAATCGCTTCGGCGCAGCCGTCATGATCGCAGTCGGACACGACAACATCTGCCAGATCTAAAATTTCTTGGCGTGAATTGCCCATGGCAATGGACAGCCCGGCAGCTTTTAAAATTTCCAAATCGTTGGGAGCATCGCCGACAGCGATGGTCTCGGAGATCGGAATGTCTAAATGTTTGCATAGCTCGTGCAGACCGGCGGCTTTGCTGACGCCTTTGGCACTGATTTCCAGCGAAGTGGCTTCTGCATGTACCATCGTAACCGGAATGTTTTCGTTCAGAATCTGCTGTTCGATACGCTGGCGGGATTCTGGGTCGGTAAAATATAGATTCAGCTTGGCGACGGGAAAGGGATTTTCATGATACTGCGTGAAAAGATTGTCCCATTGCTCTGCGTTTCGCTCAAATAACCCCTGATACTGTCCCATGCCAAAGTGCGCCATATTTTGGCAGTGACTGCGCTGAATAATAGAGGTAGTCTCACCGAGCAGGTGAACCATGACATCCTGATGCTGGACAATACGGAGAATCTGACTGCAAACAGCGGGAGCTAAACTGCAGCTGTAAATTGCCGTGTTTGTCTTTTGATCGAGCACCAGGGCACCGCTGACACAGTTTAAATAGCGCACATCAGAGAGCTGAGGGAGATATTCCCGCAGCTCCGGCAGGCAGCGTCCGGTGGATAAGATAACGGTTTTTCCGGCTTTCACTGCATCGGAAATTGCAGTGAGACTGGAAGAAAGAATGGCTTTGTTGGAATCGAGCAGAGTGCCGTCCATATCAAAGGCAATTAACTGATAACTCATAAAAAATCTCTCCCTTATACGAGAATCGGTGAGATGCCGCTGCTTTGAAGCTGGGCATACGTTTCGGTATCCAAATTGCTGTCGGTAATGACAGTTTTGATTGGATTGGTTACGTTGAGCGGGACTGCTGCCGGATGGGAAAACTTTTCGCTCTCGGTCAAGACAATCAGTTCATCTGCCTGATGCGCCATGTCACGGACAGCTTGTGCCCGCATGGAGTCGCGGTTGGTAAAACCGGTGCGCAGAGAATATCCGTCTACGCCGAGGAAAAAGTGGGGAACATAGAAATTTTCTGCACACTGCCGTACCATCGGGCCAACGAGAACTTGTGAATTGGGTTGATAGATGCCGCCGAGCAAAACAATTTGAAAATCCGTTTGATTTCGGATGTAATCGGCGATGAAAACACTGTTTGTTAAGAGGGTCAGATTTTTTTTAGTTTGTGTCAGCACCTCCGCCAATAGGGCACAGCAGCTGCCGTTTTCAATCATCAGCGTCTCACCATCGGAGACCAGCTCGGCAGCACGAACGGCGATGCGGCGCTTTTCTTCATAGTGATAGGCAATGCGGTAGGCGATATTGTCTGCGCTGCACAGGCGGGCGAAGCCGTGCTCACGGACAACAATGCCGCGGCGCTCTAATTCGTCCAAGTCTTTGCGGATTGTGACCTGAGATACCTGCAATTTTTCCGCGAGAACGGAAACTTCTATTTTTTGTTCTTCTGTCAATAGAGAGAGAATCATTTGGGATCGGTCATTCATGTTTGTTCCTCCGGTTTTCTTCGTGAGAATAGTATACCAAACTTACGAATAAAAGTAAAGAATCTTTTGTTACAAATTATACTTGCGATTTTTTAAAGATTTAGATATAATACAAGCAATGAAATCAAAAAACGATTTCAAACGAAAGTTTGAAGCAGAATCGTACTTTCGCCGCATGACTCACGCATTGGTGCAGCACAAGGTGAGAAAGTCGATTCTGTTTTGCACTTTGTGAAATTTTTATGAATATTTTCTTGACAAATAGAAATGGGTATGTTACTATTTATACAACGTAAACGGAATCGTTGGAATGTTACCGGTCAGGCGGGCGTAACCAACTCTGTACAGCGCGAGATCTATCGTATAAAGAGGATTGCTGTGTAGGGGTGGTTTATTTTTTTGCCTGATTGGCCAAGAAGGGGCAGAGATATGAGAGTCAAAAAGGTTTTTAACAATAATATCCTCTGCGCAGTTGATGAAGAAGGCAACGAAGTCATCGTTACCGGAAAAGGTCTTGGCTTCCAAAAGCATACCGGCGAATCCCTTGACGAAAACAAAATCGAAAAAACCTATCGCATGGTTGATAAGCAGGAGCAACGTAAGCTGCGCGAGCTGGTACAGCAAATCCCGATGGAGGATTTATTGCTGACAGAACAGCTGATTGCGGAGATTAAACAGCATATCACACAGCCGCTCAATGAATCGCTGCTCATCACACTGACCGATCACATCAGCTTTGCGATGCAGCGCAAGCAACAAGGCATTGAATTTACCAATCCGTTGGCGGGTTCGATTATGTGCTACTATCCGACGGAATATCAAATGGGGCGTCGGTGCTTGGACATCATCAAGCAAAAGACCGGTATCGAGCTCAATGCAGATGAAGCGTCATTTATTGCCCTGCATATTGTCAATGCCGAGCTGAATACGCACATGTCAGAGATGTATGACATCACCAAATTGATTGATGGATGCATTGATGTCGTGGAAGCGTATTATCATAAGCAGTTTGATCGACAGGCGCTGGATTTTAGCCGCTTTGTCGTGCACCTGCGATATTTTGCCAAGCGAATTTTTCAGGGAGAGACCTTGCCGGACAACAGCGATGAAAATGACATCAATTTTCGCAAGATGATTGCCTATAGCTGCAAAAAGCATTATCAGTGCGCACAGCGCATTGCAGATTACATGAAAAATACGTGGGACAAGACCTTATCGGAAGAAGAACTGGTTTATCTCACGATTCACCGCAAGCGCATCAATATGGGCGCATAACAAGAAACGATCCCAAATCCGAATCGGATTTGGGATCGTTACCTAATTTGGGCGAAACCCATACGAGTCTTACAAAACACGTACTGACACACAGTTGGTATGTCTTTGTGGGATTGGTATGGGTTTTTATATTTTCGGGACATACTGATAGTATGTGTCATAGAAAGCCAAACAAAGAGGAGGAGATCTTATGAAAGAAAAAAAGAGCAGTGTCGTATTTGCCACTGCCCAGCAGATTGGTAAATCCTTGTTCTTGCCCATTGCCGTTCTTCCGTTTGCGGGAATTCTGTTGGGTATCGGCAGTTCGTTCACCAATGAGACAACCATTGCTACCTATGGTTTGAGTGGCATTTTGCATCCGGGTACGCTGCTGTATTCGATTATGCTCATGCTCAACTATGCGGGCAATGCCATTTTCAGCAACTTGGCGTTGATTTTTGCGCTGGCAGTTGCTCTCGGCATGGCGAAAAAGGAAAAGGGCGTTGCGGTTCTGTCGGCAGGCATTTTCTATCTCATCATGCTGACGACAATCAATGTCTTGTTGACATTAAATGGTTCCATTGTCGATGGACAAATCGCAGAAGGCGTCAAGGAAGGCGCGATTGCGAATGTATTGGGCATTCAAACGTTACAGATGGGCGTATTTGGCGGCATTATTGCCGGTTTAATTACCGCTGTACTGTGCAACAAGTTCTATAAGACCCAGCTGCCGGACGCGCTGTCCTTCTTTGCTGGCACGCGCTTTGTTCCGATTGTCAGCATGGTATTCGCTATCATCACCGGTGCGATTCTGTTTGTTGTATGGCCGATCATTCAGGATGGCATTTATGCGCTGGGCGGTCTGGTTCAGGCTTCCGGTTACTTTGGAACCTTCCTGTACGGCTGCATTGAGCGTGCATTGATTCCGTTTGGCCTGCATCATATCTTCTATATGCCGTTCTGGCAGACTGGTGTTGGCGGCACAGCTGTTATCGACGGCGTGACCGTTATGGGTGCACAGAACATCTTCTTTGCAGAGCTGGCATCCCCGAACACCGTCAAGTTCTCTGTAGACGCTTGCCGTTTCCTGACTGGTAAGTATCCGTTCATGATGGGCGGTCTGCCGGGTGCTGCGCTGGCTATGTATGTTTGTGCTCGTCCGGAGAAGAAGAAGGAAGCTGGCTCCCTGCTGTTTTCCGTAGCTCTGACCGCATTCCTGACCGGCGTTACCGAACCGATCGAATTCACTTTCCTGTTCCTTGCTCCGGCACTGTTTGCTGTGCACGTTGTACTGGCTGGCGCATCGTTCGCTATTTGCCACATCCTGCAAATCTGCATCGGCACTACATTCTCGGATGGATTGATTGACTTTATTCTGTACGGCGTTCTGCCGGGTCAGGCAAAATCCAACTGGATGATGCTGATTCCTGTTATTGTTGTATATTTCATTCTGTACTTCTTTATTTTCCGCTTCTTCATTCTCAAGTGGAATCTGAAGACGCCGGGTCGTGAAGAGGACGGCGAGGAAGTCAAGATGATGACCAAGGACGAATACCGCAAGGCTACCGGCATCGGCGTTGCAGGCGGTAAGGCTGCAAACATTGATCCGAAGGCTGTCAATGTTCTGAAGGGCATCGGCGGTTCCGAAAACGTAACCGAGATCGACTGCTGTGCAACGCGCCTGCGTCTGACGTTGGTAGACAGCGGCAAGGTTAATCAGCCGCTGCTCAAGGCAACCGGTGCATCCGGCGTTGTCATCAAGGGCAATGCGATTCAGGTTATCTATGGCCCGTCTGTCACGATTGTCAAGTCCAATCTGGAAGAACTGGTTGAGCAGATTCGCGCCGGTGCTGTCTCTGAAGCCGCTCTGATGGGCGAGCCGGAGCAGCCGAAGGAAGAAAAGAAGCCTGAGCCGAAGCCGGAACCGGCTGGCGAGGCAAAGTCTTGGGTACTCGGTGCGCATCTGAATGGCACAGTTGTCCCGATGGATCAGGTAAAGGATGAAGTATTTGCATCCGGTGCACTTGGCGATGGCGTTGCCATTGAGCCGACCGAAGGCAAGCTGTACGCTCCGGCTGACTGCACAGTTGTCAATATCTTTGAGACCAAGCACGCGATTGGCTTGTCTGTCGATGAGGATGTTGAGCTGCTGCTGCACATCGGCATTGATACCGTCAAGATGGGCGGCAAGGGCTTTGAAGCGCATGTCAAGGAAGGTCAGACCGTCAAGAAGGGCGATCTGCTTGTATCCTTCGATATGGATGCTATCAAGGCAGCTGGCTATCTGTGCACCACACCGATGATTGTCTGCAACACAGATGATTACAAGGAGATCAAGACAGTCGCTTCCGGTACCGTCAAGGCATCGCAGGATCTGTTAGAGATCAAAAACTAAGTTTTTTGCAGGGAATTTCCCTGTGAAGATAAATCCCCCCTATTCTTTATTTATCTATTCTATTTCCAACAGTACCCGCTTTCTGATAACAGAGGGCGGGTGCTGTGCTTTTTTGATAAAAGATGTCGATGGAGGAAAATAGTTGTGATATAATAAAAATAATTATTTGATTAGAGGGAAAAAGCATGGATAATGAGAAAAAATATGCTTTCATTAGCTATTCTACTAAGAATCAACAAGATGCGGACATTTTGCGAGATATTTTAATAAAGAATCATATTGGTTGTTGGAGAGCACCAGATGACATTCCAACTGGTTCTCGATATGCGCATGTTATCAATGATGCGATCGAACAATGCGCCTGTGTTGTTTTATTGTTGACAGAAGAATCACAAAAATCGGTATGGGTAGAAAAAGAATTGGAATGTGCAGAAAGTTATAGAAAACCCATTCTTCCAATTCGGATCGGAAAATTTTCGCTGAATTCAGGATTTCGTTTTCTTCTTGGAAATCTGCAGATTGTATCAATAACTCAGATTGATGAAACATCAGATATATGGATAAAAATTCAGGATTCTATAGAACAATTTGTACCTGTAATACAAAATGAAAATAATGCATCAACAAGGAAAATTGGTATAGATAATAGACTAAAGTTGGCAGAAGAATGGAATAAACGTGGTGATGATTATTATCGCGGACGTGGCGTAGAAAAGAATGAAGAAAAAGCATTTGAATGGTATAACAGAGCGGCAAGAGCAGGAAATATTTTTGGAATGGTTAATGTTGCTTACGCTTACCAACATGGAGAAGGCGTAGAACAAGATTATAAAAGGGCGTTTTATTGGTATAAAAAATCAGCAGAAGCGCAAGATGCGAGAGGGATGAATTATCTTGCTGATGCTTACTATAAGGGGATGGGGGGTAAAACAGAGTTATATTGAAGCGTTTCAATGGTACGAAAAATCAGCGGAAGCAGGAAGTGCAAGAGGAATGAGTAATCTGGCTTGTGCTTATTCTTGCGGACATGGTGTAGAAAAAGATTTATCTAAGGCAGTTTACTGGTTTGAACAAGCTGCTGAACTGGGAGATATAGATAGCATGAAACATTTAAGTGAATGTTATCTATATGGAATCGGCACAGAAAAAAATAAAGCCAAAGCCGAGTACTGGCAAAAGAAAGCAAACGGAACACTTTCCTGACCTTTCCTCATGTGCTATACTAAACCTAGCAACAAACAACAGGAGGGAACATCCATGAATTTACAGACACGTATTCCGACTTCCAACGGGACATCCATTCCGTGTGTGGGCTTCGGCACATGGAAGACACCAAATGAAGAGGCGGAGAAGTCCGTAGCAGAGGCGCTGCGCGTCGGCTATCGCCACATTGACACCGCGACGGCCTACGGCAACGAGGCTGGTGTCGGCAAGGCAATTGCAGAATCCGGCATTGCGCGAAAAGACATTTTCCTGACCAGCAAGCTGTGGAATCCGCATCAGGGCTATCAGAGCACACTGGATGCCTTTGCGCGTTCGCTGGAGAAGCTCCAGACCGACTATTTGGATTTGTATTTGATCCACTGGCCGCATGACCGCAAGTATTTTGACAATTGGGAAGAAATGAACGTGGAAACCTGGCGTGCATTTGAAAAGCTGTACGGCGAAGGCAAGATTAAGGCAATCGGCGTCAGCAACTTCCGCCCGCGTCATATCGAGAATCTGGTCAAGCATTGCGAGATTGCACCGATGGTCGATCAGATTGAAATTCATCCGGGTATGCCGCAGGATGACATGATTGCATACTGCCGCGAACACAATATGGTCGTTGAGGGCTGGAGCCCGATGTCTACCGGACGCATTTTCTCTGTTCCGGAAGTACAGGAGCTGGCAAAGAAATATGGCAAGACCGTTGCACAGGTTGTTCTGCGCTGGCATGTACAGCGTGGTGTTATTCCGCTTCCAAAGTCGGTAACGCCGTCTAGAATTGCGGAAAACAGCCAGATTTTTGATTTTGCTCTCGAAGAAGCAGATATGAAAATTATTGGCGATTTGCAGGGCTGCGGCTGGTCGAAGCTCGATCCGGACAATTTGATTTATTGATAAACAATGCCCACTTTTCTAAGGTACAGAAGAGTGGGCATTTTACCGGAAAATCGCAAGAATCTATACAGGAATAACGGCGGAATGCGGATTGACGGAAGACTTGCCTACGTCTATACTCTATATTTGTACGATGAAATAGAGAATAGAAATGGAGTATAAATATGGTAACGAGACTTGAACGCCGGGTGTGTCCGCATGCGGTGTCCGGCAAGATGTTTTGGCTGTGTGCCATTACCTATATTATCGCTTTGTTCGGCAGAATGAGCTATTCTGCAGTGATGGTTGCCCTGATTGCCAATGGCAGTATGGACGAAGCACAGGCGGGACTGATCGGCACGGCGTTGTTTGTCGTGTATGGTGTGTCGCAGATTTTCAGCGGCTTGATTGGCGACCGCATCAGCCCGAAGAAGATGATTTTTGTGGGCTTGATTGGCTCGGGCATTTTGAATCTTATCATGGGCCTGACCGGACAATATGCGGTGATGCTCGTCGTTTGGGCGCTTAATGGCCTGTTTCAGTCTACGATGTGGTCACCGATCGCGCGTATTTTTGCCGAACAAATGCCGCCGGATGAGCGCAAAAAATGCTGCAACAACATCGCAGTGACGTATCCGCTGGCGACCATTCTTGCCTATGTGCTGGCAACCGTCCTGCTGACGGTTTGGAACTGGCGTGGTGTATTCCTGCTGGCGGGTGGTATGATTATTATTACGGGCATCAACTGGATGATTCGCATGAGCTGGTTTGAAAAACAGATAGAAACCAGTGAAGAAATCGAAGTCATTGAGCTGCAGCCAAAACAGACGCAGAAAAAGGAAAATATGCTGCGTCTGCTGCTGCTCTCTGGTATTGTACTGGCAACAGTTCCGGCTATGACGCACGGCATGCTGCGCGATGGCATTCAGACATGGCTGCCGACGATGATGACGCAGAATTTCCATTTCGGTACCTCGGCATCGGTTGCACTGGATATTATCATTCCGGTATTTAATATGCTCGGCGTATTTTTCACCAAGGCGCTGCCGAAAAAGTGGACGGAGAACGAGCTGAAAGCCTCGGCTGCTTTCTTCGCAGTTACCATTGTATCGCTGCTTGCATTAGATTGGGTGTGCAATGTCAGTGCCGTACTGTCACTGATTCTGCTGACTGTAGCAAGTACCTGCATGACCGGCGCGAATATCATGCTGATTAACCTGATTCCGGTACACTTCGGCGTGGTGGGACGCGCTTCGTCTGTGACGGGTGTTTTGAACTGTTCTGCCTATGTCGGTTCGGCGATTTCCAGCTTTGGTGTCGGTGCAGTGGCACAGAATTTCGGCTGGGGAGCAGCGATTTTCGTCTGGATTGGCTTTTCACTGCTCGCGCTGTTGGCATCGCTGGTCAGCTGCGGCCGCTGGGGCGCGTATGAACATCGGTTGGACAATCGGGAAAAAATAACATCCTAATAGAAAACAGGCTTTCTCTGAAAATCAGAGAGAGCCTGTTTTGCTATATGTATAGGATTTATACATCCATTTCAAATTCCTGAAAATACCGTTTCAGCTTGCGCAAAACGGCATTTGCTGTGCGCACATGCTGTTGTCCCTGCTGACGCATGTCAAGAGACATGGTTTCATTATCAAGAATATCATTGAGGGCGTTTCGCTGGCTTTTAATCAAATCATAAACTGGGAGTAAGGTGTCCGTGCGGAAGTCAGTCTGTCCGATGAGCAGCTGATCCTGCACATCACCAAGCCGCTGTGCGTAAGCGTCCAGCTCCTTGCAGTCGGTCTCAGAAAGCTCGTTGGTTTGCGTGTCGTGGTCAACGTTTTCTATTTCGATTTGCAGAGCGGAAATGCAAAATTCAATTTCCTGCGGTGTCAGATTGAACGTCGGTTTTTCAGTGTTCGTCATCGTATCAGCTCCTTTATGACCACATAGTAACAGAAAATGCGTGGACAGGCAAGCAAATACAGAAGTTGTTTACAGAATGTTCGAGATACTTGACAAAAAACGGTGGATATGTAATACTATAACATATGGTTATCAAAACTATTTTTATCGTGAGGAATGTATCATGAAGAAAAACAAGACAGTGGTTCTCGTTGATTCTGGCTGTGATGTCCCGCAGTCTTTGATTCAGAAATACAACATGAAGGTACTGCGTCTGCGAGTATCATACGAAAACGAACACTATATGGACAGCGTTGCGCTGGCATATGATGTATATAAGCGCTTTCCGGAGGAAATTCCGCATACATCCACGCCGGTTATGCAGGATTATTATGATATGATCGAGGAGATCAAAGAAGAAGGCTATGAAAATGTCATCGGTGTCTTTATCTCCAGCAAGCTGAGCAGTACGTGCCATACGGCGCATCTGGTGTTCCAAGAGCATCCGGAAATTAACTCGTTTATTTTAGACTCTAAGAATATTTCGATTGGTTCGGGTCTGCTGGCGATTTGGGCAGCACAGCAGGTGAGCAAAAATGTTCCGTTTGAGGAAATTTGCGCCAAGCTGAGCGGAAAGGTCAAGGATTCTAAGGTGTTCTTTTATATGGACACATTGGAATATTTGCGCAAGGGCGGCCGTATTGGCGGCGTTGCATCGGTTGCAGGCAGCCTGCTCAAGATCAAGCCGATTATCTCGTGCAATGAGGAAGGCTCGTACTATACGGTGGAAAAAATTCGCGGCGCAAAGGCAGCCAAGGAAAAGCTGCTGCACCATGTAGAAGCATTCTGCAACGACAGGCCAGCGATGTTGGCACTGATGAATGGCGATGCGGCGGAAGAAGCTGCTACCATGAAACCCCTTTTGAAAAAGACCATCAAGCAGGGAAAAATTGTGGCAGAGGATCAGATTACCGCTACGCTGGCAATCAATACCGGTCCGGGTTTGGTTGGCATTGGTATTTTGGTCAATCCGTAATACAGAAAACGAAAAGGCAGGAGCATTTGCTCCTGCCTTTTGTCATGCTTGTTTTTGTTTGTCAGATGCAATGAGCAGCCGCAGCGCTTCGACTGCGGTTTGTACGCATTGCGTGGTATCGTGTACTTGAATATCTTCCAGCCCCATCGCGCGGCGGGTTTGATTGCCGAGTACAAGCAAAATGGTTCCGACGCGCACGCGGCGCACCGCGCCGACAATAAACAGCGTTGCGGATTCCATTTCACTGGCAAGCGCACCGCAACCGAGCCAAGCCTTCCATTTTTGTTCTAGCTCTGCGGAGACCGGCATGTTTTCCGGTTCGTGCTGACCGTAAAACGAATCCTTGCACTGGACAACGCCGGTGTGAAACCGCAGCCCCGCTTGTGCAGCCGCTTGATGCAGAGCCTGCACCACATCGAAATGCGGTGTTGCCGGATACTCAATCGGTGCATATTCTGAGCCGGTGCCATCCATACGAATGGCGCCGGTTGCGATGACCAAATCGCCGCCCAAGACATCCGGCTGCATACCGCCCGAGGTGCCGACACGAATAAACGTATCGGCGCCGCAGTGCACCAGCTCTTCCAAAGCGATGGCTGCCGATGGGCCGCCGATGCCGGTTGAGCACACACTGACCGGAACGCCGTCCAGCGTGCCAGTATATGTCGTGAATTCGCGATTGGATGCGATTTTTACCGAATTGTCAAACAGAGCGGCAATTTTTTCGCATCGTCCGGGGTCGCCGGGCAGAATGACATATCTGCCGACATCTCCAGCTTTGATTTTCAGGTGAAATTCCATATCTGGACTGTAAGCCGTTGCCATGATAATCCCTCCTGTCTGACAAAAAAGCAGAGAAAATTATGCCTTGAATGCCGCGCCGATCTTATCTGCTTCCATGATGGCAGCGTATACTTCGTCTGCGGTGATTTCCTTGCGCAGGTTCTTGGTGGACTGCGTCGGAACAACGGCAGCTTCTGCTACCTTGCGGATTTCGTCTTCCTTGACATCGGTGATGCCCAGATCAGCCAGCGTCATCGGCAGACCAACCAGCTTCATAAACGACAGAACTTCGTTCATTTCTTCTTCGGAAGCATGTTCCAGAACCAGCTGGGCAATGGTGCCGAAGGCAACCTTTTCGCCGTGATACATGCCGTGTGCCTGAGGAACATAAGCGAAACCATCGTTGATGGCGTGAGCTGCTGCCAGACCGCCGCTCTCGAAGCCGACGCCGGACAGATAAATGCAAGCCTCAACTACATTTTCCAGTGCATCGTTGGACTGCTTTGCTTCCAGAGCTTCCAGCGCACCGGCACCATCACGAATCAGAATGTCGTAGCACAGCTTGGACATCATCAGAGCGGTGTTGGAGCACTGACCGCGTGCCATGGTCTTGACGCCGGATGCCTTGCAGGCGCGAGCCTCAAACCAAGTAGCCAGAGCATCACCCATGCCGGCAACGAGCAGACGCTTCGGAGACTGGGCGATAACAGCGGTGTCAACCAGAACGAGATCTGGATTGCGCTTCATCATCAGTGCCTTGATGACAACACCTTCATCATTGTAGATAACAGCAACGCCGCTGCACGGGGAGTCGTTGGATGCAACGGTCGGGATGATAACCAGCTGGTAGCCGCCGAGGTTGGTGACAACAGCCTTTGCCGTGTCGATGACCTTGCCGCCGCCGACACCGATGACGACGTCACAGTTGTTCTCGGTGACGACATCCATGACGCGGGAGATTTCTGCCTTGGTGCACTCACCGTTAAATTCGCAGAAAATGACTTCCTTTTCCACAGACTTCAGGCTCTCTTCGATCTGTGCGCCGACGCGCTTCTTGTTGTTCGGAGAGCAGAGGACGAGAAACTTTTCGCCCATTTTCTTGACGTTTTTGCCGAGATTTGCCAGCTCGCCATTGCCCTGCATGTAACGTGCAGGGGATTTGATACCATAAGACATAATTATATGGACTCCTTTCCATGTGAACGAGTGCTGATACTATCATCAGCAATTACCCGTATCTTTACCTCAAGTGTACCAAAATCAGATAGCTTTGTAAAGCGGAAGACGATAGCGGAATATTGGTTTTTTCTTCATGCATGTCGGGTGGATAGTTCTTCTACATACTGTTGAAAAAACGAAGATTGAGGGAATTCTATCGAAATTGTGTTTTTATAGCACGGGATTTCTATCAAAACGGTGTCGAGACAGAAAAATACACAGAAGAATACTTTTTATCAAAAGTGACATGGAAAGGACAAGATTTTGCTATTTTTTGAGGGGAAAATCAGATGGAAAAATGATGCAATATAAAGAAATAACAGAAAAAACAAAGAAATCATGCTTCGCTGCTAGTGAAAAAATAAACAAAGAACGATGATGCTTTGACAACAGATGCAAGATACGATTGCGTAAAAAAAGTGGAAAAATTTTTAGACAATAGCAATTTATCTGATAAAAAGACGAAAAGTGTGTACGAGAACGCAGGAAGAATAAACAGAAAAGTGACAAATTGTACAAAGATGTACGGGACAAAAAATCAAAACAGAGTGAGCAAAAATAAAAATAGGAGAACGAAAATACGAAATAATACAAACAAATGACGATAATTTACCATAAAAGATGGACGAAAAAGAAATAAGAAAAAATAGAGAGAAAATCAAGCAATATATTGCATGTTATAGTTGTACAAAAAAACTGCAAAAAACTTAGGAGGATTGCATGAAAAATTCGTGTTTGGTCAAAATCAACAAATAAATACTTGCAATTGTAACATTTGGGTGCTATTCTTAATACATCAAAAGTCAAGCGCGTCATCCCAAACGCAAAAGACAGAAAAGAAGAGGAGAGAAACTATGAAACTGAAAAAAATGATGGCAGTCCTCCTGGCTGGCGCAACCTGCGCAGGCATGATGGCAGGCTGCGGATCGTCTGGCGGCGACTCCAAGGCTTCTGGCGGCTCCGGTGAAAATGGTACCATGACATTGATTATGTCTACTCGTGATGAGTTCCTGTCCACACTGGAATCTGCGGCTATGTCCGCGGCAGAAGAGGCAGGCGTTACGCTGACTTCTCAGGATGCGCAGAACGACTCTGCAAAGCAGATTCAGTACATCGAGACCGCAGTAAACGGCGGTGACGAAGCTGTTATCGTGAACCCGGTAGACTCCGATGCAGCACAGTCCCTCGTAGATGCAGCTGGCGAAACGCCGCTGGTATTCGTAAACCGTCCGCCGTCTGATATGGAAGTTCTTTCGGCAAAGAACGTTGGCTTCTGTGGTTCCAACGAGGATACCTCTGGTTACTTCCAAGGCGAGTATCTGGCTGATTACTTCAAGAAGCAGGGCAAGACCGAAATCAAGTACATTCTGCTTCAGGGCGAGCTGGGTCAGGTATCTCAGATCAAGCGCTGTGCAGGTGTTCTGAAGGCACTGGAAGATAATGGAATCAAGGCAACTTCCGTTGTCGATCTGGCTGGTAAGTATGACCGCGCAGAGGCTATGAACAAGATCAGCCCGGTTCTGACTTCCGGACAGGAATTTGACTGCATCATTTCCAATAACGACGCAATGGCTCTCGGCGCCATCGAGGCTTGCGAGGCAGCTGGCGTTGATCCGTCCTCGTTCCCGATTGTTGGTATCGACTGCACCAAGGACGGCGCAGCAGCTGTTCAGGCTGGCAAGATGGCAATGACCGTTTACCAGAACCCGCTCGGACAGGGCAAGGGCTGCATCGAAGCTGCTCTGAACCTCGTTAACGGCAAGGCTGCCAACGACGGCACTGCGTTCACCAAGGACGAGACTGGCAAGGACTACAGCGATTCCATCGTTTGGATTCCGTTTGAGCCGGTAACCAAGGACAACGTAGCAGATTATCTCTAATTTGCAGGGAAAACGGTTATTTTTGAGAGAGAAGGATAACCGCAAAGTAACGAGTTGAGACGTTGGGGGCGTCGGACATGGTCTGACGCCCTCATTTAGGCAAGAAGGTAGGAAAGGCAGGGTGAACACAAACGTGAGTGAGTATATCCTCGAAATGCATGACATTGTCAAGGAATTTCCGGGCGTAAGAGCTCTGAAAGGCGTACAGCTGAACGTTCGCCCAGGTACCGTACATACCCTGATGGGTGAGAACGGTGCAGGTAAATCGACACTGATGAAGTGTCTGATCGGCATTCAGCCGTGCACCTCTGGCAAGATTATCTTCGATGGCAAGGAAGTAGAATTTAAGAGCCCGCTGCAGGCGATGAACGCGGGCATTACGATGATCCATCAGGAGCTTTCTCCGGTACCGGACCGTACCGTGTGCGAGAACCTGTGGCTCGGCCGCTTCCCGATGAAGAACAAGCTGATGTGTGACCACAAGCGGGCACGCAGAGAAGCACAAGAACTGTTTGAAAAGTGGAATCTGGCGCTGAATCCGGACGATATGATGAGAGATCTGACGGTTGCTCAGCAGCAGATGGTAGAAATTGCAAAGGCAGTATCCTATGACACCAAGGTCGTAATCATGGACGAGCCGACATCCGCTCTGACCGAGACGGAAGTAGAGCATCTGTTCGATATTATCGCAGACCTGAAGTCCAAGAACGTAGCAATTATCTACATTTCTCATAAGATGGAAGAAATCTTCCGCATCAGTGATGACATCAGCGTATTCCGTGACGGTGAGTACATCGGCACAGACCGCGCAGAAAACCTCAACGTGGACAAGGTTGTAGAGATGATGGTAGGACGTCAGGTTGGCAACATGTTCCCGAAGGTTGACTGTGAGATCGGTGATGTTATTCTGGAAGTTAAGGATCTGGCATCCGGCAAGTCGTTTGAGCACGTAAGTTTCCAGGTACACCGCGGCGAAATCTTCGGATTTGCGGGTCTGGTAGGTGCAGGCCGTACCGAGGTTGTAGAAACCATCTTCGGTATGCGCAAAAAGACCGCTGGTCAGATTTTCCTCAATGGCAAGGAAGTTAACATCAAGAGCCCGGAGGATGCGATTGCAAACTCGATTGGTCTTCTGACCGAGGACCGCCGCGGCAATGGTATCTTTGGACTGCTTGATATTACAGAAAATACCGTTATGGCATCCCTGAAAAATTATGGTTTCCCCCAGAATCATAAGAAGATGGAAGAGGATGCAATCAAATGGAATCAGGCAATGCGCACCAAGACGCCGTCCATGCGTCAGCGCATTATGAACCTGTCCGGCGGTAACCAGCAGAAGGTGCTTCTGGCACGTTGGCTGCTGCTGAATCCGGACATCCTGATTGTCGATGAACCGACTCGTGGTATCGACGTCGGTGCAAAATCTGAAATCCATTCGATTATTACGCAGCTGGCAGGCGAAGGTAAGGCAATCATCATGATTTCCTCCGAGCTTCCAGAAGTATCCGGCATGGCTGACCGCATTCTGGTTATGTACGAGGGTCACATGATGGGCATTATCGACCGTAACCGTGACGGCGGCGATCCGTATGATTCACAGGAGCTGCTGACCTATGCACACGGCGAAAAGAACGACTTCGCCGCTGCCAAGTAAAAGAAAGGGGAGACTCTCATAATGGAAGCAACAAAAAAGGGCTTTGATTTTAAAAAATTCATGTCAGACAACGCCATGTGGTTCGTGCTGATTATCTTGGCAATTGCTCTGACCGCGGTTCGTCCGAAGTTTATGACTGTCGGCAACCTGACCACATTGATTTCGTCCGAGTCCGTCAAGGGCATCATTACCTGCGGCGTTTGCTGGTGCATCCTGTCCGCTGGTATCGATCTGGGTCCTGGTGCTGTAGCTGCTCTGTCCGCTGTAGTATCTGCGTCCCTCGCACAGCAGGCTGATCTGCCGACTCGTCTGATTAGCGTACATCTGCCGGCAGTTGTTTGTATCATCGTTGCTATGGTAATCGGCGCAATCGTTGGTATCATCTGTGGCTGGCTGGTCGCTTGCACCCATATTCATCCGTTTATCGCGACGTTGGGCTCACAGCTTATATGTCGAGCCTTGGCAAAGATGTACTCCAATAAGCCGGTATCCAACTTGGATCAGAGCTTCCGTAACTTCGCCGTTTATAAGATTGCCGGAGTTCCGATGGTTGTATTCATCTTCTTAATTGTCTTTATTATTTCGTGGTTTATGATGACGCAGTGCCGCTTCGGCAAGAACATCTTCGCAATCGGCGGCAACCGTCAGGCAGCTCGCGTAGCTGGTATCAATGTAGAGAAGAACCTGATTCTCACTTATATGTGGTGTGGCCTTCTGTCCGGTCTGGCTGGCGCAATGCTGGCAGCACGTACCGGTTCTGCTGACCCGTCTACCAACGGCTTGCAGTACGAGTTCGATGCGATCGCAGCAGCTACCATCGGTGGTACTTCTCAGACAGGCGGTATCTGCCGTATGTCCGGTGTACTGTCCGGTATCCTGATTCTGGGTATCATCAACAACGGCCTCGTTCTTCTGGGTGTTAACGATAACCTGACACAGGTAATCAAGGGCTTGATTATCGTTGTATCCGTAGTCGTTGATATGAGAAAGAACGCAGTTCGCCCGTAAGAAGTTTATTCAGCAAACACATAGACTCTCATTCTCTTGTAAACAGGGAGGCTACAGATTCGTCTGTAGCCTCTTTTGTATTGGCGCATAGAAAAAGCGCGTGTATCCGAAGATACACGCGCTGGTTTTTTTGTCAGAAGAATTAACCTGCAACAGCAGCCTTCAGTGCGTCAACACGGTCGGTCTTTTCCCAAGTAACGCCCAGATCGGTACGTCCCATGTGGCCGTAAGCAGCGAGCTGACGGTAAATCGGGCGGCGCAGATCCAGATCGCGGATGATTGCGGTCGGACGCAGATCGAATACCTGCTCAACAGCATCTTCCAGCTTGGAGTCAGCAACCGTACCGGTGCCGAAGGTCTCTACACGAATAGATACCGGCTGTGCCACGCCGATAGCGTATGCAAGCTGTACCTGGCACTTGTCAGCCAGACCGGCAGCGACGATGTTCTTTGCGACATAGCGAGCAGCGTAAGCGGCAGAACGGTCAACCTTGGTCGGGTCCTTGCCGGAGAATGCGCCGCCGCCGTGCGGTGCAGAACCGCCGTATGTATCAACGATGATCTTACGGCCGGTCAGACCGGAGTCACCCTGCGGGCCGCCGATAACAAAACGACCGGTCGGATTGACGAAAATACGTGTATTCTCGTCGAACAGGTCAGCCGGCAGAGTCGGCTTGATAACCAGCTCAATCATATCCTTGCGGATCTGCTCCAGTGTCACTTCCGGGTTGTGCTGGGTGGACAGAACAACGGTGTCGATGTGAATCGGCTTGTTGTTTTCGTCATACTCAACGGTAACCTGTGTCTTGCCGTCCGGACGCAGATAATCAACTGTGCCAGCCTTGCGGACATCGGTCAGCTTCTTTGCCATCTTCTGTGCCAGAGAGATCGGCAGCGGCATCAGTTCCGGTGTCTCGGTGCAAGCGTAGCCGAACATCATGCCCTGGTCGCCTGCGCCATTGGTCAGGTCGAGGGCAGCGTCTTCCTTGGTCTCCAGTGCCTTGTCAACACCCATAGCGATGTCGGTAGACTGCTTGTCGATGCTGGTGACAACGGCGCAGGTGTCGCAGTCAAAGCCAAACTTTGCGCGGTCATAGCCGATCTCACGAACGGTCTCACGAGCGATGGTGCCGTAATCGACAACGGCGTTGGTGGTAATCTCGCCCATGATGGAGATGATACCGGTGGTTACGGTTGTCTCACAAGCGACACGAGCGGTCGGATCCTTTGCGATGATTGCGTCCAGAATAGCATCAGAGATCTGGTCGCAGATTTTGTCCGGATGTCCTTCAGTAACGGACTCGGAGGTAAATAAGTTCTTTCCCATTGGGATACCTTCTTTCTATAAGATGTGTTTTGAATTAACGAATAAAAAAGCGCTTCTGCCGATTACACAGAGCGCCGAATGATTCCCTCATCTTTCGATCTGGTAATACCGTCGGATTTGGCACCTTGCCATAGTAGGTTGCCGGGTTTCATAGGGCCGTTCCCTCCGCCTCTCTTGATAAGGATATTTACTTGATGCCATTATCCTAATACTTTTTTGTCAGTCTGTCAAGGATAAAATTATATAAATTTCAAAGTTTCGCAAGAAAATACAGGAAATTTGGTTGAAAGAATGTGCGTGGCATGGTATCATTTTTAATAGCAAGAGTTATTTTGTGTTACGTTGTTTGAGACGCAAGACAGGAGTGAAGTCGAATGGATATTTCAACAATTTATAAGCAGCCAGAGGACGTTGTAGCGGTTTCTTCCTCTTCCGGTTCGATTACCTATGGAGAGCTGTATCGCAGATCGGAAAATCTGGCAAAGCATATTGTCGCATCTGGCACAAAGCGTGTTATTGTATATGGTCACAAGGAATACAGCATGATATTAGCATACGTAGCCTGTCTTCGCGCGGGCGTGCCGTATATTCCGGTCAGCCCGCAGCAGCCGGTCGGCCGCCGCAAGGCAATTGCTTCGCAGGCGGATGCCGGTCTGATTTTGTGTGCGGTTGGCCGCGGCTTTGCCGGTGCGGGTTCGGCGCTCTCCTTAAATATTATGGCGGCTTCAGATCAGCCGCCGGAGGAAGAAGTACAG
Organism: bacterium; assembly: GCA_963601915.1. Lineage (GTDB taxonomy): Bacteria > Bacillota > Clostridia > Oscillospirales > Butyricicoccaceae > Butyricicoccus_A. The sequence continues at coordinate 8,723 of CAVCGL010000016.1, read as the reverse complement.
CTGCCGACGTCTTATTCGGATGACCAGCTGGCTTATATCACCTTTACATCCGGCAGCACAGGCAATCCGAAGGGCGTGCAGGCGACGCGCGGTAATTTGAATAACTATATTGACTGGATGGACAAGACGATTCCGCTCAAGCCGGAGGAAGAGGGAACCGTTTTGAATCTGGCGATGTTTTCTATTGATCTGTCGCTGACGGATATTTATTATGCGCTGACGCATGGCAGAACGCTGGTGACAACCAATTCGGAGATTCAGCAGCATCTGACCATGCTGTATCCGCATCTAATCAAATCCAATGCCGCGATGATGGTGCTTCCGCCGACGCTCGTACATTTTATGATGCAGAGCAACAGCTTTGGCAGAAAAATGATGCCGCAGCTGCGAGTGGTATATTTGTCCGGTGAGTCGCTGCATCCGGGCACGGTTCGTCACTTGCTCAAGTGCTTTGATGGAGATCTGACGGTCATCAACGGCTATGGCCCGACGGAGGCGACCTGTAATGTCTGTGCGGCACAGATCACTGATGACATGTGTGATGACAGACTGCCGGTTGGCATTGTCAAGGATGCCTGCACGACCATTCGCGTGATGAAGGGAAATGAAGATGTCCCGGTTGGCGAAGAGGGAGAAATTGTCCTGATTGGCAAGAGCGTTACCGGCGGATATACCAATGATGACGAGGGCGGATTCTGCACGATTGACGGACAGCCAGCCTTCCGTACCGGTGATATTGGCTTTGTCACAGAAGAAGGAAAGTTGTATTGGAGCTATCGCAAGAACGGCATGATTAAGGTGCGCGGCGTGCGTATCGAGCCGGGCGATGTTGAGAACCACATGGTGCGCATTCACGGCGTCACCGGCTGCGGTGTTGTTGAGCGGTACGGTCATTTGGTTGCCTATGTTACCGTCAGCCATGAGATGACACCGGGACAGATCCGCGCGGCTGCGCGTCCGCATTTGCCGACGCATATGATTCCGGGCATTGTCCGCATTGTGGATTCGCTTCCGATGACGGAAAACGGCAGACTGGATCGTGACCAGCTGGAATAATGGAAATCAAAAACGTCGGCGGTGGAAATCGTCGGCGTTTTTGATTGTGCAAATAGTTCTCAATGCCGAAAGAACCATGTTATAATTTTGTAAAAGAATCAGAAAATATAGGGAACCGCTGGCAGAAATGTTGACTATTTTTTTGAAAATGAGTAATATGATACTAATAGTTTTTAATTCATGTGAGTCACATAGCTCTGCTGTGCTGACAGAGCGAGAAGAAAAAAGGTTATTTATTGTATGAATGTGTATTTAGGTATTGATATCGGTTCAACAACCGTAAAACTCGTGGCGGCCGGCGTAAACGATGCGACTGGACGCCTTGAAATTTTGTATCGGAAATATGAGCGTCACTTTTCTAAAGTGCGCGAAAAAGCCTGCGAAATGCTGCGTGATGCAAAGCAGGTGATTGGTGAAGCCAATATTTGTGTGGCAATTACCGGCTCGGCTGGCCTCGGTATGGCAAAGGCAAGTGGTGTGGACTTCGTACAGGAAGTCTTTGCGACGAGAAAATGCGTCGGAACCTTTGTGCCGAAGGCAGATGTTGTCATTGAGCTGGGCGGCGAAGATGCAAAGATCGTGTTCCTGACCGGACAGCTGGAGGAACGAATGAATGGCTCCTGTGCCGGTGGTACGGGTGCCTTTATTGACCAGATGGCTGTCCTGCTTGATGTACAGCCGAATGAGCTGGATGCCCTGTCCTTGAAAGCGGAGCGCATTTACACGATTGCATCGCGCTGCGGCGTATTTGCCAAGAGTGATATTCAGCCGCTGCTCAACGAGGGCGCGCGCAAGGAAGATGTGGCAGCTTCTATTTTCCAGGCAGTCGTCAACCAGACGGTTGCCGGTCTGGCACAGGGTCGTGAGATTGAAGGCGATGTCGTTTTCCTCGGCGGCCCGCTGTTCTTCTTTAAGGGCTTACAGAAGCGGTTTCAGGAGACCTTGAAGCTGTCTGATGAGCACGCACATTTTCCGGAGCTGGCACCATATGCCATTGCTGCCGGTGCGGCAGTTTATGCAAAGGATACCTCGGAAAAGACGTATACCTATGAGGAGCTGCTGGACACCCTGGAAAAGACGGCTAATATTCGCGTCAAGACAGCGACGCTGGATCCGTTGTTCCACGGAGAGGAAGAATATACTGAGTTCCGCCGACGTCATAATTCGCACGATATTATGCGTGAGAATGTCACGATGTACAGCGGCAAGGCATATTTGGGTATCGACTGTGGCTCGACAACGACAAAGCTTGTTTTGATTGGCGAAGACAACCAGATTTTGTTTAACTACTACAGCCCGAACAAGGGCAATCCGGTCGATGTCGTCAGAGAACAGCTTATCAAGCTGTATGAGCTGTGCGGCGACCGCATCCGCATTGCAGGCTCTGCCGTGACGGGCTACGGTGAAGCACTGATTCTCAATGCGTTCGGTGTCGATCACGGTCTCGTTGAGACCATGGCGCACTTTAAGGCGGCGCGTCATTTCGAGCCGGATGTCGATTTTATCATTGACATTGGCGGCCAGGACATCAAGTGTTTCAAGATTGCAAACAACTGTATTGACAATATTTCCCTGAATGAGGCATGTTCCTCCGGCTGTGGTTCATTTATTGAGACCTTTGCCCGTTCCATGGGATACAGCATCGAAGAATTCTGCCGGTTGGGCCTGTTCGCAGAGCATCCGATTGACCTTGGCTCCCGCTGTACCGTCTTTATGAACTCGTCGGTCAAGCAGGCGCAAAAGGATGGCGCAGGTATTGATGCCATCTCTGCCGGTTTGTCCGTCAGTGTCGTCAAAAATGCATTGTATAAGGTCATTCGTGCGCATTCGCCGGATGATCTGGGCAAGCACATTGTTGTACAGGGCGGCACGTTCCTCAACGATGCCATTCTGCGTTCGTTTGAAATGGAAATCGGCAGAAATGTTACCCGTCCGGTGATTTCCGGCTTGATGGGTGCTTATGGTGCGGCACTGCACGCGATGGCGAATGAAAAGGAAGCCAGCTCGCTGATTTCTCTGGAAGAGCTGAAACACTTTGACCATAAAACAACCTCGGTAAAATGCGGCGGATGTACGAACCATTGCTCGCTGACGGTTTCGATGTTTCCTGGCGGACGAAAGTTTATTTCCGGCAATCGCTGTGAGCGTCCGCTCGGCGGCGGAGATAAGCTAAAGCTGCCGAATTTGTATGAATACAAACTGGAGCGTCTGCAGCAGTATCGCAAAAGCCAGCCGGGCAAGGTAAAGATTGGCATTCCGTTCGGACTGAATATGTTTGAGCTGCTGCCGTTCTGGCACACGTTCCTGACGCATCTGGATTTTGAAGTGGTGCTGTCGGACGTGTCTACGCGTGCGATGTATGCACTGGGACAGAACTCGATTCCGTCGGATACTGTATGTTATCCGGCCAAGCTCGTGCACGGCCATATTGAAAATCTGCTGAGCAAGGGCGTTGACGCGATTTTCTATCCGTGTATGACGTATAATCTGGATGAACACCGCACGTCGAACTGCTATAACTGTCCGGTCGTTGCGTACTATCCGGAGCTGCTCAAGGCAAACATGAAGCACTTGCAGGGCGTTGACTTTATGATGCCGTATATTGAGCTGGACAGAAAGAAGGAGTTCCTCAAGACAGCGTGTGAGCTGTTTGTGAAGAAATATCCGCACATCAATAAGCGCATGGTCAAGCAGGCAGCTGCCGCAGGCTATGCGGAATTGGATCGATACTATGCAGATGTCGCTGCGGAAGGCAAAAAGGCGGTTGCCTATGCAAAAGAGCATGGCTTGGAAATTGCCGTGCTGGCAGGACGTCCATACCATATTGATCCGGAAATCAATCACGGCATTGACCGCTTGATTCAGTCGTATAATATGGTCATTGTATCCGAAGACTCTGTCGCACCGCTGGCAGAGATGCCGACGGTGAATGTCCTCAATCAGTGGACCTATCATTCCCGCATGTACGCCGCTGCCAATTGGGCGGTGCACAGACCGGATGCACAGCTGATTCAGCTGGTATCCTTTGGCTGTGGTATTGACGCCATTACAACCGATGAAATGCGTGCCATTACAGAAGAAGGCGGCAAAATTTATACCCAGCTCAAGATTGATGAGATTAACAATTTGGGTGCTGCGAAGATTCGTATTCGTAGTATGCTCGCCGCAGTAGAGGAGGGAAAACAGAATGCCCGAAACGCGTGAAATTCCACATGTTCCGTTTACGGAAGATATGAAAAAAGACTATACCATTCTGGTTCCGAATATGCTGCCGGTACAGCTCAAGCTGATTACTTCGATTATGAAGAACTACGGCTATAATATGGAGGTTTTGGAGACAGAGGGTCCGCAGATTGCGGAATGTGGTCTGAAAAATGTACATAATGACACCTGCTATCCGGCTCTGCTCGTCATCGGCCAGTTCATTGATGCACTGGAATCCGGCAAATATGATCTGCATAAGGTTGCGCTGATGATTACGCAGACCGGCGGCGGCTGCCGTGCGTCCAACTATATTCATCTGCTGCGCAAGGCGCTCATCAAAAATGGCATGGGCTTTATTCCGGTTATTTCGCTCAATTTCTCTGGTTTGGAGAAAAATGCGAATCCGGGCTTTAAGCTGACACCGAAGGCGTTTGTTCAGGTCGCATACGGTGTGTTGCTCGGTGATTTTATCATGCATATCTTTAACCAGTGCCGTCCGTATGAGGTACACAAGGGAGACTGCCAGAAGGCAGTCGATGAGCTGTTTAATAAAATCACAAAGGATTTCCGCGGCGACAAATTCATTCATTACAAGTACGTTCGCATGATGTACGTGCTCATCTGCAAGCGATTTGCGCAGATTGAAATGAAGGATTTTGGCTCGAAGAAAAAGGTCGGTATTGTCGGAGAGATTTATGTGAAGTTTTCTCCGCTCGGCAACAACAATCTGGAGCAGTTCCTGCTCGGCGAGGGCACGGAACCGGTGCTGGCAGGCTTGCTGGATTTCTGCCTGTACTGTATTTACAACGGTATTATCGACTTTCAGCTATACGGTCGCTCGATCAAGAGCGCGGCTGTTATGCAGGCGGTATATCGCTTCCTGCTCAGCAAGCAGAAGGACATGATTGACGTCATCAAGCGCGACGGACATTTCCGTCCGATGATGGAATTTGAGCGCGTGCGCAAGCTGTCGCATCAAATTATCAGCCCTGGTGTCAAGATGGGCGAGGGCTGGCTGCTTCCGGCTGAAATGGTGGAACTGATCGAGGAAAACGTGCCGAATATCGTTTTGACCCAGCCGTTTGGCTGTCTGCCGAACCATATTGCGGGTAAGGGTATGATTCGTAAGATTCGAGAGGTCTATCCAGATGCCAATATTGTCAGTGTAGACTATGACCCGGGTGCTTCGCGCATCAATCAGGAAAACCGCATCAAGCTGATGCTTTCCAATGCAAAATAAACCGAAACGGCGCAGGGATTCCTGTGCCGTTTTTTGTCAGGAGGAAAAACGATGAAATTATCCATTGAACAGGGCGATATTACGACATATGCTGTGGATGCCATTGTCAATGCGGCGAATTGCTCTCTGCTCGGCGGAGGCGGTGTGGACGGTGCCATTCACCGAGCAGCAGGAAAGCAGTTGCTTGCGGAGTGCCGCACGCTGCACGGCTGCGAGACGGGAGAGGCGAAAATCACAAAGGGCTACCGGCTGCCGGCAAAATATGTTGTGCACACGCCGGGGCCGATTTGGCGCGGCGGCAATCATAACGAGGCACAGCTGCTTGCCAACAGCTATCGAAACAGCTTGACCGTTGCGTGGGAACATGGCTGCCGCACGGTTGCTTTTCCGTCTATCAGCACCGGCGTGTATCACTTTCCCTTGGAGCAGGCGGCGACTATCGCCGTGCAGACAATTATGCAATTTTTGGACGGACATCCGGACATGGAGCGCGTAACCATGGTTTGTTTTGACCAGATGACCTATCAGGCGTATGAAAAAGCGGCAAAGCAGCTGTAAATCTTGCTTTTTCTGGAAAAATACGATATGATAGAGGCATTCGAACACATGGAGGGGTTAACTGATGGGTGTAACACTCAAGCAGATCGCGGATCTTGCCGGTGTGCATAAATCGACCGTAGATAAAGTGATCCACAATCGTCCGGGTGTCAGTGATGCCAGACGACAGCAAATCAAAAAGCTGTTGGAAGAATACGGCTATGAATCCAATCCGTTGGCAAAAGCACTGAACTATCAGAAGAAAAAGATGACGGTTGCCGTTGTCATGCCGACGGTTGATGCCATGCCAACGCTGAAAAAGGGCATGGAGCTGGTGCAGCAGGATTTTAATAGCTTTAATGTTGACATCGTGTACTATAATGTCCCGTTTGAAGCATCGGAACAGGTTGCCTGTCTTCAGCGGCTGCCGAAAGAGGATATTGCCGGAGCGGTTGTTCTGCCGATTGAAGTGCCGGAAGTGGTGCAGGCCATGCAGAAACTCAAGGAACAGAAGATTCCGGTCGTAGCGGTCAATTCCAATTTGCAGACAGAGCCGTACTTGTGCTACGTGGGACAAGACATGGTACAGGCGGGCAGAGTGGCAGCGCACATGATGGGATTGTTGCTGCCAAACGGCGGACAATTGGGAATTGTTTCCAGTAACAATATGCGCGCGGTAAAACAGCGTGAGCATTCCTTTCGGAACAGTATCGGGGAATTGTGCCCGCGCGTCACGATTTGCGCATCTATGGATATTGTGGAAAAGCCGGAATATGCCTATCAGCAAACCAGAGAATGGCTGCAACAGCATCCGGAGATTCAGGCGTTGATGATTACTTGTGGCTGTGTGCCGGATATTTGCCGTGCCGTGCGAGATGCCGGACGAGACCTCACCATTTTGTGCTATGAGCGCTATGAAGAGATTACCCATTTGGTGAAGGATGAACGGATTGCCTGTACCATCAGCGGCGACCTGCGAGAACAGGGGAGACTTGCCATGCGGCTGCTCTTTGAGAAGCTGATTTACGAAAGAGAGCCGGACAAAAAGGTCTACTATACGACGAATGAGATCTTGCTCAAAGAAAATATCTGAGAAAAATCACAGTGCATGTGCGCTGTGATTTTTTTATGTGCGGTGCTCCTGAGTGAATGCAGATGAAAAAAAGCAATCTTTCTGTGTAGAGTGCACAAAAAGATTTGGATTGTTTTGTAACAACTCACAGTAGACAAAATACGAACATCGGATATATAATATAGACGCAGTTAAGAGACCGGTATCGCAAAGAAAGGGTTCGGTATCGTAATAACTTATTTGAGGATTTGATAGAAAAGGAAACATGCACGATTCTATCAAATCCGAAAATTTTAATCTGTTGCGAGACCGGTATCGTTCTCGCGAGAACAAGTAGAAAATATTTAGAAAAGGAAGGTATTTATCATGAGTGATCTGAGAATTGGTTTGGTAGGAACTGGCGGAATCGGCCGTACCCACATTGAGCGCGTGAACACCAAGCTGCAGGGCGGCAAGGTTGTTGCTTGTGCTGATCCGGCAGGCGCATTTGGTCTGTCTGTTGCTGAGAAGTTCGGCATCAAGGGCTATGAAGATCCGATTGACATGATTAACGATCCGGAGATTGACGCAATCATGTGCACCACCGCTGACCCGTTCCATAAGAAGTACGTTCTGGCTTCTATCAAGGCTGGCAAGTATGTATTCTGCGAGAAGCCGCTGGCTGCAAAGGCTGACGAGTGCAAGGAAATCGTAGAGGCTGAAATCGCTGCAGGCAAGCAGATGGTACAGGTTGGCTTCATGCGTCGTTACGATGAAGGCTACAAGCAGCTGAAGGCAGCTGTTCAGAGCGGCGAATACGGTGAGGCTCTGCTGCTGCACTGTGCACATCGTAACCCGGCTGTTCCGGACGATTGGGACAACAGCATGGCAGTAGAAAACTCCATGGTTCATGAGATTGATGTTCTGCGTTGGCTGCTCGGCGAGGACTACGCAACAGCACAGGTTGTTTACGGCAAGTCCACCAACAATGGCCCGAAGGATCTGCACGACCCGCAGATCATGATTCTGACCACCAAGTCCGGCGTTAGAATTGATGTAGAGTCCTTTGTCAACAACCATAAGGATTACGACATCAAGTGCGAGATCGTTTGTGACGGCGCAGTTCTCAACATGCCGGAGCCGAACTACATTTCTGTCAGCGCAGGCGCACAGAAGGGCAGAAAGCAGTATACCGATTGCTTCCAGCGTTTTGCTGATGCTTATGATGCAGAAATCCAGGCTTGGATCAATGCATCCAAGGAAGGCCGCGTTGATGGCCCGAACGCTTGGGATGGTTATGCGTGCCAGGTAGCAGCTGCTGCTGCATCTAAGGCTCGTGAGACCCAGACCGTTCAGCCGGTTGTATACGACGAGAAACCGGAGCTGTACAAGTAATTTGCTTATCTCACCTATATAAGAGAAAACAGGAATTCTCTTATATACTATCCATATCGGAGTGAAAAACACTTTCACCTCCTTTTTCTTGCACCGGGAGAATCTCTCCTCTCCCGGTGCACTCTCTCCTAAATAAGTATGGCGAATACAAAAGATAGATAATATACAGGAAAGGATGTTTTGAAATGAAACTTTCTATTTGTACCGATGTATTTGGCAAGATCCCGCTGACTGAGATGC
>CAVCGL010000015.1:0-48538 GCA_963601915.1 bacterium | reverse complement strand
CTTCCTCTCTGAGGAAGGTGGCGCGGCGCAAGCCGTGACGGAAGGAGCAGCACGCTGGCAATCCTATATCAGGTCACCCCTGATTCGTCAGGTGCGCAGCTCGCTCCAGCTTCTTGGCTCTCCCTTTGGGAGAGCTGGCATTTGCAAAGCAAATGACTGAGAGGGCAGCACACTGGCAAATGCGTTTTAGAGTTCATCTGATACGCATCTTGTCAATTGATAAAACTCCCTCAGTCTTGCCGCAAGGCGGCAATCCAGCTCCCTCACAAGGGAGCCTGCCCTCTCTGTCGCTCCGCGACATCTCTCCCAGAGGGAGAGACGAGTTGAACCGTGCGAGACAAAAGCCTTCCTCTCTGAGGAAGGTGGCACGGCGCAAGCCGTGACGGAAGGAGCAGCACGCGGACAATCCTATATCAGGTCACCTCTGATTCGTCAAGTGCGCAGCTCGCACCGGCTTCTCGGCTCTCCCTTTGGGAGAGCTGGCATTTGCGCAGCAAATGACTGAGAGGGCGAATCCCGCAAATTCGTATGAGAGTTTGCCTGATTCGTCAAAGATAACCAGCTACTCCCTCAGTCTTGCCGCGAAGCGGCAATCCAGCTCCCTCACAAGGGAGCCAGCCCTCTCTGTCGCTCCGCGACATCTCTCCCAAAGGGAGAGACGAGTTAAATCTCGCGAGACAAAAGCCTTCCTCTCTGAGGAAGGTGGCACGGCGCAAGCCGTGACGAAAGGAGCAGCACGCGGACAATCCTATATCAGGTCACCCCCGATTCGTCAGGTGCGCAGTTCGCACCGGCTTCTTGGCTCTCCCTTTGGGAGAGCTGGCATTTGCGCAGCAAATGACTGAGAGGGCAAGATTTTAACAAATTCGTATCAGACTTCCCCTAATTCGCCAGAGATAGCGTTTACTCCCTCAGTCTTGCCGCAAAGCGGCAATCCAGCTCCCTCACGAGGGAGCCTGCCCTCTCTGTCGCTCCGCGACATCTCTCCCAAAGGGAGAGACGAGTTGAACTTGTTCGTAAAACCAAACATGCCAGCTTCGTTGATTGCGAAGCTGGCATGTTTATATACAAATAGTATAATATTATTTATTTTATATTATTTGTCATCTATTTGTTTCTCTCCAAGCTGGGCATACAGCGAAACCAGCTCCTGTGCCATGGCAAGCGGACGTTCCTTCGCATTGAGGCGCAGGGACAGATACGGTTCCTCGCCTGCATTGAGCAGCAAGCGTCCCTTATATTTCTGCATACCGCACAGTGCCGCCATTCGGCGCAGATCTGTGCCATCCTTTGCCCAAGTCAGATAGATTCTGCCGTCCTTCTGGCGAATGTCCATGATGTCCTGTACGGCAGCACGCGCGCGCAGCAGGGCAATATCACACAGCGCAACAGCGGATGCCGGCGGTTCACCAAAGCGGTCAATCATCTCATCCAGCAGATCAGCACGCTCTTCTTCCGTGTGAATCGCAGCAATGCGGCGATACAAATCCACGCGCTGACCGGAATCCTCGACATACTTCTCCGGCAAATTGGCATTGACCAGCAATTCTGCCGTGCAGTCGGTGCTGGAACGCGGCTTTTCGCCCTTTTCTTCCAATACCGCTTCTTCGAGCAGCTTCAAATACAAATCATAGCCGACATTCATCAAATGACCCGACTGCTCAGCGCCGAGCACATTGCCCGCGCCGCGAATCTCCAAATCTCGCATCGCAATCTTGAAGCCGGAGCCAAATTCCGCAAATTCCCGCACGGCATTCAGCCGCTTCTGCGAAATATCCGACAATGTCTTGCCGCGCTGGAACGTAAAATACGCAAACGCATGTCGCGCCGAGCGTCCAACGCGGCCGCGCAGCTGATGCAGCTGAGACAAGCCCATATGATCGGCATCTTCAATAATCAGGGTGTTGGCATTGGCAATATCAATACCGGTTTCAATAATTGTCGTACACACGAGCACATCAATATCGCCATCGCTCATGCGCGTCATAATCCGCGACAGCTCCCGCTGGCTCATCTTGCCGTGTGCCACGGCAATTTCCGCATCCGGCAGCATCTTTTTCAGCTTTGCCGCGCAGGTATCAATCGTGCTGACCTCGTTGTGCAGATAATAGGTCTGTCCGCCACGGTAAAACTCCCGCCGCATGGCCTCGGCAATGACACCGGCATCATATTCCATCACATAGGTCTGTACCGGATGTCGATCCTGCGGCGGCTCTTCGAGTACGGACATATCCCGAATACCAGATAACGCCATGTTCAGCGTGCGCGGAATCGGCGTTGCGGACAGCGTGAGCACATCCACCTGCCGCGCCATTTCTTTGAGCTTTTCCTTATGAGACACACCAAATCGCTGCTCCTCGTCAATAATCAGCAAGCCCAAATCTTTGAATTTCATGCTCTTGTTAAACAGCTTATGCGTGCCAATCAGCAGATCAACCTGTCCGGTCTTGACCTTTTCCAGAATAATTTTCTGTTCTTTGGCTGTTTTGAAGCGGCTGAGCATCTCAATTTTGACCGGCCAGCCGGAAAACCGAGAAATACAGGTCAAATAATGCTGCCGTGCCAATACCGTCGTCGGCACGAGAATCGCTGCCTGTTTGCCGCCCAACACACATTTCATGACGGCACGCAGTGCCACTTCGGTTTTACCGAAGCCGACATCACCGCACAGCAGACGATCCATCGGACGCTCGGATTCCATATCCTGTTTGATTTCCTGCACACAGCGCAGCTGATCCTCGGTTTCCTCGTGTTCAAATGCCGCTTCAAACTCATGCTGCCAGCTGTCATCCTTCTGGAAGGCATAGCCGCGCTTGCGTTCACGCTCTGCATACAGTGCAATCAAATTGACCGCCAGCTCTTTGACTGCGGCCTTTGCTTTGCTGCGCGTCTTCTGCCATTCTGCGCCGCCCAGTTTGTTGAGTCGCACGCGGCCGCTCTCTGCGGCATCCGAACCGGCACCGATATATTTGGAAATCAAATCCAGACTTGTCGCCGGAACATATAGAAAATCCGTACCGGCAAACGCAATCTTGACAAAGTCCTGATAGGTGCCCTCTACCCGCATGCGCTCCATGCCGACGAATCGGCCGATGCCATGGTGCTCATGAACGACCAAATCGCCCGGCGTCAGATCCGTATAACTGCGCACATGGTCTCGATTGGATTTCTTTCGCCGTTCCTTCTTCTTTTTTCGGGCAGCAAGCATCTGTCCTTCGGTCAAAACCGCGGTCTTGAGGGAAGGATATTCCATACCGGCAGACAAGCTGCCCTCTAAAATGCTGACACCGCCCGGACGCGGCAGCCGATCTGTCACGCGTGCATCAATGCCGTGCTCCTGTAAAATGTCCTTCATGGTCGTGCGGCGCATATCGCCGGAACACAGGACAATCACACGGTAATGCATATCCTGATAAGCGCGAATATCCGAAGCCGCGGCTTCTGTGTTGCCGGAATACGGTGACAGCTGCTTTGCCGTGATTTCTGTGACCTGTTTCGGCGGACATTCCGGCATAGAGCTTAAGAACGTCTCCAAATACAGCACACTGTTTGCTTCCAGACGCTGCATCGCCTCTTCCAGACTGTGCTGATATATCGCGTTCTTTCCAAAAATCTGTCCGCGCTCCAGCAGCGCCTCGACATCCTCTTTCATGCGCAACGTGAACACGCGGGCCGCCTCTCGCACGGCGCGGAAATCATCAAAACAGACCAGTGCTTCTTCCGGAATGTACTCGACCGCAGACGTCAATTTAGGATAAATGAGCGGCAGGTACTTATCTGCTGCCGGAAAAATGCCGTCATTGTTGAGCCGTTCTATATCGCGGCGCAAATTGCGATCCAGATCCGGATGCTTATTGGTGCGCGAGAGCACAATACCGGTCAGCTTATTCACCAAGCCCTTGATGCCGTCCGGCGCAAGCGTCGGCAGAACCTCCATATTGGGCACGCACAGCAGCTTTTCCAGCGAGCGCGTGCGCCGCTGAGAGCCAATATCGAAATACGACATGGTGTCCACTTCGGTATCAAAAAATTCAATGCGCACCGGATAATCTTCTCCCGGCACAAAAATATCCAGAATACCGCCGCGGACAGAGAACTGACCCTCGCCTTCTACCTGCATACACCGCCGATACCCCGCCAACAGCAGTTTTTGCATCAGCTCATCAATGTCATATTCTCCGTTGAAATCAATGGAAAACATGGCTTCCTGCATTTTTTCCGGCGGCATGGTCGCCATGAGCAGCGCAGGAATCGTTGTAACGATGGTCTTTTTCCCGAGCTGCAAATCGCGCAGGGCGGAAATGCGCTTGTGCTCATACTCGCGGGAGGACGATTCAATATTGTGAAACACAAATTCACGCGCCGGAAGAATCTCTACCGGACGCTCCGAAAAAGCTTCCAAGTCACGCGCCATACGGCTGCACGCCAGATCATCCGCGCAGATGACAACCGCCTGTTTGTGCAGCTGTCCCGCCAGAGCTGCCGTCAGATTTGCCTTGTGAATCGGTGCGAGTCCTGTCACCTCAATCGGTGATTTGCCCGCTTTCAGTTCCTCCGCAATGCTGTCATATTCTGTTAAGTCAGCAATCAGCTGTGTGATACGCTCCATAGGAAAATTTCTCCTTATACATGCCGAAAAGGCCGCATACAGACGTATGCGGCTTATTTCGATGAAATGTTAGATTATTTTCTTACTTCTTCTTCGGGATATAGTCGTCCGGATTCAGGCCCTTGCGGGTGTAGTAGTCGGTCAGAGCTGCCTGAATGGCCTCTTCAGCCAGAACAGAGCAGTGCATCTTTACCGGCGGCAGACCGTCCAGAGCCTCTGCCACTGCCTTGTTGGTCAGCTTGAGCGCCTCTTCAATGGTCTTGCCCTTGACCATCTCGGTTGCCATCGAGCTGGTTGCAACGGCTGCGCCGCAGCCGAAGGTCTTGAACTTGATGTCCTCGATGACGCCCTCATCGTTGATCTTCATATACATCTTCATGATGTCGCCGCACTTGGCATTGCCTACTTCGCCGACAGCATTGGCATCCTCAATCACGCCGACATTGCGCGGATTGGCAAAATGATCCATTACCTTTTCGCTGTAATCCATAGTGATAAACTCCTTTTATTGCAATACAATTCCTAAAATATAATTCTTACTTGTTGTCAAACATCTTCAGCATCGGCTGACCGTTAATCATCTCGTCCCATACCGGAGACATGTCACGCAGGGTCTTGACAACATAGGTGATCTTCTCAATCAAGTAATCTACGTCTTCCTCAGTGTTCTGCTCGCTCAGCGTGACGCGCAGAGAACCGTGCGCGATCTCGTGCGGCAGACCGATTGCCATCAGAACATGAGACGGGTCGAGAGAGCCGGTCGAGCAAGCGGAACCGGTCGAGCAAGCAATGCCTGCCAGATCCAGACGCAGTACCAGAGACTCGCCCTCAATGCACTCAATGACAAAGCTTGCGGTGCCCGGCAGACGATTGACCGGATCGCCGGTCAGATGGGTGTACGGAATCTTGAGTACGCCTTCGGTCAGACGGTCGCGCAGACCCTTGACATAAGCCATGTTCTTTTCCAGATTTTCATCTGCATAGCGAACCGCTTCGCCCAGACCAACGATACCGGCAACATTTTCGGTACCGCTGCGCAGGCCGCGCTCCTGTCCGCCGCCGTGAATCAGCGGCTCCAGCTTGATGCCCTTGCGGCAGTACAGCGCGCCGGTTCCCTTCGGTGCATGCAGCTTATGGCCGGACAGAGACAGCATGTCAATGCCCATCTCCTTGACATCGATGCGCATATGGCCGACAGCCTGTACGGCATCGGTGTGGAACAGAACGCCGTGCTTGTGGCAAATATCAGAAATTGCCTTGAGATCCTGAATGGTACCGATCTCGTTGTTGGCTGCCATGATGGATACCAGTGCGGTGTCCTCTGTGATGGCATTTTCCAGCTCATCCAGCTTGATATGACCCTGCTCATCTACGCCGACGAAAGTCACATCATAGCCGATCTTCTGCATAAACTCGCAGGTGTACAGAACAGCATGGTGCTCGATGGTGCTGGTGATAATATGACGCTTATTCTTCGGCAGCTTGCCAGAGAAGAACAAACCCTTAATTGCCAGGTTATCCGCCTCAGAACCGCCGGAAGTAAAGTAAATCTCGTTCGGGTCACAGTTGAAGAACTTTGCCAGATGGCCGCGTGCTTCATCCATCGCCTTTTTCTCATCACGACCCAGCTTGTACAGGCTGGACGGGTTGCCATAGCCAGTGGTCAGATACGGCAGCATCGCGTTATATACGTTCTTGGAAATTGGTGTGGTAGCCGCGTTATCCGAATAAACAACACGTTCCATATTTCATATCCTCCTAAAGATATAGGTTTTTTATTCTCACGCAGGCAATACCTGTCTGCGATAACTAATATACACGAAATTGGTGTTTATTTCAATACCCCAGTAAAATAATCGGAAATTTTCCCATAATTTTTTCTCTGCTTTGCAGATTAACAGTTTTATTTTACTATTTCCGGATTTAGAATACAATATCAATCGCAAAGAAAAATCCGTGTTCATTTGACAGAAGTTCCCGTAACATGATACACTGAAAAAAAAGAAAAAAGGACTAGGGTTTCATGGATCATTCTCAGTATCATGAGCAGCGGCTTCGCGTCGCAATCAATCGCAGAACAAACGCAGAACAAGGCTCTGTCAACAATCGGATTCCGCCGGAATTTATCTCCTGCAGCGAAGATGGCATGAAATGCACGGTGCGATACCGTCTCAAGCCGGAAATGCGCAATCCGATGGGCTGGCTGCACGGCGGCGTAACCAGTGCGATGATGGATATGAGTATGGGTCTGCTCGTCTATTATAATGCCGATTTTCATCTGTGCCCGACCTCTACGATGACGGTCAATTATATTCGTCCCGGCCGCATCGGCGGCAATCTCGTCGTGGAATCGGAAGTCACGTTCCGCGGACACAAAATCTTTCACGCCAGCGCACGTGGCTGGATGGAGGACACGCCGGACAAGCTCGTGTGCACGGCTACCGCGACCTATATCGTTACGCCGAAGGCGGATGCCGCGCATGAAGAGAACAAACGGCTGCGCGAGCAGGCGGCAAAGGCCGGAATTTCCCCAGCGCGCTGAAAAATTTTTTTGTTCTAGCGATTTTTTCTCATTTTATTCACACAATGTACACACAACTACAGTATACTAAGCATGTAGTCAAGAATGACTATATAAAAGATTTTTCTTTTATCTCTCTTTTTTACCCCCCTTTAAGTTTTGTACAGGAAAAGCCGGATGCCCCCAACATCCGGTTTTTCTATTTTTTCGTTTTGTTTTAAATACTAAAAGTATATTTTTAGCATAGTTATACAAATAAAAAATCACCAGTGCGAAAACTGGTGATTTTTTGCTGTTATGCACAAGCCAAACTCGTCTCTCCCTCTGGGAGAGATGTCGCGCAGCGACAGAGAGGGCTTTTGGCTCCCTCTTTGAGGGAGCTGGATTGCCGCCTCGCGGCAAGACTGAGGGAGTAACCAGTCAGCCCTGACGAATCAGGGAAACTCTGATACGAACTTTCGGGATTGCCCTCTCAGTCATTTGCTTCGCAAATGCCAGCTCTCCCAGAGGGAGAGCCAAGAAGCTGGTGTGAGCTGCACATCTGACGAATCAGGGTAACTCTGATACAGACTTGTTTGCGCGCTGCTCCTTCCGTCACGACTTACGCCGCGCCACCTTCCTCAAAGAGGAAGGCTTTTGGTGAAAAACCGGAAACTAATGCGAATTTATTCCTCCTGCCGCGCCAGCATGGTCTGGTACAGCTGGTTTTTGCGTGCACCGGTCTGTTTTGCCGCCTGCTTGACGGCATCGCGCAGGGTCAGACCGGCAGCTGTCAATTCTTCGGTCAGTGCGATGGCCTGTTCCATCTGATCTGCTGCTCGCTGTTCCGGGTGATCTGCTGCGCCCTCAATGACGAGAACAAACTCACCGCGCGGTTCAGTCTCCTGATAATATGCCGCCGCCTCCGGCAGGGTCATACGCAGGCATTCCTCATGCAGCTTGGTAATCTCTCGCGAAATGCTCACGCGACGCTCTCCCAGCTGCTGTGCCAGCTCCTGCATCGTCGCACGCAGCCGGTGCGGCGCCTCATAGACAATACAAGTCCGTGTTTCCTGCTTGAGCACAGCAAGCCGTTCTTTTCTCTGCTTGCTGTTTGTCGGCAAAAAGCCCTCAAAGCACCATTTTCCGGACGGCAGACCGCTCTGTGCCAAGGCACTGACAGCGGCACAGGCACCCGGCACCGGAATCACAGTAATGCCTGCCTCGTGGCACAAATTTGCCAAATCTTCTCCCGGATCGCTGATCGCCGGCATACCGGCATCTGTGACCAGTGCACAAGTTTCTCCTGCCAACAGGCGCGCAACCAGCTCCGGTCCGCGCTGTTTTTTATTGTGCTCATGATAGCTGACCAGTGGCTTGCTGATTTCCAAATAATGCAGCAGCTTGCCGCTGACGCGGGTATCTTCCGCCGCGACAAAATCTACTTCACCGAGAATCCGAACCGCACGATACGTGAGATCCTCCAGGTTTCCAATCGGTGTTGCCACCAAATAAAGCGTTCCTGCCATTAAAATTCCTCCCTGTGATAGATCGTTCGGTATTCCTTCGTGTGTTCGCCGTTTTCCCCGCAGACGAGCAGCGGCGGCAAAACCTGCACGCCCGGTGCACTGCCGCGCCGTGCTTCAATCAGCACTGCGGACGGCACAGCCGTTGCCTGCTGATGCACAAACCGCATGCGCTTTGGTTCCAATTGCCGTGCTTTCATCTGAGAAATCAATTCACAAACCCGCTCCGGCCGATAGACAAACGCAACGCGGCCGCCAAATTTGACGAGATAGGCTGCCGCCTGCACGGCATCTGCCGCCGTACCGCTGCTGTCCTGCCGCGCGGTACTTTTATTGATATTTTTGGCAGAAAACCCGCTGTTTTGCGCAAAATACGGCGGATTACATACCACATAATCAAAACTGCCGGTAGGAAACATGGTCTTGCACTGCTTCATATCGCCGCATCGCACCTGCATGCGCTGTTCCAGCCGATTGTGCTGGATATTTTCCTGTGCCAAGGCGGCAACTTCCGGCTGAATTTCCAATCCTGTGACCGTGATATGGGGATGTCGCGCGCACAGCAGCACACTGAGTGCGCCATTGCCGCAGCCCAAATCCATGACCTTTCCCCGCGCAGGCGGACAGGCAAAATCGGACAGAAGCATGGTGTCCTGTCCCAATTTAAAAAAGCGGTCATCTTGTATCAGCGAAAATCCGCCCCACAATTTGTCTGTCCGGCGCATAGGCAGCTCCTTTTAGATTGCAATTTGTATAATATGTAAATAATTATCCCATATGTATCATGTTTAACGCTTCATGCTCCCAACCACGGTCGGATTCCGGGTCTGGCTCATCTTCCAGTAGATTAAACGCCGCCATGCCGTATGCATCGCGCATGGCAAGCAGTTCTTCGTAATACGCGCGGCCATCTGGCTCGTCGATATAGGGAATCTGCTCTCGCGGCGTATCGGCATTGATCGCCGCAATGATTTCATTTTTCTCGGAAACAAACAATGCCATGTTGAAACTCCTTGTTTGAAATTTGCCTGATACGAACTGAATCAATTCCGCCCTCTCAGTCATTTGCTTCGCAAATGCCAGCTCTCCCAAAGGGAGAGCCAAGAAGCCAGTGCGAGACTCTGATTATCTACACGCTGAGATTCACCTGATCGGAACCTGCTGTGCGTTTAAAATAAATAACTTATCGTATAATTATATTCAAATTATATTATAAGTTATCTTTTATCTTCTTCCACTCTGCCACAGCCAGCTCATCACAGCGGTTATTATTCTCGTTTTGTGCGTGTCCCTTGACCCAATGAAAGGTCACGTCGTGTATATCCAGCAGATTCAGCAGCCGTTCCCACAAATCCGGATTTTTCGCCGGTTCTTTGGGTGTGCGCATCCAATTTTTCGATCGCCACTTGACTGCCCAGCCCTTTTGGATGGCATCAATGACATATTTGCTGTCGGAATACAAATCGACCGTACACGGCGTTTTGAGCGCTTCCAGTGCTGTAATGACACCGAGAAGCTCCATGCGATTATTGGTCGTATTGGGAAATCCCTTGCTGATTTCTTTTCGATGTTCTCCGTATTGCAGGATAATACCGAAGCCGCCTGGCCCCGGATTGCCGGAGCAGGCGCCATCGGTATAAATCGTTACGTGTTTATTGTTCGCCATGGGTTTCCTCAGCGGTCTCCTCCGGCATTTCCTGTGTTTCGGTCTCGTCTTCCTCCGGCTCCTTGTCTACGCGGGTAATCGCATTGACATGGACATTTTCACCGGTGCGCATGACAATGACGCCCTTGGAATTTCTGCCGCACAGACGAATATCTCCGACATCGGTACGAATCATGACGCCGTCATCCGTGATAATCAGCACATCATTGTCATCATCGACAACGGCACAGCCCGCGATATGGCCGGTGGCTTCACTCAGCGCATGAGCCAAGATGCCCTTACCGCCGCGGTGATGAATGGAATAATCCTCTACCGGTGTGCGCTTGCCAAAGCCATTTTCTGTAATGGTCAGCACTTCGCCCTCTGGACGCGCACGCACGCCGCCAATCACGCGGTCATCCTCTTCCAGCTCAATGCCCTTGACACCGACAGCCGAGCGGCCCATCGCGCGTACTTCGCTCTCATGGAAGCGAATGCCTCTGCCCTTTGCCGTAATCAGCAGCATATCCTGTGTGTCATCGGTCAGACGGACATCAATCAGGCGATCTCCCTCGTTGAGCGACAGCGCACGCAGACCGGTCTTGCGAATATGTGTCATATCTGCCAGACAAACGCGCTTGACAATGCCGCGCTCCGTCGTAAAGAACAGGTAATGATTTTCATCGTACTGCTCTTCCGGCACACTGAACATGGCAGAAACCGTCTCGCCCTGCTCCAGCGTCAAGAGATTCACGAGATTGGTTCCCTTTGCCGTGCGGCTGGTCTCCGGAATCTGATAGCCCTTGAGCAGATATACCTTGCCAAAGCTGCTAAAGAACAGAATATTATCATGCGAGGACGCAGCGAACAGCACCTCTGCATAGTCTTCTTCGCGCGTTGCCATCGCATTGACACCGCGGCCGCCGCGGCGCTGGGCGCGATACGACGAAGTCGGCAGACGCTTGATATAGCCTCTGTGCGTCAGCGTATATGTGCAGTCCTCCTGCGGGATCAAATCCTCAATATCAATATCATCATCGACAATTTCAATGCCGGTACGGCGCTCATCGCCGAATTTATCTCGAATGGCAATCAGCTCTGTGCGAACGACTTCCAACTGCTTTTCGCGGCTGTTCAGCACTTCCAGCAGCTCATGAATGCGGCCTTCGATCTCATCGTATTCATCCGCCAGCTTCTGCCGCTCCAGACCGGACAGACGACCCAGACGCATGCTGACAATAGCCTGTGCCTGTTCCTCGTCCAGATGGAACGGATACGCTTCCTTGCCGTCCACGATGCCGAGCAGTGCGATCTGATTGACGATGAAGGTCTCTTCAATCAGCTTTTGCTTGGCCTCCGTCTCGTTGGCGGATGCGCGAATGATAGCAATGATGCGGTCAATATTCTCGGTTGCAACCTTCAAGCCCTCTAAGATATGTGCACGCTTTTCTGCGCGATTCAGCTCATAGCGGCTGCGGCGTTCAATGATTTCTCTCTGGAACTCAATGTACTGGTCAATCAGTTCCCGCAGATTGAGCGTGCGCGGCTGATTGTTAACCAGCGCCAGATTGTTAATCGAGAAGGTGTCCTGCAGCTGCGTATAGTGGAACAGCTGATTGAGCACAACCTGCGGATTGGCATCGCGCTTGAGCTCAATGACCACGCGGATGCCCTCGCGGTCGGATTCATCGCGCAGATCGGAAATACCTTCTACACGCTTATCCTTGACCAGATCGGCAATGCTCTCTACCAGACGCGCCTTGTTGACGCCATACGGAATCTCGGTTGCGACAATGCGGGTGCGGTTGTTCGGCATCTCCTCAAAATGCGTGCGCGCACGAACCTTGAGCTTGCCGCGGCCGGTCGCATACGCAGCACGAATGCCGCTGCGGCCCATAATCACGCCGCCGGTCGGGAAATCCGGTCCCTTGATATACTGGCAGATTTCCTCCAGTCCGGCTTCCGGATTGTCAATGACATGGCAGATGCCGTTAATCACTTCGGTCAGGTTGTGCGGCGGCATATTGGTTGCCATGCCAACAGCAATACCCGTCGAGCCATTGACGAGCATACTCGGGAAACGCGACGGCAAAACAACCGGTTCCTTGCGGTTGTCATCGAAGTTCGGCATGAAATCGACGGTATCCTTGTCAATATCCGTCATCATATGCGCCGCCAGCTTGCTCATGCGCGCTTCCGTGTAACGGTAAGCTGCCGGAGGGTCGCCGTCGATGGAACCGAAGTTGCCGTGACCGTCAATCATCGGGTAGCGCAGCGAGAACCACTGTGCCATACGAACCATCGCGTCATATACCGAGGCATCACCGTGCGGATGATAGCGGCCGAGCACATTACCAACGGTCGTTGCCGCCTTGCGGTATGCGCGGTCTGCGGTCAGGTGATCCTCATACATCGCGTACAGAATACGACGATGTACCGGTTTGAGACCGTCGCGTGCATCCGGCAGCGCACGGCCCACGATAACCGACATCGCGTAGTCGATGTACGATTTTTTCATCTCTCGTTCCAGATCGACCGGAATGATCTTCTGGTTTTCAAAATGGATTTTATTCTTTTCAGTATCCTTTGCCAACTTGCTTATGCCTCCTCATCCAACAATTCAGAGAGACAAGAAATGGCCTCTTCCAGCGAATCCAGCGCATCCTCCAGGATGGCAGCTTCTTCGGAGGTCTTTTTCGTCTTCTTGGCCGGCAGCAGATCCACCAGCGCATCATGTCCGTCCATCAGCTGTTGTGCCGCAGCCTTGATCCGTGCTTGTTTTAATTCGTCCATTCGTACCTCCGGCTTAAATGTCCAGATTGCTGACATACTTGGCGTTTTTCTGGATGAATTCGCGGCGCGGCTCTACCTTTTCGCCCATGAGCAGGGTAAAGATCTCGTCCGCCATCGAAGCGTCTTCCAACGTCACCTGCAGCAGCGTTCTGTTTTCCGGATTCATGGTTGTCTCCCACAGCTGTTCCGGGTCCATCTCGCCAAGGCCCTTATAGCGCTGGATGTCCACGCCATCACCCATTTCAGCCAGCACGCTGACCTGTTCCTGTTCGGTGTAGGTATAGCGCACGGTCTTGCCCTTGGTGTTCTTAAACAGCGGCGGCTGCGCGATATATACATGTCCCTGCTCAATGAGCGGACGCATATAGCGGAAGAAGAAGGTCAGCAGCAGCGTGCGAATATGGCTGCCGTCGACATCGGCATCCGCCATCAGAATAATCTTGCCGTAGCGCAGCTTTGCCGGGTCAAAATCCTCACCAAAGCCCGCGCCAAACGCGGTAATCATCGGGGTCAGCTTGTCATTGCCGTAAACCTTGTCCAGACGCGCCTTTTCTACGTTGAGCATCTTGCCCCACAGCGGCAGAATCGCCTGATACCGGCGGTCGCGGCCCTCCTTTGCGGAGCCGCCTGCGGAATCGCCCTCGACGATGTAAATCTCGGTCAGCTCCGGATCGCGTTCCTGGCAGTCTGCCAGCTTGCCCGGCAGAGAACCGGATTCCAGCGCGCTCTTGCGCCGGGTCATTTCGCGCGCCTTGCGCGCTGCCTCTCTTGCGCGCGAAGCGGTCTGTGCCTTCTCAATAATCGCCTTGCCGACAGACGGATTTTCCTCAAAGAAGATGGTCAGCTTTTCGCTGAGCATGGAGTCTACCAGATTGCGCATATCGGAATTGCCCAGCTTGGTCTTGGTCTGTCCCTCAAACTGCGCTTCCGGCAGCTTGACGGAGATCACAGCGGTCAAGCCCTCGCGGACATCCTCACCGGAGAAATTCTTGTCGCTGTCCTTGAGGAAGCCGAATTTCCGCGCATAGTCGTTAATGACCTTGGTCAGCGCCGATTTGAAGCCGGTCTCATGGGTACCGCCTTCCGTGGTGTTGATGTTGTTGGCAAAGGACAGCAGGTTTTCGCTGTATCCATCGGTATACTGGAGCGCAACCTCTGCCATGGAATTGTCGCGGCTGCCCTCCACGTAAATGACGTCCGGATGCAGCGCGGTTTTATTGCGGTTTAAGTACGCGACAAACTGCTTGATGCCGCCCTCGTAGTGCATGACATCTTCGCGCGGCTCATCGTCCGGATCGCGCTCGTCGCGCAACGTGATTTTTACGCCGCCATTGAGGAACGCCTGCTCCTGCAAACGGTTGGCAAGGATCTCATAGTCGTACTGCAAGGTCTCAAAGATCTGTCCGTCCGCCTTAAACCGAATGGTCGTGCCGGTCTCATGCTGGCACGGAACCGAACGCAGGGTAGAGACGGTCTTGCCGCGGGCAAACTTCATCGTATATTTGTTTTCTCCGTCGTATACCGTTGCTTCCAGCCACTCGGACAGGGCATTGACGACGGAAGAACCAACGCCGTGCAGGCCGCCGGATACCTTGTAGCCGTCGCCGCCGAACTTACCGCCTGCGTGCAGGACGGTGAGTACCACTTCCAGCGTCGGAATCCCCATCTGCGGGTGAATGCCGACCGGAATGCCTCGGCCGTTATCGCGCACGGTGACGACGCTGTCCGGCTCCAAGGTGACCTCAATATGGGTGCAGTAGCCCGCCAGTGCTTCGTCGATGGAGTTATCCACGATTTCGTATACCAGATGATGCAGGCCGCGCGCAGAAGTCGAGCCAATGTACATGCCCGGGCGCTTGCGGACCGCTTCCAGTCCTTCCAGCACCTGAATCTGGCTCTCATCATAGGTTTCCTTGACGGTCAGATCCAGGATCTCTTCGCTCATACTCATATCATACATTCCATTTCTCCGGCGAACCTTCCTAAAGAGAGGGAAAAAACAGCACCGGCCGCCGGCTTCGGCTGCTGTCTCCAATCATAAAAAATCAGCATGGAATAAAACAATCCCGTTTGGCACGGGATCTCTTATTCGGAAAATGAACCAATCCAATCAGACGGAGAATTCCGTCAAAACCTGCTCGCTTCTGCGCAGAAGCGTCGCAGTGGACAGCTGGGAGATGTACAGGGTGCGCACGCCGCCCTCCTCGCAAAGAATGCAGGACTTGGGCAGATCATCAAAGATCGCCTGTACCCGTCCCGCCTTTTCCATGGAGGCGATGAGTGCGCGGGTGTGCTTGGACCATGTCGCGGTGTCCATGTCGTAGATACCGAGAATGGAACGAGTCGGAACGACCACATCCTGTCCCAAATGCAGATACATGCAGACACCTCCTGCTCCAAGCAAAATTTCCATCCCAATCTTGTTTTTATTATACCACTTTTTGTGAAGTTTTGCACGTGTTTTCTCAAAAAATATTTCCATTTCTCAAAGATTTCCCTACTTTTTTGTCTAAAAAGCAGGAGGTTTTCCACACGGTTTTCCACATGTTGCATTCTGGGTATTTTTTCGCAAAATTTTAGAAAAAAACAGCGCATTCGCCCGCCGGACAAATCCGCTGTTTGTGTTATACGCGCTGTACCGTGCCGCCGGAGACTAAAAACATCCGTCCGTCCTGTACCTGTGCGAGCTTCTCCGGCTCGCAGCAGGTAATGAGAACCTGTCCATTTTCAATGCGGTTGAGCACAAAATCCTGCCGTTTGGCATCCAATTCACTCAAAACATCATCGAGCAGCAAAACCGGGTATTCCTTCGTGCTCTCATAAAACATATCGCGCTCAGCGAGCTTGAGCGACAGTGCGCAGGTGCGCACCTGTCCCTGCGAGCCAAAGCTCTTTGCCGAGCGGCCGCCGATGAGCAATTCCAAATCATCTTTGTGCGGGCCAGACAGGCACGAGTGCGAGGCAATCTCCGCACTGCGGTGGGCGCACATATGCTCCCATATCTGCATCCCGATTTCTTTCGCGGAGGCAAACGGGTCCGTCACAGCGGACACGGTATGATAGCAGTACGACAGCTGCTCATTTTTGCCGGACAGCGAGGCGTGAATGCCCTGCGCTTTCTCCATCAGCGCCCGCAGATAATACGCGCGGTACCGGACGAGCTGTCCGCCTATCGCGGACATTCTGAAGGAGAAATCATCCAGCGCATCAAGCAGTGATGGCTTTTCCTCTGCGTCCTTCAAAATGCGCAGCTTATTTTCGTGCAACCTGCCATACTCCGACAAATACCGCGCATAATTCGGCCGCAGCTGGCACAAGGCGGTGTCCATGAAGCGCCGCCGCGCCACTGCGCCCTCTCGAATCAGCATCAGATCCTCTGGGCAGAACAACACCGTGCGCAGCACACCGTTGACATCAGACAGCCGTTTTTGTTTGATGTCGTTGACAAAAAACTGCGCTCTTCCGGCGTTCGGAACCACGGCTCGCACGGTCATATCGCGCTTTTCTGCAAAAAAAGCCGCACAGACCTCCGCCTGCGGTGCGCCGAAGCGCACCGCGTCCCGCTTCTGTCCCGAACGGAACAGCCGCGTGGTGGACAGAAGTCCGACTGCTTCCAAAATATTGGTCTTTCCCTGCGCATTTTCACCGCAAAACACATTGACGCCCGGCGCCAGTGCCAGCTGTGCGGTTTCATAATTGCGAAAATCGCGCAGCGTTAGCGTTTGAATGTTCATACAATGCGGAACTGCTGTCCGTCAGCCAAGGCAATGGTATCGCCCTTGTGCAGCTTCTTGCCGCGCTGGGTGCAGGTCTCGCCGTTTACTGAAACCTGTCCCTCTTCGATCATCCATTTTGCCTGTCCGCCGGTAGCGCACACACCGGCAAATTTCAAAAAAGCGTCCGCTTTGATAAATTCTGTTGTAATTTCAATGGTTTCCATCGTACTATCTCCTCGTTATTCCGCTTTCAGACGTACCGGCAGAACCAGATACGTAAAGGCATTTCCCTCTTCCGGTGTAAAGACAATCGGATTCAGGCTGCCCTGCAGCGAAATGCGTACCTTTTCCGACGGGCAAGCGCGCAGCGCGTCGAGCAGGTAGCGATTGTTGAAGCCGATTTCCAGATGCGGCACTTCTCCGTCAAATTCAAATTCGTCATAGGATTTGCCGATGGTTGTGATGCAGCTCAGCTTGAGCAGCGAACCGTCAAATTCCATGCGAACCGGCGTCTTGAGCTTTTCAGACACAATCAGCGACACGCGCTCAATGGAGGAGATCAGCTGTCTGACATCCACAGTAATCACGGCATTGGCACTGGCCGGAATGGCAGCCTGATAATTGAGGAACTCTCCTTCCAGCAGTCGTGTGATGAGCACGGTGTCACCGATGTGGAATAAAATATGGCGGGAATCCGGATAAATTTCCACGGTGTCGGAAGATTCTCCGAGAATTCGCTCGATCTCACGCAGGGCAAATGCCGGCACGACAAAGCGGGCGTTGGAAGCTGCCGGTGTTTCCAGCGTTTCGCGGCGTACGCTCAGACGATAACCGTCCACCGCTACCATGCGCAGCTGGTCGTTGGATAATTCAAACAGACAGCCGGTCAGAATCGGTTTGGTTTCGTTGTCGGAAACAGCGAAAATAGTTTGAGAAATCATAGATTTTAGCATAGATTGCGGTAAAATGATCGGATTTTCACTGTTTTCTACTTCTGGCAGCTGCGGGAATTCTGTGGCGTCAGAGGCAACGAGATTGAACATGGCGCGGCCGCAGCGGATGGTTGTCAGCATTTCTGCGTTGGTTTCCACGTAAATGGTATCGTCCGGCAGTTTGCGAATCATGTCACCGAACAGACGGGCGTTAAGAACGGCGGAGCCTGGTTCAGAGACAGTTGCCTGTATGGTCACGCGCACGCCCATGGACATATTGTAGCCGCATAACGTCAGACCTCCAGTTGCGTCGGCGGTGATGAGCAGACCTTCGAGCAGGGCAATGGAGCTCTTGTTGCTGACAGCGCGGGATGCTGTTGTGATCGCTTCTTGAAGTGTTGATTTTTCACATGAGAATTGCATGGTGTTCCTCCTTCGTGAATAGCAATGAATGAATTATTGTCTTGTTGATTGGGATGATTTGTTGTCTGATGTCTGATATATTTTGTGAGAACAGGTATATATTTTATATAAGAAAGAATAGTATATTTAGTAATAGTAGTAGAGAGAAGGAAACTGTGGAAAACTGTGATTGTGCCCGAAATATGGGGATTTTTCTGTCCACAACTATGTGTGAATAAATTGGGTGGAAAAGTGGATAATTTTTTTGCACTTAAGTTATCCACAGAAAGATTTCCACAGTCCACAGGAATATGTGGATAAAAATGCAGGAGTTCTCCCGTCAAGATGCGGCACTATATTTGCATAAATATTCACGTTGTATGTATATGCTGTTATCCGCGGATGTTTGTTTTCAGCGTTTTGATGATGTTGTCCATCTCGCTGGTTTCCTTGAGATAGTTTTCGATTTTGTTGATGGAGTGCAGGACGGTCGTGTGGTCGCGGGAAAAGATTTTTCCGATTTCCGGCAGGGAATAGTCGGTCAAATCGCGGACAAGATACATGGCGACTTGTCTCGGCAGAACGAGATCTTTGGATCTGCCGCTGCCCTTGAGTTTTTCGACTGGCGTGCAGTAATAGCGGGAGACTTCTCGCAGAATCATGTCTGGTGTTGGGTTGAGACCGGGATTTTCTTTAAAAATATCCGCAACGGCTTCTTTTGCCAGATCAATATCAATGGCGCGTTCCATGAGATCGTGCAGGGCTTTGATTTTTTTGACGGTTCCCTCGAGTTGACGCACATTGGATGTGATGGTCTTTGCGATGTAATCTACGACATTTTCCGGCAGCTGTACGCGCAGGGAATCCGCTTTGACGTGGATGATTGCCATGCGTGTCTCGTAGTCCGGCGGTTGAATGTCTGCCAAAAGTCCCCATTCAAAGCGGGTTTTGAGTCGATCTTCCAGCGTATGGATTTCTTTTGGCGGTCGGTCGGACGTCAAAACAATTTGCTTGTTTGCTTCGTACAGGGCATTAAAGGTGTGGAAAAATTCTTCCTGGGTGCGGTCTTTGCCTGCGACAAATTGGATGTCATCGACGAGCAGAAGGTCGGCGAGGCGATATTTATCGCGGAATTCCTGTACCTGACCGGCGCCGATGGAATTGACCAGTTCATTGGTGAAGTCTTCGCCCTTAATATAGATGATGCGGAAGGATGGGTGGTCGCGGCGCACGACATTGGCGATGGCGTAGAGCAGGTGCGTCTTGCCGAGGCCGGATTGTCCATAGATAAATAGCGGATTGTAGTTTTTTGCCGGATTGTTTGCGACGGCTGTCGCCGCGGCGTGCGCGAATTTGTTGGAAGAGCCGACGATAAATTGCTCAAACGTGTATTCATCCTCTGGGTAGTTGTTGTGAGCGATGGGGGTCGGCGCGTCGCCGGTGGTCACGATGACGTTGATGTCTGCGGAGAACAGATCGCGCAGGGCGTCTTTGATGGTCTGCAGGTATCGTTCGTCGATGATTTCTTTTTTGAATTTATCTGGTGTGTGCAGAAGCAGGGTGTCATCCTTAAATTCGACGGCGGTCAAATCGTCGAACCATGCGTCCAGCGTCACCGCTTGGAGTCGGCCCTGGAGCAGGCCGAGCACGAGCTTCCAAATGTCAGCAGGTGTGTTCATGTGGTATCATTCCTCTCCCTTGGGATGGCGGTTCATAAAATGAGACTGGCTCCGAGCGATACGGATACCAATACAGACTATATAATACCACCAATTTTGCACTGTGTCCACAGGGTTTTCCACAGATTCCACAGGAAAACTCTTAAAAAAATGATTTTTTTCCGCGAAAAACGAGCAAAATGTGCAAATAAGCATTGACAAAATGAGAAATTCATGCTTATAATGTATCTTGTACACGCACGCAATGAATTTGAGTGTGAATGGAGGTGCAGCTAAGTATGTTAAGAACTTTCCAGCCGAAGAAGCGTCACCGCAGCAAGGTGCATGGCTTCCGCAAGAGAATGGCAACTGCTAACGGAAGAAAGGTTCTCGCTCGTCGTCGCTCCCGCGGCCGTAAGCGTCTGAGCCTGTAATCCTTTGTGCGCACAGCGCACGGGAAAAAAGAGATCGTGCTCCGCGATGCGGTCTTTCCACGAAATGTGCGTTTCGGGGGAGAAAGATACGCTCTCTTTTTTGAAAGAAGGACAACGAATGAGTGGGAGAAGCGTCGGGCGATTGGCCGGTTTCTCTTCACCGCTGAACAGAAATGGACCGCAAAGCGGTCCATTTCTGTTATCAGTACAAATTATCCTCTGTGTATAGCGGAGGCGGCGCGATTACAATTCGGACAGGCTGTGCGCCGTGAGACAAACCAGACCTGCCAGCTCCGGAACTATATCCATCGAGCCGGAGAGGAAAATTGCCGTGAGGCCGTGTCCGTGCGTGTATGAAGAGCCTCCGTGATTTTCCGTAATACGGAACAAAGGAAGTCGGGCGATGAAGAATACCTTAAAGGAAAACCGTGATTTCCGCAGACTGTATGGCCGAGGCCGTTCTGCGTCCTCGGACTGCTTGGTCGTTTATGCCATGCGCAACAAATTCGGCGCAGGGCGGCTTGGCATTACGGTTGGCGTAAAGCTGGGCTGCGCGGTGCAGAGAAACCGCGTCAAGCGCCTGATTCGCGAAGCATACAGACTGCACTTGGATGAGCTCCAGCCGAACACAGATCTCGTCGTGGTGGCACGTTTTCGCGCGGTGGATGCACCGTATCAGCGCGTAGAGCGTGCCTACTTGCGCTGCCTGAAACAGCTGGGACTGATACAGACGAAAGAAGGAAAATAAATCATGATGAAAAAGATCATGATTCTGTGCATTCGATTTTACCGTTCCGCTATCTCGCCGCACATGAGACCATGCTGCCGGTATACGCCGACCTGCTCCGCCTACGCGCTGGAAGCGATCGAAAAATACGGCGCACGGAAGGGCGGCTGGCTCGCAGTCAAGCGAATTCTGCGCTGCCATCCGTTTTCGCACCACAATCCCTATGATCCGGTGCCTTGACGGAAAACGACAACAAACCCCAATTTGGAGGATCAAATGGGAAACTTTTTCGGAATTATTATTGTAAGACCGCTAGGTCTGATTCTGATGGCGATCTGGTCGCTGGTTCAGAACTACGGCCTGGCTCTCATTCTGTTTACGCTGATTGTCAAGCTGATTCTTCTGCCGTTCATGTACAAGCAGAAGAAGGGCATGAAGAAGATGAATCTGGTGCAGGCGGAGTCCGCTGCCATCCAGAAGCGCTATGCGCGTAACAGAGAAAAGATGAACGAGGAGATGCAGAAGCTCTACGAGCGCGAGGGCGTCAACCCGATGGGCTCCTGCCTGCTCTCCTTTATCACCCTGCCGATCATGATGGCTCTGTATTACGCGGTGCGCCAGCCGATGAAGTACATGATGGGTCTGTCCAACGACACCATTGAGGCGATTGCCAAGGTACTGGGCACCACGTATGACAAGAGCTCGGTTTCCGGTCAGATCCAGCTGGCAAAGCTGGTTCATGAAAACTGGGACAAGGTTGCTGACTTTGCGACCAACGGCTTGGTAAACATTGACTTTAACTTTTTTGGCATCGACCTGTCTGCGATCCCGCAGTTCTCACATCTGGACATCCTGTGGCTGATCCCGATTCTGTCCGGCGGCACGGCTCTGCTGTCCTCTCTCGTCATGAGAAAGACACAGAACATGCAGAACCCGAATGCACAGCAGAATCAGAGCGCGCAGATGAACTCCACCATGAACACCATGCTGATTATCATGCCGCTGATGTCCGTGTGGATTGCGTTTACTTTGCCGGCATCCATGGGTGTTTACTGGACCGTAAACAACCTGTTCTCTATCGCACAGGAACTGGTACTGACTTGGTACATCCTTAAGTTCGACAAGGCTGAGGACGACGAAGAGACCAAGGCGCGCAAGCGCCGCGAGGCTGCTCATAAGCTCAAGCTGGAGGAGCAGGAAAAGGAGAAGCAGGAAACCGGCGCGCAGACCGAGTACCGCGGTGCAAAGGCTGCAAACGTTTCCAAGAAGAAGCTCAAGGCATATCAGGCAGAAGTCCAGAAGGAAAAAGACAAGGAAACTGCTGCCCGTGCTGCACAGATCAAGGCAGAAAAGGAAGCTGCCCGCCGAGCTGGCAAGCAGGTTGACGACGAGTAAAAGGACGGAAATACACGTATGACGAAGTATATTGAAAAACAGGCCGCAACGATTGATGAGGCTGTTCAGCTGGCACTCGATGAGTTACAGATGGATCGTGACAGCGTCAGCGTTGAGGTTCTGGAAAAGGGCAAGAGTGGATTCTTCGGCATCGGCGCCGTTCCGGCACGTGTCCGCGTATCGTATGAGGAATCTACCCCGGAGAGCGAGGCAAAGGACTTTGTAGACGGTCTGCTGCAGCGCATGGGCATCCAGGGCGAAGCATTCCCGTCCGTCAAGGAGGATGGACAGATTATTCTGGACATTCGCGGCGAGGATATGGGTGCTGTGATCGGCCGCAGAGGCGATACACTGGACGCCATCCAGTATCTGACTTCCCTCACCATCAACCGAGGCAAGGAAGAGCACATTCGCATTGCGATTGATACCGAAGGCTACCGCGCAAAGCGCGAGGAGTCTCTCCAGCGGCTGGCTCGCAAGATGGCGGGAAAGGTGCTGAAGTATCGCAAAAACATGACATTGGAACCGATGAACCCGTACGAGCGCCGCATCATTCATGCAACGCTTCAGGATTATAAGGGAGTCACGACTTACTCCACCGGCACGGAGCCGAACCGCCGTGTCGTTGTTGCCATGGAGCGCGGCGCAAGACCGCAGCGCAGCGGCGGTTACCGTTCGAGAACACCGCGCCCGCGCAGAAATGACGCGGAGTAAGTATCGCGGACAGAAATGAGGTCGATGATGTTATGAGCAAGACCATTGCCGCAGTCGCGACAGGGCCTGCTGCCGGACCGATTGGAATCATCCGCGTCTCCGGACCTCAAACCCTTGCGATTGTTGATACAATTTTTACCCCGCAGGGCGGTGGCGCGCTGTCTGAGCGCCCAAACCGTCTGCTGACGTATGGTGCGCTGCACAGCCGAGACGGAAAGGTCATTGACCACTGTCTGTGCTGTGTGATGCACGCACCGCACTCGTATACCGGCGAGGACATGGCGGAAATTCAGTGCCATGGCTCTCCGGCTGTGCTGTCGGAAACGCTGTCCGCGCTGTTTGCCAAGGGCGCCGTGCAGGCGGAGCCGGGCGAATTTACGCGGCGGGCATTTCTCGCCGGCAAGATGGACTTGTCCGGCGCAGAGGCAGTACATGACTTGGTGACGGCTGTGACCACACAGGCGGCGGAGAACGCCGCAGCACAGCTGGATGGTGTTGTCGGAACCCATATCTTTGAGATCCGGCAGCAGCTCGTTGATTTGGTGGCGGAATTTTTGGCGGTCGTCGATTATCCGGACGAAGAAATCGACTCGCATCTGTTTGACAGTGCGTGCGAGATTCTGCATCGGGCAACCAGTGAGCTGTACGACATGGCGGAGACCTATGAGCGCGGACGCATTCTGCGCGAGGGCATCCCGTGTGCCATTCTTGGCAGACCGAATGCCGGAAAGTCTTCCCTGCTCAATGCGCTGGCGGGCGTAGACCGCGCCATTGTCACGAGCATTCCGGGCACGACGCGCGATGTCATCGAAGAGACCATCCGCATTGGCGCGGTAGTTCTGCGGTTATATGATACCGCGGGTCTGCGCGATACACAGGATCCGGTGGAAAAGATGGGCATTGACCGCGCGATGAAGCAGGCACAGGCATCGTCCTTGATTTTGGCTGTGTTTGACTCCAGCGACCACATTTCCGATGATGATTTGATGGTTATCGCGCGCACACACGGCAAGCGAACCATCGCTGTGCTCAATAAGAGCGATTTGCCGTCGGAGCTGGATGTCCAGAACATCAACCGGCATTTTGAATACGTGGTGTCTGTCAGTGCGAAGACCGGCGAGGGATTGCAGGAGCTGTACGACCTGATCCCGAAGGTGGTTGGCATGGACGGCATGAGCTTTGACGGAAGCACGATTACCAATGCACGGCAGGCTGCCGCTCTGGTACGGGCAGCAGAGCGCTGTGAGGAGGCATTTGTCGCCGCTCAGCTCGGCATGACACCGGACGCAATCGTCATGGACGCGGAGGGCGCCATTGCGGCTCTCGGCGAAATTACCGGACAGACCGTCCGAGATGACATTGTTTCCACCATCTTTTCAAAGTTCTGCGTGGGAAAATAAAGTGGAATGGCTGCCATTCCGGATGGAGAAATCTGTCCGGAATGGCGTTTTTTCACGGTATTTTTCGACAGAAACCGCTTGCTTTGTATGAGGCGTTAATAAGTTTTGCACATTTTACACAGAGTTATCAACAGAACGAACCGCCCGGCGGCGGGGTCACTTGCTAAAAGCGGCAAAAATTGTGTCGGTTTTTTGGTGAATCTGTCCAGTCTTGTCCACAAAGTTATCCACAGTTGTGGATAACTAAAGGGGGAAAACTGAGGCAAGATACCGCTTGCGCCTTGACCCGTTTTGTATTCTATGCTATGCTAAAATATCTGAGAGTATGCGCTTTTGCGTGTCATAACGAGAGAAAACAACAAGATGCTTCATATCTTGTGAAAAATATAAATACGATAAGAATAAAACAGTATAAAGTATACAGAAAGGAATGATATTCGTGCAATTTTTAGCTGGAACCGTGGATGTTGCGGTGATCGGTGCCGGTCACGCGGGCATTGAGGCGGCACTCGCCAGTGCGCGATTGGGTCTCAAGACCGTTGTTTTTTCCATCAATTTGGATGCTGTCGGCAATATGCCGTGCAATCCGGCCATCGGCGGCACGGCAAAGGGACACTTGGTGCGTGAAATTGATGCGCTGGGCGGTGAAATGGGCCGCGCGGCGGACGCGGCGTGTATTCAGTACCGCCTGCTCAACCGCGGCAAAGGCCCTGCGGTGCATTCTCTGCGCGCACAGGCAGACCGCGCACAATACCGAGAGTATATGAAGCACGTGCTGGAAGAGCAGGAAAACCTCATGCTCAAACAGGCGGAAATCGTGGATATTACAACGGAACAGGGCGCTGTTACCGGTGTGACGACGCGCACCGGCGCACATTATGAAGCAAAGGCTGTCATTATTGCGACGGGCACGTATTTGCAGGGCAGAATTATCATCGGTGATATGTTCTATGACGGCGGCCCGGACGGCATGTTCGCCGCCATTGGCTTGACGGATTCTCTGCGCAAGATGGGTCTCAATCTCATGCGCTTTAAGACGGGCACGCCGCCGCGCGTCAATCGCCGCAGCATTGATTTCAGCGAACTGGAAGTGCAGGAGGGCGAGAAAGACTGTATTCCGTTCTCCTTTGAGACCGAGCACGTGCCGGAAAACCGGGCGGTATGTCACCTGACGTACACGAACGCGACCACCCATGAGGTCATTCGAGACAATTTGAACCGCTCTCCGCTGTATTCCGGCAAGGTAGAGGGCATCGGCCCGCGGTACTGCCCGTCTATTGAGGATAAAGTCGTGCGTTTTGCGGATAAGCCGCGCCACCAGCTGTTTATTGAGCCGATGGGTCTCCATACCGAAGAAATGTACATTCAGGGCTTTTCGTCCTCTATGCCGGAAGATGTCCAGCTGGATATGCTGCACACCATCAAGGGCTTGGAACATGCAGAGGTCATGCGTCCGGCTTACGCCATTGAGTACGACTGCATTGACCCGCTGGAGCTGCTGCCAACGCTGGAGACCAAGAAGATTCGCGGTCTGTACGGTGCCGGTCAGTTTAACGGCTCCTCCGGCTATGAAGAAGCTGGTGCGCAGGGTCTGGTTGCCGGTATCAACGCGGCACTCAAGCTCAAGGGCGAGCCGCCGATGATTCTGGATCGCGCCGATGGATATATCGGTACGTTGGTCGATGATCTCGTCACCTGCGGCACCAAGGAACCATACCGCATGATGACCTCGCGCAGTGAGTACCGATTGATTTTGCGGCAGGACAATGCGGACGAACGCCTCGTGGGTATCGGCGCCCGCGTGGGTCTGAACTCGCAGGAACGGCTGGAAAAAGTGCAGCGCAAATATGCCGCTGTCCAGCAGGAGATCGACCGCGTGGAACACGTCAATTTGGCGCCGTCAGACGTCTTACAGGATTTCCTGAAACAGCACAACAGCACCCCGCTCAAGTCCGGCTGCAAGCTGTCTGACCTCATTCGCAGACCGGAGCTGAAATACGATGCGCTGGCACCGTTTGACCCGGATCGTCCGACGTTGTCGAAGGAGATTCGGGAGCAGGTAGAGATCCGGATCAAGTATGAGGGCTATATCAAGCGGCAGTTACGCGACGTCGAGCAGTTCCGCAAGCTGGAGAGCCGTCCGCTGCCTGCGGATTTGGATTATACCAGCATTTCGTCGCTTCGCTTAGAGGCCAGACAAAAGCTGCAGCAGGTGCATCCGCTCAATTTCGGACAGGCATCGCGTATTTCCGGTGTCAGCCCGGCAGATATTACGGCTCTGATGATCGTCACAGAGATGATGGAAAAGGAGAAAAAGAATGACTGAATTGCTTCAAAACGGCTTTTCTGCCATGGAATTATCGGTTTCTGACGCACAGATTGCCCAGCTGGAGGACTTTACCGCCCGCATGCTGGAGACCAATAAGGTCATGAATCTCACCCGCATTACCGACCCGAAGGAAATTGCAGAAAAGCATCTGCTCGACTGTGCCTCCCTGCTTCAGATTGCGGATTTTTCCCACAAATCTGTGATTGATGTCGGCTGCGGCGCTGGCTTTCCGGGTATGCCGCTGCATATTCTGTGCCCGTCCTGCCGTCTGACCCTGCTCGATTCGCTGGGCAAGCGCATTCGATTTTTACAGGGCTGCATCGACGGGATGCAGTTGTCTGACATCGAAGCCGTCCATGCCCGCGCAGAGGAATTCGCGGCAAAGCACCGCGAGCAGTACGATTTTGCGGTTTCCCGCGCTGTGGCACAGCTCAATGTGCTGGCGGAGCTGTCGCTGCCGCTCGTCAAGCGGGGCGGCGCATTTATCGCCATGAAGAGCAAGGATTCCGATGACGAGCTGGAGCAGGCGAAAAAAGCTATCCGTCTGCTCGGCGGAGAAATCGAGAAAGTCGTAGATTATACGATTCCGAATACCGATATTACGCATCGTCTGGTGGTGATTCGCAAGAAGCAGCACACGCCGAAGCAGTATCCGCGCCCGTTCCGCAAGATCTCTGCGTCCCCGCTGTGATTGTTTCACGTGAAACAGAGCGGCTGGATGTTTAACACATGTTTCACGTGAAACATGCCAACATCGCCCCACGTTTCACGCAGAATTTACACACATAAAACGCGGTTTCCCTGTTGTTTCACGTGAAACAAAGTGGTATAATGAATACCGAAAAAGAAGTTATTCCGGAAAGGAAAATCACGTATGGGAAAAATTATTGCATTTGCAAACCAAAAGGGCGGCGTCGGAAAA
Source organism: bacterium (assembly GCA_963601915.1). Taxonomy (GTDB): domain Bacteria; phylum Bacillota; class Clostridia; order Oscillospirales; family Butyricicoccaceae; genus Butyricicoccus_A. Next base: position 20,836 of record CAVCGL010000015.1, on the reverse strand, counting down.
ACGACAACGGCCGTGAATCTTGCCGCTTCTTTGGCGGATCAGGGAAAAAAAGTTCTCGTGTGCGATTTTGACCCGCAGGGCAATGCGACTTCCGGTTTTGGTATTGACCCGCGCTCCCTCAAGACCAGCGTGTATGAGCTGACCGTCTGTGATGCGCCGGTGGAAGAAGGAATTATCAAGACCAAGTGGGTCGATGTGATCGGCGCGAATGTCAATCTTGCCGGCGCAGAGATCGACATGATTGAGATGGATCGCCGCGAGTATCGGCTCAAGATGGTGCTCGATCAGGTTCGCGATGAGTATGATTATATTTTCATTGACTGTCCGCCGTCTCTGGGACTGCTGACGCTCAATTCTCTGTGCGCAGCGGATTCGTTTTTGGTGCCGCTTCAGTGTGAGTACTACGCGCTGGAAGGTTTGACGCAGCTGATGACGACGGTTCGCGCCGTACAGCGCGGCCTCAATGAGAACATCCGCATGGAGGGTGTGCTGCTCACGATGTTTGACGGCCGCACCAACCTGTCTATTCAGGTCGTGGAGGAAGTCAAGCGCCACTTCGGCAAAAAGGTCTTTGCGACGGTGGTACCGCGCAATGTTCGCCTGTCTGAGGCACCGAGCCACGGTGAGCCGATTACCGCATACGACCGCTACTGCCGCGGCGCAGAGGCATATATGGCACTGGCACAGGAATTCCTCAGAAGAAATGAAGCGTGAGAGAGGAGAAACGTATGGCAAATAGAAGTCTGGGACGCGGTCTCTCCGCACTGTTTGGGGAAGAAAATTTGGATCCGGCTGTACCGCCGACGAGCGCAGAACCGATCCGTCCGAAAAATGGATTCCGCAATTTGCCGCTCAGACGCATTGAACCAAACCGCGCACAGCCGCGCCGTTCCTTCGATGAGAAGGCGTTGCAGGAGCTGGAAAACAGCATCCGCACCCACGGCGTGCTCGCACCGATTACGGTTCGACAGGGCGACAATGGATATTATCAGATTGTAGCGGGAGAACGCCGTTGGCGTGCCGCGCGCCGCGCCGGACTGGATACCATTCCGGCGATGGTCATTGATGCGGACGAGCAGACCATGATGGAGCTGGCGCTCATCGAAAATTTACAGCGCGAGGATCTCAATCCGATGGAGGAAGCAGAGGGCTATCGGGCACTGATGAATCAGTTCGGCATGAATCAGGAGACGGTTGCCGAGCGCGTCGGACGTTCCCGCTCCGCGGTGGCAAACTGTCTGCGTCTGCTGACGCTGGACGAGGATGTGCGCAAGCTCGTGGAAGAGGGCAGACTGTCCAGCGGCCATGCGCGTGCCGTGTTGTCCATTCAGGATGAGAGCAAGCGACTGACCGCAGCGATGAGCATGGTGCAGTCGGGCATGTCTGTGCGGCAGGCAGAGGCATACGTCAAGAAACTCAATCAGCCGGTGGAAACCAAGACCGACATGGAGGTGCCGAAGGAATTCCAGCCGGATTATTATGCCGAGGTGGAACGCAAGCTGGAAGGCTCGCTGGGACGCCGCGTGCAGATTGACCATAAAAAGAAAAAAGGAAAGATCACACTGGAATATTACGGTGATGAAGATCTGGAACGGCTGGCAAATGCTCTGGCAGCTGTGACCCTTTAATGGAGGCTTGTCATGAGCGAAGAGAAAAATAAAAAACTGGAAGAGGACATTAAGATCTATGAAGAGGCGGTCTCGATTGACCGCAGCCGACAGAAAAGCCGGAGGGTCTTTGTGTTCTATATCGTCGGTCTGTTCTGCGTAGCGCTGGTGCTGATTTTGCTCAGCTATGTCATGCAGGCACACGCCAATCAGGAACTGGAAGCGCTGGGCACGCAGCTGACCGAACAGACGGATGCCGCCAACGGCGCGAGAGCCAAAGTTGACCAGCTGCAGGATTCTGTTGATAAATTGCAGGCGGATCTCAAGACCGCACAGGAGCAGAATGAGACGCTGACCAAGCAGTCTCAGGACGCGACGAAGAATGCAGAGGCATTGGATCAGCTGTGGCAGCTGGAAAAGGCATATCAGGATGGGGAGAAGGACACCGCGCGCGAGATCATTGACAAGATGGACGCAGCGTACACGCGGGATGCCCTGACGAATGAGACCACGGCGCCCTTGACCGGTTCGGCGGCAAAGGAATATGCAGATATTTGTGATGCGTTGAACGCAGACGAATAATAAATTGAAATCACCATCCATATCGGGCGATTGTCCCAATAGGGGTGTAAGAAAGGAAACATGAATCGTGTTAGATGTAAAGTTTATCCGCGAGAATACTGAAAAGTGCAAGACTCGTCTGGCTATGCGTGGCAAGAGCTATGATGAGGAGATTGATACTGCCCTGGCTCTCGACCAGAAGCGCCGTGACATCATCGGCAAGGTAGAGGCAATGAAGGCAGAGCAGAACAAGGTATCCAAGTCCATCCCGCAGCTCAAGAAGGCTGGCGAGGATGTCTCTGCTGTTCTGGCACAGATGAAGGAACTGAGCCAGGAAGTCAAGGCACTGGACGCTGAGCAGGCTGAAGTAGAGCAGAAGCTGCACGACACCCTGCTGACCATCCCGAATGTACCGGCAGACAAGGTGCCGGAGGGTGCAGATGACACCTGCAATCCGGAGCTGCGCCGCTGGAGCGAGCCGCGCGCGTTCGATTTCGAGCCGAAGGCACATTGGGACATCGGCAAGGATCTGGGCATTCTGGACCCGGATACCGCAGCAAAGGTAACTGGCAGCCGTTTCCATTTCTATAAGGGCATGGGTGCTCGTCTGGAGCGTGCGGTTATCAACTACTTCCTGAATACCCACACCGACAACGGCTATACGGAGATTCTGCCGCCGTTCATCGCAAATACCGCTTCTATGACCGGTACCGGCCAGCTGCCGAAGTTTGCAGAGGATATGTACCATCTGGAAAACACCGATCAGTATCTGATTCCGACCGCAGAGGTTCCGGTAACCAATATGTACCGCGATGACATCATTCCGGCTGAGCAGCTGCCGATTCGCTATGCAGCATACTCCGCTTGCTTCCGCGGTGAGGCTGGCGCAGCAGGCCGTGATGCACGTGGTCTGATTCGTCAGCATCAGTTCAACAAGGTCGAGCTGGTAAACTTCACAGCACCGGAGGATTCTTGGAATCAGCTGGAGAACCTGACCCATGAGGCTGAGGCTGTCTTGCAGGGTCTGGGTCTGCCGTATCGTGTTGTTATCCTGTGCACCGGCGATGTAGGCTTCAGCTCTGCGTGCACCTATGATATTGAGGTTTGGATGCCGTCCTATGGCCGCTATGTAGAGATTTCCTCTTGCTCCAACTTCCTGGATTATCAGGCACGCCGTGCAAACATCCGCTGCCGCAATGAGCAGGGCAAGCCGCAGTACGCGCACACCCTGAACGGCTCCGGCGTTGCAGTAGGCCGTACCGTAGCAGCTATTCTGGAGAACTACCAGAACGCAGACGGTTCTGTCACCGTACCGGAAGCGCTGAGAGGCTTCATGGGCACTGACGTCATCAAGTAATAAATCACACGATTTGGTGTAATAGAAACCGCGCATCTCTGTAGGCAGGGATGCGCGGTTTTTTGTCGGATTATTTGCTCATTTCAGAAATAACCTCTGCGCGCGGCAAATGCTGGCGGGATTCCGAGCAAACCGTGCGGAAGATCAGGCGGGCGAGAGGGCCGACAAACAAGAGCTGGAGCGGCATCGCCATGCGGAAATTGAGACAGTATGTGAGAAGATAATGCGGCAGGAAGTCGATGGAAAAACCATAATTCCATGCGCCGAGAATGCTGGCGAGAGAAACCTGTAAGACGACGGTAAACACCTGAATGGACAGGATGATGACAATCGGTCTGTCGCCGGGATGCGCGACGCGAAACGCCAGTTTCTTGGCGATCGGCGAAGAGATGCAGTAGGCGCACAAAAAGATGATGACAAATTCCACCCACATCTCTTTGAGGGCGAGCAAAAACGTCGCATTGGTAAAGACACCGGATGCGAGAACGATGTTGTACAGCGTCATGCAGTAAACCATCATCCAAGCGGTGAGAACGGTAAAGAAAACAGATTGTCCGAATGTTTTAGGCATGTGAAAAAATCCTCCTTTGTATGTAGCAACAAAAAAAGAGACACGAATCCCACCCAGCCGTCGGACAGTGGATGGGCGACATTTCGTGTCTCTTACTCTGTTTGCTTTTGTCATCTGATAGCATACCAGATAGAAAATGCTGTTGTCAAGAGAAAATTTCAGGCCTGCGCCTGTTCGGCGGCATTGCCGATGACATAGAACGTGTATGGATTGACGTTTCCAGTAGGCGTCAGACCATAGAGCTGCTGAAAGGTCAGCACGGCATTGCGCGTCATCTCTCCATAAAATCCCGTTGCGGGCACAGGCTCAATCTGCGGATAGACTTCAGACAATTGATTGAGCCAGGTTTGCAGGCGTGTGACGTCTGCCGACCGCGAGCCGAGCACCAGTGTGCTGGTTGGCGGAAAGACATCGGATGACAGATCCTGCGAGGCGCGAATGCTTTCATAGGCGCGGATCAAATTGTTCCACGTGAAACTTCCCACGATGCCGTCCGGCGTCAGTCCGGCACTGCGCTGAAAGGCCTCTACCGCGGCGCGGGTGTTGGGGCCAAAAATACCGTCAATGACAACAGTAGGAACATCGTCGTTAAACCGACCGACAGCAGACAAAAAGAATTGCAGCAGGCGCACCGGATCGCCGCGCATTCCTTCGCGTAAATCTTCCGGCAGCGTCCGAGAAATATCCTGTAACGTGATGCCGATGGCGTTCAGCTCTGCCAGCCGCAGTACGGCATTGTAGACCGAGGTGATTTGGTACCACGTGGCAGGGCCGACAATACCGTCCGGTGTTAAATTGAAGATTTCCTGAAAGGCTTGGACGGCGGCTTGGGTGTTGACGTCAAAGACACCGTCAACCGGATAAATTTTCGGGATAGCCGGATAGTTGTTTGAGATGCGGTTGAGACGGCTCTGCATGATTTCCACAGAAATAGAGACGTCACCGAGACGCAGCGGCTGCCCCGGATACGAGCGCACAGCGGGACGAATGGGCGCCGTGCGAATGTCCAAATCCTCGCCGTAATAGCGGGTGAGGATTTGATACGGCGTGAGTCCTTGGTTGGCGAGGTCAACCGTGCCCCATTGGCTCAGACCGTCGCATTGGACGCGCCGACCATCACAGTAGGCGGCAAATAGCGGCTGGACAAAGCCGGGGCGGGCGAGGTATCGGTCAAACAGCTCGTTGACGAGCACAGCGACGGTGTCAAAGATGTCTCGGCCATTGACGAATGCCTGATCGTAGGCGGTGGAATTGGTGATGTCAAAATCATAGCCGCGCGAACGATACCATTCGGTGTAGATGCGATTGAGAGCAAAGGAAACCTGCGCGTAAATATTGGCGCGCAGTGCGTTTTCCGGCCACGTGGGATATAATTCACTGGATGCGACATTTTGGATGTATTCCAGAAAGGGAACCGTGACGTTTTCCGCGGGTTCATCCGGTCTGCCCAGATGAACGGTAATGGTCTCTGGAATATAGGGATACTCTGGCATTTATTCCCTCCCCGAACCGGATGGGCCGGTTTCTGTGCTGTTGATGACGATGGTTTGGCGCAGTTCATCGACCGAGCGCGGCGGAATCATAGAGACCGGCAGAACCGTTGTGATGCCGGAAAAAATCGCGGTATCCAGTACCGTGACGGGACGGTAATCGGGATGGTCAATGTTGACGCGGTACGAGGCATACGGCGGCGCAGTCTCTGCGTCATGATCGGTGAGAGACGGGGCTTCCAGAGAAATCGGAGCCGTTGCCCCGCTGCTGTCTGTGCGAATGGAAACACAGGGCGTTTGGTCGTTATCCGGACAAAAAATCGTCACCAGAGCACCGGCGACGGGAACCGCACCGCGTGCGGCGCGAGTCTGTACAATCAACGTTCCGGTAGGCATATCAATCTCCTCTCTTCCATTAGGAATACAGAGCAGTGTATGCGGGAGAACGGACGGATATGAGAAAGAGAATTGGCTCCCTCTTTGAGGGAGCTGTCATTTGCCTTGCAAATGACTGAGGGATTTTGGCAAGATTGACAAGATACGCATCAGATTTGCTCTACGGCGCACTTGCCCACGTGCTGCTCCTTCCGTCACGGCTTTTTATCAGCAAAACAAAAGCACCAGCTCCGGAGAACTCCGGTTCTGGTGCTTGATTTTCGCGCGAAACAGGTTTCAGGGATACTTACTGCTTCTCGTACATATACATGGTGTAGTTGTTGCCGTTGAGCATCAGGAACAGATAGCCTTCAAACATGCCGACGGTGTATACCTGATCGCTGTTGCCGTTGTTGATGGTCAGGCAGTAGCTGCTTTCGTCATAGGTGTAGGTGTAAGTGTCCATCTTATCCTCTTCACCCATGAGGCAGGTGCCGTCATCCTTGAGCTTCAGCTCATAGGTGCCGCCGGTCGCATCTTTCCAGTTTCCCGTGAAATCGGACAGGGAAACGGCAGTGGTGCGCTTGTCGCGGAAGAAGTAGCACTGGCTCTGATCGTAGAAGCATACCATGACATCGCCGAGCACGGTACCGAACAAGGTTTCCTTGCCCTTTTCGTTGGACAAGACAACATACTCTTCATTCTTAAAGGCGTCCGCCAGCTTGAAGCTGTCGTTCTGCGAATAATACACATAGTTGCCGCTCAGGGAATCCGTAGAGAACTTGGTAGCAATGGTGCTGGTATAGGTGCCGTCTGCGTTGAAGGTTACAGAGCGGTCAGTATCCGGTGCAGACCATGTGCCGTCCACGGTGATGGCTGGATTTTCCAGAACATCGTAGGTTTCTGCAGCAGTTGGTGCCTCTTTGCTGCTGCCGCAGCCGGACAGCAGTCCCACAGACATGACCGCCACAAGAGCGAGGGACAGTATTTTTTTCTTCACAATCAATTCTCTCCATTTCTGTCATCAGATACAGTCTATTATACTTGTCCAGACAACAGAAATCAACAAGAATTGGATGTCGGTTTTAGGTTAGCCCTCTTTCTCCGCTTTGAGCTGGCGCAGAGCCTTGACGACAATTGCCTGATCGTCCAGATGATTTGGCTCACCGGAAACGCAGACAGAACCAATCATGCCAGTGCCTGCAATCAGGATCGGCATACCGCCGCCGCCCGGTGCAAAATCATCGGCATTTAATTTGCGGCCTTCCAGCGATTCTCCGCTTTCCTCCATCATACAGCCGAAACACAGCGAACCCATCTGCATCAATTCGACGGCGTTGCGCTTGCGCTCCAACCACAGCTCACTGTCCGGACGAGCACCGTCCTGAAAATAACGGAAGACGGTCAGACCATTGATGACAATTTCCGAGGCAATCGGTGCCGGATAGCCTTGAGACGCTTCGTTGATGAGCAGTCCCAGACGCAGGGCATCCGCGCGGGAAAACGAGGAAAACGTCAATTCCTGCTCCAGAGCAGACAGAGATGCAAATGTTTCAGACATAGTGATAGCCACCTTTCTATACAATTCGTATAAATAAGAATAAATAATACAGACAACTGCTTGTTTGGTTTTGTATCAATATTGTATCATGAGATCCATAGATTGTAAAGGTGAGGGAAAGGCGAGAGAAAAATGGGAAAGACAGGAAAATTGTCAAAAATATTGTTTTTTTTGTACAATGTGAGTATAATAGAAGGCACTGAAAGGATAATGACACTGTTGTCAGGAAAATTCGACAACAGATATAGTTGAAATGAAACGAAAGGGAGATGATTGAAAAGATGGCAGAGGAGTTTGAAATCAAGCCAGACAAGGAGCAGGAAAAGCGCGAACAGGCGAAACGTGACCTTGCAGAGCTGCAAAATTTACTGGAACCGGAAGAGGAAGAAGACGAAGAATTCGATCCGGAGGAGTTAGAAGAAGACGAAGATGACGCCGAGGAATCGTTTGATACTAATTCTGATACGCAGACAGACGAGGCGCAGGCGGAAACCGAGGAGTCGGCATCTTCGACAACGACGGAGGAGCCGAAGTCCGAGCAGGAGCTGGAAGAGCAGCGACAGGCAGATCGAGAGCAGGCAGAACGAGAAGCCATGCTGGAGCAGCAGATTCGCCGCAAGCAGACAGCAAAAGCGCTGGCTGAAATGCAGGAAAAGCAGCAGGCAGAACAGGCAAAGGCACAGCAGGAACAGGCGGCAGCAGAAAAGGCTGCGCAGCCGAAGCCGCAGAAAAAGCCGGTACAAAAGAAACCGGTGCAGAAAAAGAAGCAGCCAGCTGAGTCGAAGCCGCGGAAAACCCATCGAGATGCCAAGCTCGCGCGAAAGCATCGCAGACAGCTGGTTCGTATGGGCACCGTGTTGGTTGTCGTGCTGGTGGCGCTGGTACTTATTGTATCCGCTGTCCGCGGTATCACCGGCGGCAGCAGCAAACAGGACAATACAAAGGGCAATAAGACAACGACATCTACCGTAACGAACGAGGATACCAACACACCGGCAAGCCAGCAGGAGACCAAGCAGTATCTGAAAATCAAGGATGATACCTCTCTGCCGGCTTATGCAAAGGAATATCCGGGTCTGTATGCGACAGCTGCGACAACGCAGAAAAAGCTCAGCGACAAGAAGGTATGCTATCTGACCTTTGATGACGGCCCGTCGGATACCTGTACGCCGAAAATTCTGGACACCTTGAAAAAATACAACGTCAAGGCAACCTTCTTCGTGGTCACAAGCGAAATTGACGGCAATGAGAAGCTGATTCAGCGCATCATTGACGAGGGACATACCCTGTGCATCCATGCCAACGAGCATGAGTACCAGAAGATTTATGCATCTCCGGAGGCATATTTGAAGGACTTTGCGGCGGCATATGACAAGATTTATGCACTGACCGGCTATAAGGTACAGGGCTTCCGTTTCCCTGGTGGCAGTAATGGTCAGCTCAAGCACTACGGCAACTATGATGCCATCATCAAGGAAATGAACCGCCGCGGCTTTGAGTATTACGATTGGAATGCTTATGACCATGATGCAGAGGGCGGCAATTATTCTGCGGCAGAGCTGGCACAGTATGCCGTACATGAGGTCTCTATCAGCTCGCGCAACGATGTCATCGTATTGATGCACGATACGTATGGCAAGGAAAATACCGTCAAGGCATTGCCGAGCATCATCGAGGGCATTCAGAAGCAGGGCATTGAGTGCCTGCCGATTACCAAGACAACCCGACCGGTACATTTCAGTGTCAATGAGAATACACCGGCAGAGTATACGGAAGAAACCAAGGATTCTTCCAAGAGCTGCTCATCTAAGAGCGAAAAGAAAAACTAAACGCAAAATCACCAGTTCTGGGAATACCGGCGCTGGTGATTTTTTTGCGGTTGAACTTCGTATGATACTCTGTCAGGCTCCCTCATTGAGGGAGCTGGATTGCCGCCTCGCGGCAAGACTGAGGGAGTAACACGCTATCTCTGACGAATCAGGCAAACTCTCATACGAATTTGTTAGCGTCCTGCCCTCTCAGTCATTTGCTTCGCAAATGCCAGCTCTCCCAGAGGGAGAGCCAAGAAGTCGGTGCGAATTGGGAGCCTGACGAATCAGGGTGACTCTCATACAGACTGGTTTGCGTGCTGCTCCTTCCGTCACGGCTTGCGCCGCGCCACCTTCCTCAGAGAGGAAGGCTTTGGAGCTAGATGTGAACGGTACAAACAATTTTTAATTCGTATATTTACGACTAAATTATACAAATAGTAAATATACGGCATAAAATCTCCTGTTTTCAATTGGGGACAGGTGGAGTATAATAAGGACAATACGTGCCTGCACGCAGGAGATCACGAAAATTCATTCCTGAGGTGGAAGTTATTATGAAAGACGGTTTTATCAAAGTCGCGGCAGCCACGCCGGAAATCCATGTGGCTGACTGCGCATTCAATGCAGACAATATTTTGGCTCTGTGCCGCGAGGCGAATGAGCAGGGCGTGCAGGTTGTTGGTTTTCCGGAGCTGTGTCTGACCGGCTATACCTGTTCTGACCTGTTTCTGCATGAGGTTCTGCTGGAGGGCGCGAAGCAGCAGCTGCTCCGCATCGCCAAGGAGACCAAGGACATGGATATGCTGATTTTGATTGGCATTCCGGTTCGTGTGCGCGGCTCGCTGTACAATTGTGCGGCTGTTCTGCATAAGGGCGACATTCTGGGCATGGTGCCGAAGCGCAATATTCCGAACTATACCGAGTTCTATGAGCTGCGTCACTTCACGGAAGCAACCGAAGAGACCGCAGAGTATCTGACCTGGGGCGAGCAGGAGTTTGCCCTCAGCCCGATGCAGGTGTTCCAGTGCACAGAGATGCCGGAATTTGCGGTCGGTGCAGAGATCTGCGAAGATCTGTGGGTATCCAATCCGCCATCCAGCGCATTGGCTGCCGCAGGCGCAACGATTATCTATAATCTGTCCGCTTCGGATGAGATTATCGGCAAGGCGGCGTATCGCCGTGACTTGGTGCGGATGCAGTCGGGACGCGGACAGTGCGGCTATGTGTACTGCGATGCCGGTCAGGGCGAGTCCTCGACGGATCTGGTCTTTGCCGCACACAATATTATTGCAGAAAACGGCTCGATTCTCGCACAGTCCAAGCGATTTGCCACCGGTTTGACGATTTCGGAAATTGATGTCAAGCGCATGGATTACGAGCGCCGCCGTCAGAATACCTTCCACACGGAAGATGTCTTTGATTACGCAGAAATCCCGTTTGATATGCAGCTGCGGGGGACCACACTGACTCGAACGATTGCGCAGACGCCGTTTGTTCCGTCCAATAAGGACGATCTGGCAGAGCGCTGCGAGGAAATTCTGGCCTTGCAGGCAACCGGTTTGGCAACGCGTGTCCGCCATGCCCATGCAAAGACCGCGGTTGTTGGTTTGTCCGGCGGTCTGGATTCTGCGCTGGCGCTGGTTGTTACTGTCCATGCCTTTGATATGCTGGGACGCGACAGAAAGGATATTATTGCCGTGACGATGCCGTGCTTTGGCACGACCAGCCGCACCAAGAACAACGCGCTGACGCTGGCGGCAGCGTATGGCACCACCTGCAAGACCATTGAGATTGGTGCATCGGTCACCCAGCATTTCCTTGACATTGGACACGATATGGAGGATCATTCGGTAACGTTTGAAAACGGTCAGGCGCGCGAGCGCACGCAGGTTCTGATGGATCTTGCCAACAAGACCGGCGGTATGGTCATCGGCACCGGTGATTTGTCTGAGCTGGCACTGGGCTGGGCGACCTATAACGGCGATCACATGTCGATGTACGGCGTCAATGGCTCGATTCCGAAGACCCTGGTTCGGTATTTGACCGCATACGAAGCAGAGCGGGCGGGCGGCGAGACCGGCAGAGTGCTGCGCGATGTCCTCGCAACGCCGGTGTCTCCGGAGCTGCTGCCGCCGAAGGACGGAGAGATTTCGCAGAAGACAGAGGAGCTTGTCGGCCCGTATGAGCTGCATGATTTCTATCTGTATTATCTGCTGCGCTTTGGTATGGAGCCGAAGAAGATCTATCGTCTGGCAAAACATGCGTTTGCCGGTGTCTATGATGATGAGACCATCAAGAAATGGCTGACGACGTTTGTTCGCCGGTTCTTTATCCAGCAGTTCAAGCGTTCCTGCCTGCCGGACGGCCCGAAGGTGGGAACGGTCACGCTGTCCCCGCGCGGCGACTGGAGAATGCCGTCGGACGCAGTCAGCGCCCTGTGGATGCAGCAGTGCGAGCAGCTGTAAAGCTGGGATAAGCCTTCCTCCCTGAGGAAGGTGGCGCGGCGCAAGCCGTGACGGAAGGAGCAGCCCGCGAGAAAGTCTGTATGAGAGTCACTTTGATTTGTCAGGCGTACAGTTCGCACCGGCTTCTTGGCTCTCCCTTTGGGAGAGCTGGCATTTGCGAAGCAAATGACTGAGAGGGCAGCACGTGAGTGAGTCCGTCTTAGAGTAAATCTGATGCGTATCTTGTCAATCTGGCAAAACTCCCTCAGTCTTGCCGCGAGGCGGCAAGACAGCTCCCTCAACGAGGGAGCCTGCCCTCTCTGTCACTGCGCGACATCTCTCCCAGAGGGAGAGACAAGTTGGCTGGTACGCGAGATGAAATTTAAAAACAGGAGAGTCATCCCAAACGGGACGGCTCTCTTTTTCATCTTAGCGCTTCTTTTCCCCTTCGTTAAAAATTTCATTTGAACACAAAGTGTATATTTTCTATAAATATTATACCGTTGTAAAAAGTGCGTGCAAAACGTGTGAAAAAAACTGAGTAAATTCTTGGTAAATTATAAAAAGTGTTCAAAAAAAGTGCGTGAATTTCTTGACAAAGATTGCGGAATCGCTATAATATAAGCGTGTGCATGTGCGCATGTACATAGATTAACCCGCATTCCTGAAGGTGCACCGTACTTTTAGCCGAAAGCCAGATCAGCAAAATGTGCGTTTGCAGATTTCACATGGAATTGATATTTTTTGGGAGGTTTACTGGTATGGATTTTAGGCTTACAAAAGAGCAGGCACTGGTTCAGAAGATGTGCCGTGAGTTCGCAGTGAACGAAGTAGAGCCGATCGCTGCTGAGATCGACGCTGAAGAGCGTTATCCGTTTGAAACAGTAGAAAAGATGCGTAAGTACGGCCTGATGGGCATTCAGTTCCCGAAGGAGCTGGGCGGCTCCGGCGGCGACACCATCTGCTACTCTATCGCAATTGAGGAAGCATCCCGCTTCTGCGGCACTACCGGCTGTATCATTTCTTCTCACGCAACGCTGGGCGCTTGGCCGATCTTCAAGTACGGCACCGCTGCACAGAAGGAGAAGTGGCTGCGTCCGCTGATCGACGGTCACAAGACCGGTGCGTTCGGCCTGACCGAGCCGAATGCCGGCACTGACTCTGCAGCACAGCAGACTGTTGCTGTAAAGCAGGAGGACGGCTCTTATGTCATCAATGGCTCCAAGGTATTTATCACCGGCGGCGGCATTGCTGACACCTATGTAATTTTTGCTATGACCGATAAGGCTGCAAGAAATCATGGTATTTCTGCATTTATCGTTGATAAGGACGATCCGGGATTCTCCATCGGCAAGATCGAGCACAAGATGGGTATCCGCGGCTCCCAGACTGCTGAGCTGGTATTCGAGGACATGGTTCTTCCGGCAGACCGTCTGCTGGGCAGAGAAGGCCAGGGCTTCAAGATCGCTATGACCACCCTGGACGGCGGCCGTATCGGTATCGCTTCTCAGGCACTGGGCATCGCACAGGGCGCGCTGGATCAGGCTGTTGCTTACATGAAGGAGCGTGTACAGTTTGGTAAGACGCTGTCCAAGTTCCAGGGTCTGCAGTGGATGATCGCTGACATGGAGACACAGGTAGACGCAGCTCGTCTGCTGGTTCGCCGTGCTGCATTCAACAAGGACAATGGTCTGCCGTACAACAAGGAAGCTGCTATGGCTAAGCTGTTTGCTGCTGAGACTGCTATGGACGTTACCACCAAGGCTCTCCAGATCTTCGGCGGTTACGGTTACATCCGCGAGTACCCGATGGAGCGCATGATGCGTGATGCTAAGATCACTGAGATCTACGAGGGCACTTCTCAGGTACAGCGCATGGTAATCGCTAACAACGTACTCGGCAAGTAAGATAGGGAGGAAACTGAATCATGAAAGTTATCGTATGCGTAAAGCAGGTTCCGGATACTTCTGGTAAGGTTGCAGTAAAGCCGGACGGAACGCTGGACCGTGCTTCTATGGCTGCTATTATTAACCCGGACGACAAGAACGCAATCGAAGCAGCACTGACCCTGAAGGATCAGACCGGCTGCAAGACCATCGTAGTAACCATGGGTCCTCCTCCGGCAGAAGGCATGCTGCGTGAGATCATGGCAATGGGCGTTGACGAGGCAGTACTGGTATCCGGCCGTGAGTTCGGCGGTTCCGATACATTCGCAACCTCTCAGATCCTGGCAGCAGCAATCAACAAGATCGGCGTAGAGGACGACGACATTGTACTGTGCGGCCGTCAGGCAATCGACGGTGATACCGCACAGGTAGGTCCGCAGATCGCAGAGAAGCTGGGTCTGCCGCAGATCACCTATGCAGCAGACATCAAGGTAGAAGGCCGCGATGTAACTGTAAAGAGAATGCTGGAAGATGGCTACATGACCATCAAGACCCAGACTCCGTGCCTGATTACCGCAATCAAGGAACTGAACACCCCGCGTTACATGAGCGTAGGCGGTATTTTCGAGACATACAGCAAGCCGATGTCCGTATTTGACTTCAACACTCTGAAGGATGATCCGCTGATCGAGCTGGACACCATCGGCCTGAAGGGTTCTCCGACGAACATCTTCGCATCCTTTACCCCACCGCAGAAGGGACAGGGCGAGATGCTCGAGGGCGCTGACCAGAAGACTGTTGACGTACTGGTTGACAAGCTGCTGGCAAAGCACATCATTTAATTGAAAGGAGAAACAACAAATGGCTGAGTTTAAGAATTCCGGAGAGAACATGAAGGATTTCAAGGGCGTTTGGGTATTCTGTGAGCAGCGTCAGGGCGAGCTGCAGAGCACCGTCCTTGAGCTGGTATCCGAAGGCCGTAAGCTGGCAGATGATCTGGGCGTAGAGCTGGCAGGTCTGCTGGTAGGCGATCAGGTAGAAGGCCTGGCAAAGGAAATTGGCGCATATGGCGCAGACAAGGTAATTCTGGTAGACGATCCGGCACTGAAGGATTACACCACTGATGCATATGCAGACGTTATCTGCAAGGCAGTTATGGACAAGAAGCCGGAAATCGTACTGATTGGCGCAACCAATATCGGTCGTGACCTGGGCCCGCGCTGCGCAGCAAGACTGCACACCGGTCTGACTGCAGACTGCACCCATCTGGATGTAGACACTGCTAAGTACGCAGACTTCCTGAGAGAAGCATCTACCCTGAATGTAGATCAGATGGTAGAGACCGGTCGTATCAAGATGGACGACCGCAACCTGAAGATGACCCGTCCGGCATTCGGCGGTCACCTGATGGCAACCATCATTTGCCCGAGATTCCGTCCGCAGATGTCCACTGTACGTCCGGGCGTACTGAAGAAGGGCGAGTACGACGAAGCTAAGGCAAATGCAGTCGTAGTAGAGAAGTACAATGTAGAGCTGGATCCGATCAAGACCCAGGTAGTTGAGATCGTGAAGGAAGCAAAGCAGCTGGTAGACCTGATCGGTGCTGACGTTGTCGTATCTGTAGGCCGTGGTATCTCCAAGGACGTAGAGAAGGGCATCAAGCTGGCAGAAGAGCTGGCAGAAGTACTGGGCGGCGTAGTAGGCGGCTCCCGTGTAGCTATCGACTCTGGCTGGCTGACCGCAGACCATCAGGTAGGTCAGACTGGTAAGACCGTACATCCGAAGCTGTACATCGCACTGGGTATCTCCGGTGCAATCCAGCACAAGGCTGGTATGCAGGACTCCGAGAACATCATCGCAGTCAACAAGTCCGAGAGCGCACCGATTTTCGATGTAGCTGACTGGGGCATCTGCGGCGACCTGTTCAAGGTAGTACCGATGATGATCGAGACCATCAAGGCAGCACAGGCTGCAAAGTAATCTGTTTATACAGAAACAGATATAGATATCCGCAAAAACACAGGCAAAATCCTTTGCCGCCGGTTAAATTTTGTATTCAGACGAGAGAGTCCCTCCGGATTATTCCGGAGGGATTTTTTGTGCAAAAATTTCTGAATCCCAGCAAAATATTGTTATTCGGCTATAAATTAGCAAATGCTTTTGGGCAACTGTTTGTTTTTGGTAAAAAAAAGCTGGGTTAAATGCTCAAAAAAACGTTATTTCGCTCCAAAAGGCCACAATTTGTGCATTTTGTTAGTAATGTTAGATAAAATTTTCTTTCGCAACCATTCACGATAAAAAACATTGCACAACAAAATGAAATATGATATACTGATTTTGATAAGGTATATGTTAACTTTTTAGTTTCTTTGGGTGTTATTGAAACACATATTATAGTGAAATTGGAGGAATAAAACATGGACTTCAACTTGACCAAAGAGCAAGAACTGATTCGGAAGGCTCTCGCAGAGTTCACCGAAGAAGAAGTCAAGCCGATTGCAGCTGAGACTGATCGCACCGAGCAGTATCCGGCTGACACCATCGCTAAGCTGTTCCGTTACGGCGTAATGGGCATGTGCGTACCGAAGGAGTACGGCGGACCTGGCGCTGACGACATCTCCTCTGCTATCGTAGTAGAAGAGCTGTCCAAGCAGTGCGCTTCCACCGGCGACATCGTTGCTACCCACAACGGCCTGTGCTGCGGACCGATCATCAACTTCGGTACCGAAGAGCAGAAGAAGAAGTATCTGCCGCAGCTGGTTAACGGCAAGGTAGGCGCTTTCGCTCTGACCGAGCCGAACGCTGGTTCCGATGCTTCTAAGGGCACCACTGTTTGCGAAGACAAGGGTGACCACTGGGTAATGAACGGTTCCAAGATCTTCATCACCAACGGCTATGTAGCTGACATTTTTGTAGTATTCGCAATGACCGACCCGTCCAAGGGCACCAAGGGCATCTCTGCATTCATCGTAGAGAAGGACTTCCCGGGATTCTCTGTAGGTCGTCACGAGGAGAAGATGGGCCTGCACGGTTCCCCGACGGCTGAGATCGTATTCGAGGACTGCATCATCCCGAAGGAAAACCTGCTTGGCAGACTGGGCAAGGGCTTCAACATCGCTATGAACACCCTGGACGGCGGCCGTATCGGCATCGCTGCACAGGCACTGGGCATCGCTGAGGGCGCTATGAACGAGGCTGTTGAGTACACCAAGGGTCGTGTACAGTTCGGTCGTCCGATCTCCAAGTTCCAGAACACCCAGTTCGTATTTGCTGACATGGAAGTTGCTATCAACGCAGCTCGTCTGCTGACCTATTCTGCTGCTGCTGCAAAGGGCGCTGGCAAGCGTTTCACCAAGGACGCTGCTATGGCTAAGCTGTTTGCTTCTGAGGCTGCTATGAAGATCACCACGCAGGCTGTTCAGCTGTTCGGCGGCTACGGTTACACTCGTGACTACCCAGTTGAGCGCATGATGCGTGATGCTAAGATCACCGAGCTGTACGAGGGCACCTCTGAAATTCAGAGAGTCGTTATCGCAGGCAACGTACTCGGTAAGTAAGAATAGGGAGGAAACTGAATCATGAAAGTTATCGTATGCGTAAAGCAGGTTCCGGATACTTCTGGTAAGGTTGCAGTAAAGCCGGACGGAACGCTGGACCGTGCTTCTATGGCTGCTATTATTAACCCGGACGACAAGAACGCAATCGAAGCAGCACTGACCCTGAAGGATCAGACCGGCTGCAAGACCATCGTAGTAACCATGGGTCCTCCTCCGGCAGAAGGCATGCTGCGTGAGATCATGGCAATGGGCGTTGACGAGGCAGTACTGGTATCCGGCCGTGAGTTCGGCGGTTCCGATACATTCGCAACCTCTCAGATCCTGGCAGCAGCAATCAACAAGATCGGCGTAGAGGACGACGACATTGTACTGTGCGGCCGTCAGGCAATCGACGGTGATACCGCACAGGTAGGTCCGCAGATCGCAGAGAAGCTGGGTCTGCCGCAGATCACCTATGCAGCAGACATCAAGGTAGAAGGCCGCGATGTAACTGTAAAGAGAATGCTGGAAGATGGCTACATGACCATCAAGACCCAGACTCCGTGCCTGATTACCGCAATCAAGGAACTGAACACCCCGCGTTACATGAGCGTAGGCGGTATTTTCGAGACATACAGCAAGCCGATGTCCGTATTTGACTTCAACACTCTGAAGGATGATCCGCTGATCGAGCTGGACACCATCGGCCTGAAGGGTTCTCCGACGAACATCTTCGCATCCTTTACCCCACCGCAGAAGGGACAGGGCGAGATGCTCGAGGGCGCTGACCAGAAGACTGTTGACGTACTGGTTGACAAGCTGCTGGCAAAGCACATCATTTAATTGAAAGGAGAAACAACAAATGGCTGAGTTTAAGAATTCCGGAGAGAACATGAAGGATTTCAAGGGCGTTTGGGTATTCTGTGAGCAGCGTCAGGGCGAGCTGCAGAGCACCGTCCTTGAGCTGGTATCCGAAGGCCGTAAGCTGGCAGATGATCTGGGCGTAGAGCTGGCAGGTCTGCTGGTAGGCGATCAGGTAGAAGGCCTGGCAAAGGAAATTGGCGCATATGGCGCAGACAAGGTAATTCTGGTAGACGATCCGGCACTGAAGGATTACACCACTGATGCATATGCAGACGTTATCTGCAAGGCAGTTATGGACAAGAAGCCGGAAATCGTACTGATTGGCGCAACCAATATCGGTCGTGACCTGGGCCCGCGCTGCGCAGCAAGACTGCACACCGGTCTGACTGCAGACTGCACCCATCTGGATGTAGACACTGCTAAGTACGCAGACTTCCTGAGAGAAGCATCTACCCTGAATGTAGATCAGATGGTAGAGACCGGTCGTATCAAGATGGACGACCGCAACCTGAAGATGACCCGTCCGGCATTCGGCGGTCACCTGATGGCAACCATCATTTGCCCGAGATTCCGTCCGCAGATGTCCACTGTACGTCCGGGCGTACTGAAGAAGGGCGAGTACGACGAAGCTAAGGCAAATGCAGTCGTAGTAGAGAAGTACAATGTAGAGCTGGATCCGATCAAGACCCAGGTAGTTGAGATCGTGAAGGAAGCAAAGCAGCTGGTAGACCTGATCGGTGCTGACGTTGTCGTATCTGTAGGCCGTGGTATCTCCAAGGACGTAGAGAAGGGCATCAAGCTGGCAGAAGAGCTGGCAGAAGTACTGGGCGGCGTAGTAGGCGGCTCCCGTGTAGCTATCGACTCTGGCTGGCTGACCGCAGACCATCAGGTAGGTCAGACTGGTAAGACCGTACATCCGAAGCTGTACATCGCACTGGGTATCTCCGGTGCAATCCAGCACAAGGCTGGTATGCAGGACTCCGAGAACATCATCGCAGTCAACAAGTCCGAGAGCGCACCGATTTTCGATGTAGCTGACTGGGGCATCTGCGGCGACCTGTTCAAGGTAGTACCGATGATGATCGAGACCATCAAGGCAGCACAGGCTGCAAAGTAATCTGTTTATACAGAAACAGATATAGATATCCGCAAAAACACAGGCAAAATCCTTTGCCGCCGGTTAAATTTTGTATTCAGACGAGAGACGTCCTCCGGAATTCCGGAGGACGTTTTTATTTTTGTGTTTGGCTGTGCAGCCATTCCAAGGCATCGTGCAGCGTGCCGACAGCATCGCACAGCCCCATATCTACGGCTTCCTGCGCGCCGAGAACCGTCCCGACATCCGTTGCCAATGCGCCGGTTTCCATCATGCGCCGGTTTAAGTCGTCCTCTTTGACAGAGGAATTGTCCACGATAAAGCGCGTGATGCGCGTCTGGATCTGCCGAAAGTATTCATACGTTTGCGGGGCGCCGATGACCGTGCCGCTGATGCGCACAGGATGCAGCATCATGGAGGCGGAGGGCGCAATGAGCGTGCGCTGTGCCGCGACAGCGAGCGGAATGCCAATCGAATGCCCGCCGCCGAGCACCAGCGAAATCGTCGGCTTGTGCATACCGGCAATCAGCTCTGCGATGGCAAGACCCGCTTCGACATCACCGCCTGCGGTGTTGAGCAGGATGAGCAGGCCGTCAATGTCCGGGGTTTCCTCGATGGCAGCGAGTTGGGGCAAAACATGCTCGTATTTGGTTGTTTTTGTCGTTTCCGGTGCTTCCTGATGCCCTTCAATGGTTCCGATAATCGTAATGCAGTGAATGGTGCCGTGCGGGGAATGCGTGGTGACGGAGCCCGTGTCATTTGCCGTCTGCTGCTTTTCTTCTTTGGTATCAGCCATATACAAAAAACCTCTTTTGTTTGTAAAATTTTATCATGTATCGCATTGACAAAAGATATTTATACGAATAGTTATCCACATTTCCACAGAGTTATCCACAGAAGCGTGTGAAAAACGGTGGAAAACCTTGTGCATTTGTGGATAACGGGCAAGTCAAACACAAAATATCGGGGGTCACATGGCAACAACCCCTATTTTTGTCGCTTGTTTGGGAAAAAATCCGAATGGTAACCATTTGTCAAAATGACAGTGTACGCTTTGTAATCAAAAAATACTTCATTTTTTGTGATAATTTGGGATAAAATATCCCGCTGTAATCATCAGACAACGATAGGTTGCCCGAATCTCGGGAAGTTATGCACAGGCTTAGAAAAAATGCAGGAAAAAAGCGGATAAACTGTGAAAAAACGGTGCATAGCTTGACTTCTGATACCCGGTACGCTATCATAAAATAAACAGATGCAGAAAAAAGAAGGAGGTCATCTCATGGAACCGAAAAAATTATATCGGATTGAGCAGGGAAAAATGTTGTTTGGCGTGTGCAATGGCATTGCCGCATATCTGAATATAGACGTCACGGTCATTCGTTTGCTGACGGTGGCACTCGCCGTGTGAAGTGCCTCCTGTCAAGTAGACAGCGAAAAAACAAAAAATATTTTGTTGGAGATGGTCTTTGCATTGGCAGAGACCATCTTTTTATGCAGCAGCGTGAAACTCCATAGGTGTCATGCAGCGAAGGTGCTTCTGGTACCGCTTGGTATTATAGAAATGGATATATTCTTCGATGGCGGAAGTCAATGTCTGCTCGCTGGAAAATTTCCTCAAATAGTACATCTCGGATTTCAGGATTCCCCAGAATCCTTCCATCGGACCATTGTCAA
>CAVCGL010000014.1:0-50558 GCA_963601915.1 bacterium | reverse complement strand
TTCTGCTCGATGTCACCCGTGAGTCCATGGCTGTTAAGGCTCGCCGCAAGGAAGCAGCAGCTAAGGCTAAGTAAAAAATACATAGTTTCTCTTCTGGATATAGCGCCTTCGCTCTCTTGGGCGAAGGCGCTTTTCGGTTCGAGAAGAAAGAAGGAAAATACATGAAAATCGTTGACAAAGGCGTATTAGATGCTTCGTTTATGGACTTTTCCACGCCGTCAGAATTTGCTCGGTCGGCGCTGTACTATTGTCCGAATTTTGGACACTTTTATTGTGAAAAGGGATATGATATTCAGAGAGAGTATCTGGAATTGTATCTGCTCATGTATGTTTGCAGCGGAACCATGACGATTGAAGTCAATGGCAAGAGTGTGACGGCGGGCAGCAATCAGATTGTGCTGATTGATTGCTATCAGAAGCATCGGTATTATTGCAATGGAGACACCGAATTTCTGTGGTTCCATTTTAATGGCAACAGCTGTGCACCGTATGTCAAATATTTGATTGATCGAAGCGGCATGGTGTATTTGGGAGAGGATTTTTTGCGGCTCAAACAGGTCTTTTTGCGCATTATCTCCGAAGCACAGTCCAATGTCGGCAATGAACACCGAATTTCGCTGTATGTCAATCAGATTTTGTGCCGCATGGCGGACAGCAAACAGCAGGTCAGTGCCATGAATGACTTGCTGCTTCCGGCTTTGGACTATATTCGTGTAGAATATGCCCATCCCATCAGCTTGGATGATTTGGCGGATTTGTGCAGCATCAGTAAGCCGCACTTGATTCGCTGCTTCAAAAAATATTTGAATTGTACGCCGCATGAGTACCTGCTGTCGTATCGACTCAAGCAGTCAAAACAGATGCTGATCGGCTCACAAAGCTCTATTGAGCAAATTGCAGAGGTATGCGGCTTTAACAGTGCATCGCATTTTACGCGCGCATTTCGCGGAGCAAACGGCATTACCCCATCGGAATTTCGTAGATTGCAGTTCTAATACGCTTGCTGTCTGGGTGGTTTCGTGTTACACTGATACCATAAGGCAGGAGAGGAGACGAGACCAATGGAACAGACATTTGAGCAGCTGTCTCAGCAGTTTCTTGCTCAGGCAGCACAGCAATACGAAGAACCCTATGTGATTCAGCGAGATGTCACTTGCTGCGGCATCACATTTCCGATGACAGCAGGATATGTCAAGCGAGATGGACGGCATTTCCTTGGCATCAAGAGCGATTTATCGCAAGATGGTATGTGTGGAGAGACCTGCTATTTTCTGTGCTGCGAGACATTGACGCAGGAATCTTGGGAAACCTTGTGCGAGATATTTAGAAAGATACAAGACAGCACGGTTCCGGCAGATGATCCGGCGCATCTGTTTACATTGGTCAGTTTTGCCATCGAGACCCATCGCGTTGACGCGGCGGTAAAGAAAAAAATTCGTCGTCTGCGCGACGAGCGCAACTATTCCGGCAGTCAGGGCGGATGGAGCAGCCTGCGCGTCTGCGTGCGGGAAGAAGTGTCTGACAGCTACTATTATAACGGCATGGGAAAAGCAGTTATGGAATGCTTGACGCGAGAGGAAATGCCGAAACCAAGAAAAAAGTTTTTGGGTATTTTCTAAACAGGAGGACAGAATCATGAAAAAAGGGTATCACAGCACGCAGAGCAAGGCATTCAATACCATTCCGCGGTCGGAATATTTGGGTGTTGTTTTGGGCTTTGCCATCGGTATGTTTTTGACCGGCGCGCTGCATTGGGACAATCGGATTTTGGAATTGGTCGGCGCCATTGCCGGTTTTGTTATCGGCTGGTGGATTGACGGAAAATACTATGCGGAAAAAGATATTCCGGCAGAACAGCTGGAAGCAGCAGAGGACAAAACGGAATAAGAAGATTACATCCGGTTCTCTAGAAACCGGATTTTTTCTTGTTGTTTCTATGCGAGTACGGTATAATAAAAGGAGATTGTACACCCTACTGGAATAGGAGAACGACTATGAGACTGAAAAAGGAAACGACAATGGTTCTCGCCGTAGATTATCAGGAAAAGCTGATGCCGGCGATGCACAACAAGGATGCCTTTATCCCGCGCACCTGCCTGCTGCTCAAGGGCTTGAAAGCACTGGATATTCCGATGATCGCATCGGAGCAGTACCCGAAGGGTCTTGGCTCGACGGTACCAGAAATCAAGGAAGTCATGGGCACGGTGCCGTATCTGCCAAAGACGACATTTAGCTGCATGGATGATGCGGGACTGCGCACTGCTGTGGAAGCTACTGCGTGTGATACCGTTCTGCTGTGCGGTGCCGAGCTGCACATCTGTGTGCTGCAAACAGCCATGGATCTGATCGAAATGGGCAAGAAGGTTGTGCTGGTCGAGGACTGTGTCGGATCTCGGACGGCACATGATATGGAAATCGGTTTGATCCGTGCCCAGCAAGAAGGCGTTCTGCTGACCACAGCCGAGGTGGTTTTGTTTGAATTGTTAAAGAATGCCTCCGGCCCGGTATTCAAAACGATTTCTAAGCTGGTTAAGTGATTCCGTTCGTAAACAGAAATTTAACATGTAATCTGTCCGTGTAAATTCTACTCAAATTTGTAACATCATGACAGCAAGAACAAGCAAAATTCCCGTAAAATCTGGCAGAAAACACATATACAAGCCAGACGAACGATGTTATAATGAACATCGTTAAGAAACAGATACTCTGATTTCTAAAGAGTTTTTTATATTTCATTTGAGGTGAATTACTATGCGTGACTGGTTAGTTGAACTTAGAAAAAGCAAGGGCCTGACTCAGGAAGTAACGGCTCAGAAGGCACATATTGCTCGTAGCTATTATACCCGTATTGAGCTGGGCGACTACCGCCTGCCGGTTGGCACAGCAATGCGCATTGCTGAAGCACTGGATTTTGACTGGGTTCGCTTTTACGAGACACCGGCTGACTCTAAGTAATTGATTTGAATCTGAAACGCGATACCGGAACGGCTTGCCGTTCCGGTATTTTTTATGTATATATAGGAATGTATTTAGGGAAAAACAAAGGAAATACGACGGAAAAGAGGAAAATATTGAAATACCTTATTGTTCTGGGAGACGGCATGGCGGATGAGCCGATCCATGAATGGAATGGCGCAACGCCGCTGGAACATGCACACACACCGGTGCTGGATGCGCTGGCACAGCAGGCGGAAATCGGGACGGTGCAGACGGTACCGAATGGGATGCCGGTTGGCAGTGATACCGCCAATCTTTCGCTTTTAGGGTATCCGCCCGAACGCTATTATCCCGGCCGCGCATCGCTGGAAGCGTTGGGACTGGGTATTTGTATGGATAAAAATGACATTTTGCTGCGTGTCAATCTCATTACGCTGCAGGAAAATGAAAGTACATTTTTTCGCCGCGTTCTTCTCGACCACAGCGCAGATGAGATTACAACGGACGAGGCAGCAATTTTGATGGATGTTGTCCGGCGTGAATTTCAAAATTCTACATTCACGTTTCATACAGGAACGAGCTATCGACATCTGCTGTGCTGGCATCATGGAGAGCGGGTACAGCTTGCCCAGCCGCATGACCATCTGGGAGAAGCCATTGGTGTATATCTGCCGAAACAGCCGGTTTTGCGCGAGCTGATGTGCAGGAGTTATGCGGTGCTCAATCAGCATCCCATCAATCGGGCGCGGCAGGCGCGCGGGCTGCACAAAGCAAATGCCTTGTGGGTTTGGGGTGCGGGCGCGCCGGTGCAGCTGCCAGATTTCAGAGAACGAACCGGAAAACGCGGTGTGATGATTTCTGCTACAGATTTGCTGCGCGGGATCGCGGCGGGAATTGGGCTGAGCTATGTGCCGGTATCCGGTGCAGACGGCACGCTGCACACCAATTTCACGGGAAAGGCACTTGCGGCGGTACAGGCGCTGCGAGAAGGTGCGGATTTTGCTTTTATCCACATAGAAGCACCGGACGAGATGGGGCATCAAGGCGATGCACAGCGCAAAATGCAGGCCATCAGCCTGATTGACCGACAGGTGATCGGCACAGCGGTGCGGGAACTGCGGGCGGCAGGAGAGGCATTTCGGCTGTTGGTCTTGCCGGATCACGCGACACCAGTGCGGTGCCGGACACACACGAATACACCGGTACCGTATTTGTTGTATGACAGCACCCAGCCGACCTTTCACCCGCACCAGCGGTATCATGAGAAAAGTGCCCAAACCGGCAGATTTTTTTCCACCGGCAGCGAGCTGCTGGCACACTTTTTACAGATATGAAAAAAGCGAGCTGACATGCTCGCTTTTTATCGTTACTTCTTATTGAGTTCGGTTTTGATTTTGGTGCTGGAGATTTCCGGCGTTCTCGGCAGATAGACGACTTCACAGCCTTCCTCTTCGAGAAAATCAAATTTTCCCTTCCAGTCATCGCCAATGACAAAGGTATCGACATGATATTCATGAACGTCAGATCGCTTCTGATCCCAGTTTTCTTCCGGAATGACCAGATCGACATAGCGAATAGCTTCTACCAGCTGCTTGCGTTCTTCATACGAGAAGTAGCATTTTTTGCCCTTTTCATTCCAGTTAAATTCATCCGTGGATACTGCCACAATCAGATAATCGCCCAGCGCCTTGGCACGGCGGAGCAGATTGATATGTCCGTAGTGGAGCAGATCGAAGGTTCCGTAGGTAATCACACGCTTCATAATAATATTCCGTTTTCCTTTCTCTGCTGTTCATCTTTGCCTATTATAGCACACCCAATAGACGGAAAACAATAGAAGAATATAAAAAGGAAGGCGCAGATTTCACAGAAACTGTTGCGCGCGTGCGAAATTGCACGTATAATAGAAAAAGATAGGGAAAACAGACAAAACTAGGAGGAATGCATCATGCAGTTTCGCTTTGCGCATAATAATTTTAATGTAAAAAATCTGGAAGAATCGCTGGCGTTTTATGATAAAGCGCTGGGCTTAAAGGAAACCGGACGCATCGCGCCGGAGAGCGGCGATTTCATCATTGTTTATTTGGGTGATGGCGTGACACCACATCGGTTGGAGCTGACATGGATCAAAGAGCATCCGCAGGCATATAATCTCGGTGAGAATGAATTTCATCTCGCATTAGAAGTAGACGATTTCGAGGCGGCACATGCCAAGCATCAGGAAATGGGATGTATTTGCTTTGAAAATCCAGCGATGGGCATCTATTTTATCAATGATCCGGACAATTACTGGATCGAAGTTGTTCCGGCAAAGTAAATCGGAGGAAAACACATGGGATATGTCATTGTTACAGATTCCGTTTTAGACATTGAGGAACGTTTTTTACACCAAAATGGGATTTGCACTGTCCCATTGAGCTTCACCATAGATGGATATGACACCGTAGAAGATGACTTCGGAAAGACCGTTTCGTTCTCGGATTTTTATCAGCGACTGCGCGAGGGTGCTGCTGTGACAACGGCACAGGCGCCGCTGTCTGCGTTTACCAGTGTATTTGAGGGCATTTTGAAGTCCAGACGGGATGTCGTGTATCTTGGCTTTTCGTCTGCACTCAGCGGCAATTATCAGACCGGCTGCATGGCGAAAAAAGAGCTGGAAGGAAAATACGGCAACGAGATCTACTGTGTGGATACGCTGGCAGCGGCGGGAGGTCAAACCCTGCTGATTCGAGAAGCTGCCAAGCGCAAATCGGAAGGCTATACCGCAGAACAGTTGGTAGAATGGGCACAGGAATTCCGCAAGCATATTGTGCACTGGTTTACCGTAGAAGATCTGATGTATCTGCATCGCGGTGGCCGCGTGCCGAAAAGCTCTGCGGTCATGGGAACCCTGCTTTCTGTCAAGCCAGTTATGTATGTGTCAGACGAAGGAAAGCTGCTCGTGTGGAAAAAGGCACGCGGCAGAAAACGGGCACTGGAGATGCTGGCAAAGCAACTGAACAAGCACGTCCAAGAGGTCGGAAAGTATCCTGTGACCATCAGCCATGGTGACTGCCAGGAGGATGCGGAATATCTCAAGGAATATATTCTTTCACACACGGCAGTCAAACAGGTGGAAATTCATATGCTGGATACAGTCATCGGCGCACATGCCGGACCGGGGACGGTCGCTGTGTTCTGTTATGGAGACAAGCGGGGAGAATGAAACAGCAATGAACGTATACGATTTTGACCAGACCATTTATCACGGTGACAGCACGGTAGATTTTTATTTCTACTGTGTCAAGCACAGGCCGCTGATGATATACAGCTGGCCGGGCACAGCGGTTGCCTTTGCTCTGTATCAGGCAAAAATCATCAATAAAACGCAGTTTAAACGGCAAATGTATCAGTTTTTGCGTGCTGTCGGCAATACCGAGAAGCTCGTCGAAGCATTTTGGGACAGCCATATCAAGAATATCAAGTCTTGGTACACGCAGGACACCCAGAGGGAAGATGATGTGATTATTTCTGCCTCGCCGGAATTTTTGCTGCGTCCCGCCTGCAAGCGGCTGGGCATTCAGCATTTGATGGCATCGCGCGTGGATCCGCACACGGGTGCGTATACCGGCATCAACTGCTGGGGAGAGGAAAAAGTCCGCCGATTCCGTGAGAAATTCGGAGACGCGCAGATTGAGACCTTTTATTCCGATTCTCTGTCGGATTCTCCGCTCGCCTATATCTCACAAAAAGCATGGATAGTCCGCGGGGACGAGCTGATTGCTTGGGATGAATGGGAACGCAAAAAGAAGAAAAGATAAGCAAACGCAAACCATGCTCTCTGTTGCATACAGAGGGCATTTTTTCTGGATAAATTTGTTATCATGGGTTGACAATGCGGATGAAATCTGGTATTCTGAACAAGGATTAGCAAATGCTAATAAAACAGGCTGGATGATACCAGCCCATCTTTTTGGTGTGTAGTTAGCGAAAGCTAATGCATGCTTTGCCGCATACGCGGGAATACTGGACAGGGAGTGAATGACAATGAGACAGAAATTTGAGCAGCAGCTGGTGGATTTGTGTGCGCCGACCCTTGCTGGACTGAAGCCTGCCAATTTGTTCCGTTGCCCGGAATCGCCGGAATTATTTCAATCCATTTGTGAATGGAACGAAAAATTGAAGTCCTTTGGCCTGCGTATCCGCGTGATGAAATGGTGTCACAAGACAAAGAGCTGTTTGATTTATGTGTGCCGATGGGACTGGATCTGCCGCGAAATTCAGCGGAAGGATGTCCGCGTCTTTTTACAGCAATGCGGCTATGATCTGTCGGGAGATATGGAATCGGTTATTTGTCAATTGGCACGGAGATTGTGCTTGAGAGCAGATTTTCCGCATGAAATCGGTATTTTTCTCGGCTATCCGCTGCGTGATGTCGTGGGATTTATCTGCAACAAAGGGCAGAATTATTCTTGCAGCGGATGCTGGAAAAGCTATGGAGATGCCAAAGAGGCACAGCAGACCTTTGATTCTTATAAAAAATGCACCGCGTGCTATCAACACATGTATGAGAAGGGTGTGCCGCTGATTCGGCTCATTGCTGCGGCGTAAAAGATGTGTATCTAAGTCCTCCGCCGTGACGGCGGAGGATTCTTTTGTGTGGAGAAAAAGTTACAAAGTGTTTACAAGAATGAGAAAGTATGATACGATAAAACCGTTCGAGAAAACGAACGGACATGCGATTTGTCAAAATATGGAGAGGAGACAAACATGAAACAGATGAAACGGCTGGGCGCAGGTGTGTTGGCGTCCGTGCTGGCGGTTAGCATCCTGCAATCTATGGCGTTTGCTGCGGATGCAGCGCCGGAGAAACAAAGAATTGCGGGCTTTACGCAGGCAGGACAGGAGATTGGAGAGGTATCTTTTTCGCTTGGAGATGATATAGACCAATTGATTGAGCAAATGCCGCAGACGGTTTCTGTGACAGCGGAGGATGGTATACAGCAGCAGCTTCCGGTCACGTGGACGACACAGGCGGATTACGCCAATACCGATGATTTTTACTACGCCTTTGTGCCGCAGTGGGATACCGATACATATGATGTTGCACCGGAGACAGACGTTCCGTATATTCTGGCACAGCGCACGGATATGACGGTGTCTGATGCACAGGGCGTTCGCACAAAAAATGCCAAGGCATCCGGCGCGAATGCGACGACGATCTTTCGGTTTCTGGTCAGCGATATGAGCTATTCTTCCGCGGCGGCCTGCGGTGTGCTCGCCAATATTCAGGCAGAATCCGATTTTAATCCGAACTGCTATGGAGATAAAGGCACGAGCTATGGCATTTGCCAGTGGCACAATTCCCGATTCACAGCGCTCAAAAACTGGTGCAATCAAAACGGCTACGATTATACAACCCTAACAGGTCAGTTACGTTACCTGAAAAAAGAATTGTCAGCCAACAATGATACCTATTTATATAATGGCAAGACCATCAATAATAAGATGCTGACCTATACGGCGTCCGCGGACAATGCCTACAATGCAGGCTATTACTGGTGCTATTATTATGAGGTTCCGGCAAACCGCGAGAGCGTGGCAAAATCACGCGGCAATGTGGCAAAAAATACCTATTGGCCGGAATTTGGCGGTACAGCGAGCAATTCTGTCAGCTCCGTGTTCACGGATGTCAGCAGCTCGGCATGGTATCGCGATGCGGTACAGTTTGTTTATGACAAAAAGCTGATGAATGGCACCAGCAAGACGACATTTGATCCCAATATCGCGCTGACTCGTGCAATGATTGCGCAGATTTTGTATGCTTATGCGGGAAGCCCGTCGGTATCCGGTACCGTTCCTTTTCAGGATGTCCCTGCAAACGCATGGTATTATAATGCGGTTCGTTGGGCCTATCGGAACGGTGTCATGTCCGGCATGAGCAGCACAACATTTGCGCCGAATGAAGCATTGACTCATGAACAGCTGGCGGTTGTGCTGTATAATCACGCAGGCAGACCTGCTGGCGGCAGTCTGCCGAATTACGCCGATGTAAAGCAGGTCAGCTCTTGGGCACAGGATGCCGTCAAGTGGGCAAACAGCAAGGGCTTGCTTGGTTATATCTCGCTCGAAGGGGCAAATGGCTATTATCCCCAGCGGTCAGCACTGCGCAGCGAGGCGGCATATCATCTGTATAAATACCTTGGCTGACAGCCGGTTGTGTGGTATACTAAGTATAGATGTACATGCTACCGTGGAATGGAGGGATTTGTATGAATATTTGGCATGATATGCATCCGGATCTGATCCGAAAGGAAGAATATACCGTTTTCACGGCGAACAGCATGGGTTCTACGGCTGTATTGGCGTTTGAGGGCAGCACAGGCCTGCTGCAATTGGAGCACTTGAGTGATCCATATGTTGCGGCACCGAATAACACGGGCTATCTGCCGCGTACCTATACAGAAAATGGTATGCCGATTGAAACCGTGATTTTGTGTTCGCGCCCGCTGCCGCCGATGACATTGGTGCGCTGCCGTCCGGTCGGACTGATTACCATCCATTTGGACGAAGGCGAGCAGCGAAAGATGCTGCTGTCTGCCGCCTGTGCCGATGAATTTTGGAGTGCCTGCCTGACCGTAGAAGAAATTCCGACGGCAGATCGAAAGGCCTTGGTGCGGTATTTGCGCTATGACCAGCAGGTTGTCGGCAGACCCGCATCCTCTGTGGAATTTGACAACTTGGATGCAGCGGAGGCATATATTGAACAGTGTCAGCAGGAATACCTGATGCGGTACTGCGGCGCAGTGAAACTGGAAGACAATGACTGATACGAGCCGGAGAGAGCGATCTCTCCGGCTTTTTGTCAGCTGTCGAAGTCTTCCAAAAAGGACGTCAGATCCTCCTCAGAATACAAGGGAAAGCCGCGCTGCATCAGGGCCTGGTCGTATTCGCGCAGGGACGATAGGCGAATGTCTGTGACTGTGATGGCAGTGTCTGAACCATACGGATAGATGGCGAGCGTGCCATTTTTTTGTGCGCGGACGAGATACAGCGGCGCATCCTCCTGCTGCTGTGTTGAAATAGCGTTGGATGTGCCGGAATTGGGCGTTTTGACGATCTGCCACAGCAGCAGCCCCAATAAGACTGCACAGGTGACGGACAATGCGGCGATGATTTTTTTCATAAGCGTGTTCCCACCTATCCTTTTTCTGAAAAAGCAGAAGAATTCACCAAAAATCTTGTTTCATTTCTCACAGTTTTTCCGAAAATTTAAGGAATATACTGGCAGAATGGAACTTTGGGTAGATTTTTAGGTAAATTGTGGTATAATATGAACAACTATGTTTCAAATAGCCGTGAACGAAAACAGGAGGAAATCAACTTGGCAAACAAACGCAGGAAAAAAAGCAAGGCTGGCAAGATCGGCTTTGTTCTACTGACGTTGTTTTTGATCGGCATGACAACAGCGGCGATGTGCTTGGGGGCATTCGTCCTGTATTTGAATCTTGTCATCAAGCCAGAGGCAGATTTGGATGTAAACGGTCTGTCGATGAAGTTCAACAGCGTTATTTATTACAACGATGAAGATGGCCAGCAGCAAACCCTGCAAAAGCTCGCCAGTGAAGAAAATCGTGAATGGGTAAGTAAAGACAACATTCCGGACTACCTTTCCGAAGCATTTGTGTCCATTGAAGACCAGCGCTTTTATGACCATAAGGGTGTGGACTGGAAGCGAACCCTCGGTGCAGCGGTGCACTGGATTTTGCCGGGCGGCAACAGCTATGGCGGCTCGACGATTACCCAGCAGCTGGTCAAGAACATGACCGAGGACAATGATTATTCCGTCAAGCGCAAGGTCACAGAGATCATGCGTGCGCTGTCTCTGGAACAAAAAGTAAACGATAAAGATACCATTCTTGAGCTGTACATGAATATCATTTACTTTGGCAAGAATGCGTATGGTGTACAGACCGCATCCAAGACCTATTTCAATAAGCCGGTAGATCAGCTGGATTTGGCGGAATGTGCCCTGATTGCCGGTCTGACGCAGAATCCGGCAGCATACAATCCGTTTAAGTATCCGGATGCTGCCAAGGAACGCCAGAAGGCTGTTCTGTACAAGATGTATGAGCAGGGCTATATTTCCAAGAGCGAATACAATCAGGCGGTCAATGAGCCGCTGAATTATCAGGAAAATACGTCGGGGCAGCAGCAGAAAAAGGCGTATTCGTACTTTACCGACATGGTTATCACCGATGTCATCAACGATTTGGAGAGCCAGCTCGGATATTCCGAGACTTATGCGCGTTCTCTTGTGACAAGCGGTGGATTGTCTATCTATGCTACCGTAGATAAGAATGTACAGGATACCATGGAGAGCGTCTTTGAGGACAGCAGCAATTTCCCAAGTATCTCGGAGGACGGTTCCAAGCCGCAGGCGGCTATGATGGTTGTCGATCCGCAGAACGGACACATTCTCGGCGTCGTCGGCGGACGCGGGGAAAAGACCGAGAGTTTGGTGCTCAACCGCGCAACGCAGTCCAAGCGTTCGCCGGGTTCCTCGCTCAAGCCGCTGGCAACGTATGCACCGGCACTGGATCAGGGACTCATTACACCGTATTCGGTGCTGACCGATATGCCGCTGTTTAACAATGACGGCAAGGCATGGCCGCGCAATGAAAACCGTACCTACGCAGGCCAGACGACAGTGATGCAGGCGGTTGCCGATTCGACCAATACGATTGCTGTCGGCGTCATGGACAAACTGACACCGCAGTCTGCATATAATTTCCTGACAGAAAAGCTCGGATTTAAGTCGCTGAGCAAGAGTGATATTGACTATGCGCCGATGGCACTGGGCGGTCTGACCGACGGTGTGACGGTGCGTGAGATGGCACAGGGCTATACGGCACTGGCCAATTACGGTGAATATTCGACCGCTGTTAGCTACACCAAGGTGGTGGACGCAAACGGCGAGACGATTCTCTCCAATGAGGACAACAAGCCGACGCAGGTATTTGAAAATCCGGAATCTACACCGTACTATGTCAACGATCTGTTGACCAACGCGGTGGAAAATGGTACAGGCAAGCTCGCAGCAATCAGCGGCATGGATGTCGCTGGTAAGACGGGTACGACGACCGACAATAAAGACCGTTGGTTCGCCGGTTACACGCCATACTATGTCGGCGTATGCTGGTTTGGTTACGATGAAGGCTATGGTCTGCCGTCGTTGCAGCCGAATCCGGCGGTTGCGCTGTGGGCAGATGTCATGGACAAGCTGCACGAAGACAAGGAAGGCAAACGCTTTAATCAGCCGAATGAAGATGACTTTGTCGAGGCAGAATATTGTCTGGACAGCGGCATGGCGCCGAGCAAGGCCTGCTATGCCGACGTGCGCGGCAGCCGTGTGGCGACCGGCAAGTTCTATAAGGACGATGTGCCGACAGAGGAATGCACGATGCATAAATGGCGCACGCGCAGTCAGTCGCTGCTGGATTTGACACGTAAATTCCCGATCAGCGTCACGGTAACCGATGAATACTACTGCTTCAGCGGAGACAATGAAGCGGTTGGCGAAGGACAGCGTGTTTCGAGTCCGAATGGACACTATTCCTTCCAGAGAACCAGCTCGTCGAGCAGTTCGAGCAGTTCCGGCAGCTCAAGCTACCGAAGACGCCGCACGACGACGGGAACAACCACGCGCGGGGACACCGACTCTGACACCAGCACGGATACAGAGACGGATACCGAGTCGGGAACCTCCACGGAGTCCACAGATACGGCGGAAAGCGTTCGCAGACAGATTCAGGACTGGTGGGAAAATCAGGCCGGATAAAAAAGATTCGTCCGATTAGACAATAAATACATTGCATTGAGACGAAGAATATAGTATAATAATTTTGCATTGGGAAAACGATGTTCCGCATGGCTGCGCTAGCCGGGACGGTAGCGGTGTCCTGTACCTGCAATCCGCTATAGCAGGGGTGAATGCCTCCTTCGCGGGCTGTGTGTGTATTGTTTGACCTGTGCTGGAG
Organism: bacterium; assembly: GCA_963601915.1. Lineage (GTDB taxonomy): Bacteria > Bacillota > Clostridia > Oscillospirales > Butyricicoccaceae > Butyricicoccus_A. The sequence goes on along the minus strand of CAVCGL010000014.1, from coordinate 37,602 downwards.
GATGATGAAGATTCGGTCCTTCGCAACAGTGGACTGTGAACCATGTCAGGCGGGGAACCGAGCAGCATTAAGCAGAACCCATTGTGTGCCGCAGGAATGCCGAGTCCGAGTCCGAAAGCGCGGGTACCAGATATTTCGTATGGTTCAACGGGAGGGCGCGGTCATGCGGAGCATCGTTCCATGCAAGATGGAAGGAACTAAAACGGGCAATTTCGATTGCCCGTTTTTCCAACTTTGGGAGGGAATTGCATGTATCAGGCCTTATACCGCAAATGGCGGCCGACGAAATTCGCTGATGTAGTCGGACAGCGGCATATCACAGATACGCTTCGTGCCCAGCTGGAAAGCGGACGCCTGTCCCATGCCTATCTGTTCACCGGAACGCGCGGCACCGGCAAGACAACCTGTGCGAAAATCTTGGCGCGGGCGGTCAACTGCACCAATTTGCAGGCGGGTGATCCGTGCGGGGAGTGTCCGGCGTGCCGCGGCATCATGGACGGCAGCATTCTGGATGTCGTTGAAATTGACGCAGCGTCGAATAACGGTGTGGATAACATCCGTGACATTCGCGATGAGGTGCGATACACACCGGCATCCGTCAAAAAGCGCGTGTACATCATCGACGAGGTACATATGCTGTCACAGGGTGCATTCAATGCGCTTCTCAAGACGTTGGAGGAACCGCCGGAGCACGTGCTGTTCATCCTCGCCACCACAGAAATCAATAAGGTACCGGCGACGATTTTGTCTCGCTGCCAACGGTTTGATTTTCGCCGCATTGCGCCGCATGATATTGCCGTTCGATTGAAAGAAATCGCAGAGGAAGAACAGATCCCACTGACGGACAGCGGCGCACGGATGATTGCGCGCTTGGCGGATGGCGCCCTGCGCGATGCACTGTCAATTCTCGACCGCGCCGCAGCAGGCAGCAGCGAACCGATTGATGAGGAACGAGTGGCTGTCGGTGTCGGTATTCTCGCGGGAGATACCGCTGTGGAGCTGATGCGGCATGTTTTGTCCGGCGATTTGACTGCGGCCATGGGACAGCTCGGAGAGAGCTATACCGCGGGCAGAGAACTGGGAGCTGTGCTTGACCAGCTGCTCGGACTTATTCGAGATATGCTGCTTGTCAAGACGAGCAAAAGCGATATTTCCGCCCTGCTGTCTCCGGCCTATTCGTATCAGACCGTACAAGAACTGTGTCAGCAGGTACCGGCTTCCCGCTTGCTTGCGTACACAAAGATTTTGCAGGAATCGCTGCTGCACATTCCTCATGCGGCAAACCGCCGGATAGAGGCGGAGCTGTGCGTGGTTCGGCTGTGTGAGCTGACGGCGGAAGACTATGATACGCTGAGCGGCAGAGTGGATGCGCTGGAAGAAAAGCTGGCGCATGGCATGGTAGCTGCAGCCCCTGTACCGCGGCAGGCGATACCAGAAGACGGATTTCCGTCCGATGCGGATGCCCCGCCACCCGGAGAAGATGACATGCCGCCCATGATGGGAGAACCGACAGCGCAGAAAAAGGCAGCGCCGCCCAAGAAATTGGAAAGCAGCCCGGAGTGGGATGCCATCACAAAGGCGACGCAGAGCGCATTGCCGATGAGCAAATTCGCGCAGCTGACGATGACAAAGGGCGTCATCTCCGGCAAAGAGCTGTATGTGTTGTGTGATGACCCGTTTACCTGCGAGCTGTGCAATGAGAATGCAGTCAAGCAGGCACTGACGCAGGCGGCACAGCAGGTGACAGGACGAGCTTTGCGCGTCAAAGTATTGGAAGAGAACAGCATCGGCACGCTTTCTACAAAGGCGAACCCTGTGGATGAAATCATTCGCAAAGCCGGTGAACTGAATATAGATGTTGAGATCAACGATTGAAACAGGAGGAATAACAATGGCTAGAAAGTTTAATGGATATGGCAGAGGCGGCGCCGGTATGGGCGGCGGCATGAACATGAGCGCCATGATTAAAAAGGCGCAGAAGATGCAGGAAGAGATGGTCAAGGCACAGGAAGAGCTGGGCAACAAGGAATACACCGCAACCGCTGGCGGCGGTGCGGTTACCGCAGTGGTCAAGGGCTCGAACAACCTGATTAGCCTCAAGCTGGATCCGGAAGCAGTAGATCCGGATGATGTAGAAATGCTTCAGGATCTCATCGTCACCGCGGTCAATCAGGCACTCAAGCAGGCAGACGAGGAGAGCGCAGCCATCATGAAGCAGGCAACCGGCGGCGGAATGCCGGGACTGTTTTAATCGTCCATGAATTATTTTGCACCATCAGTCGAGACGCTGATTGATGAATTTGCCAAGCTGCCCGGCATCGGGCGCAAGACCGCACAGCGATTGGCGTTTCATATTTTGAATTTGCCGAAAGAGGACGCGGATAAGCTCGCGCAGGCGATTACAGCGGCAAAGAGCACGATTCATCTGTGTCCGAAGTGTCAAAACTTGACGGATGAGGAGCTGTGTCCGATTTGTGCGGATCCGGCGCGGGATCACAAGATGATTTGCGTTGTGGCAGATCCGAAGGATGTGCTGGCGTTTGAAAAAACGCGCGAATATCAGGGCTTGTATCACGTTCTTCACGGCACAATTTCTCCGCTCAATCATGTCGGACCGGACGATTTGAGCATCCGCGAACTGCTGCATCGCGTGGCAGAGGATGACATCGAAGAGGTCATTTTGGCGACCAATCCGGACACGGAGGGCGAAGCGACAGCGATGTATTTGGCGCGGCTGCTCAAGCCGTTTCACATTCGCGTCAGCCGCCTTGCCTATGGCATTCCGGTCGGTGGACAGCTGGAGTATATCGACGAAGTGACGCTTATGCGTGCACTGGACGGCAGACAAAACATTGAATAATCTGAAAGGCGGGCTGTTCATCAGCTCGCCTTTTTTGTACAAAAATCTGGCGCGATTGTAGTAGTCAAGATGGACGGGGTATGCTATAATGCACCTACATCTAACAGACAAAGAGAGGAATAACTATGGAAAAAACATCTGCGATGCAGTCGATGTCAAAATCACATCGCTATCTGATGCGGGATATTTTTCTGGCGTATTTGGTGATGGGCATTTATCTGACACTGATTGGCTCGGCACTGCCGTCTATTAAGGAAGAATATCATATTAGCTATCAGGTCGGCGGCTGGATGATGTCGGCACAGCAAATTGGGTACCTCATCATGGGTATTGTGGTCAGCTTGGCGGCAAAAAAGCTCGGTGCAAAACAGACATACCTGTTTTTCGGCGTGCTGGCATTTGTCGGCTTGGCGCTCATGACGGTGATCGGAAATCCTATCGTTTTGATTTTTGCTATGCTGCTGACAGGCATTTGCAAGGGCAGCACGGCGAATATCGGCAATCAAATCACCAGCACGGTTTCCAACAATGACAGCAGCCTGCTCAATTTGGCGCAAGCATTTTTTGCCATTGGCGCGTGTGCAGCGCCGCTGATTGCCATGGTGTGCGGAGCATCTTGGCGCATGGCGTTTGGCATCACGATTGCCTTGGGCGTGGTCTCTTTTGTGCACGGCCTTCGCACCCAAATCGGGCCGGAAGCATTCAGAGTAGAGGAAACAGCAGGCAAACCCAATTTGGGATTCTTCAAAAAGAAGATTTTTTGGATTTGCTGTGTCTTGCTGCTGTGCTATTTGGCGTTTGAAGCGTCGGTAATGGGCTGGCTCGTGACCTTTTTCATTGATTCCGGTGCGGTCAATGCACAGATGGCGCAGCTGCTGGCGACTGCATTGTGGGGCGCGCTGCTCATCGGACGCTTTGCCAGTGCGTGGTTTGCGACGCGCTTTTCGCCGCAGCAGATGATTTGCGTGATGACGGTCGGAACAGCGATTTGCTTTTCTGTGATGATGTTCAGCCATTCGCTGATTCCGATGGCAATTGGCATGTTTGGCATCGGACTGTTTATGGCAGGCATGTACGGCACGACGTTGGGCGGCAGTGATAATCTCATCGGACAGTATCCGATGTGCATGGGCATGTTTATCGTCATTCCGGGTGTCGGCTCTGCGGTGACGCAAAGTGCTATTGGCGCCATTGCAGATCGCATTGGCATTCGCGGCGGCATGTATGTGCTGTATGTTCTCGTCGCGCTTATGCTGGCGGCAACCGTGCTGTTTGTCGCGCATGGAAAGAAAAAATCATAAACAAAAAGGGTACGCAGTGTAAACTGCGTACCCTTTTATGATGGATGTTATGGAAAAGTAGAAGGATTACTCAATCATAATCTTCTTGGATTCCGGCAGAATCTGCTGTGCTTTCGGCAGAGTCAGCTCCAGTACGCCATCCTTGTAAGAAGCGGTAATGGCGTTTTCATCAATGCCGGAGACATCGAAACTGCGGCGGAACGAGCCATAGCGGCGTTCGCGGCGGATGTATTCGCCCTTGTCGTTCTTCTCGTCCTCGTTCTCGGTGTGCTGAGCGGTGATGGTCAGAATACCATCCTTGACATCCAGCTGAATGTCTTCCTTGTTGAAGCCCGGCAGTTCTGCTTCTAAGATGTACTTGTCATCTACTGCGCGAATGTCGGTGCGGAAGTCCGGCAGATCAACATTGCTGTTGCCGAAGAAGTTCTTTTCAAAGTTATCAAATGCGTCAAACCAATTGTGGTTGTTATAATCAAACGGTACCATGCCAAACATAATCAATCGTCCTTTCTATGGTCAATCAGTGTGTTGTTTTTTTATTTGTAAAGAATTGGCACTCTCGATAGCTGAGTGCTAACAATGGGTAAAATCCTGCTGCATCTTTGTTGCCTTCTTTCTCGGGGGAGCTTCCCTCTTTGGTGCTCCTCTCTTGAACTGACTATAGTATAGGTCTCGGTTATGAAAAAAGATTGCATATTTTGTGAACAAATTGTAAAGTTTTAGCACTCTCGACGCGAGAGTGCTAAAACAGCGCATTTAATCTGTTACCCCTGCTAGGCGCGTCATTTTCTTCATAAACAGATGATTGAACAGAGCGATGACACGACCGACACCGAGAACGGCAACGACCGTACCGAGACCAATGCCGATCAGATGATGCGCGAAGATCAAACTGATACAGCAGGTCAGACAGATATTGAACAGATCAAAGCAGTTTTTTGTGAAGCCGACGGATTTTCCGATAAAATCCGAGATCGCCTGCACGATGCCGTCTCCGGGATTGGGAATGATGCGCATGTTGAGCGACATGGCGGCGCCGATGCTGGTACAGATGATACCGCCCGCCAGCACGAGAAGCTGATAGCCAAAGCCTTCTGGGGCAGGAATCCAAGCGGAAAACAGATTCATAAATCGGGTAAATACCAAATTCAGCGGCAATTGCAGCAGGTCCATGGCGAAAAGCATCTTGAGATTGCGGCGAATGACCGGAGCGCGGTCTGGATGAACACGGTATCGATGATTTAGTGCCAGATGAATCAGCAGTTCTATGAGGACAAAGATGGCGTATAACAGAAAGGTCATATTGCCAAAGTTGAAATTGGTGATAGTAGAAATACTAAATGCGACAGAGATAATCGGTGAGACACCGAGGCCGCATTTGGTGTTGAGAATAATTCCCAGCGCGAGAATCAATAGACCCGCAATATAGAAGAGAATTCTGGGAATTAGATGTTTGTTCATGGTTCGTCACTCACTTTCTTGTTCCGACAATTATTTTACATCTGATTTCGTTCTCCACGCAAGGCTTCCAGATACTTTTTTCGGTATTGAATCGGCGTCGTGCCGACAATGCGCGTAAACAGAGAGTTGAAATAGTTCGTGTTGTCGTAGCCGACCATGGTTGCAATGCGTGTGGCAGAATGATCGGTAGATATGAGCAGGGTTTGTGCCATGCCGATGCGGCGGCGAATGGCATATTGAATCGGTGAATATCCCGTGGCATCTTTAAAGGTATGCGACAGATAGGGGACACTGCAGCCGAGTGCACCGGCGATGTCCTCTAATTTGAGCGGTTCTGTGTAGTGCGCGTCGATATATTCTTTGATGCGGCGGGTGAGCAGGGAGGCTGAACTGCGAATGATACCGTCCTGCTGGGTAACAGGCATTTGAGCGGCTAACATGAGCAGGGAAATGCCGAGCGTCTGAGCAGTCAATTGTTCCGGCGGTGTGCCGTCGTTCAGAGCGAGGATTTGCTCCGCGAGATTGCGCAAAAACGGGAACTGTGCCTGAGAGGCGCGAACATGCGGGCTGTCTGACGGAATACAATGATTGACCGGCAGACCTTGAAATTGGACATGAGAAAAACCGAAACAATACGTGCCGATTTCCACATCGGTATTGGATACTACTTCATGCAGCTCGCCGCAGTTATAATAGATGAGATCTCCTTCCTGAATCAGATAGGAGAAGTTATTGACATTATAGGTGCCGAAGCCGCGATAGCACAGCAGTAGTTCGCACATGGAGTCGTGCCCATGCATCGGGCGGTCGTGCTTGGTCTTTCCGTAGTCCTGCCGGTTGGCGTTGACGAGCACGGGGAGTGCACCGCCTTCAAACACCTGATTGGAAATGGTATGAATGTCTTTCATACTTGTACTCCTTTTTTTTATCAGAGAAACAACAAGATAGTGTAGTGTACAAAAAAATACTTTAGATTTTGTGCAAAATACCATGCAAATTTTTACGGGAATTTACAAGATAATGAAGGCATTTCTCTGGGAATTTCGTATAATAGAATCATAACACAGGAACGACAAACCGTCAAAACAAGCTGGTGATACACAAGCCGACAACAAGATTGTGAGGTTTTCACCAGACCGCGTGAGTATAGAAAAGGAGATTGTACCTATGAGCATGAACATTTGCGGCGCTCCGAGCTGCTGGGGCGTAGATGATCCGAAGAATCCGTATCTGCCGCCTTGGACCCGTGTGCTTTCCGAAGCAAGTCAGGCAGGCTATCGTGCGATTGAGCTTGGCCCTTGGGGCTACATTCCGAATGATGTCGATCTCGTGGCAGAAGAGCTGAACAAGAACGGTCTGGGTATCGTTGTCGGCACCATCTTCCACGATCTGGTGACACCGGAAAATCAGCCGAGCGTGCTCAAGGCTGTCGATGACATCTGCAAGCTGATTACCGATCCGAAGATGCCGAAGCTGCCGGTACATGAAGGTCAGAAGTGGCCGACACCGTATCTGACGGTTATGGACTGGGGACATGACGAGCGCGACTTCAATGCAGGTCATTCCGACCGCGCACCGCGCATGGACGACGAGCAGTGGGCTGCTTTTGTCAAGAATGTCCGCGCTGTATGCGACAGAGCGAACAGCTGGGGCGTGCGTCCGGTTATTCATCCGCACGCTGGTACCTATATCGAGTTCGCTGATGAAATTGAGCGCATCACCAATGACATCCCGTATGATGTTTGCGGTCTGTGCTTGGATACCGGCCATCTGTACTACTCTGGCATGGATCCGGTAACGTATCTGAAAAAGTATCAGGACAAGCTGGATTATGTGCACTTCAAGGATGTTGACCGCAAGGTATATGACGAAGTGATGGGCGAGCACATCCGCTTCTTTGATGGCTGCGGCAAGGGTGCTATGTGCCCGATCGGCACCGGCGCACTGGATTATCCGGCAATCAAGCAGGCTCTGGAGGACATTGGCTACAGCGGCTACATCACCATTGAGCAGGAACGCGATCCGCGCAATTCCGATACCTCTCTGCGCGATGTCAAGCGCAGCGTAGATTACCTGAAGTCTGTCGGCTATCAGATCTAAAGTTGAAATTATCCCAAAGAGAGTTTAGAAGTTTTTAGGAGGAAATCACTATGATTAACGGTTCGAAGGTTCTGGATCATCCGATTCGCTGGGCTATGGTCGGCGGCGGCAAGGGCAGCCAGATTGGTTATATTCATCGTTCTGCAGCACTGCGCGACAACAACTTCCAGCTGGTAGCTGGTGCATTCGACATCAATCCGGAGCGCGGCATGGCATTTGCCGCTGAGCTGGGCATTGATCCGGATCGCTGCTACCCGGACTACAAGACCATGTTCGAGAAGGAAGCACAGCGCGAGGACGGCATTGAGGCTGTTTCTATCGCTACCCCGAACAGCGTACACTATGAGGTATGCAAGGCTGCTCTGGAAGCTGGCATCCATGTTGTATGCGAAAAGCCGCTGTGCTTCAGCACCGAAGAGGGTGAAGAGCTGGTTGCTCTGGCTAAGAAGAAGAACCTAGTTGTCGGTGTGACCTATGGTTACTCCGGTCATCAGATGATTCAGCAGGCTCGCCAGATGATTAAGAACGGCGATCTGGGCGACATCCGTGTTATCAACATGTCCTTCGCATTCGGCGGCTATAACTATAAGATTGAAGAGACCAATGCGGCTGCTAAGTGGCGCTTTGACCCGAAGAAGGCAGGCCCGTCCTTTGCTATGGCAGACGTTGGCACCCATTGCCTGTACATCATTGAGGCAATGATTCCGGATATGAAGATTGACAAGGTTCTGTGCTCCAAGGATGCTTTCGTAGAAGGCCGTGAGCTGGAGGACAACGCCTTCACGCTGATGCGTTTGAACGCTTCTAACCATGTACAGGAGGGCGCAAAGGTTTACTGCTGGTCGTCTTCCATCAACTGTGGCGCACGCCATGGCCATGTCATTCGTGTTGTTGGTTCTAAGGCTTCCATCGAGTGGGATGATGAGCGTCCGAACCAGATGACCTATGAAATTGAGGGTGAGCCGGTACGCCGTCTGGAGCGTGGCGCAGGCTACCTGTATGAGGAAGCTCGTGTAGAGGACCGCATCGGCGGCGGCCATGCAGAGGGTCTGTTCGAGGCATGGGCAAACCTGTACCGTCGTTTTGCTCTGGCTATCGAAGGCATGAGCAAGGGCGAAGCAGAGTACGGTGACTTCTGGTATCCGGACGTAGAAGCTGGTCTGGCTGGCGTCAAGTGGATTGAGAAGTGCGTAGAGTCTGCAAACAATGGCGAAGTTTGGGTTAAGTACTAAGTGATTTCCTTCTGTTCCATGATTTTTTGATATAGCAGGTGCCAGGCACCTGCGGAGAGAGTTAGAAAAAGTCCAGACTGTTTGTTTTCCCCAAAACGGTTTGGACGGGAGAAAGTGAGAATCCCCTGCCGGAAATTGATCCGGCAGGGGATTCGTCGTGTATTGGCTTGACAAGCGAGAGGTAAAATGATACTATAATAACACAAGAGGTACACCGATAGACGGTGCGCCTTCATAAAGAATTTTTAGAAAAATAACCGCTTTATGTTGGTAGCTGGGCGGTTATTTTCTTTTGCCTAAATATGTAAGCAATGACAGAAGAAACATGCCAGAAGTTGCAAAAGCAGAAATCAACTGGAGTAAATCTGAAAGTGTTACGTACATAGTATCGCCCTCCCTTCTGTAAGAGAGGGTTAAAGAAAACATTTCGCTCCCTCTCTGAGATAGAGAAGACGCGCCGCCTATCCGTTTATGGTGTACCTGTTAATAAGAGTACTATAAAATGTGGTGAAAATCAATATTGGATTACCAAAAAATCTCCTTGTATCGTGTGTGATACAAGGAGATTTTTGCATCTGTTTACAATTCGCGTCCGCCCTCGATTTGACCACGGATATTTTCCATCAATCGGTCGAGCATCGCGCTCATCTCAGCGCAGTTTTTAAGCTGACGGGAGATTTCCTGATAGTCCTCGCTGTCCTCCAAGCCCTTCTTGTAGCGCAGCTTATGTTCCAGACTTGCCCAAAAATCCATGGCAATCGTGCGCAGCTGGACTTCTACGCGCATTCGTCTCGTCTCATTGCGCAGAAAGATTGGCACTTCCACGATGAGATGCAGGCTCCGATAGCCGTTTGGCTTTGGATTCTGGATATAATCCTTTCGTTCGATGAGGGTAATGTCATCCTGCCGCAGCAGAGCATCCGCCAGAGAATAAATATCTTCCGGAAACGAGCAGATGACACGTACACCGGCAATATCGTTGAGGTTTTCCTCGATGGCATTCAGGGTCATTGGCAGATTGCGCCGCTGTAATTTTTCAAAAATGCTCTCTGGACTTTTGAGACGTGTTTTGATGGATTCAATCGGGTTGTTCTCTCGATTTAACGATAATTGGACATCCAACACGCGAAATTTGGTCTCGATTTCCATAATCGCGCAGCGATAATAGGACATCAGCTGCTTGAATGGATCAAGAGACGGGTCTGCCTGTGCTGGCGGTGTGGGGATTAACTGGGTACTCCATTCCGATTTGTTCTCGGACATCATCTATCATTCCTATCTGTTTTTGTCAAATTTTGTTGTTTATATTAGTATACTATTCTCGTGAGAATGCGTCAACGACAAACAAATGACCAAACTGTAACAAGACTATAAATGTTTCCTTTATCCCAAGATGCCGAGGTGTTCCAGCAAAATCTTACATCCGATGGCGATTAACACAATGCCGCCGATCATTTCTGCGCGGGATTTATAGCGCGTGCCGAACACGTGACCAATCTTGATACCAATCGCAGACAGTACAAAGGTGGTACATCCGATAAATGTCACGGCAGGCAAAATGGAGACCTGTAAAAAGGCAAAGGTGATGCCGACAGCCAGTGCGTCGATGCTCGTGGCGATGGCCAGCGGAAGCATGGTCAAAAACGAGAAGGAATCGTTGAGCTGTTCCGCTTCGCCGCGTGACTCCTTTATCATATTGGCACCGATCAGGGCGAGCAGAACAAAGGCGATCCAGTGGTCAATGCTCGTGATATATTGCTGAAATTGACTGCCGAGCAGATAACCGATGAGCGGCATCAAAAACTGAAAGCCACCGAAGTACAAACCGACAGTACAGGCGTGCGAAAATTTTAGCTGCCGCACGGACAGCCCCTTACAGACAGAAACGGCGAAGGCATCCATGGATAAACCGACCGCAAGGACAAATAAATCAAAAAAACTCATGTGCAACACTCCTTTTGTTGAATAGATATGGAATAATTGGGGATTTTGTCGCAGAAAAAGGGCATAGAAAAAGACGAGTCCCTATCTGCGTCAAAAAACAGATAAGTCTCGTCATTTAAAACAAAGCCAGAAGCTGTCGCTTCAGTATGTTGACTTAGTTACGCTGTGCGCTGACTACTCCCTTATATGAATGGTACGATACCACAAATCAGAACATGTGTCAAGTATCGGAAAAAAGCAGAAAAAATCAGATAGTTTTATGGTTTTCTTGTATAATTGGATATTGTCAATGGAAATTATTGATGGTATACTAAACATAGTATAGAGACGCACTGCCAGTCTGAGGCAAAGCGGCAGCGCGCCGGCAAACAGTATTTCTTTATGATGATGGGAGCAAAGATGAATTACCGTAGAGATAAATTGGAACGGCTTGCCAGAGTTGCCCACCTTTATTATGAGGAAGACAAGACGCAGGGGGGAATTGCAGAACTCATGTGCGTTTCCCGTCCGCTGGTCAGCCGTATGCTCAATGAAGCACGAAACCTTGGCATTGTGGAGATTCGCGTGCATTCTCCTGCCCGCAGCACAGAATCGCTGGCAGAATGGATGTGCCGAACCTATGGTCTGCGCAGCAGCATGTTGGTCGCCGAGGAAGAATCGGATGATATTACCAATTACACCATGGCAAAACGCCTATTGACATATATAGAAGATCAAAAACCGACGGTTGTGGGTGTCGGATGGGGCACGGTGATTGGCATCGCGGCGAAGATGCTGGAGCGTGTGCCGGTACATCGCAATTCGATACAGACGCTTTGTCCGCTGCTAGGCAACTGCAATGTGCTGTCGCGGCAGTATCACTCGGATGAAAACGTCCGCATGCTTGCGGAAGCCTATGATGCGCAGCCGGTCTTTTTGCACGCGCCTGCGTATTATTCCAGTGAAGCAGATGCAAAAAGGATGTGGGAAACGCAGCAGTACAAAAACGTGGTCAGCCAGTGGGAAAAGCTGGATTTGGCTATTGTCGAAATTCACGATGACTCGATTATCGACCGAACCGGGTATTTGTGTCAGGAAAAAGCGGTCGGCTATGCGGCAGGATACGGTGTCGATGCGGGAGGAAATGTCATTCCGCTGACGTACAGCATCATGCGCATTCCGCTGCATATGCTGGAACGCTGCCGCCGCGTCATCGGCATTTGCGCAGCAGGCACGAGCGTACAGGCAGTCGATGGCATTTTACGCTCCGGTCTCATCACAGATGTGCTGGCGCAGGACGCGATGGCGGAGCAGCTTTTACGGGAAACAGAATAACACACAGCGATTCTTGTTCCGATGCAGGGACGGGAGTCGCTGTTTTTTCTTTGTGTGCTGTGGTGGAAAATAGTAAAATGATGGTAAGATGCTGTGGAAGGTTTGGACGAGTTTGTGCCGGAAAATCCTTTAAATCCATGTTTTTTCTGCCTGAAACAATGAAAAAAGTGCAAGTGAAGCGTTCCAAATAGTTGACAAATTTTTTGGTGCATGGTAAACTTATTGACAGATGAAACGAAATTTTTCTGCGGCATTCGGAACGAGCAGAATGGCTGCACTGGCTGATGACTTGGTTCGTAACAGGTTGTCAGCTTTTTTTCTCAAAAATAAGGAAAAGTTTTGGTTCAATTGAAGCGTTTTCTTCCAATCGGGAAGAAAAAAATCTGTTTCAGGAAAGGATAAAAATTATGCTTTATTCCGCAGAAGTGGAAAACATGTGTCCGGTTGCTAAGGGCGCATACCATGGTCCGGCTCCGATCCCGCAGGAGGGCAAGTGGACGCAGGCAATGGAAATCAAGGACATCAGCGGTTTGACCCACGGTGTCGGCTGGTGTGCTCCGGAGCAGGGCGCCTGTAAGCTGACCCTGAACGTCAAGGAAGGTATCATCGAGGAAGCTCTCGTTGAGACCATCGGATGTTCGGGTATGACCCACTCCGCAGCTATGGCATCTGAGATCCTGCCGGGCAAGACCCTGCTGGAAGCTCTGAACACTGACCTGGTATGTGACGCAATCAACGTAGCAATGCGTGAGCTGTTCCTCCAGATCGTATACGGCCGCACCCAGACCGCATTCTCCGAGAATGGTCTGCCGATCGGCGCTGGTCTGGAAGATCTGGGCAAGGGCCTGAGAAGCCAGGTAGGTACCATGTACGGCACCAAGGCTAAGGGCACTCGTTACCTGGAAATGGCAGAGGGCTATGTTACCCGTCTGGCTCTGGACAAGGACAATCTGGTTATCGGCTATGAGTTCATTCATCTGGGCAAGATGATGGAGCAGATCCGCAAGGGCGTTGAGCCGGCGGAAGCTATGGCTAAGAACACCAGCACCTACGGCCGCTTCGCTGAGGGTGTCAAGTTCATCGACCCGCGTGCAGAGTAAGGAGGACACAGTATCATGGCTTTGTTTGAAAGTTACGAAAGAAGAATTGACAAGATCAATGGCGTCCTCGCTGAGTACGGCATTTCCAGCGTAGAGGAATGTGCTGAAATCTGCAAGGAAAAGGGCATTGATCCGGCTGCAACCGTTCGTTCTGTACAGCCGATCGCATTTGAGAACGCTTGCTGGGCTTACACGGTAGGTGCTGCAATCGCAATCAAGAAGGGCGTAAAGTCCGCACCGGAGGCTGCTGAGGCAATCGGTATCGGCCTGCAGGCATTCTGCATCCCGGGTTCTGTTGCTGACGACCGTAAGGTTGGTCTGGGCCACGGCAATCTGGCAGCTATGCTGCTGCGCGAGGAGACCAAGTGCTTCGCATTCCTGGCAGGCCACGAGTCCTTCGCTGCTGCTGAGGGCGCTATCGGTCTGGCTCGTTCCGCGAACAAGGCTCGTAAGGAGCCGTTGCGCGTTATCCTGAACGGCCTGGGCAAGGACGCTGCACAGATCATCTCCCGTATCAACGGCTTTACTTATGTACAGACCAAGTTTGATTACTACACTGGCGAGCTGAACATCGTCAAGGAGATCGCTTACTCTGACGGCGAGCGCTCCAAGGTTCGCTGCTTCGGCGCAGACGACGTTCGTGAGGGCGTTGCTATCATGCACCACGAGAGCGTTGACGTTTCCATCACTGGTAACTCCACCAACCCGACTCGTTTCCAGCATCCGGTTGCAGGCACCTACAAGAAGGAATGCATCCAGCTGAGCAAGAAGTACTTCTCCGTTGCATCCGGCGGCGGCACTGGCCGTACCCTGCATCCGGACAACATGGCAGCAGGCCCGGCTTCTTACGGCATGACCGATACCATGGGTCGTATGCATTCTGATGCACAGTTTGCAGGTTCTTCTTCTGTACCGGCTCACGTAGAGATGATGGGCTTCCTCGGCATGGGCAACAACCCGATGGTTGGCGCTTCCGTTGCTGTTGCAGTAGACGTAAACGCTGCACTGAATGGCTAATGTAAACCGGTGATTGATTCCCGTTTTAGCTGAAACCTGAAAAAGCAAGAGGCTTTCCGATGCATTTCGGAAAGCCTCTTTTTGCAGTATTGATTGACTTGACAAGTAAAAAAGATGATGATAGTATAAAAGTATAGAAAGAGGTACACCGATAGACGGTGCGCCTCTATGATTATTAGCTATTAGAAAATAACCGCTTCATGTTTAGCTACAGGGGCGGTTATTTTTTGTTTATATGAAATTTATCTATCGTCAAAAGATATTTTTTCGTTTGCACAGGAAAATCAAGCCTGCTACGACGAGTAAGCTGAACAAGATGACACCGGGATAGCCGTTTTGCAGTTCCGGCATGTTCTCAAAGTTCATGCCGTACCAGCCGGTAATTAGTGTCAGAGGGAAGAAGATGGTGGACAGGACTGTCAAAAACTTCATATTTTCGTTCTGGCGGGAATCGACCTCTGTTTGATAGGCATCGCGCACCTGCTGGGCATAGTCGAGCAGGTGAACCGTGCGGCTCATCAGACGATCGGCGCGATCGGAAACCGTACCAAAGTATTTGAGCTGTTTTTTGGCAAAGAAATGATTTTCGTTTTCTTCCAGCGCTTTGCCCAGATCCATCATCTCGTCGTAATATACGCGCAGCGTCAGCAATTCACGGCGCAGAGGCAGAATTTTCTGCTCCACGCCGTCAATTTTGCCGTCTAAAATTTTTTCTTCCAGCTGCATGAGCCGCCGTTCATACCGGTGCAGCATCGGCATATCGGTAGAGATACACTCTGCGAGAAAATTATACAGAAACAGCTCGCGCGTCGCGCCTTGATGGGTGCGCTGCCGCCGAATGCGTCCAATCATGCGCATGGAAAACTCATCGTCATCGAGGATGACAATGTGCTTCTGATTGACGAAAAACAGGATGCGGTATCGACTGCCCAAAATATCCAGCAAGCGCGGGACAAACAGCGTGCCATACAGACATTCCTGCTGTGCTTCCAGCTTGCATAAGTCGATAGAAGCGCGGTTGATCTCTCCGTCATACACCATATTTGCCAGCTGCATCGCGGCCTTCTCCTCTCGAAAATTGGATACGACAATGAGAGAATCTTCCGGTCTGCGCTCATGCGGTTCAATTTCTCGCAGGACTTCTCCCAAAGAGAACAGCTTCACTTTTTCTCCGCAGCTTTCTGTTCGCGGTCATATGCCTGCTGGAAGAAGGTTTCCTGCGCATTGAGCTTGGGCTGATCGTTGCGATTTCTGCGATAGATGCCGTCTGCGCCGAGATTCCAAGCCTGACAGTTATCGCGAAGCATGATGTCAAAGGCGGACAGGATTTCCTCTTGCAGGGTTTTGTCTCGAATAGGCGCGGCGACCTCAACACGTCGCAGGGTGTTGCGCGTCATGAAGTCCGCAGAGGCGATGTATATTTTGCGTGTTTCGCCCTTGCCGAAGATATAAATACGAGAATGCTCCAAGAATCTGCCGACAATGCTGACCACGCGGATGTTTTCGGTTTTCTTCGGCACACCGGGGAGCAGGCAGCAAATGCCGCGCACTACCATGTCGATCTGCACGCCCGCCTGTGATGCCTCCATGAGTCGATCCATGATTTTTTTATCTGTCAGCGAGTTGATTTTGACGCCGATATATGCTTCTTTGCCGCTCTTGGCAAGAGCAATTTGCTCATCAATCATCTCGAGCACGCGATTTTGCAGGCAGTGCGGGGCGACGAGCAGAGGACCGCTTTGCTTGAGCGTTTCACCCATTGCCAGCGCCTGAAATACCTGTGCGGCATTGCGGCCGATTTCCTGATCGTATGTCAGAACGGAATAATCTGTGTACAGACGAGCGGTTTTTTCGTTGTAATTGCCCGTGCCAATCTGGGTATAATATTCCGGCTGTCCGCTCTCGCCCATGCGTGTAATCAGGCACAGCTTGGAGTGGACTTTATATCCGTTGAGACCGTAAATGACCGTACAGCCCGCTTCTTCCAGTCTGCGCGACCATTCAATGTTGTTTTCCTCATCAAATCGCGCTTTCAGCTCGACGAGAACCAAGACATCCTTGCCGTTTTCTGCCGCTTCGCACAGAGCCTCGACAACCTGGCTGTCTTTGGCCACGCGATACAGCGTCATTTTCATAGAGACAACCTTCGGGTCGTTGGCTGCCTCGTGCAGCATACGCAGAAACGGCTTGATGCTTTCATACGGATAAGAGAGCAGTTTGTCGCTCTGGCGCACCTGATCGAGCACAGGAATCTGACGCTGAATGCTCGCAGGCTGCTGCGGCGAACGATGCGGATAGAACAGCGCGCTGTTGCCGCGCAGGGTATTTTGCAGCATGAACAGATAGGACAGATCCAGCGGCGTATTGTTCTTAAATACCGCGTATTCTTCGGTTTCCAGATGCTTGCACAGCAGCTTGACAATGCGTTTGTCGAGAACACGGCTCATTTCCAGACGGATCGGAGCCAGACGGCGGCGCTTTTTCATCAGTCCGCTCATAAACTCTCGATAGTCCAAATCCTCATCATATAAAGCATCGGCGTCAATATCTGCATTTCTGGATACACGAATCAGAGATTTTGCCTTGATTTCATAATTCGGGAAAATCTTGGTGATGAAGTGCAGAATCAGCTCTTCGCTGAGCATATATGTCTTAGGACGTTCAGAAACCTGTACCAGACGCGGCAAAGCACTGCTGGAACAAGCGACGATACCCAAGCGTTCCTTTTTCTTGTTCGGCTTTTTGAGTACCGCTGCGGCATAAATTTCCTGATTGCGCAGGAAAGGGAAGGGCTGGCGCTTGTCCACAACGATTGGGGACAGCAGCGGTGCGACTTCTCGGTCAAAGAAGCCTTCTAGGTGCTTGCTCTCTTCCTCATCAATGGTATGGAAATCGACGACGCGCACACCGGCATCTTCCAGCTCCATCATCAGTTCGGTAAAAATTTCATCTTTTCTGGTGTTCAAGCGGTGTACATCTTCAAAAATGCATTGAATTTGCTCCGCAGATGTCATATTGGTCTTGTTATCTCGAATTTCCTGATCCGAATGCATCTGATCGACATGGGTACCGACGCGCACGCGGAAAAATTCGTCCAAATTGCTCTGATAAATCGACAGAAACGACAGACGCTCTGCCAGCGGCACATCTTTTCTCGCCGCTTCCTCTAATACACGTTCGTTAAACTTCAGCCAAGACAGCTCTCTGTTGGCATATACCATTTCATGCATAAAATACGACCTCGTTCCTTAATATACCTCAATATATCTCCCAGTCTAACGGCTGTATGTTTAATCTTATGTCATGCAAACGAAAAATCTTTGTAAAGTGGAGAGAATGATTTATATATCTTTCTAGCTCGACATGATTTCAGAAGTATGATACAATTATCGAGTCGGCTTCTTCCGCATGGAAGGAGGTGGATTCATGTCGTACATAGTATCACTTTGTATTTCTATCGTGGCAAATGTAACTAGCTATTACATTTGCAAGTGGATGGATAGAAAGTAAGCCCGACGCATCCCAAAAAAGAAAACCCCAGAGGCTGCCACCTCTGGGGTTTTCGCTTTTGCATGGACTCATGTCCATAGCATCACTTTAGCTTGGTTTATTATAGCACAGCTTTTGATACATGGCAAGCAAAAACGTTTGTTATTTTGCCTGCTTGGTATCAAACCGTGTTGCAACCATATGCACGATATACGGAATCAGGATAACCGGAATTGCCAAGTATGCCAGTGCGCTGTATGCCTTCTGAATCAGCGTCAGCAGACCGAACTGTGCGATGCCGAAATCGACAATGCAGCAGATGAGCGCAACAACGATCTGGCGGGAGGTAATTTTCTTGCCTTGCGTCTGCTGCGGGCGAGCCTTTTCCAAGCCGCTGCAAATGCGCTTTACCATGGCAGCTACCATATTTACTGCGGTAGATACCGCACCGAGAATAATCAGAATAGAAATCAGCGGGGTCAAAACATGACTGCCGACACCGTTCTGTACCATGAACAGCGTAGGAACACTCTGGTTCACAATATCCGGATTCGAGCAGACGGACAGCAGACCGAGGACAACCATGACCATGAGCAGCGCATTGATAATCCAGCCGATGCCCATGCTCTTGATGGCATCGTTCGGCTTTTCAAAGGACTTGGCGTGCTGAACGAACACGGCGACATTGGCGAGCTGGAAGGTGCCATACAGAAATGCGGCGTACAGTGCTTTGCCAAACGGCGCAGGCTGTGCAGTCATGGTGTGCATGGTCTGTGCAATGGCACCGGAACCCGTGATAATGTTCGGAATGTATACAATGAGCAGACCGGCGATGATGCAGATGGACAGAACCGAAGCGACCTTGCGCACAAGATCTGTGCCGAAAATAGCGACAATAAAGATGAAGGCACCGATAATCAGCGTACACAGCAGATAGGGAAGGCCGGTTAAGGTGCTCAGCGTGGCGCCGCCGGTTGCAAACGCAACGGCCGGAGCGACACACATGACGCACAGATACAATACTTCAAACAGATTGGAAAAAATCGGGGCAAACCTGCCGTAAAAGGCGTTGTTATATGACCGATAGTCGTATACCTCATGCTTGCGGGCAAAGCGCAGGCAGTAAGCAAAGAATACGGCGTTGTACAGCATGGCCAGCACCGGCATGAGCAGACACCAGATGCCGTACTTGACATAATAGGTGTAAATCTGTGCGCCGGAAGCAAAGCCGCCGCCGAAATGTGTGGTAAACCATACAAAGGCAATGCCTAAGATAATGGAGCTTGTTTTTGCTTGTTTATTCATGGCTGTCGCGTCCTGCTCTTTCCTTTAATTTATTCATGGCATCCGTAAGCATCTGCTTGGTGACGACATACGGATAATGCGCCACATCCGACATGTGCGGGATGCGGTCGGTGCTTTCTTCCCACTGCTCTTCGGAGATTTCAATCTCTTCCAAAGAAACCGGCAGCTTGACGGCCTTGTTGAGTTGGTAAACCTTCTCAAATTCTTCGTCCTGTCCATCGACGAGCAGAGCGAGCAGAACGCCAAAACCGACAACCTCACCGTGCAGGTGCTTCTCCTCGATAATCGGATACTTGGTCAGCGCATAGAAAACAGCATGTGCCAGACCGCTGTTGTAATCCGGCGTGAAGTCCTTGGTCAGGAAAATAGAAGCGACGCCGGTTGTGACGATGATGGCCAGAATAATCTGCTCGACTTCATAAGAGGAAATGCCCTTCTGATGATCGGAAAAGCCCTTTGCACCGTAAGCGAGCAGCGGATCGCGGCACATATGCGAGATGGCAACGCCGACAGCCGTGAAGTGCTCGAGACGCTCGTCACGGGAAGAAATCGTCGCTTCATAGAACTTGGCGTAGGTATCGCCCATGCCTGCCCACATGTATCGGCACGGAGCCTTGGCAATGATTTCTGTGTCGATAAACGCGTGCATTGCCGGACGGACGAAGAAATTCGGCTTTAAAAAGGTGCCGTCCTCGTTGTACATAATCGACACGGCAGTGCAGGCAGAGCAGTTGGAGGCGATGGTCGGGAACGTAAACACCGGCTTGTCATCCGTGATGCACAGACACTTGACGGTGTCCAACGCCTTGCCGCCGCCGACACCGAACACCATATCCGCTTCGTGATAGATCGGCATGGCGCGCAGACGCTCAACGTTTGCATAGGTGCAGTCCTTGCCGAACAGCTCGACACCGATGATTTCCAAATTGGTTTCATCGACAGCGGCGCGGATTTTGTTTAACGCTGCGCCGAGCGCTTTTTCGCCGCCGATAACCAAAATGGTTTTGCCATACGATTCACAGACCGGTCCAATCTTGTTATAAATGGTATTGCCGATGGAATAACTCGGCAGATGTACCTCGTAGTTTTCCAGTTTCATAATAATAGATACTCCCAACAATGATAAATTTGCAAATAAAAAAAAGCCTTCATCCCACGTTCCGCATCTCTGCGAAATCTCTGGGACAAAAGCTATCAGCTTCTGCGGTGCCACCCATATTGCCGACATCATAAAAGAAATCGACCACTTACCACACACCAACATGTGCGTTCCACGATAACGGCGGGAGACCGTCAGCGCCTACTTGCCAAACGGCGTTCAGGCTGCCCTCACGAGTCCATTCGGCATCATCCGTACCACTGTAATCCCACCATCTACAGCTCTCTGTGCGTACTTCACGAAGCGTACTTGTCTCGATCAACGGTTTTTACTATGTTGTATTAAAAGTACCACACGAGCGCGATGTTGTCAAGTGGGGAGCAGAAAATATTTTTTATATAAAATTTTAACATATCTTACATTCCAGACAGATATTTTACGAAAGAAACCGAGATTTACGAATATTTTACTGCTTGGCTGGCGCGGAGTTTACACGATGTGCGTAGAATAGAGGCTGTTGAACGAAACAAAATCTTATGATGACACGAATGAAAGGACTTCGATTATGAAAGCAATGAAGACACTCAAGCGTTTTGGCGCAATGTCCCTGGCAGGTATGCTGCTGATGGGCGCACTGGCAGGCTGCGGCAGCTCTAACTCCGACACTAAGACCACTTCCGACGGTTCCACCGCAAGCGGCAACGTAAGCGGCGCCATTGATGTTGTATCCCGTGAGGACGGTTCCGGCACCCGCGGCGCATTTATCGAGCTGTTTGGCATTGAGACCAAGGACGCAAGCGGCAACAAGACCGACAATACCACGACCGATGCGATCATTGCCAACCAGACCGAAGTTATGATGCAGAATGTACAGGGTGATGAGAACGCCATCGGTTACGCATCTCTCGGTTCGATGAGTGATTCTGTCAAGGCTGTCAAGATTGACGGTGCAGAGGCAACCACGGACAACGTACTCAACGGCTCGTATAAAATCTCTCGTCCGTTTAACGTAGCAACCAAGAGCGACCTGAGCGCAGCCGCACAGGACTTCCTCAACTACATCCTGTCCGCTGATGGTCAGAAGATCATCTCTGATAACGGATACATTCCGGTAGATGACAAGGCAGCAGCTTATCAGGCTGGCGATGCTTCCGGTGATGTCACGGTTGCCGGTTCCTCTTCCGTAACACCGGTTATGGAAAAGCTGAAGGAAGCCTATGAGGGCGTCAACAAGAACGTCAAGGTAACCGTACAGGAATCCGATTCCACGACCGGCATGACCAGCGCAAGCGAAGGCACCTGCGACATCGGCATGGCATCCCGTGACCTGACGGATGAGGAAAAGCAGACGCTGACGCCGACGGAAATCGCACTGGACGGCATTGCAGTCATTGTCAATCCGAGCAACAGCATTGACAATCTGACCTCCGACCAGGTAAAGGGCATCTTTACCGGTGAGATTACCGACTGGGCTGACGTACAGTAATCAGAAATAGGATGACATGCAGCAACCTTCCGTCCGTCAAACGCCGGAGGGTTGTTGCTTGTCAAACGGATATACGCAACAAAGAGGGTTTCATTAGTATGTTAAAACGACAAAAGATTATGGAGCGCGGCATGTCTTGGCTGTTCGCCTTGTGTGCTTGTATGTCCATTGTTGCCGTTGCACTGATTTGTGTGTTCCTGTTCGCCAACGGCATTCCGGCGATGAAGGAAATTGGTCTGTTCCAGTTTTTGCTGGGCACGGACTGGGCACCGAAGAATCAGCCGGCAAGTTATGGCATTCTGCCAATGATTGTTGGCAGCTTGTGCGTCACAGCAGGCGCCGTGATTATCGGTCTGCCGATTGGCTTGCTGACAGCGATTTATCTGTCTCGCTTCTGTCCGGAAAAGCTGCATAAGGTACTCGAACCGCTGGTTCAGCTGATGGCAGGCATTCCGTCTATTATTTATGGTTTCTTTGGTCTGGTTGTTATGGTGCCGCTGGCGCGCAAACTGCACGGCTGCACCGGTGTCAGCATGCTGACCGCCGCCGTACTGCTTGGCATTATGATTTTGCCGACCATTATCAATCTGAGCGAATCCGCGCTCAATGCTGTCCCGAACAGCTACTATGAGGGCGCGCTGGCACTCGGCTCTACCCATGAGCACGCGACGTTCTTCGCTGTTCTTCCGGCTGCCAAATCGGGCATTTTGGCAGCGGCTGTGCTCGGTATCGGCAGAGCCATCGGCGAGACCATGGCTGTTATCATGGTAGCAGGCAATCAGGCACGCATTCCGACCAGCATTCTGCGCGGTGTGCGCACGATGACCGCCAATATCGTACTGGAAATGGGCTATGCGACCGGTCTGCATCGTCAGGCATTGATTGCTACCGGCGTGGTGTTGTTTGTCTTTATTTTGATTATCAATATCACGTTTGCCATCATCAAAAAGAGAGGTGAGAAGATATGACTGGAAGCAGAGCGATGGAGATGCCGAGAGAGCATGTCCAGCGTAAAAATTCTTCTCCCAAGCCGACACAGAACATTCACTCTTTGGTTTTGCGTCTGCTCGTGTACGGCGCAGCGATCTTTACGTTTGCAGTTCTCGCATTCCTGATTGGCTATATTCTCATCAAGGGCATTCCGTATCTGACACCGGATCTGTTCTCTTGGACGTATACCTCGACAAACTGCTCGATGCTGCCGTCCATCATCACAACGATTGAGATGACGCTGCTCTCACTGCTCATTGCCATTCCGATCAGTGTGTTCACCGCGGTTTACTTGGTGGAGTATGCAAAGAAGGGCAACAAGCTGGTCGGTCTCATGCGTTTGACGGCAGAAACGCTGTCCGGCATTCCGTCCATTGTCTATGGTCTGTTTGGTATGCTGTTCTTCGTCACGCAGCTGCATTGGAAGCTGTCGCTGCTGTCCGGTGCGATGACGCTGTCTATTATGGTGCTGCCGCTCATCATGCGAAGCACAGAAGAAGCACTGCTTGCTGTGCCGGATATGTACCGTGAGGCGAGCTTTGGACTGGGCGCGGGCAGACTGCGCACCGTATTCCGTATTGTGCTTCCGTCTGCGATGCCGGGCATTTTGGCAGGTATTATTTTGGCGGTCGGCCGTATCGTCGGTGAGACTGCAGCGCTGATTTATACCGCTGGCACAGCGACGGATATGGCAACCGGCCTGTTTTCTTCCGGCCGCACCTTGGCGGTACACATGTACTGTCTGTCCAGCGAGGGTCTGCACACGGATCAGGCATATGCAACAGCTGTTGTTTTGCTGCTGATTGTTCTGGCAATGAATACCATTTCCGCGCTCGTGGCACGGAAGCTGACGAAAAAGTAAGAGGAACTATCATTTATGAGTATGCATATGAAATACAAAATTCAGGACCTGAATCTGCATTATGGTCAGTTTCATGCCCTCAAGAACATCAATTTGGAGCTGCCGGAAAAGGAAATCACGGCATTCATCGGCCCGTCCGGCTGTGGTAAATCCACGCTGCTCAAGACGCTCAACCGCATGAATGACTTGGTAGAGGGCTGCAAGATTGACGGCACCGTCCTGCTGGACGGCGAGGACATCTTTGGCAGCATGGACGTCAACGTCCTGCGCCGCCGCGTCGGCATGGTGTTCCAGAAGCCGAATCCGTTCCCGATGAGCATCTATGACAACATTGCGTTCGGCCCGCGCACCCACGGCATTCACAAGAAGGCTGTTCTCGATGAAATTGTCGAAAAGAGCCTGCGCAATGCAGCGATTTGGGATGAAGTCAAGGACAGACTGGACAAGAGCGCACTGGGCATGTCCGGCGGTCAGCAGCAGAGACTGTGCATCGCTCGTGCTCTGGCGATTGAACCGGAAGTGCTGCTGATGGATGAGCCGACGTCGGCACTGGACCCGATCTCTACGATGAAGGTCGAGGATCTGGTACAGGATCTCAAGCAGGATTACACCATTGTGATGGTTACGCACAACATGCAGCAGGCGACTCGTGTTTCGGACAAAACGGCATTTTTCCTGCTGGGCGAAGTGGTAGAATTTAACGAGACCGCAGAGCTGTTCTCGATGCCGAAGGATCAGAGAACGGAAAATTATATCACCGGCAGATTCGGTTAAGGGGAGGACGACTATGCGAACCAAATATGACAAGCAGTTGACGGCACTGCACGATGAATTGATTGCCATGGGCGCTCTGTGTGAGGCGGCGATCCATCACGCAGTGGAAGCTCTGCGCACCCGCGATGCAGAGCTGGCAAAGCGCACGATGGAGGGCGATAAGGAAATCGACCAGAAAGAGCGCGTCATTGAGAGCGCGTGCCTCAAGCTGCTGCTGGAACAGCAGCCGGTGGCGCGTGACCTGCGCGAAGTGTCCGCAGCCTTGAAGATGGTCACAGATCTGGAGCGCATCGGCGATCTCGCGGATGATATTGCGGATGTCTCCCTGTTTTTGTGTGAGACACCAAACTATGCTGCGCCGGAACAGATTGACTATATGGTAGAAGCTGCGACAAAAATGGTGCATGATTCCATTGATGCCTTTGTTGCCAACGATCTGGCAAAGGCACACAGCGTCATGGAGTATGATGATATTGTAGACCGTCTGTTTAATGAGGTACGCACGGTGCTGGTCAAGCGCATTCATGCATCCATGGACAATGCCGAGCAGGCTATGGATATTATGATGATTTCCAAGTATCTGGAGCGCATCGGTGACCATGCCGTTAACATTTCCGAGTGGGTAGAATTTTCTATCACGGGTACCTATAAAAATTCCCGCGTGCTGTGAGGCGGGGAGCATGAACATTTATGTGGTAGATGCAGATGAGAGCACACGCAGTATGCTGCTGTATGTACTGGGGGAGCAGTCGTACACGACAAACGGCTTTGAAAGCGCGGAATCGTTCAAGGCTGCCATGCGCAAGCAGCTGCCCAATCTCATTTTGCTGGACCGTGCGATGCCGGAGGAGGACGGCTTGACCTTACTCAAATGGCTCAAGTCAGACCGGCGCACCGCGTCTGTGCCTGTGATTTTGCTCATGAATCAGGCGACAGAGATGGATAAAGTCATTGGGCTGGATCACGGTGCGGATGACTGCATATCCAAGCCGTTTGGCATTTTGGAATTGCTGTCACGGATTCATGCGATTTTGCGGCGAACAGAGCAACGAACCGCGCCGAGCGACGAAATCCAGCGGGTATATCAGGACATTATCGTGTATCCGAATCGGCATTTGGTGACACTGCATGGCAGAGAGGTTCATCTGACCAAGAAAGAGTTTCGATTGCTGTGGTATTTGCTGGAAAATCGAGGACACGTGATGACGCGCGAACGCATCATGGAGTATGTGTGGGATGCAGATTTTGATGTAGAGACGCGCACGATTGATATTCATATCAACACGCTGCGCAAAAAGCTCAAAGATAACGGCTGCATGATCCAAACCATTCGCGGTGTCGGATATAAGATCAGCTGAGGAGAAAGACCTGGAAATATTCTGGGTCTTTTTGTCTATTTTACGTTGATTTTACGCAAAGATTGTTTTGGACTTTACATGCGCTTCGTATACTTAACCGTGATGAAACAAGAAGGTCTGTATATTATAGGAGGAAATTATGAATGAGATTATGACGACGGTCTTTGGCTTAGCCGGAGGCCTCGCGATGTTCCTGTTCGGCATGAACAGCATGAGCGATGCCCTGCAAAAGGCAGCGGGCGAGCGCATGAAGCAAATTTTAAGTTTTCTGACGAAAAATCCGATTATGGGCGCACTGGCAGGTGCACTGGTCACTGCCGTGCTGCAAAGCTCTTCGGCAACCACAGTTATGGTTATCGGCTTTGTCAGCGCCGGTCTGATGACGCTGCCGCAGGGCATTTCAGTCATCTTCGGTGCGAATATCGGCACAACGATGACCGCACAGCTGATGGCGTTTAAAATCAGCGATTATATTTACCCGATTATCTTTATTGGATTTATCGTGTACTTCATCGCCAAGAGCGAGAAGGCAAAGAACATCGGCATGGTCATTTTCTCATTTGGTCTGCTGTTTGAAGGCATTGAAATCATGGGCAGCGTCATGAAGCCGCTCGCAGGCAGTGCCGTGTTCACTGACCTGATGGGTCGCGTCTCGGAAATTCCGGCGCTCGGTGTTGTTCTCGGCGCAGTCATGACATTGGTTGTTCAGAGCTCTTCCGCAACGATTGCGGTATTGCAGAACTTTGCCTCGCAGCCTGCTGCCGACGGCGTGACCAGTGTGATTGGTCTGGCAGGTGCGATTCCGATTCTGCTCGGTGACAACATCGGCACAACCATTACCGCTCTGCTGGCATCCATTGGCCAGTCCAAGGCTGCCAAGCGCACCGCGATTTCTCACAGCATCTTTAACATCTCCGGTTCGATTGTATTTGCCTGTCTGATTCGCCCGTTTGCGGCATTTATCACGTACATTTCTCCGAGCGGCAACGAAGTAGACGTCATTGCGCGTCAGATTGCCAACGCACATACTTGCTTTAACATTGTCTGCACGCTGATTTGGCTGCCGCTGCTGCCGGTCATGGTCAAGATTGTCACGACCATTATTCCGGGCAAGGACAAGCTGCCGCAGACCGACTGCAAGCCGAAGTTCCTCGATGAAAAGCTGCTGGATCAGCCGGTTGCAGCAATGTATCTGCTGTCGCAGGAGATCGGTCGCTGTGCGGATATGGCATCGGATATGCTGCGTACCGCAAAGGCTGCACTGAGCGGCAAGGCAGAGGACTTCCAGACCTACGGCGTAGAAGCAGAGCATGTACGAAATCTGAAAAACGACATCAGCGAGTATACCGCGAAGCTGCTGTCCAGCGGCGTGCTGACAGAGAACCAGTCGGAACAGACGGCGGGTCTGCTGTACGTCAGCAACAACATTGACCGTATGACAGAGTACAGCCAGAACGTCACGGAAATGGTACAGAAGATATATCAGACCGGAAAGAAGCTGTCCTCGTCGGCAGAGAAGGAGCTGGAAGAGTGCTACGACACCGCGCACGATTTGTTTGACCGCGCTGTAGATTCCGTGCGATACGGTGATACAAATATGGCACAGCAGGTTATTGCGGATAAGAAAAAGCTGCGCAAGGCACAAAAACGCTTCAATAAGGCACATATGGCTCGTGTCAAGGCGGGCAAGTGCGAAGCGAGCATGACCGCTGATTTCTCCGCGATTTTGTACGGCTTGGAACGTATTGTAGACAACAGTGTGAACATCGCAGAGGAAACGCTTGACAACATTCGCTTTATGGAACTGGAGCCTGCACAGATGGAAGCACTGTCTGAACGCGGTATTCCGGTACCGGTTCCGGCGCAGTGAGGTGATTGCGATGAAGTGCAAACGATTGCTGGGCATGGGACTGAGCGTATGCCTGCTGCTCGGCGGGCTGACCGCCTGCGGCGCAAAACAAACGGATACGCCGGATTTGTCTTCTCTCGGTGCGATGACGATTCTCGCGCGTGAGGACGGATCGGGCACCAAAGAAGAGTTTGAAAATTTGGCAAATACGCAGGAAAAGGGCGCGACGACAGAGGCATCCTCGACAGCGGATGTCGAAAGTACGATTGCATCCGACAAGAATGCGATTGGATATATCGCGTATGGTTCCGCGAGCAGCGATGACAGTGTGCGTCTGTTGAGCATTGACGGCGTAGCACCGACACCGGAGACCATCAAGGACAATTCGTATCCGCTGTGCCGAAAATATTATCTGGCATATTCTGGCCAGCTGACGCCGGTTGAACAGGACTTTTTGACGTATATTTTGACGCAGGGACAGGAAACCGTGTCGCAGACCTATATTCCGGTGAAAAAGGTACAGACATTTTTATCGGATAAATCGGCGGGAGACATCCAGATTGCCGGTTCTTCCTCGGCGGCACCGCTCGTGCAGACGCTGGCAGAGGAGTATATGCGCGTCAATCCAAACGCCAATATCACGGTGAAGGCGACCGACTCGTCGCGCGGTTTGACCGCAGCGATTCGCGGAGATTGTGATCTGGCCATGTCCTCGCGTTCGCTCAAGGATTATGAATCCGAGCTGCTGAGCACACAGGCGATTGCTTCGGATGCGATTGCCGTGGCAGTCAACGCAGACAATCCGCTGGATAATCTCTCAATGGATCAGCTGACTGGGATTTACGATGGTCAGTACAAGCAGTGGACGGATTTAAATCAATAAACAGCAAAGAAACAAAAATATCTTTGCATAACATAAAAATTATGGTATACTGAAACCAAGCTGGAAATTACTCATATTTTCACAACATACCGTTCCGGCAATAAATACTGTTTGAGGATACAGAGGGGTATTGCACGTGCGGTGCGATGCCCCTTTTTGCTGGAAAGAAAGGAATTATCTATGGATCGTTTAAGACAGAAAAGTGGATTTATCTGCGATATGGATGGTGTCATCTATCACGGCAACCGGATTTTGCCGGGTGTACGGGAATTTGTCGATTGGCTGCAAAAAGAGAACAAGCACTTTTTGTTCCTGACCAACTCCAACCATTCAACGCCGCGTGAATTGCAGCAGAAGCTGGCGCGCATGGGACTGGATGTCGATGAGTCGCATTTTTATACCAGTGCACTGGCAACGGCGCATTTTTTGAAGCTGCAGGCACCGGGATGCAGCGCGTATGCTGTCGGTGACCATGGCTTGCAGAATGCGCTGTTTGCCGCAGGCATCACGATTAACGATGTTGATCCGGATTACGTGGTTATTGGTGAGTCGCAGTCGTTCAGCTATGATAATATTGTCAATGCGGTTCGCCTCGTCAACAAGGGTGCCAAGCTCATCGGCACCAACTCGGATTTGACCGGCCCGACCGAAAACGGCATTGTGCCGGGCTGCCGCGCCCTCATTTCTCCGATTGAGATGGCGACCGGCAAGAAGGCGTACTTTGTCGGCAAGCCGAATCCGCTCATGATGCGCACAGGTCTGCGCCTGCTCGGCGTGCATTCGGAGGATGCCGTCATGATCGGTGACCGCATGGACACCGATATTGTCGCTGGCATTGAGTCGGGTCTGGACACCGTACTGGTGCTGTCCGGCGTCACAAGCCGTGAGGATATTGCTAACTATCCGTACAGCCCGCGTCTGGTGCTCAACGGCGTCGGTGATATTCCGGCATTCGCGGAAGCGGAATAACGAAAAAAGACATAGAAAAGCCCTAATCTCTCAGATACAATGGAGATTAGGGCTTTGGTTTTTATTTTTGCTCTAAATACTGTAAAAGTTCTGCTTTTGTCACGGCTTCTGATATACTCAACCTTCCTAATGCATATAAGCTGGTTGGATCTTTTTGTACCACGCGATTCACTTTCTTGCTATTTGTTGTGAACGTAATCGCATAGCCTAGTCTGTGAACGATTTGTTCCGTATATGGAGTATATGCCCCTTTCGGATAGGCGAGGACATATAATGTTTTGCCTGTATGTTTACGATATTCCTTCTGATACGCTTGGGAATCTGCATATAGATCTTGTTGGTATTGTCGGTTTGATTCCGTTGCCAGCGGCAAAATGTTTTCTCTGACCGGATGCTGTTGCTCGAATTGAGCGGATTGATGCATATCATAGGTATGCGATTGTACATCAATCAGACCGGAATGCATCATTTCCACTGCCTGCGCATAGGAAAAATGCGGATGGATCGACTGGTTGGTATTTTTGTACGTCGTGCGTCCAACATAGCTGCCAATTGCAAATATCGTTGCTTTCATATGGTATTTTTTCAGCAACGGATACGCAATGGTATAATTACTCTCGTATCCATCATCAAATGTAATACATACAGGCTTGTCCGGCAGAGCTTTGCCTTGGTACACAAAATCCACGAGTTGTTTCATGGAAATCGGTTTGTACTGTTGTTCTTGAAGCAGTCGAAGATCACGTTCAAATGTATCTGGCGTGAGAGCCCATGGATTTTCGACGGTATCAGAGAGATGATGGAACATCAAAACCGGAACAGTAACTTCAGTTTGTTTTTGAAGGCTTGTATGAAAGATAGTATTATTTGCTGTAAGAATAGTAGATGCGTTTTTTTCTTGCGACAAGTGAAAACAGTAGCCGAAGATTATTAAGAAACATAGAATGATACTTACACAAAAATATTTTTTCACGATATTACAGCATCCTTTTTCGGCACAGATAGCAAGAAGCAACTGCTCCCACAGCAGCTGTTATATTATTTTATCTCTCTGTAAATTTCTAGCTAAAAGATACCTGTTTTTTCATTATTTTACAAGTCTCTATGCAGACTTGGTTGTTTTTCATTCGAGATTGGTATGCAGAGGAATCAATACATCACAGATAAAATTATTTTGCACTTCGTTAAATGTGATTTCTCCATGATACTGATCTACAATTTTTTTGATGTTTCTTACACCAAATCCATGGCTCTTTTTATCGGATTTGGATGTCTGCAAATTTGGGTTTTCTGACAAAATAGAACTTGCAATGGAGTTTTGAACGCAAATATATGCATATTCTGTCTGGCGAGCAATTCGAATCTGAATAATTTTTTCTTCAGAATGAATCGCTGCTTCTATTGCGTTATCCATCAAATTTCCTAATAGCACACAAATATCATTTTGAGACAGCAGCAACGTGGGATACGTAATAAATACAACACATTGAATTCCATTTTCTTTTGCTATCGCAATCTTCGTGTTTAAGATGGCATCTAATACACTGTTGTTCGTAAAGACAAGCAAGGAATCTTTTTGTCTTTGCTCTTGAAGTAAATCTTGCACATAAGTTTGAATTTCATCGTCTTTATGCGTTGCAGCCAACTGTTCTATACAATATAGATGATTCTTTAGGTCATGCCGCATGCTCTGCATCTCTTCGTACATGTGTCTCATTTCATAGCTCGTATTTTGCACACAATCATACTGTAATTTTAATAGCTGATATTCTTGCTTCACGCGATTATCGTTGCTGATCTGTCTGAAAAAGATGTATACTAATAACTCTATAAATCCGAACAATAATGTAATAAATACAACAATTTTTGTGTTATTTGTATCCCGAAATGCCAACGTCCATAAAAAATACAGTGCTACGATAGAAAAGAATGGGACAAAAAATAAAAGAATACAGTTTGATAGGGTTAAATTGGCTTTTGTTTTCCAGTGCAGTGCAATATAGGTGAACCATAGAAGCAATATCTGTGCTAACAATGTAAGTACAATTCTGTAGATAGAGAATGTTTCAAGCAAATGAGAAGTGCTCTTTCCACCAATGAGACCTACTAAGGATACTCCAATAATTGCCGAAATCGCAACCAACGCCATAACAAATACGGACAAGAATGCCTTCTCTTTTTTTGTGCCATTCAGCATTTGAACACAAAAGATATAATTAAAACAAACCGAAAGCAATGTACTTGCAATTTCTAGAGGGATAAGTAAAGAAGGGATAGCAATTGCGGCACTTGAAATTGTCATCCAGAAGAAGAGTTCACCGTAATGGTTCTTTTTTTCTTTCCGAAATCCAAGATAACGAATCAAAAAGTTATAAATAATTGCAACTTGTAATACATCAATAAATAATTCCCAAGCAATATTCATAGATTCATACTCCGTGTATACGTCATAAATTGCAGTAAGAGATCTTTCCTTCTATTTCGTGCAATAGGAATGGTTTCTCCCGATATGAGCGTTAATGTATTCTTACCGATTGTAGAAATGTATCTGCAATTCACCAAATATCCTACATGAGCACGCACAAAATAAAATGCAGATAATTCTTTCTCGATTTCTCCGATTGGTGCTTTGAAGGTATGCGATGTCGAAGTGGTGTATATCGTCACATAATGGTTATTGTTTTCAAAGTAACGAATATCTTTCACAAAAACAGAGAAGTGTTGTCTTTCTGCTTCAAAATGGAAAATATGCTTTTTAGAGCGTACATAGGCAATGAGTTTTTCTATCATAGATGATGCTTGTCCCAAGTTGGATTTTTGCAGAAACCAAAACGGATGATAAGAAAAGGATTCAAAAACCAAATGATCTTTGCATGAAACAAAAATTAAAATGGGTGAAACTTTCATTTTCTCCAGTGTTTCAGCGACATGAAATCCGGTCACGCCGGGCATATCAATATCCAAAAATATTGCGTCTGGTTCTGAAATCTCTATATTTTCAAGCAGTTCTTTTCCGGAAGTAAACGGCAACAGCTTTGCTTGTATATTTCGTTTGTCTAATTCATTTTTTATCAGCTCTGTAATTGTATCTAGAAATATGGTATCATCATCGCAAAACAGAAAAGTCATGGTATCATTCCTCGTTTTATTTTTATCTATTTGCTATGATACAGTATACCATATCGCTTACATAAAAAGAAGTCGCTGTAAAAGCGACTTCTTTTGAAAATTTAACAGGTTTATTACACGGCGATATTTCGTCTGAGCACGGCAAAGGTGCCGTTTTCATCCTGAAATTCGCTGTACGGTTCAAAATCGTTGTGCCGGTAGAAGTTGACCGCATGCGGCTTGTACTGCGCCGGTGTGGCTTCCAGTACGCGTTTGCCCAAGCGGCGGTACAGACACACGGCGTGGGTAATGAGCTGCGGGCCGAAGCCGAAGCCACGGAATTTTTTCAAAATGCACGTGCCGCCCATCTTGCCGACCGGAGATTCCGCCGGATAGGCTTGGGTGTTCATGCAGATCAGACCGCCGATTTCTCGATCCACCATACCAAAGGCGACTGCCTCTGGGTGAATCTCTTGGAATCTGCGCAGACGCGCTTCGATTTGCTCGTCGGTCAGCGGAACTTTGCGGTAGGAGTCCGTCTCGTGGAACATGGAGAGACACAGCTGCTTGTCTGTCGGGTCATCCCAGTTGACGGCGCGGAACCACATCTGCGGCGATGCCGGAACATCCTTGTCATCGCTCCACTTGAGCGAAGCAAAGGTGGAAAGCTCCTGCGGCAGGTGAGAATTGTCATTGCGGTAGGGAACCTCGATGCTGCCGTCTTCGTGGAAGATCATTTTGGCAACGCAAGTGTTGTCGCCCCAGCCGACCTGCATCATGTCCTCGGCGCGCAGTCCCAGCGCGAGCGTCAAAATGCCGCGAATGGCAGAGCCGTGGCACACGAGCGCAACGGTGTTTCCGGCTTGTTCCTGCGCAATGCTGCGCATTTCTGCCAGTGCGCGTGCACCGGCTTCCATAATCGTCTCGCCGTGCGGCGGACGGCAATCCCACGGGTGCGTGCACCAGGTATCATATAATTCCGGATAATCAATCGGCAGCTTTGCCCAGGCTTCGTCTTCCCAGTCGCCCATGTAAATCTCGCGCAGAGCAGGACGTTCGATCACTGTCAGCTTGTGCGGGCGGGCAATTGCCATGGCGGTGAATCGAGCGCGCCACAAATCGCTGGAGTACACGGCGTCCAGATAGGTGTCGGCAAAGCGCTTGCCGACGACTTCCGCCTGCTCTAAGCCGCGTTGGGTGAGCATACTGTCGTAATGTCCGTGGCAGCGGCGGCCCAAATTGCCCTCTGCTTCCGCGTGACGGACGAGATAAATGGTTGTACTCATAGACGCAGTGCTCCTGTCAGCTCTGTGACCGACTTGATGCCGTGATTGTCGCAGAACTCGTTCAGCTCATGCACAGCCTTTACCGGTGCCATGGGATCTGCGAAGCAAGCAGTGCCAATAGCAACAGCATCTGCACCTGCGAGCATCATCTCGACAATGTCACGGCCGGTGCGGATGCCGCCCATGCCGATAATCGGGACATCGACAGCCTGATGTACCTGATACACCATGCGAACGGCAACTGGGAACACTGCTGGACCCGACAGACCACCCATGATGTTGGACAGGATCGGGCGGCGGGACTCTACATCAATGCGCATACCCAGCAGCGTGTTGATGAGCGACAGCGCATCGGCACCGGCGGAGACAGCAGCGCGGGCGATTTCTGCGATGTCTGTGACATTTGGTGTCAGCTTGACAATCAGCGGCTTCTTTGCCACTGCCTTGGCGGCGGAAACCACTTCTTCGACCATTTTCGGCTGGGTGCCGAAGGTCAGACCGCCGCACTTGACGTTCGGGCAGGAGATATTCATCTCAATCAGATCAATGTCTGCATCCGAGATTTTTTCCACGATGCCGACGTATTCTTCCACGCTGTGACCGGAGACATTGGCGATAATTTTGGTGTCAAACTGACGCAGATACGGAATTTCTTCCTGAATAAAGCGGTCAACACCTGGATTCTGCAAACCGACACAGTTTAAGATACCCATCGGGGTTTCTGCGATGCGCGGTGCCGGATTGCCGAGCTGCTCTTCCGGCGTCAGACCCTTGGCACCGACACCGCCCAGCTCTCCGAGATCATAAAAGTTTGCATATTCATGACCGAAACCGAAGGTACCGGAAGCGGTCGTCACTGGGTTTTTCAGCTCAACTCCACAAAAATTAACACGAAGATCAGCCATTACCACTGCACCTCCTTGGAATCAAATACCGGACCGTCCTTGCAGACATGACCATAGCGTGTGCTGCCATCCTTGTTTTTGAGCGAGCAGACGCAGACGAGACATGCGCCGATACCACAGCCCATGCGCTCTTCCATGGATACCTGACACGGAATGCCCTTTGCCTCGGCAATATCAGCCAGTACGTGCAGCATCGGCTTCGGGCCGCAGGCGCAAACCGAGGTGAACTCGTCCAGATGTTCTTTCAAAACATCGGATACAAAGCCGTGGATACCATACGAGCCGTCGTCGGTTGCCGTGTATACGGTGCCGACAGCCTGAAAATCCTCTTCGAGAATGACCGCGTCTTTGTTGCGGAAGCCGAGGATTGCTGTAGGCTGTGCGCCGCCCGCACGTGCTGCCTGCATGGTTTGGAGCATTGGCGGAACGCCGATGCCGCCGCCGATAAATACCGGACGGTCGCCGAGTCGGGTCAAATCAAAGCCATTGCCGACCGGGCCGAGAATATCCAGCGTGTCGCCGGTCTTGCGCTGGGACAGCCATTTGGTGCCTTCGCCCTTGACAACAAAGACGATTTTCAGTGTTTCATCGTGTGCCTGACAAATCGAGATCGGACGGCGCAGCAAATTGGCATCGCCGCAGGTGATATGAACAAACTGACCGGGTTTTGCCAGAGCAACAATCTTCGGCGCATGGATCGTGAGTGCGAAAATATTGCGGCTCAGCGCCTGATTGTCCCGGACGGTGCAGATTTCCTGTATGGACATGGAACAAACCTCCTGTGAGTTGATTTTTCGTTTCTTTCTTCTATTTTACATGATTTTTTTCCGAAAGAAAACCCCTGCCGGATGAAAATCCGACAGGGGAAACAATCCTCAGCAAAATGTCTTGGCAATGATGGCTGCGACCTGCTCGCGAGTGCTGTTGGTGCGCGGAGACAGCAACAGTTTGTTGCCGTTTCGGATACCGGAGATAATGCCGTTGGAAACTGCCCAGTTCATCGCAGGGCGTGCCCAGCTCGATACCTGATTGGCATCCGCAAAGTATTTCTTGACCAGCGTATCCGAGACATTCGGACTGCCGCAGTAGTGATACAGCATGACAATGAACTGCTCGCGGGTAATCGCGTCATTGGGCTTGAATTCGTTTTTGCTCACACCGGAAGTGATGCGCTGCTGGTATGCCCATGTGACAGCCTGCTGGTACCACGCGGAGGAAGATACATCACGGAACGGCGTTTGACCAGAAACCGTAGGTCTTCCCGCTAGTGCATACAAAACCTGCACACTTTCCGCGCGCGTCAGCATCTTAGTCGGCTGGAAGGTGTCGCCGCTGGTGCCGCGCATATAATTGGCACTGTACACCTGCTCGATGTACGGCGTAGACCATTTCGACGCGGAAACATCGGTAAAGATGCGCGATACCGACTGATCGACATAATCTTCAAATTGTGCCATCGTGGTGGAGCGGTGCATGCGATAGCGTGGAATGGTATAGAACGCATCGGAAATCTTCCAGCGATTGCCGCCCGCACAGATGCCGAAATGATAATATTTGGCTGCGATGGACAGGGTGGTCTTCGTGTAACTGCCCTCCGGATAGGTGAAGGCAATCGGGCTTTTTCCGGTGAGTTCGCGGATTTGCCGCTGAGATTCCTTCATCTCGTATTCCTGCTGCGAAGCATTGAGCTTGGTCATGTTGGCATGCGTGAGTGAATGACTCTGGATGGAGACCACTCCGCTGTTGGATAGCTCTTTGATTTGTTCGCGCGTCATGTTGTGCGAGTTATTCAGATTATTTGGACAAACAAAAAAAGTTGCCTTCATGCCAAATTCCTTGAGTATGGGATAGACAGTCGTATAATTGTCCGCATAGCCGTCGTCAAACGTCAGCAAAACCGGCTTGGGATACCGCTCTAAGTGGTCTAAATCCTCAAAGGTGATGGTCTGATAGCCGTGATCTTTGAGATATTGCAGCTGCTGGCGAAATACAGAGGGAGAGGTAAACATTTCACGGCTGCCCCAAATGTCATCAGAAATCAAATGATACATGAGGACAGGAACCGAACGTTTTCTCTGAATGTCTGATTTTTTCAGCCCGTAAGACTGCTGGATATTGTCGGATACGGAGACTTGGGCGGAATCCGGCGCAGGATTTTCTGTAGTTTCCAGAGCAAACGCGGACGCAGAAAGCAGGACACTGGCAGACAGCAAAACAGAGGCTGAGCGCAAGAACTTTCTATTGTCCATATTCATGCCTCCTCGTAGTCGATAGAAGCGCGAGAGACACGATGTTCTTTGCCGATCTGTGCCACAGCGAGATGACGCGGGTCCTTTTGATACAGTGCGAGGTCTGCCAAAGAATCAAACTTGACAAGAAGAACTGCGTTGAAATCATTGGCTTCATTGCAGCTTTCATAGGCTTTGATGTATCGGATCTGCGGAATAACGCCGTTTAGTGCGTTTAGACCGTCAATAAACTGACGTCTCAGATCATCTGAGCCATCATCGAATTTCCACATAGCAACGTGTGTAATCATAATCAGACTTCCTTTCCCCAAAGGCTAGTTGTACAGTACAAACTTAGTGTACCATGAAACCGCAGTCGGAACAATGGGAAAAAACATTAAGAAATATTAAGATTTTCAAAAGATGCGAGGGATATTCGAGAAAGTGAGAAAATATGACAGTTTCTTCCAGTTAGTTTGACAGAATAAAAAATATCCCGACCTGCTTTGTGCACTGCACCCCATTTGTTAGACAGTATGATATACTATCTAATAGATGGGGTGATTTATTATGCCAAGAGGAAAGCCAAATAAAAAATACGACGGAGAGTTCAAGGTGCAAGTAGTGGAAACCATGGAACGAGAAGGGCTAAGTCTTCATGAAGCGGCAAGACAATTTGGAA
>CAVCGL010000013.1:0-58694 GCA_963601915.1 bacterium | reverse complement strand
GTGCAAGGTTCTTCGCCTTCCGTGCTTCTTTTACATCTGCACCGAAGGTTTCAAAACCGGGACAGTCTTTAACTTTTGCCATTTACTCGCTAACCGAATGCTCGTCAGTCATAGTCGATCCGTTCTATCTTAAATATGACCGGCCTTGTGCCATCCGAGCAGCAGGTGACCATTGTGTTTTCGGCATTCATCCACCCCTTCATGATGGAGCCACCCTGTAATCCCGTGTATATGTAACGGGAAATAGCATCCCAAGCTTCCGAGCAGAATGGGATTTTCGGCCCGCCAGCAACAGGGTCGGCATTGCCGACGGTTTTCACAAGCGTGTTCAGACCCATATGCCAAAAGTCGTCCCGTTCACCGTCACGGTAAAACACAAATTCATCGCCGACATTGTAGCACGGACAGGCGCCGGAGTTGGGGACGGCACAATACTGCTGCTGCAGTTCGGGATACAGCTTTTTATCCAAAACTGTTACTTTCACATTATGTTTCATTATTTCATTTTCTCCTTATTTTTACTGCTGATATTTTTGAACAAGCGGAGGCATTGCGCCTCCGCTTTTACTTTTCTTCTTTTTCAATTCCTACATTAAACTCGATTTTGACACTGATGTTCGGGTCGGCCTCCGAGGTATATCCGTAGCTGATCGTTTTGCCCTGCCAGTCGCCTTTTGTGCGGCCAAGAGAGCTTATGGGGAACTCCTCGCCAAAGATCGTGCCCCAATCACGCATATACAGAATGACCGGCACGATGAACTTGCCCTTTTCGCTGATGCTGTATTTAACGCGGGTCGACACTCCGTCGTCGTATTCGTCACGGGTTATCAGACCATCCGCCTCAAGCTCCTTGAGCTGCTGGGCAAACATCTTGTGCGATATCTTATAAGGAATGATGCGCTTGAGTTCGCCATAGTGCATGGTGTTGTTTTCGGCGCAGTTGAGATACCATATTATATATGGCTTCCATTTACCGCCGATGGTATAAAAAGCATAGTTAAGACTGCACGATAAAAGATCGTTTTCACGCTCAAGCAAGGTGGTCACATCCCTTCAAGTAATCTAATACCTCATATTATATTAAAGCATCAGACCTTTGTCAACCGCTGCG
Source organism: bacterium (assembly GCA_963601915.1). Classification (GTDB taxonomy): domain Bacteria; phylum Bacillota; class Clostridia; order Oscillospirales; family Butyricicoccaceae; genus Butyricicoccus_A. The sequence goes on along the minus strand of CAVCGL010000013.1, from coordinate 57,583 downwards.
CTTACGCCAATGGGCACAGCTATGCAGCTGTGCCCACCGGGGAAGAAGGGAGATTATATGAACGATCGTGCATCAAAGATAAATATTAAATAGTGTTGCCGGCAGTGAAGCCCTCACGGATATTCTTATATCCGTTCTTGGTCTTGTTTGCATCGCCCACGACAACGACCTTGCAGCCGCAGTCGGCAAGCTCAGCTTCGAGAGGATTATAGCTTCTTACGCCCATTGCGTTTACGAGCATATCGACATGCTCAAACTCTATGGGCTTGCCGTACTCCTCGGCGTAGACCACGCCGTCACCGACACGGGTGAGTTTGGTGTTCTTGTGCACCTTGACATTATACTTTCTCAGGTGCTCGAGCAGGCACGCCTTGGGCTGGGAAACTGCGTCGGTTATGATCTCAGGTGCCATCTCTATCATGGTAACATCGCAGCCCTCGACGGCGAGGAACACTGCGGTCTCGGCGCCGGTCATGCCGCCGCCTGCAACGACAACACGCTTTCCGGGCAGAGCTCTGCCGCGCAGTATCTCGATCGCACTCTTGACGAACTCATGGTTATCAAGGCCGGGGATGGGCAGCACGAGCGGAGTTCCGCCGGTAGCGAGGATGACCGCATCGGGCTTTTTCTCCTCGACTATCGCCTTGGTAAGCGGTGTCGAGAGCTTTATCTCAACGCCGTACTTTTCAAACTGGCGGCGATAGTAAACGATGAGTGCATTGTATTCGGTCTTGCCCGGGGGCGTTGCGGCAGCGAGCCACTGACCGCCGATCTCGTGCGAAGCCTCAAATATGGTCACCTTATGGCCACGCTCTGCCGCCCCGAGAGCCGCCGCTATGCCGGAAACACCGGCACCTGCAATGAACACGGTCTTAGGCTCGGAAACGGGAGCGAAGTCGTACTCGGTCTCTTTTGCGGTATGGGGATTTACAAGGCAGTTGACCTTGCCGCCGACAGCCGCTTCGCCGGTGCAGCCCTGGTCGCAGCCGATGCAGTGGATGATGTCCTCAACATTGCCCGCCTTGGCCTTGTTGGGAAGCTCGGGATCGGCAAGGGATGCACGGGCCATGGTGATGAAATCGGCCTTGCCGTCACGCAGCATGGCCTCGGCCATGTAAACATCATTGTAGCGGCCGACGGCGATGATGGGGATATTAACCGATGCCTTGATAGCCGCAACATTGTCGGCATAGTGCATCACGGGAACAAAGCCCGGGGCGATGATATGCTGCTTGGAGGCATACATGCCCTGCGAGCAGTGGATAGCGTCAACGCCCGCTTCCTCGAGCATTTTTGCCATCACTATTGCCTCGGGGACCTCAATGCCGCCTTCGACATAGTCGGAGGTGTTCATTCTGAAAACTATCGGCATATCGGGGCCTGCCGCCTCACGAACTGCGGCGACTATCTCAAGCGGGAAACGCATGCGGTTTATGAGCGTGCCGCCGTATGCGTCATTGCGCTTATTTGAGAAGGTCGACATGAACTGATTGATAAGGTAGCCGTGTGCGCCGTGGATCTCGATGCAGTCAAAGCCGCAGGCCTTTGCTCTGCGGGCGCATTCGCCGAAGGCCTTGACCATGTCGCGGATCTCGTCGATGCTCATCTCGCGGGGAATGTAGCCCATTGCGGGCTCTTTGACCGCAGAGGGAGCTATAGGCTGAGTGTTGTAGGCCTTGAGAGTTCTCTGTCGGCCTGCATGGTAGATCTGTGCGCCCATAAGTCCGCCTGCTGCATGGACACGCTCGACAAATGCCTTCCACGGCTCTATCTGAGCATCGTTCCACAGCGAGCCGACATGCGGATCGCAGCCTGCGTCCTCGGTAACGCCGAGGTCTTCCGTGAAAACGAGTCCCCAGCCGCCTTTTGCCTTATTTTCATGATATAAGGTAACGGCCTCGGTGGGCGTGCCGTCGGCGTTGCCCAAATGCGTTGACATAGCGCTTACGACAAGACGGTTCTTGATCTCAAGTGAACCTATCCTGCCCGGCTCAAATACTTTTGTTAACTTCATAATAGCCTCCAAAATTGTGGTTTTCGACCGGCTTGATGCTATTATGTCAAAGTCCCGCAAAAAGAGCAATTACGCACTTTTAAGTACGCACTTACCGAAAAGTTAGTCATTACTTTAACGTAACTACGCACTTGAAAGTGCGTAGTTGTCAAATGCGTAACAATCGTTTATGATGATGACAGTCAAAAAAACGACAAAGTTTTTTAGTGAATTGCTCGACCGGCTAGAGGCAAATCACAGTAAGTTCAAAAATTTCGTTTGCAATCGGAAATTTCGCTAACACATTAAAAAGAAAGGGAAAAGACAATGAAAACTATGCTTTTGCTCGGGCTCAAGCCCGGTCAGACTGTCGAAGAATTCAAGGCAGACTACATTGAAAAGCACGCAAAGCTCCTCGCAGCCAACCCCGCTGTTGAGCATCTGACGGCAAACATCATCTGTGAGCCCACTCAGGAGATGATCGACGCAGGCTGGGGCTGGGGCGGCAAGGACGACAGCGGCGTTCTGGCTATCGACGAGATCTGGACCGAGACCGACGATGTCCTGAGCCTGTACGAGGATGTCAATGTCATCGGCGCATACGAGACCAATCAGGTCATCCTGCGTGACTGCGTTGCACAGTGGCCTCTCGGCACTAAGTCCCACTGGGTAAAGCGCATGGGTCTTCTCAAGTGCTTCGACGAGCAGCGCCCCGAGGACTTCTTCCAGTACTGGGAGCACATCCACGCACCCAAGGCGCTCAACCACCACATCGGTGCGGGCAAGTACTTCCAGAACCATTTTGTTAAGTGCATAAAGCCCGCTCCCGTGGTATGGAACGGCTCGATGAGCCTGTGCTATTGGAATGTCGACGCATTCCAGTTCGGTCACTTCAGCAAGCCCGACTCCCGTGCGGTCATCGCCGAGGACGGCAGCCACTTCATGGATCGCTTCCTCGCCCTGTACACCGAAGAGTACATTATGAAGTAAACAAAGAAACAACATAACATTAAAAAATACCTAAGGAGAAAATATTATGTGCAAAGATTTTGAAGGCAAGTATGCAGTTATCACCGGCGCGAGCTCCGGCATGGGCGCAGAGAGCGCAAGACTTATGGCAAAGCGTGGCCTTTCCGGTCTCGTCATCGTTGCAAGAAACGAAGAGCGCGCAAAGGCTGTCGCAGATGAGTGCGAAGCGGCAGGCTGCAAAACCTATGTTTCCATCTGCGATGTTTCCATTCCCGAGGATATAGCAAAGTCCGTTGCTTACGCAAAGGAAGTCCTGCCCCAGATTGACATCCTCGTAAATGCAGCAGGCTACTCTCCCTACAACGCTCCCTGGGACACCGAAACTCTCGACCACTTCAACTATGTCATGAACATCAACTTCCGCAGCCAGTATCTCCTCTGCCAGGCTATCCTTCCCGACATGGTAGCCCGTCACTACGGCAAGGTCGTCAACTTCTCCTCCTGCACAGCCCGTACCGGCTCCGGCCTGTCGGTAAGCTACAGCGCATCCAAGGCCGCTATCGCAAATGCAACCAAGACCTGGGCTCGTGCCGTAGGTCCTCAGGGCGTTAATGTCAACGCTGTTCTTCCCGGTGTCATCAAGACCCCGATGCTCGGCGACGCTGATTACACCGAGCAGGAAAAGGCATGGCCTCTGCGCCGCTGCGGCGAGGCTATCGAGGTCGCAGAGATGGTCTGCTTCCTTGCAAGCGACAAGGCATCCTACATGGCCGGCGCTCTCGTCGATGTAAACGGCGGCTATGTATTCAGCTGATAGGAAACGCAAAACAAGACAAACAACAAAATGGGGGAAGCTTGAAGAAAGCTTCCCCCGACAAGTAAAAAAGGATATAATATATGAAAACTAAAAAGACAAACCGAGGTCTTATCCTCGCTGCCGCTGCCGTAACAGGCGGCGTGACCGGCTCATTTTACATGTGGACGGTCTGCAAGGGACCTCTTGCCGAAATGAACGGCTGGACATCAAACGAGGTCACGCTTGCGTTTTCGATGTTCACATTGGGCGTGTTCCTGTTTGCATTCATAAACAGCTTTGTTATCAAGAAATTTCCCACCGGCCCCGTCGTTTTGGTCGCCGGACTTATCTTCAGCCTCGGCTGGTTCCTCGTCGGCACCGCCAAGACTCCGATGCAGCTTTACATATACTTCGGCCTCATGTGCGGCGGCTCGGACGGATTCATCTACAGCAACGCCGTATCGGCTGCGACGAAGTGGTTTCCCGACAAGAAGGGCTTTGCAAACGGCCTGTGTATAGGCTGCATGGGCGGAGCGACCATAATCTTCGCGCCTCTTGCAAACTGGCTTATCGAGACCTACGGCGTAGTGCTCGCTCTCAAGATTGTCGGCGTTATCCTCGCCGTGTGCTACCTCATCTTCTCGCTCATGCTCAAGGCTCCCGAGCCCGGCTGGAAGCCCGAGGGCTGGGAACCGGGCGCAGGCAGCAATGCCGTCTCTGCAAAGGACTACAAGCTCAGCGAGGCACTGCGCACCCCGAAGTTCTACCTCATCTTTGTTCTGTTCATGACAGCTGCCGTTTCCGGAATGATGATGACCGGCAATGTTTCCGGCATCGGCCAGCAGCTTTGCGGCATGACCGCAACTCAGGGCGCAATGATGGTCAGCATCATGGCTCTGTTCAACTTCATCGGCCGCTTTGCCTTCGGCGCAGTCTCGGATAAGATAGGCCGCTATAACACCCTGTACATCGTACTTGTCGTCACCGCAGCCGTCATGTTCTTCGGCTTCAAGCTGGTTTCCGGCTTTGTCGGCTTCGTTATCGCGATCGGTATCGTCGGCGCATGCTTCGGCGGCGTTATGGCGCTGATGCCCTCCCTCACGAGCGATGCGCTTGGAACTCGCTACTTCACCGAGCTCTACGCCGTTATATACGGCGGCTACACCATCGCAGCCTTTGTCGGACCCATGGTCGCATCGAACTGCTTCCAGGTCAGCGGCAATTTTGACAGCGCATTCACGGTCGCAGGTATACTCACCATCGTCGGTGTCATCTTCGTGTACCTGCTTCAGAAAATTTCGAAAAAAGAAAGAAACGCTTGATCATGGAAAAAGTATTCGCATTTTTAAATAAAAAAGATAATGAGACCCTCGATCAGTTCCACGCACGCTATCTTGGCTCACATAAGGACAAGGTGCTCGCATTCGGCGTTGAAAAGTATTCCGCAAATGTCTGCACTCAGCCGAGCGACGAGCTTGTAAAGGCCGGTTGGGGCGTATACCCCTCCGATCAGAATGTGTTCGAGGCATTTGACGAGGTTTGGACGAATGATGTAGACGGGCTCATAAAGCTCTATGACGATGAAAACCTCATCTGCATTTACCGTGTCGAGGAAAATGTCGTCAGAAGCTGCGTAGTCGACACTCCCGAGGGTGAGCCGAACTTCTGGCTCAAGCGCATAACTCTCATAAACCGTCGCGAGGGCATGAGCCAGCAGGATTTCTTCAAGTACTGGCAGACCGTACACGGTCCTCTTGCCGCAAAGCACCTTATCGGCGCAGGTATTTATGTTCAGAACAATGTCGTCGAGGTTCTCGTCGGACGCGAGGTTGAGTGGGACGGCGTTACCGAGATCCTTTACTGGGATGTCAACGCATTCAAATACGGTCATTTCAGCCAGCCCGACTCCCGTCATGTACTCGGCACCGACTGCAAAGAGTTTATCGGCCCGGGCATGACATTGCTGTTTAAAGAATACATAATGAAGAGATAACGGAGAAAAACGCTATGAAAAGAAAAGTCAACACGGTATGTGGCCCGGTAGATTCCGATCAGCTCGGCGGCGTACTTGCTCATGAACATTTCATTTTCGGTTACCCCGGCTGGTACGGCGACACGGTCAAAAGTGCGCGCTTTGACAAAGAAGCTACTCTCAAGCGTTGGATGGAGGTTTGCAGAAAGGTCAAGGGCCTCGGTATAAACACCATCGTAGACGCAACGCCCAACGAATGCGGCCGGGATGTGCTTCTGCTTCGGGAAATATCCGAGCGTGCGGAGATAAATGTTATCTGCTCCACGGGCTTTTACTTTTCCGGCGGCGGAGCTCCGTCCTATTTCAACTTCCGCAGCATGGGCCACGATGTAGAAAAAGAGATCGAAGAGCTCATGTATGAAGAGCTGTATAACGGCATCGGCAACACCGGAATAAAGGCCGGAGTTATAAAGCTATCCTCCGGCGCAAACGAGATCGACCCCTATGAGCAGCGCTTCTTCCGCGCCGCTGCACGCATTGCGTCAAAAGACAAGGATATCCGCATGATCACTCACACGCAAAACGGCACATGCGGTCCGGAGCAGGCGCAGCTGCTTATCTCAAACGGCGTAGATCCCAGGCAGATAGCCATCGGCCACATCGAGGGCAGCACGGATATTGACTACCTTCTGCGTATTGCCGAGCAGGGCGTATACATGAACTTCGACCGCTTTGGTCTCGACACAGCCTACGGCTGCCCATCGGATCAGCGGCGGATAGCCTGTGTGGCAGCGCTGACGGCAATGGGATATGGCGATAAAATATGTCTATCACACGACTATAATCTCGATTTTTGGGGCCGCCCGTTCAAGTTCCCCGAAGAGCTCGAAAAATTGCTTGTCAACAGCAACTGGTATCACATCTGTGAGCATATTATCCCCGCAATGCACAAAGCCGGAATATCTCAGGAGCAGACGCACAAGTTCATTTACGAAAATCCGCAGAATTTCTACGGAGCATTCTGATTCCGCACAATTTCACCTGCTGCCGCAAAAGCGGCAGCAGGCTTTTGCACATTGTTTCAAGGAGACAGCAGCATGTTAAAAGACTCATTTTCAAACGATAAGCTCAGCTTAAAAAGCCGCCTTGTATTCCCGCCGATCGGCACACATTCGGCAGAGGATAACGGTGAGGTGTCGGATAAGACGATAGAGCACTACCGCAGCATATGCTTAGGTTCGGATATTGGGCTTGCGGTCGTCGAGCACTGCTATGTGGACATTTCCGGCAAGGCCTACCCCAATCAGCTCAGCGTCGCCGATGACAGCGTTATACCCAGGCTTGCAAGGCTTGCCGAGTGCATGAAGGAAAGCGGCACGAAGGCGTTTTTGCAGCTTAACCACTGCAGCAGTCTGTCAAGCGCAAAGGATATAGGCATGCAGCCGATGAGTGCCTCGGATATTCCCGCACCAAAGAGCAAAGAGACACCGAGACCGATGACGATAGACGAGATACATCGCATAACTGTCGCCTTTGCCGAAGCAGCAAGGCGTGTCAAACAGGCAGGCTTCGACGGCGTTGAGATACACGCAGCGCACTCGTATCTGCTCAATCAGTTCTATTCGTCGCTGACAAATAAGCGCAGTGATGCCTATGGCGGCAGCAGAGAAAACCGCCTGCGTTTCCTCTGTGAGGTGCTGACGGCGGTCAGAGCCGCAGTCGGGGACGATTTCCCGATATCCGTCCGCCTTGGAGCGTGCGACTACATGGCCGACGGCATTACCGCCGAAGATGGGGTATTCGCATCGCAAAGGCTCACCGAATGCGGAGCGGACATACTCAGCGTAACGGGCGGACTGTGCCAGTTTATCGTGCCCGAGCTTATGACGAAGCGAGCATACTTTGAAGACCTCAGCCGGGCGATAAAGCAGGCCGTCTCGATACCCGTCGTACTCACCGGCGGCATAACGGATGTGAAAACAGCCGACACTCTCCTATGCGACGGTGCGGCAGACCTCATCGGCGTAGGACGAAGCATATTCAAAAACCACAATTGGGCAAAAGGCATAAAATAAAACAACAAGACTGCATACGACATTTAGGATAAAAAGCTGTCGTACAGCAGACAACTTGAAACGGCAGCTTTGATTTTCAGAGCCGCCGTTTCTTTGCGTTTACACAAACCAATGACGACTTGCAGGGACACGGTAGCCTATGGGAGGTTATTTTACCGTGTCCTTTTCTCTTTTTCGCAGTATCCATGATCTGCACCAGTTAAAAAAACGCAGCCCCTCCATCGGAGTCGTCCGGCTTTGAGTATGAACTATACCATGTAAGCAATCTTCTTTATAAAACACTTCTGCGTCCAGCAGGTCTGTTGCGACTTGCTGGGCGCTTTTTGCTGTTTTCCGAGGACAAGCCTACCTCGAAAAAAATTTTTGAGAAATTTTCAAAAAGGAGGCTTTTAGCGGGTAGCGAACGGCTTTGCGTTCGCCTTGTTAGCGGAAAGGGAGAAACCCACCTCATTCCCCCAGGAAAGGGGGTGAAAAGATGGATATGATCCCCCGCAATGACTATGGCGAGCGGTGCCAGTTCGATGCTTACTGCAAGCTGGTACTGTACCATGAGGCGATCGATTACCTCCGTGAAATGCAGAGGCGCCGTGACAGGGAACTGTCATTCAGCGACCTTCCGCAGATGGAGATGGACAGGCTCTGCATCGTAGATTACTACCCCAGCGACAGATTTACATTCTCGTCCCACGGGTATGACCTGCATATCGAAAATGAGCTTGTGGCTGACGCCTTCGCCGGTTTGTCTGTTCAGGAGCAGAGTATTTTGATCCTGCATTTTGTTCTGGACCTGCCGGATCAGGAGGTTGGCCGCCTTGTTGGAATGTCTCGCAGCGCCGTTCAGCGGCGAAGGGCAAAATCATTGACCGAGCTGCGGATCAAGTTGGCCGCACTCATGCCGAAGGGAGGTTGAAGGTATGAAGAAACCCACTTACAAGGGCAAGGAGCTACTTCCTCTTTCGGTGATCGACGCCGCCCGTGACGGGGACTCTCAGGCTGTGGATCAGGTACTCCGGTATTATGAGGGCTATATCAATAAGCTCTGCACCCGGACGCTTTACGATTCTGACAGTCAGCCCCATGTTCGGGTGGACGAGTACATGAAGCGCCGATTGGAGATCAAGCTCATTCATTCCATTGTCAGCATGAGTTGACAGACCCGGCCTGAAAGCGGAAACAGCTTACCCTTTCCCTGTTTCTCTCTTTCGTGGCCGGAGGCGGCACCTTGACAAAGAAAGCCCGTTGGGAGGCCAACGCCGCAGTATAAGGCAAACGGATACATTCCTGTTTGTGCCGAGCCATACGGCCGGTGCGCCATGACCTCGTTTCAAGTCCGCAGGACGGGACCACTGTAACGGGCGAGCGAACAGCACCGAACCGCAAAGCAAGCGTGGCGGCTTGCAGGCGGTGACACATGGGCAGGGTCAAAGATACTCGCGCATTGAACGCCCACAAAGCATTGTGCGCCGCACCCATCAGCATGGGCCGGGGTTAGACTCCCGTGGAGCTGTGCCAGCAGCCGTCCGTAAGCCTACTTTTCTTTTTTGAAAGTTTATGGATAGATCGTAAACTTTTCAATTAGCAGCAGACAAACACGGAGCAGCACGGTAAAATGATGGTGGAAGTTATATTATCCACACATATTCGTGCTGTTCCTTTTCATAACTGAAAGGGGGTTCTCATGTCTCAAACATGGAACGGCACGAAGAAAGAAACCCCTGAAAGAAGGACGTATACGGTTGACGATATTGCTCAAATTCTGGGCATCGGAAGAACTTCTGCATATATCCTTGTAAAAGAAGGGCACTTCAAAATCGTGCGAATTGGTAACGCCATACGCATTTCCAAGCGGTCATTTGACGAGTGGCTTGACTCCCTCGACCTGTGATCCAAGAAAGGAAGAACGATATGGCATCTATAATCAAGCGAAAGAAAAACTATTCTGTTGTTTACAACTATGTGGACGAAAACGGAGAAACCAAACAGAAGTGGGAAACCTGGCATACCCACAAAGAGGCATTGAAGCGCAAGGCGGAAATCGAAAATCAGCAGCACACGGGAACTTTTCTCCCGCCAAGCAATCAGACGATCACCGAGTTCCTTTATGACTTCGTATCTCTTTACGGAGAAAAGAAATGGGGCGTGTCTATGTATGACAGCCAAACGGCGTTGATTGCGAACTATATCAATCCGATCATCGGCGATATGGAGGTACAGGCGGTTACTCCCCGTGCTGTTGACGGTTATATCCAGACCTTACAGAAAACCAAATCGGTGTCTACCAAGACCCGAAAGGCCGTCACCACCTATGTCAGCGACAAGACCATCGAAAAGATCATCAAGCTCCTACGGTGTGCGTTTAAGCAGGCGGTACGATGGGAAATCATTGCAAGAAATCCCTTTGAAAATGTGATCCTCCCTAAAACGGAGTATGCGAAACGGGATATCTGGACAGCGGATATGATCCGTCTTGCCCTGGACAAATGCACAGACAGTAAACTCTATGTAGCAATGAATCTTTCCTTTGCCTGCTCTCTGCGTATGGGTGAAATCCTGGGGCTGACCTGGGAGAACGTCCATATTTCCGATGAAGATATTGCGGCGGATAACGCCTATGTCTACATCGACAAGGAACTGACACGGGCATCCAAACGGGCGATTGAAACGCTGGGTGAGAAGGATATCTACTACATCTTCACTCCGCTCATGCCGAACACCAGCACAAGAATTATCCTGAAAAAGCCGAAAACCGACTCCAGTATCCGCAAGGTGTGGCTGCCGAAAACGCTGGCTTACATCCTGCGGGAATGGAAGAAGTCCCAGGACGAGCTGAAAAGCTTCCTGGGCGACGAGTATCAGGACTTCGATCTGGTGGTGGCACTTCCCAATGGACGCCCCTGCGAAGATCGGATCATCCTCAAAGAGTTTGCAAAACTCCGTGAGGACGCAGGGCTGCCGAAGGTGGTCTTTCATTCTCTCCGTCATTCCAGTACCACCTACAAGCTGAAACTGAACCACGGCGATCTGAAAGCCACCCAGGGCGATACAGGCCATGCCGAGATCGACATGATAACCAGTATCTATGCTCACATTCTGGACGAGGATAGAAAGGTCAATGCTCAGAAATTCGAGACTGCCTTCTATGCCAAGCCTGATCTCCGCAATGTCCGTCCGCCGGAGGAACCGGCAAAATCGGAACCTGCGACCCTGGACCTTGAAAGCCTTGTGGAGCAGCTTCAGAAGTCGCCGGAGCTGGCGAGTGCGCTCGCAGCCCTGATAGCGGCGCAAGCCCCGGCAAAGTGATCCGAAAAATCGAATTAGCAAAACGCAGAATTTTCTTAGCAAATTTCTGAAAAGCGTTCGAGTCCAATTAGCAAATATACATCATGCGGCGTATAAAAATCTCCCGGTAACGGAAGTGAAATTACCGGGAGAAGGAGGAACAAAAAAACGCTGCAAACCCTGAAAAAAGGCTTGCAGCGGTGCTTTCTGGCGTCCCAGAGAGGATTTGAACCTCCGACCCCACGCTTAGGAGGCGTGTGCTCTATCCAGCTGAGCTACTGAGACATTTTTAAGATTTATGCAATTTTTACTGCTCGAAGGAATCGAACAATCTGCCGCTTAGGAGGGGGACGCTCTATCCAACTGAGCTATTGACGCATATATCAAATGAAATTGTAAATAGTGAGGATATAACAACCGCTTAGGAGGCGGCCGCTCTATCCAGCTGAGCTACAGAGACATATCTATTACGGATAAACGCAATATATAGTATATATGATATGCCGCCAAATTGCAAGTCAGCGCCGTGATCCTATACCATTTCTCCGCACAGTTCCCCAGTTTTTTATCCGGTTTGTTCAAGATATGTTTACAAGATAGCATTGCATTACAGCGAAAAAAGCATTATTATAATGTGATGAACCAAACCGTGACGGGTTCGCCGTCATATACGCCAGAGGAGGCATCGTGATGCTCACAGAAAAAAATCAAAGCCTGATGCTTGTCATCAATCCGACAGCAGGCAAAAATCAGGCGCGGGACAACCTGTTTCCGCTTACCAATTACTTTTTTACGCACAATTACCATGTGACGGTGTTTCCGACGCAGGCGAAAGGCGATGCCTGCAACTATGTCGCAGAGTACGCCACGCAGTATGACGCGCTGGTTTGTGTCGGCGGCGACGGCACACTCAACGAAGTCATCACCGGACTGATGATGTGTCCTGCGGACAAACGTCCGCGTCTCGGATACATCCCAGGCGGCTCCACCAATGATTTCGCCAACACACTCGGCATCAGCAGCGTGATGGAAAAAGCTGCCGAACAGTTCTGCGCCGGCAAGCCGTTCTGCTGTGACATCGGCAAGTTCAACGGCAGATATTTCACCTATGTCGCCGCGTTCGGTCTGTTTACCGAGGTATCGTATGAGACCCCGCAGCCGCTGAAAAATGCCTTGGGACACGCCGCCTATTTACTGGAAGGCGCAAAATCTCTGACGTCTATCAAGAGCTACGCGCTCAAGGTGCGCTGCGACGAGGAAGAAATCGAGGGCAAGTTTATTTACGGTCAGCTGTCCAATTCGACCTCTATCGGCGGCATTTTGAATATCACGCGCACAGGTGTGCAGCTGGACGACGGCTTATTCGAGGTCATTCTCATTCACATGCCGGAAAATCTGCTGGAATTAAATGAGATTGTCGCCAGCCTGATGTCGCAAAAGCTCGCAGACTGCAAGCATATCTTCTTCCGCCGTGCCAAGTCCGTGACCGTACAATCCGATATGCCGCTTCCGTGGACGCTGGACGGCGAATCCGGCGGCAGCTTTGCCTATTCTCAAGCGGAAATTGTTCCGGGAGCCGTGACATTCAATCTCGATTTGCCGGACAACAAATCGGATTCCTAACAAAGCCTGACAGGATGCAGTGCTCTGCATCTTGTTTTTTGTGTGCATCCTGCTCGTTGTCAGCCGGATACGCCTGTGCTATACTAAAAAACAGTTCATTTTATCTTGATGTAAAAAAGATCGTGAGGCATTTTATGGAAAACAAACCGTTATTATGGATCGTGATTCCCTGTTATAACGAAGAAGCTGTATTGCCGGTCACGGCGCCGCTGTTCTTAGACAAAATCAACAGCCTTGCCGCAGCCGGAAAAATCAGCGATCAGAGCCGTGTCTGCTTCGTCAACGACGGCTCCAAAGACAGCACATGGCAGCTCATCTGCGAGTTTGCCCGCAAAGACCCGCATTATATCGGCATCAGCCAGAGCCGCAACCGCGGCCACCAGAACGCCGTTCTCGCCGGTCTGATGGAAGCAAAGGACAAATGCGACATCACCATTTCCATTGACTGCGACGGACAGGACGACATCAACGCGATGGATCGCATGGTAGACGAGTACCTGAAGGGTGCTGAAGTGGTTTACGGCGTGCGCTCCAAGCGCAAGACGGATACCTTCTTTAAGCGCTTTACCGCAGAGGGATTTTATCATGTCATGAATGCCATGGGTGCAGAGATCGTCTTTAACCACGCAGATTATCGTCTCATCAGCACGCGCGTGCTGGAGAGCTTTGCCGATTTTCACGAGGTCAATATTTTCCTGCGCGGCATGGTGCCGCTCGTCGGTTTTCCGAGCGCAAAGGTTTACTACGAGCGCGCGGAGCGCATCGCGGGCGAGAGCCATTATCCGCTGCGCAAGATGCTCGCGCTCGCGTTTGACGGCATCACCAGCCTATCCGTCAAGCCAATCCGCATGATTGCGGGTCTGGGCGCTGTTGTGAGCTTTATCAGCTTTATCGGCGTCATTTGGGCAATCGTACAGGCTCTTCTCGGTCATTCTGTCGCCGGTTGGGCATCTACGACCTGTATTGTCTGCTTTGTCGGCGGCATTCAGCTGATTTCTCTCGGCGTCATCGGCGAATACATTGGAAAAATTTATATGGAATCCAAGCACCGCCCTCGCTACATCATCAGCGAACGCACGTGGGCACCATATGAACGGCATTACCGCGGATAATGGGAGGAAACCCTTTGCATAAGTTGATTACTACGCTGCGCACGCAGTTTTTTGACGCCAAACTGATAAAATTTGTCATCGTCGGTGTCGTCAACACCTTGGTCGGCATGGCGATTATGTTCGGTCTGTATAATCTCGCCGGATGCAGCTATTGGGTGTCCTCTGCCGCAAATTATATTCTGACCAGTATTTTGAGTTATTTTCTCAACAAGACATTTACCTTTGGCAATAAGGATGGTGTCGGCTCAACCGCCCTGCGTTTCGCACTGAATATCGCGGCGTGCTATCTGCTCGCCTACGGCATCGCCAAACCAGCGGTCAACATTGAGCAGTTGTCGCGCAGCGGTCTCCCTGCGCGACAACTGCTCAATGTTGACCGGCATGGTTCTGTTCACCGGCTTCAACTATATCGGTCAGCGCTTTTTTGCTTTCCGAGAATCCGAATAACCAGGAGGTTCCCGTATGAAAACGTTTAGCACTGGATTGTGTAAGTTGTTCTTTTTCTGTGTGATTGCCGCGTTCGGTCTCATCGCCGTCTGCAACGGCTTTGGCTTGGGCATTTTGCTCGCCGCTCTGGCGATTCTGATTCCCTATCGCTTCAAAATCCCGCATTTTTTGCCGATTTTGTTGGTTTTAAGCACCGTTGTCCATGTCATTGCCATTTTCGCTGTGCAGACCCCGCTGGAGATGGATTTTGCCACGATGTATCAGGCGGCACAGCAGGCAGCCGTCGGTGATTTCAGTTTTCAAAACGGTTTATACTATTTCTATTGCTGGGCATATCAAACCGGTTTCGTCCTGTGGGAAGCGACCATTCTGCGTTTCACCGGCAGCATGGCGGCGATCAAGCTCATTCATGCGTTCATGCTTTCCGGCATCAATGCGTTTATCTATCTCTTTGCGCGTCGATTTGTCGAGGAGCGCGCGGCACAGGCAGCAGCTCTGCTGTATCTCGTGACGCTGTTCCCCACGATCATGCTGTGTTCCCTGACCAATCAGCACGTGTCCGCCTTCTTTCTTCTGCTCGGTATCTATATTCTCACGAGCGGCGGAGATCATGCCTTTTCCGTTCGGCGCGCGCTGCTCGCCGGTATCTGTCTGGCGTTTGGCAACATCATGCGCCCGGAGGGCATTGTGATTATCGCCGGATTGCTGGGCACTGCCGCGTTGTTGCTGCTCGTGCGCCGTTCTCTGCGCGACAACAAAAAAATGCTGCTCGGCATTGTCATCACAGTCGTTGTCTATTTGATCTGCAACACAGCAGCCTCCTGGGCGATTGCCGCCTCCGGCATCAATCAATACGGTCTCACCAACAACTGGCCGGAATGGAAATTTATCCTCGGTTTCAATCACGATACCAATGGCATGTATTCGTTTGCCGACATGGATGCCTTCGGAAAATATCATTACGCCGGTACACCAGCCGATGTGCTCGCGCAGGCACGGGAGACAGAAAAACAGGTCATTCACGACCGCATCTTCTGCTCTCCGTCGGAAATGCTTGTGCTGATGCTGACCAAAATTCAAAATCTCTGGTGCATTCATGGATTGGGCGCTTCGCTCGGCTTTATCAACCATACCGGTGTCACGTGGCACGGTCTGAACGGCATGAAAGTCTATGATTACGCTGGCAAGCTGGATCGTACCGTCTTTTTCTGTGCGCTGTTTTTTGCCTTTTGGGGTGCCGGTTCCCATCTGCGCCGAAAGGACACACGGGTCACATTTGACACGATTCTCCCCTATATGACGCTGATGGCGTTTTTCTGCGTCTTTCTAATTATCGAAGTCCAGCCGCGCTATGCCTATCTCCCGCAAATCTTTTTGTATATTGCGGCGGCTGTGGGCATCCACGCGGTCATGCAAAACAGAAAAGAGACGAGTCTGCATACATAAACGCAATATCGCCGAAATCCGTGCGCTACTGCACAGATTCCGGCGATGTTTTCAGTTCTTGTATTTTATTTCACGGATTTCCACCACATCTGCTCCGCTTCATTGAGCGGCAGCAGATGTTTTTTTGCGTCCAACAGCATTAGGTTTCCCTGTACGGTGCCAATCCATGTGTTGTCATCCAACCGGCTGGCAAACAGCAGCTGTTCTTCGATGGGAATCGTGCGGCGTCCTGCTTCGTCCTCTGCGACGATGCTGCCGCAGACGGCACCGTTCTCCGGCACGCCCTCGCAGCCAAAATCTGGCTCCTCGACATAGAGCAGATGCATCAGCGGCTGAAACTGCTGGTTTTCTACCGGTATCGGTTCACTTGAGTACGTCATTGATTTTCTCCTGTGCCGCATCCAGCACACTGAACATACGAACGAGCATTTCCCAGCACACCCGCGGTGCAGATGCCGGTGTGATAATGGCATCCAGCGCAGCGGCAACCTCCTGCTCGCTATCTATGAAAAAGCGCACCCATGCGAAATCTCCATTGAGCTGATTGAGTACCTTGAGCATCGGGCGCACGCGCTCGGTCGGCACCTGTCCCAGCTTATAGCAGCGCATACCAAATTCCGCGCCGTCCGCCGAAAATACCATGGCAATATTAAACAGCTTGCCGTTCTTGCCAGCGACTTCCACCGCCACATAATGGCTGCCGTCCGGCTGCGCATCTTCCATATACCGAATGTCTCCGCGCTGTAAGCGCTCAATAAATGCCTGTGCAGATGAATTCATCGTATCTCGTCCTCTTTTCTGTTATTTTCCGACCCAACGCAGTCCCTTGGGATAGTGGTTTTTCATGATGCCGCCCGCGCACTTGCCCCAGCCCATGACAAATCCATCCGCCGCCACGGCTGTCCATCCCTTTTGCCCGTCATATGGGAAGGTCTCGCCGCGCAGATACGCCTCCGCGGAGCCGTCCGCCGCGTTGAGATTACACACCTGTAAAAAATCGTCCGGCGCGAGCGCATGAGCCAGTGCATGGGCCGGTTCCAATCGGTTCTTCTTGAGCGTGCCGATTTCTATGCCCATGCGCTTGACTTTCAGTCCAGACACATCCAGCTGGCACGCCTCCGGCAGCAGCCACAGCTTATCTTTGCGCAGCACCAGCTTTCCCTCCGGCAGCCGATGTACCAGCTCGGCAATCATCTGCTCGGCTGCCCGAAGCTGTTCCTGCTCTTTTTTGTTGTATTTCTCTTTTAATATGGGCGCATCGCGTCTGTCGCCTGCATTTTTGTGCAGAACCGCCGCGAAATGCCCTTCACCGTCCAGCTTGTGCGGCCACAGACGGAACGCATAGCGTGTATCCGGATTGCCGTTTTCCGCCCATTCCGGATGTGCCGGGCTCAGCTTCTCCGGTGTCGGCACCTGCTGCATTGTGAATTCCGGATGCCGCTCCAAGAAGCGAGACAGCGTGCCCTCGTCTTCCTCCGGCGCAAATGTGCAGGTGGAATAAATCAACCTGCCGCCGCCCGCCAGCATCTCCGCTGCGCGATCCAGAATTTCCGCCTGACGCGCCGCACAAAATGCCGGAAGCTCCAGCGTCCATTCGCTCTGTGCCGGATTGTCATCCTTGCGGAACATGCCCTCGCCGGAGCACGGCGCATCGACCACAATGCAGTCAAAAAACTCCGGGAATTTCTGTGCCAGCTTTTCCGGCGTCTCATTGCACACGATGCAGTTTTGTACGCCCATGCGCTCGATGCTCTGCGCCAAAATCGCCGCGCGTCCGGCATGAATCTCATTTGCCACGAGCAAGCCTTCGCCGTGCATCCGTCCCGCCAGATGGGTGGTCTTGCCGCCCGGCGCGGCGCATAAATCCAACACGCGCTCTCCCGGCTTGGCATCCGCCAAGGCTCCCACCGCCATCGCAGACGGCTCTTGAATATAATATACGCCCGCTTCATAATACGGATGCCGTCCCGGCCGCTGCGTATCCGGATAGAAAAATCCTTCCGGTGCCCACGGAACTGGCGTCAAGGCAAACGGTGCCTGTGCGGCAAACTGCTCCGGCGCGATTTTAAGCGGACTGACACGCAGTCCACGCGCCTGCGGGCGCGCCAAGGCATCACGAAATGCCGGATACTCCTCTCCGAGCAATCGCTGCATACGCTGTTCAAATGCGGCAGGCAATGCCATACCTACTCCTCCTTTTTTATCTGATCCATGGTTATTTTCTCTGATAAGCAACCGTCAAAATTGCCGTCGCGGCGGCACTGACAAGCAGCACCAACAGGAGTGCCTTGGGCAAGGCCGCCGTCAGGAAATGCATCATGGGATTAAAATAGTCCAAAATCCACAGCACAACAAACACGATGCACAGGACAATGGTAATATGCGGCAGTACCGCCTGTAAAAGCTTCATGTGTTCTCCCCTCACTCGTCTGCCGGAATATAAATGATGTCACTGATCGTTCGGCTGACGCCGCCAATCGGTTTGCTCACCGCCTTGCCGTTATAATACATGACGGCAGATTTTCCGCCATCCAAATTATACGCGGTCTGGCAGCCTTCCTCCTTCATGAGCTGTGCCAGCTGCGACATGGTGACACCGGCAGAATAGCCGTCCTGTCTGCCGTCTACCACGACAAATTTATAATGTCCCGGCGCAACATAGCCAATGGCCGCGCGCGGGTTGATTTTGTTGAGATATTCCGTCGAATGGAAGGATGCCAGCACGTTTCCGCTGCCGTCGAGCAGCGACGGCCCGAATGTCCACGCCTGCCAAGCGCCCTGCGCAATCACGCTGTCCGCATCAAACTGCGAGGCACTGTAGGTCTTTATCACGCCATCTGAAAACAGCACGCAGACATCGGAAGTGCCCGGATCCTCGCTGTACACTTCGCCGTTGCGAATGACACACGCACTGTCGCTCTCACCGTAAGAATCGCCGGAAATCGCCAGCGATGCCTGATTTTGTTTCGCCATGGCACTGACAAAATCCCGAATATTTTTTCCGTACATGGATTTGGCAAACGCCGTTTTGACATACTGCGTCGATGTGACATAGACATCCGCCGCAAAATAGACCACCGGCTGGTTATCTACCGTGCAGGTAATCTGTTCAATTTTGATTTCTGCATGGTCTGTCTTGTCGTCAATCAGCGTTTTTCTCGTCTTTTTCGCCTGTGCAAATGCCTGTATCTCCGTCTGGTCTGCCGCCAGTGAAATGGTGTCCGCATGGCTCCAGTTGTTCTGGCTCGCCGCCGGAAAACCGAGTCCGGCATCTGTATCCGTTGTGCCTGTCATCTCGCCGCTGCCCTGTGAGGGAAGCGCAAACTGGGTCGTCGCTTCCTGTGTCTCTTGCTGCGACACAGCCGTGCCCTGCGGAAGCACATACAGCACCAGCAGCACCAGTCCCACGCACGCGGCGCCCGCCGCCAAGTCAATCACGACCAGCGCCCACACCGGCAGTCTATGCTTTTTCATGCCGCCCCTTCTTTCTCTGTTGCATGTCCTGCTTATTATACCATAGATTGACGCAGATTTTCGTGTAGATTTGGACACGCATGAAAAAAGCGCTGAGCGGAATGAAATTCCGTCAGCGCAGCTCCTGCTCCAAATGGTCGAACAGATTCGATTCAAAAAATTCTTGAATCGTCATCCCCAGTCCATCGCATATTTTCTGTATCGTTCCAATGGTCGTGCTTCGATTTCTTCCACTGACGATGTTGTTGAGCGTGGACTGTGTGATCCCGCTCATCGTAGCCAATTTATTCACTGTGATCTCATTTTCCTGACACAGCTCTTCAATTCGCAAACGTACTGCCTCTCCGCTTGTCATAAATTTTCACCTCATGCCTTTGTCGATTCCCCTTATTCAGGATAACGGTTTTGAGTTGAAAAAATTACCTCTTTTCAGTTGAATAGACAAAGTTGTCATATTCCGGTATCTTTCGATTGCCTCTTGCCAAGACTGTGCGCCTGTTGTATGCTAGTTTTGTTTGATATTTAGAAAGGATGAACCGATTTGAAAGAAAAACATGGACGAACCCGTTCCACAGCGGAGCTGTTTCGCCGCTTTGCTCCGTATTTTCGCCCTTATGTACCCACGCTGATTCTGGATCTGTTCTGTGCCTCGCTGACAACAATCTGCGAGCTGGCGCTGCCGGTCATTGTCCGGTACGTCATGAATCTTGCCCAGTACAATCTTTCCGAGCTGACGGCAAACCTGATTGTCCGATTGGGCGTGCTGTATTTCGTGCTGCGCGTCATTGACACCGCAGGCTCCTATTATATGGCGAACATCGGTCATGTCATGGGTGCGAAAATTGAAACGGATATGCGTACAACGCTGTTTCATCATCTGCAAAAGCTGTCGTTTCGCTACTACGCCAATGCCAAGGTCGGCCAGCTCATGGCGCGCATCACCTCGGACTTATTCGATGTCACCGAATTTGCGCACCACTGCCCAGAGGAATTCTTCATTGCCGGTGTCAAAATCATCGTGTCGTTTGCCATTTTGCTGTCCGTCAATGTTCCGCTGACGCTGTTCACCTTTGCTGTTTTGCCAATCATGCTGGTGTGCTGCTACAAGTTTAACCGGCGAATGCGCGAGACATTCAAGGAATCCCGCTGGCAAGTCGGTGAAATCAATGCCCAGGTCGAGGATTCTCTGCTCGGCATCCGCGTGGTCAAGTCCTTTGCCCGCGAAGAAGCGGAGGAAGAGAAATTTGCAGCGGGCAATGCGCGTTGGCTGGACATCAAAAAGCGCAATTACTTCTGGATGGGCGGCTTTCAGGCGACCACCCGCGCATTTGACGGCTTGATGAATCTCGTCGTTCTCGTGCTCGGCTGTGTCTTTCTGCTGCACGGTGCCATTCATCCGGGTGATTTCGTCGCATATCTGCTGTATGTTCAAACGCTGTTGACCTCTATCCGCCGCATTGTCGAATTTATGGAACAGTTCCAGCGCGGCATGACCGGCATTGACCGCTTTTTGGAAATCATGGACGAGCAGCCGGACATCACCAACGCGCCGGATGCCATTCCCTGTGAACACGTGCGCGGCGAGGTGGATTTTGAAGACGTCTCGTTCTCTTATGAGGATGACGCAGGCGAAGTGCTCGGACACATCAACCTGCATGTCGATGCCGGGCAAAACATTGCGATTGTCGGCCCATCCGGCGGCGGCAAGACTACTCTTTGTAATTTAATCCCGCGATTTTACGATGTGTCTAGTGGATGTGTCAAATTAGACGGCGTTGATGTGCGCAAGCTCCAGCTGCATTCGCTGCGCTCGCACATCGGCGTGGTGCAGCAGGACAATTATCTGTTCTCCGGCACCGTCCTGCACAACATCGCCTACGGCAGACCCGAAGCCACGCGTGAGGAAATCATTGAGGCTTCCAAGCTCGCCGGTGCCCATGAGTTTATCTCCGCTCTGCCCAACGGCTATGATACGTTTATCGGGGAACGCGGTGTCAAGCTGTCCGGCGGTCAGAAGCAGCGCATTTCGATTGCGCGTGTGTTCCTGAAAGACCCTCCGGTACTGATTTTGGACGAGGCCACCAGCGCCCTAGACAACGAGAGCGAACGCCTTGTGCAGCAGTCATTGGAAAAGCTCGCACACGGCAGAACCGTCTTTACGATTGCCCACCGTCTGACCACGATCCGCGGCGCGGATAAAATTCTCGTCCTCACCGAGGACGGCATCGCCGAGCAGGGTTCTCACGAGGAATTGATTGCAAAAGGCGGAATTTACAAAGAATTATACAGTATGTATTCAGATGTGCGGTGATGTGCCTTTGCATTGCTTGCGCAACGGCTGTTACATACGATATGGTTGAGATACATTCATCCATAGGAGGAAGTCCTTTATGTTTCAAGAGAATCTAAAAACGCTGCGCCGACAGCGAGGTCTATCTCAGCAGGCACTGGCAGATCGCCTGCACGTTGTCCGCCAAACGATTTCCAAATGGGAACGCGGCACCTCTGTCCCTGATGCAGACCTGTTAATCCGGCTCGCAGAAGAATTAGATACAACCGTTGCAGACCTGCTGGGCGAAACCATTTCAGAACAAGCGGATGAAACCGCATTGAGTCGGCAGCTGTCTCAGCTCAACAGCATTCTTGCTGAACGCAATCGACGGCATCGGCGCATCTGCCGCGTTGTCGGTCTTGCTGCGCTCTGCGTCGTTTTCTGTTTTGTATTGCTGATTGCCTGCAACATCGTCGTATTCGATCGCGCAGATGTTTCACAAGTAGAAACGTCTGAAGTCGTATCAGACGCATAAAAATACGCCAGTTCTCTTCCATTTCACATATCATTTCTGAACTTGTTTTTTTGGTAACTGATATATACTATATTCTATTCTCTAATATTTGTACAAAACAAAGGAGACCCGTATCATGAAGAGAAAGTTATTTTGCCAGATTTCTCCGACGACCTATCGAATTTCTGTCCAAAAGTGTCGTTGTATGCGGCATCTGCAAGATTGGACGAGCGGCAAAACATTTGCTGCCGAAAAATCTGAGGAGCCGTTGCCGATTCTCATCTATCGGCACAAGTCCTTGATTCGCCGCAAGTTGGGCAATGTCCACATGGATTTGCAGGAAAACAAAGCGGTCAATCTGTCTCTTGCCGCGCCCAAGGTCACCGGCATTCTGATTCGTCCCGGTGAAACCTTTTCCTTTTGGCATCTCGTCGGCTCTCTCAGTCCGAAAAAGGGCTATCTTGAAGGACTTGCCATTTCCAATGGGGAACCGAAACGCGGTACAGGCGGCGGTATGTGCCAATTTACCAACCTCATCCATTGGATGATTTTACATACACCGCTGCAAATTGTAGAGCACCATCACCATGACGGTCTAGATTTATTTCCGGATTTCAATCGACAAATTCCATTCGGCACGGGTACTTCGATTGTGTATAACTATCTGGATTACCGGTTTTACAACCCGACCAAGGCAACCTATCAGCTGATTGTCTATGTGACAGACAAATACCTGTGCGGGGAGCTTCGCGCAGACAAAGCGCAGGAATATACCTATCACATTCTCTCCGAAGATGAGCACTTTGTCGAAGAAAACGGGATTGTCTATCGTTGCGGCGAAGTGTATCGCCGAATCATTGACCCAAAGACCGGAAATTGTATCGAAAAACAACTGATTCGCAGCAATCACGCCCGTGTTTTATATGATACCAGTCATTTAACCATCACCAGTCGGTCTTAACCGTCCGCCAGCCCGTTCTCTCCCGAACGGGCTGGCTTTTTGATTGTTGCGGTTTCGTTGTCTTTTGGGAGATATGCCCAAAATTTCACAATAAATTTTGTACAAGATACCCATTCCATTTTTTCAAAAACCTGTCTATTTTTCCGCTTACATTTTGGTCACATTCTGTGATACAATCGCTTACGGTTTTGAAAGAGAACGATCACTCCCGTTTCACAAAGAGGTAAGAAAAATTATGATTACAGATATGACAAAAGGTTCGCCTTTTAAGATTCTGATTAAGTTTGTCATTCCGCTGCTGCTGAGCATGGTCTTTCAGCAGCTGTACAACTTGGCAGACAGCGTGATTGCCGGTCGATTCCTCGGCGTTGATGCGCTGGCTGCAACCGGCGCCGCCTATCCGATTACGGTTCTGTTTATCGCAGTCGCAACCGGCGCGAGCGTCGGCTGCTCTGTCGTCATCTCTCAGCTGTTCGGCGCGCACGACATCGTGCGGATGCGCACCGCTGTCAGCACCGCCGTCATCTCTCTGATTACGCTGGCTCTGACGCTGACTGCCATCGGCGAGATCGCTTGTCCGGCTCTGATGCAGCTCATCAGCACACCGGAGAATATTTTCCAGCCGACGATGGTGTATCTGCGCATTTACATCGCAGGTCTTTTGTTCCTGTTCCTGTACAATACCGCAACCGCGATCTTTAACGGCCTGGGCGACAGCCGCACCCCGCTGTATTTCCTCGCCTTTTCCACGACTTTCAACGTCATTCTGGATATTTTCTTTGTCAGCAAGCTGGATATGGGTATCTCCGGTGTTGCTTGGGCAACGCTGATTGCACAGGGTATTTCCTCTCTGCTCGCTGTCGTTACCTTGGTTCGCCGTCTGTCCCGCATTCACACGACACAGAAGCCGAAGCGTTTCGACCGTCATCTGCTCGGCCGCATGGCAATGATTGCGATTCCGTCTATCTGTCAGCAGTCGTTTGTATCTGTCGGTGTGTTCTGTGTACAGGGTCTGGTCAATCCGCTGGGTTCCAACACGGTTGCCGGATTCTCCGCCGCTCTGAAGGTTTCCACCTTTGCCATCATGGTCATGAATGCACTGCCGAATGCCTTGTCCAGCTTTGCTGCGCAGAACATCGGCGCACAGGACATCAAGCGCGTGCGTCAAGGCGTGCGCGACTGCGTTATCATGTCTGAGATTGTCATTGGCTCGATTATCGTTCTGTTCTTTGTTGCCGGTCAGCCGATTTTGCAGCTGTTTCTCGGCAGCAGCTCCAACGGCACGGTGATCAGCGTCGGCATTGAATATCTGCTCATCGTTGCTCCGTTCTATCCGCTCGTCGGCATTAAAAACTGCTGCGACAGCGCGCTGCGCGGCGGCGGTGCGATGGGACCGTTTATGGTGACTACGCTCGTTGATCTGGCACTGCGCGTAGCTCTGGCTTATATCATGGTTCCGATGATGGGCTTTGCCGGTGTCTGCTATGCGTATCCGCTCGGCTGGGTCATTGGCACATCGCTTTCCATTCTCTTCTATATCTGCAACGTTTGGGTGCCGAAGTACATGCGCGACGCGCACAAGGCTGGCATTCATCTGCCAAAAATTCATCGTCCGGCGGTTGCAGAGCCGCAGCAGGAAGTATCTGCTCCGCGCGCACAGCACAGACATTTCTTCCACAAGCGCGCACACTAATTTCGTTTTTTCTACTTTTAAACCTCTCTTTTTTTTCTGGCAGGGCTGACATCTTCGGATGTCAGCCTTTTTTCTTTTTCCAAATCTCGGCTTTTCGCTCTGTTTTTGCACAGTATCTTGCAAAACGTGTTGGATATGATATAATGACAGCACGCACAAAGAAAATTGTTTATAAGGAGTTGACTCTATCATGGGCTGTAATCACGATTGCGACAGCTGCGGAGGAAGCTGCGGCGAGCCGGAATCTTTGCTCAAAGCACCGCATCCGCTGTCTAAGATCAAAAAGGTCATTGGCGTTGTCAGCGGTAAGGGCGGCGTAGGCAAGAGCATGGTAACGTCCCTGCTTGCGGTTGCTATGCAGCGCAAGGGCGCACACTGCGGCATTTTGGACGCCGATATTACCGGACCGTCCATCCCGAAGGGCTTCGGTCTGACCGGCACGCTGGGTGCAACAGAGGAAGGCGTGTATCCGATGGCTACCAAGACCGGCATTGATGTTTGCTCCATCAATCTGCTGATGGAAAACGCTTCTGATCCGGTAATCTGGAGAGGCCCGGTTATTGCCGGTGCCGTTCAGCAGTTCTGGACGGATATTATCTGGAAGGATATTGACTTTATGTTCGTCGATATGCCGCCAGGAACCGGTGATGTTCCGCTGACGGTCTTCCAGTCCCTGCCGGTTGACGGCATCATCGTCATGACCTCTCCGCAGGAGCTGGTATCTATGGTTGTCACCAAGGCAGTCAAGATGGCTGAAATGATGAACATCCCGATTCTGGGTGTCATCGAGAACTACAGCTATGTGGTATGTCCGGACTGCGGCAAGCACATCTCTGTATTCGGTGAAAGCCATGTCGATGAGATCGCCAAGGAGCACAATCTGGACGTGCTCGCCAAGCTGCCGATGAACCCGGCTCTGGCATCCGCCTGCGACGCCGGTGCACTCGAAGATGTCGAGCTGCCGGATCTGTCCAAGGCATGTGACAAAATCGCAGCACTGTAAGGTTTCCAAAAGCCTCCGTATGCAAATACGGGGGCTTTTTTGGCGGTTCTATCCCTTGCGGCATATCGCGCGCTATGCTATACTGATAGATACGAATGGACGGAATTTCGTCCGATTTTACTTTGCACACATCCGCCGCGGCAAAAGGCGGTGGAAAGGAGATATTCATGAAAGATCAATCCCTAATCCGTAATTTCTCCATCGTCGCGCACATCGACCACGGCAAGTCCACGCTGGCAGACCGCCTGCTGGAAAAGTGCCATACTGTCACCCAGCGCGAAATGGAAAGCCAGCTGCTGGACAGTATGGATCTGGAGCGTGAGCGCGGCATCACCATCAAAGCCCGCGCTGTCCGCATGGACTACGAGGCTTCGGACGGCAAAACCTATCAGATGAATCTGATTGACACCCCGGGTCATGTCGATTTCAACTACGAGGTATCCCGCTCTCTGGCAGCCTGTGAAGGTGCAGTACTCGTCGTCGATGCCACGCAGGGCATCGAAGCGCAGACGCTCGCAAACACCTATCTCGCTATTGAGAATAATCTGGAGGTTCTGCCGGTTGTCAACAAAATCGACCTGCCGAGTGCAGACCCGCAGCGCGCCAAGCACGAAATTGAGGACGTCATCGGCATTCCGGCAGAGGATGCGCCGGAGGTCTCTGCGAAAATGGGCACCAACATCGAAGAGGTGCTCGAGCGCATTGTCACGGATATTCCGGCACCGGACGGCGATCCGGCCGCTCCGCTGCAAGCGCTGATCTTTGACAGCCAGTACGACTCCTATCGCGGTGTCATTGTCTATATCCGCGTCATGCAGGGCACAATTCGTCCGGGCATGAAGGTAAAAATGATGGCAACCGGCGCAGAATTTCAGGTCGTGGAGACCGGCTACATGCGTCCGCTGACGCTGGAACCGGCATCTGACGGCTTGGCTGCCGGTGAAGTCGGCTACTTTACCGCGTCGATCAAAAATGTGACGGACACCCGCGTGGGCGATACCGTGACCGGTGTAGAAAATCCGGCACCGGAAGCCCTGCCGGGCTACCGCAAGGTGCAACCGATGGTATTTTCGGGTATTTATCCGGCAGACGGCTCCAAATACCCGGATCTGCGCGATGCACTGGAAAAATTACAGCTCAACGACGCCTCTCTGACCTTTGAGCCGGAAAGCTCCGTTGCTCTGGGCTTTGGTTTCCGCTGCGGCTTCCTCGGACTGCTGCACATGGAAATCATTCAAGAGCGTCTGGAACGCGAATATGATCTAGATCTCATCACAACCGCGCCGAGCGTTATCTACAAAATCAAGCGCACGGACGGCGAAGAAGAATATATCGACAATCCGCTCAACTATCCTGACCCGACCACGCTGGACTATGCGGAAGAGCCGTATGTCAAGGCGAGCATCATGACGCCGAGCGAATACGTCGGCAACATCATGGAGCTGTGTCAGGAGCGCCGCGGCATCTACAAAGACATGGAGTATATCGACTCCGACCGCGTAGAGATGCACTACGAGCTGCCGCTCGGCGAAATCATTTATGATTTCTTCGATGCCCTCAAGTCGCGTACCCGCGGCTATGCTTCTCTGGACTATGAGCTGATCGGCTACCGCAAGTCCGAGCTGGTCAAGCTGGATCTGCTGCTCAACGGCGATCCGGTCGATGCGCTGTCGTTTATCGTCCACACGGACAAGGCGTATGCGCGCGCACGAAAGATTGTCGAAAAGCTCAAGGAAAATATTCCGCGCCAGATGTTTGAAATTCCGGTTCAGGCAGCCATCGGCAACAAGATTATCGCCCGCGAGACCATCAAGGCGATGCGCAAGGACGTGCTCGCCAAGTGCTACGGCGGCGATATTACCCGAAAGAAAAAGCTGCTTGAAAAGCAGAAGGAAGGCAAAAAGCGAATGCGTGCCCTCGGCTCGGTACAGGTTCCGCAGGAGGCCTTCATGGCCGTGCTCAAGCTGGATGAAGAATAAGCTCGGTATTTATATTCACGTGCCGTTTTGCGCGGCAAAGTGCAGCTACTGCGACTTTTATTCGCTGTCCGGCAGGCTGGAACAGCGCGACGCTTACACGAAGCGGCTCATCCATGACATCCAGCAGCAGGCAGCGATGTGCCAGGATTTTTCTATCGACACGATATATTTCGGCGGCGGCACGCCGAGTCTGCTCGGCGGCACACGCATCGCACAGATATTGCAGGCGGTCTATGAAAACTACGCCGTAGAACCCGACGCAGAAATTACCGTGGAAGCCAATCCCGACTCGATGACGGACGATTTTCTTACGGTTTCCCGCGAAGCCGGTGTCAACCGGCTGTCCATGGGCATTCAGTCCGCCGATGATCGGGAGCTGCAAGCGCTCGGACGCATTCACACGTTTGCGCAGGCACGGGACGCCTTTTTCCGCGCAAGACACGCAGGATTTGCCAATCTCAGCGTCGATCTCATGTATGCGCTGCCAGGTCAGCGCATGGAGCAGCTGTGTACCTCGCTGGATGCGCTGCTGGATTTACAGCCGGAGCATCTCTCGTGCTACGGACTGACGCTGGAAGAACACACGCCGCTCGGCAGGCTTCATCCGACTTTGCCGGATGAGGACACGCAGGCGGATATGTATCTGGCGGTCTGCGACCGGATGCGTCGCGCCGGTTTCGAGCATTACGAGATCTCAAATTTTGCCAAGCCCGGCTTTGCCAGTCGGCACAACAGCCGCTACTGGAAGCAAAGCCCCTATCTCGGCTTCGGCCCGGGCGCGCACGGCGATTTTGCCGGAGAACGATATGAAATTCCGCGTGATTTGTCCGCGTGGCTGCGCGGGCAAGCGCAGCCGGAACGCGAGGACGAGCGCGACATCGACCGCGCCGCCGAGTACATCATGCTGTCACTCCGGACTTCCGCCGGTTTTGACGCAGATGTTTACACCAAACAGTTTTCGGCAGACCCTGCCCCTGTTCAGCGGGTGCTCTCTTCTCTGCCCAAGCAATATGTTCATCATACCGACTCTCGATGGTCTCTCACCGAGGACGGTTTTCTCATCTCCAACGCCGTCATTGTCTCGGTGCTGGAGGAGATTTGATACAAAATACTTTCCCATCACCCAAAGTTTAGGAGGAAAACACATGCGTGCAATGTTAACTGTAGCTGGCAAGGACCGCACCGGCGTAATTGCCAAGATTTCCAACACTCTGTTTGAACACAACGTCAACATCGTGGACGTGCGCCAGAACATCATGGGCGGCGATCTGTTCGCCATGATTATGCTGGTTGAGCTGGAGGGCTGCGACATCAGCTTCCCGTCGCTGACCGCTCAGCTGGAAGCCGCAGGCGTAGAGCTTGGCATGAAGGTGCATTTGATGCATGAGGACATTTTCAACGCGATGCATCGCATTTAAGGAGTGCATATCCCATGTTAAATAGCTTTGATATTTTAGAAACCATTAAAATGATCGAGGACGAGCATCTGGATATTCGTACCATCACGATGGGCATCTCCCTGCTCGACTGCATCACCGGTGACATCAACACCACCTGCGACAAGGTATACGACAAGATTACCCGCAAGGCAGAGCATCTGGTAGAAACCGGCGAACAGATTGAAGCCGAACTGGGCATTCCGATCATTCACAAGCGCATTTCCGTCACCCCGATGGCAATGATCGGCGCAGCGACCGATGCAACGTCCTATGTGCCGCTCGCACAGACGCTGGATCGCGCAGCGGCTGCCTGCGGCGTCAACTTTGTCGGCGGCTTCTCCGCGCTCGTACAGAAGGGCTTCGCCAAGGGCGATGAAATTCTGATCCGTTCGATTCCGGAAGCACTGGCAACGACAGATCTGGTATGTTCTTCGGTCAATGTTGCTTCGACCAAGGCGGGCACAAATCTGGATGCGATCCGCATGATGGGTGAGGTCATCCGCCAGACCGCAGAGCTGACCGCTGACCGCCAGTGCATCGGCGCAGGCAAGCTGGTTGTCTTTGCCAACGCGGTAGAGGACAATCCGTTTATGGCCGGTGCATTCCACGGTGTCGGCGAGGCGGACTGCGTACTCAACGTCGGCGTATCCGGCCCGGGCGTTGTCCATTCGGCTATCCAGCGCGCTGGCGAGGAGTGCTCGATGAACGAAATCGCAGACATTATCAAGAAAACTGCCTTTAAGATTACCCGTATGGGTCAGCTCGTTGGTTCCATCGCGTCCGAGCGCCTGAACGTTCCGTTCGGCATCGTTGACCTGTCTCTGGCTCCGACACCGGCAGTCGGTGACTCGGTTGCCCGCATTCTGGAAGAGGTCGGCCTGGAGTGCTGCGGCACGCACGGCACGACAGCGATTCTCGCCATGCTCAACGATGCGGTCAAGAAGGGCGGCGTCATGGCATCCGCTGCTGTCGGCGGTCTGTCCGGTGCATTCATTCCGGTATCGGAGGACGAAGGCATGATTCACGCGGTCAACGCGGGCAGCCTGCATCTGGACAAGCTGGAAGCCATGACCGCTGTTTGCTCCGTCGGTCTGGACATGATTGCCATTCCGGGCGACACCTCTGCGGAGACGATTTCCGCTATCATCGCAGACGAAGCTGCCATCGGTGTCGTCAACAACAAGACCACTGCCGTTCGCGTCATTCCGGCCATCGGCAAGCAGGTCGGTGAGGACTTGGAATTTGGCGGTCTGCTCGGCTCGGCACCGGTTATGGAGGTACATCCGTTCTCTTCTGCACGGTTTATTCACCGCGGCGGACGAATTCCGGCTCCGATGCACTCGCTGAAAAACTGATGCGCCGTCTATTTCGGCGGTTCCGCGCCGGTTTCGCCTGTGGCTTGATCGGCATGATGGGACTGCTTGGACTGATCGGCAAAAAGAAATAAAACAAAACCAGCTGTTGGAAACGGTTTTCCGTCATCCAACCAGCTGGTTTTTACTTTCCGTCCCAGTGATCCAGCTCGCGCTGCAGCTCACTGATATGTGCTTCCGCATTGTCAGCGGTAATCAGCTCGACATCCGTGTGCACGGATTCTCCCGTCGATTCTCCGTTGTACAGCTTCACCGCATAATCCACGCACTGCTTTCCCATTTCAAACGGCTCCTGTGCAAATGCCGCGTCGATTTCTCCGACACGTACCAGCTCGGAGGCGTCAATCATGCCGTCAAACGATACGATGTGAATATCGTCTCTGCCAGATTCGGCAATGGCGCGCTGCGCGCCGACTGCCATACTATCCGATGTCGTGCAGACAAGGCGAATCTCTTTGGTCTTTTTGTCTTTTTCAAGCAGCTCTTTCATGATGTCTTCTGCTTTGTCTTCCTGGCAGTCACCGTATTCCACGGAGGAAACCGACACACCACCATCTCTCAAGCCATCCTCAAGGCCATATTCCCGCAGCATATGCGTCTTGTCCCCGTCTGCCCCGCGCAGAATCACCGCCTTGGCGTCCTCGTCCTCCGCTACCAGCTTGGCAGCATATGCTCCCTGCTTACGTGCCGCATCATATTGATCGGTGCCGATATATCCGTCACAGCCATCAAAATCCGAAGACGTATCCACGGACAGGATGCGTTTGCCCTTATTCTTCGCCTTTTTCAGCTCTTCTGTGATACTCTGCTCATTGCTCGGTGAGACAATCATGACATCAATAGACAGTTTGGACATGCTTTCTACCAATTGCGCCTGCTCTTCGACATCGTCCTCTTTATCCGGCGAAGCAATGACAACCTGCGCACCGATTTGATCCGCCTCATATTCTGCGCCCGCCTTAATCAGGGCAAAATACGGATTGTCTGTGGATTTGAGCACGATGCCGATATACGGCATATCGATCTGTGTCCCGCCGGAACCGACAATGGGGTCTGTTGCGCCGCATGAGCAGCAAAACAGCGCGGTGCACAGCAGCAGGCAGGTCAATCGAATGCGTTTTTTCCATGTCATCATGCGGCTTTCCCCCTTTCCGTGTCTGAAGTGATAATAGCTTATTATACCATTGCCGTATTGTCGGAACAATGGCGGGAATGACCAAAAAAAGCCGGAAATCCAGAGAAACTCTCTGATTTCCGGCTTTCTTTCCTATAAAAAACTTACTTCATCAGCTCGTCAGCCATTGCCTCAATCTGTGCCTCATTTTCGGCATTCATTGCAGACTTGATGGTGACTGTCGTGTCCAGCCAAGTGATGTTCTTGCTCTTCTCGAACGCGGACTTGATGACACGGCCTGCGGTCGGTGCCCAGGTACCGTTTTCAATGATACCAATCGTGCGGTTCTGATAGCTTCTCTCGGTCAGACCGTGCAGGAAGGTGTGCATGAACGGGAATACATCGCCGTTGTAGGTCAGCGAAGCCAGTAC
Source organism: bacterium (assembly GCA_963601915.1). Taxonomy (GTDB): domain Bacteria; phylum Bacillota; class Clostridia; order Oscillospirales; family Butyricicoccaceae; genus Butyricicoccus_A. Next base: position 25,618 of record CAVCGL010000013.1, on the reverse strand, counting down.
CAGCTTGCCATAGCGGAACGCATCCTCGATGTTTTCTGCCATATCGCTGCGCGCCAGATCGGTCAGAACAACCTTCGGGCAGCCCTTTGCCTGCAGAGTCTCTGCCAGCTTCTCTGCCGCCTTCTTGGTGTTGCCGTAAACCGATGCATACGCAATCATGACACCTTCCGACTCAACCTTGTAAGAGGACCAAATGTCATACTTCTCGATGTAATGACCCAGATTTTCCGTCAGCACCGGGCCATGCAGCGGGCAGATAATCTGAATATCCAGCGTTGCAGCTACCTTGAGCAGGGCCTGTACCTGTGCGCCGTACTTGCCGACAATGCCGATATAGTAGCGGCGTGCCTCGCAGTCCCAATCCTCTTCTACGTCCAGTGCGCCGAACTTACCGAAGCCGTCAGCGGAGAACAGAACCTTATCGGCAGAATCATACGTGACCATAACTTCCGGCCAGTGTACCATCGGAGCGAAAACAAAGGTCAGCGTATGGCTGCCCAGTTCCAGCGTGCCCTTATTGGCAACAACCTCGCGGTTCGGCGCAACATCTGCACCAAAGAACTGCTGCATCATGACAAAGGTCTTTGCGTTGCCGACAACGACGGTGTCCGGATAAACCTTCAGGAATTCTGCGATGCTTGCCGAATGATCCGGCTCCATGTGCTGAACAACCAGATAGGTCGGCTTCTTGCCGTCCAGTGCCTCAGCGATATTGCCCAGCCATTCCTGTGCGAAGTTGATGTCTACTGTATCCATGACAGCGATCTTATCGTCCAGAATCACATAGGAATTGTATGCCATGCCGTTCGGCACCACATACTGACCCTCGAACAGGTCTACCTGATGGTCATTGACGCCGACATACAGAATGCTGTCCGTTACCTTACGAAATGCCATTGTAATCTCCTCCTAGTATAAGATTGCGAATGATTCTTATTTTCTGTTCTCATTGTACCCTAGTCAGTCGGAGTTTGTCAATGGACGAGAGAAAATCTTATGCGCGCTTGTTCCAGTATGCGGCAAGCAAACATCCGACTCCGGCAATCAGCAGGATATTGTGCGGCACAGTCGACAGATACTGCCAAACACTTGTATACCAGTTTCCCAGCATGTGCCGGTCGAACAGCTGATGCAGCGGCAACAGCGCAAATGCCAGTATCAGACAGAGCACACCGGCAATCAAACACAAACGCATCCATTTCATCCGTTTTGTTTTTAAATCTTCCACAGGCTGCGCAGGTTGTTGTGAAGTTTCTTGTGGTTTCTCTGTTCTTCCTAAAACCAACTCGTCCAGCGAGACGCCAAACAGCTTGCTGAGCCGAACGAGGTTATCCAAATCCGGTGTGGCTGTTCCCAATTCCCACTTGGAAATGGATTGGCGCGATACATGCAGCTGATCTGCCAATTCCTGCTGCGACATGCCCGCCTGTCGGCGCAGCTTTTGCAGTCTTGCTCCCAACTCTTTCATATCACCAGCCTCCTCTCGATACGTTTTCTCTTTTTTCATCTTCACTATAGCATATTCTCCGTGCGCATACCACCATGTTGACGCGGCAACAGCGCACCTGCTGGTTGCATTGATCCTATGGTTTGCATCTATATGCATTTGCTGGTATACTAATCATAACGATTTGCGACAAAAGAGGGGATTTTATGAAGAAACGACATAATTTTTTATGGGTGATTATGGCAATGGTGCTGGTTGCATTTGCATTCAGCAAGGAATTTTTGCCTGCTACGCACCCCAGCGAGGGAATCTCCGGTTCTCTTTCCAACACATCTGCGGAGGATGCAACCAACCTGCATTTCATCAACGTCGGACAGGGCGATGCAGAACTCATTGTCTGCGGAGACGATGCGGTTCTCATTGACGGCGGCAAGGCTTCCGCCGGAAGCACGGTTGTCGATTATCTTTCGCGGCAGGGCATCGCAGAACTAGACGCTGTGATTGCCACGCATCCGCACGAAGACCATATTGGCGGTCTTGTCAGCGTGTTTGACGCCTTCCAAGTCGATGCGATTTATATGTCCGACGAGGCCATGGACACGGATATTTACGAAAAATTACTGGACGCCATCGACAACGAGGGCATTCAGCCGCAGTTTCCTGACATCGGTGATGTCATTCCGATTGGCGACAGCGGAGCAAAGCTGACCGTGCTCGCGCCGGGCCCGGACAGTGCAGACACATACAGCAAGAGCGACCCGAACACCTGGTCTCTGGTCTGTCGCTTGGATGCCAACGGATGCAGTGCGCTGTTTACCGGCGACACAACCGCCGCTGTCGAGAAGGATATGCTGCGCAATGTGCCGAATCTGCTCCCCTGTGACGTACTCAAGGTTGCCCATCACGGCTCACGCACGGCATCGTCCAAAGACTTTATTCAGGCGGTTTCTCCTTCTTATGCCGTCATCTCTTATGCGGATGGAAATTCCTACGGTCTGCCAAACAACGAGGTATTTGACTATCTGGAGCCGCTCGGCACGAAAATTTACGAGACAGCCAAGGACGGAACCGTTGTGCTGCAGCTGAAAAACGGAAAGGTGAGTCTTGCCGCGTGAAAGGTATCGTTGACCGCATTGAAAACGGGATTGCCGTCGTAGAGACCCAGTCCGGCATGATAGACGTTCCCGCACCGGATGGCTTACAGGACGGAGATTTCGTCGAGCTAGAAAACGGCGCGATTGTCTCCATCGACCGCGCCGCCGCACAGTCCCGCCGCGCCAAGCTGCAGGAACGGCTTGACCGCATGATGAAGAAAAAATAGCGTCTTCTCTGCCAAAAGCCTTCCTCTCTGAGGAAGGTGGCACGGCGCAAGCCGTGACGGAAGGAGCAGCACGCGAACAAATTCGTATCAGGGTAAACCTCCAAAAACCATGCTAGCTGGTATTAGCCCTCTCTGTCGCTACGCGACATCTCTCCCAAAGGGAGAGACAAGTTTGGTCTGTGCGTAAGAGGGAGCCAGACAGATTATCATACAAAGTGCAACAGCAAAAAAGCGTCAGAACCGGTTGTTTCCGGGACTGACGCTTTTTCTATTTTTATTCATCCAATTAGCCGCGCTCGGCAATCGGAATATAACTCGAACGGGAAATAATCGGCTTGTATGCCGGACGGATGATCTTGCCGCCGGTGGTCACCTCTTCGATGCGGTGTGCCAGCCAGCCGACAATGCGGGCTGTCGCAAACAGCGGCGTGTACATTTCCTGCGGAATGCCCAACATCTCATATACCAGACCGGAATACATATCGACATTCGCACACATAATCTTGTGCTCGCCGCGCACGCGGTAAAATGCCTCCGGTGCCAGACGCTCGGTCAGCTCAATCAGGTTAAATTCGCGCTCGAAGCCCTTCTGTGCAGCCAGCGGGCGCGCGGTATTTTTCAGTGCAACGGCACGCGGGTCGGACAGCGTGTAGACCGCATGTCCCATGCCGTAAATCAGGCCGGAGCCGTCTCCGGCTTCCTTGCGCATGATCTTGCACAGATATTCCAGCACTTCGTCTTCATCTTCCCAATTGGAGATGTTTGCCTTCATTTCATCAAACTGCTTGCAGACGCGCAGATTGGCACCGCCGTGGCGCGGGCCCTTCAGAGAGCCGATTGCCGCAGCAATTGCAGAATAGGTATCGGTAGCAGAGGACGAAACGACACGCGTTGCAAAAGCGGAGTTGTTACCGCCGCCATGCTCTGCATGAATAATCAGGCAGCGGTCGAGCAGCATTGCTTCCTCGCGGGTAAACATGCCGTCCGGTCGAATCAGGCTCAAAATGTTTTCTGCGGTTGTATAATTGCGATCCGGCATATGCAGGAACATCGATGCATTGTCATAGTATCGGCGCTTGGACTGATACGCATGAGAAATGATAACCGGGAACTTCGCAATCAGATTGACGGCCTGCCGCACGATGTTTTGCAGGCTGGTGTCATCCGGATTCGGGTCATAGGAATACAGTGCCAGCGTGGACACTGCCAGCTTGTTCATAATATCGCGGCTCGGCGCACGCATGATGACGTCCTCGGTAAAGTTGTCCGGCAAAGAACAGGCGTCCGCCAGCATCTCGGTAAAGTCATCCAGTTGTTCCTGTGTCGGCAGCGCGCCACTCAGCAGCAGGTAAGCGGTTTCCGGAAAACCAAAGCGGTCTTCTGCGTCAAAGCCGTCCAGCAGATCATACAGGTTATGTCCGCGGTAGGTCAGGCGGCCTTCAATCGGCTCTACTTCGCCCTCGTTTACCATGTAGCCATGTACATTGGATACGCAGGTAATGCCGGCGAGCACACCGGTGCCGTCCGCATTTCGCAGACCACGCTTTACTGCGTACTTGGAGAACATCTTCGGCTGGATCAGGTTATGATCCTCGAAGTTATTGCATAGATTGTCAATGACGGAGGGTCTCATATCTTTCATCATGTCAACCATTGGAATCACCTCATCAATCAGATCTCCGCCCCTCCGCACAGCGCAGAACAGCCGCAGAAGGCAGAACATGTTACTTCATATGAATTATATATTACATCAATCCTGCAAATATGTCAAACCAGCGCGTACCTGTCAAAGAGAAGGAATGGATTATGAAACGAGTACTTTTTCGGGTGTTTTTCATCATTTTTCTGGCATTTGTTCTGCCTGTCGGGGTAAAATACTACAAAAATATGTCAGAAACTACAGAAAATGTCCATATTGTAAACAATGTTGAAAATAATTTAGACGTGCAGAATGCAGGCGCAGAGAATGCAGAAAATGAAGAGCATCCAGCATCTGAAACGCAAAATGACGGCGCACCCAGCAGAACCATCACTGTCCTCATCAACGGCGATGTGCACGAGATGTCCCTGGAGGACTACACCGCCGGTGCCCTGGCGGCGGAAATGCCCGCTTCGTTTCCGGAGGAAGCGCTCAAAGCGCAGGCTGTCGCTGCGCGGACGTTTGCCGTCTATAAACAGTCTCTGGGCACGGACACGCAGCATCCGGACGCGGCAGTTTGTGCCGATTACACGCACTGCGCCGCCTTTACCGATTTGGACACGGAGGCCAAGCAGCAATGGGGCAGCAACGCCGACGCCTGGACAGAGAAGATCCGCACCGCTGTGCGCGAGACAAGCGGACAGGTCGTAACGTACAACGGTGCGCCGATTGCCGCTGTCTTTCACTCCGCCGCGGCGCAGCAGACCGAAGCCGCCGTCAGCGTCTGGGGAACCGATATTCCCTATCTCACCACCGTGGACAGCACGGGCGATGCCGATTGCCCCAAGTACGATGCCTCTGTGACGCTGGGCGCAGAAGAATTCCGGCAAATCATGCTGACCAAATATCCCGACATCAATCTGACCGGCTTGCCCAAGACCTGGTTTACGGACATTGACACCTCGGAAGCAGGCGGCGTGCGCACCTGTAAAATCGGCGGGCAAGAGCTGAAAGGCACCGAGGTTCGCTCGCTGTTTGGGCTGAATTCCACCCACTTTACCATCAAGACGACGGACACCTCGCTCACCTTTCACACGCAGGGATATGGGCACGGCGTCGGCATGAGCCAGTACGGCGCACGAAAAATGGCAGAGGATGGAAAAAGCTATCAAGAGATTTTGACCCATTATTACACGGACACGCAAATCACCATGCTAGATGCCCAATAATCCGTATATTTTATATTGTATTATACAAATAGTTTTATAGAAAACGATTTCTGCAATTGACGGAACCAGCTCCGCGCGTTACAATAAGCGGTAGATGTTTTTTAAGATGTGGAGGAAGATTGTATGAAACTCAACAATGCCGCATGGTTCCGTCGCGGCATTCAAAACGGTGTACCGATTGCGCTGGGGTATCTCGCGGTATCGTTTACGCTGGGCATCGCGGCGCGAAATGCCGGATTGACGGCGTTACAGGGTGCGGCGGCCAGTGTGACAACGGTTGCGTCCGCGGGAGAATACGCCGGCTTCAATGTCATTCAGGCTGGAGCCGGATACATAGAAATGGCAATCATGATGCTGGTCATCAATGCGCGGTATCTGCTCATGTCCTGTTCGCTGAGCCAAAAGCTCGCGCCGGATCTGCCGCTCATTCACCGCCTGCTCATCGGCTGGGGCATCACGGATGAGATTTTCGGCGTCGCCAGCATTGTCCCGGACAAGCTCAACCCGTGGTACAATTACGGTATGATGGCAATTTCCATTCCCGCCTGGACGATTGGCACCGCGATCGGCATTGCGGTCGGCAATATTCTGCCGCATCACGTTGTCAGCGCGTTGGGTGTCGGTCTGTACGGCATGTTTTTGGCGATCATCATCCCGCCCGGACGCAAAAACAAGGTCATCGCCGGTCTCGTTGCCATCTCCATGGCGGCAAGTCTTGCCATGTCCGTTCTGCCGGTCATCTCTCATATTTCCTCCGGTATGCGCACCATTATTCTGACCGTTGTCATTGCAGGCATTGCGGCGGTTGCATTCCCGGTAAAGGAGGAAGAACATGCTCAATAATGCTTGGATTTACATCGCCGTCATGGCAGGCGTCACGTATTTGATTCGCGTTTTGCCGCTGACGCTGATTCGGAAGGAAATCAAAAACCAGACCATCCGCTCGTTTTTATTTTATGTGCCGTATGTGACGCTCGCCGTCATGACCTTCCCCGCTATCGTGCAGGCAACCGACAGCATGTGGGCAGGCCTCGCCGCCCTTATTGCAGACATTGCGCTCGCTTGGTTCGGCGGCAGCCTGTTTCAGGTCGCCGTTGTCGCCTGCGCCGTGGTATTCGTGCTGGAGCTGTTTTTGTGAGCGAGTACCAATCGAATCTTGACACGCTGCGCCTCGCCATGCTATAGTGTAGTCACACAATAGAAACCTCGGTGAGGGAGTAGTTTGCGGCGAAAGCCGTGGAAATATCAACAATCGCGTCGATGCGTCCATCGACTGGTATTTTCTTAAAAAATGAGACTCATAGACGAAGGTACAGTAGGGAATCCTACTATATCATCGTCTATGGGTCTTTTTTTATTCTCTGCACGGAGGACATGCTGTCTGGAGGAAGAAATTTATGATTTATTTGTTGTACCTGCTCGTTGCCGCCGGTGTCGTGCTGTTTTCCGTCAAGGCATCCGACTATGTGGATTTGCTCGACAAGAAAACCAGCCTGTCCGGTGCCTTTATCGGCGGCATCATGCTGTCCGCTGTCACCAGTCTGCCGGAACTGTTCACCAGTATCTCGTCTACGGTGCTGATTCACCAGCCGGGACTATGTCTGGGCAATATCTTGGGCAGCGACCTGTTTAACATGGCCATGCTGTCGTTTTTCCTGCTCATCTTTGCGCGCACCTTCCGCGAGGGAAAGCTGTCCGACAGCCACCGCATGGTCACGGTATTTGTCTTTGTCTGTTATCTCGTCATGATTCTCGACTGGCTGGGCATCCTGCGCATCCAGATCCTGAGCATCAGCCTCTCTTCCGTCATTATCGTCTTGATGTACATTCTGAGCATCCGGTATATGTCCGCAGAAGACAGTGACGATTCCGACGAAGAGGACACCAGCCCGCTCACCGTGCCGCAAATCGCTGTGCGTTTCGTGCTCGTCAGCATTGGCATTGTCGTTCTCAGCATTGCGATCACGTACATCACCGATGCCATCTCGCTCCGCCTGCATTTGGGTCAAGGCATGGCAGGTGCGCTGTTCCTCGGCATTGCGACCAGTCTGCCGGAGGCGTCCTCTACCGTTGCGCTGCTGCGCATGAAGAACGTAGACATCGCGTTCGGCAACATTGTTGGCAGCAATATCTTCAATTTTATCATCATGGCAGTGGTGGACATCCTGTACCGCGGCTCTGTCTATGATTTTAGCGATCCGCACACCGTGATTCTGATGCTGTGCGGCGCAGCCGCTCTGCCGCTGCTGTGGATTATGATGAAGTTCCGCAACAGAGCGACACAGATTATCTGCCCGTTGGGTATTCTTGCCTGTTATCTGGCATTTCTGATGGGATAAGCGGTCTTTTTCGCGTTCTCCCATAATTCTTCGGATTTTTTGTGCGTTTCCCCATAAAATTGCCAATATCCCTTGAACATATCAAACAAAAAGTTGTATAATGGTTATATCAACCAACGGGAGGCGTGTCCTCTCCGCGGAAAAGAATGTGTAAATTCATTTTTGGAGGGAAAACCAATGTTTGAGAATCTGATTGCTGCTCTGAAGGCAGAGCGCAGAACTATCGTTTTCACAGAGGGTCCGGATGCTCGTATTCTGGAAGCTACCGCTCGTCTGCTCAAGGATGACCTGATGGACGTTATCCTGATCGGCGGCGTTGACGAAGTAAAGGCTGCTGCTGCACAGGGCGGTTTCGACATTGAGAAGGCTACCATCATTGATCCGGCAAACTACGCAGAGTTCGATGAGATGGCTCAGAAGATGTTCGAGCTGCGCAAGGGCAAGATGGACATGGATACCGTCAAGGCAAACCTGGCAAAGGGCAACTACTTCGGCACCATGCTGGTCAAGATGGGCAAGGCTGACGCTCTGCTGGGCGGCGCTACTTACTCCACCGCTGACACCGTTCGTCCGGCTCTGCAGCTGGTTAAGACCAAGCCGGGTGCACATCTCGTAAGCTCCTGCTTTATTCTGAGCCGTCCGGCTAAGGATGGCGGCGAAGAGATGTACGCTATGGGCGACTGCGCCATCAACATCTCCTATGAGGATACCGTTGACAAGAAGACCGGCGAAGTTACTCTGACTGCTGCTCAGAAGATCGCTGAGGTTGCTATCGAGACCGCAAAGACCGGCGCTGCTTTCGGCATCGACCCGAAGGTTGCTATGCTGTCCTACTCCACCATGGGTTCCGGCAAGGGCCCGACCGTTACCATGATGCGCGACGCTACCGCTGCTGCTAAGGAGCTGGCTCCGGATCTGGCAGTTGACGGCGAGCTGCAGTTTGACGCTGCATTCTCCCCGGTTGTTGCTAAGACCAAGGCAAAGGGTTCTCCGGTTGCAGGTCAGGCAAACACCTTCATCTTCCCGGACATCAACGCAGGCAACATCGGCTACAAGATTGCTCAGCGTCTGGGTGGTTTCGAGGCATATGGCCCGATTCTGCAGGGTCTGAACGCTCCGATCAACGACCTGTCCCGCGGCTGCAATGCTGATGAAGTTTACCAGATGGCTATCATCACCGCTGGTCTGAAGTAATTTTACACAGAACGCAATTGGTACAGCCGCTGTCTCCTGACAGCGGCTGTCTTTCTCTCACAGAGCATCACAAAAAATATGGGGAAACAGACATATCACATCCGCAAGCGGATGTACGAAATCATTGAAAAAGACCGACAGCACGACAAATTCAGCGCACTATATGACAGATATATTCTCGTTTTGGTCTGTCTGAGCGCCATTCCGCTGTTGTTAAAAATATGGAACCGACCGGTTCTCTGGCTGGATCGAATCGTCACGGCGCTCTTTATCGTCGATTATATTCTGCGCTGGATCACCGCAGATTTTTCGCCGCGCATGAAAGATCTATCGCTGCGGCAGGCTATGCTGCGCTATCCGTTCACGCCGATGGCGGTGATTGACCTGCTGGCGATTTTGCCGGTCATCACGACATTTCCCGCTGTCATGCAGCTGCTTCCGGACATGCCGCTGACGCAGTACATTCAAATTCTGCGCGTCATGCGTGTCTTTCGCTGCGCGCGCTTTCTCAAGACCATGCGCTATGCGCGGAGCTTTATTTATATTTACCGCGCCGTGCGCCGCGAGCGCAAGCTGCTCATCATGGTCTTGATGCTGTCGATGGTATACAGCTTTGTCTCTGCCGCCGTCATGTTCTCGGTGGAGCCGAACTCGTTTGACAGCTTTTTTGAAGCCTTATACTGGGCATTCGCCATGCTGACAACCGTTGGATACGGCGATATTTATCCGGTGACGCGCGCGGGCAGACTGGTGAGCATGATCTCCTCGGTATTTGGCACCGCCATCATCGCGATGCCCGCCGGTATTCTAACCGCCGGATTCATGGAAGAGATCAACAAAGTCCGCTTCAAAGGCCAGCGCAAGCTGGAACAGGAGGTCTCGGAGCTGCTCGACGAAATCAAGCAGCTGCGTAAAGAGCAGGCCGAACGTGGGCTGGAGGAAAAAATCGAGCAGATTGCCGAACAAGTCGAGCAAGTACAGGAACACCGCGAGCAGGACGCCGTATTATTGCAGGATCTGTCGGAAGATTTGAAAAATGCGCTGGCACGTGGTACAATGAATGAGATTGAAGAAGAGTCGGATTCAGGATCATAGAAGAAGATAGAAGAAGTTTGTCAAGATGGAGGAGTTTATCAACAATGGCAGTTTATAGTTCCATGAAGGAATATCACACCCGCGCACACATGGGTATGATTGATGTAACCGGAGATTTTCAGGAGGCTGTAACCGAGGCTTGCCACAAGTACGGCATCAAGAGCGGTACCGTTACCGGCTTTACGACCGGCGGCGTTGCCGGTCTGACCACGCTGGAATTTGAGCCTGGCATGGTCAATCATGACCTCAAGGCAGCCATGGATGTCTTTTCTCCGTATACGGATGAAAAGGGCCGCGTGATTCATTACGAGCACCACAACACCTGGCATGACGACAACGGCTCGAGCCATATCAAGTCGGCACTGCTCAGCCCGTTCATCACGGTTCCGTTTATCGACGGACGCATCACCGTCGGCCCGTGGCAGAATCTGACCCTGGTCGAGTGCGACACCCGCGATCGTCACCGCGAAATCGTATTCCAGGTCATGGGCGAATAATTTCATGCAAATCAAAACGCCAGCCCGATGGGCTGGCGTTTTTTTGTATTCCGCTCGGATTACTTGAGCAGATACTTGCTTGTATTGACCTTTGTCGTGGTGGACTTGCCGTTCTCCGTCACGGTCTTGTACAGAGAAGCGTACTTATAGTTGCCGCTGACAGAGCTCTTGCTGGACAGCGTAACCGTCTTTTCCGAGGTCTTTGTGCCGTAAATCGTCACGGACAAAGAACCGCTGCCTGCGCTTGCCTCAATCTTAATCGGGTTGTCCGTGTTGTTCACGAACTTGAAGTCCTGGCTGCCGTAATATACTGCGGCATCCTGCGATACCGGTGTGTACGATACCTGGAACTGATGGCAGGAGCGCTCCGTCACCTTCAGATCTGCATACAGAACTGCGCCGTATACCGTCGAGGATACCTGGCAGACACCGCCGCCCAGACCTTCTACCTGCTTGCCGTTCTGGAAAATGATGGCGTTCTGGTAGCCCTTTGCCGCAGTTCTTCTGCCGACAATGCCGTTGAGCGAGAAGGTCTCGCCCGGCTGAAGGACGGTGCCGTTAATGGCCTCTGCTGCCAGACGGATATTGGTCGTGCGACCCTTTACGCTGGAGTTATAGTACGTGGTCTTGGAACCCAGCACATCGCTGAACTCCTCGCCCTTTGTCGTTGTTGTCGTGTTCGTCGTGGTGCTGCCGGTTGTGTTGCTCGGCTGCGTGGTGTTCTGCTCAGCTCCGGTGCTCTTGTCGGACAGATACTTGTTGTACACGTAACCGGTCTGGTTGTTGTAGGAAATCTGTACCCAGTTGCCGGAAGTACCGGTCTTCTGTACCTGTGTGCCCTGCGGAACAACGCAGATTACTGCCGAGCCGTTTTTCGGCTGGGTTCTCATGTTGACGCCGGCAGTTGTGTAAACTGCGCCGGCGGTTTCCTGCGGCTTGTCTTCCTTCTGTGCCGGTGTGCTGGTGCTGCTCTGCGGCTGCTGAGCCGGAGCCGCGTTCTCGCCCGTCTGCTTCAGGAACTTCTTGTAAATATAACCAGTTTTACCATTATATGACACTTGGTACCAGTTACCGTTTTGAGAAACCTTCTGAATGGTGGTGTTCTCCGGAATCGTGCACACGATAGCGGCGCCGTTCTGCGGCTCGCTGCGCATATATACAGCGGATGCCGTCTCAGCATACTCCACTGCCGAAGCAGAGACAGATGTGGTCGTTTGGGTCGATTCTGCCGCCGGATTTGCATAAGCAAATGCTGCGCTGCCGCATACGGTTGCAGCAGCCAGAGCGCCAGAAAGAATTCCCCTCATAATTCTTTTGGTTTTCATAGTCATCCTCCAAAATATAGATTTTTCCCTTGTATTGTATCACTTCCTTTTGTTCTTTTCAAGGTTTCAAGCAAATACATATGTCAAAATTCCATATGATATAACGGAAAACCGGCACCTTTCGGTGCCGGTTTGTGTTCATTTTCGATTGTTTCTGACGCATTCAGCGCTTGTCGGTGGTGTACTTCGCGGAGATATAACCGGTCTTGCCGTTATACGCGATGCTGTACCAACCGTTCTTCAGGGTAATGGTCTTTACCTCTGCGCCCTTCTTGAGAACGCCCAGTTTCTTGGCATTCTTGTTCGGCTCTGCGCGAACATTCAGGTCGGAGGTGGTGTATACGGTCTTGGTTGCCGGAGCGGTCGGCTTTTCGGTGCCCGGCTTGACTTCGGTGGTGTACTTCGCGGAGATGTAACCGGTCTTGCCGTTGTACTTGATGGTGTACCAACCGTTTTTCAGCTCGATGACTTCTACTGCGGTTCCCTTCTTGAGAACGCCGAGCTTCTTGCCGCTGGTGGACGCCTTATCGCGGACATTCAGGTTCGCGGTAGTGTACACAACCTTCTTGGCAGCGGTTGCCGGCTTGGTCGTGGTGGTATACTTCGCGGAGATATAACCGGTCTTGCCGTTGTACTTGATGGTGTACCAGCCGTTTTTCAGGCCGGTGGTCTCTACGGCGGTACCCTTCTTGAGAACGCCGAGCTTTGCGCTGGTCTTATCCGGCTTTGCACGAACGTACAGATCGCCCGTGGTGTAAACGGTCGTGGTAGTCGGCTTGACTTCCGGCTTGGTCTCCGTCGTATACTTTGCGGAGATGTAACCGGTCTTGCCGTTGTACTTGATGGTGTACCAACCGTTTTTCAGGCCGGTGGTCTCTACAGCTGTGCCCTTCTTGAGAACGCCGAGCTTTGCGCTGGTCTTATCCGGCTTTGCGCGAACGTTCAGATCGCCCGTCGTATATACGGTCTTGGTTGCCGGAGTGGTGGTCTCGGAGTCCTTGATGTACTTCTTGTATACATAGCCGTCCTTGTCTTTATAGGACAGGTGATACCAGTTGCCTTCCACGCCCAGCTTCTCTGCTTCCGCATTCTTCGGCAGAACGCACAGGACAGCGGCACTGTTATCCGGCTTTGCTCTCATGTTTACATCGGTTGTTGTGCGAACGCTCGCAGCGAGCGCTCCGCCACACGTCATCACGGCTGCTAATGTGCCGGAAATCAGGCTAATCATCATCTTTTTCGTTTTCATAGAACTCCCTCCTTACGTCCTGTGCCCTTTGGGTTGGAACTGTTTCTTTATGCTCCTAGTTTAGCATTTTCGTTTGTTACTAGCAACAACAGGCGCATGACAGTTTGAACACAAAACGGTTACATATCTTAAGAGAGTTCTTAAGAATTACATGAAAAGAGGCAGTCTGCATACCGGTTAAGCAGACTGCCTCTTGTGTATGCTGTGGAAGTTTTGGGGGATGATAAAACACAGCATACAATTTGGGGATGATATAAAGCACTATCTGGGGGATGATATTCGTGCTTTAAACAAAATTGGGATTTTGTCGGGCCCATATGTCTCCACATAAGCTTGGCATCATTATATCGCACGGCACTGAATTTTGTCAATACTTGCCGATGAAAATGCCGATTTTTTCACCTTTTTAACTCAATAGAGTTGCTTCGGATCTTTTGCTTCTCCGTCAGCCGACACGGCAAAATGCAGATGCGCCCCCTGCTTCTCCTCCAGCGGCATCGGATCTCCCAATACGGCGATGGTTTGCCCCTGTGTGACGGAATCTCCCTCGGATACCGTCGGGTCTGCAATGCCCGCATACAGGCTGGTAAAGCCCTGTACATGGCTGATCGTGATATACTTGCCCAGTACGGCATCTTCACCCACGGCGAGCACGGTTCCGTCCGCCGCTGCCTGTACCGCATCGCCCTCTTTTCCCGCATAATCTATCGCTTCATGTGTCCGCCAATCGCCAGTCGTCTCGTTATACGTCAGTGTATCCTTGGAAAAATCCTGTGTGATGTCGCTGTCCATCGGCGGCACAACGGTCAGCGCAGCGGCGGTCTGCTGTACCGGCTGTTCGGTCTGCTCCGACTCCTCCGCTTGCGTCTCGGACTCCTGCTGCTTTTGCGCAGGCTGCGGATCCATCGCCGGAATGCGCTCGAGCGCTTCCGATGCTGTCACGCTGTCATCCGCCTGATACTCCTGTGCCTGCATCGTCTCATCGGTGGTACCGCTCGGAAAGGCAAACAGCAGATAGGCTGCCACCGCAATCGCCGCGAGGCACAGCAGGAGAACCACGTAAAAGCTCTTGTCCTCCGACCACCACTGTGCACTGCCGTTTGTTCGTTTCATTCACTCATCTCCCTGCTTTCATTTTCCTGTACTGGAAGTATGGGCAGTTTTTCTGATATTTATACGGTTGCCTGTCCATTCTATCTAGAGAAACCGCCAAAAATTTTACACGGCTGTTACACAAATTGCGACAGGATATGGAAATTTTTGCTTTTTCTCGCAACTGAGAAAAAATCTATTGCAAGCCCAAAAAAGAAGAGTATAATAGTAATGCTTGCGGTTCGATAAACTGCAACAAAAAGTTTAGTATTTGTAAAGAGAACAGAAAGGAGGACCCGCGCCGGAACTTCCGGCCCAGTATGAAAATTGGTTCAAAGATCAAACGAATGCGTATCCAGCAGGAATTGACATTAGAGGAGCTTGCTTCCCGCTGTGAGCTGACGAAAGGGTTTCTTTCGCAGCTGGAACGGGATCTGACCAGCCCATCTATTGCGACGCTCTCCGACATTCTCGAAGCGTTGGGGTCTTCCCTGTCTGAATTTTTCAGCGATTCGCCGGAGGAACAGCTTGTGTTCCGACAGGCGGATTTTTTTGAGGATGCACGCGACGGCTGCACCATTCGATGGATCGTTCCCAACACGCAAAAAAATCAAATGGAGCCTGTGCTCGTGGAGATTCCCACGGGCGGCAAGTCGTTTTCTTCCGGCCCGCACGGCGGCGAAGAATTTGGCTATGTGCTCACCGGCTCCGTCGTCCTCGTCACGGATACCGCGTCCTATCCCGTCCGCAAGGGAGAGACCTTTTACTTAGACGGCAAATCGGCGCATTACATCCGCAACGACAAAAAGCAGACCGCACAGGTGCTGTGGGTCTGCACGCCACCTTTATTTTGACATTCCACCCAATTAGGAGAAATTATGAAGAAACTCATCGAAATCAAGAACATCGTCAAGGATTTTGACGGGCAGCGCGTGCTCAACGGCATCTCGCTGGACATCCACGAAAATGAATTTGTCACGCTGCTCGGCCCGTCCGGCTGCGGCAAAACAACCCTGCTGCGCATCATCGCGGGCTTCCTCGATGCCGACGACGGTCAGGTGCTGTTTGACGGCAAGGACATTTCCGGCCTGCCGCCGTACAAGCGCGAAGTCAACACGGTATTCCAGAAATACGCGCTGTTTCCGCATCTGAACGTCTATGACAACATCGCCTTCGGTCTCAATCTCAAAAAAGAGCCGAAAGACATCATCGAGCAGAAGGTCAAGCGTATGCTGCGTCTGGTCGGTCTGAGCGGCTTTGACAAGCGCCGCATCACCCAGATGTCCGGCGGCCAGCAGCAGCGCGTTGCCATTGCGCGCGCTCTGGTCAACGAGCCGAAGGTTCTGCTTCTCGATGAGCCGCTCGGCGCACTGGATCTCAAGCTGCGCAAGGAAATGCAGCGCGAGCTGAAAAACATCCAGCAGGAAGTCGGCATCACCTTTATTTTCGTCACCCACGATCAGGAAGAAGCCCTCACGATGTCAGACACCATTGTCGTCATGAAGGGCGGCAACATCGAACAGATTGGCTCTCCGGTTGACATTTACAACGAGCCGGTCAACCGCTATGTCGCCAACTTTATCGGCGAGAGCAATATTACCGACGGCGTGATGCCGTGCGACAACCGCGTCATTTTTGACGGTCATCCGTTTGACTGTGTGGACGGCGGCTTCGCGCCGAACGAAGAGGTCGATGTGGTCATCCGTCCGGAGGATCTCGACATCGTTGCGCCGGAGGACGGCCTGCTGCGCGGCCGCGTCAAGTCGGTGCTGTTCAAGGGCGTGCACTATGATACCATCGTAGAGACCCGCCAGGGCACGTCTATTACCGTCAAAATGAACATCACGGAGGAAAAGCCGGTCATCAACGAAGAGGCTGGCGAGCTGATGGACGCAGACAGCTTCTATCTGGACAAGGAAGATGTCGCTGAGCTGACTGAATCCATGATTATCGCCCGCGCCAACGCGCAGGCTTGGAAGAAGGACAGCGAAGAGGGCGTCTCGATTTCCAAGATTTCCTACGACATCAAGCCGGAAAACGGCAGATACCCTGTCACCTTCTCCACCGCTGCTGGCACGACGGTGACGGTAGACATGATCGTTGAGGACGCCAACCGCGTCCAGTCCGAAGAATATCAGGAAGAAATTTATGCGGTGAATTTCTCCAAGTCTGTCGATGATATTCGGGAGTCCCTGACGCTGGACAACGACCTGATGATTTGGGCAGACGCCTCCGCTTGGAGCCTTGCCCCGGAGGATGAAGGCGCCCGCATCAAGATCACCGATGTCATTTACGATTTCGACTGGGAGAACATCACGCCGGGTGTGTATGATATTACGTTTGCCACCATGGGTTCTGAGTACAAGGTGGCAACGACAGACCGCACGGAGCCGGGCGATTTGGTCGGCCTGCGCTTCACGCCGGATGACATTCACATCATGAGAAAGGGAGACTGAGCACATGAAGCGTTTTCGTTCCATGGCATATCCCTATGTCTTTTGGATTGCCATTTTCATTTTGATTCCGATGCTGCTCATCATCGCATACGCCTTCACGGTAGAGGGCACGGCGTTTTTTCAGGGTCAGTTCACGCTGGACAATTTCGCCCGCTTCTTCCGCGATGCCGTGTTTATGCAGGTGCTCATCCGCTCCATGCGCATTGCGATTTTGACGACGCTTGTCTGTCTGCTGCTCGGCTATCCGTCCGCCTATGCCATCGCCCGCGCTGGTGTCAAGAGCACAACGCTGATTCTCGTCATCACGCTGCCGACTTGGATCAACATGCTCGTGCGCACCTATGCTTGGGTCGGCATTTTGCAGGACAACGGCATTTTGAACAACCTGCTCGGTCTGCTGCACATCGGCCCGTTTCAGTTTATGTACACGGATTTCGCCGTCGTGCTCGGCATGGTCTACAACTTCCTGCCGTTCATGATTCTGGAAATTCACACCTCTCTGTCCAAGATGGATCCGTCCTTTTTGGAGGCTGCCAGCGACCTCGGCGCCAATCGCGCGCAGGCGTTTCGCCATGTGACGCTGCCGCTGAGCATTCCGGGCATCATCTCCGGCATCACGCTGGTATTCTTGCCCGCGGTATCCTCCTTCTTTATTCCGAAGCTGCTGGGCGGCGGACAGTATGTCCTGATCGGCAATGTCATCGAATCGCAGTTCCTGACATCCGGCAACTGGAGCTTCGGCTCTGCCCTTTCGCTCATCATGGTCATCATCATTATGATTTCCATGTATCTGACCCGCAAAATCGACCGCAATGGAGGTGACGAGATTTGAAGCAGAAAAAATCCTTTCACTGGACACGCGCCGTTCTCGCCGCTGTCATCGTGTTCTTTTATATTCCTATCGCATACACTATTTTGTTCTCGTTTAACGCGTCGCGTTCGCTGACGACGTTTTCCGGCTTTTCTCTGCGCTGGTACGAGAAGATGTTTTCCTCGTCCGTGACGATGGGTGCCATCGGAACCACGTTCGCCATCGCTATTTTGGCAACGATTATTTCCACCTGTATCGGCACCATTACCGTCATCGGTCTGTCCCGATGCAGCAAGCCGCTGCGCAAGGCCGTGCGCACCGCCAACGACCTGCCGATTATGAATCCGGACATTGTCACCGCGATTGGCCTGCTCATGTTCTTTGCCACGCTGGAAGTGAGCAAGGGCTTTTTGACGCTGCTGCTGGCGCACGTCGCGTTTTGCACGCCATACGTCATGTTATCCATCACGCCGCGTCTGCGCACGCTGGACCCGAATTTGGCGGACGCAGCGCTGGATCTGGGTGCCAATCCGTGGCAGGCACTGTGGCATGCCATTATCCCGCAGCTGTCCCCGGGCATTTTTGCCGGTGCTCTGATCGCCTTTACAATGTCCTTTGACGATTTCGTGATTTCCTACTTTGTCACAGGCAACGGCGTACAGAACATCTCGATTTTGGTCTACACGATGTCCAAGCGCGTCAACCCGTCTATCAACGCGATTTCCACGCTGGTTATCGTCATCATCACAGTGGTGCTGCTGCTCGTCAATCTCATTCCGCGCATCGCGGAACGCACCCGCAAAAAGCGCAAGGAGGAACCTGCATCATGAAGCTGAAACAACTGCTCGCCGCCTGCTGTGCAGGTGCCGTGCTCGCCGGTGCCCTGACCGGCTGCGGCGGTCCCGGCACAGACTTTGACGGCACCAACAAATCTTCCGGCAATTCCAACACACTGAAAATCTATCTGCCGGGCGAATATATCTCGGACTCTGTCATCTCGGATTTTGAAAACGAGTACGGCTGCCACGTCATCATGGAAAATTTTGATTCCAACGAGATGATGTACACCAAGGTCAGCTCCGGTGATTCCTACGATTTGCTCATTCCGTCCGACTATATGATCGAGCGTCTAATGAAGGAAAACCGGCTGCAAAAAATCGACCGCAGCGTCATCACGAATTTTGACCAGCTGGATTCCGCCTGCACCGGTATGGATTTCGACCCGAACAACGAGTATTCCATTCCGTACTTCTGGGGCACTGTCGGTCTGGTGTACAACAAAAAGACGGTTTCCAAGGACGACTTGGACAAAGAAGGCTGGAATATCCTGCTGGATCAGAAATACAACAACCGCATTTATATTTACGACTCCGAGCGCGATTCCTTTATGATGGCGTTCAAGGCGCTGGGCTACTCGATGAACACCAACGACGAAAAGGAAATCGATGCCGCGTACAAGTGGCTGTGCAAGGTCAATAACACCATGAAGCCGGTCTATGTCACCGATGAAATCATCGACAACATGGTAAACGGCGTCAAGGACATTGGCCAGGTCTACAGCGGCGACGCCGCGTATATTCTGTCGGAAAATCCGGATATGGGCTACTATTGCCCGAATCAGGGCACGAATATCTGGAGTGATGCCATGGTCATTCCGAAAAATGCCTCCAATCCGGACTTGGCAAACAAGTTTATCAACTACATGATCTCATATGATCCGGCATACGCCAATGCCGAGGAGTTCGGCTACACCTCGCCGAACAAGGAGGTCTCCAACGACCTGACCGCTTCCGGTGAGCTGTTTGACGGCAACGAGGCATACACCCCGCGCGTCGGCTACGACAAGGACGAGATCTTCCACGACAATGAATTTTTGCGTCAGAGACTGTCCGAGCTTTGGATTAAGGTCAAGGCTGGCGGCGACGGAACGTAAGGCTCCCGCCCGTTTGACAAAAAATGCACGGAATGATTGACAAGAATGCACGCAAGATGTATACTAAAAATAACAAAGCATTGCATACTGTCTTTCCATACCATATATATAGTAAAACGCCGCTTTTCAGCGGCGTTTTGCTTATTTTTGTCATTCTTCCAGATGCTCTAAGCCTTGGCTCATAATCGTGTGCACATGGTCATCTGCCAGCGAGTACACAATGTTCTTTCCCTCGCGGCGGAAGCGAACCAGACGGCTCTGCTTGAGCACGCGCAGCTGATGGGAAATGGAGCTCTGCGTCATATTGAGTGCCTGTGCAATATCTCCCACGCTCATGTCGCTCTCCACGAGCACATACAAGATTTTGATGCGCGTGGAGTCACCGAACACCTTGAACAGCTCCGCCAGATCGTACAGCTCTTCCTCTGTCGGCACCTGATCGCTCAGGGAAAACACATCGGTTCCCTGCGGCATGTGTTCCAATTCTTCTTTATCCAGATGCACCGCTCATTCCCCCTCGTCGTCATCATCGACCGGATGGGCGTGTACATCGATGATTTTGGTCTTTTTCTGCTTTTGTCCCTTTTTCTTCGGCTCCGGCGGGTTATCTCGCTCATAAATCAGGCGCGCGTGATTCATGCGATACAGAACCAACAAGTCCGAGATACCGCTGTAAATCAGCGCAATACCGATGAGGCGCAGCGTGAATTTCGCCGTGCCATACGGATGCATGAGAATAATTGCACTGAATACTACCGTGATAACGCCGACAATAATAACCGAAAGATAGCCCGGATCGCCGAATTTTTTGAGTCCGATGCCGTGCCGCAGATTGAGCACGCCGTCAAGCAGCAAAATCAAGCCAAAGATAATCGGCAAAACCGCGCTGAATGCTTTGGGCTGTGCGATGACAAAAATGCCAACGGCAATCGCCAGAATCCCAATGAAAATTTTTACGATGCGAATCGTCCGGTCTTTCCAGCACATCAGCATACCAATGACACCGTAGGCAATGAGCAGCGCGCCGATGACATAGCAAACGACTGCCAAAAACTGATCGGGGATAAACAGCATCACAGCACCGACAGCAATATAGCCAAGCGCTGCCAGCAGCAGATGAAACCGAATGCTGCGGAATGTTTCAAACATAGTGTTTCAGCCTCCCTGCGGGGTGGTTCTCCGCATGTATTTCTGTTTTCATTGTACGGTATCTCGCCCGCAATGTCAATGTTTCCGGTTTTCCCCTATTTTGGTTGATTCCCCTGTGTTCATGGTTCTTTTACATCAGAAACTCTTGAAAACTCTCCTGTTTTGGTGTACGATAGCTTAGAAAGCCTTTGGCTTTGGTTCCCTTGTAAACTATATCTTATAGAAGGTGTTTGATATGACGAAAATCGACATTATTTCCGGCTTTTTAGGCGCCGGTAAGACCACTTTGATTCGCAAGCTGCTGGAAGGTCCGCTCAAGGGTCAGAAGGTCGTTCTGATTGAGAATGAGTTCGGCGAAATCGGCATCGACGGCGGTTTCCTGAAGGACTCCGGCATTCAGATCAACGAAATGAATTCCGGCTGCATCTGCTGCACACTGGTCGGTGACTTTGAAAAGGCACTGGGCGATGTGCTGAGCCAGTACGCACCGGATCGCATCATCATCGAGCCGTCCGGCGTCGGCAAGCTGTCGGATGTTGCCGCAGCCGTACAGCCGGTTCTGCGCGAAGGCGAAGTAGAGATGGGCTGCATGACCACCGTATGCGACGCTTCCAAGTGCCGCATGTATATCAAGAACTTCGGTGAGTTCTATGTCAATCAGCTGGAGAGCGCTGGCACCATCGTGCTGAGTCGTACCCAGAACGTCAGCGAAAAGCGTCTGGATGAGGCACTCAAGCTGGTTCGTGAGCACTGCGGCGAAAACACCAGCATCATCACCACACCGTGGGATGAGCTGACCGGCGAGCAGATTTACGATGTCATGTGTGCAGATGGCCACAAGGCCCTGCTGGATGCCGCTGAGCTGTACGAGCATGAGGAGCATCATCACCACCATCATCATGACGGCGAGACCTGTTCCTGCGGCCATCATCATCACCACGATCATGATGAGCATGAGCACGAACATGAACACCATCACGACCATGATGAGCACGAGCATGAGCATGAACACGAGCACCATCATCACGACGGCTCGTCATGCTCCTGTGGTCATCACCATCACCACGAGCATGACGAGCATGAGCACGAACATGAACATCATCATGAGCATCATTACGATGAAAACGGCGTTTGCTCCTGCGGTCATCATCACCACGGCCATGATGCCGATGAAGTATTTACCAGCTGGGGCATTGAGACCGCGCGCAAGTACACAGAAGAGGATCTGCGTGCCCGCCTGAATCAGTTGGACGATCAGGAGCTGTACGGCATTGTTCTGCGTGCAAAGGGCATCGTTCCGGAGCAGGACGGCACTTGGCTGCACTTTGATATGGTTCCGGGTGAAATTGAGCTGCGTCACGGCGCTGCCGATTATACCGGCCGTCTGTGCGTCATCGGTTCCGGCATCAAGGAAGACGCGCTGGCTGAACTGTTTGCATAAGGAGGATTGTCTGTGGAAATTCCTGTATATTTCTTTACCGGCTTTCTAGACAGCGGTAAGACAACCTTTATCGAGTCTATCCTGCGCGATCCGAATTTTTCCGAAGGCGAAAAGACCTTGATGATCGTGTGCGAGGACGGCGAAACCGAGTTTGATTACGGCCTGCTGATGGATTCCAACTGCGTTGTCAAGACCATTGAAGATCAGGAAGACTTCAACCGCATGTTCTTAGAGGAATGCAGCCGGAAATACAAGCCGGAACGCGTCATCGTCGAATGGAACGGCATGTGGAAGCTGGCTGATTTGGCGCCGGACACCTTCCCGAAGGGCTGGATTGTCTATCAGACCGTCACGACCGTGGATGCCCGCACTTTTGATAATTATTTCCAGAACATGGGCGGCTTTATGTTCCCGATGCTGCAAATGACCGACATGATCGTGTTTAACCGCTGTGATACCAACACCAAGGACATCATCAAAAACCGTCGTGTCCGCATGATTAACCGCCGCGCTGACATCTTTATGGATTATCCGGACGGCAAAAGCGAAGTCTATCAGGAGTCCCTGGAAGCCAATCTGGATCTCTCCAAGGACATCGTAGATATTTCCGATGCAGACTATGCGATGTGGTATTTCGATGCGATGGAGCATCCGGAAAAGTATGCGGGTCATACCGTGCGTTTCCTGTGCCAGACCTATCGTCCGAACGGCATGGGCAAAAATAATTTTGCCGCTGGCCGCTTTGTCATGACCTGCTGTGCAGAAGATATTTCTTTTGCCGCTGTTGTGTGCAAGCATTCTTCCGCCGCCAAGCTCAAGGACCGCGACTGGTACACCATCACCGCAGAGGTCAAGCACGAGTTCTTCCCGGAATATCAGGGCATGGGCCCGGTTCTGTATGTCAAGTCTCTGGAGCCTGCCAAGAAGCCGGACGACGACATCTGCTATGTAAAATAAGATTGATATTTTTGAATCTCCCGATTGATAGGCAATCGGGAGATTTTTTTATCGAAAATTTCCAGAATTATATCATATAATTTCGACGGATTCAAGGTTGATTTTCTTCGATTCATGTCCTATTATGGAATTGTAAGAAAGAAAATATCGCAGTTTTCTCGATATTTCCAAACATTTCTACATGGTTTTACAAAATCCCCCATCAATCGAGGAATCGAACAAAATTGCGAGGTGACGCCATATGTGCTCATTGCAGGAGCTGTCCCAAGAATATCTGCAGGACGCCATTCGATTGGAACGGCGCATTGCACAGCTTGAATCGCAGGCTTCTCGCACCATCTCTTTAGAGGTTCGCAGAAAACTGCGCCATCGAATCAATGCCTTATATGATATGGCATGTGAAAACCGCCAAATTGCCTTTCATCTGGAACATTATTATGATAAATCAAAGGAGGCCGTCGTATATGTCCCTCGCCCAACTCGAACCAGACGACAAAAGAAACGATTCAGTCGCCACGGATATGGCGCTGCGTCGCCAGCTCTTATCATGCATGGCAGAAACGCTGACAAGTCACCAGTATCAGGTTTGCGTACTGAACTTACTCGAGGGTATGACGCAAAAAGAAATTGCTGACATCTTCGGTATTTCTCCCTCTGCAGTTTCTCGTTCGATCTCCTCCGGTCAGCGCCGTCTGCGCAAGGCATTGGGCTATCACTTTGAACAAGCCGATCCCACCGAGGATTTTCGAGAAGAATTGCCCTATCTATAGCTGATTCCATCCGGCTGTTTCCCGTACCTATCCTTCTTTTTTTCAAGCCTATAATCCTTTTCTCCTATATAACACCCCTGCTTTCTGAAATTTTCCAGCCGGATGAATCATATAGAAAAAGGACGTTCCTGCTTTTAGGAACGTCCTTTTGTTGTTTAACCGAATTGTTCTTTTCTCTGTCTGCCCTCTTTGAGCAGCTGAAACAGCGTATCTGCATCCTCACCGGCAATCGCATCACGATATTCCGTCAAATGCTGAATGATTTCATCAATTTCCGGCACAAGCGCCTGTTTATTCTCGATAAATAATTCCGTCCACATCGTCTCATTGAGATATGCCACGCGCGTCAAATCCCGATAGCTGCCGCCGGAATAGCCTTTGTGCTCCAATTCCGATGGACTCTTGATATACGCACTGGACACGACATGACACAGCTGGGAAGTATAGGCAATCATACGGTCATGATGTTCCGGTGTTGTGATGACGAGCTGACCAAAACCAATCTGTGAAAACATCGCTTTGACCTGCTTGACAATCTCCGGCGTCGATGCCTCTGTCGGAACAAGCAGCATACTCGCCCCTTTATATAAATCTGCATCGGATGCCTTATAACCGGACACTTCTCTGCCTGCCATAGGATGTCCACCGACAAAATACAGCCCGTGAGCCTGACACAGCGGCGTCAAACGCTCAACCAGATAACTTTTAATGCCGCAGTCATCCGTGATGATACAGCCCGGCTTAAACGCCTCAATGTGCTCTTCTACAAAATCACAGGAAACCTTCGGATACATAGACAGCAGCACAACATCTACATCTTTCAAGTCTTCCGGCGTACCGATGGCATCAATCGCGCCATCCGCCAATGCCTTTTCCGCTGTGCTTCGCGTGCGGTTAAAGCCAATGACGGTATAATCAGTATATTTCTTAAATGCACGGGCAAAAGAACCGCCAATCAGTCCCAAGCCAACAATGGCAATTGTTTTTTTCATATACAGAACCCTTCTTTATCTTTTGAGTACCGTTCTATTGTATCAAGAGAAAAAAAGGAAGTCAATACTTTTGTTGTTTAAAGTGTAAAATTGTTAAAACATACTAAAAGCGAGATGGCAATTACCATCTCGCTTGAAAAAAAGCCTTTCCATAGTATCATCCCAAATCCCCCGGATAGGCTATCTTTAGCCCTATAGTATCAAACTTAGCCCTATTTGTCAATACTTTCTTTCTACAATGATTACAAGGGAGTGTGATACTATGGACTTAAATTCTGCAATCAAAAACCGAATTTTACAGCTTCTGCATGAGCATGACATGTCGATTTACAAACTTTCTATGGTGTGTGCCATGCCGCCATCCAGCATCAAAAATATTTTATACGGAAAAAGTCAAAGTCCCAAAATTATCACGATCAAGTTAATCTGCGATGGTCTCGGCATGACGCTCGCAGAATTTTTTGATACAGAAGAATTTAATACGCTGGATGTAGAAATAAAATAGAGAGATGATGCGACATCATCTCTCCAAAACGAAAAAGACCAGAACCCTTTCGGATTCCGGTCTTGCTTTGTGTAGGCATCGTCCTATCTTCCCAGGCCGTCGCCAGCCAAGTATTGTCAGCGTAAATGAGCTTAACTACCGTGTTCGGAATGGGAACGGGTGTACCCTCATCACAAT
>CAVCGL010000012.1:0-61854 GCA_963601915.1 bacterium | reverse complement strand
TTCCAAATTGTCTTGCCGCTTCATGAAGACTTAGCCCTTCTCGTTCCATGGTTTCCACTACTTGCACCTTGAACTCTCCGTCGTATTTTTTATTTGGCTTTCCTCTTGGCATAATAAATCACCCCATCTATTAGATAGTATATCATACTGTCTAACAAATGGGGTGCAGTGCAAAACAGGATGGGCGGCATTCTTATGAATTTGTTTACAGAATTATAGTTGAAACGATGGGATAGAACTGCTATAATGACCGAAAATCTAGATCTTCGTGATTTTTCTTTCCCTTTTTGCATGGGCTATGATATAATAAATCATTGAGAATAAATACTTGGACAAAAATCCGCTCCAAAAAGGAGGAAGAGTGTGTGAATAAGGTTTCCATTCTTGGCGTCAAATTCGATGCCATCACAAAACAAGAAGCTGTACAGCGGGCAATGGATGTGATTCGACAGGGAAAAAAGGGCTATGTCGTCACACCGAACTCGGAGATCGTGTACATGGCACGCAGCAATCCGCAGCTGAAAAAACTGCTCAATGCGGCAACGCTGGTTTTGCCGGACGGCATTGGCGTGGTACATGCAGCAAAGATTTTGAACAAGCCGCTGACAGAAAAAGTAGCTGGTATTGAATTTGCTGCTGATTTGATTGCCGAAATGGAAAAGGAAGGCAGAAGTCTGTTTCTGTTTGGTGCCAAGCCGGGCGTTGCGCAAAAAGCAGCGGAAAATTTGAAGAAAAAGCACCCGAATCTGATTATCAACGGTTGCCGAGACGGATATTTTAAGAGCGAAGAAGAAGCGATTCGGGATATTAACTCGGTCGGTCATTCGGATGTCATTTTGGTTTGCTTGGGCGCGCCGAAGCAGGAAATTTTTATGAATACCTATCTCGATGAGCTGAACGGCACGCTGTTATGCGGTCTGGGCGGCTCGCTTGATGTCTATGCGGGCGTCGTCGAGCGCGCACCGGATTTCTATGTCGAGCATGGTTTGGAATGGTTCTATCGCCTGAAGAAGGAGCCATGGCGTGCCAAGCGCATGGCAGCTCTGCCGAAGTTCCTTCTCACGGTCATTGGCGCGAAGATCACCGGAAAAGAAAACTAAGAAATAAGGAAGTTTACAATATGAATGTGAAACTGATTGCCTATACACCATCGCCGGAACAACTGATTTCTGCCGCTGCGAAAACCTGCTATTCCGCAGCAACCGTGGACACATTGCTCGACGGTCTGGATGAGGAGACGACCAAATCCTATTTGACCATGCTCACAGATATCGGACATGAAAGTCCGATTGAACACGCGTCGTTTACTTTTGCTATTGAAGGCGTCTCGCGTTCTCTGCTGGCACAGATTACGCGCCATCGCATGGCATCGTTCAGCGTGCAGTCGCAGCGATATGTCAAGGAAAATGCGTTTGAATTTGTTGTACCGCACGAGATTGAGGCTGTGCCGGAAGCGAAAGAGGCCTTTCTTCAGGCAATGGCGGATGACCAGAAGATGTATGAAAATCTGACGGCGATTCTGCAAAAAAAGCATATGCAGACGTTTTTAGACGAGGGCTGCACAGAAAAGGAAGCGCGCCGCAAGGCGGAAAAGAAGGCAATTGAGGATGCACGCTATGTGCTGCCGAATGCCTGTGCAACCAAAATGGTGATGACTGCAAATGCTCGCTCGTTACATAATTTCTTCCGTCTGCGCTGCTGCAATCGTGCCCAGTGGGAAATCCGAGAGCTGGCAGAGGAGATGTACAAGCAGGTCTGCACAGTTGCACCGACACTGTTCCGCAAGGCAGGCCCTGCCTGCACCTGCGGTGCCTGTTCAGAGGGCAAGATGACTTGCGGCAAAGCGGCGGAAGTCCGTGCAAAGTATGAAGCGATTCGACAGGAGTGTGCCAAATGAGCGGAAAACTGCTGGTTTTAGAGGGAACCGATGCATCGGGCAAGTCTACCCAGTTTGAACGGCTGTGTCAGGCGCTGGATGCGCGAGGCATCACTTACCGCCGACTGGTCTTTCCGCGCTATCAGGAAGAATCCTCCGCGCTCATTCGCATGTATCTCGGCGGAAAATTCGGCACGCATCCAGACGATGTGAGCGCATATACGGCATCCACCTTTTTCGCTGTTGACCGCTATGCATCCTATCAGACGGAATGGAAAGACTATTATGAAAACGGCGGTCTGATTTTGGCGGACAGATATACAACCTCCAACGCCGTGCATCAGGCATCTAAGCTGGAAGGGGAAGAACAGAAGGCTTTTCTGGATTGGCTGTTTGATTTTGAATATCGGATTATGGGCATTCCGGCACCGGATCAGGTGCTTTTCCTAGATATGCCGACGGAGGCTGTCAAAAATCTTCTGGAACACCGACAGGGGAAAACGCAGGATATTCACGAGAAAGATCTTGGATACCTGAAAAAATGTTACCAGACAGCGTCTCAGCTCGCAGATCAGTTTGGCTGGCAGCGGATTCGCTGCACCAGCGGCGCAGATATTCGTACCATTGAGGACATTTCACAAGAGCTGGTGGAACGAGTTCTCCATACCATTCGTTAATCTCTCATTTTTTAAGGAGTTTACTCTTTTTTATGTTAGCATTTCATCCAATTCGATTAGAAGACAAAGCAGAGGCAGAGGCTTGCCTGTCCAAGCAGAATTATAGACTGTGTGAGCACTGTTTTACGGATTTGTTTATTTGGAAAGATCACTATAACACGCAGATTTGTATCCACGAGGGCTATTTGCTCATCAAGATGGAAACATTTCCGGACAAGACGCCGATGTATCTCGCGCCGATTGGCTCCGGCGATTTGAAAAAAGTCATGCTGGACTTGGAGGCTGACGCCGCAGAGCGTGGCATTCCATTCACACTGTGCTGTATTCCGGAAGACATGATTCAGGAATTTGAAGCAGTTTTGCCGGGATACTACGTGATTTCCGACTATATTGACGGCGCAGATTATATTTATGATGTCAATAAAATGGCAACGCTATCCGGCAAAAAATTGCAGTCCAAGCGGAATTTTGTCAATCGCTTCAAAAAGACCTATGATGGACGTTGGAGCTATGAAGAAATCACCGATGCAAACAAGCAGGAAGCCTATGATTTTCACATTCACTGGGCACAGGACGGTGACAACTGTCCGAATGGCTTGATGTATTCCGGCGAGACCTGCGCGGTTTCTCTGGCACTGAACCATCGAGAAGCACTTGGCATGAAGGGCGGTATTTTGCGTCTAGACGGCAAGGTAATTGCGTTCACAATGGGATGTCCAGTCAGCCATGACACATTTGTTGTTCAGCTGGAAAAGGCTGAGGCATCCATTCCGGGCGCCTATCCGATGATTAACCAGCAGTTTGTACAGCATGTCATGGAAGGCTATACGTATGTCAACCGAGAGGATGACCTGGGCCTGGAAGGCTTGCGCAAAGCCAAGCTGTCTTACCATCCGGTCATGATGGGCAAAAAGTATATGGCGGTGAAAGCATGATTCGATGGGCAGAACAGGCGGATTTAGAAGCGGTGGTATCCCTGTGGACGCGCTGCTTTCCGGGTGACGAGGCGTTTCGAGAATGGTTCTTTGCGAACATCTATCGTTCGGATGTGACGCTCGTTGATGAAGAGGACGGCACGCTGTGCGCCATGGTTCAGATGCTGCCGTATCAGCTGCGTGATGCACGCGGCGTGCGTCCGGTGACCTACATCTATGGCGCCTGCACAGCACCAGAATACCGCCGACAGCACCGAATGGATCGTCTGCTGCAAGCGTCGTTTGATTGGGATCAGAAACAGGGACGCGCGGCTTCTATTCTGATTCCGCAGGAAGAATGGCTGTATGGCTTTTACGATCAATTTGGGTATCAGCCTGCGTTTTATGTGTCCAATCAGACTATCACGAGTACAGCCGGACAAATCGATGGCACGTTGCGGCGTTTAACTACCGGCGATATTCCAATGTTAGACCAACTGTATACGCAGGGACAGGGAATGCGTCTGCTTCGCACAGAGCAGAACTGGGAGCAGCAGCTCGCGCTGTTTGACACGCTCGGTGCCGGTGCATATGGATTAGAGCAGCACGGCGCACTGACCGCGTATGCCTTTGTCTGGCATGATGACGCAGGCAAACTGTGGGCGCAAGAAATCTGCGGCACAGAGAAAGACGCTTTGGTGCAGGCTGTCCTGCAGCAGCTGCACTGCCAGGCTATGCGATTGACCTTGGAAGGAAACGAACAAAAACTGGGCTGCATTCGGTATCACGATGATACACCGGTGCAGGATGGATATTTTAATTTGCTGTTTAACTGATAAAGGAGGCAAATCAAGGATATGGTTTATGTTTTTCATGTAGATGGATATGAAGATACGGAGCTGATTGCACCGCTGGATATGTTGTCTCGCGCAGGGATTCCGTTTACTCGTGTCGGTGTGACCGGCAAGACCATCACCAGCAAACTGGGCTTTACTATCGAGGCAGACATCACGCCGGAACAGTTGGATTTGTCCGACTGCGAGATGATTTTTCTGCCGGGCGGCCCGGGAACCAAGCATTATTTTGATAAGCCGGTCATTGATAAAGCGATCGCGTATGCTATGGAGCATGATTGCTATCTGGCGGCAATTTGTGCAGCACCGTCCGTCCTGGCAGCAAAGGGTGCTCTGGACGGCAAGCAAGCGGTTTGTCATTTTAGCGTCGAGGATAAGATGGGCGCTGCCCATGTGCGCAAAGACTGTATGGTATGCGTAGATGGAAAAGTCATTACAGCCTGCGGCGCGGCAGCATCCATTGAGATGGGACTCAAGATGGTAGAGGTATTGCGCGGCGCAGAGGCTGTCCAAGCGGTTTGCCATGGAATTGAGAGCCGCTGAGATGGAGACACAGAAAAAACAGCTGCGTGCGCTGCTGTTGCAGCGGCGCAGAACGATGCCAATGGAAAAAAAGCAGTCGATTGACCGCCAGATTTGCCGGTATGTGTTGGAGAGTCCGGAATATCAACGCGCCAATGTTTTGTTCGCGTACTGGTCAACAGCAGAAGAAATTGACACACATGCGATTCTCACAGACGCATGGAAGCGAGGAAAATGTGTGTGCGTACCTAAGTGTCTGCGTGGACATCGCATGATTGCCCGGCGAATTGATTCGGAAGCGGATTTAACCGAACAGACCTTTGGCATTCCGGAACCGGGTGCGCAGTGTATGGAAATTGCGCCGGAGGATATAGACTTGTGTCTTGTGCCCGCGCTTGCGTGTGATGCATCTGGGGCACGACTGGGATACGGCGGCGGATTTTATGACCGCTTTCTTCCGCAGACAACGGGAGTTCATATGGTGCTGTGTGCGCAGGAACGATTGCTGCCGGAGCTCCCCACGGAGGAACATGATATACACTGCGATTGTATCGTGACAGAAAATGAGGTGATGCGCGTTCATGAAAAATAAAGCGACCATTTTACCGGGACTCATGCTGTTTGCCAGCTTTGTGATTCTGATGGTGTGCGGTTTGGGATTTGACTTTGTCTTTTCCAAATTTCCATCGCTCGGCATCATTCTCATTGAGCTGTTGGCATTCGTCCCGCCGACCTATTGTTTGTATAAATCGCAGGACAAGGAGTTTCAGCTCAATTTTCGATGGGAGCAACACCCCGAAAAGCTGCCGACTTACTTTGGATTTACGGTAAAGTTCGCTCTTGCGGTTTCTTTTCTGTCTTTTCTTGCCAATTTGCTCGCTTATGTGGTGCGCGGTTCCAATGACATGGATGTCAGCGCCATGATTACCACGAGCGGCGCCGGAAATCACTATGGTTTTCTCAGCTTTTTAGGCATTGTTGTCTTTTCTCCGATTGTGGAAGAGATTTTTGTGCGCGGCGCGTTGTTTTCTTCGTTTGAACGCAAAGCAGGAACGATTATCAGCATTGTGCTGAGCGGTGCTTGTTTCGCGATGCTGCATGGATCTCTGCTCAATTTTATCGGACCGTTTATCGCTGGCTGCGCGTATGCCTATCTGGTCTACATGTTTGATTCTATTTGGCCGGCCATTCTCGCCCATGCGATAAACAATTGCTATTATTACATTATCAACTATTTGATCCATCTGTACAGCTCCTTCGGCATCTGGAAGTACTTTACGATTATCAACGGTATTTTGTTTTTGCTGATGTTGTATTTGACCTTGCGTTCGCTGGAAACTCAGATTCAGCACAAGAACCTGCGCAAGATGAAGCCGAATCCCTCGACAAAATGGACAGCGATTCGAGATTGTATTGTCAATCCGGGATTTTTTATTTTCATTTCCAGCTTTGTCATTCGGATTGTTCTCAAATAAACGATGTAACATACGAGAAAGGATAGAGATATGAAATCTAAGAAGAAAAAAGGCATTGGCGGAACCATCAAGTATCTGATTATGATTTTGGTGATCTCTGCTGTTCTGGCAGGAAGCGGCATTTTGCTGTGTAATGACCTGTTCGCACTGGCCAAGCCGGACAAAGACATCACGGTGACCATTCCGGAAGATGCATCGGTCAGCGAGGTGTCTAAGCTGTTGGATAAGAGTGGTGTCATCAATTATGGCTCGTTCTTCCATCTGTTTACCAGCACGGTATACAAGGACATTCAGTTCCGTCCAGGCATGTGGACACTAAATTCGGATATGGACTACCGAGAGATCGTCAATCAGATTCGTCTGACCAGCAAGAGCACTGTCACTGTCACGATTCCGGAAGGCTATACTGTCAATGACATCATCAATACACTGGTGGAAAACGGACTCAGCTCGAAGCAGGAATTGCAGTCTGCTATGCAGAACGATACGTTTAATTACGATTTCCTGCCGGATGATCTGGGCAATCAGACCAACCGCTTGGAGGGATACTTGTTCCCGGATACCTATGAATTCTATCTCAGCGATTCTGCGAATACCATCATCAATAAGATGCTGGGTAACTTTGAAAATAAGCTCAACAGCACCTCTGACGGCAAGAGTCTGGCACAGATTTGCAAGGAAAAGAACTTAGATGTCTCGGATATGGTTATCATTGCATCCATCACGCAAAAAGAATCGGTGAACGCCGATGACATGTACAATGTATCCAGCGTCATTCATAACCGCTTGAACAATGCGGCAGAGTATCCGTATCTAAACATGGATACGACGGTTGTCTATGCTGTGGGACATAAAAATTTGACGAAGGCAGACTTGAAGTCGGATAGCCCGTATAATACATATACATCGAAGGGACTGCCGCCAGGACCGATCTGCAATCCGGGTATGGATGCGCTCAAGGCTGCTGCCAATCCGAATCAGACCGACTATTACTACTTTGTCGCAGATGATGCCGGAACCAAGCACTTGTACGCAAAGACGCTGGCAGATCACAACAAAAACATTGCGCAGCTGGAAGCAGAAGCAGCTGGCAATTAAATACATTGAGGATGAAGAAAAAGTATGAATAAACCTGAAGTATTAGCACCGGCTGGCGACATGGAGCGCCTGAAATATGCGATTGCATACGGCGCAGATGCCGTATATCTTGCTGGAAAGCATTTTGGTATGCGTGCAGCATCGGACAATTTCTCTGATGAGGAATTGCAGGAGGGCATCGCTTATGCGCATGAGCGCGGTGTCAAAATCTATGTCACTGTCAATATTTCCCCCAGATCTCCGGAATTTCCGGAGCTGGAGGAGTATCTGAAAAAGCTGTACCTCTATCATGCCGATGCGATTATTGTGTCGGATTTGGGTGTTATTCGCGTGGCGAAGCGCGTTGTGCCGAATCTGCCGCTGCACATCAGCACCCAGACGAGTATTCTGAACTACGAAGCAGCACAGTTCTGGGTAGATATGGGTGCGGAGCGCATTGTGTTAGCACGTGAGCTGACACTCAAAGAAATCAAAACCATTCGTGAGCATATTCCGCCGGAAGTGGAAATTGAATGTTTTGTACACGGTGCCATGTGCATTTCCTACTCCGGTCGCTGCCTGATTTCCAACTATACAACCGGCCGTGATGCCAATCATGGTGCCTGCGCGCAGTCGTGCCGCTGGAAATATGCGCTGATGGAGGAGAAGCGTCCGGGACAGTATTTTCCTGTTGATGAAGACGAGCGCGGAACATATCTGTACAACTCCAAGGACATGTGTATGATTGACCACATTCCGGAACTGATTGAAGCGGGCGTGACATCGTTTAAGATCGAAGGCCGCGCCAAGACCGCGTATTATACCGCAGGTATTACGGCATCGTATCGCCGTGCCATTGATGCGTATTTTGAAAATCCGACGCCGGACTTCAAGGTTCCGGAGGATATTCGAGAGGAAATCGGAAAAATCAGCCATCGGGAGTATTTCACCGGCTTCTATTTCGGACGCGATCCGAAGGGACAGTATTATCCGGATGTCATGTATATCCGCGATTGGGAAATCTCTGGTCTGTTTGTTGGCTGTGATGATGACGGCAATGCAGAGTTTGTGCTCAAAAACCGCTTCTTCAGCGGTGATACGCTGGAGCTGATGCAGCCGGGCAAGCCGGTTTATTCGTTCCAGGTGGAGAATATGACGGACGACAACGGCGAGGTATTGGACGCAGCGCGTTCGGCAATGATGCACATTCATCTGAAGTTTCCGTTCAAGGTTTCAGAGTTTTCGATCCTGCGCAAGGAAAAAGCGGCAAATCCGATTAAAAAATCATAACACCCTTGACATTTCGGTGAAAAACTGTATAATGAAAGCTGTTATACAACCAACATGGCGATGACGAAATGAGACAGTGGAGAAGCCTTTTAGAGAGCAGGGGACGGTGGAAGCCTTGCAGAGCGGAAAACTGTCAGCTGCTTCTGAGCTATTCGGGATAAACCGGATCGTCTGCCCGCGTTAAGGGTCACTGAGATGCCGTACTGCGGCAAATTAGGGTGGTACCGCGTAGAGCTAGATAGCCTTCGCCCCTATTGGGGCGAAGGCTTTTTTGTTTGTATAACAAGAATTTCGTTTTTAATTATTTTCATATATGGAGGCAAATGTATGCATTACATGGGTTTGAATGAGATTCGTGAAAAGTTTCTCGAATTCTTTGAATCAAAAGGTCATCTGCGCCTGCCAAGCTTTTCGTTGATCCCGCAGGGCGATAAATCTCTGCTGCTGATTAACTCCGGCATGGCACCGCTGAAGCCGTACTTTACCGGTGAGCAAGAGCCGCCGCGCCGCCGCGTGACGACCTGCCAGAAATGTATCCGTACCGGCGACATCGAGAACGTAGGTAAGACCGCTCGTCACGGCACCTTCTTCGAAATGCTGGGCAACTTCTCCTTCGGCGATTATTTCAAAGAAGAAGCAATCACTTGGAGCTGGGAATTCCTGACCAAGGTCATGGAGATTCCGGAAGACCGTCTGTATCCGTCTATCTACGAAAACGATGACGAGGCATTTGAGATCTGGAATAAGAAGATCGGCGTACCGGCTGACCGCATTTTCCGTTTCGGCAAAGAAGATAACTTCTGGGAGCATGGTTCTGGTCCGTGTGGTCCGTGCTCGGAGATTTACTTCGACCGCGGCGAGAAGTATGGCTGCGGCAAGCCGGGCTGTACCGTAGGCTGCGATTGTGACCGTTACATGGAGGTATGGAACAACGTATTCTCCCAGTTCAACAATGATGGCCACGGCAACTATACCGATTTGATTCAGAAGAACATCGATACCGGTATGGGCTTGGAGCGTCTGGCTGTTGTTATGCAGGATGTCGATTCTCTGTTTGACGTTGACACGGTAAAGAATATCACCAATCATGTATCCAAGATTTCCGGCAAGACCTACGGCGAATCCTACAAGACTGATGTATCTCTGCGTGTTATCACGGATCATATCCGTTCTACTGTTATGATGATTTGTGACGGCGTTATCCCGTCCAACGAAGGCCGCGGCTATGTGCTGCGCCGTTTGCTGCGCCGCGCTGCCCGTCATGGCAAGCTGCTCGGCATCAATGAGCCGTTCCTGTACAAGGTATGTGACACCGTCATTCATGAGAGCGGCGGCGCATATCCGGCTCTGATTGAGAAGCAGGAATATATCCGCAAGGTCATTCAGGTGGAGGAAGAGCGCTTTGACGCAACCGTCGATGCTGGCCTGTCCATCCTGCATGACATGATTGAAAAGGCAAAGAATGCAGGCAGCAAGGAACTTCCGGCGGCTGATGCCTTCAAACTGCATGACACCTATGGCTTCCCGATTGATCTGACGATTGAAATTCTGGAAGAGCAGGGTATGAGCACAGATCGTGACGGCTTTGACGCCCTGATTCAGGAGCAGAAGGAGCGTTCTCGTGAAGACCGCAAGCGCATGGGCGACTTGGGCTGGGCTTCCGAGGATCTGGGTTTGGATAAGTCTTTGAAGACCGAGTTCTGCGGCTATACCAAGCTGGAAGCGGAAGGCAATGTACTGGCTCTGGTTTCTGAGGGCGAGAGCACAGACGCTGTTCGCGCTGGTTCCAAGGTAACGGTTGTTCTGGATAAGACCCCGTTCTACGCTGAAATGGGCGGTCAGGTACCGGATTACGGCACCATGTCTCATGGCGAGTGCGAGATCGAGATTACCAATGTACAGAAGAGCGGCGATGGCCGTATGTATCTGCACTCCGGTGTCGTAAAGAGCGGCGTTGTCAGCCGCGGTGATACCCTGGTATGCAAGGTTGACAAGGAGCGCCGTCAGGCAATCTGCCGTTCGCATACGGCAACCCATCTGCTGCAGGAAGCTCTGCGCGAAGTATTGGGCAGCCATGTCGAGCAGGCTGGTTCGTACACAGATGCTGACCATGTTCGCTTTGACTTTACCCATTTCGCAGCTATGACACCGGAAGAGATTGCCAAGGTAGAGAGCATCGTAAACAATACGATTTTGGCTGGTCTGGACGTTCGCACAGACGAGATGCCGATTGAAGAAGCAAAGAAGCTGGGTGCTATGGCTCTGTTCGGTGAGAAATACGGCGACATCGTTCGCGTTGTTCGCGCTGGCGATTTCTCCATCGAATTCTGCGGCGGTACCCATCTGGACAACACCGCAAAGGCTGGTATGTTTAAGATTACCAGTGAGGCTTCTGTTGCCGCTGGCGTGCGCCGTATCGAAGCACTGACCGGCCGCAAGTTCCTCGAAATGGTTGAAGAGCGTCAGAAGACCTTGAACGATGCCGCAGCTGCGCTGAAGACCACGCCGAATGACTTGGTACAGCGCGCAGATCAGGTTGTCGAAGAGGTTCGCAGTCTGACCCGCAACGTAGACAGCCTGAACGGTAAGATTGCAGAGATGAAGCTGTCCGAGCTGCTGGGTGCTGCCCAGGATGTCAACGGCGTTTCTGTTATCGCTGCCAAGCTGGATGACACGCCAGAGGTTATGCGCTCTATCGGCGATATTCTCAAGGAGCGCAATGCAAACGGCGTAGCTGTTCTGGCAACCGTTACCGGTGAGAGCAAGATTCAGCTGTTGTGCGTAGCTGGCAAGGATGCCATCAAGGCTGGCGCACACGCTGGCAAGATCATTAAGGAAGTTGCCAAGCTGTGCGGCGGTGGCGGCGGCGGCCGTCCGGATTCTGCTTCCGCAGGCGGCAAGAAGCCGGAGAAGCTGGACGAAGCGCTGCAGGCAGTTGCTTCTGTCGTTGCTGGTATTGTTAAGTAAGAATCACACGATTCTTTTCCGTCAATAGTCGATAAAGGAGGTTTCTGGTAATGGATGATTGTCTGTTTTGTAAGATCATTTCCGGCGAAGTTCCGTCTGTAAAGGTCTACGAAGACGAATACTGCTATGCATTCAATGATATTGCTCCGGCGGCACCATCTCATTTTCTGGTCATTCCGAAGCAGCATATTGCATCTGCTGCCGCAGTGACACCGGAAAACAGCATGGTTGTCGCAAAGTGCTTTGAAGCGATTGCAAAAATCACAAAGGAAAAGGGCATTGAAAGTTTCCGCATTGTCTCCAATATTGGAGAACAGGCGCAGCAGAGTGTATTCCACCTGCATTTCCATGTTCTGTCCGGCCGTGATATGACATGGCCTCCAGGCTAATGCATACATTGTACTGACACAACTGAGGTGGTGTTTCGCAAGGAGCGCCACCTCAGTTTCTATATCTGAGCATAGAAAAAGGGAGGCATGGAGAGATGAAACGTCCTTGGATTTGGTTTGTGGCCGCGTTTGCCGTCGGTGTGGCATCAGCTCTGTGTGCCGCGCATGTTCCTTGGGTATTGGCTATATGTATTATCGCCGTTGCTGCCGGAATTGGATGGAAAATACAAAAAATTCGTCCCATTTGCGTATTGATAGCTGGAGTGTTGTGCGGACTGTGTTATACCCAGGCATATCATGCCGTGTTTCAGGCACCCTGTATCGCTTTGGCAGATACCAGCAAATCCATGGTTGTAGAAGTAACGGATTTTCCGACGCAGTATGACACCAATCAGCGTGTGGAAATTCGTGTCATTGGCTCTCGCGTTGGCTGCCCACTCAATTTTCGGACGCTGGTATACCTGCCCAAAACAAAACAGCAGATCAAACCGGGCGATGAACTGACAGCCACCGTTT
The DNA here is from genome assembly GCA_963601915.1 of bacterium. GTDB lineage: Bacteria > Bacillota > Clostridia > Oscillospirales > Butyricicoccaceae > Butyricicoccus_A. The sequence continues at coordinate 49,297 of CAVCGL010000012.1, read as the reverse complement.
CCTTTTATATTCCAAATCAGACGGAAGGTTTTGACCGTGCCTCGTATTATCGCGCACAAGGATATGCGATTCTGGCAAGTGTCGATGAAGAATTTGGTGTCGTTGTGACATCGCCAAAACATCGACATCTGAGCTATTATCCCAAAGCCTTTGCCCAAAGATTACGGGATGTCTATGCACAGCAGGGAAACGACCGGCAATCCGCTTTTTGGTGTGCGCTGGCAACTGGAGACCGCACACATCTTACGACTACAGATACCGATCATTTGCGCCGCGCAGGTCTTGCACATGTCATTGCACTGTCCGGCTTACATGTGGGATTTTTACTGTCTATGCTGCTCTTTTTCTTTGGCAGAAGGATTGGTACGTATCTTGGTATTCCGGTCTTGCTTGCGTTTTATCTCATGGTTGGCTGGTCACCGTCAGTCACCCGTGCTTGCATCATGTATGGATTCATTTTGATTGCCTATGCGTTTCGCAAAGAAAAAGACAGCATGATTGCGCTGTTTCTCGCTCTGCTGTTGATTTTACTTCGTTTGCCGGATGCCTTGCTGTCCGTGAGTTTGCAGTTGTCCTTTGCAGCGACTTTGGGCATTTTGTGCTTTGCTCCGAAACGCAAACAGCGTGGTGTGATGGCGAGTGTCGGCTGCTCCATTGCCTCCTCTGTATTCACAGTACCGTTTTTGCTGTATCATTTTGGATATGTATCTGTTTTTTCGATTTTTTCCAACCTGTTAGCACTCTGGGCGATTTCCTTGATTTTTCCGCTGTTGTTTCTCGGAGGAATCCTCGGTATCGGTTCTGCAACATTGGCGCAAATTCTGCTGACACCAGCAGCGTGGCTGACCAATTATGTATTGGCTGTCAGCGATTTCTTTGCCGAAATCCCGTTTGGTGTGTTATACTGTGAGAATACAACAGATTTTCTTTTATCTGTGTTTGTCAGCCTGCTCACAGCCCTGCTTTTATGGCTGGCGAGCAAACGCATTCGTGCAGTCGTTCTGACAATGTTAATTATCGTGCTCATAGGAGTCAGTTTCTCTCGCAGCAATGCCGCATGGGACGATTGGAAGGTGACGGTATTATCTGAGGGAAACGGGCAGGCAATTCTGGTATCCTGCCGAGATGAATTGGCACTGATTGATTGCAGCTGCACAGGGTATCATGATGTCGTTGAAGACATCAAACAATACATGGATTGGAATAATCAAAAGGACATTGATGTTTTTATTCTGACTTCCATAGACAAATCTGCTGCACGAAATGCTGCGGAGTTATTGCAAGAGATTCCGGTTGACCAAGTGATTTTACCGGCCAAAAATCGGGAAAACAATGCCGTCTATCCGGATTTTATCCGTGTGCTAAAAGAAACGAATATTCCGTATGATAAGACAGCACCGCAGCAAGAGATGATTGTCGGCGATCCGTCACTGGGATTGTCTATTTTGGGACGCACAGAGCGTAAATTGATGGTGCGGATGCAATCGGAAGATCAAAATATCGTAACGGTACGGGCGTTCACGCAGAAAATGCTGCTGGATTTGACCGAAAATGATACACTGTCCTGTGATACATTGCTGGTATCTGGCAGCTTTATCGAAGACACAGACAAGATGCACATCCTATTGCAGCGCATAACACCCAAACAGCTGATTATAGAAAACGGATGGAAAAGCAAAGAGTCCTATGACGGCGTTCCGGCCAGCAATCCGTATGCTGTCGGTGATATAACATGGAAAACCGTGCGGGAAGAGGAGTGAGAGACATGCCGCCTAAAACAAAAAAATCCAACAAAACAGATGGAACCCAACTGCTCAAACAGGACTTGAAAAATCATACAGTGGGTTCACTGTATCTCATCGGCGGAGAAGAAGCCTATCTCAAACAGCATTATTTGGCGCAGCTGGAAAAAGAAGTGGTAGATGAAACGTTTCGAGATTTCAATTACACAGTATTTGAAGGCGCTTCTTTGAAAATAGAGGATTTAAGTGATACCATAGACAGCTTTCCGATGATGGCGGAGCGCCGCATGATTGTGGTGCGCGATTTGGATATCTTTAAGCCGAATGCTGCACTCAAAGAGCAATTGATCCAGATTATCAGTGATCTGCCGGACTATGTTTGCTTGGTTTTCTACTATGATACCATCGAGTTAAAGCCGGATAAGCGAACTAAATTATATACTACGATGACAAAAACGGGCTGCATTGCCGATTTTTCTCATTTAGAACGGCATGATTTGATTCCGTGGGTTAAGCGACATGCCCGCGCGGCAGGAAAACAGATTGACAACAATACCTGTGATTATCTGTTGTTTATTTGCGGTACATCTATGACCAATCTCTTGCTGGAGATCGAAAAAGCCAGTGCACACAGTGCGACAGAGTCCATTCAAAAGAGTGATATTGACGCGGTCTGCACGAAGGTTTTAGATGCAGTGACATTTGACTTGACAGATGCCATTACTGCGCAGCGCTTTGACCGTGCGTTGGGATTGGTAAATGAATTGATCTCGCAGAAGAACGAACCAATTGTCCTGCTTGCTGCGGTTGCTCGGCATATTCAGAGATTATACGCGGCTCGCCTTGCACTGGAAGCACACAGCAGTGAACAGCAACTGATGGAACTGCTTGGCAGCAAGTCTCCGTACTATGCACGAAAGATGCAGCAGTCTGCCGCGCAGCTTTCTGTTTCATGGCTGCGCCGCGCGCTCCTGCTGTGCGGAGAAAGCGATGTTGCGATGAAATCCGCAGGCTCTGACCGGCAAAAGGTGTTGGAACTGCTTTTGCTGCAGCTGGCAGCAAATTTTGAGGAGAGGAAATCAAATACGCGATGATACACATCAAAGAAGCGATTATTGTAGAAGGCAGATATGACGTCAATAAAATCAAACAGCTGGTAGACACTGTTGTCATTGAGACGGGCGGATTTGCTATTTTTAATAATAAAGAAAAACTGAAGCTCATTCGTCGGATTGCAGCGGAACGCGGTATTTTGGTTCTGACAGACAGTGACGGCGCGGGTTTTGTCATTCGCAATTATTTGCGCGGTGCGATTCCGAGCAATCAAATTCGCCATGCATATATTCCGCAGATTGCCGGTAAGGAAAAGCGCAAAACGAAAGGATCTAAAGAGGGGACATTGGGCGTAGAAGGCGTGCCGAACGACGTGATCTTACAAGCATTGCAGCAGGCTGGTGTGAATTGCTTGGACAGTAAGCCAGATCGTCCGCAGATTACCAAGGCGGATTTTTACGAATGGGGATTGACCGGTGTGCCGGGAAGCAACGAAAAACGCAAGAAGTTGCTCAGAGCCTTAGATTTGCCGTCACATATGACAGCCAACGCTTTGCTGGAATTTATCAACGCCGTGGCAGATTATGACACCGTAAAACAGAAAATCAAACAGTTATCTGATGAAAAAGCAGTTGAAAAATAAAAAAATATAGGAACACGAGACTTAATAGTCGAAATTCCTTAAAAAATCACAATCGCAACTGCTGGTTGACAGATTTTACAGCTCGCTTTCTAGCGCGCAACCGGAAAATCGTGTATGATAGGGTTACCTAAAGGAGGCGGTGCTATGAAATTGAGTGAGAAAATTACAACCCTGCGCAAGCAGCAGGGCTGGTCGCAAGAAGAACTTGCTCAACAGCTACATGTTACCAGACAGTCGGTTTCCAAATGGGAAGGCGCGCAGTCTATTCCGGACATTGAAAAGATTGTACAAATGAGCCGGTTATTTGACGTCACGACAGATTATTTGCTGAAAGAGGAGATTTCTTCCACAGAATCAACGGTTGAGAAATCACAAAAGGACAGCGCAGAGGTTCATGCGTTGTCTCTCCAAGATGCCAAACAGTATGTGACGTTGCGAATTGAAGCCGCACCGCGTATTGCCATTGCGACATTCTTATGCATTATTTCTCCCATTTTGCTGATTGGTCTCAGTGCGTTGAGTGAAACGAGTATTTTGCCAATTTCAGAAGATATGGCTGCCGGCATCGGGCTGTGTGTATTGTTGATTTTTGTTGCTATTGCGACAGCAATCTTTATTTCTTGCGGTGCGAAATCCAAGAAATTTGAGTTTTTAGAACGAGACTTCTGTGCTCTTTCTTCCGACGGAAAGATATGGGTTTCTCAGCAAAAAGCAGTTTGGCAAGAAACATACACACGATTAAATGTGATTGGCACGGTATTGTGTATTTTGGCTGCCATTCCGTTGTTTGTTACATCCGGTTTGGGATTGTCGGATATAGTTGCGTCCTTGGCAGTATGCGTTGTTTTACTGTTTGTAGGATTGGGCTGCATTGCGTTTATTTACGGTGGAACGCGGCAGGCAGCATTTTACAAACTGCTGGAAGAAGGGGAATACACTAGAGAAAAGAAGGAGCAGGCGAAAAAGAGTATTGTCGGCTCGGTCAGTGCAGCGTACTGGTTAGCTGTAACGGCAGTTTTCTTGTTTTACACCTTTGGCCCAAACGGCAATGGGCAGCCACGGTATAGCTGGTTTATTTGGGCGGTTGCCGGGGTTTTGTATGCTTCAATTATCATTATTATTAAGCTGTTTGAGGGGAGAAAGAGATAAAAACAAAGACTATACTCGATAAGATGATATATTTTTTATTTTTATCGAGTATAATCGATAAAAATAACAGTATAAAGAGAAACAAAAAGTCAGCTGGTCTTTACCAGCTGACTTTTTTGACATGCGGGATGGGAATGTTACGAAGGGAGCGTTCTTTACTCTTCGTTATTTTTCCGCTTAAATGAGGCGAGCGGATTGTTTTTTGCAGCGTCTCGCATATTGGCGTCATTGATATGCGTGTAAATCATCGTTGTATTGATGCTGTCGTGGCCTAAAACATCTTGCAGCGTCCGAATATCCGTACCATTTTTATACATCAGTGTTGCAGCGGTATGGCGCAGCTTATGTGCGGAATATTTTGTTGGGTCCAATCCGGCTTTGGCGATATATTTTTTCACCAATGCTTCTACAGAAGTCTTGCGGATACGATTGCGCTTTTTGCTGATGAACAGCGCGCCGGCATTTCCTGCGTCGGAATTTGGCTGCAATCTGTGCGGCAGATAGGCATTGATGGCATCAATGCAGGCGTCATTTAAGTATAACATGCGCTCTTTGTTACCTTTTCCAAGGACACGAATTTGATTTTCTTTAATATCAGAGATATTGAGTCCGCACAACTCGGAAACACGCAGACCGCAGTTGAGAAACAGCATTAAAATACAATAATCCCGCTCCTGAAATGGTCCGTCTACCGATTCCAGCAGAGCCACACTTTCTTCCATGCTCAGATATTTCGGAAGAGAGCGGCGGACAGAAGGGTATTCCAAGTTCTGAATCGGGTTATGGTCAAGCAAATGTGCTTTATCCGTCAAATATTTGAAAAAAGAGCGCAAAGCAGAGACCTTTCGTGCACGAGAGGCTGCCATCAAGCCAATTTCACTGTTATCGGAATTCATGTGCTTGGGACGATCCTGCACGGTATACATGAGAAAATCATATGCATCAGACAGAGTGATTGTTTTGATATATGCAATATCAATGTCTTTAATCGGAATTTCATCAAAGGGAAGATCATCGACTTCACCGCGCTTTTGCTTGATGTATCGAAAGAACATCCGAAGATCCAGATAATATTCTTTGACAGTCTTAGGAGAAGAGCCTTTGATTGTCTGTATATACGACAAAAAGTCGTTTAAAACCTGTGGGGATTCGTGATAATGGTTCATAAAAAAACACCTCAACATAGAATACTAGTATTATACCGTGTTTTTTACATAAGCTCAATGCTTTCTTGCCATTTAACAGAACAAAAATTTATTTTTGTTCATAAAATTGCGCGTGGGCGCCAGTATACTTGCTCTGTGAATGGGGAAAACTGTGAAATAGGAAATGGTTTTGTCTGTAGGAGGGAAACAGCATGAAAAATAATCCGAAAAAAGCAGCGATTATTGGCTGCGGCTTTGTCGGTGCAGCCACTGCCTTTACATTGATGCAAAGCAAGTTGTTTTCTGAGCTAGTGCTGCTGGATGCCAATCACGATAAAGCTGTGGGAGAAGCGGAGGACATTGGACATGGCATTCCGTTTGCCGGTGAGATGGATATTTATGCCGGAGGTTATGATGACATTGCGGATTGTTCGATGATTATTATAACAGCTGGTGCCAATCAAAAGCCGAATGAAACGCGGTTGGATTTGGTACAAAAGAATGTTGCCATTTATAAAGACATTCTTTCAGAAATTACGCGAAGAAACTATGAAGGCATATTGCTTGTCGTCTCTAATCCAGTAGATATTTTGACGTATGTTGCACAGAAACTCAGCGGCTTGCCGGAACATCGTGTGATTGGTTCGGGTACTGTGTTAGATACCGCCCGTCTGAAATATGCATTGAGTCAGCAATTGGATGTAGACAGCCGCAATATTCATTCCTTTATCATCGGTGAGCATGGAGACAGTGAAATTGTCGCATGGAGCAGTACCAATATTTCCGGTGTGCCATTGGATCAATTCTTAGAAATGCGTGGGCACATGCATCCGGATATGGACAAGCAGGAAATCGCAGAGAAAGTCAAAAACAGTGCGTATGATATTATTGCAAAGAAAGACGCGACATATTATGGTATTGCCATGTCGGTTCGCCGGATTTGCGAGTGCATGATTCGTGATGAAAAATCTATTTTACCGATTTCGACAAATATGCACGGAGATTTTGGCATAGAAGATGTGTGTTTAAGTATGCCGACGATTCTCAGTGCAGAGGGAATGGAAACACACATTCCTATCAAACTGAGTGAGACGGAACAAGAAAACTTGAAACAATCTGCGGATACGCTGAAACATATTCTTGCAGGATTGAACTTGAAGCTCTGAGAATACAAATATCCCGCCGGGAAAGAGTAATTGTTACCTCTTCTCAGCGGGATATTTTTATGGTTTATTTTTGCCGTTGTTTTTCTTCAATGTATGCTTCAATGACACGAGCCGTACCTTCCACACCCAGACTGCTGATATTCAGGCACAGATCATAGTATTCGGCCTGTCCCCAAACTTGATTCGTGTAATACTTGTGGAATTCCTTTCGATTGTTATCGGTTTCTGCGAGCAGGCGTTCTGCCTTGCGCTTAGAAAGTTTCTTCCAGTTTTCCAGATTTTGCACACGAATATCATAATCAGCGGAAAGGAAAATACGCACACTGTCAGGACGATCTTGAAATGCATAGTTGCTGCAGCGTCCAATGACAATACAGTCTTGCTCTCCAATCAGATTTTGCAGTGCATGTACAGGGACTTGCAATGCATCATATTCTCCATAACCTGCCGCAATAGAATAGAGCAGACTGTTCACTGGCGTTTCGCTGAAGAAATTTGGAATGCTCTCATACAGTCCGTTCTTTTGCGCCATATCAATCAGTGCGTCTTTATCGTACAGCGGAATGTGATAGTGCTCAGCTAAGAGCTGACCCACTTGCTTGCCGCTGCAACCGCTTTGTCTCGCAATCGTAATAATCATATACGGATTACCTCCTTGCGATTACTATCATATCAGATCCGTTCGTGATTTGCAATGTAGCCTAAAGATAAATAAGTAAAAAAATAATGAAAACCGATAAATAGAAGGAATATATTTCCATTATTGTTCTAAAAAATATAAATAAACTTTTTGTTGACAAGTGCAAATCCGCTCAGTATAATATAAGTAACCGAACGGTTACTTTTTTGAGAAGGAGGGGTAAAGTATGGCGAGGGATACCAAAACGCGGATCGTCCATGCTGCGCTGGAACTATTTGCACAGAATGGATACCTGGGAACATCCATGAGTGATATTGCCAAGCAGCTGAGCATTACCAAAGGCGCATTATACAAGCATTTTGCCAGCAAACAGGAAATCTTAGATCAAATCATTCAGAAAATGAACGATTTGGATTTAGAACGTGCACAGGCATACGGAATGCCGGAAAACGAAGCGGACGGATTCGCAGAAGAGTACGTGCATACACCGACAGAAAAAATTCGCACATACAGCATCGCACAGTTTCGCCACTGGACAGAGGAACCGTTTTCCTCTCAATTTCGGAAAATGCTGACCCTGGAACAATATCGTGATCCGGAAATGGCAAAATTATACCACAAATATCTTGCCTCAGGACCATTGGAGTATATGGCAGCGATTTTTAGAAAATTGACGGATTCTGATGCCGCTGCGATGCAAATGGCGTTAGAATTTTACGGCCCGATGTATTTATTGTACAGTGTCTATGATGCGGCAGAGCACAAAGAAACTGTCATTTCTATGTTGGAAATGCATATTGACCGGTTCATAAGGAGGGTAAATTCATGAAAGCGATTGTTTACACGACCAATGCGGGAAGTACAGAACAATACGCCAAACTGCTGGCGCAAAAAACAGAACTGCCAGTATATTCGTTGACGGAAGCGAAAAGAACGCTTTCCGCTGGCGCAGAAATTGTATATCTGGGATGGATTATGGCGAGCACCGTGAAAGGTTATGCGGACGCCGCAAAACGGTATCATATCTGTGCGGTCTGTGCTGTCGGCATGGGACAGACGGGAACACAAACCGATGTCGTGCGCAAAAAGAATGAAATTCCGGAACAGATTCCGCTGTTTACCTTGCAGGGAAATTTTGATGTAGAAAAACTGCATGGTGTGTACCGGTTCATGATGCAGATGATGGTCAAGTTCGCCGGAAAAGGTCTTTCGGAAAAAACAGATCGCACACCGGAAGAGGATGATATGCTGGACATGATGCTGCATGGCGGCAATCGCGTATGCATAGAAAATCTGCAAGCAGTGCTGGATTGGTATGAAAAACAGAAAGTCGGCGATTCCGTATGAAAGTATACTTTGGAAATACAGTTACTACGATAACGACACTGATGATGATTTTCTTGTTGGGATTTATCGGATATTGTGTATTCCATCGAGTCGATATTTCCTGTTGGGGACGAAAAAGTGCTTTTTTATTGATCTATGGTTTGGTTGTCTGTTGTTTTGCGGCAGCACGCGACGGATTGGACAAAACCATTCAATGTGCGATTGATGGCAGCTGTGCACCGGGAATCTTCCCTTTGATTAGCGTCCCGACGGTTATCGGTTGCGTTGGCGCACTGCTTATTCTTATTGGAGCGATTGCGACGCTGTTTTTCAAATCTCAGTACGCACGCCAGATTTGGTTTTACGTGATGTCCAGCGGCGTTATATTAAAAATCGCAACGATAGAAATTTCAAGAATCTTTCTTACTATCAAATAACGAAAAGCTCTGACTGTCTGGGATAAAACAAACAGTCAGAGCTTTACTATTTTGGTATGGTAAACGAATGCATATCACATTTTTCCAGCGTTAACAGCTGGATTTTTTTCTCTATTCCACCCGCATAGCCCGTCAGACTTCCGTTTGTGCCTACGACACGATGGCAGGGGATGAGAATAGAAATCGGGTTATGCCCGACAGCACCGCCGACCGCCTGCGCAGACATATGGGAAATCCCTTGCTTTCGGGCAATTTGTTGTGCAATTTCTCCATACGTGGTTGTATGCCCGTAGGGAAGCTGTAATAGAATCTCCCAGACAGACTGTCGAAACGCAGATCCAACCGGGTGCAATGGCGGCAGAAAATCCGGTTGCATCCCGCGAAAATAAAGATCCAACCAGTGCTTTGTATCTGTCAAAACAGGCGTTTCTCGTTCTTGGTGTTCTGTATCAAGAGAGCACGCAAAGTACTTTTGCCCTTCAAACCAAGCGCCGGTTAAACCGGTAGCATCAGCCGCCAATAGCATGGTTCCCAGAGGAGACGTGTACAGCGTGGTGTACATCATGCAAATCAATCCACCTTTTTCTTTTAGTATAGCGCGATTTGATGATTCACGCAAGTAAAATGATACCACTATATCCAGTTTTTGGGAATAAGTTTTTAAATGATATAGAACATCAATATCGCATAAAATAGAAAATAGCAGTTGACAAATAAAAACAAAACGTGTTACTATGAAATCAACAAAAAAACACTGGTTAAACATTGCGTTTTTGGTAATTATTTTGGAAGAGAGGGATTCTATGCATCAGATTCAAATGAAAGAAGTATTCCGCAAACCATTTTTTATTCTGTTCGCTGTAGGCTCTCTTTTGTCATTGATTGTCTCACAAGTGTGTATTTTTCTTGCTACAGAAGATAGAGTTAGTACATATGCATCTATGTACGCCATCTTTTTACTCGTTAGGTACTGGGTATACATTTGCATTGCACTGACAATTTTTGCGTATTTGTGTTTGGCGGATTCACATACACGAGATGTCGATGAGACCATTGCAGCGTATAAGGGTGGAAAATATTATCAACGGTTTTGCATCAAATATTTTATTGCCGGTGCAGTTGTTTTACAGCTATTGATGCTGGCTTTATACTGGTTTGCATTTCGGACGATGGAGCATTTTGCCGACCTGTTTCCGGCGCTGTTCACCATGTATATCTGCAATATTTTCCTGCCTCTTCTTGTGTGCTTATTGGCGGCGAGCTTTTTTGCTTGCTGGAACAACCAGATTCGAGGCGTTACCGGTCTGATTATCTTTTTGGTTCTGGTCAGCCCTCTGTCAGAAATTCTTGTCAATGGAGACAAGCCCAACAGTATCGTAGAGCGGATTCTCTATGCCGTTCGACACGTATTTGGCTTTTTCTATGAAAGTTCTTCTTGGGAAGAGAATACTCAAATTGGATTACAGACTGAACGGACACGATTTGCCTCGCAGTTTTTCTGGATCTTTTTGTTTCTCGGATTGCTATTTTGGAATACCCATAAAAAGAAGAGAGCAATATCCGTCATATCGCTGGCAGTCAGTGTTCTGTTTTTGGTTTATACCAGCTTGCCGGCAAGCACCTATCATTTTAATAGTAGACTCCTTTCGGATGAATACACTTACGGAAGAAAAGCAACGAGCACAAGTGAGACCGCAGTTTCACAAGCAGAAAAATTAAAGAATATTGGGTATACGATTAAGGACTATCAACTGCAAGTGACCTGCAATCGGCAATTACAGGTTTCCGGCATGATGCAGCTGCAAGCGCAAAAACAGATGGATGCGTTTGTTTTGACTTTATATCGTGGATATACAGTCAAAAATTTGCAATGTGCAGATGGCACACCGCTGGATTGGTCTGTAGACGGAGACTATATTACCATTCATACCGCGCAGCCGGTCACGCAGCTTGCTATTTCTATGGAATATACAGGCTATCACGATATTTACTACAGCAATCGAAATGGTGCTATGCTGCCCGGATGGCTGCCGTGGTATCCGATGGCAGGAGAACATACCGTTTGGTTGAAAAACAGTCCGGAAACAGCAGCGATAATCTATGGATATAACACTTATAATCGCATTGAACAGGCAAATATTGAACTGAAAGTCGATGCACCGTTTAATTATGTGACAAATCTGGAACAAGTTGATGAAAACACATATCGCGGGACTAGCGATAGCATCACATTGATCGGTGGGTATATCAAAAAAATAGATGAATCTCCTTTGGTGAATATCGTGCTCTTTGATAACGGCTATCCGACCGATAATGACTACATTGCTCAGTACAAACAATTTTATCAAAGAGTATATACGGCATTTGATGTGTATGGAATTGACAAATCGTTGATTGACAACAAAAAGATGATTACAACATCTTATGATATGAGTCGTACAACGCAAAATAATCATATTGCCATCTTCTCAGACTATATTCTTTACGGCAATACACCCGACTGCATGTTTCGAGATCTTACAGATAATATTTTATTGAAAAAAAGTGGCACTTGCAATTTGGCAACCAGTCTAGGAGCCGGATTTGGATTCGATGAGTCTCCGGAGGATACTTGGGATTACTGGTATGCGCTTTATGGAGATACCTCGGATATAGAGCAGGTAAATTACTCTAAAACAGACCTACAGATCATTTCCCTCATCTTGGCGGCGCATGAAGTAGATCGTGGGCCTGAGTTGGTAAAGGATTTGGCAAAATACGCATTTTCCGACCATGACGAGAGCAACGACGATGCATTTGTAAAGGAGATGAACCGAAAGTATGGTGCGAATTGATGGAATTACCAAAAAATACGGAAAAGCAACAGTATTGGATCAGGTGTCCTTTGCATTGGACTGCTCGACATACGGCCTTTTAGGCCCGAACGGAGCGGGCAAAACTACGCTGTTTCGTATCATGACGCGACTGATTTCGTCGAACAGCGGTACCATTACCAGAGATGGCAGAGAAAAAGAATTGTCTATCGGGTATCTGCCGCAGAAATTCGGTGCTTTTCGTTCCTTAACTGCTCGCGAACAGCTCTTGTACTTTGCGAAGCTCAAGCAGCGCAAGCATGACAGCATCAACTGGGAAGAAGAGGTTGACCGCGCGTTGGAGCTTACCAATCTGACCGATGAAAAGGATAAAAAGTGCGGAAAATTGTCCGGCGGCATGGTACGGCGTTTGGGAATCGCACAGGCAATTTTGGGCAAGCCGGATTTGATTTTACTGGACGAACCGACAGTCGGTTTGGACATCGAAGAACGGGCGCGGTTAAAAGATGTGCTGCTGCAGCTGCGCGGCACCTGTCCTATGATGATTTCCAGCCATATTGCAGAAGATATTGCGTCAACCTGCTTGCAAACCATCGTTCTGGACAAGGGAAAGGTGATTTATTCCGGAGAAGTGGAACAATTAACGCAGTTCGCACAGCAGCATGTATGGAAGCTGTCCGAGCAGGATTACAGCAAACATTTTCGGGCGTTTAAGCAAATCGGTCATGTGGAAGATCGAGACGGGAAACGCTGGCTAAAGGTTCTTTCTTTGGAAGAACAGCTGCCGGAAGGCGTTCTGGCTCAGCCAGTCATTCCTCAGCTGGAAGATGGGTATCTGTACTTACTCGCAAAGGAGAAATCCATATGAGACGAATTTTTTCTCTGCTTGTGTATCCGAAGCGGCAGATATTGGTGCGGCAGGGAATCTCTGCTGCGTTGGTATATCTGTTTTTGCTGCCGTATCAGATGCATTATTTGCAAACGTGGGGAGAGATGTCGGCCTCCAGAGAAATTTTTAAAACCGATCAGCTGTTTTTGCCGTTGCTGCTGCTATGGTCACTGTTTCAATTTTTTCTGCCGGTCTATCAATCCGGTACGAAAGAGGTCTTGCAGTCCCTGCGTCATCCGATAACTTCTGCGACATTGCTTCTGTTGTTTATACAGCAACTGATTTATTTGCCGTTATACATTTGGATGTATGTATCTCTGCCGCATTTTTCGTATATTCCCGGCATCTTAGTGTTTCAACTGGTGTGTACGGCAATCCTTTTTGCAGCATCCTTGCAGCTATTCGGATCGCCTATCATCAACATGGGTGTGGGAGTAGCATATATCGGCGTATCTGCGCCAATGGCAGAGAGCGTGATTCCATTATTGTTCCGCCCAAATCGATTGTCGGATGGTTTTATGTTAGACTACTGGATCATATATGGCGGAATTTTGTGCCTTCTTGTTGTATTTCTCGCCGTGAAGTACCAGTTAGGCAAACCTAAACAAGCAAGATAAAAGGCAGGCAGAGACAAATGTCTCTGCCTGCTTGTACTATATATACATTATAATGTATACAGCTTATTCATACAGCGGGAACTGCTTGGTCAGTGCCAAAACGCGAGCGGAGACCTCGTCTTTCTTCGCCTCATAATCAAAGATACAATCGGCAATACAGTCTGCAATAATCTTCATCTCAGCAACACCCATACCGCGCGTTGTGACAGCTGGCGTACCCAACCGGACACCGGATGTAATAAAGGGACTGCGCTTTTCGCCCGGTACGGTGTTTTTGTTTGCTGTAATATGGACAGAATCCAGACGTGCTTCCAAGTCCTTGCCGGTGCAAGATTCATCGGTTAAATCTACGAGCAGCAGATGATTGTCCGTGCCGCCGGAAACCAGCTTGACGCCTCGTGCCTGTAACTGCTCCGCCAGAGCCTTTGCGTTTTCAACGATGCGGCGCGCATATGTCTGGAACTCCGGCTTGAGTGCCTCTCCGAAGCATACCGCCTTTGCTGCAATCACATGCTCCAGCGGGCCGCCCTGCGTACCCGGAAATACTGCGGAATTGATGCGCTTTGCCAGAATCGCATTGTTGGTCAAAATCAAGCCGCCGCGTGGGCCGCGCAGAGTCTTGTGCGTTGTTATTGTGACGACATCCGCATAAGGAACCGGATTCTGATGCTGTCCGGCGGCAACCAGACCGGCAATGTGCGCCATGTCTACCATGAGATAAGCGCCATATCCGTGGGCAATTTCTGCCATCTTTTCAAAATCAATGGCGCGCGGATACGCAGAAGCACCGGCGACGATCAGCTTCGGACGATGCTTTTTTACGGCCTTTTCCAATTCCTTGTAGTCGATCAATCCGTCGCTATTGACACCATACGAGACAAAATGATAATTTTTACCGGACATATTGACCGGAGAGCCGTGGCTCAGATGACCACCCTGCGACAAATCCATGCCCATCACAGTATCGCCAAGATTTAACAGAGCAAAATATACAGCGAGATTGGCCTGCGCACCGGAATGCGGCTGAACATTGGCGTACTTTGCACCAAACAGCTTGCAGGCACGCTGAATAGCCAGCGTTTCCACCTTGTCGACAAACTGACAGCCGCCATAGTATCGCTTGCCCGGAAGACCTTCGGCATATTTGTTGGTCAATACGCTGCCCATCGCAGCCATAACGGCAGGGGAGACGATGTTTTCGCTGGCAATCAGCTCGATATTTTCGCGCTGACGTCCCAATTCTTCCTGCATGAAGCCGCCAAGCTCGGGATCAACGGTAGAAATCATACCAATGGAATCAATCATTTCGCTGTACATGTGAATACCTCCATAACGTTTGAATAAAAATGAAAAAACAGAGACACATGCACCTGATATGCTCAAGTGTATGTGTCTCTGTTCATGAACCTGAAAGATTCTTTCTCAATGGAGAAATTGCTTCTTCGGTGTCTCCATTGACTTTCCAGAGTGCTGTCCAAAAACGGTCCCGTTTGCCTGAGAGTTTTGTGCCCCTTCGGCGCTGCATGGTTGCAGGCTCTCCCGTTTTCTTCGTCCAGCGTTTCGCTTTTATGCATGATACCTGACGCGGTATCTGTTTGATTTCACTTTAGCACGAACAAAATAAAATTGCAAGAAAAAATAAAGCAAAATTCATAGAAAAACCAATATTTTTGCATGATGTACATGAAAAACGTAAAAATATTTAAATTGTTTATGGATATTGTCTATTTACAAAGCAAAGAAATCTTCGCTATAATGCATGGCGTAGAGCAACGGGGCTTGACACAAAAACGTGTCGAGCCTCATTTTTTTATCTTATTTTTGCGAAGTGTATTACCATTTATTACACTTTTGGGTAAAAGCGAACGTTCCATATGTTTTTTCAAAGGCGAGAAAACGACTCTCGCTTTTGTTGCCGAAATAGATAACATCCCGCTCATTTTTCTGCGGCAGCAGTTGATGATAGATTTGGCACCCGGCACCATTTGCCGGAAAAAACATCACGAAGGAGAACGAATATGTTAGAAGCTTTTTCCAATCTCATCGCACGAATAGACGGAGCCGTGTGGGGACCTGTCATGTTGGTTATTCTGGTGGGAACAGGCGTATATCTCACGCTGCGAACCAAGTTTTTGGTTTGGCGCAATTTACCCTTTTCCATTCACGCTACGTTGTCAAAAGAAGCTCGTCAGACAGATGGTGGTTCCGGCGATGTATCACCGTTCGCTTCTCTGTGCACAGCGTTGGCGGCAACCATCGGCACGGGCAATATTGCTGGTGTTGCCTCTGCTCTGGTAGCAGGCGGCCCGGGTGCACTGGTTTGGATGTGGATTTCTGCCGGATTTGGTATCACTTCTAAGTTTACAGAGTGTGCGCTGGCAGCAAAATATCGCATATACAACGAAAAGGGGGAAGTTCTCGGCGGCTCCATGGTATCTATGGAGCGCGGTATTCCCGAAGTATACGGAAAGAAAGCGGTAAAGCCGGCAAAGATTCTGGCAGTTTTGTTTGCAGCATTCGCTGTCGGCGCTTCGTTTGGCATCGGCAACCTGACACAGGGAAATTCCATTGCGGCAGCATTCCATTCTGTCTGCGGCGCGCCAATGGTTGTTGTCGGCATTATCGTCGGTGTCGCTACATTTTCGATTGTTCTCGGCGGTTTAAAAACCATTTCCAAGGTATCCTCTTTCCTGGTGCCGATTATGGCAGTTCTGTATTTCGTCAGCGCATTGATTGTCGTTCTGGCGCATATTACAGCTGTTCCGGCAGCATTGGTTACGATGTTTCGCATGGCATTTTCCGTCAAGGCAGTCGGCGGCGGTATCGCCGGAAGCGTTGTCGCCTCTATGATGCAGGCGATGAGCAAGGGCGTGGCGCGCGGATGTTTTTCCAACGAAGCCGGTATGGGTTCTGCGGCATTTACAGCAGCTGCTGCAACAACAGATCATCATGTACGTCAGGGCTATATCAGCGGAACGGGCACATTCTGGGATACGTTTATCGTATGCTCGATTACCGGACTGGCTATTTTGACTTCCGGCGTGATGGAGCAGGCAATTGTCAACGGCGAAGTTGTTCTGACGGGTGCCAATTTGACCATCGCAGCCTTTGAGACAACCATTGGGCCGGTTGGTGCATGGTTAGTCGCAGCATCACTTGCACTGTTTGCCTTTTCCACCATTCTTGGTTGGGAATATTACGGAGAAAAGGCTCTGGAATATTTGACTTCTTCCACGAAGATGACGATGATTTATCGTGTTTTATTTTCCGTTGTTGCTTTTCTTGGATGTATCACAGCATTTGATCTGGCGTGGAATATTTCAGATGTATTAAATGCTCTGATGATTATCCCGAATGCTATTTGTATGTGGCTGCTGATCGGGCCACTTGTGAAGGATATGGAAGATTTTCAGAAGGAAAAGATTGCAGCTAAGCAGACGAAACACACACAGAAGCGCAGAACAAAAGCGGTTCACGCAATAGAAAAGCTATAATTCAGTTAAAAAATCTTTATTTTATATTTTTGCTCCGATTCAGAAAGGATGGTTGCATCATGGAATTAAAAACTCCACTTTATGACACGCATGTTGCCGCAGGCGGCAAGATAGTACCGTTTGCCGGTTATCTGCTTCCGGTCGAGTACGGCACGGGAATTTTGAAGGAACACATGGCAGTCCGCACGGCCTGCGGTCTGTTCGATGTTTCCCATATGGGAGAAATTGTCCTGAAGGGTTCCGGTGCACTGGCAAGCATCAATCACCTCATGACCAATGATTACACCAGTTTACAGATCGGTCGGGTTCGCTATTCTACCATGTGCAATGAGAACGGCGGTGTCGTGGATGATCTGATTATCTACCGGACAGGGGAGGAAGAATATCTGATCGTTGTCAATGCGGCAAACTGCGAAAAGGACGATGCGCACATTCGCACCAATTTGTTGCCAAATACCGAAATGGAAAACATTTCGGGTCAGGTAGCACAGCTTGCTTTGCAGGGACCAAAGTCTACAGAAATCTTACAAAAGCTCGTAGAAAAAGGCGAAATTCCTGTAAAGTATTATTCCTTTATACCTGATGTTTCCATCAATGAAATTTCTTGTTTGCTCTCACAGACCGGATATACCGGAGAACTTGGCTATGAACTGTATTGTTCGGCTGAACAGGCTGCAAAACTGTGGAACACCCTGATGGAAGCAGGAAAAGAATATGGCTTAATTCCATGCGGACTGGGCGCAAGAGATACTCTTCGTCTGGAGGCTGCCATGCCGTTGTACGGTCACGAGATGGATGATACCGTCACACCGCTGGAAACCGATTTGAAGTTCTGTGTCAAGATGAACAAGCAGGAATTTATCGGCAAGGAAGCAATGGAACGGCTGGAAACACCGGCGCGTATGCGCATTGGCCTGAAGGCAATCGGACGCGGCATTATTCGTGAACATCAGGATGTCTATATGGGAGAAAAGAAAATCGGAACGACGACATCCGGCACGTTCTGCGCATATCTCAATGGCTCTTATGCGATGGCATTAGTAGAAAATGGATCGGTACAGATCGGTGACACTGTGGAGGTTCTTGTGCGCAAGAGAAAGGTCGCAGCCGAGGTTGTTGCACTGCCATTTTACAAGCATTCTTAAAAAATTTTTTATACGGAGGAACGAACAATGGCTACACCGAAGGAACTGAAGTACAGCAAGACACATGAATGGGTAAAGGGACTGGACGGCGGACTGGTAGAAATCGGTCTGACTGATTTTGCACAGGATGCACTGGGCAGCTTGGTATTTGTCAATCTGCCGGAAGTCGGTGACGACGTAACGATGGGCGAAGCATTGGGCGATGTAGAGTCTGTCAAGGCGGTATCTGACGTCTATTGTCCGGTCAGCGGAACAGTAGCGGAAATCAATGAGGAACTGCTCGACGCGCCGGAAAAGATCAACGAAGCACCATACGAAGCATGGCTGATTCGCGTAGAAGATGTCACGGAGACCGAAAAACTGTTAGAAGCTGCCGATTACGAAGCTGTTTGTGCTGAGGAGGGATAATCATGGGAAGCTATGTCCCGAACACAATAGAGCAGCGCGAGGAAATGCTGCAGGAGATGGGGCTTTTCTCTGTTAAACCACTGTTTGCAGCGATTCCGAAAGACATGCGCGTGTCCGAGCTGCATTTGGAACGTGGAAAGAGTGAGCTGGAAGTCCGCGAAATCATGGAAGGACTTGCACAGAAAAACACGAAATATTCGTCGATTTTTCGCGGTGCAGGAAGCTATCATCACTACATTCCGTCTATTGTCAAGACGGTTACATCGCGGGAAGAATTTGTCACAGCATATACTCCGTATCAGGCAGAGATCAGCCAGGGCTTATTGCAGTCGATTTTTGAGTATCAGACCATGATTTGTGAACTGACGGGTATGGATGTTTCCAATGCGTCGGTATATGACGGTGCAGTTGCAGCGGCTGAAGCTGTGATGATGTGTCAAGATCGCAAGCACCGTGGTGTCGTCGTATCCGGTGCCGTACACCCGCAGGTGCAGGAAGTCATCAAGACCTACTGCGCGAGCCGCAGCATTCCGGTTGTCGTTGTTCCGGCAAAAAATGGTGCATCGGATTTGGAGGAAATGCAGACTGCCGCTTCTGCTGGCAATGCGTGTATTTTGTTCCAGCAACCAAGCTATTATGGCATGATTGAGGATGCAGAAGCGCTGTGTCAGGCGACACACGAAGTAGGCGCAAAAGCCATCATGTCGGTCAATCCCATTGCTATGGGCATGTTAAAAACGCCAGGTGAATGTGGAGCAGACATCGCTGTCGGAGAAGGACAGCCGCTTGGATTGCCGATGGCATTTGGCGGCCCGTACTTGGGCTTTATGGCATCGACAAAGGTAATGATGCGCAAGCTGCCGGGGCGAATTGTCGCTCAGACAACCGATGCAAATGGAAATCGAGCCTTTGTTCTGACGCTTCAGGCAAGAGAACAGCATATACGCCGAGAGAAGGCGTCCAGCAACATCTGCTCCAATGAAGCACTGTGTGCGCTGACGGCAAGCGTTTACCTCGCTGCCATGGGACCGAAGGGACTTGCGGATTGCGCATCCCTGTGCTGCAGCAAAGCGCATTATGCGGCACAGCAGCTGACACAGATTGCCGATGTTTCTCTCGTCAACAGCGGCGCATTTTTTCATGAGTTCGTCACAACTTGTCCGGTTCCTGTAGAAAAAGTGCAGGCAGCACTGGAAGAGCACGGAATTTTGGGCGGTCTGCCGGTACAAGACGGCATTCTCTGGTGTGTCACGGAGACAAACAGCAAAGCGCAAATCGACCGTATGGTCGCAATCGTAAAGGAGGTGTGCGGCGCATGAAACTGATATATGAGCGCAGCTGCGCAGGACATGCCAGCAGCTTGCTTCCATCCTGCGATGTGCCGGTATATGACCTGCCGCAGAATATGAAGCGTGAAAAAAACGCATATCTGCCAGAAGTCAGTGAAATTGAGCTGGGCAGACATTACACGGAACTCGCCAAGCAGGTACATGGTGTCAATGACGGTTTTTATCCGCTTGGCTCCTGCACGATGAAGTATAATCCGCGCATCAACGAAGAAATCGCCGCACTGTCTGGTTTTACGGATATTCATCCGCTTCAGGACGAAGCTTCTGTACAGGGCTGTTTGGAGGTGCTTTCTCGCACGGAAAAGGCACTGGCAGAAATCACTGGTATGGATCGGATGACACTGCTTCCGGCGGCCGGTGCACACGGTGAATATACCGGTCTGCTGCTGATCCGCGCCTATCATTTAGCGAATCATGACACCAAGCGTACCAAGATTATCGTACCGGATTCTGCGCATGGCACCAATCCGGCAAGCGCCGTCATGGCAGGCTTTCAGGTCGTCAATATCGCGTCGGATGCCAATGGCTGTGTCGATTTGGAATCGCTAAAGGCGGCCGTCGGCGAGGACACCGCTGGCCTGATGCTGACCAATCCGAACACCGTCGGTCTGTTCGATCCGAATATTGGAGAGATTACCCGCATTGTGCATGAGGCAGGCGGCCTGTGCTACTATGATGGAGCGAATCTGAACGCTGTCATGGGATTGGCTCGTCCAGGTGATATGGGCTTTGACTGCGTGCATGTGAATCTGCACAAGACATTCTCTACGCCGCACGGCGGCGGTGGTCCGGGCAGCGGCCCTGTTGGCTGCAAGGCATTTCTGACTCAGTTCCTGCCGGGAAATCTTGTTGAAAAGAAGGATGACGGGTATGTCTTGACCAAGCCGGAACAGTCTGTCGGTCGTGTTCGCACCTTCTATGGCAATTTCTTGGTCATCGTTCGCGCACTGGCATATATTTTGTCTTTGGGCAAGGAAGGTATCCCGGAAGCATCGACCAACGCCGTGCTCAATGCCAATTATCTCATGCACAAGCTCAAGGGTGCATATGAAATGGCATTTGACACCAGCTGTATGCACGAGTTCGTCATGTCTTTGGAAGGTCTCAAGAAAGATACCGGCGTTTCTGCACTGGATGTTGCCAAGCGACTGCTTGACTTCGGCATTCATCCGCCTACGATGTATTTCCCGCTCATCGTGCATGAAGCACTGATGGTAGAACCGACAGAGACAGAATCCAGAGAGACATTGGATGAAGCAGCGAATATTTTCCTGCGTGTGCTGGAAGAAGCGAAGAGCGATGGAGAATCGCTGCATCATGCACCACACCATGCGCCAATTGGAAGACCGGATGAAGTAGGCGCAGCGCGGAAGCCAATTCTGCGGTATACGCCGGAAGCAGTATGATTGAGCGAATTTCTTATTACATCACAACCTGCGTTGACCCGCTGCAAAATCTTGCGATGGAGGAATATTTCCTCCATCGCGTGCAGCCGCAGGAATGCATTTTGTATCTATGGCAAAATCAAAAGACAGTGGTCATCGGACGAAATCAGAATGCGTGGAATGAATGCCGGATCCAGGAATTAGAGGACGCAGGCGGCACGCTGGTGCGCCGATTGTCCGGCGGCGGTGCGGTATATCATGACCTCGGTAATCTGAACTTTACATTTTTGGTGCGCCATGCGGATTATGATGTTGCAAAACAGACGTGCGTCATTTCAGATGCCATTCGTGCCTTAGGGATGCCTGTCGAATTAACCGGAAGAAATGATATAACCATTGATGGCCAGAAATTCTCCGGGCATGCGTATTATCGCACACAGGATCAGTGCTACCATCACGGTACACTGATGGTCGATGTCGATCATACGGCGTTGGGCAAATATTTACAGGTATCCAAAAGCAAATTGGAAAAACACAGCGTGCAATCGGTGCGCTCCCGTGTCACCAATCTCATTGACCACTGTCCCGGTCTGACCATTCCGATGCTGGAGCAGCAGCTGATTCACAGCTTTGGAACGGTATATAATCTGACACCAGAACAAATTTCGTCGGATACAATCGACTGGGAAAATATTGCACAAAGAAAACAACGGTTTGCTCAGTGGGAGTGGAGATTCGGCTCCAATTCGGCGTTTACCGAGCAGGTGAAGGATCACTTCGACTGGGGAGAGACAGCAATTCGATATACCGTACAAAACGGAAAATTACAGCATGTTTCTCTGCAATCAGATGGACTGGAAGCGGATTATCTGGCAGATATTCCACAGGTTTTAGAGAACTGTTCCTACGCACAGAAAAATATTGCAGAGGCACTGCGCACGATTCCGCAGCAAAATAACGAACAAACGACGATTTGTCATGATGTGATAAAATTGTTTGAAAAACAATTTGTATCCTGAGAGAAACATACGAGGAGGGAATTCCGTTGGAAACTCAATTTGATGCCATTGTCATTGGCGGCGGCCCGGGCGGATATGTTTGTGCGGCAAAGCTGGCACAAGCAGGCAAAAAGACCGCTTTGATTGAAAAAACAGCGTTGGGAGGCACTTGCTTAAACCGTGGGTGCATTCCGACCAAAACACTTCTTCACGCGGCAGAACTGCTGGAAGAAGCAAAAAAAGCGGCATCTGCCGGTATACATATTGAGGGGGCAACGGTAGATTATCCGGCACTGCGGCAGCGCAAACAAGAGGTTGTGCAACAGCTTACGAGTGGGATAGAGAAGATGTTGTCCGCCGCCAAGGTTACCGTCATTGCCGGAAATGGATATGTCGCGAAGGCTGGACAGGTACAAGTGACGGACGCAGAGGGCACTGGTACGCTGTACACAGTACAGGACATCGTTGTAGCTGTCGGTTCTGAACCGGCCATGCCGCCGATTGCGGGATTAGATCTGCCCGGCGTGATGACGAGCAGTGATTTATTGCAGGATATTCCGAAGCTGGACAGCCTGGTTGTCATTGGCGGCGGTGTCATTGGCATGGAATTTGCCTCTTTGTATGCGTCCCTCGGCACAAAGATAACGGTTTTGGAAGGACAAGCGCGTATTCTCCCGCCGTTGGATCGAGAAATTGGTCAAAGCCTCGCCATGCTGATGAAAAAACGCGGTGTGGCTATCGTGACCAATGCGATGGTGCAGCGCGTGGAGCAGACAGAGCAAAATACGCTGTGCTGTCATTACACCGCAAAGGGAAAAAAAGAAATGGCAGTTGGTCAGCGCGTCTTGGTATCCGTCGGACGCAAATCATTGGCATCCAGTGTACTGGCGCCAGAGCTTCCGATTGCTTATGAGCGCGGCCGCGTACAAGTCGATGAGAACATGCAGTCGTCTGTTCCGCATATTTACGTCATCGGTGATGCGGCAGCTGGCTATCCGCAGCTGGCACATGCGGCATCTGCGCAGGCATTGGACGTTGTCGCTGCGATTACGCAGCAGTCGTTTGAAACCGATTTGCATTTGGTTCCATCTTGCGTGTATACCAGTCCGGAAATTGCCAGCGTCGGCATGACGGAAGCTGAAGCCAAAGCTGCCGGTATTCATCCGCATATCGGCAAATATCCAATGACTGCGAACGGAAAATCGTTGTTGACGGAGCAGGAGCGTGGATTTATCAAGCTGGTTGCTGATGAAAATGGCGTGCTGCTCGGTGCACAGCTCATGTGTGCTCGTGCGACTGATATGATTGGCGAGCTGACACTTGCCATCGCCAACGGTCTGACGGAAGAACAGGTCGCTTCGATGATTCGTCCGCACCCGACATTTGAGGAGGGAATTGGAGAAGCGCTTTCCGTTTGCATCAGAAAAAATCCGCACGCAAAGTCTTTGGCCGATTAAAAAATTTTTTGCCTATTTGTGATACACACAAAACACAACGTTTATATTATAGGGAAATACAAGGCGTTTATATGCATAAATGCGATGATTTTCCAACTATTTCATGTAAAATGATTGAAAAATCTCTTGACAATAAACGCCGCTATGTGATACCATAACAGCAGTTTTGAAAGGCAAAATATGGTTTACGAGTCTTTTCAAAGCAATTGTTTTTGAACCACTCCTGCCAGGAGTTAAGGCCATACGGACAGCCGGGTTCACTGCCGAATTGGTAACTTTGGTTGCCTTATTGATTGAGTTAGAAGCTCAAATTTTATAAGTTGGTTCCTTTGATAACCGGAATTGCGCAGCAAGCGCAGACTTGTGAAACGGTCAATAAGAGTAGTAAAAGTATAATAATTGCTATATAGACTCTCAAAAGACATTCCATATTCGCTTTTTTCGTGCCGCGGCAGTGGCATTCGTGCCAGAGTATCGGGCACCAGAAAAATCGAAATGACACGCAGGTTTGCAGTTTTTGTGCAGACCTGCGTTTTTTCTTTGCCGACAGGAGCCAGAATGGAGGAAACATGAACGGAAATCATTTCACGCGGGATCAGAGCCGCGCGCCGATCCATGAAGCATTGGAAAATTTTCGTCGGATGCGAGTGGTTCCTTTTGATGTGCCGGGACACAAGCGCGGACGCGGAAATCCGGAGCTGACGGAATTTCTGGGACAGCAGTGTGTTGGCGTAGACGTCAACAGCATGAAGCCGTTGGATAATCTCTGCCATCCGGTTTCTGTCATTCGAGAAGCCGAAGAGCTGGCGGCGGATGCATTTGGTGCGGCACATGCATTTTTGATGGTCGGCGGAACCACGAGTTCCGTGCAGAGTATGATTTTGACCGTCTGTAAGCGCGGCGATGAGATCATCTTGCCGAGAAATGTGCATCGCAGCGTGCTCAATGCATTGGTTTTGTGCGGTGCGATTCCGGTTTATGTCAATCCGGAAGTCGATCAGCGGTTGGGCATTTCCCTTGGTATGCGCCGCGAGCAAGTCGCAAAGGCAATCGCGGAACATCCGAATGCGGTAGCTGTTTTGGTGAACAATCCGACATATTATGGCATTTGCAGTGATTTGCGCGCCATTGTCAAAATGGCGCATGAAGCAGGGATGCTGTGTCTGGCAGACGAAGCACACGGCACGCATTTCTATTTCGGCGGCGGTTTGCCGGTTTCTGCCATGGCAGCTGGTGCGGATATGGCATCTGTTTCCATGCACAAGAGCGGCGGCAGCCTGACACAGTCCAGCTTGCTGCTGATTGGGCCGAATGTCCATGCGGGATATGTACGCCAGATTATCAATCTGACGCAGACAACGTCCGGCAGCTATTTGCTCATGTCCAGCTTGGATATTTCCCGCCGAAATCTTGCCCTGCGCGGCAGAAAAATATTCCATCAAGTTGCAGATATGGCGGAATATGCGCGAGAGGAAATCAATGCGATTGGCGGATACTATGCCTTTGGCAAAGAGCTTGTCAACGGAAATTCTATTTTCGATTTTGATACGACCAAGCTCAGTGTCCACACCTTGGATATTGGCCTTGCTGGTATTGAAGTATACGATATTCTGCGCGATGAGTATGATATTCAGATCGAATTCGGAGATATTGGCAACATTCTGGCGTATTTATCTATCGGTGACCGCGCACAGGAAGTCGAGCGTCTGGTCAGTGCGCTGGCAGAAATTCGCCGCCGTTTCCAGACAGATGGTGCAGGTCTGCTCAGCCAGGAATATATTGATCCGCAGGTTGTGACCAGCCCGCAGGAAGCGTTCTATGCGGACAAATGCAGCCTGCCGCTCCGAGAAACAGAAGGACGCGTGTGCAGTGAATTCGTCATGTGCTATCCGCCGGGAATTCCGATTGTTGCGCCGGGAGAGCGGATTACAGCGGAAATTTTGGATTATATCGAGTATGCAAAGACAAAGGGCTGCAATGTAACAGGCCCAGAAGATCCGGACATTCAATATCTGAATGTTCTTGCGTGAGGAGGGATGACAAAATGGAAATGTGGTTTTCAGAATTTCATACGCCGGATGTCAAGCACAGCATCCGTGTCAATCGGCAGTTGTATTCCAAGCAGAGCGAGTATCAGCGCATTGATATTTTTGAAACACCGGAATTTGGCCGTGTGCTGACGCTGGACGGCAACGTCATGTTGACAGAACGCGATGAATTTATCTATGACGAGATGATTACCCATGTGCCGATGTCTGTCCATCGAGAAGCAAAGGATATTTTGGTTATCGGTGCCGGAGACGGCGGTGTTGTGCGGGAATTGACAAGATATGACCGGGTCAAGCACATTGACTTGGTAGAAATGGATCCGGCGGTTGTCGAGGCGTGCCGTGCGTATTTGCCGGAAAATGCCTGCCGTATGGATGACCGCCGCGTGCACATTCATTTTGGAAATGCATTGAAGTTTATCCGCCGCTGTGAAGAAAAATATGATTTGATTATCGTTGATTCTTCCGATCCGTTTGGCCCTTCCGAAGGTTTGTTTACCCGTGAATTTTACGGAAACTGCTACAATGCTTTGAAAAAGGACGGTATTATGGTCAATCAGCAGGGAAGCCCGTTCTATGCTGAGGATGCCCATGCGATGCAGCGCAGCCATAAGCGCATTGCGAGCACGTTTCCCATCAGTCGTGTGTATCAAGCACACATTCCGACGTTTGCCGCCGGATATTGGCTGTTTGGCTTTGCCAGCAAAAAATATCATCCGGTTGATGATCTGGATGCGGAGGCATGGAATGCGCTTAACATGCGCACGCGCTATTACACCACGCGGCTGCACAAGGGTGCGTTCTATCTTCCGGCCTTTCTGGAAGAAATGTTGGAAGAAGTGGAGGAGTAAGCGATGCAGCGCAATATAGAGACATTTATCGGCTGTGAAAGCAGCTATGAAGACGCAAAAATTGTTTTATTCGGCGCGCCGTTTGATTCCACAACGAGTTTTCGCCCGGGCGCGCGGTTTGGTCCGGCTGCTATGCGGCATGAGAGCTTTGGCTTAGAGACATACAGTCCTTATCAGGATAAGGATCTGGAAGATATTGCTGTGTTTGACAGCGGAGATCTGGAGCTTTGCTTTGGCAGCAGCGAAGCGGCACTGGCTGACATTACCGCGCGGGCGCAGGAAATTTTGGCAGATGAAAAATTTCCGTTATTGCTGGGCGGCGAACATTTGGTTACATTGGGCGCTGTCCGTGCCGTTTTGGAAAAGTATCCAAACCTTCACATCGTTCATTTCGATGCTCACGCAGACCTGCGTAATGACTATCTCGGCGCACAGCTCAGCCATGCGTGTGTTCTGCGTCGTTGCCACGATCTGATCGGTGATGGTCGCATTCATCAGTTCTGCATCCGCAGCGGAGAACGAGAAGAATTTCGATTTGCCTCTCAGCATACGGACATGCATCCATTTACATTTGATGGCCTGTCAGAACTGGCGGAGCATCTCAAACAGACACAGGTGCCGGTTTATTTGACCATTGATTTAGATTGCTTAGATCCATCGGCATTTCCGGGAACCGGAACGCCGGAAGCCGGCGGCGTGAGCTTTTTGCAGCTGCTGGATGCAATCCGAACAATCACGCAAGGAAATATTGTCGCGGCAGATGTCAATGAATTGGCACCGATGCTGGACACGAGCGGTGTATCCACGGCGACAGCCTGCAAAGTTCTTCGAGAACTGCTGTTAGCTTTACACGTATAAACCATACAGACAAAAAAGGAGTATATGACATGAGTAGAGTTCTTGTAATCGGCTGCGGCGGCGTAGCCAGTGTTGCGATCCAGAAGTGCTGTCAGGTCAGCGATGTGTTTACTGAGCTGTGCATTGCCAGCCGCACCAAGTCCAAGTGCGATGCGCTGGCGGCAAAACTTGCAGGTAAGACCAAGACCGTTGTCACTACGGCACAGGTTGATGCCGATGATGTGCAGCAGGTTATCGACCTCATTCACGACTACAAGCCGGATCTGGTCATGAATATTGCACTGCCATATCAGGATCTGACGATCATGGATGCTTGTCTGGCCTGTGGTGTCAACTATATGGACACGGCAAACTATGAGCCGGAGGACACCGATGATCCGGAATGGCGTGCCATTTATGAGAAGCGTTGTAAAGAGGAAGGCTTCTCTGCTTATTTCGATTACTCTTGGCAGTGGGCATACCGCAAGAAGTTTGAAGATGCCGGTCTGACAGCTCTGCTTGGCTGCGGATTTGACCCGGGTGTTACGCAGGCTTATTGCGCATACGCTGCAAAGCATGAATTTGACCAGATTGATACCATTGATATTTTGGACTGCAACGGCGGCGACCATGGCTATGCCTTTGCAACCAACTTCAATCCGGAAATCAACCTGCGCGAAGTCAGTGCACCGGGCAGCTACTGGGAGAATGGACACTGGGTAGAAATTCCGGCGATGAGCATCAAGCGGGAATACACCTTCGATCAGGTTGGTGATAAAGATATGTATCTGCTGCACCACGAAGAGATTGAGTCGTTGGCCAAGACCATTCCAGGCGTCAAGCGCATCCGCTTCTTTATGACCTTTGGCCAGAGCTATCTTGACCATATGCGTTGTTTGGAGGATGTCGGCATGCTCTCCACAACACCGATTTCGTTCAACGGACAGGAAATCGTGCCGATTCAGTTCCTGAAGGCTCTGCTTCCGGACCCGGCAAGCCTTGGTCCGCGCACCAAGGGCAAGACCAACATTGGCTGCATCTTTACCGGAACCAAAGACGGCAAGGAAAAGACGTACTACATCTATAACATTTGTGACCATCAGGCGTGCTATCAGGAAGTTGGCAGCCAGGCAATCAGCTATACCACGGGCGTTCCGGCTATGTGCGGTGCCTTGATGATGCTGACTGGCAAATGGGAGAAGCCGGGTGTTTACACCGTAGAGGAATTTGATCCGGATCCGTTCCTCGATGCACTGGATCAGTACGGTTTGCCGCGCAGCGAAAGCCATGCACCGGCACTGGTGGACTGATGCAGAAAATCAGAGACACGCGTGCACCATTTGCGGCGATCCATGGCGTGATACCGGCAGAGCTTCAAGCTCTGCCGACGCCGTGTTATGTGTTGGATGAAGCAGCTCTTGTGCACAACGCAGTGATACTGGGAAAACTAGCACAGCGCACAGGCTGTCGTGTTTTGCTGGCACAGAAAGCATTTAGCAATTACGATTGTTATCCATTTTTTGAGCCGTATCTTGCAGGAACAGAGGCGAGTGGATTATATGAAGCTCGCTTGGGTGCCGAAGAGATGCCAAATAAAGAAGTGCATGTATTTTGTGCCGGATACCGTGAGGATGAATTTGCAGAATTGCTGACCTATGCCGATCACATCGTGTTTAATTCGCCATCTCAGTTGAAAACATTCGGAAAAATAGCGAAACAAGCCGGAAAGAGTGTCGGTTTGCGCATCAATCCAGAATATTCTACGCAGGAGGGACATGCGATCTATGATCCCTGTGCACCGGGCAGCCGCATGGGAACAACTCGCGCACAATTTGACCGTGCAATAGAAGAATGCCCAGAGCTATTGGATTTGCTGGATGGTCTGCATTTTCACACGCTATGTGAGCAGGATTCTGACGACTTGGAATCCACACTTGCTGCTGTTAAGCGGACGTTTGGAGACATTTTACCACGAATGCAATGGGTAAACTTTGGCGGCGGCCATCACATTACAAAGCCCGGCTATGATATGGCTCGGCTCGAACGCTGTATCCACTACGCACAGGAACAATGGCAAGTGACGGTTTATTTGGAACCCGGCGAAGCATGGGCGTTAAATGCCGGATATTTGCTGACGCACGTTTTGGATACGATGCAAAATGGCGAAACCCAAATCGCAATTTTAGACGCCAGCGCAGCATGTCACATGCCGGATGTATTGGAAATGCCGTATCGCCCGCCGCTGTTAGGCGCAGGTGAACCATCAGAACTTCCGTATCCATTTCGTCTTGGCGGCCCGACCTGCCTTTCGGGAGATGTCGTTGGAGAGTATAGCTTCAATCATCCACTGAAAACAGGAGATTTGCTGGTATTTGGAGACATGGCGATTTACACGACCTGTAAAAATAACACGTTTAACGGTATGCCGCTTCCCAATATTTATCTGCGAAAAGCAAATGGCACTTGCGAGCAACTGACCGACTTCGGATATTCTGACTTTAAGGAACGACTGGGAAGAAGAAAGTAAATACACAAACCCGCTTGACTAGTTTTCTGGTTAAGCGGGTTTTGCATAGACGGAAACTTTTGACAGGGCACAAAAGAGGCTATATAATGAAATTGTTAGATACGATAATAAGTGCGGTGATTGTATGGGCAGTATTTGCTTATTGATTTTTTTATGTGTTATTACAATAGCTTGTAGCAGAATCACTTTGTTTTATATATTACAAGCCGAAACCGGCATTGAAAAAGCGAAAAAGTTGGAGAAATCGCATAGATATTCGAGGAATATGTTGTTTATGACGTATGTTAAAGGATATGTAAACGATTGGAAATGGTTATATATCGTGTGCCAGATTTCTTCTTGGTTGAGTGTGATTCACGGGATATGTGGTCTGTTATTTAAACAGCATGTTTCTGTATTTATAATCATTCAACTAATTCTTGCAATCGTTATCTTTTTTATGCTCCTTACAGATCCTGGTGCAAGCAAACTTGAATATAACGATTATATTATCGAATCAAGTCAGAAAGAATACAAAATTCAAAAGCAAGATTGGAAACACGGTCAGCAAACAGAAGAATTACTTCATAGGATGTATGACAATTTACAACGTATCATTGACTGTAATACTGCCAAATTAGCTTTTCAATGTTCCGCTTATATGAACCAATTGGACTGGGTATATTACGAACTGATATGGATTCGCGGTGAGTACCAGAAGAAAAATCTATATTTTCAAGATAGTGATGCTTTGATTTTTTGGATATTTCCCGACAAATACATAAATAAATATCACGAGGCCAAACGGAAGAATAAACGCGATAATGGATTATTGTATGCCCCTGATAATTATTTATTGAACATTATCTCCGTATATGAGTTTTGCCGTGTGGAAACAGGTTTTCCTGAAACAACAATTCCAAATCTTTTAGAAAATTTGAATAATATAGAGGATATTCTTTCTGACTTAAAGCAATTTAAAGGAAGAGATATGAGTAAATATTTGACCCAATCAATACAAAACATTCAAGAAGACATTGAATTGCTTCGCGTGAATATTCCAACAAAAAGAGAGTTGCCGAATGGACATTATTGTGAGTAAAATATGATGACGCTTGCATTAGCTTAATGACAGCACCAAAGAGCTTAAAACAAGAAGCAAAACGGAGAAAAAATCTCCTAAAATAAAACAAAATCCAGCTTTTACAGATTATGTCCGTAAAAGCTGGATTTTTCGTTATTCATACGCTGCATTCAAGAACATAGGCTTGATAGCGATCACTTCGTCGTGTTCTTCCTGCGATACCTGTACATCGGAGTTGAGCGCTTTGAGGTCAGTCTTCACGATTTCCAATGCTTGTTCTTTGGTCTGCGCACGACCTTGCACGATAACGCGCTGCATTCGTTTTAATACAATGGGATGCGCGTATCGTACCGGAACAGGAAAATCAGAATAGGTTTGCAAATAGGATTCCATATGTTGGCGCGCCTGCTCATCGTACTGTAAAACAGATTTTTGGTTGTTTTTCGCGGTAGGGAGTACACTGAAACCAGCAAAGGTAAAAATGGCAGCCAGACCAAATAGAGTAAAGTAAATGGCAAATGTTCCGTGATGTACAAACGAAAAAATACCGTAAACCAGTGCGACGAGTCCTAAAACGGTAATTGCCATCGCTGCCCAGCGATAGCTTGGACTGGTGCATTGATAGGCACGCTTTCGCTTTGCGGCCTTGCTCAAATGATCGCTCAGTTCTGGTTTCTGTTCCAGATAATTGATTGCACGCTGTAAATCGTCTATTTCTTGCTGAACAGAAGCAGATAACGTCGGTCGGGATTTTTCTTCCTCTGCCAATTGCGCTTCGCGCTGGGCAAGGTGTTTTTCTGCCTGTGCACTGACGCGCTTGATTTGCGGCTGTTCGCGGGCAAGCAATGCCAATAGGTCATCTACTTGATTTTCATATTTGAAATTGCACTGCTTTTGCTGTCCGTTATCGAATTCTACAACGAGATAGGCCATACTGGCAAACATGCCTTTGCCGGAAAATCCGCCTTTACTCATAGCAACACGCTTAAAAACGCGCTGAATGGCAGAAAACGGGACGTAATATTGCCGATCAATAAAGAAGCTATTGAGATACAGTGCTTTTTTGCCGACACCACAGGGACCAATTTTTCGGCAGGATTTTTTGTCGTGTATCAATACTTGGTCGTCGATTGTTATTCTACTCAATGGAGAGGGCTTGAAAATCATAACGAAAACCTCACTTTTACATTGCTAAAAAGGAAAGAGAAGAACAGCCAGCTGCTGGCGGTGCAGCAGCTGGCTGTGACTCAAATAACACGGTTATGCTTGAGAAGCTTTTGCAGAATGCTTCTTCGTTGCGTGCAGGAAGATGACTAACAGAACAGCTGCAAAGATAATGCCAATCGGATAAGCAACAGCTGTGTTGTAGATCGTTGTGCCATCCGCAGCCTTAGAGTTAATCAAACTGCCAAGGCATTCCGGTGCAAGGATGAAATATGTACAAGAAACTGCACTCATGAATGTCGCAGGCACTGCTGTGATCCAGAAATTCTTCTTTTCTGTGAACAGATACATCGAAGCTGCCCACAATACAATCATAGCCAGAGTCTGGTTTGTCCAGCTGAAGTAACGCCAGATAACGGTGTAATCAATCACACCGATTGCGTTGCCAATACCAAGAACGGCACCGACACCCAAAACCGGAATACACAGCTTCAGGCGATTCAGGTACGAACCCTGATCGACATGGAACCAGTCGGACAATGTCAGACGAGCGGAACGGAATGCTGTATCACCGGATGTGATCGGGCAAACAACAACGCCGATCATTGCAAGAGCAATACCAACGCCGCCCATGGTCTTGGAACATACATCATAAATCGCTGCGGACTGACCTTCTGCCAATGCAGCAGCCAAACCGGTGTTCAAACCGCCAGTGACTTTATACAAAGCGCAGCCAGCTGCTGCCCAAATCAATGCGATAATGCCTTCAGCTACCATGGCACCATAGAATACAAAGTGGCCCTGTTTCTCGCTCTTCATGCAGCGAGCCATCAGAGGGGACTGCGTAGAATGGAAACCAGAGATTGCACCACAGGCAACTGTGATGAACATGAAGCTCCAAATCGGAGTGCCAGCCGGATGCATGTTGTACATGTGACTCCAAATTTCAGGAATGGTGTAATCTGGATTGGTAAAGATACCAAAGATAACACCGATTGCCATAATGATTAGGCAAAGGCCGAAAATCGGATAAATCTTACCGATAATCTTATCAATAGAGATAAAGGTTGCAATAAAGTAGTAAACCAGAATGATAATCAGCCAGAACAGGGTTGTGGTAACAGCGCCGGACAGGCCACCGTTTTTGCACAACGTAACGATCAAACCGGCAGGGCCAACGGCAAATACCGTGCCAACCATAATCAGCAAAACAACTGAGAAGACACGCATAACATTCTGCATACCAGAACCCAGATACTTACCGGTTACTTCTGCAACAGAACTGCCATCGTTTCGCTCACTAATCATACCGGAAAAGTAATCGTGAACGCCACCGGCAAAAATCGTGCCGAATGTGATCCATAGGAATACGACAGGCCCCCACAAAGCGCCCTGCATGGCACCAAAGATCGGGCCAAGGCCTGCAATATTCAACAGCTGAACCAAAAACAATTTCCACTGCGGCATAACGACGTAGTCAACGCCATCGTTGATGCGCACAGCAGGAGTTTCACGGTCATCCGGACCAAAGGTGTTATCGACGATTTTGCCATAGGTAAGATAGCCGATAATCAGGAGAGCCAGACAAAGAATGAAGCTTAACATAAGACGACCTCCTCGCATGAGCAGAGAATCAGCCAAAGATTTCCAACTGATTCACCTGCTTTCTTTACCTGTTATTATAGAGCTTTCGAGCAAAAAAAGCAAGGGGAAAATCAGAAAAATTGTAGAAAATATCCAAAGAAATGCAAAGAACGTGTTAAAAATTCGAAAGTCGTCAAATAAAGTGGAATTTGACTCTCTAGCATACTATGTTTGTTCAAACAAAAAATGAGAAAAATAATTCCTTCGTTTGAGATATTTTACAAACAAAGGAATTATCTTCCATAAATAAACAATTTAATTTTCTAATGCACGAATTTCATGTTGAATCAGCAGCCCTGCCGCTTTTGCGAGTTGGTCGATGCCTTTGATCCGTGCGAATTCTTTTCCGTAAATAACAGAAGCGTTAGATGCAGTGGAGGATTCTCCCATGAAAATAGCAGAGACATGAAATCCTTTTGCACGAAGCGCTCGAACTTCTGCCGCTGCATCCAGCACGCCGAATATATCGCCATAATCGTGTCCAAATGGATTTTCCGCAGACGCTTGCACCCGTAAGCTGTCGTTTGGCGAAGCATCTGTCAGTACGATGATTAAATGACGGGAGGCAGGCCCAGGGAAACCGGTCAAGAGATCTCCCACGGCACGCAAGACCAATCCGTCTCGATTCCAACCAGAAGAAAAGTACTGAAAAATAGACTGGCTATTTTTCGCATCAAACGATTTTAGAATATGAAGAATCGTGTATCCGCGTAAACTGCAAAAGCTGGAGACACGAACTGGAATCCGACAGGCGAGCAGACTTTGAGCCAAAATTACTCCCTGTGCGGCGAGCATTTCTTGACAGTGCAAACGAGAAGCGGATGCGTCCAGCAACAAATCTACAGTAAATAGCGGTTGGTTTTCTTCTTCTGCCTGAAGAAAAATACGATTATCTTGCAACAGCGGCGCCCGCCAGACATGCGCTGTGTCCAGCTTTCCGCAACGTGACGGGCACGCATGTGGCTGCTGATGCACAAGCATACAGTTGCGGATCTGTTCTGTCAATCTGACTATGGCACTGTGGTGCAGGTCTATATTTTTCGAATAATACGCCCGATTTCGCATGGCTTGCAGTTCTGCCTGTTCCATCAAGTGCTTGGCTTCTGCTGTGGGCGCAATGTTCTGTGAAGGAGCACCGTCTGTAAACCAAAGATGGCAGCCGAGATGATTGCCTGTGCATAGTTCCTGTTCTGCGCGTCGCAGTTGTTCCGGCGTATAGAGCGATCGTCCAAAACAGCTCTCGATATACGCACAATCCTGTGAAGCACTTTGCTTCAGTGTTAGCTGTGCACGACTCTTTTTTTGTAAGAATCCATCTCCCTGCAGAGGATCTGCCAGAGAGGACCGAGTGACAGTTACACGGTCTGTCTTTACGAGTTGTGTTGGCATCGTTTTGGTAAGCAGTTCCGCCAATTTTCCTGTGACATGCAGCCGAAGGGCTTTCTTTTGATGAATTTGTCCATCAAACAGTAAAAATCGTTTGTAAATGGCAAGAACTGCCGCTTGTAGTTGATCTGGTTCTGGAATTTGATGCGGAGAGAGCGCGATTGCCAATGATTTTTCGCGCGGCGTCAAAACCGGCTGCTTTCGCCCTAAGACCGAACTCCAACGAGCAGCCTGCATGGTATAAACCAATTGATTTTTTGCCATCCATTCCTGACGAGACAGCTTGTACTCTTGCCCAAAGAAGGTTTCTGCATAAGTATGACGCAAATCGGCCAAAATAGGGCGTTGAGGCAGTTCTTTCACATAAACAATGTGCTCTAAATACAACCACGTGAGATCATCCAACATGGCTTGATGGATGTCTCCTGACCATGTGTCAAATAGAGAGCGAACGACGGAATCTCCATAGTATTTATGTACGAGTCCGACAACACAGTTTAGATACAAAGCGGGAGAACCGTCTGTGTGCTGCGCCAAAAATATCGGTTCAAAATCATAGGCATCGGCAGCATTCCATACCTGATTGGCAGCGCGGCGCTGCATGGCCGTATAAGACGTCGTATCCATCAGTGAAACATCTCCGAAACATGCAGTTTAGCGGGAATCCGTGATGCGATGGTATCGCGGATGAGATTCTGTTCATATTTGTCAAAGGCCTTATTGGTAATGCCCATGTTCAGTGCAGCTCCGGCCGAAATGCCATATCGCATCAGGCGCAAAGCGTCTAACATGCCGCGCAGATCCAACGCTTTTGTGGAAATCTCAGAGTTTTCACACTTTTTCTGCAAGTCTAAGAACAGTAAGGCAAATTGGTGCACATATTTGGATGTCAGATCGGGAAATTGCGCAGACAATAAACGCTCCAAATCTATTTGCGTAATAGAAGGCATTTGAATGACGACAAAACGCGATGTGAGCGCTTCGTTTAGTTCTCTTGTGCCAGAATATCCATAATTCATCGTTGCAATGAATCGCGTTTCTTCTGCCAAGGGAATGCGGTCATAGCCCGGCACGTCAATTGCCCGACGAAAATCCAACACGGCATGCAAGACTGCCAATGCTTCATTTTTTGCCATATTGATTTCATCCAGCACGCCAAATCCGCCATACTGCGCGCAAGAATACACGGGACCGGGGCGAAACTGTACCATTCCATCGGTAAAGGTGTCTGTGCCAATCAGTGAGGCGGCATCCATGTTGATATGAAAGGAAATATCCCATTCCGGCCTGCCGAATACTGCCGCCAAATTTTCGGCAAGCACATTTTTGCCTGTTGCTTTTCCGCCGGCTAGCAGCACATTTTCTCCACAAAGCAACGCGACAAGCGCTTGCTCCCAAATCGCTTTTCCGTAATATGGAAAACGCGGTACAGGAATACGCGGCTGTAGAGATTCCTGTACCGAATGGGCAGCGCGATATTTCTGTACCGCATCGAGCAGTGCAGGCTGTATTTGTTCTTGCTGAAGAAATTGAAATAGATTCGACATATGTCAACACCTCACAAACCTCTCTGAATACTTTTATCATAGCACAACAGGAGTTGATTGTTAACATAAATCTGTTTTATTTCGGCACGCCTTGCAAGCAAAACGGCAGTTCCAGTCCGTTTTCTTCCAATAATTTCTGATCGGTTAAAATTTCCTTGGTCGGGCCATCACATACGATTTTTCCATCAGACAACAGAATGGTTCGCTCGCAGGTTTCTAAAATCATATCTAAATCATGCGAAGCGATGATCTTTATCTGCGAAAACGAGTTTAACAGCTGAATCAATCGTCTCCGATTGCGCGGATCTAACGCGATAGACGGCTCGTCCATTAAAATGACGTCCGGTGTCATAGAGAGAATCGTTGCGATAGATACCAGCTTTTTCTCTCCGCCAGACATTTTATAAATCTGTTTATCTCGCAGATGCTGAATCCCAATCGCATCCAAGGCATGATTCACGCGCGCGTCAATTTCTTTTTGGGGCAATCCGTAATTGCGCGGTGCAAAGGCAATGTCTTCATATGCTGTGGACATAAACAACTGGCTGTCTGAGTCTTGAAATACATACCCGATTTTTTCTCGGATTTCCGGAAAATACTTCGGCTGCACAGGAAGCGTGTCAATGGAGATACTGCCTTGTGTCGGCAGATTTAAGCCCACAAGCAGCTTGAGCAGGGTGGACTTTCCGACACCGTTTGCACCGATGAGACTAATAGACTCCGATGCATGAGCAGAAAAAGTAATATCCTGTAAAATATCTATTTGCTTCTCGTAGCGAAACGAGACATGTTCTACGGTAATTTGTGTTTCCTTCACGAAAAAATACCTCCCATAAACTGACCGACCAGTACAAATATCGGAAAACAACGAAAACAAATCAACAGCACCAGCCAGACAAGCAAGTATAGTAAATCACCTGCGCGCAGGTGATGCTCTTGACCGAGATACGCAAATTCTCCCTGATAGCCGCGCAAGAGCATACTCTCATATACATCATTGGCGCGGTCAATGCTGCGCAGCAGCAATTGTCCCGTCAGAGAACCCCATACCTTGAAATGCACACCCTTTTGCTTGGGTGCCCGTAAGCTGTATGCCTGTGTCATGCGGTTGACTTCTCCGAGTAAAACTGTTACATACCGATAGGTGAGAAGAACTTGCGTGACCAACAACTTGGGCACATGCAGCAGCCTCAGGGCATAACAGATGTCTTCGATGGATGTCGTAGCGATGAGAAGATACGATGCAAGAACACTAAACACACCCTTCATAATCAGTGTGCACATGGACAGAATACCCGCGCTGATAAGCATACCGCCGACCTGCATGGTCGTATGGTCAAACAGCGGATTAAATATGCCAACACAGCACACGAGCGGCAAGACAATACGCAGCCGTTTGATGCAAGCGCGAAAGGAAAGATCCGCCAGCTGGAATAGAACCAGCGGATACATAACCATACCGGCAATTCCGATTACGTCATATTTAGAAAAGGACACGACGAGTACAATATACAGGATCGTGATAAAAAATTTAATCAGTGGGTGAAGTCGATTCACCCACTGATTTCTCGATGCCAGAGAATCCATGCTATGGATCTCGTAAATAGCAGATTCAATATGATTCATGATGATTTTTTCCGAGAGAAGAATTTAAACAACCGGCATACAAGTACACACAGCGCGATGACGATAATGCCACCAAATATACCGGAAAACGTTGTGCCAAAGGCAGAATCCGAATGGCTGAATGCATAGTCCGGCAAGATCGAAGTTGCCTGCTGAATGGCATCTGTAATTCGATAAATCCCGCCGGATGCGGAAAGCTCTGTCGAACCGGTCAGTCGTTCGATAGACCACTCCAATCCATCTGGATGGGAGGAGGCAAACAGGGAAAGAATACCGCCGATTGCAACAGCTGCCGCGGCCAAAATTGCCAGCGTTTTTTTGAAACTGAACACATTTTGTCTGGTAGAGGCCTGCTCTCCTGCATACAGCAGTTCCGGACGCGCTTCATAGACGAACACCAGAACAGCAGCGGTAATGCAGCCCTCTACCAGACCAATGGCTAAATGAATCGGCTGCATGGTTGCCACGAATGCCAGAAACGGAAGCTCAGTAATACCGGATGCCAGCGTCTCCAGTGAAACGCTGAATGCGCCGAGCTGCAATGTCAAAACACATCCCAAAATAGAAGAAATGACAATGCGCTTTTTCGACATGCCGTGCTTCATCATCGGACGCCAGATGAGCAACGCACCGATGAAACAACCGTAAAATGCCATATTCCATACATTACATCCGAGAGCCAATAATCCGCCATCTGCGAATAACAAGCACTGGATCAACAATACGCCAATCATGGTCAAAAATCCTGCGCACGGGCCGAGAAGTGCTGACAGCAGCATACCACCGCACAGATGACCGCTGGAACCGGTGCCGGGGATGGTGAAGTTAATCATCTGCGTCGCAAAAACAAAGGCTCCCATAATTCCCATGACAGGAATTTTTTTCGTATCTGTGTCCATTCGTACCTTTTTGATGGAATATCCAGCGGCGGCAGCAGAGCATACATACATGGTGCCCGCGACAGCCGGAGAAATTAAGGCGTCTGCCATATGCATGAAAAAAGTCCTCCTTTTGCATTATTGTGCATACAAACTTTCATTTTTGTATTACTATATCATCTCGTTTCGTGTGCCGCAAGCCCCCATGGGGGATCGGAACGCTGGGAACTTGCATCAA
The DNA here is from genome assembly GCA_963601915.1 of bacterium. Classification (GTDB taxonomy): domain Bacteria; phylum Bacillota; class Clostridia; order Oscillospirales; family Butyricicoccaceae; genus Butyricicoccus_A. The sequence goes on along the minus strand of CAVCGL010000012.1, from coordinate 9,632 downwards.
AGCTGTCAGATATGCTATACTCAGGAAAAGAAATCATATATGGAGGGACTGCGCATGGATCCAAAAGAACATGACCGTCTGCACGCAAACGGTATTCCGCACGATCACAGCGGTGCACATGGACACACACATGCCAATACAAAAGCCGTATTAAACCGTCTTTCTCGTGCGATTGGGCATCTACAGTCTGTCAAACAGATGGTAGAGGATGGCAGAGACTGCTCGGAGGTGTTAATTCAGCTTGCAGCCGTTCGCGCTGCGCTCAATAGTACCGGAAAGGTGATACTAAAAGACCATATTGAGCATTGTATCGTCGATGCCGTAGAGCAGGGAGACCAAAAGGCAATTCAAGACCTGGAGCGCGCCATCGACCAGTTTGTCAAATAAGATACCGAAAAAGAAGTAGAAAATCACAACTTTTGGTCGATTGACAAGCATCAATTATTTTTCTATACTCATATTTGAAAATACCCCTACCGGGGGATTACAGATAGGAAGACAATGACGTCATGATTATTATATGGCATTATATGGCGGCGTTGTCTTTTTTGCTTTTGAAAATATTTGTATTTCCCCTGACAGATGGACTAGAGAGGAGCACTACTATGCGTCTGAATCCAAAGGAACAGGAAAAGCTCATGCTGCACATGGCAGGAAATCTTGCCAAAGAGCGCAAGGAGCGCGGATTAAAGCTGAATTATGTAGAAGCATTGGCTTACATCAGCTCGGAGCTGCTGGAATTGGCAAGAGACGGCAAGACGGTTGTTGAGCTGATGCAGCTCGGCACGAAGATCTTGTCGAAAGATGATGTCATGGATGGTGTCGCTGACATGATCGGAGAGGTTCAGGTCGAAGCGACTTTTCCGGATGGCACAAAGCTGGTAACCGTTCACAACCCGATTCAATAAGGAGGCTACATATCATGAAAATTGGCGAAATTATGCCGTTGGATCGTGAAATCACGCTGAATGAAGGAAAATCGACGGTAACACTGGTTGTTGCCAATACCGGTGATCGACCGGTACAGGTCGGTTCGCATTATCATTTTTTTGAGGTCAATAAGTGCCTGTCTTTTGATCGCGCGGCAGCATATGGCTACCATCTGGATATCCCGTCCGGCACAGCGGTTCGTTTTGAGCCGGGCGAGGAAAAAGAGGTGCAGCTGACGGAAATGGGCGGTCGCCAGCGTGTATTTGGTCTGAATGATTTGTCCTGTGCACAGGTCAGCGAAGCAACAAAGGCGGCTTCGCTGGAAACAGCAAAGCTGAAGGGCTTTATTTAAGGAGGAACGAACAACAATGAGTGTGAATATTTCCGGCAGCAAGTATGCTGCGATGTACGGCCCAACTGTTGGAGACAAGGTTCGTCTGGCAGATACCAGCTTGGTTATTGAAGTAGAAAAAGACTATACACAGTACGGTGACGAGTGCAAGTTCGGCGGCGGTAAAACTCTGCGTGACGGCATGGGGCAGTCGGTAAAAAGCCGCAGCGAAGACGGAGATCTGGATCTTGTCATCACCAATGCCCTGATTGTCGATTACACCGGCATTGTAAAGGCAGACATTGGCATCAAAGACGGTAAAATTGCCGGCATCGGCAAGGCAGGCAATCCGGATACCATGGATGGTGTGACACCGGGAATGACAGTCGGTGCTTCCACCGAAGCACTGGCAGGCGAGGGAATGATTGTCACCGCCGGTGGTCTGGATACGCATATTCACTTTATTTCCCCACAGCAGATTGATTGCGCATTATACAGCGGCGTGACAACCATGATTGGCGGCGGCACTGGCCCGGCTGACGGCACCAATGCAACGACATGCACACCAGGTCCTTGGAACCTGAAGATGATGTTAAAGGCAGCTGACGAGTATCCAATGAATCTTGGTTTCCTTGGAAAGGGCAATTGCTCGGATGAACAGCCGCTGATTGAGCAGGTAAAGGCTGGTGCGATGGGTCTGAAGATTCATGAGGACTGGGGCGCAACACCGGCAGTCATTAACCATTGTCTCAATGTGGCAGATGAATATGACGTGCAGGTTGCCATTCATACTGATACCCTGAATGAGGGCGGCTGTGTGGAAGATACACTGGATGCCATTGCAGGCCGTACCATTCATACCTATCACACGGAGGGCGCAGGCGGCGGCCATGCACCGGACATCATTCGTGCAGCCGGTGCGCCGAATGTTCTGCCGTCTTCTACCAACCCGACTATGCCGTTTACCGTCAATACACTGGATGAGCACATGGATATGCTGATGGTTTGCCATCATCTGGACAAGAATATTCCGGAAGATATTGCTTTTGCAGACTCTCGTATTCGTCCGGAGACCATTGCAGCAGAAGACGTTCTGCACGATATGGGCGTATTTTCTATGATGAGCTCAGACTCGCAGGCAATGGGTCGTGTCGGTGAAGTCATCACGCGTACTTGGCAGACCGCTTCCAAGATGAAGGATGAGCGCGGCGCACTGCCGGAGGACGAAGGACACGGCAACGACAACTTCCGCGTCAAGAGATACATTTCCAAGTATACGATCAATCCGGCGAAAACACATGGTGTCGCACAGTATGTCGGCTCTGTAGAAACCGGCAAGGTTGCCGATCTCGTTTTGTGGAATCCGGCGTTCTTCGGCGCAAAACCGGACATGATTATCAAGGGCGGCATGATTATCGCTTCTAAGATGGGTGATGCCAATGCTTCTATCCCGACCACGCAGCCAGTACTGTATCAGCCGATGTTCGCAGCCCATGGCAAGGCAAAGATGGCATCCTGCCTGACCTTTGTCTCAAAGGCTGCGATGGACGCGGATGTCAAAACGGCATATGGTCTGGAAAAGACGGTTGTACCGGTTTCCGGCTGCCGGACGATCACCAAGCGTGATATGGTATTTAACGACCGCACCCCGAAGCTGACCGTTGATCCGGAGACCTATGAGGTAACGGTAGATGGAGAGGCTATCACCTCCAAACCGGCAGAGAAGCTGCCGCTGACACAGCTGTACAGCCTGTTCTAATCGAAAAGTTTACGTTCACGTAGGAGGAATTCCATTATGTTAGGCGTTTGCCTGTTATTTGTTGGTATCGTGCTGATTAACAACGGCATGTGCAATCTGTACCATGTTGACAGCAAATCTGCTTCTGTGATGAATATTTTCACGGGCGGTCTGTCGCTGTTTATCAATTTTGTCAATCTGGTACAGGGCAATTATTATGCAGCCGGAACCGGTCTGCTGTTCTGCTTTACCTATCTGTTTGTTGCCTTTAATGGTCTGGGACTCAAGGGAAAGGCAAGTCCGATTCCGTTTGCTTGGTTTTCTACATTTGTCGCTGTCAATGCGGTGATTTTTGGTGTCATTGAAGGCGTCACAGGCAGCGCAGCTCTTGGTATTACTGCGGATTGGCGCTGGGCTGCTATCTGGTGGCTGTGGGCAGTTCTGTGGGGTACCTCGTTTGTCGAGGACATCATGGGCAAAAAGCTGGGAAAGTTTACGCCATGCCTGCAGGTGTTTGAAGGCGTTGTGACCGCTTGGATTCCGGGCGTTATGATGCTGTTGCAGATCTGGTAAATATTCTGTGAGCGGCAGTTCGCTGCTATCGTTTAGCGAACTGCCGCCGTACGTTAAATTCAGAGTGAGGAATTGAGTTTTTATGTTGTGTGATCGTATTTTAGGAAAGCTACAGGATATGGATACTGCCGGAAAAGAAATTGTGACGGTAGACATTCCGTGGCATGATGCATGTAAGAAAATTCACAGACTGACAACCACAGACGGAAGAGAAATCGGCATCCGGATGGACGATTCGATTTTAACGCGTGGTCTGCGTCAGGATGATGTCATTTATACCGATGAAACCACTATCGTTGCTGTCAATATTCCGGCCTGCGATGCCATTCGCGCCGAGGTGCGCGAAGACCATCCTCAGCAGATTGCAAAGCTGTGCTATGAAGTTGGCAACACCCACACGACGATGTTTCGTGGGGAAGACGATTTTACATTCTATATTCCGTATCACGAACCAATGATGGAAAAATTGAGCCATATTCACGGTGTTTCTGTTGAAAAAATACAGATTCAGTTTGATTTTGACAAGGCACTGTCCTCATCTATCAACAACCATCATCACTAAGGGATTATCATGAACAAAACACAGTTTTATTTGCTTCAGGTAAACGATGCCTTATTTCCCATCGGCGGATATTCGCATTCTATGGGATTGGAAACCTATATTCAAAAGGATATTGTCCATGACGAGGCAACAGCGGCACAGTACATAGAAAATAAACTGCGCTGGAATTTGGCGTATACCGATGTATTGGCCGTTCGCTTGTCCTATGAATACGCAGCGAAGCACGATATAGAAGGACTAATGCGGCTGGAAACGCTGTTGGCGGCTTCTCGTTTACCGATGGAACAGCGAGAGGCGTCGCGTAAAATGGGTTCTCGCTTTGCCAAGACCATTGCCAAGTTACATTTGCCGGAAATTCTTCCGATTTTTTCCGAGTATCTTGCCGCCAGAAAGGGAAAAGCCATGACACACTGCTGTATTTACGGTGTGTTTTGTGCCGCTTTGCAATTGGAGGAACAGGAGATTCTGGCACATTATCTATACGCGCAGACCTCCGTTATGATAACAAACTGCGTAAAGACAATTCCACTGAGTCAGAGCGCCGGTCAGCATCTATTGAGCAGCTGTTACGATACATTGGAAAAAATTCTGGCCGATGTGATGCAATGGACAGAGGACGATTTATGCCTATCCGCACTAGGGTTTGATTTGCGTGGCATTCAACACGAAAAACTATATTCTCGTTTATATATGTCCTAATTGAGAAAGGAAGCATGTGACATGTCTTATGTGAAAATTGGCGTTGCGGGTCCAGTCGGTTCCGGCAAAACTGCTTTGATTGAAGCACTTTCGCGCCGCATGGCAAACGATTACAGCATTGGCGTTATCACCAATGATATTTATACCAAAGAAGATGCTGAATTTCTGGCAAAAAATAGTGTCTTGCCGATTGAGCGCATTATTGGCGTGGAAACCGGTGGATGCCCGCACACAGCCATTCGAGAAGATGCCTCAATGAATTTGGAAGCAGTCGATGACATGATGGAGCGATTCCCAGACATTGAGCTGCTGTTTATTGAGAGCGGTGGAGATAATTTATCCGCGACCTTTAGTCCAGAGCTTGTCGATGCGACGATCTTTGTCATTGATGTGGCTGAAGGCGATAAAATTCCGCGCAAGGGCGGCCCTGGCATCACACGCTCCGATTTGCTGATTATCAACAAGATTGATCTCGCTCCTTATGTCGGAGCAAGTTTAGAGGTTATGGATCGAGACTCGAAAAAGATGCGCGGCGAGCGTCCGTTTTTATTCACCAATATCCGAAGCGGCGAAAATGTCGATCAGGTTATTGCATGGATTAAAAAGAACGTTTTACTGGAAGGATTATAATGGAACGCAATCAATTTGGCAAAACATCTCAGCTGTCTGTTCAAGCAGAATATCGTGACGGAAAGACAATTTTGACAGATGTTTCTTTTACTGCACCATATAAACTGATGCACCCGTTTCCAAAAGCGAACGGCGGTGTTCAGATTATTCCTGTTTGCGCTTCGGCAGGTATTATGCGCGGAGACCGGCAAGAATTTTCGTATCAAGTAGGGGAGAATGCAGAATTAGAAGTCTTATCCCAGTCGTATGACAAGATTCATAAAATGGACGATGGCTGCGCACGGCGGCATATCCAACTGGATGTAAAGCGTAATGCGACGCTATATTATGCACCGCAGCCTGTGATTCCGTTTGCACACAGTGCTTTTGACAGCACCATTACGATGCAATTATCTGACGAATCATCGCATGTATTCTTTCAAGATATTTTGTCCTGTGGCCGCACAGCATACGGAGAACGATTTGCCTATCGGAGATTCTCTTCCAAGATCATGGTATATCGTGCCGGTGAACTGATCTATCGAGATAATACCCGATATGAGCCGGATCGGATGCCTATGGAAGGAATCGGCATGTATGAAGGCTATACGCATATGGCAAATCTTTTGTTATTCGGTGTCGATACACAGGCGCAAGAGAAAATCTGGGAATTGATTGATGCAAGTGATTGTGACGGCGGTGTCACTGCACTAGATCCGCATCATCTCGTTGTGCGATTGTTTGGTGTTCGTGCTCAGCAGTTGCAGCACGTCAGTGAGCAGTTAAAAGTTTTATTTGCAGAACATATTCAGTGATCATAGAAAGACAGAGAGTATTGTATTGGTAATACTCTCTGTCTTTCTATGTTTATACCAGTCTCGACCAAAATTTGTTCAAATATGAACCTAATATTGCAAAAACGCCCCTAGACGTATATAATAAACTATATATCAAACTTCTAACAGAATAGGAACACATAGGATGAAAACAGCAATTGTAACAGATGGAAAATATCGCATGTCAATCGCTGCTGTGCGGGCGCTGAGCTGTGCGGGATACCATGTCGTTGTCACACAGACGCGCGGAGATGTCAAGACAGCACCGCCGGTATCGGTTTCCAAGCATTGTGCGGAATTTCGGTGGATTGACGGCCGTGTGACTGACACAGAATACAAAGGACGATTGATTTCTGTTCTGCGAGACTATGAAAAACCAGTGTTGTTTTGCGTCGGTGCGGTAACATTGAATCTAGTCGCAGCGCAGCGGGAACAATTTTCGGATATTGCAGATTTTTTAGTCGCATCGCAATCTGTGTTAGATCAACTAAACGATAAAGAAGTCGTCCATGGCCGCGCAGAAAAATTGGGAATACCGGTTCCAAAACAATATGAGGATAGCCAGCCGAACAAATTTCCGGTTGTTATCAAACCGCATTGTGGTGAAAAATTCGGTCTGAAAGCAGCTGAGCGTTATGCGGTTGCGCATAATATCGAAGAATATGACGCAATCATGAAAAAAATGCGCCAATACGATCCAAAGCCGCTCGTTCAGCAGAAAATTGATGGTGCCGGAGCTGGTGTTAGCCTGCTGCTCGACAAAGACGGAAAGCTAATCTGTGCGTTGTGCCATCGGAGAATTCGAGAATACCCGATTACCGGCGGCCCATCTACCTGCTGTGAGAGCTTTTATGATGAAACGATGATTGAACAAGTCTATCAGCTGCTTCATTCGTTTGGATTTGTCGGTTTTGGCATGGTGGAGTTCAAAGGCAGTTGCGTTTTGGAAGTCAACCCACGCGTTTGGGGCAGCTTTCCGATGACAGAAGCGACGGAAAGTCCATTTGTCGCGCAATACGCGCGAGCAGCATCCGGAGAGACGGTACAATACACACCAAAGGATTACAAAATTGGCGTCCGAATGCGTTTTTTCCTCAATGACACGGTTGCTATCCTGCACTATTTGAAATCCGGTCAGATTGGTGTAGCACTGCGAGGTATCGGTGATTGCTTTACAGCAAAGGAAGCCTTGCACAGCAAAGGCGATAATCAGGTATTCCGAACCTATCTCAAGCAGAGCTTGCTGAAACGATAGAAAGAAGGAAATGCATATATGACCATTCGGTTAGATTTACATGTTCACTCGCAATATTCGGTAGATGGACGCATGTCAATACCAGACATCGTAGCGCAAGCACGGCAACGTGGATTACAGGCAGTCGCAATCTGTGACCATGACATAGCATTAGAAACCGTTCCACAATATGATGATTTTCTCATTATTCCCGGCATAGAAGTATCGACAGAACGTGGTCATTTATTGGGGCTGTTTATCACAGAACAGATTTCTGCCAATCGGTTTGATGAGGCTGTACATCAGATTCACGCACTGGACGGTTTGGCTGTCATTGCGCATCCATTTGAACATAGCCGAGATATTCATCGCTTAGATGATGTCATCGACCAATTAGACGGCATAGAAATTTGGAACGGAAGAGCTGACCGCAAAAACAAACAAGCCAATGCGATGGCATTTGAGTTGGCAAAACAATGGAAAAAGCCAGTGACAGCCGGAAGCGATGCACATGTTCCTGAAGAAATTGGAAACGGAACGGCAGTCATAAAGGTTGATGCATTCAATTTACCGTGCATTCGACAAGCCTTGCTGCACGGTGCTGGTGAGGTCCAAGGAAAACGCGGACGGTCTATCTGTGTGGCGAAAAGCCAGTTGCAAAAACGAAAAAGAACAAATGCAAGCATCACAGCATACGGAAAATGGGCATTATTTGCTGCAAAATGCTTCGCGGAAGATTGTCTGACAAGAAAGGAAAAAACACATGTCATTGATTGTAAAACTAGGTAAAAAGGGAAAACAAATCGTTAAAAAGTTTATCACACCGGCAGAAAAGCATTATGTCGGATACACACGCCGCATTGAGCACATTCAGACAAACAAGAGAATCTGTGCAATGACATTTGATGATGGCCCGATGGGAATGCCTGCATCGCCGGATCGGTTTGGTGGAAAATCGTTGACAGATGTTTTGCTGGATACGATGAAAGAATACGGCGCCAGAGGCAGCTTTGATGTGATTGGTGACACCAGCGCCAATTATCCCGACCAAGCCGGAAAGCTCGGAAGTGCTGCATGGGGCGGTATCAAATTTGACCACTATCCGGATATTCACTGTGATGATAAGGGCGGCGCAGAACACAATGACCGATTGATTCGCCGCATTTTGGATGAAGGGCATGAAATTACCAATCATAGCTATAGACATTTGATTTTTGGCAAAAAACCGTTCGTATATGGCGCACGCGAGCATTTTCATGGCTTGGATGAAGCAGTTGCGGATTTAAACCGTCTGCATCAGCTGATGCAGGACAGATACAATTATACAATGATTCTTTCGCGGCCACCGCATTATGTCGATAAGATGCCGGACGGATTTACAAGCTATGATGCATATGACGCCATGAATTATCAGTATATGGCTGCTTCTTTCGATGGCGCAGGCTGGCTGCCATCCACGCACGCAGATCCAGAGCAAGCGTTGCAGGCAGAAGTACAGGCCATGATTGATCCGATTCGACATGCGTTAGAGAAAGATCCTGACTTCTTCTGCGGACAGATTATTTTTCAAAAAGATGGCTACAACATGGCCAAGCGCACACCGGTAGCTTTTGCACTTGGCGAACAGCTGAAAGTCTTGCAGGAATATGGCTATCAGGTTGTCAGCGTGCGAGAGCTGATGGAAGAAAGTCCGTTTGCAGACGTTGGACGAGAGGATCCGCTGTTTGAAAAGCTGGTAGAACTGGCGAAAGAACACGCCATTGTTTTCTCAGATAATTATCTGAGATTGGATGATAAAATGACAGTAGGCGAGCTTGCCATGCTTTTAACACCTAAAAAAGAAGCGTTAGCGCGGCGCGTTGCCAATGTACGAAAGAACAAAAAAGTCGGTGCATATGATGGAGCTTTGTCTTGGTGCAAGGAAAATCGTATCATACTGGCATCGGCAAAGGCAGAACAATTGGTCGATGCGCTGCCAGAGGAATATTTTGAGCAGACGACAGATTTCACGCGGCGTGGCGTATATGCGGCGTATAAAAAATAAATAACAGCTTGAATTTGCTATCACAATAAAAATTCTGTATACTCATGTTATAATATTATAATTTACAGTGTAAGGA
>CAVCGL010000011.1:0-84365 GCA_963601915.1 bacterium | reverse complement strand
GGAAGGTGGCGCGGCGCAAGCCGTGACGGAAGGAGCAGCACGCAAGCAAGTCTGCATTAGAGTTACTCTGGTTCATCACTGTCAGCTGGTTACTCCCTCAGTCTTGCCGCAAAGCGGCAATCCAGCTCCCTCACGAGGGAGCCTAGCCCTCTCTGTCGCTGCGCGACATCTCTCCCAGAGGGAGAGACGCGTTTGGTTTGTGCGTCAGACACAAAAAAATCCAGAACCGGTTGTTTCGGCTCTGGATTTTTCATACTTATTGCTTTAAAAATTTGTGGAATTCCGTGAGGTCGGAAAAGATGTGGACGGCGAGCTGCCGCATTTCTTCGGTCGGCGGCAGCAGATCCGGCACCATGATCGGCATCATGCCCGCGGCGTGCGCAGAGCGGATGCCGTTGTAGGAATCCTCGATGGCGTATGTCTTGGCAGGGTCTGTGTGCATGGCGCGGCAGGCGGTCGCATAAATATCCGGGGCAGGCTTGCTGCGCGTGATTTTATCGCCGCCGAGCACATAGTCAAAATAAGACAAAAGCCCTCGCTCAGACAGCTCTTTTTCGACAACCGCCTGTCTGGTGGAAGAGGCGAGACCGAGTGCATAGCCGCTTTCTTTGGCCCAATGAAGCAGCTCCCGGGCACCGGCCTTGACCGGCACGCCCTCAGCGTCATCAATTTCGTGATAGCGGCGGCTGGCGGCGCTGTTAAATTCTTCTGCCGGAAAATCTGCCCCATAGCGTTCGCGCAAAATTTCGCAGGTGTGTACGCGCGTCGTGCCGACCGTGGAGAGAAAGACCGGATCAATGTCTTCCGCGTGAAAATTCGGGGCAATATCGTGCCAACACCGCCGGACAACCTGCTCGGTGTCGAGAATGATGCCGTCCATATCAAAGATCAGCGTTGGAGTGGATTGGTTCATTGTTCAAAATCCTCCGAATCATGGTGTACAGCAGGGGTTTCATGTGGTCAATCGTGTCGGGAATTTGCTCGATGATGCTGGAATAACAGACCGAGCTGCACAGCTCGACGATGATATATACCATGTTAAACAGCTCTTGCTGTGTATGGTTTTGCGAAGCGGGAGATGCCTGCAATCGTTCGAGCAGCTGCTGGCGCAGGACGTCGCTTCCCTCTTGCTCCAGACTGTGCTGCACCATAGACCAGGAAAAATTGCGCTGGATGAGGCGCAGGCTGTCCTTGTGTGTAGAAAAATACGTGATGATATAATCGACAAAAAGGATGACGTTTTCGGTGAAGTCCTCCGTGCGATGCTGCTCGGTGTGCTCGTAGGCGAGCGTCAGAATATGCCGTCCGATCTGTAAAATTAAGTGCTCCAGCAGCTCATCCTTATCCTTAAAATAGAGATAGAACGTGCCCTTGGCAACCCTCGCCTGCTTGGAAATCTCGCTGATGCTGGTTTTGGAAAAGCCCTTCTGAAGAAAGAGAATATGGGCAGCATCCAGTAGATTTTTCTTTTTTTCTTCTTTTTTCTGATGCAAACTGTGCCCCATAACAATCTCCCTTCATGTAAACAGCATGTGTATATTAGTATAGCTTGAAGTCCTCCGATTGACAAGAATCGGAAAAGGAAAAAATAAATTTCGGAAAAATGACCAAACGTCAGTTTCAAAACAGAGAAAATTGTTTGTAGGATAAACATTGACCAATGGTCATTTTTAGACTATACTAAGGATGCTATAAAATGACGATCGTCTATTTTTATCTATTTCGGCGATGAGTCGGACAGGCAAGGAAAGGAGTAAGGCATCAATTATGGAGCGTGTAGCCCGTTTTGTGGTCAAGCGGCGCGGCTTTGTGCTGGCAGTGGCGTGTGTGCTGCTGGTGCTGTCGGTGTTTGGCTACATCAACACAAGAATCAACTATGATATTCTGAGCTACCTGCCGGAAGAGCTGGAATCTATGGAGGGCGAACGATACCTCGATGAGGATTTCAACTTGGCATCTACCGCGATGATTACCGTGGAGGGGGATATGCCCACGGCGCAATTGCTCAAGCTAAAAGAAGATGTGGAGAGCGTGGACGGCGTAACAAGCTGCTTCTGGACCAGTGATGTGGTAGACGTCACGGTACCGAAGGAAATGCTGCCGGACAACGTACAGGACATGATGTACGGCAAAAACGACTCGACCATGATGATGGTGCGCTTTGAGCAGTCCAGCGCATCGGATAAAACCATCAATGCGATTGTAGAAATCAAGAGCATTATGAAAAAGGACTGCTTCCTCGGCGGTATGTCCACGATTTTGGAGGACACCAAGGAGCTGGTCAATCAGGAGCTGCCGAAGTACGTGCTGTGCGCCGTCATATTCAGCTTGATTGTTCTGTTCCTGTTCTTGGAAAATACGGCTGTCCCGTTTATTTTTATGCTGGGCGTGCTGTTCCCGGTTGTCTATAATTTCGGCAGCAATATTTTCTTGGGAGAAATATCCTATATTACACAGGCGCTCGCCGCGGTATTGCAGCTGGGCGTTACCATGGACTTTAGTATTTTCCTGCTGCACCGGTATCAAGAGGAAAAAGAATACAAATCCAATAGTGATGCGATGGTTTCTGCGATTTGTCTGACCAGTACATCCATTGTATCCTCGTCTCTGACGACAATCGCAGGCTTCCTGGCCATGTGTGCCATGTCGCTGAAGCTCGGTTCGGATATTGGTATCGTGATGGCGAAGGGCGTTGCGCTCGGCGTTGTCAGCACGCTGACCATCCTGCCGGCGCTCATCATGTATTTTGACAAGATCATTGAAAAGAGCGTGCATCCGGTTATCACACCGAAGATGCATAAGGTGGCTGGGGTTGTCACCAAGCATCCGAAGCGTATTTTATTGATCTTTGTTGTCGTAGCGTTGGTGTTCTTCCGCGCACAGGGACTGACCAGTGTTTATTATACGCTGACCGATTCGCTGCCGCAGAATTTGACGGGCATCGCCGGTACCAATAAGTTGGATGAAGATTTTGGTATGCCGAGCTTCCATTTCGTCGTTATCGATGATGAGATGAGCTCCGCACAGAAAAAGAATCTGGCGGACGAGCTGGATAAGGTAGACGGCATCAAATCGACGCTGTGCTATGAAAAATTTGTCGGCGGCGGCATTCCAGAGGTTGCAATTCCGGATGATATTGCGGAGGTATTCCGCTCAAATGGACATGAGCTGATGATGATTACCACGGAATACAAGCCGGGCACCGATGAGATGAATGCACAGGTACAGCAGATGAATAAGATCATCAAGAAATATGATCCGGATGGTTTGCTGACCGGTGAGGGCGCGATGACCAAGGATTTGATTACCACATCCGCGCACGACTTTAATTCCACGTCCGTATTCTCTATTATGGCGGTATTTGTGATTATTCTCATTACATTCCGTTCGATTTCGATTCCGTTCCTGCTCGTTCTGGCGATTGAAGGCGCGATTATGGTGAATCTGGGCATTCCGTATTTTACCGGTTCCACCATTCCGTTTATCGCAAGTATCGTGCTCGGAACCATTCAGCTCGGCGCGACAGTTGACTATGCGATTCTCATGACGACACGATTCCATGAGGAACGGCTCAACGGTCTCAGCCCGCATGATGCGGCGGCAACCGCCATCGAGACCTGCGCACCGAGTATTATCACAAGCGGTCTGAGCTTCTTTGCGGCGACAATCGGTCTGTATTTTGTCTCCCGCATTGATTTGATTCGCGGCTTATGTCTGCTCATCAGCCGTGGCGCCATTATCTCCATGCTGGTTATTTTGTTTGTTCTGCCAGCTATGCTGATTTTGTTCGCACCGCTTATCCGCAAGACAACGTATCACTGGTTAGATAATTCCAAGGAGAGTGTTGACATTGAAGTTCAAAAAGAATCATAAGATTACCGCTTGTGTGCTCAGCGCCGTTGTAGCGTGCAGCGCATTGACACCGGCGTTTGCCGCATCTATCAGCAAGGATGAAACCGTATATGCAACGCTGAACAGTGACGGCACCGTTCAGCATCAGACCGTCAGCGATTGGCTGCATTCGGACAACGGCCTCAGCAATTTTGCTGATGTCAGCTCGCTGAAGGACATCAAGAACCTGAAGGGCGAAGAGGAGCCGACGCAGAATGGCGAGGCACTGACCTGGAACGTAGAGGGCAATGACGTGTATTATCAGGGCACGACGGATCAGGAAATGCCGGTACAGGCAAAGATTACCTATGAGCTGGACGGCAAGCAGGTAGAGGCAAAGGATCTGGACGGCGCAAGTGGCCATCTGGTGATGCATGTTGCGCTGACCAATAAAGAGACCAAGGAAGTTACCGTAGACGGCAAGAGCTACACGATTTGCCGTCCGTACTTCACGGTGATCGGCACCAATCTGTCTACCGATAACTTCTCCAATGTAAAGGCAGAGGACGGCAAGGTAGAGACGGACAGCACCAATCAGATCGTTGCTTTCCTCGCCATGCCGGGCATGAAGCAGACCTATGCCGATCTGCTGGGCGACAAATTCTCCGATTTGACCGACATGATGCTGGATGATGTGACCATCGAGTGCGATGTGAAGGACGGCACGGTACCGACGCTGTATTTTGCTTGTGCAAGCAATTTGAACGACATCAAGGAATCCGATTTCGATCTCGATGAGGAGTTTGACCAGCTGGATGAGCTGAAAGATGCGACGCAGAAGCTGATTGACGGCGCCAATGACTTGGCAGACGGCTGCGCAACGCTGGATGATAAGCTCGGCGAGCTGTCTTCCAATTATATTGTGTTCAACAACGGCATCATTGATGCGACATCCGGCGCAGGTATGCTGGACAACGGCGCAGCACAGCTGGCATCCGGTATGCGCACGCTGACGCTGGGCGCACAGAAGCTGGCGAGCGGTGTCGGTCAGCTGGACAGCGGCGCAAAATCACTGGCAGACGGTGCCAATTCCGCCAATGCCGGTGCAAAGAAGCTGTCCGGCGGTCTGAGCACTTTGGATGAAAACTCGTCCAGCCTGTCCTCCGGTTCGAAGAAGCTGGCAAGCGGTTTGAATTCGCTGGCGGGAGCGCTGGAGTCCGATGATGTACAGGCCCTGTTCTCCGGTTCCAACAAGATGGAGAGCAGCCTGCAAAAGCTGTCCTCCAGCATGGATCAGGTTGTAAATTCCATGAGCTCCGGTGATATTTCCAGCGCAAAGAGCGCATTGGCGCAGATTCAGAGCGGCGCAAAGCAGGTGAGCAGCGGTCTGCATTCCATTGCGTCTAATAAGCAGTCGCTGTCGGAATCCGAAATGGCAGAGCTTCAGACGCTGGAGAGCGGCGCATCCATTATTCAGAAGTTCCAGACCAATGCAGCGCTCATCGACAAGATGGAAGCACTGGCAGACAATCTGGACAGCATTGCCAGCGCGGCTGGACAGGTCAGCGATGGACTGGATGAGACTGCGGCACAGATGAGCCAGCTCAGCTCGGCACTGAACCAGATTGATGCGGGTCTCAACGAGGCATCCGACAAGTATTCCACGATGAATGCCGGTTTGCAGAGCTTGGCAGATACGCTGGGCTCCTCGGTTTCTCAGCTGCAGGAAGGTGCAACATCGCTGGACAGCGGCATTGCAAAGTATACCGCTGGCGTCAGCTCTGCGGCATCCGGTGCGGCAGACTTGGCGAAGGGCACCGGCACACTGGCAGATGGCGCGGCAACCTTGTCCGGCGGTATCTCTCAGCTGAGCGGACAGGTACCGACGCTGACGGACGGCATCAACCAGCTCAACAGCGGCGCGTCCAGCCTCAAGGACGGCACCGGCGATTTGTCTGCCGGTATGAAGTCCTTGAATTCGGCAAGCGGACAGGTGCTCGATGCCATCCAGCAGTTTAACGATGCAGGCACACAGCTCAAGGACGGTTCCGGTGAGCTGCGCGATGGTATCATCAAGTACAACGAAGAAGGCATCAGCAAGATTACCGATAACGAAGATCTGACCAATATTCGCACAGCGGCAAAGCTGTACGAAAAGCAGAAGGATTATGCAAAGGACAGCGAATGCTATACCGGCGCACCGAAGTCTGCAACGGAAACCTCGACCAAATTCATCATGCGCACATCCGTAGAGGAAAAGCAGGAGACGAAGGAAGTCAAGCAGGAAGAGCAGCCGAAGGAAAACCTGTGGGATAAGATCAAGGGTCTGTTTGGAAAATAATCCGTACAGATGCAAATACAACAAAAGCCTCCCGAAAGGGAGGCTTTTGTGCGTTTATCCTTGTTTTTATTTCGTTTTTTCCAAAATCCACTGCACGCAGCGTTCGGATGCGTTTCCGTCCTCGCAGAATCCCATCTTTTGATAGAAGGCGTCCCAATCTGCCTGATAGGAAGCCTCGTCAAATTGCGCGATCTTTTGTACCATTTCCTCGTTGCTGACAGCGAGCGGGAACGGTGTCTCATCAATCGGGAAATAGAAATTGCGATCTCCCTTGTATGCTTCGATGTCCATGGCGAACTGGAAGCAGGGGCGGCGCGTCAGAGCGAAATCAAACATCAGTGAGGAATAGTCGGTGATGACGGCATCACAGCCTGCGAGCAGCAGCTGCATATCGTCAAATGCCGTGGCATCAAAGGTCGTTTGATTGTCAAAGTGTAAATCCTTGGCGAGCTTCATGACGTTGGGGTGCAGACGAACCAGCATGACCCAATTGCCGCCGAATCGCTGCGCACAGGCGCGGCATACCGCGTGATAATCCAGTTGGTAGGCATCCAGAGAGTGGTCTGCGCGGAAGGTCGGCGCATACATGATAATCTGGCAATCTTTTGGTAAGTGCAGCGCTTGCTGTACCTGCTGTTTTGCGTCAGTCGGCGGATTTACAAGAATGTCATTGCGGGCGGAACCATATTCCAGCACCGTGCCGTGATACCAGAACGAATTCTGATAGATCTTGGTCATAAAGGTACTGTTGGAAATAATGGCGTCAATTTGCGCGGAGTCACGCTTCGCATACTCAGCGTATGCGGCATTTTCCGGTGTGTTGAGCTTGTCTGCGACATCGCGTTCGATGCGCTTGAGCGCAAAGCCGTGCCATGTCTGCATATAATACTGACCGGCTTTTTTGACGTGCGCGCCCTTGCGGCAGTTGTCCACCCAAACCCGCGCGGTGGACAGTTCTCGAATGGCGGCTGCTGTGTCATAGGGAACAACTCGAACATTGTCCGGCACACCGGCGTGTGCGGGGTCTTTTGTCAGCCAGACAATATCGAGCTTTTCCGGACGCTGCGCCAGCGCATCGACAATGGCTTTCGGGTTGTCAGACGCGCCGCGGCCGTAGAAGCTGGAAAATACCACTTTGTTTTTTTGAATAGGCAGGGCACGACCGATTGTCCATGCCGCTCCCTTCTTGAGCTTTTGTGCAATTGACATGAGGTTATGCTCCCTTCGATGGGTTGAGACGGTCTCTGTGACGCCAGATCACGACAATACGGAACGCTAAAATCGCACATTCTGCGATGGATACCAAGGCACCCAGCGTGACCATATTCATGTGTCCGGTAAAATACAGCACGAGCAGATTGAACACGTGCAGCGCAGAGCCAAATACAACAGAATAGTTTGCATATTTGGATAAGCCCATGGCGCTGAGTGTCGGGAAGCCGAGAATATAGCTCGGCAGAATGACAATGACAACCGGCAGCATTGCGCGCAGGACCGGTGCGGCGTCACCATATCCCGCGCCAAAGACCAAGGTCAGCAGCGGACGGGCGAAAACGGCAACGACGGCACAGCCGATGACGATAATCGGCATGAAAATCTTGAGGATTTTCCAAACCAGCTTAAAGTCTTTGTTTTTGGTCATGTACGGATACATGCTGTCGGAAATCGGGGACAAGCCGCTCTTTGCAGTGGTTACGAGCTTGTCAGACAGAGAATAATAACCGACGGTAGAGGTTCCCGCCGCGATAATGCTCAGAATGACTGTGTTGCTGGCAGTGTAAATGGATGTCGCAATACGGGAATAGAAGAACGTACTCGAACGGCGGAAATTGTTCCAGACGTCCTTGATGTTTACGCGCGTGAAATGAATGTCTAACTTGCGGGACAAATGCGCATAGACAAACAGAAGCGTTGCCGCATAGCCGATGATGTTCAAAATCGGGATCAGACAATACTGCTCCGGCTTTTTGAGCAGCAAGACGATCATAATCGTGAAAAATGCCTTGATGACGACCGCACGAATGGTAATGGTCTCCATTTGCTCCAGACCACGGTACAGATAGTCCGGCATCATCGAGTTGACAGCAGTCGCCACGAGGAACAGCATATAGAATGTGCGATCCTCGCGCCAGCTCGGCATCATCTGACACAGGACGGCCAGAACAATGACAGAACCTATCGTTAAGAGAATCTTATTGATGGTGACGGAGGTAAAAATGCGGGAAACATGCTGCTTATCGTCTCGGTGCAGCGAGACTTCTTCTGTTGCACTGAGAATAAATCCAAAATCAATGACGAGCTGAAAATACACCATAATAGCTGTTGCGACGCCAACCTTGCCATATACCGTTGCGCCGAGCACACGGGTCTCATACGGCACGACGATAAAGCTGAGGAAGTACGTGGAAAACTGCATGATATACAGCATGATGGTATTTTTCAGCAGCACGCCTTTTTTGGAGCTGAGGGCTTTTTTGTTCAGTTTCAAATTGGGGTCCTTTCTGTCTGTTTACAGACGGTTTTTCATCAAAAATAGTGTGCGCAGAATGCGATAGTGCTTTTTGCACAGCAAATCAAATGCCAGCTTTTTGGCGCGCGGCAGCTGAGACAGATAGCGATTGCTCTGGAACTGCGGGAAATGCTGCTGCATATACTGGTAAAATTCCTTGAGAAGTGGATGTTTGGGATTGGCCATCAGCACGCGAACCGAAGCGGCGATAAACAGATGGTCGATGGCAAGGCGGCACAGCTCGTCCCGATAGGTTTCGTACAAGCCGTTTTCCCGATACCAGCCGAGCAAATCGTCAAAAGCATCGACGATTTCATGATTTCGATCGACATTGCTGTTGCGCGTGATGGAATTTTCGCGCACGACATAATAATAATACGGCTTTTGGACGCAAACCACGCTTTGCGCCTTGGCAAACAGCTTGGTTGTCGTGCGAATGTCCTCATACCAAACGCGGCCGGGATAACGAATGCCAGTTTCTAAAAACAATTTGCGCGTGTAAATCCGATTCCATGCATTGGGAAGCGCGAGCAAGAGCGTTGGTGTGTTTGCCAACGTGAAAATGCGGTCTTCCGGCAATGGGTCGGTAAAAATGGCAGAGGTATTGCCGCTGTTGTCGGTGCGGAAACCAAATGTTATGATGTCAGCATGGGTTTCGTCTACTTTTGCCGCAAGCTCTGGCAGCATCGACACGTCAATATAGTCATCGCTGTCGATAAATACGAGATAATCGCCCAAGGCATGTTCAATGCCGGTGTTTCGTGCTGCGCCCAGTCCGCCGTTTTTTTGGTGAATGACGCGGATTTTTTTGCTGCGCAGGGCGAGACGGTCACACAGCGCGCCGCTGCCATCGGTGGATCCGTCATCGACGAGAATCATCTCGTAATCCGCACACGGCTGGTTCAGTACGGAATTGACACATCGTTTCAGATATTCTTTTACATTATAGACAGGAATTACTATGCTGAATTTCATTGAATTGCTCCTCGTTTTACGATATGGAACTATTATAATCTCTTTACCTAGTGATTTCAATGTTCTTTTGGTGAAGAGCTTTCTGCTGCGCACTATGAAAACTTGTCTCTCCCTTTGGGAGAGATGTCGCGGAGCGACAGAGAGGGCAGGCTCCCTCGTGAGGGAGCTGGATTGCCGCTTTGCGGCAAGACTGAGGGAGTAAACGCTATCTCTGGCGAATTAGGGGAAGTCTGATACGAATTTGTTAAAATCTTGCCCTCTCAGTCATTTGCTGCGCAAATGCCAGCTCTCCCAAAGGGAGAGCCAAGAAGTCGGAAGGAATAGCCAGCCAATCTTGACGAATTAGGACAGCTCTGATGCAGACTTGTTCGCGTGCTGCTCCTTCCTCAGGAAGGAAGGCTTTGGGTTGCCTACAACAAAAGCCGCCTTTTTAGGCGGCTTTTGCAGTATCTTCACAGATATTAGATCGAAATGATTCCCATAGCGCTCAAAATAGAGCTGATGAGGATAACAACGAGGAAAATCGGAGCAATCCAGCGAATCATGACGCGGAACATCGGTTCGCGCTTGAATGCGGAATTTTTCTTGACTTCCTTGGAGATATAATCCAAGCCGACAACCCAACCGAGGAACAGACAGGACAGCAGGGCAACAATCGGCATCAGGACACTGTTCGAGATGAAATCGAAGAAGTCCAGGAATGCCATGCCGAGCGGCTGGATGCCGGACAGAGCACCGTAACCCATTGCGCTGAGCAGACCCAGACCGATGCAGATGATGTATGTTACGATGCAGGCCATGCGGCGATTCATATGGAAACGGTCACCCAGAATCGAAACAACCGTCTCATACAGGGAAATGCAAGAAGTCAGTGCGGCAAAGAATACCAGAACAAAGAATACAATGCCGATCAGCGTACCGAGCTGCATGCTTGCAAATACCTTCGGCATGGTGACGAACATCAGACCAGGACCTGCATTCAGCGCGTCGCGGTCGCCGCCGGAGAAAGCAAAGACTGCCGGAATAATCATCAGACCGGCCAGCAGAGCAACACCGGTGTCGAACAGCTCAATCTGTCCGACAGACTTCTCAATATCCTCGCCTTCCGGCATATACGAGCCGTATGTGACCATAATACCCATGGCAAGAGACATCGAGTAGAACATCTGACCCATGGCACCGAGCAGGGTGTTTGGAGACACATCGGACAGATGCGGGATGAAGTAATATTTCACACCTTCCAGTGCGCCCGGACGGGTAACAGAATAAATTGCGATGATAATGGACAGAACGATGAGCAATGGCATCATCAATGTGCTGGCCCGTTCTACGCCGCCCTTGACACCCATCGAGACAATCAACGCGGTGATGGTAATAAAAATGACAAGGAAGAAGAACGGCTGCCAAGGATTGGTGATGAAATTGTTAAAGTAGTTGTCTGCCGCCGCGGTTGCCGCGCCGTCCTTGATAAAGACAACCATATACTTGACAATCCATCCGCCGATTACACCGTAATACGGAACGATAATAATCGGGACAAGACACGTCAATAATCCGATAAAGTGGAATTTTTTGTTGAGCTTGTCATACGCACCGACAGCGCTCAGGCGGGTGGAACGTCCCAGCGTGATTTCTGCTGTCATCAGAGAGTAACCGAAGGTCACTGCCAGAATGATATAAATAAGTAAGAATGTACCGCCACCGTATTTTGCTGCGAGGTACGGGAATCTCCAAAGATTGCCAAGACCAACAGCGGAACCTGCTGCTGCCAGGACAAAACCGATGCGGCTGGAGAAACTGCCGCGCTTTTTGTTCATGATAATACTCCCTTCTTTAAACTCCGTGTGCCCGTACAGGACACCAGTTATTCTTATTAGTTATACTATACTTGGACGTAAAAAGAAAGAGAAAAGTAACAAATCAGGCGAAAAAATTCAAACTCTGTGCATAATGCCACAAAAAATAGGAGAAACTTTCCGTATCTGTAAGAAAAGGAGCTGGGCTTATGTATGTAAAAGTTATTCGAGAGGGATGTATTGAATGCGGTCAGTGCGCGGAAATTTGTCCGCAGGTGTTTTGCTTGGCGGCGGATGGATTGGCGCGCGTCGAGCAGCAGCCGGAGTCCGGACTGGATGCGGTTGTGCAGATGGCGGCGGAGAGCTGTCCGGTCAGTGTCATTGAAGTAGAGGATGACTGATATTTATCCATAGAAAAAACAATAAAAGATATTGCGTTTTACCTGCCGCCTGTATTACAATAAGAATATCAAGCATGAGAAATTTAGGTTTGAAAATTGACAACTGAGGTGAATGAATCATGAATGAGAAACAGATGGCAGGATATGAAGCTGCAAAATATGTCAAGGACGGTATGCTGGTAGGTATTGGTACCGGTTCCACGGCATATTATCTGATTGAAAAGCTGGGTCAGCGCGTAAAGGAAGAGGGACTGAACATCAAGTGCGTGTCCACGTCTGATGCTTCCACTGAGCAGGCAAAGAGCCTGGGCATTCCGCTGCTCGACACCAACGATGCGCCGGAGCTGGACATCTGCATTGACGGTGTAGACGAAGTGGATCCGCAGTTCAACGGCATCAAGGGCGGCGGCGGTGCGCTGTTCCGCGAGAAGATCGTTGCACGCAGCGCAAAGTACAACATCTGGGTTTGCCACAGCGCAAAGCTGGTAGAAGAAATCGGCGATTTCGGTCTGCCGGTAGAGGTTCTGCCGTTTGGCTATAAGCATGTTGTCAAGAAGATGGAAGAGGCAGGCTTTGAGCCGGTACTTCGCATGAACAAGGACGGTTCCATCTACGAGACCAACAACCATAACTATATTCTGGATACCAAGTACACCAACTCGAAGTTTGGCAAGGACTACGCAGCAATGGAAGCATTCCTCAAGGGCACCCTCGGTGTTCTGGAGACTGGCTTCTTCCTCAACTGCACCGACCTCATCATCTCCGCAGGAGCAGACGGTATCACCACCATCGAGAACCCGAACAAGTAAATTTAGGGAACATGCAGAAAACGCCAGAATCGGAACGTCTCCGGTTCTGGCGTTTTTTTGCCTTCACGCACCAGCCAAACGCGTCTCTCCCTCTGGGAGAGATGTCGCGCAGCGACAGAGAGGGCAGGCTCCCTCGTTGAGGGAGCTGGCTTGCCGCCGCGCGGCAAGACTGAGGGAGTTTGTCAGATTGGCAAAATACGCATCAGATTTACTCTAAGACGCACTTGCTCGCGTGCCTGCCCTTTCAGTCATTTGCTTCGCAAATGCCAGCTCTCCCAAAGGGAGAGCCAAGAAGCCGGTGCGAACTGTACGCCTGACAAATCAAAGTGACTCTCATACAGACTTTCTCGCGGGCTGCTCCTTCCGTCACGGCTTGCGCCGCGCCACCTTCCTCAGGGAGGAAGGCTTTTGCAGCACGTTTTCATTTACAACCAATTGTCGAATTGCTATAATAAAAGCATCGAAAAATATCGAAAGAAATGGAGGATAGAGATGAACGTAGGAGATATTTTAGCTAATGGAGCAAATGAAGTTGTAGTTGCAGCTGTGGGTGGAATAGTCGCGGTGATTGGCATTAAAGGCAAAAAGATACAGAAATGGTTAAAAAAGAGAAACAATGTTAATCGTTATTACAAGGATGTAATAAATGATCCTATACTGGTAAGAGATGAAATCTATATTGATGCATACTCTGTTAAACCTCCAGAAACGAAAATTTTGAATACGATTGAACAATGGAGCAAAGAAGAAAAATCTGGTGTGATATTGATTCACGGCGAACCGGGACACGGCAAGACAACTCTGTGCCGCAAGGCTGTTTATGAGTATTACTCAAAACGGTTTTGTAAAGATAAGACCAATGTCTTTTGGTTCCGCTTAAATCCAGCTTTTGCGGAAGGCATCATTGAAAACGGCGAGGTTGTCTTAAAAAATGCATTTTGTTGGGGAGATCCTGAAATTAAGTTAGGTAAAATTCGGCTTGAAGAAAATGAAAAAGAGTATCAGAACAGCATAGTATTCTTGGACGGTTATGATGAGTTAAAAGTGCAACTACATAGAAACGATTTAAATCTTGCAAATTTTATTGATTCAGCAGAACAACTTGCAAGATTATATAATATACATATTGTTATTACAACACGTACGAGAAGTCTGGACGATGAGTTTGTTTCAAGTAGTATAAAAAAATTGCAATTTGCACCGATGTCAGAAGAACAGCAGAACAAATGGATTGAGAAAAATGCCCCGGGTTACAAAGAAGATTTTGAAGAATTGCGTTCATCTTCTGAAAAAATGGAAGAGATGCTGGGCATTCCGATTTTATTTCGCATGGTTGTAGAAGCGCAACTAAAAAGTACAGCCGCTAAAAATGTTGTTGATTTGTACGACACGCTGTTTGAAGCAACAATGCTGCGTCGAAAAATGAAGGGAAGAAACATAGAAGGCTGGCATAAAGAGTATGAACAGCTCGCGTATGAGATTTACTGCAACGATGAGACTTTTGCAAACATGCGTGGTAAAGAATTACCAGAAGATTTTCTGTATTTGTTCTATCTAAAGGGCAATGGCGAAAAACGTGTAGAATTTTTGCATCGTTCTTTTTATCAATATTTCTTGGCATATTTTCTGTATAGAAAAATGTCTGAGATAGACAATGAAGAAGGTGCAGAAGCATTTTTGCGTTGCCTTGCAGAACGGCGGATAGATGATGATGTATTAAATTACATCCAGCAGATTCAAGAAAAGAAACCGGACATTACGCAGAAAGAATGCGAACAGATTATAAACACACTTGAACAGACTGATGTTACCGGACAAGCATTGAACATATTGGGTGAGAATGAAAATATAGCAGAATATCTAGATCTAAGGTTGCATTGCGATAATATTTTGACCAATGCATTGAGTATTTGTTGCACTATTGCAACGGTAGAGGAAAATGAATTTACCACTTCTTTGTGCAAGAAAGAAAACATTCATACAGCCATGCGAGGACACAATTGCGACTATATTCAACTTGGTCATGCAAATCTAAAAGGTGCAAACTTAAGCGGTGCAATTTTAAACCAAGCAAATTTAGTTGATACCGATTTAATTAGAGCAGATTTAATAGAGGCGAAGTTAATAGGGGCGAAATTAATAGGAGCGAAATTAATAGGAGCAAGCTTAGACGGTACAGATTTAAGTGGAGCAGATTTAAGTGGAGCAGATTTAAGTGGAGCAGATTTAAGTGGAGCAAATTTAAGAGGAGCAGATTTGATTGAAGCAGATTTACGATGGGCAATGGGGTTGGAATCATGCCATATAGAAGATGCAAAGGAGTGGGATGGCTGCAAGATTTTGCTTCGTGACAGAGGCAATCTAGGCTTAGACAATCCTGATGCGCATGGCATTATTTGGTGTGACAACGAGACTGGCAACCCGATTGAACTCTATGAATATGAGTATAACCTTGATGGCAACCTGATTAACCCCTAACCACTTGTCCAATCTATGACTTTCTGTTATACTGAACGTAACCTAAAACAAGGAAGGAAGATTTCTGATGCTGACTCCTGCAAAGAAGGAATTTATTGAGTTTATGATGAGCGCAGACGTACTGCGTTTCGGTGATTTTGTTACCAAGTCCGGCAGAAACACGCCGTACTTTGTCAACACGGGCAACTACAAGACCGGCCTCCAGTCCTCCAAGCTGGGCGAATTCTATGCCGCTATGGTCAAGGAGACCATCGGTGAGGACTTCGACGCGATGTTCGGCCCGGCATACAAGGGCATTCCGCTGGCTACCTCTGTTGCCGGTGCGCTGGCGAGAAACTACGGCATTGACAAGCCGTTCTTCTTCAACCGCAAGGAAGCAAAGGACCACGGCGAGGGCGGCAATCTGGTCGGCTACAAGCCGCAGGACGGCGACCGCGTGATTATCATTGAGGATGTTATCACCGCCGGTACCGCCATCCGCGAGACCCTGCCGGTTCTGTTTAACGCCGCTGACGTCAAGGTAACCGATATGTTCATTTCCGTCAACCGCTGCGAGGTCGGCCAGACCCCTGGCAAGACCGCTGTTATGGAAGTCGGCGAGGAATTCGGCATCCATGTACACTCTCTGATTGATGTACGCGACATTCACGAGTACCTGCAGGGTCAGGAGCAGTACAAGGACATCCTGCCGCTGATGGAGTCCTATATGGACAAGTACTGCGTATTCTAAACAAATGCTCATGCAATACATGCCCTTTCTGCCAAGTTCTGGCGGGAAGGGCTTTTTTTCGCACAAACGTTGTTTTTTACAGGATTTTGCCGTATCACGCATAAAATAACCGCGCGATGTGCAATATTTTTGTAAGGGAAGCAGAAAAGACTGGAAAGTTTTGGCTTCTTCGTCACAAAATGGGAAAATCTTGATAAACTTACCGTAATTTTTCGTCACAAAATAACCATGTTTTGGTGCTCGTTATATTTTAAACAGGGTAAACTGTACAAATGATGGTTGTATTCTTGTGCATGAATTGTTATAATGGAGACACCTGAGATGGTGCGAATTTTTTGTGCGCTGCTGGAAAGGATGAAGGACAAGATGGACAAGCATCAAATCCTAAAGGAATGCATGGAAAATTTGGCACTGCTGACACAGCTGGGAGTCTCTATTGCCGTGCCGCCGATTTTGTGCCTGCTGGCTGCGAATTGGCTGCGCAGGAAGCTGGGACTCGGCTTATGGATCATGATTGTCGCGCTCGTGCTGGGACTCGGAGGATCAGCCTCCAACGTGTGGAAGTTTTGGAAGCAGCTCGAAAAGCGTGAGGAGAGAGATACGAAGAAGTGAGCGTGTCACGGGTGGAATTTATGAGACAGGTGGTGAGACATATCAAGATTGAACCGGCAGTCAAAACAGAAACCAAGCGGATCGCAGTCAGCGTCGTGGCGATGAGCGTCGTGATGGAGATCGTGTTTCTCGCTCTGGGGCGGTTTGACAGTACCGTTTTGTTCGGTAATCTGCTCGGCGGCGACTGGGCGATTTTGAATTTCTTTATCATGGGTCTGGCTGTCCAGAAGTCCGTGAAGAAGGAATTGCCGGAGGAAGCGAAGCTCGTGCTGCAAAATTCGTATACCAAGCGGCTTTTGGCGATGGTGGCGATTTTGCTCATCGGCTTTAAGGTGGACTATTTCAATTGGGTTGCCGTCGTTATTCCGATGTTCTTCCCGCGAATCACCATTGGACTCATGAAATTGCCTATCTTTCGTCGAAAGGAGGAAGAATGATTCATGGAAGTATCCATCACCGGCGCCAAGATATACTACGTCATTCCCGGCATTAACTACCCGATCACACAGACCGTCGTCAATGCCTGGATCGCAATGGTTGTCATTGTGGGACTGTGTATCTGGCTGACACGAGGGATGCAGGTACACGCGCGCACCAAGCGGCAGGTCGTGGCGGAAATGATTGTGCAGATGGCACAGAAGCTCGTCCGCGGCAATATGGGGGCAAAATGGGATAGTTTTGTTCCGTTTATCGCAGCGATTTTGTCGATGTCTGTCGTCAGCTCCCTGATGGGTCTGACCGGCGCGTATTCCCCTACCAATGATCTCAACACATTCCTTGCTTGGGGTATTCTGGTGTTTGTCCTCATCACATACCACAAAATCAAGTCGAAGGGCTTCGGAGGCTATCTCAAGAGCTTCACGGAACCAATTGTTGTCATGACGCCGATGAACATCATCAGCGAGATCGCAACGCCGGTCTCGATGTCACTGCGTCATTTTGCGAACATCTGCTCCGGCTACGTCATCGGCCTGCTGCTGTATGCCGCACTGGGAGCAGTCAGCCAGATTCTCTTTTTCTGGCTGCCCGGCTCGTTGAGCGCGATTCCATTCTTGCAGGTCGGCATTCCGGCTGTGCTCAACGTGTATTTCTCTGTTTTCTCCGGCTGCGTGCAGCCGTATATCTTCTGTATGCTGACGATGCAGTTCGTCGCACAGGCTGCGGGAACCGAGGAGTAAGACTGAAAGCGGTATTTTCACATAGGAGAGAGCAAAATACCGCGACTGACACGACTATGTATTAGGAAATTCAGGAGGAAATAATTATGGAAAAGGCAATTGTACTCGCAGGATCTGCAATCGGCGCTGGCCTGGCAATGATCGCCGGCATCGGCCCTGGTATCGGTGAAGGCTACGCTGCCGGCAAGGCGTGTGAAGCAATCGGCCGTCAGCCGGAGTCGCAGGGCAAGGTAACCTCTACCCTGATTCTGGGCTGTGCACTGGCAGAGACCACCGGTCTGTATGGCTTCGTTGTAGCCCTGATCCTGATGTTCGTTAATCCTTTCCTCGGCAAGCTCTAAGAGACAGCCGGGCTTCCTGTTTTGCATAAAACAGGGGATATTTTTAGGAAAGGAGAATGAATTTGGGTACTTTAGATCTGGTTTCCATCGTACCATGGGAAATTGTTACACAGCTGATTAACCTGCTGCTGTTGTTCCTGCTGCTCAAACACTTTCTTTTCAAACCCGTACAGAATATTCTCAACGCGCGTCAGGCGGAGATCGACAAGACCTATGCCGACGCAGAGACCGCGCAGACCCGCGCGGAAGCATTGCGTGACGAATATGAAAAGCGCATTGATGATGCCAAGGCGGAAGCTGCGGACATCACCAAGGCTGCCAGCCGCAAGGCACAGGCGCATTATGACGAGGTCG
This sequence comes from bacterium, assembly GCA_963601915.1. GTDB lineage: Bacteria > Bacillota > Clostridia > Oscillospirales > Butyricicoccaceae > Butyricicoccus_A. Next base: position 66,010 of record CAVCGL010000011.1, on the reverse strand, counting down.
TAGGAACCGCCAAGTCTGATGCAGCCCGCCTGCGCGAGAAGGCAGAGGCGCAGATTGAGCAGGAAAAGAAGAAGGCCATGAACGAACTCAAGGACGAGATTTCCGGTATCGCCGTGGATATTGCATCCAAGGTTGTAGAGCGCGAAATCGACGAAAAGGATCACGAAGAGCTGATCTCGGAGTTCATTAAGGGTGTAGGTGAGGCTTCATGACGGATATTGCAGAAGCATACGGCAAGACGCTGTACAGTTTGGCAACAGAGTGTGAAGCGACCGAGGAGATCCTCGATCAGATCACCGTCCTTCGACAGGCTTTTGAGGAGAATCCCAAGTATCTCACGCTGATGAGTGCGCCGACGCTCAAGAAAGAAGAGCGCATCGCCCTCGTCGATGAGGCGTTTGACGGGAAGCTCCATATGTATCTGCTCAATTTTCTCAAGGTACTCATCGAGAACAACGCGGTGCACGAATTTATGGACGCCGCCAAGCAGTTCCGCAAGGAGTACAACTGGGAAAATGGGATTGAAACCGTGACGGTGGTATCCGCCGTTGCGCTCGATGCCGAGCAAGAGGCCGAGCTGACTGCCAAACTGCGCAGCCTGACCGGCAAGAAAATTCATCTGGAAAAGCGCGTTGATCCGTCTGTATTGGGCGGCGTGCGCCTGCAAATGGAAGGACTCCAGATGGACGGCACCGTAAAGAATAAACTGGATGCGATCCGCAGCAAGCTGCTGCACTCTATCGCATAAGTTGGGAGAGTTGGTGAGACTATGCAGTTACGTCCAGAAGAAATCAGCAGTGTAATTAAAGCACAGATAAAAAATTATGATACAAAGATCGAGCAGAGCGAGACCGGCACCATTATCTTGATTGGTGACGGCATCGCGCGTGCAGACGGTCTGGAAAATGTCATGGCAAACGAGCTGGTATCGTTTGCCAATGGCGAATACGGCATGGCGATGAACCTTGAAGAGAACTCGGTCTCCATCGTTATGCTGGGTTCTGACAAGGGTATTCGTGAGGGAGATACCGTCAAGCGCACGGGCAAGGTTGTTTCCGTGCCGGTGGGCGAGGCATTTCTCGGACGCGTTGTAAACGCACTGGGTCAGCCGGTAGACGGCAAGGGTCCGATTGAAGCGACGGAAACCCGCCCGATTGAGTCTCCGGCACCGGGCATTATCGAGCGTCAGCCGGTAAATGTACCGCTGCAGACCGGTATCAAGGCGATTGACTCCATGATTCCGATTGGCAGAGGTCAGCGAGAGCTGATTATCGGCGACCGCCAGACCGGTAAGACCACGCTGGCAGTCGATACGATTATCAACCAGCGCGGAAAAGATGTGATCTGCATCTATGTTGCCATCGGTCAGAAAAATTCGACGGTAGCGACGCTGGTCGAGGATCTGACCAAGGCGGGCGCGATGGATTACACGATTGTCGTGGCATCGACCGCGTCGGAGCTGGCACCGCTTCAGTATATTGCACCGTACTCCGGCTGTGCAATGGGCGAGTATTTCATGAACAAGGGCAAGGATGTCCTTGTGGTATATGATGACCTGTCCAAGCACGCAGTGGCGTACCGTGCCCTTTCTCTTTTGATTCGCAGACCGCCAGGACGTGAAGCATATCCGGGCGATGTCTTTTATCTGCACTCCAGACTGCTGGAGCGCGCAGCGCGCCTCAACGATGACAACGGCGGCGGTTCTCTGACTGCCCTGCCGATTATCGAGACGCAGGCGGGCGACGTCTCCGCCTATATTCCGACCAATGTCATCTCGATTACAGACGGTCAGATTTTCTTGGAGACAGAGCTGTTCCATTCCGGTATTATGCCGGCAGTAAACCCGGGTATTTCCGTCAGCCGAGTCGGCGGCAACGCACAGATCAAGGCGATGAAGAAGGTATCCGGTACGCTGAAGCTGGCGTACTCGCAGTACCGCGAATTGCAGTCGTTCGCACAGTTCGGTTCTGACCTCGATGATGACACCAAGCGCCGTTTGGCACAGGGCGAACGCATCGTAGAGGTGCTCAAGCAGAATCGTACCGCACCGATTGCGGTAGAAAATCAGGTTGCTATCATTTATGCCGTCACCAATAATATGCTCGAGGATGTCAAGGTCGAGGATATTCTGGACTTCGAGCGCGAGCTGTACGCACACTTGGATGCTAATCCGGATGTGCTGGCAGAGATCCGCGAGAAGGGCACGATGGGCGATGAGACCACAGAAAAGCTGAAAGATGCAATCACAACGGTCAAGACTGCTTTTCTCAAGACAAGATAAGGAGGCTGAAACATGGGAGCCTCTATGAAGGAGATCAAAAACCGCATCAAGAGCGTGCAGAGCACGCGGCAGATCACCAAGGCCATGGAGCTGGTGGCTTCATCCAAGGTGCGCCGCGCACGAGAACGCATTGAACGCACGGAGCCGTTTTTCAATATCCTGTATGAAACCATGACGGGCATTGCATATGGAAAACGAGATTTCAAGTCTCCGTTCGTGGAGCCGCGGGAGGAGATCAAAAAAGTCTGCTATGTCATCATTGCCGGTGACAGAGGACTCGCGGGCGGCTACAACAGCAATGTCATGAAGCTGGTCGAGAGCCATATCGCGCAGCAAAACGGAGCACAGGTGTGCACCGTACCGGTCGGCAAAAAGGCAATGGAATACTGCAAGAGACGGAATATGGAGATTTTGACCGAGGCATATACCGTGGCAGAGGATGCAAGCATTGGCAACTGCCATACTGCGGCGCATTTTCTCTCGAACGAATTTGTTAAAGGTTCCTTTGATGCGATTTATATCGTGTACACCAATTTCGTTTCCATGCTGACCCAGCACGCGACGGTCATGCAGGTACTGCCGGTACCGTATGAAAAGAGCGAGGCGAAAAACGAGAGCGGCGCGATGACGCTGTACGAGCCGAGTCCGGAGACCGTGTTCAATGCGATTGTGCCGGAGTACATCGCCGGTATCTTTTATGGCGCGCTGTGCCAGTCCTATGCGTCGGAGCAGGCGGCACGCCGCACGGCGATGGATTCTGCAAGCAAGAATGCGGACGATATGATAGAAGATCTGAGCCTGAAGTATAACCGTGCTCGTCAGGGCGCGATTACGCAGGAGATTACGGAGATTGTAGCGGGTGCGGAGGGCGAAGAGTGATCGCCTTTCCGCCGCGCAAGCAAAGAAACTAAGAAGGAGAAATGTGCATGAACGAGCAAAACGTGGGTACCGTGTCGCAGGTTATCGGCCCGGTACTTGATGTGAAATTTGCAGACGGACAGCTTCCTAACCTTCTCAATGCATTGGAAGTAGATAACCACGGCGAGACCATTATCGCTGAGGTAGCACAGCATATCGGCGACAACACGGCCCGCTGCATCGCCATGAGCTCGACGGATGGTCTGGTTCGCGGTGCAAAGGCCGTCGATACCGGCGGATCCATCCGCGTGCCGGTCGGCGAAGAGACGCTGGGACGCATGTTCAATCTGCTCGGTCAGCCGATTGACAACGGTGAACCGGTAAAGACCGAAGAAAAGTGGGAAATCCATCGTCCGGCTCCGACCTTTGAGGAGCAGGAAGGTGCGGTAAATATTCTGGAAACCGGCATCAAAGTCGTTGACCTGATTTGCCCGTATGCCAAGGGCGGCAAGATCGGTCTGTTCGGCGGCGCCGGTGTAGGCAAGACCGTCCTGATTCAGGAGCTGATTAACAACGTTGCGAAGGAGCACGGCGGCATCTCGGTATTCTCCGGTGTCGGCGAGCGCACCCGTGAGGGCAATGACCTGTACGGCGAAATGGCAGAGTCCGGCGTTCTGAACAAGACCGCACTGGTGTACGGTCAGATGAACGAGCCGCCAGGAGCACGTATGCGTGTCGCTCTGTCCGGTCTGACGATGGCAGAGTATTTCCGTGACCGCGAGAATCAGGATGTGCTGCTGTTTATCGACAACATTTTCCGTTTCACGCAGGCAGGCTCGGAGGTATCCGCGCTGCTCGGCCGTATGCCGTCCGCAGTAGGCTACCAGCCGACGCTGGCAACCGAAATGGGTGCATTACAGGAGCGTATTACATCCACCAAGCGCGGTTCCATCACATCCGTACAGGCTGTCTATGTGCCGGCGGATGACTTGACCGACCCGGCTCCGGCGACGACGTTTACGCATCTGGACGCAACGACGGTACTCGACCGCGGCATTGCTTCGCAGGGTATTTATCCGGCCGTTGATCCGCTGGAATCCACCAGCCGAATTCTGACACCGGAAATTCTCGGTCAGGAGCATTATGATGTCGCACGTCAGGTGCAGCGTGTCTTGCAGCGCTATAAAGAGCTGCAGGATATTATTGCTATCATGGGTATGGACGAGCTGTCTGAGGAAGATAAGCTCACGGTAGCCCGTGCGCGTAAGATTCAGCGCTTCCTGTCGCAGCCGTTTACTGTCGGCGAGCAGTTTACCGGCATCAAGGGCAAGTATGTTCCGCTCAAGGAGACCATCCGCGGCTTCCGTGAAATTCTGGAAGGCAAGCACGATGATCTGCCGGAGTCTGCGTTCCTGTTTGTCGGAACCATCGAGGAGGCCGTGGAAAAAGCCAAGAAGGGGGAATAACGCATGAGTGTATTCCATCTTCGCATTGTGACGGCAGACGGTGAGTTCTTTAACGGCGAAGCACAGCGCGTGCTTGTCCGGACGATTGACGGCGATGTGAGCATTCTGGCGAATCATATCCCATATCTGACCGCACTCGGCATGGGTGAATGCCGCGTGACGGGGGAGAATGGCGAGACGCGCCGGGCAGCCTGCATCGGCGGTATGCTGTCTGTGCGGGACAACGAAGTCAATCTCGCAGCGACCACGTTTGAGTGGGCGGAAGACATTGACGTCAGCCGCGCGGAGCGCGCGCGTCAGCGTGCGGAGCAGCTGCTTCAGCAGCACGCGGATGCACGTGATCAAGAGTTAGCGCAGGCAAGACTCAAGCGTGCTCTGACACGTATCAATGTAGGAAAATAATGTCACAAAACAACCGGTTGGTATCGTTTGCATGCGGTATCAGCCGGTTTTTGTGTTGAAAATAGGAAACGCGTGACAGAAACCGTGCGGCATGATATAATAGATACAATTGTATGAAATAAAAAATATAGGAGGAAGCGCATATGTATTGCAACCGGTGCGGCGCATATATCCCCGAAGATGCGGATTTCTGCCCACAGTGCGGAAGTCGTGTGTCTCGGCGGGCAGCACAGGCGCAGATGCAGGAAGGCATTCCGATTCGTCGGGCACACCGCAGCAATTCCATTATTTTTGGCGCAATTCTTGCGGTGGCGGCCGTTCTCATCGTCTGCATCATCTGTCTGACGATTGTGACCAAAGGAAATCAACAGGCACAGCTGGAAGCGTCCAAGCAGAGCCAGACCCAACAGGAAGAACAGCCGAAGTACAGCACGGATTCGGCAAACAGCGACGCAGAAGATACAACGAAACAGGAAGAATCCTCGTCGGATTCTGAGGTCACCAATAATTACTATTATTATGGCTCTGATACAGAACATGCCAATGATTACTACAACCAGGTGGGCAGCAACGGCTATCTGTGGCCGTCAGACAGCGAATATATTTCTGCCAGTGACCTGAGCGGGTTCAATCAGGATACCGTGGCGGCCATTCGCAATGAGATTTATGCGCGCCATGGATATGCATTTCACAGCACGCGCTGGCAGAATTATTTTTCCAGCAAGACCTGGTATCATCGGGACAGCACGTGCACGGCGAATACCATTGACTCCCGCCTGTCCGATGTAGAACGTGCCAACATTGCGACGTTGGTTTCCTATGAGGAAAGCAAGGGATGGCGATAAGACAGATCATGGCGGGCACGCTGGCGGCAGCACTGCTGCTCAGCGGCTGCGGCAGTCCGCGCGGCGGCGAGAACGGTTCGGCATCTGCCGGCAGTGCAACGCCGCAGACACAGACCGCTGATACACAGCAGAAATACACTGCGGTACAGGAAGAACAGACACAGCCGCTTGCAGGGGTCATTATTTGTCTGGACCCGGGACACGGGATCACGAGTGCCAGCGCGACAGAGCGCGTTTCTCCGCTGTCGCAGGAGACCAAGCCCGCCTATGTCAGCGGCGCAGAGGGTGAAGGACAGACGGAGGAAGAGCTTAATCTCGCTGTGGCGGAGCTGACGCGAGCGCAGTTGGAAGCGCGCGGCGCACAGGTTGTCATGACGCGGCAGAGCCATGAAGCGACGGTCAGCAACCAAGAACGCGCCCGCATGGCAAATGATGCCCATGTGGACTTGTGCATCCGCATTCACGCAGATGGTGCGGAGAGCAGCCAGCCGTCCGGTATGTCGATGCAGGTGCCGTCCGGCAGTCTGCTGGGCACACCGTCCATTGAACAGCCAAGTGCACAGGCGGCACAGGTGATTTTGCAGGCGGTGACACAGGAAACCGGTGCGCAAAATCGCGGCTTGACTCCGCGCAGCGATTTAACCGGATTTAATTGGTCGGAAGTGCCGTGTATTCTGCTGGAAATGGGCTTTTTGAGCAATACAGAGGAGAATGCGCGGCTTCAGACGCAGGAGTACCGGCAAAAGATTGCTGTGGGCATTGCGGACGGCGTGTGCCAGTGGAAACAGAGCATGGAATCGGGTCAGAATAGAGAATAAAGAGGTTTGATGTACTATGAATGTTAGCATAAACAGTGCCTTTGGAATTGCACTGCAAACAGCCGCCACCCTATATGAAGGTGTGCTGGCAAAGCTGTTGCTGCTGCTGGTAATGGTCGTTTTGTGCTTTGCAGGATACCGTCTGCTGCACTGGGCGAGTGCGCTGTATGGCGCGCTCACCGGAGTGTGCTTGGGCGTGGGTCTGACTGGCGTGCTTGGCTCTCTGGGTGTCACCAACAGCGGATTGGCATTGTCTTCGGCGGCTATGCTGGTTCTGGGCATCGTGCTCGGTGCAGTGGCATATCGAGAGACTCGCTTGGGCATTTTCTTGGCGTGCGGCACGATTGGCGCATTGGTCGGCTATGTGCCGGGCGCATTTGCCGGTGAGATGTTCAAGGGCGGGTTTGTCCTTGTGCTGCTCGTCTGCTTCGTGCTGTTTGGCGTGACCGGCGTGCTGTTTCATGCACCGGCGTATGTGATTGCTACCAGCTTGTCCGGCATTCCGGCGGGTATCGTGCTGTCCCAGCTACTGGGCATAGCATCCGTATCGGTACAGCTGCTGCTTGGCATCGTTCTGACAATCGCCGGATTGGTCGTACAGATTCTTCTGCCGCGCCGCGCTGCGGAAAAGCTGAGACAGACAGAGGAAGCTATGCAGGATACTGATCCGCATCTGCCTACCCAACAGGAGCCGGAGGAACCGGACACGATTGATACGATTTCGGATACCGTGGCACAGCATATTGATTTGTCTGCACCGGCAGCTCCGCCGATTTTCTTTTCGGAGCAGCAGGAAGAACCGGAAGAGACAGAACAAGAAGAACAAGCAGAGGCACCGCAGCAGGCACAGGAACCGGACGCGCCGGAACAGGTGGACAGCAGCACAATGGTGCTGCCGCAGTCGGAGGCGGAGCCAGAACCGGTACAGCCTGTCAAGCAGGACGAAAAGAAATCTATCTTTGATTTGATTTTAAATAAAGAAGAAGCGGAAGAGGAGCAGCCGGAACGCAGCGAGTCGGCAGACGAGCCGGAGGAAGCTCCTGTTTTGGCAGAGGACAGACCGGTACAGCCTGCGGAAAAATTCTCGCTGGAAGAGCTGCTGGATGCGTGCGATGAAGATACCAATGCCATCAAACAGGCAGAAGAACGCAAAAAGGCGAAGAAAGAAAAGCCGGAACTGACGCCGGAGCAGAAAGAACAAAGAAAGCAGAAGGCACTGACGGTGGTATTTGCTGTCGTGATTGCGGCGGCTTCCATCGTATTTGCGGCACTCGGCGTACAGCATGTAGAGGTGTTGCTGGCGCTGTGCTTCTGTATGTATCTGGCGGAGCGGTATCGCTTGGCGGCATTTGGATTTGCCGTGCTCGCTGTGCGCCGCCTGTACGATGCGATTGTTTTCTTTGTGCAGGGCGGACAGCTGTTTGAAGCGATGACGGACGCCGTTATCGGTGCGACATTTATTATTTTGACGCTGCATATGCTGCGGACTTACACAAACCACAAGAATCAAACAGAGGATACAGAAGAGTCGGAAGACGCGTGAAAAAAGAGGTTTTGCCATTCGGCAAAACCTCTTTTGAAATATCCTGATAAAAACGAAACGAGACGGTTCACCCAACCGTCTCGTTTCTCTCTCTTCTCTGTATGGCATTTCACTCCCGCCTTCTGTATAAGGCGGGTCATGCAGTACTCCTGCTAAAAAGTACAATTGTAAATATATCACAACTTGCCTTTGATTTATAGTGGTAAAACAGCCAAAATAACAACAACTTTTTTGTGCAAAAAGCTGATGCAGGCGGATGCGGCGATTTTTTTAATCACTTACTAAAAATCTGTTGAAAATATGGCGTGTATCAAGCGGAGTTGTACGGACTGGCGGAAATATGCTATACTGGACGGGAACAAAAATTGTCGGTTTCGGAGGTGTATCACGATGAAGGATTGGAAGGAACGCGAATATAGGGCGTTGGGAGCTGCGATTCTGGGCTTGTTTGGCTTGATTGCAGTGCGAAATGTGTTTCGCGATGGAAAGCATCTGTTAAAAGCGGCTGTGTTTCGATATTTGCCGATGGCAGGCTTGCTTGTCGTATTAAAAAAGAAGTGGGAAGCATATCATGGATAGTTTTATTTTTAGCTTGAACGCCACGATGCCGGTGTTCTTGGTCATTGTGCTCGGCTATATTCTCAAACAGCTCGGACTGTTTACCGAGGAATTTTGCCGCGTAGGCAATAAATATGTCTTTTTGGTTGCACTGCCGGTGCTGCTGTTTCGAGATATTGCCCAGACCAATTTGTATACGGATTTTAAGCTGTCGTTTGTCGTGTATTGTGCCGGTGTGACGACGCTTGTCTTTTTGGGCGTTTGGTTTTTGGCGGCGCATATTCTCAAGGATAAGAGCTTAGTCGGCGCGTTTGCACAGGCTTCTGTGCGAAGCAGTGCGGCGATTTTGGGCATTGCGTTTGTCGAGAATATGTATGGCAATGCGGGCCTCGCGCCGCTGATGATTGTGTCTGCCGTGCCGCTGTTTAATATTTATTCGGTTATCATTTTGACCTTTTCCGCCGATGGCGGGCAGCATGGCACAGCGGCGATTCGCAAGGCGTGCATCAATGTGCTGAAAAATCCGATTATTATTGGTATCGTGCTCGGCTTGCCGTTTTCTCTGCTGCGCATTGACATTCCGACGATTCCGCTCAAGATGATTGAGAGTGTCGGCGCGACGGCGACGCCGCTCGCGCTGCTCGTTGTCGGTGCGGGCTTTGAGGGCACCAAGGCGCTGGCCAAAATCAAACCGACGCTGTGGGCAACGGCGATTAAGCTGGTGATTTTACCGGCAGTCTTTCTGCCGCTCGCCATCGCACTGGGATTTCAGGGTGCGGAGCTTGTCGCCGTGCTGATTATGCTGGGCTCTCCGACGACGGTTTCCTGTTATGTCATGGCGACGAATATGGGAAACGACGGAGAACTTTCCACAAGTATCATTGTGCTGACAACCTTGCTTTCGTCCGTCACGTTGACAGGCTGGATTTTCCTGCTGCGCAGTATGGGGCTGATGTAGGAAATATCGTGCCAAAAGCCCTGCGCCTCCTTGACAAGTGGTAAGACGAGTGCCATAATAAAAATGGAGAGATTTGCGCATATACATAGAAAAATGCGTATCTCAGAGAAAACCATTTGGAAAAATAGGCGTTAGAAGGAGGTAGTATATGAAAGGATTGATTCTGGCAGCTGGCAAGGGCACACGGCTGTATCCGATGACCCGTATGATTTGTAAGCCGCTGCTGCCGGTATATGACAAGCCGCTGATTTATTACCCGCTCAGCGTTTTGCTGCAGGCAGGTATCACGGATATTATGGTCATTATTCCGGAAGGAGAAGAAGAAACCTTTACCAAGCTGCTCGGAGACGGCAGCGCATGGGGCGTACATATTTCGTATGCGGTACAGAAGGTGCCGCGCGGCATTGCAGATGCCTTCCTCGTTGCAGAGGACTTTATCCAGGGCGATTCGGTTTGCTTGGTGCTGGGCGACAACATTTTTTATGATGAGAGCCGCGACTATCTGTTCCTCAAGAAGGGCAGAGAGCTGCAGGAGGGCGCGCTGGTATTCGGCTATTACGTAGAGGATCCGCGTCCGTTTGGCGTCGTTGAATTTGATGAGAAGGGCAATGCGCTGAGCATTGAGGAGAAGCCACGCTTCCCGAAGTCCAATTACATCATCCCGGGTCTGTATTTTTACGACAGCGAGGTACTGGAAATTGCCCGCAATCTCAAGCCGTCGGCCCGCGGAGAGCTGGAAATCACGGACGTCAATTTGGAATATCTGCGCCGCGGCAAGCTGAAGGTAGCGCCGCTGGACAGCGATTTTGTCTGGCTGGATGCCGGCACCGCTGAGAATCTGTTGGAGGCGGGCAACCGCATCCGCGAGGTGCAGGTGCGCACCGGACGGTATGTTGCGTGCCCGGAGGAAATTGCCTGCGAGCAGGGCTTGATTTCCGTCGAGCAGGTACACGCCCTCGGCGATGAGCTGAGCAAGACGCTGTATGGACAGTATTTGCAGTGTATGCCGGTACCGATCAAAAAAGAACAGAAATAACTGGACAAAGGCGGCCGTGAGGCCGCCTTTTGTGCAAGAAGGAGGAGATTGTATGACGACTGTATATTTTATTCGACATGGCACGACGGAGAATAATATCGCGGGGCGATTTCAGGGACGGTCAGACATCCCGCTGGGAGAAAAGGGACGCAAACAAGCGGCGTGCTTGGGCGAACGATTTGCCCATATTCCGCTGGATGCCGTGTACACGAGTCCGCTTCAGCGCGCCTATCAGACGGCGCAGGGCGTATGCGCGCAGCTGCCGCTGGAGCCGATGCGCTGTGACGGGCTGCGCGAGATAGACGGCGGCGCGCTGGAAGGCAGAACAAACGAGGAGAATATTCGGGAGTATCCCGAGGTCATGCGCACCTTTCGGGAACAGCCGGCGCAATTTAGTCCGCCGAACGGCGAAAGCGCGGCGCAGGTGCATGACCGCGTGATGGGTGCGATTCAAGCTATTGTGTCCAGAGAGCAGGGAAAAACCATTGCGATTGTGTCGCATGGCTTTGCGCTGCTGTGCAGCATTGGCAGCTTGGGCATTCCGTTTGAGCAGCTTCCGCCGCGCATTTTGGCGAATGCATCGGTCAGCTGTGTACAATTTGATGCCGATGGCGGGTATCACATTGTGTTTTGGAATGACCAGAGCCATTTGCCGGAAGAGCTGCAATTTCACTCCCCATTTTGGAAGGAAGCCGAGACAAAATAAATCGGACTCGGATGTCTGATGACCAAATCGCTTTCTTTTGGGTATAAAATTTTGCAAGGCTCTGTCACAGACAAGAACGCCCCGCTCTCTGCGCGAAGCAAAGGCGGGGCAAAATTTTTTTCTGATTTTGGTACACATCTGACAATGTGGATAAAAGAAAACGCCGCATTTCGCCGAAAACTGGCGGAAGCGACGGGACGCCACACCCATCCGAATCTTGACAAAATGGGTGTTTTGTGGTATTATAAATTAGTTTCCACATAGAACGGTGGAAACATTCACTACAAACATTCTAGCATTTTTTCACCGAAGATGCAAGAAACGAAGAAGCAATAATCACTACGCAGCCGGGCGTATCGAATACTTGAGAAACGGAGTGATGGGTACAATATGGCAAATGAAGCAACGATCAATGGCGTACACGTTCATGATGTGCAGTATGGACGCACCACCAGAAAGAGCTTTGCCAGAATTCCGGAAGTTCTGGAAATGCCGAACCTGATCGAGGTTCAGAAAAAATCCTACGAATGGTTCCTGACCGATGGTCTGCGCGAGGTCTTTGAGGACGTCGCTTGCATCACCGACTATACAGGCAATCTGGAACTGTCGTTCATCGACTATAAGCTCGATGACGAGCCGAAATACAGCGTAGAGGAGTGCAAGGCACGCGATGCAACGTATGCCTGCCCGCTGCGCGTCCGTATGCGTCTGCGTTACCGCGAGACGGGCGAAATCAAGGAGCAGGAGCTGTTCATGGGCGACTTCCCGAAGATGACAGATTCCGGCACCTTTATTATCAACGGCGCAGAGCGCGTTATCGTATCCCAGATCGTCCGTTCCCCGGGCGTATACTACGGCATGACGCTGGACAAGACCGACAAGCCGCTGCTGTCTGCAACGGTTATCCCGTACCGCGGCGCTTGGCTGGAGTACGAGACCGACAGCAACGATGTATTCTATGTCCGCATTGATAAGAATAGAAAAATCCCGATTACCTCTTTCATCCGCGCTATCGGCGTAGAGACCGATGCAGAGATCATTGAGATGTTCGGTGAGGACGAGCGCATTCTCGCTACCCTCGACAAGGATCCGTCCAAGACCGTTGAGGAAGCGCTGATCGAGATCTACAAGAAGCTGCGTCCGGGCGAGCCGCCAACGGTAGATTCTTCCCGCAGCCTGCTCAATGCGCTGTTCTTCGACACCCGCCGCTATGATATTTCCGCGGTAGGTCGTTACAAGTACAACAAGAAGCTGAACATTGCCCGCCGCCTGGCTGGCCATAAGCTGTGCGAGACCGTTACCGATCCGATGACCGGTGAAGTGATCGCAGAGGAAGGCACCATCTGTTCCCGCGAGCTGGCAAATGAGATTGCACGCCGCGGCGTACATGGCACCATCATCGAAGCAAACGATGGCACCAAGGTCAAGGTATTCGGCAACGGCATGGTTGACATGAAGGACTTTGTTTCCTTTGACCCGCAGGAAAAGTGCGGCATCAAGGAAAAGGTTCGTTTCGTTGTCCTGAAGGATCTGCTGGAAAATGCAAAGACCGAGGGCAAGAGCGAGGATGAGCTGATCGACGACATCAAGGCTGCAAAGGATGATCTGATTCCGAAGCACATCATCGTCGATGACATGCTGGCATCCATCTGCTATCTGCTGGGTCTGGGTCACGACATCGGCAACACCGACGATATCGACCATCTGGGCAACCGTCGTCTGCGCTGTGTCGGCGAGCTGCTGCAGAACCAGTTCCGCATCGGCTTCTCCCGTATGGAGCGCGTCATTCGTGAGCGCATGACCATTCAGGATCTGGACATCGTTACCCCGCAGTCCCTGATTAACATTCGTCCGGTCACTGCGGCAATCAAGGAGTTCTTCGGATCTTCCCCGCTGTCTCAGTTCATGGATCAGAACAACCCGCTGTCCGAGCTGACACACAAGCGTCGTATGTCCGCATTGGGCCCTGGCGGTCTGTCCCGTGACCGTGCATCCTTCGAAGTTCGAGACGTACACTACAGCCATTACGGCCGTATGTGCCCGATTGAGACCCCAGAAGGTCCGAACATCGGTCTGATCTCTTACCTCGCAACCTACGCACGCATCAACGATTTCGGCTTCGTAGAAGCACCGTATCGTTTCATTGATAAGGAAACCGGCCGTGTTACCGATGAGATTCAGTACATGACCGCTGATGTCGAGGACGAATACACCGTATGCCAGGCATACGAGCCGCTGGATGAAAACGGCTGCCTCGCAAACCCGCGTATCACCTGCCGCTGCCGCGAAGAAATCGTCGAAGTAGATCGTCAGGACGTCGATCTGATGGACGTATCTCCGCGCATGATGGTATCGGTTGCTACCGCGATGATTCCGTTCCTAGATCACGATGACGCAAACCGTGCACTGATGGGCGCGAACATGCAGCGTCAGGCTGTGCCGCTGCTCAAGACCGAGGCTCCGGCTGTTGGTACCGGTATGGAGTACAAGGCTTGCGTAGACTCCGGTATTGTTCCGCTGGCAGAGGGTGACGGCACCGTTACCCGCGTTACCGCGCGTGAAGTTACCGTAAACTACGACACGATGGGCGAAAAGACCTATCGTCTGACCAAGTTCCTGCGTTCCAACCAGTCCACTTGTATCAACCAGCGTCCGATTGTCAATCTGGGCGAGCGCGTCAAGAAGGGCGATGTACTGGCTGACGGTCCGGCTACCTGCAACGGCGAGGTTGCGCTGGGCAAGAATGCGCTGATCGGCTTCATGACTTGGGAAGGTTATAACTACGAGGATGCTGTACTGCTCAACGAGCGTCTGGTTCGTGACGACGTATACACCTCCATTCATATTGAAGAATACGAATCCGAATCCCGCGATACCAAGCTGGGACCGGAAGAAATCACCCGTGACATTCCGAACGTCGGCGATGACGCCCTGCGTGATCTGGACGAGCGCGGCATTATCCGCATCGGTGCAGAGGTTCACTCCGGTGATATTCTGGTTGGTAAGGTTACCCCGAAGGGCGAGACCGAGCTGACCGCAGAAGAGCGCCTGCTGCGCGCCATCTTCGGCGAAAAGGCACGCGAAGTACGTGATACGTCCCTGCGTGCACCGCACGGCGAGGCCGGCATCGTTGTCGATGTCAAGGTATTCACCCGTGAGGGCGGAGATGACATGTCTCCTGGTGTAAACATGACGGTTCGCGTTTATATCGCACAGAAGAGAAAGATCTCTGTCGGTGATAAGATGGCAGGCCGCCATGGTAACAAGGGTGTCGTTTCCCGCATTCTGCCGCAGGAGGATATGCCGTTCCTCGAAGACGGTACTCCGCTGGACATCGTACTGAACCCGTTGGGCGTGCCGTCTCGAATGAACATCGGACAGGTACTGGAAGTACATCTGGGCTATGCTGCAATGAGCATGGGCTGGAAGATTGCAACGCCGGTATTTGACGGCGCAAGCGAGCAGGATATTGCCGATGCCCTCAAGGCAGCGGGCAAGAACCCGAACGGTAAGTCCGTTCTGTATGATGGACGTACCGGTGAGAAGTTTGACAACGAAGTAACCGTTGGTTACATGTATTACCTGAAGCTGCATCATCTGGTTGATGATAAGATTCATGCACGTTCTACTGGTCCGTACTCTCTGGTAACCCAGCAGCCGCTCGGCGGTAAGGCACAGTTCGGCGGCCAGCGTTTCGGCGAGATGGAAGTTTGGGCCCTCGAGGCATACGGCGCAGCTTACACGCTGCAGGAAATCCTGACCGTCAAGTCCGACGATATTGTCGGCCGTGTCAAGACCTACGAGGCAATTGTCAAGGGCCACAACATTCCGGCAGCCGGCATTCCGGAGTCTTTCAAGGTACTCATCAAGGAACTGCAGTCGCTGTGCTTGGATATTCGTGTCCTGGACGAGCAGGGTGAGGAAATCATTCTGACCGACGACGATGATGAAACCACCAACTTCAGCCAGGTTGAGCGCGAGAACCGCTCGCATGCAACCGCTGAGGAGTTTGAAGCAGCCGGTTATGGTGTTTCGGATGCAGAAGACGGCGATCATCCGCTGATGGAGGATGACGCAGCTTACACCGACACCAGCGCAGAGGAAGACGATCTGTTCGGCAGCGATGACGGTTTTGACAGCGATACGGAGGAGTAAGCATGGGATACAATACGTTTAATGCAATTAAAATCGGCCTTGCTTCGCCGGAGCTCATCCGCGAATGGTCTTACGGCGAGGTCAAGAAGCCGGAAACCATCAACTATAGAACACTGAAGCCGGAGCGCGACGGTCTGTTCTGTGAGCGCATCTTTGGACCGCAGAAGGACTGGGAGTGCCACTGCGGACGCTACAAGAAGGTTCGCTATAAGGGCAAGATCTGTGAGCGCTGCGGTGTTGAAGTTACCAAGTCCAAGGTACGCCGTGAGCGCATGGGTCACATCGAACTGGCAGCGCCGGTATCTCATATCTGGTACTTCAAGGGCATTCCGTCCCGCATGGGTCTGATTCTGGATATGTCCCCGCGCCTTCTGGAGAAGGTTCTGTACTTTGCCGCGTATATCGTCACCGATCCGGGCGAGGGTACCGGCCTGATTAAGAAGCAGATTCTGACCGAGCGCGAGTACCGCGACATGCGCGAGAAGTTCGAGGACGACTTTGAGGCTGCTATGGGCGCCGAGGCGATCCAGAAGCTGCTGAAGGAGCTGGATCTGGAGCAGCTGAGCGTAGAGCTGAAGGCTGAGCTGAAGAATGCAACGGGCCAGAAGCGCGTGCGCATTATCAAGCGTCTGGAGGTTGTCGAGGCATTCCGTCAGTCCGGCAACCGTCCGGAGTGGATGATTATGGACGTTGTTCCGGTCATCCCGCCGGAAATCCGCCCGATGGTACAGCTGGACGGCGGTCGTTTTGCGACCTCCGACCTGAACGATCTGTATCGTCGTGTCATCAACAGAAATAACCGTCTGAAGCGCCTGCTGGAGCTGGGCGCACCGGACATCATTGTTCGCAACGAGAAGCGCATGCTGCAGGAAGCAGTTGACGCGCTGATCGATAACGGCCGCCGCGGCCGTCCGGTAACCGGCCCGAACAACCGCCCGCTCAAGTCCCTCTCCGATATGCTGAAGGGCAAGCAGGGACGTTTCCGTCAGAACCTGCTCGGCAAGCGTGTTGACTACTCTGGCCGTTCCGTAATCGTCGTAGGTCCGGATCTGAAGATTTATCAGTGCGGCCTGCCGAAGGAAATGGCAATTGAGCTGTTTAAGCCGTTTATCATGAAGCGTCTGGTTCAGACCGGTGTTGCATCCAACATCAAGTCTGCCAAGAAGATGGTAGAGCGCGGCAAGCCGGAGGTTTGGGACGCACTCGAGACCGTCATCAAGGGTCATCCGGTTCTGCTGAACCGTGCACCGACGCTGCACCGTCTGGGTATCGAAGCATTCGAGCCGATCCTCGTAGAAGGCCGCGCAATCAAGCTGCATCCGCTGGTTTGTACCGCATTTAACGCCGACTTCGACGGTGACCAGATGGCTGTGCATCTGCCGCTGTCCGTTGAGGCACAGGCTGAGGCACGTCTGCTGATGCTGTCTGCCAACAACCTGCTCAAGCCGCAGGACGGCAAGCCGGTAACCGTACCGTCTCAGGATATGGTACTTGGCTCCTACTACCTGACCATCGACCGCGACACCGAAAAGGGTGCCGGCAAGGTATTCCGCAATGAGGACGAGGCTCTGATGGCATACGATGAGGGTGTCATCGGCATTCATGCACCGATCAAGGTGCGCAGAAGCGTTGTCGTAGACGGCGAGACCGTTACCGGCATCGTCGATGCAACCGCAGGCCGCCTGATCTTCAACCAGAAGATTCCGCAGGATCTGGGCTTCATCGAAAGACATACCAAGGAAGATATGCTCAAGCTGGAAATCATGCAGACTTGCGGCAAGAAGCAGCTTGGTAAAATCATCGACAAGTGCATTCGCAAGCATGGCTTTAACGTTACCGCTGAGGTACTGGACGCCATCAAGGCAATGGGCTATAAGTACTCTACAAAGGGTGCGCTGACCGTATCCTTCTCTGACATCGCCGTTCCGGAGCAGAAGCAGAGCTTGATTGAGGCTTCTGAGAAGAAGGTTGCAGCGATTGACCGGAAGTACAAGCGCGGCTTTATCACAGACGCCGAGCGTTACCGTCTGGTTGTTAAGGAGTGGGAGGATACCACCAAGGTTGTAACCGACGCTCTTCAGGAAAAGATGGAAAGCGACCGCTTCAACCCGATTCACATGATGGCACAGTCCGGTGCGCGAGGTTCTATCAACCAGATCCGTCAGCTGGCAGGTATGCGTGGTCTGATGGCAAACGCAGCAGGCCGCACCATTGAGATCCCGGTTAAGTCGAACTTCCGTGAGGGTCTGTCCGTATTGGAGTACTTTATCTCCGCTCGAGGCGCTCGTAAGGGCTTGGCAGATACCGCACTGCGTACCGCCGACTCTGGTTACCTGACCCGTCGAATGGTTGACGTATCGCAGGAAGTTATCATCCGCGAGGAGGACTGCGGCGCGAAGATCGGTATTTGGGTCGAGGACATCATGGAAGGCAATTCCTGCATCGAGCCGCTGGCTGAGCGTCTGGTTGGTCGTTATCCGGTTGATGATGTTGTTCATCCGGAGACCGGCGAGATTCTCCAGCACAAGGAAGATATGATGACCGAGCAGGATGCCGAGCGCATCGTTGCCGCTGGCATCAAGAAGGTACAGATCCGTACCGTGCTCCAGTGCCGCGCACGCAAGGGCGTTTGTGCACACTGCTATGGCTCCAACCTGGCATTCAACGCAGAGTGCGCCATGGGCGAAGCAGTCGGCGTTATCGCAGCACAGTCCATCGGCGAGCCGGGCACCCAGCTTACCATGCGTACGTTCCACTCCGGCGGTATCGCAGGTTCCGATATTACGCAGGGTCTTCCGCGAGTTGAAGAACTGTTCGAGGCAAGAAAGCCGAAGAAGGTTGCGACTCTGGCTGAAATCGGCGGCGTAGTTACCATCGAAGAGTCCAAGCGCACCACGGTTCGTACCGTAAACGTTGTCAACCAGCAGACTGGCGAGACCAAGAGCTACCAGCTGGCTTCCTCCTCCGGTATCCGCGTACACGATGGCGATGTGATTCCGCAGGGCTTCCAGCTCAACGAGGGCGCTCTGAATCCGCATGACATTCTGCGTATTCTGAATCCGCGTGCCGTTGAGGATTACCTGCTGAAGGAAGTTCAGAAGGTATACCGTCAGCAGGGCGTAGATCTGAACGATAAGCACATCGAAGTTATCGTTCGTCAGATGATGCGCAAGATCAAGGTTGAGGACGCAGGCGACACCGATCTGCTGCCGGGCGCAATGCTGACCATTCTCGAGCTGGAAGATGCAAACGAGAAGGTACAGGAGCGCATCGACGCAGGCGAGACCGGCTTGACCTTCGCAACCGCTTCTCCGGTACTGATGGGTATCACAAAGGCTGCTCTGGCAACCGAGTCCTTCCTGTCTGCCGCATCCTTCCAAGAGACCACCCGTGTCCTGACCGATGCTGCTATCAAGGGCAAGATTGACCCGCTGACCGGTCTGAAGGAGAACGTTCTGATCGGTAAGCTGATTCCGGCAGGCTCTGGTCTGAAGGAATACCGCAGCGGTCACTACGAAGAAATTCATAACATGGACTAAGTTTCATCGCATGATATAGGAAATCCCCTCGGAGAAATCCGAGGGGATTTTTGTCAACTTTCACAGATGAAATTTTTGGTATGATATGCTATACTGTGTCGAGTAAACACAATCCCTAAGGGGAGCTTATGATGAAACACGAGAAAATTTGGAAATACGGCTGTTTTTTTGCGGCACTGCTGCTGGTTGCGTATGGTGTCTATTTGGCACGGATTGATGCGGTGCTGCGCGGCGCCTGTAAAAAGCAGCTGCATCACAGCCGGTTTGCCACGTATGGATTGTATCTGTTTTGTCTCATAGCGGCAGCGTTGATGCTGTATGCCGTGTGGCTGTGGGTTGCCGAAACCGTCAAGAAAAAACAGATCCTCTGTACCACGGTGCTGGCGGTGTGCCTGTGCGCGTTTTTGGCGGCGGGATACCAGAACTATCATGCAGAGGTTTATGAGCGTTCGACCGCATCCGCACAGGAGAAATATCAAATGCTGTATGAAAAGGGTCTTTTTTACGATTTAAAAAGCCTGTTTCGATAAACACATGCAGGAACAGAGAGCACATCCTGCATGAGAGAAAAACCGGAAATTTTTGCCCCGCAAAAGGAATTTTTTTGTCGTTTGTGCAATATTACGCATAAATCCCGAAAAGAAGGACATCCTGTCTTCAGGTTCGTAGAATTCCGAAAAAAAGCATTGACAGGATGTGACTTATGGGGTAAAATAAACGGGTATGCGATAAGGAGGTATATCTATGCTCTCTCAGCTGTCTTCGGCGGCAAAGGTTGTCGGCGTCAAGCAGTCAAAAAAAGTCATCCGTGACGGCAGTGCCAAACAGGTATTCATTGCGGCGGACGCAGAGCGTCGGATTACCGCACCAATCTACGAACTGTGTGAAGCACACAGCGTTCCGGTGACGGAGGTTCCGTCTATGAAGGAACTGGGAAGTGCCGTCGGCATTGCAGTCGGCGCAGCAGTTGTCACCATCATTTAATTTATTGATTTTAACGGGACAAACTCCCGCTGAAATAAATCTATTCAATCTTTTGAAGGAGGTGCAAGTTAAATGCCAACCTTTAACCAGCTCGTTCGCAAGGGTAGAAAGGAAACTGAGTACAAGTCCACTGCCCCGGCACTTCAGGTAGGTCTGAACTCTCTGAAGAAGAAGGAGACCAAGCAGTCTTCTCCGCAGAAGAGAGGCGTCTGCACTACTGTTAAGACTATGACCCCGAAGAAGCCGAACTCTGCACTGCGTAAGGTAGCCCGTGTTAAGCTGACCAACGGTATGGAAGTTTCCGCTTACATCCCGGGTATCGGCCACAACCTGCAGGAGCATTCCGTAGTAATGGTACGCGGCGGTCGTGTCAAGGACCTTCCGGGTGTACGTTACCACATCATCCGCGGCACTCTGGATACCCAGGGCGTTGCAAACCGCAATCAGGCTCGTTCTAAGTACGGCGCTAAGCGTCCGAAGGCAGGCAAGTAAGCCGAAGAGCCTAAAACCCACACATCACCCGTGCGTTTGACTTGAACACAGTTCAGCAAAGCAGAAAAAGCTTTGTCCTGAGCGTTGTTTGAATAGATTTTATTTCAGACACCTCGGACAGGCGATGACAAAAGCCAGGGGTGGCTTTTGAAGTACCTATGAAATCATTATTGTGAAGGAGGGAAGTATCGTGCCAAGAAGAGGTTTTGTTCCCAAGAGAGAAGTTCTGGCGGATCCGATCTACGGTTCCCAGCTCGTTACCAAGCTGATTAACTCCATCATGCTGGACGGCAAGAAGGGTGTTGCTCAGAAGGTTGTTTACGGTGCTTTTGACATCGTGAAGGAGAAGTCTGGCCGCGATCCGTTAGAAGTATTTATCGAGGCTATGGATAACATCATGCCGTCCCTGGAAGTTAAGGCTCGCCGTGTAGGCGGTGCTACCTACCAGGTTCCGATGGAAGTTCGTCCGGAGAGACGTCAGACTCTGGGTCTGCGCTGGATCACCAAGTACTCCCGTGCTCGTTCCGAGAGAACAATGGCAGAGAGACTGGCTGGCGAGATCATGGATGCAGTGAACAATCTGGGCGGTTCTGTTAAGAAGCGTGAAGATACCCATAAGATGGCAGAGGCTAACAAGGCATTTGCTCATTACAGATACTAATCTGTAACCGGGTGACTTTACGAAAGGAGAAATACCATGCCAAGAGAGTTTTCACTGGAAAATACTAGAAACATTGGTATCATGGCGCACATCGATGCTGGTAAGACCACGACGACAGAGCGTATTCTGTACTACACTGGCCGTACCCACAAGATCGGTGAGACCCATGAGGGCGCTTCCCAGATGGACTGGATGGTACAGGAGAAGGAACGTGGTATCACTATTACTTCCGCTGCTACTACCTGCCACTGGAAGGGTCATCGAATCAACATCATCGACACCCCGGGCCACGTTGACTTTACTGTAGAAGTTCAGCGTTCCCTGCGTGTACTGGACGGCTCCGTTTGCGTATTCTGCGCAAAGGGTGGCGTAGAGCCGCAGTCCGAGACTGTATGGCACCAGGCTAACGACTACATGGTTCCGCGTATGGCGTTCGTCAACAAGATGGACATCATGGGCGCAAACTTCTACAATGTAGTCCAGATGATGAAGGACCGCCTGAAGTGCGTTCCGGTTCCGATTCAGCTGCCGATTGGCGCTGAGAGCGATTTCGTTGGCATCATCGACCTGATGACCATGCGCGCAGAGGTTTACTATGATGACCTCGGCAAGGATGTCCGCGATGAGGATATTCCGGCAGATATGGTTGAGAAGGCTCAGCAGTACCATGACGAGATGGTAGAGCTGATCTGCGATACCGATGAAGATCTGATGATGATGTACCTGGAGGGCGAAGAGATTCCGGTTGAGGATCTGAAGAAGGCACTCCGCAAGGCTACCATCGACAACAAGCTGGTTCCGGTACTGTGTGGTACCGCTTACCGCAACAAGGGCGTTCAGATGCTTCTGGATGCAATTGTTGATTACATGCCGGCTCCGATTGATATTCCGCCGATCAAGGGTATCAACCCGGACACCGACGAAGAGGATGAGCGTCCGTCCGATGACGAGGCTCCGTTCTCTGCACTGGCGTTCAAGATTGCCACCGACCCGTTCGTTGGCCGTCTGTCCTTCTTCCGCGTATACTCCGGTACCCTGGAGGCTGGTACTTCTGTACTCAACGCCACCAAGGACAAGCGCGAGAGAATGGGTCGAATCCTGCTGATGCACGCAAACCATCGTGAGGATATCACCAAGGTATACTCCGGCGATATTGCAGCAGCTGTAGGCTTCAAGAACACCACCACCGGCGACACGCTGTGCGACGAAAAGCACCCGATCATTCTGGAGTCTATGAACTTCCCGGATCCGGTTATCCGTGTTGCTATCGAGCCGAAGACCAAGGCTGGTCAGGAGAAGATGGGTATCGCGCTGGCTAAGCTGGCAGAAGAAGACCCGACCTTCAAGACCTACACCGACGAAGAGACCGGTCAGACCATCATTGCTGGTATGGGCGAGCTCCATCTGGAGATCATCGTTGACCGTCTGCTCCGCGAGTTCAAGGTTGAGGCTAACGTAGGCAAGCCGCAGGTTGCTTACAAGGAAACCATCCGCCGCAAGGCAGACGTCGAGACCAAGTACGCTCGTCAGTCTGGTGGTAAGGGCCAGTATGGTCATGTTAAGATCACGCTGGAGCCGAACGAGCCGGGCGCTGGTTACGAGTTCGTAAACGCAGTTGTCGGCGGTGCTATTCCGAAGGAATACATCGAGCCGGTTAACCAGGGTATCCAGGGCGCTATGCAGAATGGTATTCTGGCAGGCTATCCGGTAGTTGACTGCAAGGTTACTCTGTATGATGGTTCTTATCATGAAGTCGACTCTTCCGAAATGGCATTTAAGATCGCTGGTTCTATGGCGTTCAAGGAAGCTATGAAGAAGGCTGATCCGGTTCTGACCGAGCCGATCATGCAGGTTGACGTTATGGTTCCGGAGGAATACATGGGCGACGTTATCGGCGACCTGAACTCCCGCCGTGGCCAGATTCAGGGCATGGAGCCGAGAGGCGCTGTACAGGCTATCTCTGCAAAGGTTCCGCTGTCCGAGATGTTCGGTTACGCTACCGACCTGCGCTCCCGTTCTCAGGGTCGTGGCCAGTACGTTATGCAGCCGAGCCACTATGCTGAGATCCCGAAGAGCATTGCGGACAAGATTATCTCTACCCGCAACAAGGCTCAGGGCTAATTTCTAAAAATACAGGCTCTCTTTCGCAAGAGAGAGAGCCTGATTTCGGATTTTGCAGATTTCTCTGTGAAATCTGTGAGGTAATACTTGCAATTTTGTAGGTATTATTATAAAATATAGCTGTATTTTACTACGCTAGTTCAATTATATTGAAGGAGGATTCCAACAATGGCAAAGGAAAAGTACGTAAGAGACCTGCCTCATGTTAACATTGGCACCATCGGCCACGTTGACCACGGCAAGACCACCCTTACCGCTGCAATCACCAAGGTTCTCGGCCTGCAGGGCGAAGCTGAGGTTATGAAGTATGATGAGATCGATAAGGCTCCGGAAGAGAAGGAGCGCGGCATCACCATCAACACCGCTCACGTAGAGTACAAGACCGCTAAGCGTCACTATGCTCACGTTGACTGCCCGGGCCATGCTGACTATGTAAAGAACATGATCACTGGCGCTGCTCAGATGGACGGTGCTATCCTGGTAGTATCTTCTGCTGACGGCCCGATGCCGCAGACCCGCGAGCACATCCTGCTGGCTCGTCAGGTAGGCGTACCGTATATCGTTGTCTTCATGAACAAGGTTGACCAGGTAGACGACGAGGAGCTGCTGGATCTGGTAGAGATGGAGATCCGTGAGCTGCTGAACGACTACGACTTCCCGGGCGACGACGTTCCGATCATCCGTGGCACCGCTCTGGGCGTTCTGGAGTGCGATTCCACCGATCCGAATGCACCGGAGTACGCTTGCATCCATGAGCTGATGGACGCTGTTGACGAGTACATCCCGACTCCGGAGCGTAAGGCTGACCAGCCGTTCCTGATGCCGGTCGAGGACGTATTCTCCATCACCGGTCGTGGTACCGTTGCTACCGGTCGTGTAGAGCGTGGCCAGATCAAGATGGGCGAGGAAATCGAGATCGTAGGTCTGATGGACGCTCCGCGCAAGACCGTTGTTACCGGTATCGAGATGTTCCGCAAGCTGCTGGACTACGCTGAAGCTGGCGACAACATCGGCACCCTGCTGCGTGGTATCCAGAAGAACGAGGTTGAGCGTGGTCAGGTACTGGCTAAGCCGGGCACCATCCATCCGCACACCAAGTTCAAGGGCCAGGTATACGTTCTGAAGAAGGAAGAGGGCGGCCGCCATACTCCGTTCTTCAACAACTACCGTCCGCAGTTCTACTTCCGTACCACTGACGTTACTGGCGTTATCACTCTGCCGGAAGGCACTGAGATGTGCATGCCGGGCGACAACGTTGATATGGACGTAGCTCTGATCACCCCGATCGCTATCGAGAAGGGCCTGCGTTTCGCTATCCGTGAGGGTGGCCGTACCGTTGGTTCTGGCGTTGTTACCGAGATCTACGAATAATTTCGGAGCACACTCGATCGCTTATTGAAGTGCATTTTGTCCCGTCTGGAGAAATCCGGACGGGACTTTTTGCGTTCGGAAACCAGTTGTGATATAATACGAAAAGCATAAACCGAGCAATAGAAAGGAGGAGAGACCATGGAAAATGAACTGCAGAGCATCAATGGAACCGTTGACGCTGTCATTTATCAGAACGAGGACAACGGCTATGCAGTGATTCGGCTGATTGAAGATGACGGCGAAGAGGTCACAGCAGTCGGCACAATGCCGCAGATTTGCTTGGGAGAGGAACTGATGCTGACCGGTCATTGGACAACCCATGCGTCCTATGGCGAACAGTTTTTGACGGAATATTTTGAACGCCGGATGCCGGCAACCGTCAAGGGCATCGCCGATTATCTGTCCTCCGGCATCATCAAGGGCATTGGCCCGAAGCTGGCAAGAAAAATTGCGGATCGCTTTGGCGAAGAGACGTTTACCGTCATGGCAAATGAGCCGGAACGCTTGGCAAATATTTCCGGCATTACAGCGCGGAAAGCCGAACAAATCGGAGAACAATTTCGTCAGCAGACGTCCATGCGCCGCTTGATGGAATTTTTAATGGAACATGAGCTGCCGCCGCAGCTTGCTGCGCGGTTGTATAAGCGATTTAAAGACAGTGCCATCGATCATGTGCTGGATAATCCCTATTTGCTGTGCAGCGAGGAGTTTGCTGTCGATTTTCAGCAGGCAGATGATCTGGCATTATCACAGGGAATGCCTTGGGATGCAGAGGAACGAATCCAAGCAGGTATTTTGTATACGCTGCAATTTAATTTGAGCAATGGCCACACGTTTATCCCGAAAGAAAAGCTGCTTGCCACAGCGGCACAGCTATTACAGGATGAAGATGGATATTTGCCGGAGCAGGAGCTTCTTGACCATCAATTTACGCAGCTACAGGATAACGGAAGATTGGTCTGCGAATATATTTGCCGCCGCGATGCCGTATATTTAAATCCCATGCATGAGGCAGAGGTCTTTGTCGCGGATTATTTGACCGAACTGTCTGATACCGAATATGCATATGATTTTAATCTGCAAGAGCTGCTCGCAACCCTAGAGCAAGACAGCGCGGTCGTGTATGCGCCGCGTCAGCGGCAGGCGATTGAGTGGGCGGCTCGGTATGGTCTGGTCATTTTGACCGGCGGCCCGGGTACCGGTAAAACCACAACCGTTCGCGGTATGCTGGATTTTTATGATGCTGTGGGATTGGATGTCGTCTTGGCCGCGCCGACAGGCCGCGCCGCCAAGCGGCTGAGTGAGCTGTGTGACCGCGAAGCGAAAACCATTCATCGATTATTGGAATCCGGTTACCGAAACGGAGAGGGCAAAGTGGTATTTGCCCGCAATCAGATGAATCCGCTGGAATGCGATGTCGTTATCTTGGACGAGGTGTCCATGATTGATATTGTTCTGATGCAGGCGCTGCTGGAGGCGATGCCGCCGGAAACCCGATTGATTTTGGTCGGCGATGCGGATCAGCTGCCGCCGGTTGGCCCGGGTAATTTCCTGCGTGACTGCATCAGTTCCGAACGCATTCACACGGTAGAATTGGATGAAATTTTCCGTCAGGCACAGGAAAGCGCCATTGTGCGCAATGCCCATGCGATCAATCGCGGAGAAATGCCGGTCAGCGGCGGCCGCGAGGGAGATTTCTTTATCATGCGCAAGCACAGCGCAGAGGATGTCATGCAGACGGTTGTTGATTTGTGCCGCAGGCGGCTGCCGGATTATTATGGATTTTCACCGGATCAGATTCAGGTGCTCACCCCGTCGCGCCGACAGGCTGCCGGAACCCAGCAGCTCAATCGAATGCTGCAAGATGCCCTCAATCCGCCGGATGATGCGAAGCCGGAAAAGCGATATGGCGATACGATTTTCCGGTTGGGCGACCGCGTGATGCAGGTGCGCAACAATTACGATATTGTTTGGGAAAAAGAGTACGATCCGGAAGAAGAGGGAACCGGCATGTTTAACGGGGATGTCGGAAAAATTGTCGGCATTTCTCTGCGCGATGAAAATCTCTGCGTGCAGTTTGATGATAAACTGGCGCATTATACGTTTGATATGCTCGGAGAGCTGGAGCTGGCGTATGCCATGACTGTACACAAATCGCAGGGCAGTGAATTTGATGCGGTCATTGTCGCTCTGCCTGCGGGAATCGGCAGACGTCTGCTGACGAGAAATATTCTGTATACGGCGATTACGCGTGCCAAGAAGCTGCTTGTTCTCGTGGGAGATCCGGATGTGACGGAAACCATGGTGCACACCAACACGCGCAACCGGCGATATAGTGCCCTGCGGGCACGGCTCATTCGCCAAGTGCCGGAAGATGCCCAGACAAGCCTTGAGGAGGAATGAGTATGTCTCTGCTGTTTCCAACCAGCTGTATTCTGTGCGGGCAACAAATCACAGACAGCGAGGGCGGCTTGTGCAGGGACTGCCGTCAACAGATGGAATCGGATATGCAGACGCTGACCTGCTATCCGCCGGAATATGTCAGTGAGGTTGTTTGTGCCGGACGGTATCGCGGCGGCTATCGCACTGCGCTGCTGCGGCTGAAATATGCCAAACAGACCTATCGTCTCAACCCGATTTCAGAATTGATGGCACAGGCGTGGGATTGGCATCACATGCCGCTGCCGGATGTGATTACCTGCGTGCCGATGCATGGCTGGCACAAATTTCGGCGCGGATTCAATCAGAGTGAGGAATTTGCCAAATATCTCTCGGAAAAATGGGGTGTGCCGTATCTGCCGCTGCTCAAGCGCAAATTGATCTCGCACAAGCAGTCGAGATTATCGGCAAAACAGCGGCAGGAAAATGCCTCGCGTTCGTTTGCGCGGAGAAACGACATGGATCTTTCCGGCAAACGGATTTTGCTGATTGATGATATTGTCACGACCGGCGCAACCGTGAGCAACTGTGCAAGACTGCTGCGGGAAGGCAGACCGGAAACCGTTTGGGTGCTTGCCGCAGCAAAAGCCTGACAACTTGTCGAATAAAAAATCAGTCATCCTGTGTATCATCGCATGGCGGACGGGCATATACTTTGGTATAGCCGTTCGGAATCAGAAAGCGAGGAACACAGGATGTTTGATTATGCGATGGATTTAGGTACATCCTCGGTGCTGTTGTATCGGGAAGGAAAAGGAATTGTCTTGCGTGAGCCGTCTGTCGTGGCCATGCGCAGAAGCACAGGCAGTGTTGTCTGTGTCGGGAAAAAGGCGCGGGACATGCTTGGCAGAACTCCGGAGGATTTGCTCGCTGTGCGTCCGGTGCGCGGCGGCGTGATTACCGATTGTTCGATTGCCGGAGCTATGACGAAAGTGTTCTTAAAGCGCGCCGGATGCGGCGGCTTGATGCGTCCGAATCTGCTGATTTGTGTGCCGCCGCTGGTGTCCGAACTGGAAGAACGGGCGGTTGTTGATGCAGGGATACAGGCGGGAGCATCGCGGGTGTATCTGATGGAACAGCCGGTCGCCGCAGCCGCCGGTGCGGGCGTTGATCCGGACAGCCCGAAAGGGACGCTGGTTGTCGATATTGGCGGCGGGACGACGGATTTAGCGGTTATTTCGCTGGGAGCTGTCGTGTGTGCCGCGTCAATCCG
Organism: bacterium; assembly: GCA_963601915.1. Taxonomy (GTDB): domain Bacteria; phylum Bacillota; class Clostridia; order Oscillospirales; family Butyricicoccaceae; genus Butyricicoccus_A. The sequence goes on along the minus strand of CAVCGL010000011.1, from coordinate 37,564 downwards.
CATTGCCGGAGACAGCTGTGATGCGGCGATTCAGGAGCATGTCAAACAGCAGCACGATTTGCTCATTGGCATCTCTGCCGCAGAGAGCATCAAACAGACCATCGGCAGTGTCCTGCCGAGAGACGAGCTGTGCTCAGTGCCGGTGCGCGGACGGCGAGTGTCAACGGGCTTGCCTGCCTGCGAGACTGTGACGTCGGAGGAATTGATGCCGATTTTGCGTGAACAGGCGGATCTGATCCGGCAGGCCGTGTGTGCGTTGCTGGAGCGCACGCCGCCGGAGCTGGTTGGGGATTTGACGGAAACCGGTATGGCGCTGGCGGGAGGCGGCTCCAAGCTGTACGGCATGGCACAGTATCTATCGCAGTTGCTGGGATTGGAGGCGCATACCTCCGATGATCCGGAGACCTGCGTGATTCTCGGCACGCGCCGCACGCTGAACCGGCTGAAGCAACTGCATGACGGGCCGATAAATCTCGCGCGCCGGAGACAGGGATTGGCATAAAAAAAGACTGCATTTCGCGTGAAATGCAGTCTTTTGCTGTTTCGAAAAGTTTACTTTGCGTCAATACACAGATTTGGGCCGATGGTGTTGATGTTGCCTGCGCCCATGGTAATGATGAGGTCATTCGGCTGAGCGATTTCGCGGACACGCGCTTCAATCTGTTCAAACGACGGATAATATTCGCCGCCGTCCAGCTGATCGGCAATGTCCTTGCCGCTGATGCCAAAGGTGTTTTTCTCGCGGGCTGCATAGATGTCCGCCAGAATGGCCTTGTCGCACAGCTTGAGTGCTTCGACAAACTGCGGAAGCAGTGCCTTGGTGCGGGAATACGTGTGTGACTGGAAGACACAGATGATGCGGTCAAAATCCATCTCGCGGGCGGTCTTGAGCGTTGCCATCATTTCGGTCGGATGGTGCGCGTAGTCGTCAATGACGGTGGCACCGTTTGCCATGTGGCCGGTCAGCTGGAAACGACGGGAGGAACCCGTGAACTTCTTGAGACCTGCCGCAGACTTTTCTGCGTCCAGACCGAGGAAGAGGCATACGCCGCAGGAAGCCAATGCATTGAGCATGTTGTGGCGGCCCGGAACAGACAAATCGACATGGGTGAAGAATTTGCCCTTGTGCATGACGTCAAAGCTGTAGTAGCCGTGGCGGTCGGTGACGTTTTCCGGATAGACGTCTGCTTCCGGCGTTGTGCCGAAGGTAATGCAGGTGCGGTCAATGCCCTGCACAGCCTGCATCGCGTTGGCAGAATCGTGGTTGACAACAATCGCGCCGTTTTCCGGAACCAGCTCACAGAAGCGATGGAACGAGTGAATGATGTCGTTGATGTCCTTGAAGAAGTCCAGATGATCGGCATCGACATTCAGAACGACAGCAACCGTCGGATGGAAGCTGAGGAAGGAGTTGGTGTACTCGCAGGACTCTGCGATGAAGTAGTCGTGTGCGCCGATGCGCAGGGTGCCGCCGATGGCATCCAGATTGCTGCCGACCATGACGGTCGGGTCAGAGCCGCACTCCATGCCGATCATCGTCAGCATAGAAGTCGTTGTCGTCTTGCCGTGGGTGCCGGATACACAGACAGCGTGCTTGTATTCCAGCATGATTTTGCCCCAAGCCTGTGCGCGCTCCATGACCGGAATGTTCAGCTCGCGGGCGTGCGCGATTTCCGGATTGTCATCGTGTACCGCAGCGGTACGGATCACAAGGTCTGCACTGTCTACGTTTTCCGGCAGATGGGCGTATGTAATGTGTGCGCCGAGCTTGGCCAGCTTGTCCGTGACAGCGGATTCGGTGCGGTCAGAGCCGGTCACCTTGGCGCCGAGGTGCAGTAGCAGCTCAGCGAGCGCAGACATGGACACGCCGCCGATACCGACGAGGTGAATGGTCTTATGGTCTTTTACATAGGACTTTAAAGAAAAGTCAGACATGAATCAAATGCCTCCAATTAAAATGACGGAATCCAAGGGATGCGATGGATTCGCAGATTTTTCTGTTCATAGGATATATTTCGACTTGTCTTACAAAATACATCGTATATATTATATGACAAATCCCATAGAAGATAAATAGTCAGAATGCAGAAAAATGGTTACAATACGGTGAAAATGATGGATTTCGCCCACTATACGTTGCACTTGTGAGGGGAATAGGGTAAAATGAAATCCATAAGATGGAGGAATTACATGAAGATATTACTACTGTCGGTGACGGCGGGCTATGGACACCATGCCACAGCAAAGGCGTTGGCCGATCTTTTTGAACAAAAGGGCGCAGAGGTTCAGATCGTCGATGTGTATGAATATATCAGCAAAATGATCCAGCAGGCACTGGCGAAGGGATACCTGCTTTCGTCTAAGTATACACCGGAGCTGTATCGACTGTTTTATGATAAGACCTCACAGACCAAGGAAAAGCTCAACAAGATGAACATTGTCAAGCTGGTCAATACGTTGGGTGCTTTTCGATTTGAGTCATTTGTGGAAAATTTTGAGCCGGATGCGATTGTGTGCACGCATGTGCTGGCGGCGCATTTGGTCAGCCAGATGAAGCAGCGCGGCATGGTCACGGCACCGAGCATCGGCATTGCGACAGACTACTGCATTCATCCGTATTGGGAGGATGTCCTGTATATGGATGGTTTGGTCACGGCGAGCGAGCTGATTACTCAGACCGCCGTCAAGCGAGGCATTCCGGAGGAACGCCTGCTGCCGTTTGGTATTCCGGTGCACCCGAAATTCAATCGGTACATCGAAAAGGAAGAGGCGCGCAGACAGTTGGGACTGGACGTAGAGCGTCCGGTGCTGCTCGTCATGAGCGGAAGCATGGGATATGGCGACTGCGCAGAGACCGTGCAGCATATTACCAATACCGGCGTGGACTTTCAAATTCTCACCGTGTGCGGAAACAATAAAAAAGCCTATCAGCATTTGCATGATTTTCTCGAACGATATACCGGCTCGTGCAGCATCCGCGTGATGGGCTTTGTGGATAACGTAGACATACTCATGAGCGCAGCGGACTGCATTATCACAAAGCCGGGCGGTCTGACGGTGACAGAGGCGATTGCCAAGGGCTTGCCAATGATCTTGGCGAATCCGATTCCGGGACAGGAAGAACGCAATGTGGAGTTTTTGGTCAATAACGGCATGGCGATGCTTGTCACCAAGACATTCCCGCTGGATGAAGTGCTGTATGCGCTGCTTAACAATCCGGTGCGCATTCGGACCATGCGCGAGACCATTGCAGCACTGGGACATCCCGATGCTTCGGAACGATTGGTCACATACGTGATGGATTTGGTCAAGGAGCGACAGGAGCAGGCGGCTTTGCTGGATCGCATGAAAACCGGAACCGACGACGAATAACAACCGGATAGACAGGGGAGCGGAAACGCTCCCTATTTTTTTGAATTTTTTTTCGGTGTATGTCACACAAAGAGGACATGAGACGTGTGTATAGTGAAAGGAGGTTGAGAACCATGCAGAATCATTCCGGACGGCCGGCGGGTGAGGATGCAGAACAGATTTTTCGCAGATATGCAGATACCCTGTTCCGCTTTTGCTTTACCCTTGCGGGCAATCAGGCAGACGCAGAGGATGCCGTGTCAGAGACCATGATTCGATACATCACGCGGGCTCCTGAATTTGACAGCGAGGAGCATCGCAAGGCATGGCTTCTGCGCGTGGCGGCAAATATTTGCCGAGACATGCACCGCTTTCATTTGCGTCATACCTATGTTTCCTTGGAAGATGCCTATGATCTGTGCGCAGACGAGCAACAGATTGACATCTTAGAAGAAGTCATGCGGCTGCCAAAGAAGCTGAAAACCGTGATTTATCTCTACTATATAGAAGGATACACATCGGAGGAAATTGCGGACATGCTTTCAATTTCTGCCGCAGCTGTGCGAAAACGCCTGCAGTATGGACGAAAAAAGCTCAAATTTGAGCTGGAAGAGGGCGGACAGATGAAGCTGAAAGGGAGCGAAGGGATATGAAAAAGAGCGACTATATCAAGACAATACAAAACATCCATATGCCGGAAGAGATGCGGGAGCGCATCGCACATCGCATGGCACAGGAGAACGGACACAAGGAGGTTCCGATTTCTATGGTTAAGCACAATAAAAAGAGAATGGCGGCGGTTGTTCTTGCCGCAACAGTTGTCGTAGGCGGTTCTGCCTTTGCCTTTGGCGGCACGGCGATCAGCCAGATTTTTGCAAGCAGCTCCGCTGCGGCGGATTACACCAGTCTGCCGAGTGCCCAGCAGTGTGAGCAGGACGTCGGATTTACACCGGCTCTGCTGCAGAGCTTCAACAACGGCTTTGCCTTCAAGGACGGTTCTGTTGTCAGCAATCAGGAGCAGAACGAGGACGGCCAGACCGTCAACAAGTATGCGTCTCTGGATTTTACCTATCAGAAAGGTGACGAGACCGTCTCGCTGGTGCAGGACAACGGTTCTTCTCGGGAGGAGACAGGCAACTGTGTCGCACAGAAGGATGGTGTCTCCTACTACGAGACGACAAAGACTGAAAAATATGTGTCGGACTCTTATCAGATGACCGAAGAGGACCAGAAGGAAGAAGCATCCGGCAACGTGGAATTCAATGTCGGTGACAGCGATGCGATTCACGCCGGTCAGTCGGATAACGGCGTAGAGACCGAGCAGTATCATGGCATCAACTGGACGGTAGGCGGCGTACACTATACGCTGTACCAGATGAACGGCAGCCTGAGCACCGCACAGATGCTGGAAATGGCACAGCAGATCACTGCGGCAGCCGACAAATAATATCCTGTTTTGAACAAAAAGCTCACCATATTTGGCGGGCTTTTTGCTTTTTCAATTGACATTTGTCCCTGTTTGTGTTACTTTTATATGTAAAAGAGTTACGCTTTAAACGGGAAAAGAATCCCGCAGAATAGAGATTTTTTAGAGGAAGGACAGGGTATACCCGATGCCAATTACCGATTTACTTGAAAAAAACAGCAAGCTGTACGGCAACGATGTCGCACTGGTTGAGCTGAATCCGGAGATCAAAGAGATTCGACGGGTAACATGGAAGGAATATGATCTGATGGAGCCGACACCGGCTTCGGATTACCGCCGAGAGATTACGTGGCATGTCTTTGACGAGAAGGCAAACCGCTTTGCCAATCTGCTGCTCAGCCGCGGCATTAAGAAGGGCGACAAGGTTGCCATTCTGCTGATGAACTGCTTGGAGTGGCTGCCGGTTTATTTCGGCATTCTCAAGACCGGCGCGCTGGCAGTGCCGTTTAATTTCCGCTATGATACCGATGAGATCAAGTATTGCGCAGAATTGGCAGAGGTCAACGCGATTGTCTTCGGCAACAACTTTATCGGCCGTCTGGAGCCGATTGCGGATGAGCTGGGCCGCAATCGGCTGATGTTCTATCTCGGTGAGGGCGGATGTCCGAGCTGGGCAGAGGATTACACGCACTTGGCAGCCAATTGTTCGAGCCAGGCACCGCTCATTGATATTACCGATGAAGATGATGCGGCGATTTATTTCTCTTCCGGCACGACGGGCTTCCCGAAGGCGATTCTGCACAATCATGAATCGCTGCTGCACGCCGCTCGTGTCGAGCAGCACCATCATGGCCAGACCAAGGAGGACGTGTTCCTGTGCATCCCGCCGCTGTATCACACCGGCGCAAAGATGCACTGGTTCGGCAGCCTGATTTCCGGCGGCAAGGCGGTTTTGCTCAAGGGCACCAAGCCGAAATATATTCTCGAGGCGGTCTCCAAGGAGCATTGCAGCATTGTATGGCTGCTGGTTCCGTGGGCACAGGATATTCTGGATGCTCTGGATCGCGGCGATTTGAAGCTGTCAGACTATGAGCTGGATCAGTGGAGACTTATGCACATCGGTGCACAGCCGGTTCCGCCGTCTCTGATTCGCCGCTGGAAGGCATATTTCCCGAACCATCAGTACGACACCAACTATGGCCTGAGTGAGTCGATTGGACCGGGCTGTGTGCATCTGGGCGTCGAAAACATTGATAAGGTCGGCGCCATCGGCGTACCGGGCTTTGGCTGGGAGGCAAAGATCGTCGATGAGGACGGCAAGGAAGTCCAGCAGGGCGAAGTCGGTGAGCTGTGTGTCAAGGGCCCTGGTGTCATGACCTGCTACTACCGCAACGAAGAGGCAACCGCGGAAACACTCAAGGCTGGCTGGCTGTTTACCGGCGATATGGCGCGTCAGGATGAGGATGGCTTCTACTTCCTCGTAGACCGCAAGAAGGACGTCATCATCAGCGGCGGCGAGAATATCTATCCGGTACAGATCGAAGACTTCCTGCGGGCGCATCCGGCAATTAAGGACGTTGCTGTCATTGGTATGCCGGATCAGCGTCTCGGTGAGATCACCGCAGCAATTATTGAAATCAAGGAAGGCTTTAGCTGCTCAGAGGAGGAAATCCGCGACTACTGCATGAAGCTGCCGCGCTACAAGCGTCCGGTCAAGATTATCTTTGCGGACATTCCGCGCAATCCGACCGGCAAGATTGAAAAGCCGAAGCTGCGCCAGATGTACAGCGTAGAACAGCTGGTAGCAAGAGAAAACGAAGGCTGATGTTTCAGCACGTGTATAAGAAAAACGGTCTCTGTTACAGACAGAGATCGTTTTTTCGTGAAAATATTTACTGTTGCGCAGTATTGTGTTAAACTGATTATTGAAAGCGTCAACAATCCAGCTGCCGGAGGCTCGGCAGCAGCAGGGGAGGAAGCCGCATGGCAAGATTAGACCACAAGAAGCCGAGTATGGCTCTGTATGAGAACATCCTGAAGCTGAAAAACGTTGATGAGTGCAGACAGTTCTTTGAGGATCTGTGCACCGTATCCGAAGCGCGAGCAATGGAACAGCGCTTCGATGTGGCGGTTTTGCTGACGGAAGGAAAAATTTATAACGAGATTCTCGGATGCACGGGTGCGAGCAGCGCGACAATCAGCCGCGTCAGCCGGATGCTGTCCGGCGGCACGGGTGTGCTGCGCAGCATGACCGAACAGATCGCAAAAGAGGATGAGGACAAGTAAGAGACGAATCCCGTATTCTGTCTCTCCAATTATATACAAAGGAAGGAATCTGATTTATGAAACAGCTTATGCTGGGCAACAAGGCAGTTGCTCGCGGCCTGTATGAAGCAGGCTGCGCGGTCGTTTCCAGCTATCCGGGTACGCCGAGTACCGAGGTAACCGAAGAAGCCGCAAAGTATGATGAAATTTACTGCGAATGGGCACCGAATGAAAAGGTAGCGATGGAAGTCGCATTTGGTGCCTGTCTGGCGGGCAAGCGTAGCTTCTGCGGCATGAAGCACGTGGGTCTCAACGTAGCTGCTGACCCGCTGTTTACCGTTTCGTATACTGGTGTCAACGCCGGTATGGTTATCGTTGTTGCAGATGATGCCGGTATGCATTCCTCTCAGAATGAGCAGGATTCCCGCCATCATGCGATTGCATCCAAGATCCCGATGCTGGAGCCGTCGGATTCTGCGGAAGCACGTGCGTTTACCATGCGCGCGTTTGAGCTGTCTGAGCAGTTCGACACGCCGTTTATCATCAAGATGTGCACGCGCGTGGCACATTCTCAGAGCATCGTCGAGCCGGGCGAGCGCGTAGAGCCGCCGGTAAAGCCGTATGAGAAGAACATCGGCAAGTATGTTATGATGCCGGGCAACGCGAAGAAGCGTCATCCGGTTGTCGAGCAGCGCACCCGTGATCTGATTGCCTTTGCGGAAAACTGTGAGTTCAACCGCATCGAGTGGGGCGATACCTCTGTCGGTGTCATTGCTTCCAGCACCTGCTATCAGTATGCAAAGGAAGTATTCGGCGATAAGGCATCTATCCTCAAGCTGGGCATGGTCAATCCGCTGCCGGAGAAGCTGATTCTGGACTTCGCCGCAAAGGTTGACAAGCTGGTTGTCATTGAAGAGCTGGACCCGATTATTGAAAATCACTGCAAGCAGCTGGGTCTGACCGTCACCGGCAAGGACGTTCTGCCGATTGAGGACGAGTTCTCTCAGAATCTGATTGCAGAAAAGCTGGGTCTGCCGGTTCCGGAAGGCCAGAAGCTGGACGAGACCATGCCGGCACGTCCGCCGGTTATGTGTGCCGGATGTCCGCACCGCGGCATGTTCTACACCCTGTCTAAGAATAAGTGCACCGTACTCGGTGATATTGGATGTTATACGCTGGGTGCTGTCGCTCCGCTCAACGCCATTGAGATGACCCTGTGCATGGGTGCTTCGATTTCCTCGATTCATGGCTTTAACAAGGCGCTGGGCAAGGAATCGGAGGGCAAGACGGTTGCTGTTATCGGCGACTCGACCTTTATGCATTCCGGTATGACCGGTCTGGCAAACATTGCGTATAACCAGAGCAATTCTACCGTCATTATTCTGGACAACTCGATCACCGGTATGACCGGCCATCAGCAGAACCCGACGACGGGCTATAACATCAAGGGCGATCCGGCGGGCAAGATTGATTTGGAATCTCTATGCCGCGCCATGGGCTTCGAGCGCATCCGCGTTGTCGATCCGTATGACCTCAAGCAGTGCGATACCGTCCTCAAGGAGGAGCTGGCAGCAGATGCACCGTCCGTTATCATCAGCCGCCGTCCGTGCGCGCTGCTCAAGTACGTCAAGCACAATCCGCCGCTCAAGGTAGATACCGATGCCTGCCGCAGCTGCCGCAGCTGCATGAAGCTGGGCTGTCCGGCAATCAGCATCAAGAACAACAAGGCAGTCATTGACGTGACCCTTTGCGTGGGCTGTGGTGTCTGCCAACAGATGTGTGCGTTTGACGCGCTGAAGGCGTAAGGAGGTACTGAACATGACAACGAATGTAATGATTGTAGGTGTCGGCGGTCAGGGCTCCCTGTTGGCAAGTAAGCTGCTCGGACGTCTGCTGCTCGACCAGAATTATGATGTAAAGGTTTCCGAAGTGCACGGCATGAGCCAGCGCGGCGGCAGCGTAGTCACCTATGTTCGCTTTGGCGATCACGTGTATTCCCCGATTATTGACAAGGGCGAAGCGGATTTTATCGTTTCGTTTGAGAAGCTGGAGGCTGCCCGTTGGATGGAATACCTCAAGCCGGGCGGACGCGTTATCGTCAACACGCAGGAAATCGATCCGATGCCGGTTATCACCGGTGCCGCACAGTATCCGTCTGATTTGGTAGAGAAGATGGAAGCGCTGGGCGCAAAGGTTGATGCCATGGATGCCTTGGCAATTGCTACCGAGGCAGGCTCTGCAAAGGCGGTTAACATCGCGCTGATGGGCAGATTGTCCCGTTATTTCGATCAGATCAGCGAGCAGGCTTGGCTGGATGCACTGGAAGCAAGTGTTCCGGCGAAGTTCCTGGAGCTGAATAAAAAGGCTTTCCATCTCGGAAGAGTAGAGAGATAAATACATTTGGGAGAAATCCCTCTCAGGGAGCAGGGGCACGAGGAATGTCCCTCAGAGAGACGCAGTTCAATCGGAGAGCAGGCAGGCTCTCTGTAGAAATCAGAACAAAGTCCCCGCTGCAGCACCTTTTCGGAAGGAAAGCGCAGCGGGGAAGGATTGATTTCATGCGAAAACAAGGAGTTTAATGGGAAATGAGCAAGTATTATCAGCCGGAAATTGAGACGATGCCGGTTGACCAGCTGCAGGCACTGCAGAGCGAGCGGCTGGTCGCACAGGTCAAGTATGTATATGACAATGTAGAATTTTACCGAGGCAAGATGGACGAGGCAGGCGTCAAGCCGGAGGACATTCACGGCATTGAGGATCTGCATCTGCTGCCGTTTATCACCAAGGATGACCTGAAGGATCAGTATCCGTATGGTCTGCTGGCCAAGCCGCTCAAGGAATGCGTGCGCATCCAGTCCACCAGCGGCACGACAGGCCGCCGCGTCGTTGCGTTCTACACCCAGCATGACATTGATCTGTGGGAGGAATGCTGCGCCCGTGCGATTGTCGCAGCAGGCGGATCGGATGAAGATGTCTGCCACGTTGCCTATGGCTATGGTTTGTTTACCGGCGGTGCGGGTCTAAACGGCGGCGCGCATAAGGTCGGCTGTTTGACTCTGCCGATGTCGTCCGGCAACACCGAGCGTCAGCTGCAATTTATGACGGATCTTGGCTCCACAATTTTGTGCTGCACGCCGTCGTATGCCGCGTATCTGGGCGAGAGCGTCAACGAACGCGGTCTGCGCGATAAAATCAAGCTCAAGGCAGGCATTTTCGGCGCAGAGGCATGGACGGAAGAGATGCGACACAGCATTGAAGAGAGCCTCGGCATCAAGGCGTATGACATTTACGGCCTGACCGAGATTTCCGGCCCGGGCGTTTCCTTCGAGTGCGAGGAGCAGAACGGTATGCATGTCAATGAGGATCACTTCATTGCAGAGATCATTGACCCAAACACCGGTGAGGTGCTGCCGGATGGTGAGCGCGGTGAACTGGTATTCACCTGTCTGACCAAGGAAGCATTCCCGCTGATGCGCTATCGCACCCGTGATATTTGCATTTTGTCGCGCAAAAAGTGCTCGTGCGGACGCACGCACATCCGCATGTCCAAGCCGCTCGGCCGCAGCGATGATATGATGGTTGTCAAGGGCGTCAATGTCTTCCCGTCCCAGATTGAGACGGTTCTGCTCAACGAAGGCTATCCGGCAAACTATGAGCTGATTGTCGATCGTGTCAACAACAGCGATACGATTGAAGTCAATGTCGAGATGTCTTTGGAGATGTTCAATGACCTGAAGATTTCCGACGCAGAGCGCGAGAAGAAGCTGGTTGCCGCTCTCAAGGCAATGCTCGGCATCAAGGTTGATGTCAAGCTGCTGCCGCCGAAGGCAATCGCGCGTAGCGAGGGAAAGGCTGTTCGTATTATCGACAAGCGCAATCTGTTCAAGAGCTAAGCTGCTTATAGAATAACAAAATCCCGTCTTTCACGCGAAAGACGGGATTTTTCATGCGCAAATTAAATTTTCAACAGCTTTTGTGCGTTGTTTCCTAAAATATCTGCCAGCTCCTGCTGGGTAAATTCGCAGTCACGGAGGAATTGCAGGGATTCCGACTGACTGCTCCACGGGCAATCGGTGGCAAACAACAATTTGTCGGTTCCCAGCGTGTGCGCAAGGAAGGTGAATTGCTGCTTGTTCATGTTGTGCGATTCTTCTTCTGCGCGCGTGGTGTTTGGTGCAGGAAGAATATCGCCCATCGCAAATGCGGTGTCATAATACAGCGGCAAACCGGCAAGATTGTTCGCAACATCGCGCCATCCCTGCCAGCCGCCCATGTGAGCGAGAACCAGCTTGTCCGGTGCAACTTCCTGCATTACGTGGCGAATGTGCGCGGTTGAGCAGTAGTTGTGTTCCGGAATGCCGATGTCGATACCGGCGTGTGTCAGAACGATCAGTCCCAATTCCGTTGCCTTGTCGATGATGCGCAGATAGCGAATGTCATCAAAGTCATAGCCTTGATATGCCGGATGCAGCTTGATGCCCTTGATGCCCATGTCCGCAACATGCCGCAACTCCTCTTTATAATTGGTGTATTCCGGATGCATACCGCCGAACGACAGCAGGCCAGTTTCTTCCCAATGCTCGTTGGTCCGGGCGGCAAGCTCGTTGAGCTTGGGCACCTGATGCGTATTGATCATGACCGGTAGCAGAATCGACAGATCAACACCGGCGTTGTCCATGGAGCGGCGCAGGCCGTTGTTGGTGGCGTCGGTAAACGCCATAGAACGCGATTTGCTTTGCAGATGGGCAATGACAGAACCGGCAATTTTGGCAGGGAAGGTATGGGTGTGAAAATCAATAATCATGCGGAAAATTCCTCTTGGCGGGCGTGATGGCAGCCAATGAAGCGCTCCAGCGGCTGACGCAGACGCGGCGTGAAGAACTTGATGACCATACCGGTGCACAGAGCGGCAATCAGTGTGCCCTCGCGGGTGCCCTGAATGGTAAAGTCAAAGAAAACCAAAGACAGAACCAGTGCGATCACGACGCAGCTGACATCAAAGCAGATTTTCAGTGTGCCGAAATCCTTGCGGGTGGTGTCAGAAATTGCCTTGACAAATGCTTCACCGGAATTCATGACCGCGTTGGCAATGACACACAGCGCAATGCCAAAACCCAGAATGATCGTGCCGCAGCAGATGTTGACCAGACGCAGCGGATACAGCTCCGGAGAAGCCCAAGAGAACGCCCACATACCGAAGTCTGTAAAATAACCAAAGAGGAAAGACAGTGGAATCTGAAGCAGCTGAATCGGCTGGAATTTGCGGCGCAGAATGAGAATCTGACCGAGAATCAAAACGCAGTTCCAGATAATCAGCCAGTTGCCGAGGGACAGCGCCGGTAAACGCAGGCTCATGACATTGGCGACCGAGGAAATCGGGGAAACGCCCAATGCGCCCAGCTTTGTAATCGCAACGCCCTGCGCCGAGAAGAACAGGCCCAAGATACATACTGCGTAACGTTTCAATGTTTCCGATGAAATTGGCATGGGATAAAACCTCCTAATATATGATGTGCCTAACATGTCTAGTATAACATGATTGCCCGCCTCCTGTTAGATATAAACATCAACAAAAATGCAGCGGGTGCAGAGGGAATTTTGCGTGCATATTTATGCGGCAAAAAAAACAAGCCGCACTCGCGAAGAGTACGGCTTGGCAAAATGTCATAGATTATTTTCCCAGTGCGGTTTTCTGCGGAACGGTGGTCTCCTTGTCGTAGCAGGAGAACGCATCGTCTACAATTTCCTTTTTCGGTGCCGGAGAAATCAGGCTGATGACCGGAACCAGAATCAAGCCGACGATCATAGCGACAGCGCCGCAGTTAATCGGGGACTGAAGCAGAGTCGGGAAGCTGGTGCGGAACAGCATGTTTGCAATCATCAGACCGCAGCCGAAGATGAAGCATACCCAGCACGCCAGACGGCTGGTGCGCTTCCAGTACAGACCGTACAGGAACGGTGCAAGGAATGCGCCCGCCAGAGCACCCCACGAGATGCCCATCAGCTGTGCAATAAAGGTGACATTGCTCTTGTACTGGACAATGGCAATCACCGCAGAGATGGCAATAAATACAAAGATAAAGACGCGAATCGTGACGAGCAGCTTGCGCTGGCTCATGTTCTTCATAAACGTGCCGCCGAGGAAATCAATCGTCAGCGTCGAGCTGGACGCGATAACCAGAGAGGACAGCGTAGACATAGACGCGGACAAAACCAAGATGACAACCAACGCAATGAGAATCGGTGCCAAATTGGAAAGCATGGTCGGAATGATAGAATCAAAGCCATCTGCTTCGATATTGACCTGATCCGAGAACAGACGACCAAAACCGCCCAAGAAGTAGCAGCCGCCGGAGACAACCAGCGCGAACAGGGTGGAAATGACAGAACCCTTGTGAATCGAGGATTCGTCCTTGATGGCATAGAACTTCTGCACCATCTGCGGCAGACCCCAGGTGCCAAGGCTAGTCAGGATGACAACGCCGAGCAGATTGAGCGGGTCAGGGCCGAAGAACGAAGCAAAGACACCCGGCTGGGTAGAAGCTGCCGGATCGGAAACCTGTGCCAGACCGTTGACCGCTTCCATAAAGCCGCCCTTGCTCAGCAGCACAGCGGCGATAATAATCACAATGCCAAACAGCATGATGATGCCCTGAATAAAGTCATTGATGGCTGTTGCCATGTAGCCGCCAGCGATAACATAAATCGCGGTCAAAATCGCCATGAGGACGATACAGACGGTGTAATCAATGTTAAATGCCATGCCGAACAGGCGGGACAGACCGTTGTACAGCGAAGCGGTGTACGGAATCAGGAACACAAAGATAATCGCCGAGGAGCCAACCTTGAGCGCCTTGCTGTCAAAGCGAGAGCCGAAGAATGCCGGCATCGTTGCGGAATCCAAATGCTGTGTCATGATGCGCGTGCGGCGTCCAAGAACGACCCAAGCGAGCAGCGAACCGATTAACGCATTGCCGATACCGATCCATGTCGAAGCGATGCCGTATTTCCAGCCGAACTGACCGGCGTAGCCGACAAAGATAACAGCGGAAAAATACGAGGTACCGTAAGCAAATGCGGTCAGCCACGGGCCGACCGAGCGTCCACCGAGGACGAAGCCGTTGACATCCGTCGCGTGCCGACGGCAGTACAAGCCGATGCCAATGAGCACGGCAAAGTACACGAGTAGAACAATCAGTTTCATACGTAAACCTTCCTTTGTGAAACATAGAACAGATACTTTGACGCTTTTAATAAATAAAGTATCTGCACGATACATACTTTATCACATAAAAGCGATAAAGTCAATAGAAAAGCGGTTATTTCCAAAGAATTCGGAACTGAAGCGGGGTCAGACCGGTGCTTTTGCGGAAGGCCATAATAAAATGAGAGGTGCTGCAAAATCCGCAGTCCTCAGCGATCTGCTCGATGCTGTGCGAGGTCACTGTGAGCTGCTCTTTGGCGGCGCGCAGGCGAACGGACTGTAAATACTGATGCGGCGTGACGCCATGATATTCTTTGAACTTGCGCAGATAATAGCAGGTGCTCAGGGCGGCGCGGGAAGCGAGCGCGGGAATTTTTGCCTCTTTCTCTGCATAATGCGCTTCAATATATTGTGCGGAATCCAGCATCGCCTGCTCCATGGCGTCAGGCTTTGTCTCCACGGCGAGAGACGCGAGACCGGCAAGCAACTGCTCGACATGCGCGGATACGCGATATATGTTGCCGTCCTGCTTGGCATCCGTGATGATTTGCGCACAGAATCGCTCTATGTCGGCATTTTTGGCGGTTTGTATGACAAATCCGTGAGAGTCTATGATGTGGGCGACATAGGAAAAGCTGCAGGACCCGACGATATGAAACCAACGAAAACGGATTTCCGAAGAGACGGCAAAGTATTCATGCGGTTCTCGGCAGTCGAGCAGAATCAGCATACCGGGATAGGCGGTGGTTTCCTGCCCGCGATAGCGAACCGTCAAAGCACCGTGATCGACAAAAATTGCCTGACAGATCGCCACGCAGGTTTCTCCGGCGCGGGCAAAGCTGTATTGGCGGTCGCAGTGATAGACACCGACATGCGGCGTGTGGTAGAGGGTCTGTTCGGTAAATGCATCCGGCTCATGAAAGAAACGAACGGAATCCGGCAAAATACCAGCATCGATGCGCATACAAGATCATCCTCTCAAAGAGTATTATTTTTTGATATTTTTTATCAAGAAAATACAGTGAAGTTGCTTTGCAAATAGTATATCATAGCATCACAGGGTTGAGAACGAGAAAAACGCAGAAATCAACACGTTTTTTATCGTGAGAAAATAACAAGTATCAAAATTTTTTGATATGAAATGTTTTGAAAAAACACAAATGGAGGAGAAGAGCATGAGTGAGGTTCGCATTGGTTTGATTGGCGGCGGCTGGATGGGAAAAGCGCATACGACCGCATTTCACAACGCAAAAATGATTTTCGGCGATGATATGCCGGTGTTTGAAGTGGTCAGCGATGTCACAGAGGAGGCGGCGCAGAAATTCGCCGAGCAGATGGGATACGCGAGATATACAGCGGATTGGCGCGACGTTGTGTCGGATCCGGCTGTTGATTTGGTGGATGTTGCCACGCCGAACTGTATGCACTATGAGATGGCAAAGGCAGCGCTGGAACATGGCAAGCATGTGTTCTGTGAAAAGCCGCTGAGTCTGTCGGCACAGCAGTCCAGAGAGTTGGCACAGCTGGCAAAGGAAAAGGGCGTTGTCAATTACTGCGGCTTTTCCAACATCATGAATCCGGCAAACCAGTATGTGGCAGAGCTCGTCAAGTCCGGCCGACTGGGAAAGATTATGCGTGTCCATGCGACATACGATCAGGACATGCTGCTGGACCCGAAAATCCCGCTGGCATGGAGACACATCAATAAGCTGGCAGGCTCCGGTGCGCTGGGCGATCTGTGCAGCCATCTGCTTTCTGTCTCGCAGATGATTCTGGGCGACATGGAAGCGGTCACGGCCGTACAGTCGATTGTCATTCCGGAGCGTCCGGTAAAGGCTGGCTCGTCTGAGATGGGACATGTAGAAAATGACGATGTGATTTCCTTCCTCGTCAAGTATAAAAACGGCGCTATCGGTGATTTCTCTTCTTCCCGTGTGGCGACCGGACGTAAAAATTATTTCTACTATGAGATTCAGGGCACCGAGGGCACGGTTGTCTATGATTTGGAGCGCATGTGTGAGGTGCAGGTATACTTTAAGTCGGATGCCGATGTTGACCACGGCAGAGACTGCGGCTTCCGCACAGTTCTGCTCAATCCGGAGCACGAGGGCTTCAAGTGGTTCCAGCCAGCTGGCGGTATTGCCATTGCATTTGATGACATGAAGACCTTGCAGGCACACACGCTGATGCAGGCGCTGCACGGCGGCAAATATCTCTGTGATTTTGCGCTGGGCGCAAAGGTCGATGGTGTCATTGATGCCGTGCTCAAGTCGGTCAAGAGCGGTCAGTGGGAACAGTGTTGAGAGGAGACGACGATGTTTAATAATGTAAAGCTGGGTATTGCGCCGATTGGCTGGACAAATGACGACATGCCGCAGCTGGGCGGAGAACTGACCTTTGAACAGATGATTTCCGAAGCAGCTCTCGCAGGATTTCAGGGCACAGAGGTTGGCGGAAAATTCCCGACAGATCCGGCGGCTTTGAATCACGCCTTGGATTTGCGCGGCATCAAAATTGCCTCGCAGTGGTTTTCCAGCTTTTTGTGCTCTAAGCCGTATGAAGAAAATGAAGCGGAATTTGTCAAAACCTTGGACTTTCTGGAAGCTGTCGGTGCATCGCGCGTCAATGTCTGCGAGCTGACCCGCTGCCTGTTTGCCGAGACCTGCTCCATGTTTGGCGACAACAAGCCGGTTGCCACAGAGCAGGAATGGGAAAAGCTGTGCCGGGGCTTGAATCAGCTGGGAAAAATCGCGGCAGACCGTGGATTCAAGCTGTGCTATCATCATCACATGGCAACCGTCGTGCAGACGATCGAGGAGACCAAGCGCCTGATGGAAAACACCGATCCGCGATATGTCTACTTGTGTTTTGACACCGGACATTTTACCTTTTCCGGAGAGGATGCCGTGCAGGCGGCAAAGCTGTTCGGCTCACGCATCGGTCATGTGCATCTGAAGGACATTCGTCCGGAAAAGATGAAGCAGGCATATGCGGAAGGATTTGCGTTTCGTCAGGCCGTGCTGGAAGGCTGTTTTACGATTCCGGGAGATGGCTGCGTCGATTACCCGCGCGTGTTTCAAGCCCTGCGTGCCGCGCACTATGAGGGCTGGTTTATTGTCGAGGCGGAACAGGACCCGGCAAAGGCAAACCCGTTTGCGTATGCGCTGCAAGCGCGCGATTACATCAGACAGACCGCTGGTATTTAAATCCAATGATAGCAAAAGCTCCGCATGGCGGAGCTTTTGTTTTGTCCAATTGTCAGTTTTGCTTTTTTTCTCTTCTTCGCTCCTTGGCGGTTCTGTGCTGGTGTATTTTGTTTGCACACAGCTCGTGCCAGATCGTCGGATGGAACAGAATCAGCAGAGGGAACAGTTCCAGTCTGCCCGCGAGCATATCAAACATCAGCACATATTTGGAAAACGGGCTGAAAAAGTTGAAGTTCGCCGCAGGACCTACCATAGAAAGACCCGGGCCGATGTTGTTTACCGTTGCGGCAACGGCGGTGAAATTCGTGACCAGATCATGTCCTTCAAACGAAATGGCAAAGACCGAAGCGGTGAAGATGACAACAAACGTCATGACATACACATTGGTTGCGCGGACAACCTCGTGTTCAATCGGCTTGCCGTCCATTTTTACCTTGGTGATAATTTTCGGGTGAATATACGAGCGCAGTTCTTTGATAACGGTTTTGCCCGCGATGAGAAAGCGGGAAACCTTGATGCCGCCGCCGGTGCTGCCTGCACAGGCACCGCAGAACATCAGCATGACGAGAATGGTCTGGCTCGCTTTTGGCCATAGATCAAAATTCGCTGTCGCAAAGCCCGTTGTGGTAATAATGGAACCGACTTGAAAGGCGGCCTGTGTCAGCGCGTCAAAAACACCGGAGCACATGCTGCGGATATTGCAGGTGATAAAGGCAACCGCGGCGATGATAATCACAAAATAGGTGCGCACTTCTTCCATGCCGAATGCCTTGCGGAATTGACGGAACAGAATAAAATAATACGCATTGAAATTGACACCGAATAAAATCATAAAAATGGTGACAATCCATTGCAGATGCACCGCGTAACCGGCAAAGCTGTCCGCTTTGATGCCGAAACCACCGGTTCCGGCGGTGCCGAAGCCGGTCGCGACGCTGTCAAACAGCGGCATCCCGCCGAGAATCAGCAGGACAATTTCAAGCAGCGTCAATCCGAAATAAATGCCGTATAAAATGCGGGCAGAGGATACCATTTTTGGCACCAGCTTGCCGACCGATGGGCCGGGGCTTTCTGCGCGCATCAGATTGATGTTGGAGCCGCCGCTCATCGGGACAATCGCCAGCAGGAACACCAGCACACCCATGCCGCCGATCCAGTGCGTAAAGCTGCGCCACAGCAGCGCACAATGCGACAGGGCTTCTACATCCTCTAAAATGCTGGCGCCGGTCGTTGTGAAGCCGGAAATCGTCTCAAACAGCGCATTGGTAAACGAAGGGATTTCTCCGCTGAACACAAAGGGCAGACAGCCAAAGACGCTGAGAAAGATCCAGCTCAGGGCGGTGGAAATACAGCCCTCTTTGAGATAAAAAACATTGTTTTTTGGTTTGCGAAACGTCATGAGAGAGCCGAGAACGATGCAGATTGCCGCAGTCAGCAGATAATACACGCCTTGGGGTTCCTGATAATATACCGCTGTCAGACAGGGCAGCAGGAGAAGAACAGCTTCAATCTTGAGGACGTTGCCCAAGATATAGCGAATCATACAAGTATTCATGCTGTGCCGTCACCTCAGAATATCGCGGATGTCCATCAGCTCTTCATGTGTCGTGACGACCATCACCGTGTCGCCGACCTGAATGCAGTCATTGCCGCTTGGGATGATGATGCGTCCGTTTCGATTGATAAATGCGACGAGCAGGCTTTTGCGAATCGGCAGCTTGCGCAGCGGAACGCCGATGACGGCGGATTCTTCCTCCACGCGGAATTCAATGGCCTCTACGCGGGAATCGAATAGATGATACAGCGTTTCAATGTTGCTGCTGTCCTTGGAGTTGGTTTTGGCGCGAACGTAGGCGATAATTGCCTCGGAAGTGATGAAGCGCGGATAAATAACACTGCCCAAATCCAATTGACTGATGACATCGCGGAAGGAAATGCGG
This sequence comes from bacterium, assembly GCA_963601915.1. GTDB lineage: Bacteria > Bacillota > Clostridia > Oscillospirales > Butyricicoccaceae > Butyricicoccus_A. The sequence continues at coordinate 18,172 of CAVCGL010000011.1, read as the reverse complement.
TTGAGCTTGGTGATGACTTTGGCATTGGATACCTGCCGCGCGTGCAGGGTCAGCAGAACATTTTCCTCGTCAATGCCGGTGAGGGCGACGACGGATTCCGCGTATGCAATGCCTTCTTCTTTGAGCAGCTCTTCATCTGTGCCGTCGCCGTTGATGACGATGGCATTCGGGAGCAGCGTGCTCAGCTCTTCGCAGCGCGCGCGGTTGATTTCAATGATCTTGACGGAAATGCCCATTTGAATGAGCTGATTGCCGAGATAATAGGCACCCTTGCCGCCGCCGATAATCATGGTATTGTTGACGCGCTTGGTCTTGATGCCAATGCATTCCAAGAAGGAGCGCGTCATGCGGCGCGGGCAGACAAACGAGATAATATCGCCCTTGGCGAGCTGAAAATCGCCGCCCGGGATATGCAGCTCGGAGCCGCGCTGTACCACACAAATCAGGACGGCGTTGGTGACATGACGACCCAAATGCGCCACAGTCATGCCGTCGAGAATATTTCCCTCCGGAATTTTGAATTTAATCATCTCCGCCTGTCCATGCGCAAAAGAGTTGACCTCCAGTGCAGTCGGCAGATAGAGGATGCGGGCGGCTTCTCGTGCCGCTTCCAATTCCGGATTGATAATCATAGCAAGACCCAATCGGTCGCGCAGATAGCTGACCTCCTTGCTGTAATCCGGTGTGCGGACGCGGGCAATTGCCGAGCAGTCACCGACGCGCTTGGCGATTGTACAGCACAGCAGGTTTAATTCGTCGGATGCCGTGACAGCGATAAACAGATCGGCACTGTTGATGCCGGCTTCGATTTGTACGCTGTAGCTTGCGCCGTTTCCGATGATGCCCATAATGTCATACAGATTGGTAAGCTCTTGTACGGTAGAAGGGTTTTTGTCCACAATGGTGATTTCGTGGCCTTCCTTGCACAGCTGCTGAACCAAAGTCGTGCCGACTTTGCCGCAGCCAACGATGATAATTTTAAGTCCGTGTCTTGCGGGACTGTTTTTCTTTAACATGCGATGATACTCCTCTGATGAATCAATACATCTGCCTATACTATACCATGTTTCGGTAAAAAAAACAGCTTCTATCGGAAAAATAACGAAGGATTCGCTTGTGAGATGATATAGAATCCCGTATAATAAAGCTATAGGTTTGCATAAAGGCAAAATAGAAAGTGAGGGTTTGTCATGAACAACTTTGGAAAAAGAGGTGCAGCGTTTGCTTTGTCTCTGAGCCTGCTCGCGGGCGGCGCACCGGCATTTGCGCAGAGCGAGGAGCAGATCAAGGGAAAAGCAGAAGAGGTTTTTGACGATGCGTGTGCGCAGGACTGGTTTTGCCCGTTTGTGCAGTATGTGTATGAAAATGGTATTATGCAGGGAACATCGGAGACAACGTTTTCGCCGTATGGTTCCATGACGCGCGGCATGGTGGCACAGATTCTGTACAATCAGGCAAAAGAAACGGATAATTTGGGGACAATGGGCAGTGAAACGCCGGTATTTTCCGATGTACAGCCGGATCAGTGGTATTTTGAAGCGGTGCAGTGGGCATATGCAAACGGAAAGGCGAGCGGCGTCGGAGACGGAAAGTTTGAGCCGGAACGAGAGGTGACGCGTGAAGAGCTGGCGATGTTTTTGTACCGCGATGCCGGACAGCCGTATATCGGCGGCAAGCTGTACTTCTCCGATGCAAATCAGGTGGACGGCTGGGCAAAAAATGCGATTTTGTGGGCAGTACATCAAAAGGTCATGAGCGGAACAGATAACAACTGTATCAACCCGCGCGGCAATGCGCTGCGGTCAGAAGCGGCAACGATGTTTCAGCAATATTTGACGACACCGACTATCGCATATTTGACCAGTGCAGAGGAATCTGAGGAAGAACGGGAAATCCGCATTTTCGGTCATACCGTGGATAGCTGTCGTTATCCGAACAGCCAGACTGCGGAAGCAAATCAGACGTGGGTGCGTGTACCGGTTTGGAAATTGGATTCCAACGGCAAAAAGTACAGCAGTACGGTAGACGTACAAATACATAAAGAGCTGGCGGGAAGCATTGAGCACATCTTCCAAGAAATTTATGACAGCGGCGAGCAATTCCCGATTTATTCTGTCGGCGGATACAACTGGCGCGGAGATACTTCCTCGTCCGAGCATTGCTTGGGCACAGCGCTGGACATCAATCCAAACGAAAACTACCAGTGCAAAAATGACGGCACGGCAATCGTCGGCAAATACTGGAAGCCGAACGAAGATCCGTATTCCATTCCGGCAGACGGGATTGTGGTAAAGACCTTTGAGAAATACGGATTCCGGTGGGGCGGCACGTTTAGAAATTCAAAGGATTATATGCATTTCTCGTATTTTGGTACGTGACGGCGAGAAATATACACAAAGTAAAGCGCAGACGAATTTGTCTGCGCTTTTTGCTGTGCAGTTTATGCGCGCTTTTGTGCGTTTCGCTGGCGAGAGGTTGGAATGCCGAGCTTCTGTCGATATTTGACGACGGTGCGGCGAGCAATCTGCATCCCTTCTTTGGACAGCATGTCTGCGAGCTGCTGATCGCTGTAGGCAGAGCCTTCTGGCTCTGCCGCGATGAGCTCCTGTAATTGCAGCATCACTTGGTCGGTATCCGACTCGTGAATGCGATGGGTAAACAGGGAGCGCAGGGGGAACACACCCCATTTGCACTCGAAAAATTTTCCCGTCACAGCGCGGCTGATGGTGGATTCGTGTAAATCCAAAGCGGCGGCAATTTCTGCGTTGTTCATCGCGGTTCGGTATCCGGGACCGGACAGGAAAAATGCCTTTTGCGCATGCAGAATATACTGCATGACTTTTTGCATGGTGCTTTTTCTATACGAAATAAAGTTGACGACTTCTGTCGCCTCTTTATAATTCTTCTGGATATATTCTTGGTCGGATTTATCTAGTGTATCCGATTGCAGAATCTGCTGATACACCGGATCAATCGTGATTTTCGGCAGATAGTAATCATTCATAATGAGATGCAGCTGGCCGTTTTCCTCTGTGATATAAAAATCCGGTAAGATATACGGCGTTTCACTGCATGCGCCCAATCCGTTCATGGGACGGGGATTTAAGGTGCGAATCAGTTCGCATGCTTCGTGCACTTCTGCGCGTGTCACACCCAGCGCTTTGGCAATGGTGCCGGTTTGCTGCTTGGCAAGCTCGTCGAGATGAGAAGAGGCGATTTGCACAGCGACGGCATTGACCGGTGTCAGACGCTCAAGCTGTAACACGAGACATTCGCTCAGATTGGCGGCGCCGATGCCTGCTGGCTCCATGGATTGCAGCCGCTGTACATTGGTCTGTACCTGCGATTCCGAAACGTGCAAAATACTTGCGGATTCGGATATGGATTCTGTCAAAAAGCCATTTTCGTCGAGAGAAAGGATTAAGTATCGAAGGATTTCGGCGTCACTCTGCTTGAGATCCAAAGCAGCGCTTTGCAGAAATAAATCGTGCAGCGGGTCCTGCTCTGCGGAACGCTCCATGGGCGGGTCATCCTGCTCGTCCTGCTGGTCGGACAGATGATTGCTTCGCACCCCGCGGCTTCGTTCAAATGGGTTGGCCTGGAAGTCAATCTCCGGACATTCCAGCTCAACAACGGGGTTTCGGTACATGAGATCGGAGATATATGTTCGAAGCTGCAAATTGTTCATTTGCAGCAGGTGCATCGAGGTTTGCATGGCAGGGGATAATCCCTGCTTTTGTGTCAGGGTAAGTTCCACAAATACTACCATCCTTTCCTTTAAGAATTGAAAAATAGGAGATTTTGTTGTAAAATAAAACAAGAGATCAAACGATCACAAAAGAGAAAGGAAACAAGAAACATGGAATATCAAGAAACCATGGAGATGTTGTCTCAGTGTGGGGTGGGTGCACTCGTCATGGAGGCGGACAGCCGCATTGTAGCTGTCAATCAAATCGGGGATACCTTGCTGCATGGAGACGGCCAGTTAGAGGGAAAGCTGCTGTCGGAAATTGCCCTGCCGCTCAGCATGGAATCGGAAAAGCCGATTTATGCAAACATCGTATTTGGTGAATATCTGCTGCGCTGTCCCACACCGGCGGTGGAACATTTGCCGTCTGGTACCCAGTTTGTTGTATTTCGGAATGCGACAGCACAGGCGATGCAGGATATTTTGCTGCATGTGGTCAATCAGCTGTCGGAGGCTCTGTTTGTCTGTGATGCGGAGAACCGCATTTTGTTTTTGAATGATGCCGGTGTTCGCATGGAATCCATGGATTTGCGGGACATTCGCGGCGAGCGCACAGAGGATGTCTATCAAATGCGGGACGGCAGCAAAAACAACGTGCCGGAGGTCATTCGCACGCGCAAGCCGAAGCTCAATCACAGACAGTATTATACCACGCGATACGGAAAAGATGTAGACATTGTGTCCAATAATTATCCGATTGTTCAAAATGGACAGATTCTCGGCGGCTTTAGTGTCATGGAGGACTGGAGCCGGATGGACAGTCTGCACAAGCAGATTTTAGAGCTGCAAGAGAAACTGCGCAATCATGCGGCACCGGGAAAGAGCCATACGGCGAGCAAGCTCACGGCGAAATATACGTTTGATGATATTGTACATATCAGCCAGCCCATGCATCGTGTCGTGTCGCGCTGCAAACAGGTGGCAAAATCCGATTCCTCGGTTATGATATATGGAGAGACCGGAACGGGAAAAGAGCTGCTTGCGCAAAGCATTCACAATGCCAGCCGGAGAAAAGACGGTTCGTTCTTGGCCATCAACTGCGCGGCGATTCCGGAAAATCTGCTGGAGAGCCTGCTGTTTGGCACGGAAAAGGGTGCGTATACCGGAGCGGAACGCCGTCCGGGTCTGTTTGAACAAGCGGATGGCGGCACGCTCCTGCTCGACGAAATCAATTCGATGAATATGGGATTACAGGCGAAGCTGCTGCGCGTTTTACAGGAGGGAACCGTGCGTCGGGTCGGTGGCTCGACGGAGATTCCGGTCGATGTTCGCGTTCTGTCCAATACCAATATTCCGCCGTATCAGGCAATGGAAGAAAATAAACTGCGCCGCGATTTGTTCTATCGCTTGGGTGTTGTGAATATCACGATTCCGCCGCTGCGCGAGAGAAAAGAAGATATTCCTCTGCTCGTCAAGACGTTTATCATGCGGTGCAATGAAAAACTGGAACGAAATATTCGTGACGCAGATCGGCAGGTGCTGGAACTGTTCTATGCCTATGACTGGCCGGGAAATGTGCGAGAATTGCAGCACGCAGTTGAACATGCCATGAATGTGCTGCCGGATGAATATTCTATGATTACGGCAGAATATATTCCGGAGCATATCGGCGGTTCTGTTCAGCAGAATATTCCGTCAAAACCGGCGAAGCAAAAGGATTCTTTGGGCAGCACGATAGAAGGCATTGAGTACAACACGATTTGCCGTGTGCTCAAAGAGACCGGCGGAAACATTTCGGAATCGGCACGTATCTTGCAGATGAGCCGACAAAAATTGCAGTATCGCATCAAACGGCATCAGATTGATGTGCAAAAGCTGCGAGACGATTTGGAATAGTGTGGAATCAGCCTCTCTGTGTGGAGAGGCTGATTTTTTGTCTTAATAGCCGAGGTCTTCTCCAATGAGAATCAGCTCACAGCGATCCTGCGAGCGCATCGGACCTTGATGAATGACGATGGCGCGGCAAATGCTGTTCGGTGCTTTGCAGTGATAGCATTTGTCTCCGCCAGCCTTGGTACAGGCCGGAACCGGATCGTCTGCATTGACACAGACGGCATCGCCGTTTGTATTTCCGAACAGACGCCATGCGTTTTTTGGTGCGGCGATGTTCTGTGCACGGTCGATGGCGGAAGCCAGATCCGGTGCGATTTTGTTGGTGCCGCACACGAAAAAGACCTGCTTAGGTCCGTACAGAGTTGCAGAAACACGGTTTCCTGCGCCGTCGATGTTGACAACTTCGCCGGTCTCGGAAATGGCGTTGGCGGAGGTGATGTATATCTCTGCGTCCTGCACATAGCCGTCACCCTTCCAGTGCCAGTGCACATCCGCGTGCGGCTTTAAGGTGTCGTACAGATTCATTTCGTCCAGCGTCATAGAGCCGCCGAACGAGACGGATTTTCCGTCAGTCTGCTGTGCCAGATAGGCAGCAGCCTCGCTGCGGGTCTCAAAATACCGATAGGAGAAGCCGCGCAGTTCAAAGTTTTTTTGTAAACGAGTGAGATCCATAGACAAAAACTCCTTTTCTTGAATAGCTGCCTGTATTGTATCGGATAAACCCGTCAATTGCAAGCAGAGATGCATCTGGGTGGGCTGCCATTGACAGCCCACCCAGAAGTGATATTGGAGATGTTTCTTTGAAAGGATATGTTAGTCGTTAGCCAGTTCCTTGTAGGTCTCGAAGCGATGCTTTGCATCTGCCTCTGCCTTTTCGTACAGACCGTCTGCCTTCTCCGGGAAGGACAGCTTCAGGGATGCGTAACGGTTCTGACCCTTGATGAAGGTCTGGAACTCACCGTTCGGCTCCTTGGAGTAATCCAGCTGGAACGGGTTCTTGCCCTGCTCTGCCAGATCCGGGTTGTAACGGTACAGCTGCCAGTAACCGGACTGTACAGCGTCCTTCTCAGCTTCCTGAGACAGGCCCATGCCGCGCTTCATGCCATGCTCGATGCACGGGCAGTAGCAGATAACCAGAGACGGACCGTCGTATGCTTCTGCTTCGCGGATTGCCTTGAGCGTCTGCGCCTGATCGGCACCCATAGCGACCTGAGCAACGTATACATAGCCGTAGCTCATAGCCATCATGCCGAGATCCTTCTTTCTGGTGGTCTTGCCGCCAGCCTGGAACTTAGCGATTGCGCCGGTTGCGGTAGACTTGGAAGCCTGTCCGCCGGTGTTGGAGTATACTTCGGTGTCGAGAACCAGAACGTTGATGTTCTTGCCGGAAGCGAGAACGTGATCCAGTCCGCCGTAGCCGATGTCGTAAGCCCAACCGTCGCCGCCGAATGCCCAAACAGACTTCTTGCTCAGGTATTCCTTGTTCTGACGGATGAAGGCAGCAGCTTCGCTGTTGTCGTCCTTGATTGCTTCGAGCAGTGCGTCGGAAACAGCGCGGGATTCCTCGGAAATGTCGTGCTTCTCCAGGTAAGCCTTGGCTGCATCGACAGCGATGCCCTGCTCAACCAGAGATTCTACAGAGGAAAGAACCTGTGTCTTGACAGCTTCCTGACCGAGCAGATAGCCGTATGCGTACTCTGCGTTGTCCTCGAACAGAGACATTGCCCAAGCCGGACCGTTGCCGTTCTTGTCGGTGGTGTACGGAGAGGACGGGGTGGAACCGCCGTAAGCGGAGGAACAACCGGATGCGTTTGCAACATACATGCGGTCACCGAACAGCTGGGTTACCAGCTTGATGTACGGCGTCTCGCCGCAGCCTGCGCAGGCACCGGAGAACTCGAAGTACGGCTTTGCGAACTGAGAATTCTTGACGGACTTGGCATTGACAGCGTCCTTCTTGATGGTAACGGTGTCTACTGCGTAGGTCCAGTTCGGAGCTTCCTTGAGCTGGGAAGCGAGCGGTGCGAGAGTCAGCGCGCCCTTGTCCTTCATCGGGCAAACATTGACACAGCTCTTACAGCCGGTGCAGTCATATGGGGAAACCTGCATACGGAACTGGTACTTGTCGAGACCAGCGCCCTTTGCGGTAACAGTATCGAAGCCTTCCGGCTTGTTTGCAGCCTCTGCCTCGTCGAGCAGGATCGGACGGATTGCCGCGTGCGGGCAAACATACGCACACTGGTTACACTGGATGCAGGCGGTCATATCCCACTGCGGAACCTCTACTGCGGCGCCGCGCTTCTCGTACTGAGAAGTACCTGCCGGCCAAGTGCCGTCTTCCAGACCATACTTCATCATCTGACCAACCGTCAGAGCATCGCCCTGCTGGCGGTTCATCGGAGCTACAATCTCCTTGATGAATTCCGGTACATTTTCTTCCTTCGGTGCATCCTCTGCGGTAGCCCAAGATGCCGGAATCTCAACAGCAACCAGCTCGTTGATGCCGTGATCGATGGATGCGTTGTTCATATCAACGACCTTCTGGCCCTTCTTCTTGAAGTAGGACTTGTAGATCGCTTCCTTCATTTCGGTAACTGCCTGGTCAATCGGAATAACGCCGGTCAGGTTGAAGAAGGATGCCTGCAGGATGGTGTTGGTGCGGTTGCCCAGACCCAAGCCGCGAGCGATGTCAATGGCGTTGATGATATACAGCTTTGCCTTTTTCTCGTACAGAGCACGCTTCATGGTAGCTGGCAGCTGTGCGTCCAGTTCGTCTGCAGACCACTGGCAGTTGAGCAGGAAGGTACCGCCTTCCTTGAGGCCTGCAACCATGTCGTACTGATTGACGTAGGACGGATTATGACATGCAACAAAGTCTGCTGCGGTTACCAGATATGGGGAGCGGATCGGGTTTTTACCGAAACGCAGATGAGACTGAGTCAGACCGCCGGACTTCTTGGAGTCGTATACGAAGTATGCCTGGCAGTACAGGTCTGTCGCATGACCGATGATCTTGATGGAGTTCTTGTTTGCGCCGACAGTACCATCGGAGCCCATGCCCCAGAAGACTGCGGAGGTCAGACCGTCGGTGGACAGCTTCGGCTCTTCTACGCGCGGCAGAGAAGTGTGGGTGACATCATCCACGATGCCGATGGTGAAGTTGTTCTTCGGCTTGTCCTGCTTCAGGTTTTCAAATACAGAAACGATCTGGCCCGGTGTGGTGTCCTTGGAGGACAGACCGTAACGGCCGCCGACAATCGGAATATCGCTGCCGATTTCCTTGAAGATGGAGCAGACGTCCTGATACAGCGGTTCGCCCATAGCGCCCGGCTCCTTAGTGCGGTCGAGAACCGCGATCTTCTTGACGGTCTTCGGCAGAGCCTGGAAGAAGTGCTTCGGGGAGAACGGACGGTACAGATGCACGTTAATCATACCGATCTTTTCGCCCTTGCTCATCAGGAAATCAACGGCTTCGGAAGCGGTCTCTGCGCCGGAACCCATCAGGATGATGACGCGTTCTGCATCCTCTGCGCCGTAGTAATCAAACAGCTTGTGCGGGCGGCCGGTAATCTTGCCGACCTCATTCATGTAATGCTCAACGGCGTCCGGAATGGCAGCAACCTTGGTATTACATGCTTCACGGCACTGGAAGAAGATGTCCGGGTTTACGGTGGTGCCGCGGGTTGCCGGATGCTCCGGATTCAGCGCGTGCTTGCGGAATGCCTTGAGGGAGTCCATGTTGACCAGCGGACGCAGATCCTCATAGTCCAGCGCCTCAATCTTCTGAATTTCGTGAGAGGTGCGGAAGCCATCGAAGAAGTGCAGGAATGCCATGCGCTGGTCAATGGCGGTCAGATGAGCGACAGCGCCGAGATCCATAACCTCTTGAGGAGAGGAAGATGCCAGCATGGCAAAACCGGTGTTGCGGACTGCCATAACGTCGGAATGGTCACCGAAAATGGACAGCGCGTGAGCGGAAAGGGTACGAGCGGAAACGTGGAATACACCCGGAAGCATCTCGCCTGCGATCTTGTACATGTTCGGAATCATGAGCAGCAGACCCTGCGATGCCGTATACGTGGTGGTCAGAGCGCCGGACTGAAGAGAACCGTGTACGGTACCGGATGCGCCGCCTTCCGACTGCATCTCTACTACGTGTACCGGCTGACCAAATAAGTTCTTCTTGCCGTTTGCTGCCCACTCATCTACGTGCTCAGCCATCGGAGAGGACGGGGTGATCGGGTAGATGCCCGCAACTTCGGTGAATGCGTAAGAAATGTACGCAGCTGCCTGGTTGCCGTCCATAATTTCGATTTTCTTAGACATACAATTCATCTCCTAAAATCAAACAGGATTCAATATTGATTACAAAGGGTATTTAAGTTGACCACAATTCATTGACTCTTGGTCAACATTTCATTGCATGCAATTATACTGACTTGCATTCTCCATGTCAATGCATAAATCACCTTTTCTCCAAAACAGACAAAATATTTTTTGCTTTGTTGTGCAAGGTGCACATGGTACATGCCGCGCGTAAAAATTGCATGAAAATTTTCAGTTGACGGCTTGAAAAAATGGGTGTATATTTATGATGCTAGTTAGTATATGCATAAATATCGCATTTTTGCATAGGTAAATTTGTGTAAGAAAAATTTTGTTGCGTTAGAAAAAGGGGGGGGATATGCTATCCAGTCACAGACAGAAACTGCATACCAGCAGATCAAGGATATGATTTTTGGCATGGAGCTGCTGCCGGGAGCCCGCGTTCCGGAGCTGCAGATTTCTGCCAAGCTGTCGATCAGCAGAACCCCTATTCATGACGCGCTGCGGCGCCTTGCTGCAGAGGGGCTGGTCAAGATTGGCCCGCGACGCGGTGCGGTGGTGGCTTCTTTTACGGAAGAAGAAATCCATGACATCGGTGCCATTCGCTTGTCGCAGGACATTTTGGCGGCGCAGCTTGCCTCTTATTACGGCAGTGCGTCGGATTTCGACCAGCTCATGCGCCTTGCCGTTGCGTGCGAACAGGCGGCAGCGAACGGTGATGTGTACAGCCGCATTCGCATGGACAGCGATTTTCATATGCAGATTTCCCGTATTTCCGGAAATAGTCGGCTGATTGAACTGCAATACGCCATTTATCAGCAGATTTATCTGATTCAGATATCCAAATACACGGATATTGAAAACAGTCTAATCCAGATTCACCACCACAAGCCGCTGGTGGAAGCGATTCGAAACCGCGATCAGGAGGAAATACGTGCTTTGATCTGTCAGCACATCAAAGACTTCCACGGGGTGGAGCCATATTTGCTGTCGTGTTACAGCAAACAATATCAGGGATGAACAAAAAGGGATTTATGCCGGAAAAACTTGAGATATCGAATGGTTTTAACAACGATTACATGACAACCGCCGGTTTCCGTGCATCAACAAGAAATCTATGAGGTGATATTTTTGAAAATCAGCGCAGAGACCGCGGCTGCTGCGTCGGAGAAGAAAAAATCCGTGCGCGCAGCAAAGACCATTGCAGTAAAGCCGACTAAGCGGCAGCTGCAGGCAATGGAGACCAAAAATAAGATTTACAAAGCAGCAATAGAAGAAATCAATAAAAAAGGCTTTAACAACGTCAATATTGAGGACATCACAACAGCGGCCAATGTGGCAAAGGGCTCGTTCTACACGCACTTTGAGTCCAAGGAAGCGTTAGTGTTCTATACGTTTGAGCGCTCAGACAAGCTGTACAAGGAGGCGTACCAGAAGGTACAAAACCGCAGCTTTTTGGATACGCTTCCATGCTTTGTGGGATGCTGCTATGAGGAGTACGAAAAGCGCGGCAAGGGCATTATCCGCGCGATTATCTCCAATTACTTCAACACAGATGAAAATCTGTTTTACAACAAAGACCGAGAGCTGTACAAATGTCTGTACCAGATCGTCGAGCACGGAAAGCAAGAAGGCGTGCTGGATTCGGAGACCGACAGCGACAGCTATGTCAAGATTCTGCTGTCTACCATGATCGGCATTGAAGTGCTCTGGTGCTTCGATGACAGAGACCGCAGTCTTGCCGAAATGATGGTCAATGCCATCCGCATTACCGCCAAAGGCATGGTGTGCGACGCAAACGGCAAATAATACCTGAGAAATGGAACAGCCTTCCGATACGGAACCAAAATCCGTGTTGGAAGGCTGTTTTTTGGTGCTTTTTACGGGAAATACGAAATTATTTCAAGCGCGTTTGTTGATATGCACAAGAAAGTTTGGCTTTTTTTGTGGGAATTTACCTCTTTACAATTGGCGGGTTGGGAAGTATAATGACCTCAGGTCAATGACCAAGGGTCAACGAAAGAGAGCGTACCCGATCATTGCAAACATTGTATTGTTGTAGAGAGGCCGGAACATCCGGCTGCAATTTGAAGGAGGAACTAACAATGGATATGAGTTATCTGAAGGACATGCCGATCGCGGTTCTGGGCGGCGGCGCTGTAGGCAAGACGATGGCTGCTGACTGTGCACTGGCTGGCAAGGAAGTTCGCCTGTGGGATCAGCCGAGATTTGCTAAGACCAATTTCCTCAACATTGAAAAGACCGGTATCACCCTGAGCGGCAACCAGTTCAGCTTCTTCGGTTATCAGCGCAGAGGCATCGCACACGTTGCTCTGGCTACCGACGATCTGGCAAAGGCTGTCAAGGGCGCAGGCATCATCATCGTTGCTGCTGTAGCTCTGGGCCATGAGGCAATCTTCCGTGAGCTGATTCCGCTGCTGGAAGACGGTCAGGTCATTCACATCCTGCCGGATAACTGTGGTACCTTCGTATTCCGCAAGCTGATGCGTGAGATGGGCTGCACCAAGGACGTTGTTGTCGGCGCATGGTACACTGCTCCGTACGGCATCCGCGTGGTACGCCGCGGCGGCGTTGTCACCAACGAATGCAAGGTAGAGGACCGTATCACCACCATCCGTGGCTGCGCTCTGCCGATGAAGGACAACGACAGATTCATGGCTTCCGCTTACTACATTCCGGCATTCGGTGCAATCATCGACGCTGAGGGCGAAGTTACCATCTCCAAGAAGGGTGAAGAGTTCCACCACGGCTTCGTAGAAGGCAACACCGTACTCGACATCAACCTGTCCAACGTAAACCCGGTTATCCACGTTCCGGGCACCGTTCTGGCAGTTTCCACCATGCAGAACTTTGACACCGTTCTGGGTCAGAACAAGGCAAACTACTCCCTGTACGCATTCGGTGCTTGCCCGGCAATCGCTGAGGTTCAGGCTAAGTTCTGGGAGGAAGAAAAGGCACTGGCTAAGGCTATGGAAGTTGGCCTGTGCACCGTAAACTATGAGGACTTCTTCTCCCGTACCACCATGTACGGCAAGGAATACATGGGTCCGGACTTCGCAGTACCGTACGAAGAGAACTACCAGAACTTCTGGGGCGACGGTCCGTTCGATCTGGAAAACCGTTACATCACCGAGGACGTTCCGGTTGGCTGCTACCTGATGAGCCAGCTCGGCAAGAAGTACGACGTTCCGACTCCGATCATCGACTCCATGATTTTGCTGGCATCCACCATGCTCAAGCGCGATCTGGCTGGCGACTCCAAGTGGACGCTGGATTACCTCGACATCGACCATATGACCCACGATCAGCTGCAGGCTTACCTGCGCGAGGGCACTTACACCCCGAAGGCATAATCGACTGTCGATTCTCTGCATAGGAATTTTGGTATCCGGACAGCGTGCGCTGTTCGGATACCTGTAAAACAAACCAACTTTCATCAAAACCAAAGATACTTTATCTTAAACAAATTTTGTTCGTAACGCATCAATTGAAACCAAACTTGATATTTGGCAAGCACATCGGCGGGTTTGCTGCCATGGTATCGTTCTTAATTTAAAACCACCTATCTCAAGTACCCTGCGGAATGTAACACCCTTTGCATTCCGCAGATACTTTTCTGGCGGAGAGCGGCGGTGGAAAATGACGAAGGAGACTGTGTGCAAAAAAACTTGCATGGCGTGCAAAATATTTTGCGGATGAAATTTTGCGGGTAAAGTGCTGAGAAGTTTTGTCGAAAGTTGGTTATTTTATACAAAAAATAGAAGGTTTGTCGTCAGATTCCATAAATTCAGCGGCGGAATTTTGAACAATTGATATGAGAACCTGCAAAATCCATGTGTCTGCTAATTGGAGAGATTCCATAGAGAATTCCTGCAAAAAACGAGAATTTGCAGTGAAGTTGCATAAAAACCAACACGTTTTCTTAGAGGAAATCACGAAAAACCAAGTTTTTATATGCAATTTCTCGAATTGGCATGGGATTTGCATGTATATCAGTAAAGAGATGCGACAAAGAAAAGCAGAGAAGAAAATCGAAGGAGGAACTTTTTATGGCTAAGGAATACATGAAGAGAATCGAAGCACTGCGTCAGCAGTATCTGGCAACCCGCGTTGACATGGACGTATACAATGCCAAGTATCTGACCGAAGGCTTTAAGGAATCGGAAGGCGAGCCGTGGATCATTCAGAAGGCAATCGGTTACCGCCACATCTGTGAAAAGAAAAACGTATATATTCGGGACAATGAGCTTCTCGTTGGCGGCGTAGGCTTCAAGCCGCGTGCCGGCATTCTGTGTGCAGACAGCTCCGCAGGCATCATCGCAGACGAGCTGGATACGATCTCTACCCGTAAGTTTGACCCGTTCTATCTGAGCGAGGAAGGCAAAAAGATCTACACCGAAGAGGTCAAGGATTATTGGACCAATAAGTGCCTGCTCGACCGCTGGAAGAAGATGACGCCGAAGGACATGCAGACCATGAAGGACAACGGCGCGATCTTTATTGACCGCAAGGCTGTTCGCGGCTACGGCGAGACCACCGTGGATTGGCGCATGATTCTGAACAAGGGCATTGGCGCAATTCGTGACGAGGCAAAGGAAAAGCTCGCAGCTCTGGACGATTCGGTACCGGGCGATCTGGAAAAGAGCTTCTTCTATCGTTCGGAAATCATCGCAGCGGATGCGGTCATTCATCTGGCACACCGTCACGCGGATCTGGCGGAACAGCAGGCTGCTTCCTGCACCGATGAGAAGCGCAAGGCAGAGCTGCTTAAGATTGCAGAAGTGAACCGCCATGTTCCGGAATTCCCGGCACGCAACCTGTATGAGGCAATGCAGTCCCTGCTGACGTATGAATATGCATGTTTCATGGAGCAGAATGCATCCTCTTATAATATTGGCCGTCTGGACCAGTACTTCTATCCGTACTACAAGGCAGATAAGGAAGCTGGCATCATCACAGACGATGACGCACAGGAGCTGTTCGACTGCCTGTGGATTAAGATCGCAGAAATGTCCCTGTTCCAGGACGAAGTAACCGCACAGTATGCAGCAGGCTACTGCATCACTGTACAGACCAGCTGCGGCGGCATCAACGAGTACGGCGATGACGCAACCAACGAGCTGTCTTATATGATGATTCAGGCAACGATGGACGTCAAGTTCAAGGAGCCGAACCTTGCTGTCACCTACAGCATGGCAAAGAATCCGGATGCTCTGCTGCACAAGGCAGTAGAATCCATCTCGATGGGTCTGACCATGCCGGCGATTTACTCCAACGATGTCGGTATCCGCATGATTCTGAACAAGGGCGTTCCGCTCTCCGAGGCTTGGGACTGGAACCCGTGCGGCTGCGTAGAGACCAACGTATCCGGCAAGCTCAAGGAGTACACCGACATTGCCGACATCAACATGGGCGCTATGGTAGAGTTCGCACTCAATGACGGCAAGAGCCGCATCACCGGCGAGCAGGTATCCGTTCACACCGGCGATCCGCGTGAATTCAAGACATTTGATGACTTCTTCCAGGCAGTTATGAAGCACATTGATTACGCAGTAGACGTTATCACCTCCGGCAACCAGCTGCTTGATTACCTGTCCATGAACTATCGTCCGGTTCCGGTTCTGTCCATGGGCTTCCCGCACACCATGGAAGTTGGCAAGGACTACAGCCAGCCGGGCGGCGCCAAGTATTCCGTTGGCGGCGGCGTTATCACAGTAGGTCAGGCAGATATTGTCAACTCTGTGGCTGCTGTCAAGTATCTGGTATACGATGAGAAGAAGTGCACGATGGATGAGCTGGTCAAGGCTCTGGACGCTGACTTCGTTGGATATGAAGATATTCAGAAGATGTGCCTCGATGCACCGAAGTACGGCAACGACGATGAGCGCGCAGACTTCTGTGTCGGCGAGATCTTCTCTCATGTTGTCGATCAGTTTGAGACCTATGAAACGGCATTTGGCAAGATGACCTGCGGTATGCTGCCGGTATCCGGCAATACACCGATTGGTCAGTGGGTAGGCGCTCTGCCGTCCGGCAGAAATGCAAAGACCCCGCTGACAGACGGCATCGGCGCAACCGGCGGCACGGACGTCAATGGCCCGACCGCACTGCTCAAGTCGGTTTCCCATATTCCGCACGCACGCTATACGCAGGGCACACAGCTCAATATGAAGTTTGAGCCGGAAATGCTCAAGGGCGAAAACGGCATTGCACACGGCATGAACATGATTAAGACCATGAGCATGCTGGATGTCTATCACGCACAGATCAACTGCGTTGACCGCGACACACTGGTAGACGCACAGGTACATCCGAAGGAGCACAGAGATCTGCTCATCCGCGTAGCAGGCTACACGGCATTCTTCGTTGAGCTGTCCAAGGAGACACAGGACGAAATCATCGGTCGTACCGAGATCAATAACTGGGCTGGCGGCTGTGGCTGCTAAGCACGCATAAAACAAGCTAGAGAAAAAACCACAAGGAGGCACACGCAATGAGCGTTCCAACCATTTACGATGCAGAGAGAAAAGGCACCGTGCTGCGTATTGAGCGGTCGTCCGTTCATGACGGCCCGGGACTTCGTACCGTATTGTTTTTGAAGGGATGCCCATTGCGGTGCCAGTGGTGTTCCACACCGGAAAGCCAGAAATTCGAGATTGAGACGAGCGATACCTATTCGTATGGCTCTGTCATGACCGTACAGGACGTGATGCGCGAGCTGCGCAAGGATTCCCTGTTCTTCTTTATCTCCACCGGCGGCATTACCTTATCCGGCGGCGAGATTTTGGCACAGCCGGACTTTGCACGGGCAGTTCTTCGGAACTGTCGCGCAGAATGTATGCACACGGCGATTGAGACATCGTTCTTTGCGCCGTGGGAGACGGTCAAGAGCATTTTGCCGTATGTCAATTTGGCGTTTGTCGATATGAAGTTTTTCTCCAATGACCTGCACAAGCAGTATACCGGCGTGGACAATGAGTTAATCAAACAGAACCTGCTGGCAACCAATGAGGTGGAGGACAAATTCCAGCTCGTTGTCAGAACACCGATTATTCCGGGACTCAATGATTCGGAAGAAGAGCTATGTAAGATCGGCGAGTTCTGCACCAAGCTGAAAAAACTCAGTTATGTGCAGCTGCTGCCGTATCATAAGCTCGGAACGGCAACCTATGATAAGCTGGGAAGAACCTATCAGATGCCGGACATCAAAAGCCCGACACCGGATCAGATGGCAGGCTATGTAAAGATTATCGAGCGATATGTAGAAAATGTCATTTTCTAATAAGCAGATATAGACACTGTTCACGCATTGGGAGATGCAGCCGCGTCGGAACCGAAGTATGCGAGTCGAACAGTGTCTATCTCGGCTGTACACACACTTTTTTTGATTTAGGATGGTGGAGCATAATGGATCAGAAAGTTAATATTCATGTATTTTATGAATGTAAGGGAGAACACACGCACGAGTATCCGCAGATCCTTGTGCCCCTGCAAGAGCCAATGAAAATCAGCATCGGCAAAATGGAATATGAAGTGACGCCGCAGGAGCTTTGCTTTATCCCGACGGGCATGCTGCATCAGTGCAATTATTATGGCAAGCTGCTGGCGATCAATTTGTCCGATGATATGGCGGACAGCGGAGAAGTTGTCTTGATTTCCAATCCGCTCATTATTTCTATGCGCGGACAGATTGTGCAGCTCGTGGAGCTGATTCAGGCCGAGCTGGAGCAAAATCCGGAGAGCACAGCGGTTCGGCATTTGTACAAGTATTTGTACAGCAAGCTGATGGAAAACTGCGCCGCGCCGTCCATTCAGTACATCAATGAATATTATCATCTGCCGATTACGGTAGATCAGCTGGCTAAAATTGAAAACTACAACGTGACCTATTATTGCGATTGGTTTAAGCAGCAGACAGGACTTTCTCCGAGCTTTTATCTGCGCAATACGCGCATTCAGCGGGCAAAAGAGCTGCTTGTGACGACCAATTTCAGCGTGATGGAAATTGCTGTTATGGTAGGATACAGCAGCAATTCGACATTTACGCGAGCCTTTCACAATGTCACTGGTATGACGCCAAAGGCATACCGCGAGTGTCCATGTTTTAAGAAAACGGTCAGTGTTGTATGATACAGAAATATAGTCAATATATGATTATATGATATTTGCAAAGAAAGAGGATGATACCCATGATGACCAAAGAACAGTATATTGAGTCCCTGCGCAAGCTGAACCTCAATCTGT
>CAVCGL010000010.1:0-103863 GCA_963601915.1 bacterium | reverse complement strand
AAACTGGACACCCGCTTCGATACGCATTGTATCAAAACTGGTGTCCAGTTATGGTCCGAGTGACAGGAGTCGAACCTGCGGCATCCTGCTCCCAAAGCAGGCGCGCTACCATCTGCGCTACACCCGGATGTGAATTTGGTTTGTCAGTCACAATGTCTTGACATTTAATTAGTATACGCTATAATAAGAACATAGTCAAGAGCTTTTGACTAAATTTTTTGTGTGCATAAGCCATATGCGCCTATAAGGAGTAGAAATTATGAACAACACCGAAAAGACAATGGACAAAATCGTCGCTCTGTGCAAGGGACGCGGTTTCGTTTACAGCGGCTCCGAGATCTACGGCGGTCTTGCTAACACCTGGGATTACGGCCCGCTTGGTGTCGAATTCAAGAATAACGTCAAGAACGCTTGGAGAAAGAAGTTCGTACAGGAATCCCCGTACAATGTCGGTCTGGATTCCGCTATCCTGATGAATCCGATGACCTGGGTTGCTTCCGGCCATGTAGGCGGCTTTTCTGATCCGCTGATGGACTGCAAGGACTGCCACACCCGTCATCGTGCCGACCAGCTGATTGAAGACGCTACCGGCGAAAATCCGGCTGGCTGGAGCAACCAGCAGATGCGTGACTACATCGACGAGAAGCAGATCGCTTGTCCGAACTGCGGTGGTCATAACTTTACCGATATTCGTCAGTTCAACCTGATGTTCAAGACCTTCCAGGGTGTTACTGAGAACGCAAAGAACGAGCTGTACCTGCGTCCGGAGACCGCACAGGGCATCTTCGTAAACTTCCAGAACGTACAGCGCACCACTCGCCGCAAGATCCCGTTTGGTGTTGCTCAGGTTGGCAAGTCCTTCCGTAACGAGATTACCCCGGGCAACTTCACCTTCCGTACCCGCGAGTTCGAGCAGATGGAGCTGGAGTTCTTCTGCAAGCCGGGCACCGATCTGGAGTGGTTCAAGTACTGGAAGGACACCTGCAAGAACTTCCTGCTCAGCCTTGGCATCAAGGAAGAGAACATGCGTCTGCGCGACCATGAGCAGGAAGAGCTGTCCCATTACTCCAATGCTACCACCGATATTGAGTTCCTGTTCCCGTTTGGCTGGGGCGAGCTGTGGGGCATTGCTGACCGCACCGACTTCGACCTGACCCAGCATCAGAAGACCTCCGGTGTTTCTATGGAATACTTCGATCAGGAAGCTGGCGAGAAGTACATCCCGTATGTTATCGAGCCGTCTCTGGGTGCTGACCGTGTTGCTCTGGCATTCCTGTGCGACGCATACGACGAGGAAGTCGTTGGTCAGGACAAGAAGGGCAAGGATGACGTTCGTGTTGTTCTGCGTCTGCATCCGGCTCTGGCACCGTACAAGGCTGCTGTCCTGCCGCTGTCCAAGAAGCTGCATGACCAGGCTATGCCGGTATACGAAGAGCTGGCAAAGCACTTCATGATCGACTATGACGAGGCTGGTTCCATCGGCAAGCGCTATCGCCGCGAGGATGAAATCGGCACCCCGCTCTGCATCACCGTTGACTTCGAAACCGAGACCGACGGCTGCGTAACCATCCGTGACCGCGATACCATGGAGCAGATCCGTCTGCCGATCGCTGAGGTCAAGGATTACATCGCAAAGAAGTGCGAATTCTAATCTGACAAACCAGAACATTCGAGAAAAGCTGTCCTGCGAGCAGGATGGCTTTTCTTTCGTTCGTTATGTAAAATATACTTGACATTCTATCGTGTATAGCATATACTGCAAGTACAGAAAGACAGAAGGAGGGCAGTCCATGAAAAATCTGCGGTTGAAGGCAGCGCGTGCCGGAAAAGATCTCTCCCAGCAGGCGCTGGCAGAGCTGGTCGGCGTCTCCCGCCAGACAATCAACGCCATTGAAAAGGGCGACTACAATCCTACCATTCGTTTGTGCATTGCCATTTGCAAAGCATTAGATAAAACTTTGGACGATTTATTTTGGGAGGTATAACCTATGAAAAGAAAAAATATCCATTTACTCCCCCCGATTGCTCTTGACGAGCGTCAGAAACAGCAGATGTACCAGATCGAACACCGTGGTTTCTGGTTTGCATACTTCGGCATTTTAGCCTTGCTGCTGTTGGAAGTTCTCACCAATTCTTCCGGCCTCATTGTCGGCTGCACAACGGTTCTGCTGCTCGCGCTGAGCGGATATACCGAATTTTGCTGCATCCGCCGCGGCTTGTGGGACTGGCGTCTCAAGCCTAACCCGAAAAACAATGCCCTGATGAGCATGATCGGTGCCATCTGTATCTTTATCTTTACGCTGCTGCTCTACACCAAAAACGGTTATTTTGTAAATTCCCCTAAGCTGATGTGCCTGTGCGCGCTGATTGCCGCTTTCTTTACGTTTGTTCTGACCTTTGTTCTGTTGTCTGTCACCGCAAGAGCATGCACCAAACGCAACGAACAATTAGAAGAAGACTGCGAAGAGGATGAGGAATAATCTCATATTTTTCTGTTAAATTTTCCGTAACCATGCTATACTAAAGTTGTTTGACAGTAAATTTTTCACAGGAGGTTTCAACACCATGGAAAAGAAAATTCCTGTCCGCAGCGAAGCGGACCCGAAATATACCTGGGCACTGGAAGATGTCTATGCAAACAACGATTTGTGGAAGGCTGATTTGGAAAAAGCCCGTGCTCTGCCGGAACAGCTCGCTGCCTATAAAGGCCATCTGGGTGACAGCGCACAAAAATTACTGGAGTTTTTGCAGCTCGGTGATTCGATCAGCGTGTTATTTGATGCCCTGTACGGATACGCCCAGCGCAGAAGCGACGAGGACACCGCCAATTCCCTGTATCAGGGCATGACCTCGCAGGCCATGAGCGCGATGGTCGCTGTCGATGCGGCAAGCTCCTTTGAAACGCCGGAGCTTTTGTCCATTCCGGATGACACACTGGAACAGTTCTACAAAGACGAACCGGCACTGGAAACCTATCGTCTGGCTCTGACCCGTATCCGCAACAAGCGCGCGCATATCCTGTCCGATGCAGAGGAAAAGCTGCTCGCTTCCGCCGGTGAAATGTCGCAGGCGCCGGACAGTGTCTATTCTGTTTTTGCCGACGCTGACTTGAAATTCCCGGCAGCAACCGACAAAGACGGCAAGTCCCATCCAGTCACCCATGGCACCTATATTCCGCTCATGCACAGCGCAGACCGTGTTCTGCGCAAATCTGCATTTGAATCTCTGTACAGCGTATACGGTCAGTTCCGCAACACTGCCGCCGCTCTGCTCTCAGCGCAGGTCAAGCAACTGAAGTTCTATGCCGATGCCCGCAAATATGATTCGACGTTACAGGCATCACTGGATGGCAATTATGTGCCGACCGAAGTATACACCAATCTGATCTCTGCGGTACACGAAAATATGGCTCCGATGTATCGCTATGTCGATTTGCGCCGCAAGTTGCTCGGTGTCGATGAGCTGCACATGTACGATCTGTACACGCCGATTGTCAGCGATGTGGATGTCGATATTCCTTATGAAGAAGCCAAGCAGACCGTATATGATGCCCTCGCTTGTATGGGTGACGACTATCGTGCGATTCTCAAGGAAGGCTTTGACAACCGCTGGATTGATGTCTACGAGAACGTCGGCAAGTGCTCCGGCGCATATTCTGCCGGTCTGCGCAAGCATCCGTATGTCCTGCTCAATTATTCGGGCACGCTGGACAGCATGTTTACGCTGGCACACGAAATGGGTCATGCCATTCATTCGTATTTGTCCAACAAGCATCAGCCGGTTGCGTATTCCAATTACAGCATCTTTGTCGCCGAAGTTGCCTCGACCTGCAATGAAGCATTGCTCATGCAGCATCTGCTCAAGACGACCAAAGACAAAAAACGCCGTGCGTATCTCATCAACTATTTCCTCGAACAGTTCCGCACAACGCTGTATCGTCAGACTATGTTCGCAGAATTCGAGTTGGAGATCAACCGCCGCAATGAGCACGGCGAGAGCCTGACGGCAGAATCTCTCAACGCGCTGTATCACGAGCTGAACCATCAGTATTTCGGCGATGGCATTGTCATCGACAAGGAAATTGATTTGGAATGGGCACGCATCCCACATTTCTATTACGACTATTATGTCTATCAGTATGCGACCGGTTACTCTGCCGCCATTGCTCTGTCCCGCCGCATTCTCAAGGAAGGCACACCAGCAGTTAAGGACTATATCCAGTTCTTGTCCGGCGGCTGCTCGACCGACCCAATTTCTCTGCTGCGCGGTGCCGGTGTCGATATGGCATCGACTACCCCGATCCACGAAGCACTCCAGCTGTTCGATGAGTTAATCACAGAAATGGAACAGCTGATGGAGGAGTAAGTTTCTCCTATAAAGCCAAATCCCCCTAATACAGGAAATCCTGTATTAAGGGGGATTTTTATATGTATAGAAATATTTATTCCCAACAGCTCACTGTGAGTCAATAAGCCCTAATCTCTTCAGTCTGCCTCGCACAGCCGATATACTCCGCTTCAGTACCATAGCAATTTCACTGATTGGCGCTGACTTTTCATACAGGTCAATCAAACGGTCATCCTGATCTTTTGTCCATGGAGCTCCCTGCATCTCCGTCCGTTCCTTTTTCACAGCAAGAATCGCATCCAGATTATCTATAATGAAATGTTGTGCCGCAATGTTATAGACAACCACATGATAGATGCCGTTATTCCCTGTTCGTTCTTGTACGGAAATTCCATTTTTTATGCCGTTTTCTGTCGGTTGTCTTGTGCGCTCTCCGTCTGGCGTAGACGCGAATTCCATCATTCCAATTTCAATGAGCCACGTAAGAATATCATCGTATGTAAGTTTTTGTCTGTTCTCCTCATTGACCAGAGCATTCACCCGCTTTGCAATTTCGCTGGCTGCAATGGGTATCTCCGAGTAAGCAAACCGATTTCTTTGTTCCAACGAGACTTCCAGCGGCAGTTTTTTAGAATTCTTACTAACCGCAGTCGTTTTTGTTCCGCCGTTTTCAATCACTTGGCGAAGCACATCGGATACAAAAAAGAGGCATCTTGATAGGCGAACATGGTTGATAATGTCCTCATCTGGAATTTTGGTATCATCAATGGGATTGATTCCGTTCGCCAGCTTATCCACATACATTTTGGCGCGTTTGATTTTTTCCAGTTCAGTCATGCATGCTTCCCTCCCATACAGATAGACAAAAAATGCTCTGCCATATGGCAGAGCATTTGATCTATTCCAGCCACACTGCCCAGGCATCACGCAACACCGACCGTGTTGTGTACAATAATAACATATCTAGGCAGAAAAGGCAAACGATTGAGAGCATATTTTCATACCCATCTCATCATATCTTTTTTCATTCGTTTCATAATCCGTTTTTCCAGACGAGAAATATACGACTGCGAAATGCCGAGCAAATCGGCCACTTCCTTCTGTGTGTGCTCTTCTCCGTCCGTCAGGCCAAACCGCATACTAATGATGGTTTTCTCGCGTTCCGGCAGGCGATTGAGTGCCCGATGCAGCAGCTGGCGGTCAACATCATCTTCCACCGGCCGAATGACACAGTCGGGTTCTGTGCCCAAAATATCCGACAGCAGCAGCTCATTGCCGTCCCAATCTGTACTCAGCGGTTCATCAAAAGACACTTCGGTTTTCTGACCGGAAACCTTGCGCAAATGCATCAAAATTTCATTTTCAATGCATCGTGAGGCATAGGTTGCCAATTTGGTTTTCTTCTCCAAATTGTACGTTTCAATGGCTTTAATCAGCCCAATGGTGCCAATTGAGACCAAATCCTCCATATGAATGCCGGTATTTTCAAATTTTCGCGCAATATACACAACAAGCCGCAAGTTGTGTTCAATGAGCCGATCTCGGCAAGCACGGTCTCCCTGCTGAAATCCTTTCACTGCCGCTGCTTCTTCTTTTGCTGTGAGCGGCGGCGGCAAAACGATAGGGCTTCCAATGTAAAAAATCCCTTTTTCCGATGGAAACAATCCGATTCGGCACAAAATCTCCCGCAGCTTTTCCCAAATTCGCATACCCTTCTCCTTTCACGGTTCAATGAGTCCGTCAAATTCCCCGGAGCAAATATCTGCCACGGAAACAGCCACCATACAGTCATATGCGTAGCCATCCGCCCGCACAACAGCACGAGGACGAAAGCATGGCAGCAATCCCCCGCCGCCTACGCTGTGAAACGCAAGCAGCCGCCAGCCCGTCACGCCATTTCGCTGTGTCTGCTGCACTAGCTCGGCAGCATTGTCCTGTTTGAGTTCTCGCGGCACAAACCGCTGCTGTTCCGGCAAAATCCGAATCGCAGCATCCCGCGTCAGCAGCAGCACGGGTTTTCCCGTCATCGGGTCTCGCAAGGTATTGCCACTGTCCACCAGCAAAAATACCTGCGACTGCTGTTCTCCACAGCAAATGCAAACCGATTCACCGCGCGGCCGCGTGTCCTTTGCCTGATTGCGAAAGACAAGACAGCTGAGACCATATGCCAGCAATGCCGAAGCAAACAGCACCCGCCGCGATACCTGTGCAACAATCACGCCATCCTGCACAAGCGATGCGCCGCTCAGCTGTTCCAGTGCCGTTACCGCGCCGCCAAATACAAACGTGACAAGCAAAACAAGTAAGGTCTGCCGCACCAGCAAGCGCACATTGTGAACGGAAAACGCCGTTGCTGTCATAACAACGCTGGACGCTATCCGCACGGGCAAAGCGGATAACATCGGAGCCATGACGCATCCGCCGGCATACAACGCACCAAATCCCGCCGCAAGGCTCAGCCTCCAAACCGCAGCCGGTCTGCCGCTCAGTGCGGATGCACAGCGCAGAATGCAATAATCCATCGCAAAATTCAGCACGAACAGCACATCCAGATACACCACGCGCATCCCCTCAGCCACCTCCGTGTATCCGTTAGTATATCAGGTGTCCGGCGCGGAAATCGGCGTTCCCTGTCCGCGGAGAAAAATTATTTTTCCGTTATTTTCAGTACAGTTTGATTTTATCCCCACACGCGAGAAGAAAATTTTTCGATTTGTTTGATTCGCTTGCCTTCTGTCGTATAAATATCCACAACGACACGCACGCGATACTGATACTGAAACGCAGGTACATCTACAATCTGAGAAGCGACATGATCCGGTACGTTCCAAGATTCCTGTGTTTCCCACGCGCTGCCATCTTTACTTTTTTGCAATTGGAGTTTTAGCACGCTCATGTATTCCGGCTGCAAGCCCACCATCGCACCGCAATAAATTTTTGACCCCATGACGCGAATCGTACAAAATATCTGTGTCATGCTCGGTGCAATCGGTTGGTTTTTTTGAAACGGTGTGACATCCGGCGGCGGTGCCTGTCTGATCGCTTCCGCATCAACCTCCGCCTGCATGGCATCGCAAAAATCCTCCCATCGGCTCGTCTTGTCACTCGCCCACGCGGTACTGCCCAGCGTCCCCAGCGCGAGAAGAAACGCCACACTTCGTTTGATTTTTTGTTTCATGATATCTCCTCACTGCATCTGTTCGGCTGTTTTCAGCACATCTTTTGTGTCGATGCCCCGCGCTGTCACGCAATAGACCGACACCTGCTGTGTATCGCTCCAAGTCACCGTGACCATATCCTCTTTTTCCGCCACCTGTGCCGTATTTCCGTGAATCGTGGTCTGAGAAACTTGTGCGCCGTCTGTATCAACAGAAACCGTCGTGGCAGCTCCCGTCACTTTGCGAATCGTCAAATACCGTCCATCAGACGCGGCAAAGGTATCTACAATCGTACTCTGCGTGCGCTCTTCTTTTTGAAACGACAGACCATCCGGCAGCCAATTGACAACAAAGCTCTGCACGACTGTCTCCGTGTACTCAGACGGCATCGTCTGGTTGTATCCATCTGAAAAGGAATAATCGGTTCCTGTTTCCGTGTTTCGTGTCACCAAGCTCAGCACATTGTCCCGAAAAACCGGAGAGGACGCAAACGCTGTCGCTGACACAATGGTCAGCACACAGAGTACCGCCGCAGAAACCCGCATCATATGCAGCATGGCTTTTCGCGCATGTCGATGCCGTTTCTTTCGGAACTGCCTGCGAATAAACGCCTTCATGCGCTGGTCGGTATCCCTGGGGATGGACAGACAAGTCCCCGCCTCTTTTTCTGCTTGATAGTCCGTCCAGATTTGTGCACCTTCGCGCTGCATGACCTCATTCATCAGCAGGGCAAAGACCGTATCCTCCAACTGTTCCTGTAATTGCTCGTGTCTGGTCAAAGCTGTTCCTCTCCTTTCTTTGCCTGCTGCATGGCTTGGAGCGCATGTCTCCGCGCACGGGTCAACTTCATGCGCACGCTCTTGGGCTGACAGCCAATCTGCTTAGCAAGATATTCATCCGAATATCCCAACATATATTTTCCGCGCAGGAGCAATGCTTCTGCTTCCGGCATCTGCTGCAATACCTGCATCAGAAGCTCTGCATTTTCTCGTGCAATCAAAATTTCATCCATCGTCGGCGCGGTCGGCTCTTCCTCGGCAACCTCCCTTGCGTGGGCTTTGACTATGTCTTCATGCTTCAAGGTATTGATAGCGACATTTCGCACGACCATGGCAATATATCCCGCCTGCACACAACGTTTTTTGCTGCGCAGAACATCCAACTTGTCCATGATGCGTAAAATACTCTCCTGCACAATATCCTCGCAGCTCATCCAGTTATTGTTATATCGTCTGGCGACAGAAAACATCAACGCATGAAATTCTTCATACAGTTCGATGAGAAATTCTTGATCGTCCGGGTCTGATACGACCGAACAAATCCATGCAACCATATGTTTCTCCCTTCGTTTTATTTTCCTCTTTTATATTAAGACAAGAAACTCATGTATTTGCAACACTTTTTCAAAAAATATCCCCCGCCCTCATACGAGAGCGGGAGATAGACCCCCAGATTATGTTTCTTTCATTCCTCTAACGAATAACCGCCCATTTCATTCCACAGCGAGAACGGGTTGACCTCATGCGGATCAATGCTTTCTGCGGCTTGCAGTGCCTCAGAAAAGCTGTCGTATTCTGTGAAGAGCGTCTTTTGCTTGTATTCCTCGAATGCCTGCATCTGCTCCTGCTGTTCTGCGCTATAGACACTCGCCGCAGACCGTCTTTTTGCACTAGATTTCTGTTCTGCTTCCTGCAAATCAGAAATTGCGTCCGAGCCAAAGCAAAGATCCGCTTGTTCCATTGACTGCAACTTCCACTGTCCATTCTCTTTGACCATCGTCACATCTGCGGAAATTTGTCCTGTCGGTGCCGTCACTTCAATTTGACCCTCTTCATTTTCTTCTACCCAATTTCCCCATTCTACAAATACCACGTGCATCGTAGCAGATGTTCTATCTTCATTCAGTTTGATATTTTCTGCTGTACAGGATAAAACGCCACCATCCACCTTATAGTCCACGACATCCTTTGCACATTCTCTCAATACACGTTCATTCAGTTCCTTATAGTTTTCTCGAGACGGATTATCCAATGAATAATACGTATCTACTCCTGTATTGAACCGATCAATATAACCTTGAATCTGCTCATCGCTCAATCGGTCGGTTTTTCCGTTGTCCGATTCAAAATGTCCGATTTGCTGAAACATATTCTGTGAGCCGATAAACGCTTCCTTGATTGCTTCATCCTCGGAATCTGCATTTGCCCATAGTGTACTGCCAGCGATACAAGCGGTTAATGCAATGGCAGCAATGCCAAACTTAAAACCAGTTTTCATAACATTTCCCCTCCTGTTTAGTCCTTTAATTCAAATGCATATATTCTTGTATCATACTTCCTCGAGTTCGCTTTGTCTCGATTCCAAATAGCATGATAGCGATTTGTTGTATGTGCATTTATCAAATCACCTGTAACATTTTTTCCATCTTCCGTATCTTTAGACTTAGCATTATTAACAACATAAAGCGCACTATGTTCCATGATTCCATCGCCTGTCCAATCATAAAAAATTACGACTTTTCCTGTATTTTTCGTCGTAAGATTAGAACTGTTATTGACATACGCATATGTTGGATATTGTCCGCTTG
Organism: bacterium; assembly: GCA_963601915.1. Lineage (GTDB taxonomy): Bacteria > Bacillota > Clostridia > Oscillospirales > Butyricicoccaceae > Butyricicoccus_A. The sequence continues at coordinate 93,771 of CAVCGL010000010.1, read as the reverse complement.
TTCCGCTTTTCGTCCAAGAACCTATATGTTTTGCTCCAGCATTATTTTTCAAGTAATTCTTTAATGCATTAGCATTAACCCATGCATCTGATCCATAAAACTTGCTAAGTTTCTTCGTTGTATACCATACTTTACCTTGTTTCATTTTTCCAGAATACAGGCACTGCGAAACAAAATTCGCACAATCCTTATCTTTATAAAAGTAATAATCACCGCTCGGATTTAATGCCTTTTCATCCGAATACTTGATAGCACTCGTTCTATCATATGCAAACGTTTGTGTCATCAGACAGCCAATCGCACACACGAGACACATCATCCTTTTAACCCATCGTTTCATTATTAAAACTCCTTTCTATGCATTCGCACTACCTTTTATATCTGCTATAATTTTTTAATCACCTCCAGTTTTTCTAGCAATATCCATCTTTGTCTTTCTATACTATAAGACAGTTTAGCATTACATAATGCAACACATTTTTCACAAATTTTCGAAAAAATTTTTCTGACTCCAACAGAATCGGGAATTTTGCCCTCCTGTTATCTCATAAACCAAAAAGCAGCCCATATCAAAGACGGAACACTCGCGGCAAGTACTGTTTTTAGGGTTCTCCCAATCCAAGCATCTGTATCCGGTCTGGTTGCTGTATATTCCCCCAAGCACACCGCCGCTAGTTCCTGCAAAACAATGGGAAGCATCCCCTGCACGGTATAACTCAATGCAAGATCTCCCTGAGTAAATCGAACAGCCAGCGCAATCGCCGCAGCCATGCATACATACCCGACTGCATGAAATATTTTTCTGTCAGTTAATACTTTATCTCGTCTGCTCATGCTATGCTTCCCAGCTTGCGTCTCCTTTATATTTTTCTAACGAAGAACCGCCCATCTCATTCCACAGCGGGAACGGGTTGACCTCATACGGATCAATGCTTTCCGCGGCTTGGAGCGCCTCAGAAAAGCTGTCATACTCTGTGAAGAGCGTCTTTTGTTCGTATTCCTCGAATACCTGCATCTGTTTTTGCTGCTCTTCATTAAATATAGATTTCCCTTTTTCACTGGCTTTCTGCTGTGCTTTCTGCAAATCAGTAATCGCATCCGCTCCAAACCAAGCAACCATGTCGTCAATGGATTTTAATTTCCACTGTCCATCTTCTTTCACCATGGTTACGGACATAGTATCTTGCCCTGTTGGTGCCGTCACTTCAATCTGTCCGTATTCATTTTGTTCTACCCAATTTCCCCAACTTACGCATACAGCATCCATCGTGGCTGATGTTCCATCCGCGCTCACTTTAATATTGCTGCAGGTACAATCTAAAACACCGCCATCTACTGTGTACATAATGCTGTCCTTTGCATTTTTTCTCAGATACTGTTCATTAGTCTCCTTATATGTTTGTCTGCAAATATTATCGGAAGAATAATACTTGTCCATCCCTGCGTTAAAATCATCAATATATCCCTGAATCTGTTCTTCACTCAATTGGTCAGTCTTTCCGTTGTCTGACTCAAAATATCCGATCTGCTGAGCGATATTCTGCGAGCCGATAAACGCTTCCTTGATTGCTTCATCTTCGGAATCTGCATTTGCCCACAGTGTGCTGCCAGCGATACAAGCGGTCAGCACAACTGCTGCAATGCCAAACTTGAAACCAGTTTTCATGCGAAATCCCTCCTGTTTCCGTATTTCATGTAATCTTCATTTTCGTTTTTCTATCATAAGACAATTTGACACCGCACGATGCAACACATTTTCGCAAATTTGCAAAAAAAATTTCCCGACTCTCAGGAATCGGGAAATCTATCCAAATATTTTCTCTTGTATCAATTTTCTTCTGCTTCTTTTGCGCCTTCCGACTGCAAAATCAGTTCAATGCACTGCATAAACTGTCCAAAAGTGTCGGTCAGCTGCACCAGATACTCTCTGCCTTTTTGCGTGATACCGTAATACTGACGCTTTCTGCCGTCCGGTGCCACGCGCTTTTTCAGCTCGTCAATATATTCAAATTTAACCATGCGGTAAATCACCGAGTACGGGAACACAATATGGAATTTTCCATTGCTGCGCCGTTTCAGCTCTTCTGGAATCTCACCGATGTACATCTCTCTCTCGTTGAGCAAAAACAGAACAAGCATTTCAGATACTGCCTTTTTGAGATTTTCTTCTAATCCCTGCACGGAACCGCTGCGCTCCGGTGCATCTGTCATATTCGGCTGTCTTCCCATTTTGCCGCCTCCTCTTTATTGTTACTATTAGTATAACATATTTCACGTATTCCTGCAATAACAAAAATTTTAAACAGCAGATTTTTTGGGAATTATCCGAATCGTTTCAACGACAATACAATACGTCCCTTTTTGCTCTCTCCCAATATTTCCTCGACTTCTCCGCGCCCTGTGCCGCGCAGCGTAATGCGGTCATGCGGCGCGATTTCTTTGTCTGTCCGGATACATTCCTGCTGATTGACAAACACTTTTCCTGCGCGGATTGCATCCGCCGCTTTGGCGCGCGATATGCGAAACAGCGATGCTGTGACCGCATCCAGCCGCATGGAAGCGACGGTATCGCGCAGCATGGTGATCTTTTCCTCCGGCATGACCAAATCCGTCAGCGAAATCTCTTCTGTCTGTAAATGCTTGCGTCCCGCTTGGCTGTAATGCATCAGCAGATACGGCGCAATGTCCTTGAATACCAGAATATCTGCGCCGTGGTCACTCACCAAAATATCTCCGATGCCGTCGCGCCGCAGTCCCAAGCCCATCAGAGATCCCAAATAATCTCGATGGGTCAGCGCATCATTTTTGCTCCGCAGACAGCGAATGGCCGTGATGGGACAATCCTCTCCCTCTGTCGGCACAGCGTCCATCCAGTCCGGCACAAAAAAGAGAATGCGGCGTTCCGCCTGCTCGTATCCGCCCCAGAAGATGCCGTGTTCTCCCAAGCTGCGCAGCAGCCGATCTGCCAATGCCGCTTCATGCATATCTAAAAATTTGGTATACGTTAAATAGCATTTCTCGCGGCAGGTCTCCGCCTTCTGCGCGATTTGCGTGAGCAAAATGCGTTCCTCCTGCGTGCGTGCGATGCTATGGATACTCTCGCTTGTGCTTGCCATATTTTTCCTCATTTCTTCGACCGGATTGATGAATTTTCCTCGTTTCCAAGTAAAATCTATTGTACTGCGTCAAGATCTGTATTACAATAAGAAAAAGCTAAAAAAGACCCGAAAGGATGATTGGATGGTTCGAGATGACGTGCTTCGCACACTGGAAGAACACCGCGGAGAGCTGATCTCCGGCGGCACATTGGCACGAGAATTGGGCGTTTCCCGCACAGCGATATGGAAGGCTGTTTCCTCTCTGCGCGAGATGGGGTTTCCGATTACCTCTACAGCCGGTGAGGGCTATCGCTTAGACGAAGCAAGTGATGCGCTGTCGGAAGCCGGTATTGCCATGGAGCTGACAACGCAATATGCCGCACGAAATCTCTGTGTGCTTTCCACTGTCGATTCCACCAATAATTATCTCAAACAGCGGGCTGCTGACTTGCCAAACGGCTATGCCGCTGTCGCCGATTGTCAAACTGCCGGACGCGGCAGATTGGGACGAAATTTTCTGTCTCCTTCCGGCAGCGGTATCTATATGAGTCTGCTTCTGCGTCCCAAGATTCCGCTGGAGCGCATTCATTTGCTGACCGTCGGCGCGGCAATTGCCGCCTGTGAAGCAATCGCAGAAACTGCTGATTTTACCCCAGACATCAAGTGGGTCAATGACGTTCTCATGTATGGCAAAAAGCTGTGCGGTATTTTGACAGAAGCATCTGTCGAAGCGGAAACCGGACAACTTTCCTATGCCATTGTCGGCATTGGCATCAATGTCCGCACCCCCGCAAGCGGTCTTGCGCCGGAAATCGCAGAGATTGCCGGTTGTCTGGAAGATTTCGCTCCGCATCCGGTGCGCCGCAATGCACTCGCGGCATCGTTTTTCAATCACATGGAATCGTGCTGTGATCTCATTGCTTCCGGACAGACCGAGGCACTCATCGACCGCTATCGTTCGTTTATTCACTTCCTCGGTCAGCCCATCACGGTCATTCGTTTTGACAAGCGCGAGGAAGCAATCGCTGTCGGTATTGATTCCAACGGCCATCTTATCATCGAGCAGAACGGACAGCGCAGCACCTTGGTTGCCGGAGAAATCAGTATCCGGCTACCGGATCAATTGCGCTGACTTTCTGTGTTCCCTATTTATATCAAGGAGTTTTATTTTCATGAAAGATTGTATTATCATCGGAAAAGGCCCAGCAGGTCTCTCTGCTGCTCTGTATGTTCGACGCGCAGGCTATACCCCGCTTGTGATCGGTCGAGATTCCGGTGCTCTCGGTCAAAGCCACCGCATTGAAAATTATTTCGGTCTGGCCGAACCGGTCAGCGGCGATGAACTGTTCCGCCGCGGTCTGGTGCAGGTCGAGCGGCTTGGCATTGAAGTCATCAGTGACGAAGTAGTTTCCATCCGTGAATCCAATGGATTTATCATCAACACCTCCTCCGGCAACAGCTACACGGCACGTACCGTCCTGCTGGCGACCGGAAAACAGCGCATCGCCTCCAATCTGCACGCCGATCATCTCATCGGCTACGGTGTCAGCCATTGCGCCCAGTGTGACGGCTTTCTGATGCGCGGACGCTCGCTCGCTGTTGTCGGCAGCGGCGACCATGCCGTTGCCGAGCTGGAGCATCTGCGCCCGCTGACAGAGCATCTTTGTCTGTTCACAAACGGTGCAACCATTACCACCAACAAGATTCCATCGGATATTCCCATTATCACAGAGCCAATTACAGAACTGCGCACAGATGATTTCGGTATGCTGTCCGGTGTGCAGACCGAAAAGCAGCTGTATCCGATTGATGGCCTGTTCTTGGCGCAGGGTGTTGCTTCTGCAGCGGACTTTGCCGGACGCATGGGCGTCATCATGGACGGCTCAGATGTCAAGGTAGACCGCAGTTATCAGACCAATGTTCCCGGTCTGTTTGCCGCTGGCGACTGTGTCGGCGGTGTCCTGCAAATCGCCAAGGCCGTGGCAGACGGCGCCATCGCCGGACTCAACATCAGCGAGTTCCTGCGCAATGCGCCCAAACAGGGAGAAACTCACGCATAACAAACAGCAGCGGCAGAGGATGCATCGTCCCCTGCCGCTGTTTTCTTATTTCTGCAATCGCCGCTTGACTTGCTCTAACGCCTGCATCCAAATGTCATACCCGCCTTGCTGGGTGATATACCGATAGGCACTCTCATTGAGTCCGCCTTCGGTCGTATCATAGCACAGCTCGGCAACCGCAGCGCTGTTCGGCGCCTGCCGCGCCATCACAGACAGCGCCTCAAAAAACGACGTCATATAATCGACAGCGGCGCGATCTGTCATACCGTTTTGTTTTCCCCACTCCGCCGCATGATGGATCAGCAAATAAAACGGACTCATGAGTGAGGTCAGCGTCAATATCGTATTGAGCGCCTGCTCATCGCTCAGCTCAATCAGCTGACCCAGCGGTGCAAACAGCTCTCGAATCTCTGCATCTGCCGGACAATAAGCAATCGGGCCGATATGCATGGCGGCAAACGGAAGCGGCACCATGCAAATGGCTTTTGCCCTCGTTCCCGTCCATCGGGCAATATCCTGCATCGGATGATCGCTGATGAGCGACACAATCTTCTGCTCCGGTGCAAATCGCAGCTCCTGTAGAATCCGTTGGGTATCTCGCGGCAGCAGGGCCAATATGATCCAGTCTTTTGCCCGGTCAAGCACCTCTTGGTTAGAGGCACACACGGTCACCTGTTCCGGAAACTGCTGTGCCAGCGCGGCTGCCTTTTGTGCATTGCGCGGCGAAAGATAGAAATGCAGCTTTTGCTTGGATGCATCATCCGTGCAAAAGCCTGTGACAAGGGCGGAAGAAATCTGTCCTGTTCCCAGAATACCTATTTGTATCGTCATGATATGTCTCCTCTCTTGTCACCAATTGAAACCAACTACAGTATAACATAAAAGCGCTGATACCGTCCACAACAGACGGCATCAGCGCATCGTTTTTTATTTGGATAAAGCTAGCGAAATTTAAATTTCCATGATGACCGGAAGGATCATCGGGCTTCTCTTGGTCTTGCGATAGAGGAACTCAGACAGATCGTTTTTGACATTCGCCTTGATGGTCGTCCAATCGCGGACGTTATCATCCAAGCAGCGATCCAGCGCACGCTGAGAAATGCGGCGCAGCTCTTCCATGAGATCCTCTGCCTCCTTCACATAAATAAAGCCGCGGGAGACAATGTCCGGACCTGCGATAACAATGCCGCTCTCGCTGTCCAAGGTCACAACAACAACAAGCAGACCATCTTCGGACAGATGCTTTCTGTCGCGCAGCACAGCCGTACCGACATCACCAATGCCCAGACCGTCAACCAGCACCTTGCCGGACGGAACCGGATTGGCAAGACGCGCAGACTTTGCGGTAATCTCTACCGGGCGTCCGATGTCCGTGATGATGACACGGCGCGGATGCACGCCGGTCTGTACCGCCAACTCGCCATGACGGCGCAGCATACGATACTCACCGTGTACCGGAATAAAGTACTTCGGCTTAATCAGCGACAGCATCAGCTTCAGCTCTTCCTGGCAGGCATGACCGGAAACGTGAATAATCGCGGAGCGGTCGTAGATGACTTCTGCGCCCTTCTTGCTCAGCTCGTTAATCATCTTGGTGACCGACGTTTCGTTGCCCGGAATCGCAGACGCAGAAATAATGACCTTATCGCCTGCGCCGACGTCCACCTGCTTATGGCTGGAGAACGCCATACGATACAGCGCACTCATTGCCTCGCCCTGCGAACCGGTGCACAAAACAACAACCTTGCTCTTTGGATACCGGTTCACCTCGGAAATATCAATGAGCACATTCTTCGGCACATTGAGATACCCCAGTTCCATCGCTACATTGGAGATATTCTCCATGCTTCGACCGCAGATCGCAACCTTTCTGCCGTTGTGATGCGCAGCATCTACAACCTGCTGTACACGATAGATGTTGGAGGCAAACGTGGCAACGATAATTCGCTGATCGCAGCCCTTGAACTGCGCTTCAAACGTCTTGCCGACTTCTCTCTCACTTGGTGTATAGCCCGGACGCTCGACGTTTGTCGAATCACTCATCAGCGCGAGCACGCCCTTCTTGCCCAGCTCACCAAAGCGGGTCAGGTCAATCATCTCACCAGATACCGGTGTCGGGTCAATCTTAAAGTCACCGGTGTGGATAATCATGCCAAGCGGAGTGCGGATTGCCAAAGCGACGGCATCTGCAATCGAATGATTGGTATGAATCAGCTCAATGTCAAAGCAGCCCAGCTTGATATGATCGCCCGCCTTGACGCAGTTGATCTTTACCTGCTTGGTCATGCGATGCTCCTCAAACTTGGAGTTCAGGATTCCAGCAACCAGACGCGTGCAATAAACCGGTACATTCAGCTCCTTGAGCACATACGGCAGTGCGCCGATGTGATCCTCATGGCCATGCGTGATGACAATGCCGCGCACCTTGTTCTTATGCCGACGCAGATACGTGACATCCGGAATCACCAAGTCAACGCCCAGCAAATCATTGTCCGGAAACGCCATGCCGCAGTCAATGACAAAAATGTCCTGTCCATACTCGACAACTGTCATGTTCTTGCCGATCTCATTGAGTCCGCCCAACGGTATAATCTTCAGTTTTTCTTTCATAAATGCGTATCACTTTCCTTTACATGAACGCGCCCGCAGGATGCATTGCCTCTGATACAGGCACAGCAAAACAGCGCACTGGCAAATCCAGTTCCGCTTCATTCGGCAGCCTGCCGCGCGAAATAAATTTCAATTCATCGTATTTGCTATTACTTTATCCTCAAACTGCTGTGGTCCACACACAACAGCCAAACGTCAAAAACTATTACATAGTATAGCACAGTTTCTTTTGAATGTACACCCATTGGGGTGCATTCTCGCTCACATCCCTGTCAATTTTTTCGACAGAATGGCTCGTTGATTTGTAACCGTTCCGCGATTTTTGTAACCATTCGTCCCCGGTGTATTTTTGTTATTTTTCCGAATTTTCGCCGGTTTTATTGCTAAATTCACCAATTCTCCCAGTTTATTCTTGTTCAAAATGCCCGAAATTAAAAAAATATCCAAGAATTGTTTGACAAATGGCGGCTGTTCCTGTAAGATAGGTTACAGTTCAGTTACATAACCGTAACAAACGGTTACACGAACATAACAAATTGATACCCCGCTGCTTCGGCAGCCCCGCGTAATAAAGGAGTTACTTACATGTTTCAGAAATTAAAGAGAAATCTTATTGTTGCCGCTACCGGCATTATTGTTACCGCATCCCTGACCGCTGGTGCATTCGCTGCATCTGCTACCTCTACCACCGACGTAAACATGCGCTCCGGTGCCGGCAACCGCTACAAGGTTGTTTCCGTTGTCGGAAAGGGTCAGACCGTGACCACCGCTGGCAAGACCGGCAGCTGGACCAAGGTCACCGCAGGCGGCAAGACCGGTTACGTACATAGCAAGTATCTGACCACCGGCTCTGTTTCCACAACCGCTGCTTCTTCCGCTTCTACCACAAGCACAGCAAGCACCACCGTATACGCTGTTTCCGCAGTAAACGTTCGCTCTGGCCCGAGCACCAGCTACAAGGTAATCACCTCCATCAGCAAGGGACAGGTTGCTACCAAGACCGGCGTTTCCGGCAACTGGGCAAAGATTTCCGTCAACGGCAAGACCGGTTATGTATCCTCTAAGTACCTGACCACTACCAAGCCGTCTACCTCCCAGACCACGACCACACAGCCTACCACCAGCAGCAGCAACAAGCAGCTGGTAGGCAACTTCAAGCTGACCTTCTACGCTGGTGACAGCACCACTGCCTCCGGCAGAACCCCGCGCGTCAACCACACGATCGCAGCAGATACCTCTGTTCTGCCGATGTACACCAAGGTTTACATCGAAGGCTGGGGCACCTACACCGTAGAGGACCGCGGCGGCGCCATCAAGGGCAAGCGCATTGACATCTTCGTAGCAAACAATTCCATTGCTAAGAAGAACGGCGTCAAGTACGCAAATGTTTACATCGTAAAGTAAATCAATTTCAGACAGCAAAAGACCGATGCATCGCGCATCGGTCTTTTTTTATTATTCTACTACCATGGCAAGAAAAACTGCCGGCTTATCCGAGGTATTTTTGCTGTAGTGCACGGCACCGTCGCCGCACATCCAAGCATCTCCCGGATATACGGTATGTTCCTTGCCGTTATCCAAGATTGTCAGCTCACCCTCCAGCATGTAACAGAATTCCGCATCCGGCTGGTGGCCGTGCTCACCAATGGAACATCCCGGCTCCAGCGTAATCTTCGCACACATCTTGAATTTTCCGCAGGAATCCTCCGGTGCAATCAACGTGCGGCGGATGACATGACCGTCACCATCCCGCATGTGTTCGATGACATCTGTTTTTTGATCGTTGTTTCGATTCAGCATGATTGTTTCATCCTTTCCTGTCTCGCAGCACAACAACGGTAATGCCGTTGTTGTGCCGGTCGATGTCGTGATCTTTTCGGAAATCCGGACACAGCTGTAACAGTTTCCGTGTTTCCTCCTCAAATATCGTCAGTCTTTCTCCGGGAACGAAAAAGCACAGCTTGCCGCGTTTCTGATACTCCGGCAACGCCTTGCGCAGTGCCACGCGAATTTTTCCGCCGTTTCCCGTCGAGCCAAACCCATGGATGATTTTCAGGACACAGACACCCTGTTTCTTTGCCAGCCGAAGCTCCAGCTCCAGCCGATCCATGGCCTGTTTGACCGTCGGTTTCTCGTCCTCCAGATTGATGAGACGTATTTGTTCCATAAATTAGGTCGTTCCTTTCTGTGCCGACAGCGTAAGAAATGCCGCAAACAGCGGCAGCATATCCGCCTCTGCGTCCTGGCACAGACCATCAATCATGCGTTCCGGATGCCACTGTACCGCCATCACCGGCAAGGTATCGTGTTCGATTGCTTCAATCACACCGTCCGCATCGCTGACCGCTGTGACATGCAGATTGGCTCCCAATGTCCGAATCGCCTGATGGTGATAGCTATTGACGGCAAGTTTCTCTCCCAAAAGTGGGCGCAGCCGTCCGCTCTCCGCGGTAATAATCGTATGAAGCGTGTTATCATGTACATGCGCTGTTCCTAAATGGCGAAACAGCGTACCGCCAAAAAAGACGTCAATGACCTGCATGCCGCGGCAGATCCCCAGCACCGGTTTTTTGTTTTCACAAAACCAGCGCATCAGCTCCCATTCTCGTTCATCTCTGTGCTGATCGACACTGGTATCCATCCCGGTCAAATGCTTCCCATAATACAGCGGATGAATATCTCCCCCGCCGGACAACACCAAGGCATCCATGCGTTGTGCCAGAATTCTTGCGTCTCCATAGCCCGCATCATGTACCGCTGTACAGCCCAATCGCGCCAACGCACGTGCGTACAGTTCGCTCTGCGCAGTCTGTCGACTCTTCATGCCGGAGATACTTCCGGCTGATACCAGTATAACAGTATTCTCCGTATTTTTCACCTCCTCAGCAGCAAATATTTCTCATGCGCTGCCCTTTCCAGCATGACATGAATGCCCCGCGATGGAAGGCGAATTGAGGAGAAAGAAAAAAATTATTCTGTTTGAAAATGCAAAAGCCTTCTGCCGAAGCAGAAGGCTTTTGCCTCTATTACGAATTCGGTTCTTTGACAATCCAGCCATTCGGGATATGCCGTCCCCGCTCGGAATTGGCCGCGGAAGAATGGGTAATAATTCGTCCGCGATAGTACATGACAGCGGACGAACCGCCATCCAAATTGCACGACTGATATGCGCCGTACTGATACAAAATGTCCGCCAAGTCACCGAGCGTGATGCCGACAGAATAGCTCGGCTGTCTGCCGTCCACAATCGCCATCAGCATGTCGCCGTCCTTTGTCTGCGCAATGACAGAGCGCGGCTGTAAGCCCCAGCCGGAAGAGCCGCTGATGAGCTGTTCCCCGTTGACTACGAGTGCCGGACTGAACTGCATGGCGTCGCGCGCCTTGTCCGGCAGCGTATTGGAAATCGTAAGATGATCCTCTTCGTCCAAGCTAATTACCTTCATCGTTGTGTCTAGAGACTTTCGATAGGCTTCTCGATTGGATAAAATCATGCCAAATGCTTCTCCGCCATTGCCCGTACCGTCCGGATCGGAAAATCCACTGGCATTGATGCCGAGTACCGCGTCATTTCTCTCGCAAATTTTGTCCAGATAACTGCCCGAAGCGCCGAGATTGGGTGCTGTTGCGAGCTGTACCTGACCGGAATCCTTGACAATCGCCATGCGGCCGGAATAGCCATCACCGGTCAGGCTCACAATGACAATGCCATTGTGAGTATCTATGGCGCAGACATCGTCACCGTAAATGGTCTTGATGCCGGTTTCGTCCTTGTTATAGTCCGCCCGATCAATGAGCAGACAGCCATCCGCATCCAACAGATTCTCTTCCTTGTGCTTTTCCAAATAGGCTGTCAGAGAGTCTTGGTCGATCTCCGGATATGTTTTTGCAAAATGCGTTTTTACTGTTTCCCATGCACCAATGGCATTTGCCTTGCTGGGAAATGCTTCTTCCTCTTTTCCCCAAGAAGAATTATACTCTTCCTGCTGTACTTCGACCACGACGCGCCCCTTCATCACATCGTCAATGACCGATTGCGGTAGCAGCCGCGTTGCCAGCCACTGATGATTCATGGTGCCCATCGCCGTCTCAATATAGATGGTTCTCCATCGTTCAATCAATGGAATATTTGAAAATACCAGCACACAGTATACTGCCGCGAGAAGGACAGCCGCAATAAACCATCTGGTGATTCTTTGCGCTGCACTGCGTTTTTTTCGGCTGCGCCGCTTGCTGGCGTATTTTGCTTCGCGCTTCGCCCGCTTCGGATTGTCAACGCGTTCTTCCTCTACAACCTTCCAGCCGGATTTTCCTGCATCTCTTTTTCCGCTCAAGAATGCGTATCCTCCTCTATATTGTTACAAAATTTGTCTTATTATACCATATCTTTCGCCCCAGTCCTATAGACAAACACATAAAAAAATTCTTAAAATATTGTGTTTGTCTGCCAATTCATGATAAAATATCGAAATTAGGAGGAATGCACCATGCAAATCATCACCCAGAACAACCATCTGATTGTCACAAGCGCCAGTCCATTTTCTGCCCATCAGACCTTCACCTGCGGCCAGTGCTTCCGCTGGAAAGAACAGCCGGACGGCAGCTATCTCGGCATCGTCCGCGGCATACCGACTCGCGCTGCCGATTCCCATGGTGCATTGGTTCTTTCCTCTGATATGCAGCAATATGAACAGCTCTGGCGCGCATATTTTGACTGCGACACGAATTATGCCGCGATCTGCGACAGCTTCGCCGTAGACGCGTTTACCTCTGCCGCCGCGGCGTTTGGACGCGGTATTCGCATTCTGCGGCAAGACCCTTGGGAGGCCCTGTGCACGTTTATTCTCTCTCAATGCAACAACATTCCGCGTATCACCGGTATTGTTGACCGGTTGTGCACGCTGCTGGGCAAACCGATGGTATTTGAGGAGCAAACGCTGTACACATTTCCGATGCCCGAACAGCTGGCTGTTTGTACAACCGAAAATTTGGCGCCTCTGCGGGCAGGCTACCGCACGCCATATCTGATCTCCGCCGCACAGGCTGTGTGCTCCGGTACCATAGATTTTTCTGCGCTGGAGCAGCTGGACACCGACAGCGCGCGGCGCGAAATCATGCAACTGCGCGGTGTGGGAAGAAAGGTTGCGGATTGCTTTTTGCTGTTTGGCCTGCACAAGCTGGACGCCTTTCCAGTGGACACTTGGATGAAAAAAGCCGCCGCATATTACAGCGGCGACATGAAGCGATTCATCAACAGCCCGTATGCGGGCGTGTATCAGCAATATTTCTTTTTCTACACCCGAGAACACTATCAGTAATCAGTCGTCTTCATTCCGACTCTCGCACAGATACGTTGCTTCGAGGTCGGACAAATGTACTTTGACTGCCAGCGGATACTGCTCATACGCATGCGCAATGGCAAACGAGCCAGCCTTTGCCGTGTCGTCAAATCCGCCCATATGCCAGCGGATTGCAACCGCTTCCTCATTTTTCAGGCGCATAAATCGCTCGATAAGAAAGACAGACTTTTCGCCATGACCATACGGAAACCGGTCATTGATGGTATAATATAGAACCTTCTCCCATTGACCGTCCTCATTTTTTCGGTTGCGATACGAGACCTCATAAAATCCCGCCTTGCAGATGTCATGCAGCAGCGTGCAAATTGCTACGCTCTCCGGATCATCTTCTCCCTCTACAAAGTGCTTTTTCATAAAGACCTTATAGACATTCAGGCTGTGCTCGACAAGACCGCCCTCATACGCCGAGTGAAACCGCGTCGATGCCGGTGCCGTAAAGAAATCCGAGCTGAGCAGCCATTCCAGCAAACGATCTGCACCGCGCCGCTTGATATGCTGTGTATATTGATCGACAAAAATCTGTTTATAATCCAAACTCATATTACCACCTCAAATCCCGCCGCTGACAGGGCATTCTGTACCTGTTCCAGCGGTATTTTTTGTCCATATAATACAATCTGTCCACTGTCCAAGACAATATCCACCTTTTGCACCTGCGGAATGCGTTCCATTCGGCGGCGCACTTCGCGCACACAACAGCCCGCACTCATGCCGCTGACCGTCAGTTCGATTCGATCCTGATGCGCTCTCAGCTCATCAAAAATGGCTCTGAGCCGGTCACGAGTGTTATTTTCCGGTTCGTCCAAGACGCGATTGAGCATTTCAGACAGGAAAAATCGAATTTCTCGACCGGAAACGCCCCACTGCTGCAAATCATATCCATTGACCGCCAAATCCCGCCGTGTCAGGCAATTGTCCTGTTGCAGCGTTTCTTCCAGCAATTGTTCGGTTTGCAGCAGCTCAGTCTGATTATGCGGTGTTGTTCCCTGTCCAATGCAGTCCGCTTTTTTAATGGCCAGCAGCTGCCGAAATACCCGCTCACCGTGCACCGCCAACTTGCGCCGGACGCTGCGAGGCGTTTGTCCCAACGGCGTATCGTGATGCCGCACCAAGTACAGCAGCTGCTGTTCCATCTGTGCAGGCAACCGCAAATGCCGGACAATTTGTTTTGCAACAACATACGACTGCGCCGGATGTCCATAAAAATGGCCGATTCCCTGTGCATCTACCGTAAATGTCTTTGGTTTGCCGCAGTCATGAAACAGCATCGCCAGCCGCAGCAGCGGCTCCGGCCGAATCGCTTCCATGGCACGGACAGAATGCTCCCATATATCATATTTATGATGCGGGTTGCGCTGCTGAAACCCAATCATCGGCGTGAGTTCCGGTAAAATTTCCGTCAATATATCCGCAAATTCCATGCACACGGCACCGGCATACGCGCCGCAGACCAATTGCAGCAGCTCCGCCGTAACTCGTTCCGCAGAGACGTGCATCAAGCGGTGTCTGTTGTCGTGCAGGGCTTGTGCGGTGCGCGGTTCTACCGTATATCCTCTCGTCGCGGCAAACCGCAGCGCCCGCAGAATCCGCAGGGCATCCTCCTGAAACCGTGTCTCTGCCTCTCCAACACAGCGAATGCATTTGCGTTTCAAATCCTCTTTTCCGCCAAACGGGTCGCACAATCCGCGCCGCGGGCTCCATGCCATGGCATTGACCGTGAAATCCCGCCGCGCAAGATCCTGTGTAATATCCGTCACAAACGCCACGGCATCCGGTCTGCGCCCGTCAGAATAGGCACCTTCTGTGCGGAATGTCGTGATTTCAATCGGTTCTCCATCCAGCAAAATGGTCACCGTTCCATGCTTCAAACCGGTCTCAATCACCTGCAGATCGGAAAAAATCTGTTCCGTTTGTTCCGGTTTGGCTGCCGTACACAAATCATAGTCATGCGGCTTTCCGCCTGCCAGCCAGTCGCGCACTGCGCCGCCGACAATATAGCAGGCAAATCCCGCCTGTTCCAGCCGCTCCATGACCATGCCGATTTGCTTCGGCACAGAAAAATCCGTCGTGTTAATGGCGCCGCAGACCATTGTACGGCTTCCGTTGCAGCGGGTGCTTGGTGCCGTCCGGTTCTACAATTGTCGTATTGTCCAGCTGTGCCTTGAGATTGGCACGATACTCGGCAATATATTCGTCACGCAGCTGCTTCTGCTCGACCTTTTCCGCATCGGTCAAGCCCTCTGCTTTTGCCTTCTTCGCCAGCGCATTGATGCGCGCAATTTTCTCTTTTTCCATCGTTCTGCCTCCATCTATTCCAAATTCCTTTATCTTTTTATTATACTAACTTCGCGCAGGTGTGGCAAGTGCAATTCTCGCTTGACAGCAATTCCCTCATATGGTACGGTATTAGTATATTTTGTTGAAAACGCTCAAGTTTTTCCCACTAGAAAGGTAGGTTTTGTATAATGAGACCAGAAACCATGTGTATTCAAGCAGGATACGAGCCGAAAAACGGCAGTCCGCGTGCCCTGCCGATTTATCAATCCACGACGTTTACCTTCGATTCCACAGAGCATGTCGGTGCGCTGTTCGACCTGACCGCAGACGATGCGTTCTACACCCGTCTGGGCAATCCGACCATTGACTGTGTAGAAAAGAAGATTGCTGCGCTGGAAGGCGGCGTCGGCGCGCTGTGTACCGGCTCCGGTCAGGCAGCAGCTATGCTTGCTGTGATGAACATCGCAGAAGCGGGCGATCATATCATTGCCGGTGCTGCAATTTACGGCGGCACGATGAATTTACTCGGTGTGACCCTCAAAAAATTCGGTGTCGACGTGACCTTTGTCGATGGCGATGCGCCGCTGGAGCAATTGCAGAAGGAAATTCGTCCGAACACCAAGGCTGTTTTTGGTGAGACCATTGCCAATCCTGCACTGCACGTGCTCGACATCGAAAAGTTCGCCGCTCTGGCACACAACAACGGCATCCCGCTCATTGTAGACAACACGTTTGCCACACCAATCCTGTGCCGCCCGTTTGCATTTGGCGCTGACATCATCGTACATTCCACGACGAAATACATGGACGGTCATGCTGTGCAGCTGGGCGGTGTCATTGTAGACAGCGGTAAATTCGATTGGGGCGCTTCCGGCAAGTTCCCGGGACTGACCGAACCGGACGAATCATATCACGGTCTGCGCTACACAGAATCCTTCGGCGCTGCCGCCTACATCA
Organism: bacterium; assembly: GCA_963601915.1. Classification (GTDB taxonomy): domain Bacteria; phylum Bacillota; class Clostridia; order Oscillospirales; family Butyricicoccaceae; genus Butyricicoccus_A. The sequence goes on along the minus strand of CAVCGL010000010.1, from coordinate 77,412 downwards.
CCAAGGCGCGCGTGCAGCTGATGCGCGACATGGGCACTTGTCAGACACCGATGGGCGCATTTCTGCTTGATCTCGGCTTACAGACCCTGCCGCTCCGCATCCGGCAGCACAGCAAAAACGCACTGGAAGTCGCGCAGTTCTTGGAGCAGCAGCCGGATGTGGAATTCATCAACTATCCGAATCTGCCGTCTGACAAATATCATGCGCTGGCGCAGAAATATCTGCCGGAGGGCACTGCCGGTGTCATCTCATTCTCCATCAAGGGTGGCCGTGCCCGCGCGGCGAAATTTATCGACAGCCTGAAGATGATTTCGCTGGAGGTTCATGTCGCAGACATTCACAGCTGTATTTTGCATCCGGCAACGGCAACGCACCGCCAGCTCAGCGATGAGCAGTTGGTTGCCTGCGGCATCACGCCGGGTCTTGTGCGTCTGTCCGTCGGTCTGGAGCATGTCGATGACATTCTCGACGATCTCAAGCAGGCATTTGCCGCTATCGCACAATAAAACAGCATAAGAAAATGCCATCCGAAAAAATCGGATGGCATTTTTTATACCCTTGTGACTTATTCTGTCATCAATCAACCGGTGATAACCAGATACTGGGACAGCATGCTAGCTGCCTGTGCACGAGTAGCAACACCCTTCGGCTGCAGATACAGCAGACCATTTGCTGCCTTAACGCCATTGATGACATGACGACGGTTAGCCCAGATCATTGCGTTCTTTGCCCAATCGGAAACATCCTTAAAGTCCGGATGTGTCGGCAGGGTGTAGTTGATGATAGACGGGCTGCCAGAAGCCTGATACAGAATGGTTGCAAACTCTTCACGAGTTACATTCTGGTTCGGACGGAAGGTGCCGTCTCCATAGCCGCCGATAACGCCTCTCTGTGCTGCCCACTGTACAGCGTCATAGTACCAAGCATTCTTGTCGGTAACATCCGTGAATGCCGGTGCTGCGTCCTTGTTGTACGACTTGCTGGTAGAACGATTGTACATGGTCTGTACAACCATTGCGCGGTTGAAGCCAGCTTCCGGTGCAAACTTGTCTGGAGCAACGCCAACCATGACATCGTTGTTATATACGAACTGTACACCGGATACATACCAAGCGTCTGCCGGTACATCTGTGAACACCTTAGATACCGGTGCCTTCAGAGATGCTTCCTCAGACTTGGATTCTGTTGTATCTGCTGCAAATGCAGTGACAGACAGCATTGCCGTCATGCATCCTGCCAGCAACAGACTCATCAATCTCTTTTTCATAAGAGCCACTCCTCTCAGCGTTTGAATCACGCTCACGTTAAGTTATTTATATAATATAAAACTTAATCGTGTTTGTCAATTGATATGCCAAATTCTATCTGCCTTTTTGTGCACTATGCGTTATGGAATGTCAAAGAAGGCTTTTCCGTTCGCTGTCGTAATTTCTTCGACCTCCTGTACGGAAATTCCCTTAAAATTCGCAATTTGTTCTGCGACGCGATGGACAAACAGCGAGCTGTTGCGAATGCGGCCTTCTGCGAGCCGCTCCGGCTCCGGCGTCAGATACGGGCTGTCGGTCTCAATCATAATGCGGTCCATCGGGATTCCCTCAATGACGCGGCGCGCCTTTTTGGCTCTGCCGTAGGTAATCACGCCGGTAAACGACAAATTCCATCCCAATTTCAGAATTTCCTTCGCCATTTCCAGACTGCCGGAATAGCAGTGATAGACACCCTTGAGGTCTGCATAGTCTTTCACGATCTCAAAGCAGTCCTCATGGGCATCTCGATCATGAATAATGACCGGCAATTGCAGCTCCCGTGCCAGTTCCAACTGCTTGCGCAGCAGGAGTTTCTGCTGTTCGCGCGGCGGTGTGGTCTCCGGCGAACGCTTCTCCCAGTAATAATCCAAGCCAATCTCTCCGATTGCCTTGACCTTCGGATCTGCCGCCAGCGTGCGAATGGTGTCAATGTCGGCATCCGTGACGCCAACGCTGTACTCCGGATGAATGCCAACAGCGGCATACATAAAGTCATGGGTGTGCGCCAGCTGCACCGCGGTTTTCGATGTCTCCACATCACAGCCCGGATTGAGAATCAGTCCGACGTTATGCTCCTGCATCGACGAAAGCAGTTGCTCCCGATCCGCATCGAACCAGCTGTCATCATAATGTGCATGCGTGTCAAACAGCATATCTGTTTCCTTTCTTATTTGCTCAGGATACGCACCGCTGTTCCATAGGCAATGACCTCCGCAGCGCCCGCCATGACCTGCGACGAGCCATACCGCACACCGATGATGGCATCTGCGCCCAGCGCCTTTGCTTCATCCACCATGCGTTTCACGGCAATCTGCCGCGCTTCTTCCAGCATCTGCGTGTAGCCGACAATTTCTCCGCCGACCAGTGTTTTCATGCCCGCCATAAAGTCTTTTCCGACATTTTTGGTCTGAACGATGGTTCCCTTTACCATTCCCAATGCTTCAATCTCGGCATTCGGAATATACTCAATACTTAGCAGCTTCATCTTCTTCTCCTCCTTGAATCTCCTTGAGTCTGCTGTGCAGAGCGGACAGCACACCGACAATGATAACGAGCGGAATCCCGACGCCAATCCCCAATACGGGAAGCGGCATTTTTTCCTGGGTGTTTGCCCATACTACCAGAGCCATCACCGCGAGCATCACGCAGATCATAAATACCGCACCGAGCACGGCGCCGTTTCTGCGCTTTTTCTTTACATCCGTCGTGTTGACATCCATAAAGCTGGTTCCCTCCTTTTCCAGATGCTCCATCTGTTCCAGACAAAGCTCCGCATCCAGAGATTCCAGAGATGTATTTTCCCGCATCAGCATCTCACAAAATTTCGCCATCTGATCGAGATCGCGCTTTTGCCCTTCGTACTGCATCATCTGCCGCGAAAGGCAGGTATCCAGACGAAGCGTTCCGGCAAACAGTGCCCGAATGTCTTCCAGCGGAATCGACAGCTTGCGCAGCAGGCGAATCTGCTGCAATCTGCGGACATCCTCCATATGATACTCACGGTATCCGTTATCCGCCCGCGCCACCTGCAGCAAACCCTGTTCCTCATAGAACCGAATGTTTTTGCGGGTGATGCCGACCAGCTCCTCTACCTGCTTGATCTTCATCGGAAATCCTCCCTGTGTTCTCTGTTTTCTTGGTTATACAGCTTCCACAAGGTGGAAGGTCAAGAGATTTGCGTAAAAAAAGAGAAAAAAATTTGAGATACAGAAGGCTCGAAAATCCCCTCCGGGAATCATCGAGCCTTCCTGTCATCCTTCCATCAGAAGGAATGTTTTGTTTATCTGATCTTGCAGCCAGACGGAATGCCGTCTGCAAAGACAACCTGTACGCCGTCCGGCGTATCTGCTGCCAGAATCATGCCCTGGCTCTCTACGCCGCGCAGCTTTGCCGGCTTCAGGTTGGAAACGACGATAACCGTCTTGCCGACCATATCTTCCGGCTTGTAGTACTCGGCGATGCCGGATACAATCTGACGCTTCTCTTCGCCCAGCTCAACCTGCAAGCACAGCAGCTTGTCCGACTTCTTCACCGGCTCACAGGACAGAATCTTCGCAGTCTTGAGCTCGACCTTGGCGAAATCGTCAATGCCGATCATGACGCCTTCCAGATTCTTCTCCTCTTTCTTTGCTGCCTTTTCTGCCTTCTTGGCAGCCTTTTCTGCGGCCTTCTTCTGCTTTGCCATGCGGTCTTCCAGGAACGCCAGCTCCTTGTTCATGTCAATGCGCGGGAACAGCGCAGCGCCCTTGTGCACGGTAACCGTCTGCGGCAGAGAACCATACACGCCAGCAGTCTCCCAGTTATAGACAGACTCGTCTGCACCGATCTGCTCGCGGATCTTCTCCGCAGAATCCGGCATGTACGGGGTCAGCAGAATGCCGCAAATGCGGATGGTCTCCAGCAGGTTGTACATGACGCGAGCCAGACGCGGCTTGTTTGCCTCATCCTTTGCCAGTACCCACGGAGCCGTCTCATCAATGTACTTGTTCGCACGAGAGACAACCTTGAAGATCTCAATCAGACCATCCTGGAATGCATACGACTCCATGATGCCATCATACTTGTCGCGCAGGGCGGAAGCCATCGAAACCAGCTCATCATCCAGCGGATCTGCCGTCTGCTCTGCCGGGAGTGTGCCGTCAAAGTACTTCTCGACCATGGATACGGTACGGGATACCAAATTGCCCAGATCGTTTGCCAGATCCGAGTTAATGCGGTTAATCAGCGCCTCATTGGAGAATGCACCATCGGAACCGAACGGGAACTCGCGCATCAGGAAGTAACGCAGGGTATCTACGCCGTAACGCTCACACAGGAATACCGGATCGACCACATTGCCCTTAGACTTGGACATCTTGCCGCCGTCCAGCAGCAGCCAGCCGTGGCCATAAATCTTCTTCGGCAGCGGCAGATCCAGCGCCATCAAAATTGCCGGCCACAGAATCGAGTGGAAACGCACAATCTCCTTACCGATGAAATGAACGTCAGCCGGCCAGAACTTCTCAAAGTCGTTGTACTGCTCGTTCTCATAGCCCAGCGCCGTGATGTAGTTGGTCAGCGCGTCAATCCATACATAGACAACATGCTTCGGGTCAGACAGCACCGGAACGCCCCAGTTGAAGGTGGTACGGGATACACAGGTATCCTCCAGGCCCGGCTTGATGAAGTTATTGAGCATCTCATGCGCACGGGAGGACGGCTCCAGCCAATCCGGATTCTCCTCGTACAGCTTGATGATGCGATCCTGATACTTAGAAAGACGGAAGAAATATGCCTCTTCCTCTGCGTCTACAACTTCACGGCCGCAGTCCGGGCACTTGCCGTCTACCAGCTGTGTCTCGGTCCAGAACGACTCACACGGCTTGCAGTACTTGCCCTTGTATACGGACTTGTAAATATCGCCCTGATTCTTCAAGCGCTCGAAAATCTTCTGAACGGCTTCTTCGTGGTACGGATCTGTCGTGCGGATAAAGCGATCATTGGAAATATTCATCAGCTTCCACAGATCCTTGACGCCGCTTACAATTTTATCGACAAATTCCTTCGGCGTAACGCCAGCTTCCTTTGCCTTGTCCTCAATCTTCTGACCATGCTCATCGGTACCGGTCAGGAACATGACATCATAGCCCTTCAGGCGCTTAAAGCGAGCCATGGTATCGGTCGCTACGGTACAGTAGCAATGACCGATGTGCAGGTTATCAGACGGGTAGTAAATCGGAGTAGTTATATAAAACGTTTTTTTCTCCAACGAAATCGCTCCTTTACTTCATACTATTTACTTATTATCATATACCAAAACAGGGCGTATCATCAAGTTCTTTTGATAAATTTCCTGTGTTTTACAGAAAAAAATTGCCGTGCACACAAAAAAAGACACGGCAGAGCCGCGCTCTGTCGTGCTTTACGTTTTGTTATCTGTGTTATTGTGCGGCGGACGATGTGAAACCCGGATTTCCACCCCACGAACGCGGTCAAACAAGTGGTACAGGGCGAGTAAAAAATACGGGCACACAACGATGAGCAGCAATCCGCCAAAGACAACCGAAAGAATCATCCAAAACAGAAAGCTGAGCATCAGATAGAAAAAATCCCTCCGATGTCCGCGGCAGCTCTTGGCAGCCGTGCGCACAGCCCGCCAGCAGCTCATGTTCTGTCGCTCTGCCATCAGAGAATAACCGCACTGATACGGCAGCAGCATTGCCGCATACCAAATGCTCGCGACAATGACAATCTCTGCGAAAATCAAATAGCCGGTAGAATTGGGCAGTGCATACTGATACAGCGCCGCACCCGCCAGACAAATGACCAGATAGGGAATCAGCCACAAAATCGCATGCAGCAGCTGAATTAGCGCCATCCAAATCGACCGAATATACAGGCGAATTGAGGTAAAGCACAGCAAAATGACAGATGCCTGTACCCGTGCGCCTGCTCGCCGCCATGCGCAGAACTGCGTCATGCCGTAATACAGCGGCATCGTGATGAACAGCTGCGCCGCTGCGTATGCCGCCAGAGCCTCGGCGAGTTGGGCATAGGTCAGCGTGTCGCGAATTGTCATCCCCGATGCGTCAAAGCAGACGATCTGCAAGGCAACGGAGATCAAAAACGCCGGTGCCAAAAACAGAAACGCCGCACCGAGCGTGGGCAGCAGCATCTGCATCAAATCCTGTTTGGCAGCCGCCTTGCTGCCATATACATTGCTCAAACGCTGTTTTCTGCTGTCCATTTCATTCTCCCTGTGCGGCGTTTCTTTCATCCGTTTTTCTGTCTTATTTCAGCAGATATGCACTGCTGTTTACCTTTGTGGTTGTGGTCTTGCCATTCTCCGTCACCGTCTTGTACAGCGAAGCGTACTTGTATTTGCCGCTGGTGTAGCTCTTGCTGGAGAAGGAGATGGTCTTATCCGATGTCTTGGTGCCGTACAGCTGAACCGTCAGCGAACCGCCGCCGGAGCTTGCCACGATCTTAATTGGATACGGGGTATCATTGACAAACTTGAAGTCCTTGCTGCCCCAATATACCGCTGCATCCTGCGAAATCGGTGTATACGAGATCTGGAACTGATGGTTGTATCGTTCGGTTACTTCCAGATCTGCACGCAACACTGCCATGTAAACCGTCGAGGATACCTGACAAACGCCGCCGCCCAGACCGTCTACCTCCGAGCCATTGGAGAAGATGATCGCAGAGCGATAGCCTCTCGATGCGGTTCTCTCACCGACGATGTCGTTGTACGAGAACTCTTCACCCGGATTCAAAATGGTTCCGTTGATCGCGCTGCATGCCAGACGAACGTTGGTGGTTCGGCCAGCCTGACTGCCGTTATAGTACGTGGTTGTGGATCCCAATACATCGCGGAACAGCAGCGGCTCCAAATCCGCCTTGGTAACCTGTGCCTTGGTCAGCTCAATCGGGATTGTGTACGTCTGCTGGCTGGCATCACCGATAGCAGAAGAAATCGCACTCTCTTCCACCTTTACGCCGTCAACAGCTTCCTCGATGGTCTTGCCGTCCTTCTTGTTCACGGTCGCATTTTTTGCCTCCGTGTTGACATCCTTGGCAATCGCTGCGGCATCCGGCTTGTTCTGATCCTTTTCCTTTGTCTCGATGGTGTACTTGTTAAGATCTACGTTTTCCACCTGCGCCGAAATGTCCGAGACAACCTTGCTCGTATCAAACTCATTGCCTTGCTTGCCGGTGTCCACAATCAATTCCTTCTTGTCTTTGTCCACCTTCCAGCTCGGCTGTACTGGCTCATATGCCAAATCTTCTGCGATTTTGTCTACCTGTTTCTGTACTGCGCCGTCCTTCAGCGTGGCATTCAGCGAAATATCGCGTCCGCCGAACAGGCAGCCCAGCACGGTAGAAACGCGCTGCACATATCCGCCCTCACGACCCATCTGATACGCCTGCTGAGCAGATGCCTTTGCATCGACGGATTCCGCCACATCGGAGAGCTTGATCTCATAGGTCTTGTCTTCTCCGCTAACGGTGTCCTTGCCGTCCAGCTCTATGCTCTGCGCCAGCACAGTATTCTGTACATCGCTGGAGATATAGCTCGCTGCTTCGTCCTGCGTCATGCCGCTGAGCTTATAAGTATCTGCGACCTTGACGCCGGGGAAAACCTTGTCGTATGTATAGGTATACACACTCAGAGCAACAACGGCAACGACAACAACGCCTGCAATAACAGCGGCAATCCGCTTGCCCATGCCGCCGGACTTTTTCTTCTCGCGCGGCTTTCTGTCATTTCCAGAGCCACCATCCGTCTGCGTAATCGGTTCAAACGGCTGTGTCTCTTCCTGCGTTGCGCGGCGCGGGCTTTCTTTCGGCTGCTCTGCCTCATTGTCAATCTTAACCGCTGCGATTTTCATCGTCTTGTCATCCGGCTCCTGTGCCTTCGGCGCGTCTTCTGTCGATGCCTTGCCTGCTTCTGTGTTCTCGCCGCCAGTTACATTAACCGGAATCGCAGTCTCCCAACTGCCGTCCTTGTTTTTCTTCTTCATCTCAAAGGCCGCAGCATTCTCTGCGTCCTCCTCGCTGACAATCGGAAAGCCCTTTGTGCTTTCCTCTACACTATTTTCTCCCGGAGTTGCTCCGGACTGCTTCTTATCATCCATGCAGTTCCATAACCTCCTGCCTATCTCTTCCATGAATCAACTGCGTATACGAAAATACATGCTCAAATCGACGCACAGCTATGCTATTATACCTATCATAGTGTATCGCACAGCAAAATGCAATTACAATTCCGAAACAATTTCGTGTCGTTTTGATTACTGCTTCGATAGAGATGAAAAATCCTGTCGATTTATACGTTAAAGCGGAATTCGACAATGTCACCATCACGCATGATGTATTCCTTGCCTTCCGAGCGAACCAGTCCCTTTTCCTTCGCTGCAACGAGAGATCCGCATGCCATCAGATCGTCAAACGAAACGACTTCTGCGCGAATAAAGCCGCGCTCGAAATCGGTATGGATCTTACCGGCTGCCTGCGGTGCCTTCGTGCCCTTCTTGATCGTCCATGCGCGAACCTCCTTCGGGCCTGCGGTCAAGAAGCTCATCAGACCAAGCAGGTCATAGCAGACGCGAATCAGGCGATCCAGACCCGACTCTTCCAGACCCAGCTCAGACAGGAACAGCTCCTTTTCGTCGTCCTCCAGGCTGGCAATGTCCTGCTCCATCTGCGCGCAGATTGGCAGTACCATCGAGCCTTCATCCTCAGCAATCTTGCGAACTGCTGCCAGACGAGCGTTCTCGGTTTCATCGCCGGTAAAGCCGTTTTCGTCTACGTTTGCCGCATAAATAACCGGCTTCGAGGTCAACAGATCGACGGTATCAATCAGTTCCTTCTGCTCTTCAAACTCCGGGAAGGTACGTGCGGTGTTGCCGCCCTCCAGATGGTCATACAGGCGCTGGAACACTTCGATTTCTGCATTGTACTTCTTGTCGCCCTTTGCCAGCTTCTTGGAACGCTCGATGCGGCGCTCCAGCAGCTCCATATCCGACATAATCAGCTCCAAGTTGATGGTCTCAATGTCGCGCTGCGGGTCGATACTGCCCTCAACATGAATGATGTTCGGGTTGTCAAAACAGCGAACCACGTGCACAATGGCATCCACTTCGCGGATATGGGACAGGAACTTGTTGCCCAGACCTTCACCCTTGGATGCGCCGCGCACCAGACCGGCAATATCCACGAATTCTACGACAGCCGGAATGGTCTTCGGCGGGTGATACATCTCAGTCAGCTTATCCAGACGCTCATCCGGTACGCTTACCATGCCGACATTCGGGTCAATGGTGCAGAACGGGTAGTTCGCCGACTCCGCGCCGGCATTTGTGATGGCATTGAACAGGGTGCTCTTTCCCACGTTCGGCAGGCCGACAATACCAATTTTCATGTGTTACGCTCCTTTAATCTATCCTGCGGGATGCTTTGGTCACCCCGGTTATTTTTTACATACTTTTATAGTATACACCTGTTTGAACCTTCTGACAAGCATCCTTGTGTAGTCAGTGTAACGGAATTCTCCCCTGATTTCCCGCCGAATTTTGGAATATGTCTGTGTGTACTTTTTGTGAAAAGCATTCTATAATAAACAGGAACAAAGATTACAATTCCGTTACAGCCATTTTACGTAACGGTTGATTTTGGAGGAATCGCAATGCCTGCGCTTGTCTCTCATTTTATGTTTGCAGACTCCGCTCTGCACGAAGCTCAGCCCTATCTCGCAAAAGCCATTGAAGCGGCACCGCTCGCTTTTCGCTGGGGCGCACAGGGACCAGACATCTTATTTTTTTACCACCCACTCACCGAAAACAACGTCAACCGCGTCGGCCATCGCATGCACGAAGAACGCATCGGCAATATGTTTCAGGCCCTGACCGCAGCCTGTTCCCGCAGCCACACACCGGAGGCAACCGCTTATCTGCTCGGCTACTGCTGCCACTACATCTTAGACCGCTCGGCGCATCCGTTTGTGACGTACATCGCCAATTATCGCATTGATCCGCTGTATCCGCAGCTGTCGCTTTCGGCGCAGCACAACCTCTGTGAGTCTGAGCTTGACCGCGCGCTCATCGCCGCCGCACACAGCGGCAATCCCGCCGATTATCCGGCGCACATGATTCTGTCTTACGACAACAAGACCGCCAATTGCATGGGAACCGTTTTATCTCAGGCCATTTGGAACGTCTACGGAACCCGTGTGCCGGTTTCCGCCGTCAAAGCGTCCATGCGTTCGATGATTCATGTGCAGCACCTGCTGCACGACCGTTCCGGCCGCCGTCACACGGCACTGTCTTGGCTGGAGCACCGGCTGCACATCTCCGGAGATTTTTCCAGCTTAATTCGTCCGACGACCCCGATTGATGCCGACTGTACCAACCACAGCCATCAGCCGTGGATTGACGCCTCTATGCCGCACATGCGCCGCTATACCGATTATTTTCAGATTCTCAACAGCGCCCAGCGCCCTGCTGCCTGTCTGATGGAAACCTGTTATGACGCCGTGCAGACCGGCAAGCCGCTTCCCAAGCATTTATTTGGGCTCAATTACATGGGTATGCCGGAGTAACGCAAAAAAATTCGAGAAAAAAGGCTGTTTTTCACATAAAAGTTATAGCGAATTTCTGATTATCTTTGCATTAGTTGGCAAATGCCGGTTTAGCCCGGAATTACGGGCTTTTCCGGCGTTTCCTTTTACGGAAGATACACGGCATATCGTGGCATTTCCAAGCCTCACCCGGCAATCAAAAGTAGTAAAAGTGTAGTAAAATCTGCCCTTACTACTATGCTGCCAGCCTATCCATTTCCGCCTTCGCAGAAGCAAAAGTCGCGTGTGCGTAATAGTTCAGCGTCATGGTGATGTTGGAGTGCCCCATGATGTACTGCAACGCTTTCGGGTTCATCCCCGCATTTGCCAGGCGCGTACAGAACGTATGCCGCAGGGTATGGGGCGTGATGTTGGGAAGGGCTTCTTCCGGCTTGTGCTGCTTGTTGTACTTCTTGACAAGCCCTTTCAACATACTTTCGTAACTGGACGATACTTTGGGATATCCGTCTTTGTTGAGGAACAGGAAGTTCTTGTAGCCGTCGATATTGACCGTCGCTGCCTTCCCCCGGTTCTTCACCGCCCGCTTCAACGCCTCGTAGACCTTGCCGCTCATGGGGATTTGCCGTGTGCCGTTTTTGGTTTTCGGCGTGTCCACATAATAGCCGACCTCGCTGTCTTTGAGAAGCTGGTGGTCCACATTGATCTGCCTGCCCTTGAAATCAAGGTCGGTCGTCAGACCGCAGAGTTCAGAAATGCGGAGGCCGGTTCCCAGGAGGATGATGATCTCGTCACAATACTTCTTGTAGACCGGATCGGCAGCCGCAAAAGCAAGAAGGCTGTTCTCCTGTTCCTGGGTCAGAGCGATCTTTTCCTCTGTGTCATCCTCCAGGACCGTATCCAGGGCGAAGTTGAAGGGGTTCTTTCGGATACAGTCATCCTCAATGGCCGTGTAGAAGGCTGCTTTCAGGGACCGTTTCCAGTTGTTGATGGTCTTGTAGGCGTAACCCTTCTCGTCCATCCTGATCGCCCATTCTTTGGCGTCCGACATTTTCACAGTGTCAATGCTCTTTGCCCCCAGGGGATCCGCTTTCAGGACCGCCATCAGATACTCGCGGCCCTTCTCGGTGCTCCGCTTGACGTTCTTTCGATGGCTGTTCTGCTTTGCGTAAAGCTGGCAGACCGTCATTTTCTTTCCGACAGGATCGATCCCGTCGTCAAGGTCCCTCTGGATTTCCTTGACCTTCTCCCGGAGGGGGAGGTCATCCCGTTTCCCGGCAGGGGTCTTGTCGGTGGCGACCAGCCTCCAGGAGTACACGAATTGAGGTTTCCCGTATGCGTCCGTATATTTGTATGCGTATCTTCCGTCTTTTCTCTGGCTCTCTCCAGTCCTTAAAATTCGACCTTTGCTATCGCGTCTTTTCTCTGACATGATGGTAAGCTCCTTTCCATTCTTGGAATGAGCCTTGATACGCCATACATAAATTATACCGCGTTTTCGGCCCATTGTCAGCCGTCATTTTCAGATAACCTCCAGCGAATCGATCACCTTCTCAAACTGTTTCCGTTTGATCTGGAGCCGGTTGCCGTTCATAATGAGCCAGCCTGCGTCAAGGTTATCCTCAGCTAACTTACGGAGCTTCTTTTCACCGATACGGAAATATCTGGACGCTTCCTCGATGGTAAGCGTGTATTTTTCCCAAATGGGAATGTCGTTCGTGTTCATAAAATACAACACCTCCTGATTATAATGTAACGTCCCCCTTTCAAGAGGACGGTGTTGATTAAGGGAGGCAGAAAACGGACGGCTGCTGGCACAGCTCCACGGGAATCTCACCCCGGCCCATGCTGATGGGTGCGGCGCACAATGCTTTGAGGGCGTTCAATGCGCGAGTATCTTTGACCTGCCCGTATGTCGTCGCCCGCAGGCTGCCACGCCCGCTTTGCGGCCCGGTGGGGATCGCTCGCTCCCAGGAGGGAGGTCATGGCGCACCGGCCGTCCGGCTCGATACGGAACAGAATGTATCCGTCTGCCTTATGCTGCGCGGAGGCCTCCCACCGGCGCTTTCTTTGTCAAGGTAGCCCGTCATGCGGAAAGGGGAACACATGACGGTTTCCTGGGCTTAATTCAGGTCAAAATCCAGGATTGCGATAATCAGCTTCGTTTCCAGCCTGCGGCGCAGTTCTTCATCCACCTGGGAATGAGGGCATCCAAAAGCGTCATAGCTTGTCCTCGTAGAAAGCGCGGCTATGTAGCCGGAGTAGAAGCGGACCACCGCATTTACCGCTTCCGGTTCGCCCCGGACAGCGGCGGCAATTACTGGGTAAGGGATCAGGTCCGCCCGTGTGCTCGCAGATTTAGGCATCCACATCACCTCCCATCAGCTCCTTCAGCAGCCGATAGGCTTTCTGCCTGCGGGTATTGACCGTCCGGCGGGCCATGTGCATACGCTCGGCGATCTCACGGTCTGCCATATCCAGGAACCAGTACATCAGGAGGATGTCCCGGCCTTCCTGGGGCAGCCTGTTCAGCGCCTCGGCCAGCCGGTCATCTTCAATCAGGATCACATCTCCCCCGACAGGGAAGGATGCGTATTCCCACGGATAGCGGTCATAGGTCGCAAGCTGCTCCATCGTTTCCTCCGACAGCTCGCTGAAAGTGACTTCGCGGGCCCGCCTGCGGTTGATCTCCCGATAACCGTTATAGGCCTCGCACTTCAACACTTTCTTGCAGAAGCAATCAAAGGCATGCTGCTTGTGTTCATAGTGGCGGTCAGGTGTCATTGTCTCACCTCCCTTCTTGCCGGGAGGCAGGTCATTACTTCCCCTTTCGCCCACTACTCGTCTGCCGGAGGCCGCTTTTGGCTTGTCCGCATGGGAAAAATGCGAAAAAATTTTTTTGCCGCTCATTATGTACGCTCCTTTCGTTTCGTTCAGGTTGTTGGGACCGGATCGAAACGAAGGGGCGGGGAGCGGCACCGTGGGAACAGAAAAACGCCCGGACAGCATGAATCTGTACGAGCGCAAAAAGCACAATATTCAGTTAAGTTCTGACAATTTTCGCAACCACAGCTAAACTGTCCCCATTTGGCGGTCTGGATTTTTTTGACCGTTGCAAGAACATCGTCAGAATTTGTCGGCGGTCAGGTTGGATCATGTGCGGCTCCCTCCTAATAAGCCGCCGTGAGTGCCAGCGCCAGCGCGTCATCCCTTTTGAGGGCAAAAGAAACGGCGGCCTTGATTCTCTCAAAACCGCCGGTAAGCATGGTATTTCCAAAATGGGCGCACGAAATCATCTGCCCGAACCAACGTTTTTTTTCTTTCCCCGTCTGGGGCAGATAATTTATTATGTAGTGCAGGGTCGATGTGCGCTAATCGGCCCCCTGTACTTTTTCCTTCAACTTCTGAAAAGCTGTATCACTGATAGCATGTTCTATCCGGCAGGCATCCTGTTCCGCTGTTTCCCGGTCAACACCGGCAGCTACAAGCTGCTCTGTAAAGAATTGATGGCGTTCATAGATTTTCTCCGCTACCTCCCGGCCTATATCGGTCAGGTGGAGAAATCCATCCTCGTCCATCGTCAGAAAACCACCGTCCCGCAGAACGCCCACCGCATGACTGATACTCGGTTTTGAAAAGCCCATGTGTCGGGCAAGATCAACGGAGCGAACCATGCCTTTTTCCTTTTGCAGCACCAGCACAGCCTCTAAATAGTCCTCGCCCGACGCATGAATCTTCATTTAGTACCTCTTTCCGCTTATTGAATCCGCCAACCTTCCGCTTGTTCACGAATCCTAATGAAATCCTGGTAGGTTCCCTTTTGTGCCAACAGTTCATTATGGGTTCCTTTCTGCGCTACCGTTCCCCCGTCAATGACAAGAATCTGATCTGCATTTTCAATCGTTGCCAGCCGATGGGCAATCGTAATGATTGTTTTACCGTGTGTCAGAGCAGAAATAGCCTCCTGAATCAAATGCTCGTTTTCAGGATCAACGCTTGCCGTTGCTTCGTCCAAAATAACAATCGGAGCGTCTTTTAACATAGCTCTTGCAATCGAAATCCGTTGCTTCTCACCGCCGGACAGGGAAGAACCACCTTCACCAATCACGGTATCATATCCGTCCGGCAGTTCCATGATAAAGTCATGGCAGCGTGCTTTCTTTGCGGCCGCAATAATCTGTTCCTCCGTAGCGTCCGGGCTGCCGAATTTGATATTGTTGCGGATAGTATCCCGGAACAGATACACGTTCTGGAATACCATGCTGATATTCTTCAGCAGGCTGTCACAAGTAAACTCACGAATATCTGTTCCACCCAAAGTAATTGTTCCGGCGTTGACATCATAAAAGCGGGCAATCAAGTTACACAAAGTAGATTTGCCGCTTCCAGAGGGACCAACAATCGCTGTCGTAGTATTCTGCGGAATGTTGAAATTTACATCATGCAGCACAATTCTTTTATCATACCCAAAGGACACATCCTGAAAGGCAATATCATACGAAGCAGGTGTAATATCCTTTCCGGCTTGGTCGATATATTCTGCATTTTCCAGGGATTCCAACTTGTTCATGGCAGAATCTATAAGCCCTAACATGTGAGCTGCGTCGTTAATGTTCTCCACACTTCCAAAAATCACAAAGGAAAACAACACGAACATCAGGAAATATGCAAGGCTCATTTGCCCCTCAAGCGCCTGCCACGCACAGATAAACACGATCCCCATTGACGCCAGTTTTAAGGCCAACAGGTGCAGACAGTTGAATGGGGTATAGCCTTTTTCCACTTTGATATGGATGTCCTTCAAATCTTTGTTTGCGCTTCGGAAACTCTCAATAGAAGCTCCTTCCTGCCCGAAAGATTTGACAATGGACAATCCCCGAATATATTCGATTGTGGCACCCGACATGTCCTCCATTGCCTCATGCGTGGTAACGGCTGTTTTTTCGCTATGCCTGCTGATTCCATGCAGAGCCAATGCAGAGAGAACAGTACCGACAACTGAAATTACAGCCGCTGTTGGGCTAAAGAAGATGAAGCAGAGAAGGATAGCGATAAATTTTGCATATCCATTGATGATAACATCCACCATCTTCATACCCTGTAATTCAAGCGTGGATAATTCCGTGGTAACGCCAGTCAGAATATCCCCTACGCTGTTCTGCGAGAAATATCCCAAAGGAACCCTTTTTAGCACATCACCCAGGTGGATACGCTGCTGGGAAGCCACTTCATAACCAATGCTTTCCTGCAAGACTGCCCGCAGGTAAGAAAGCATAAAATTAAGCGCAATCGAACCAATAATGATCCAGAGCGTCTGCCAGATCAGGGAGGATTCTATTATACTGTCCGCCCAATATGCCGCTATTGCTTTATCAAGAGCATGGGCAGCGGCCATTGTAGGAATTGCCGTAGACAGGCTGCTGAAAAAGGAAAAGACAGAGCCAAGATAGAGGCGTGCCTTATATTTTCCAGCCCATCGGATAATCCGTTTCATAGACTTAAACATTGACAGCCACCTCCTTTTCGCTTACAGCCCAGTTCTTTGCTCCAATATGTGCTTTCCACATTTCTGCGTAAAGAGGGCAACGCTCTAACAGTTCCTCCTGCTTTCCACAATCTATAATCTGGCCTTTCTGTAAAACAACGATTTGATCCGCATTTTGAATGGTAGAAAGCCGATGGGCAATCACAAGCAGGGTCTTTCCTTTTGACAGCGCCATAATAGATTTCTGGATTTTATCCTCGTTCTGCGGATCGGTAAATGCTGTTGCTTCATCCAAAATAACAATCGGAGCATTTTTAAGGATTGCCCTTGCAATCGCTATCCGCTGTTTTTCACCGCCAGATAACCGCTTTCCAGCGTCACCTGCAGGAGTATCATATCCTTTGTCTAAACGGGCGATAAATTCATCACAACAGGCCGCTTTTGCCGCGGCATACACTTCCTCGTCCGTCGCATTTGGATTCCCAAGACGGATATTTTCCTTTAAGGAGCAGTTAAACAGGAAGTTATCCTGCGTCACAAAGCTGACCATCTCGGAGAGCTGGCGTATGGACAGTTCTTTGATATTTTTCCCGCCAATGGTAATACTGCCTCCAGTCACATCCCAAAATCTTGCAATCAGCCGGGCGACCGTTGATTTCCCGCCGCCGGACGGTCCCACAAGTGCTGTAAAGCTGCCCTCTGGCATTTTCAAGCTGACATCCCGCAGAACCTCGTTCTGCTCTGAACCGTCATAGGAGAAAGTTACATGCTCCAGAGCAATATCATTATGGGAAATAGCAACAGTTTCGCCCGAATCCGGCAGCACCGGCAGATTCAAAAGCTCATTCGCTGATTCTACGGCAAATTCCATAGACTTTGCTTCGTTGATAAAAGTTGTTGCTTTCATCAGCGGCCCGACAATGCTAAGAGAAAGAATAATACCCATTGCAAGCTCTGCGGGGGAAATGCTTCCTTTTTGCACCAGCAAAAGGCCAACAGGAAGAACACCCAGAAGCGTTGTCGGCATGATCGCCATCATCAGATTCATGGTTTTCCATGTGCTCTTAAACCATGCCAGAGTAAAATCCTTAAATGACTGAACCGCACCAACAAATTTTTCATAGGAGCTTGTACTTTGGTTAAAAGCCTTTACAACCTCAATCCCCTCTATATATTCAATAATAATGCTGTTGACATAGTTATTTGCCTCCATATAGGCGGCGTACTGGCTGTTATAATTCCGCATAAGAAAGAACATGGGAATCATGGCCAGCGCAGGAGCAATCAGCACCGCCAGACCCAAACGCCAGTCGATTGCCAGCATCCAGATAAAAATAGCAATCGGGAGCAGGAGGTTAGAAGTCAGTTCCGGGATCATGTGCGCCAGGGGCGGCTCCAAATCTTCAACCTTATCCATGATGATATTTTTCAAATAACCGATCCGCCGTCCCATCACTTCTCCCAGGGGAGCTTTCATCAAGCGGTTTGCAATTTTTAACCGAATACCTTCCAAAATTGTATAAGCGGAAATATGTGCCAAAATCGTAGAAGTTCCGTAGCAGACAATCCGTATCAGATAGCCCACCGCTCCAACCAGACACCATAGCAAAATACAATCCAGATTCACAGTCCGGTTAATAAACGCGAGCAGGATTTCATATACAGCCCAAAACGGGATAAATCCCCCGGCGACGCTTAAAATGGCACAGAAAACGGAGAGGGTCATTTTCCCTTTGCATGGCTCGGCAAAGGAGAACAGTATTTTGACCCAACTCTCTTTTTGTTTCTTCATAGCCGTTCACCTCTCTTATCTTTTTAGCCAGCAAAGAAAAAGGATGGGTAGTCTTTGCTAACCATCCTTTTTGTATCAGTATTCGATTTTGCTTTCCTCTCCAAAACGGCATTTATGCACCATTTAGAAAAAAGATTTTCTGTATTCCATCGGGGTCTGCCCCATCACCTGGCGAAAGGCCGTCGCAAACTTGCTGGGGCTTTCATACCCAACAGCACCGGCAATTTCCGCAATCCCTTTTTTAGAATCCTGTTTAAGCATTGTAGCCGCTATATTCATCCGATAACGCCGAAGATAGGAATACATGGAATCTCCGTAAATTTCTTTGAAGCAGGTTTTCATGCCTGTCAGTGAAATCTGAAAACGTTCAGCCAATTCCTCCATAGTATAATGCTCCTGGATGTTTTCAGTGATAAGACTATGGATCGCCTTAATCTTTTCTACCTGGCTTTTGTAAAAATAAGGACGTTCTTCTTTGGAGGATGAAATTTGAAGGGCATCCAGATACAATAGCAGCTCTAATGCCTTTACTTTATAGTAATCTGCCTTGATCTGCTGTGGAACAAAGTAGAGTTCCGAAAAAAGGTGCTCAATGCCGGGCTCGTTATGAATAACGAACGGCTTTTTATCATCACAATATTTCTTCTGCAATTCGTAAAGGTCAACAGAAAATCCACCAAAAAAGTTTTTCAGCGTCGGCACAACAATTTCCAAGTCAAATCCCAATGTAATTCCGTGATAATGGCATAGAGGAAAAGAGACTCGCCCGGAATGGCTGCGTCTGTTATCCACACGCATTTCATGCTCCTGCAAATAGTAATAGGCATTGTTCCCCATCTCGCTTTCTATCCGACCTTCTCTGCAATGGTCGATATAGAAAAACGAGCTGCCCGCACTGCTCTGAAAATACGATACGCACCCTTTGAGGTGCATATCGTTATACATCACATAAGCCCCGTCAAAAATTTTGTGCGCCGTCATAGTGCCTTCGCCGCTTTCATCGAAAAGCTGCAAAACAATACACTCGTCTGTTTTAATCACATTTTTCACATTAGGGCCACAGTCTATTTTTCCATCAAACAGATTGATTTTCGCCACCCCCTTCTGTCATAAAGAAATTCAACAAACGCTCCCGGCCAATACTATCTTCTAACGGATAGCTTTCTTCAATCTTTCCATTTTCCAAGTGAATCACATAATTACAGCACCGTAATATAAATTCCGGATCATGCGTTACAATTACAACCGTTTTCCCGGAACCAGCCAGTTCTTTGACAGAATCAGCAACCTGCCTCATGTGAAAAAGGTCAAGCCCGCTGGTAGGTTCGTCAAATAGTATCAGCGGCCTCTCCGAAGCGATTGCAGAGGCAACCGCAACACGCTGCTTTTGCCCGCCTGAAAGTCCCATAGGATGACAATCTTTATAAGGCAGGAGATCCATCTCATTCAGAATATTCTCCGCCTTTGTTATATTTTCGGGAGAATCATCGGAATGTTTTCCTGGTATGCTTAACAGCACTTCTTCTAAAACACTATCTGTAAAAAGCTGATGGTTTACATCCTGCATAACCATATAGCACATTTTCAGCCGGTTCTTCCCGGAAAGAATTGTTTCACCATTTTCAAGAGTCCCTTTGCACCGTTTTTCCAGCCCGCATAAACAGCGGGAGAAGGTCGATTTTCCAGCCCCATTGTGCCCGATAATTGCCGTTATACTTCCAATCGGAATCTCTGCGTTTTCAATACTGAGCGTTTCCGGCTGGTTCCTATATGCAAAATGAAAGTGTTTAAGTTTCCACGTTCCATAATCAGGACGCCGGTTTCCGCTGTCAAACGCCCCCAGTTCCGACAGGCTAAGTGGCCGTAATCCCATTTTATCCTTTTTGGCGGCAGGAATCAACTGAAATTCTGATCCGGTATAATCGCCTTGTATCTCACCATCTTTCAAATAGATAACCCTATCTGCCAGATCATAAAGATAGTAAAGCCGATGTTCTGCAATGATGATTGTCTTTTTCTGAGCTTTGAGTATTTTTAGCAGCTTTCGGAAGTCTGCTATGGAATACACATCAAGATTTGACGACGGTTCATCAAATACATAAATATCCGGCTCTACCGCAGCGGCAGAGCCACAGGCAATTTTTTGTTTCTCGCCTCCAGATAATGAAAAAATACTTCTATCCAGCAAGGTTGTGAGTTTTAGCTTCTCCGAAATTTTTCGTATCCGTTCCAGGATCACTTCTTCTGTCAACCCATGATTTTCACAGCCAAAAGCGATTTCACTGGTCGTATCCACATTAAAAAATTGAGACCGTGGATTTTGAAAGACGGAGCCTACTTTTTTTGATATGTCAAACAATGAAAGCTGGCTCAAATCTTCACCATCAAGCAGAACCGAACCTGATAATTCCCCGTCATAATAGTGCGGGATCAAGCCATTAAATAATCTGGTCAAAGTGGTTTTCCCGCAGCCGGATGTTCCGCAGAGCAGTACAAAATCCCCATCTTCTATGGAGAGGTTGATATTTTTCAATGTTCCATGCTGTTTTCCGGTTCCAGATTCCGCCTCACTGGGAGGGTAGGAAAAAGAAACATTTTTACATTCAATCATAGACCTACCTCCCAACAATCATTGCCACAACGGGGATTGCAAAAGCGATTACACACAGCAACAGAAAAATAACATCCTGCACGTGAAAACCAATCTTGCATATATTCGTGCGTTTCACCGGGCCTCCTAAACCTCTCGTTAAAGCGGCGGCACTCAATTCCTCTCCAATTTTGACCGAACACATCATCATAGGAACCATTCTGTATTCCAGAATTGCGCTTGCTTTCCCGCCGCCGAAGCGAATCCCCCGCATTTTCATAGCGTCGCCTATGGCGTTATATTCCTCCACAACTGTTGGGAAAAAGCGGAATATTACCGACATAGGGATGATAATTTGCTCTGGCAGATGCAGCTTTTCCATAGCGGCAACAAATTCGCTGACGGTAGTTGTCCTGACCGTAATATATCCCATCATAATTCCGGGAACGAACCGTACAAAAAAGCCGCAAATCGCTACAACCAAGAAATTAGGCAATCCATTCAGATAAGGAAGTGCCAGTATCTGCAATAAGTAGCTGCCACCATACAAAACAAAATAGGTCAGTGCTGACTTCCACGATCTTTCAGACAACAGCAGAATCAGCGGAACAGCCGCCAGAACAGGGGCAAACTGTTTGGAAGCTGCTCCACCGCCTCCGCTGAGAACAAAGAGAGCAATCGTGATAAGCAGGGCGAGTTTCGTCCGAGGGTCTAATGACAGCCCTTTTTCATTTTTCTGGCTTGCTAACAGTTCGCGTCGCATTACGCAATGCCTGCCCGCTTGAAATGCTTCTTGAAAATTTTCTGACCTATGACACCGCCAATCATACCGCAAACAAATCCCGCAATCAAAAGAATCGGAAGTGTATATGCGGAGATGTACCCCATAATCGCGTCAGCATATTCCTGACCATAACCGCTGATCAGCTGTTGATAATAACTATCCCGTGTTACAACGACAGGAATATAATTACCGATAATCCACATGGAGAAAACACCATGAGAAATAATTCCTTTCTTTGCGCTTTTATAATCACCGGACTTCAGAACCAAATCAGCAAGAACCCCAAAAACAAGACCTGTAATAATGCTCCAGTATCCCATTCCAGTCAGCAACATCAAAATGCCGCAGATTAAGCCGGTCAGAGATACCATTCCAAATTTCTGAACTTTGGAATAATACAACATCATCACAATCCCGCCGACCAGCGGAACCAGCACGATCAAGAGCGGAAGGAAAATAGGGATAAATCCCAGCATGGCAATAGCCATCATCACCACAAAATAGATAGCGGTGAAAATTCCAACATTGATAAGGTCTTTCCCTTGTAGTTTATTCATTGTACGATCCTCCTATTGTACTTTCTTGGTTAGATTAAGCTAACCAGCTTTCAGTATATCAGATATGCCTACCTGTTTCCTCTCCAAAACGGCATTTTCGCTCCAAATGAACAATTTGTTTTTCAGTATCGTCTTTATATCCTTCCAAATAGCCAAATACTCGAAAAATGCTGCCACCCATCCAATAATTTGCTTATATGAAAAGCCAAAATTTCCGCTCCGAATTGTAGTATTAGCAGAGGGAAAATAGAAGGTAGGGTCTTGATAGCAAGCACAGCAACCGAGTACTCGTTTGCGATTTTTCGGATTTTCAGGTCCCTTGCCCGAAAATGAAAAATGCTTGCTGGGATATCCCAGACCCTTATGAGAAACGGAGGCGGAGCATGGCGAACCGGAAGCGCAACATCCAAATGAAATTTTATGTCACGGAGGAAGAAAAGCGGCTCATTGACGAGAAGATGGCCCAGCTCCCCACAAGGCGCTATGGCGCATACCTTCGGAAGATGGCGATCGACGGATATATCATTTACACTGACACCGCGGATATCAAGGCATTCACCGCCGAGCTCTCCGCCATTGGACGGAATATCAATCAAATCGCCAAACGGATCAATGCCGGGGGATCCCCGTATCAGGCGGATATGGAGGAAATCCGGGAAAGGCTGGATGAGATATGGCAGTTACAAAGACGCATCCTATCAAGTCAACGCTGAAAGCGGCCATCGACTATATCTGCAACCCGGAGAAAACGGACGGGAAGCTGCTGGTATCCTCCTATGGCTGCACCGCCGAGACCGCGGATATCGAGTTTGAATGGACCCGCCGCCACTCCATCGACAAGGGCTCCCACCTGGGCCGCCATCTGATCCAGGCGTTTGAGCCTGGGGAGGTGACGCCGGAGGAAGCCCATGAGATCGGGATGGAGCTCGCAAAGGAAATCCTAGGCGGCAAATATGAGTTTGTCCTTACCACCCACATAGACAAGGGGCACATCCATAACCACCTGATCTTCAATGCGGTCAGCTTCACGGATCACAAGCACTACCATTCCAACAAGCGGAGCTACCACTATATCCGCCGCACCAGCGACCGTATCTGCAAGGAACACGGCCTTTCCGTCATCATTCCCGGAAAGGAGAAAGGCAAGAGCTACATCGAACACCAGGCGGCCCAGACCGGGACCAGCTACAAGGCGAAGCTGAAAGCGGCCATCGACCGCCTGATCCCCGTCTCCGACGACCTGGATGATCTGCTGCTCCGCCTGCAGAGGGAAGGATACGAGATCAAGCGGGGGAAATACATTTCCTGCCGGGCCTCCGATCAGGAACGGTTTACCCGGATGAAGACCCTGGGCGCGGACTACACGGAGGAAGCCGTTGCCGCCCGGATCGCCGGACGCTCCCGGCCATCCAAACAGCCCAAGCAGCGTGACGGACGGATCAGCCTGCTCATTGATATCCAGAACAATATCAAGGCACAGCAGAGCGCCGGGTTCGCGCACTGGGCGAAGCTGAACAATCTGAAACAGGCGGCAAAGACCATGAACTACCTGACGGAGCATGGGATCAACAGCTACGAGGAACTGGAAAGGAAGCTGGCCGCCGCCACGGAGAAGCGGGACAGCGCCCAGGCCTCCATTAAGGCAATAGAGGCCCGGACAGCGGAGCTTTCCCTTGTGAGCAAGCACGCCGCCACCTACCGCCAGCTAAAGCCGGTCTACGACCAGTACCGCAAATCCAGGGACCGGGAAAAATTCCTCCGGGGCCATGAGAGCGAGATCATCCTGTTTGAGGCCGCCGCCAGGGAGCTGAAACGGATGGGCGCCGTCCCGGTTCCGACCACGGAGGGCATGAAGAAGGAGCTTGCCGCACTCGCCGAACAGAAGGAGACGCTGTTAGCTGAATACCGGACCGCCCGGAGCGAGGCCCAGGAGATCGGCACCGTCCGGCAGAACGTGGACGCCCTCCTTGCCGTACCAAGGGAACAGGAACAGCAGAGGCGGCATGAGCTGGAATAGCCGCCGCCTACAACACAAATTTTCAGGAGGTAACACCATGAAAGAGACTATGAAAGAAAAGTAGGAGATCACCATCACCGTATCCGGCAATCCCAACGACATGAGGGGATGGTTCGCGGAAAAGAGCGGACGCATTTTGGAGGAACTGAGTTTCCTTGCGGATACGCTGCACCGCTCAGGGGAAGGACCCTCCGGGGGATGGCCCACCAAGCGGGAGGAAGCAGACTTCCATTTATCCCAAGCCGTCAAGTGCGCCCTGGCAATCGCCGCTGTCTCCGGCGAGACCGAGAAACGGTATAGGGCGGAGGATATCGCCCGGATCATAGACGGAGGACATAAAGAATACCTACGGCTCCGAGAGGAACGCCGGACAGAAAAACGCCCATGTTTGCAGAATGTTAGCAAATGATTTCCCTGACGCGCTGGGCGCGGCACTCGTCTTTCGGTATAATGGAGGCATGGAAGGAGGTTTTGCAAAATGACAAGAAGTGAAGCGGTCAGGGAATTTTTCAAAAAGAGCGTGCTGCCCGCAGCGGCGGCCCTGCTTTTATATTGTATCTTCAAATCCGCCTGCATGGAGGGCGGGGAGCTGGACTATGTGCGGCTCTGGATTCTCTGCGGCCTGCCCTTCGGCCTCCATCGGATGTGCGTATGGATCGTGCCGGGCGGCGGCTCCCTGGGCGGCGGGATCGCGCTGTTCGCCCTGAACTTCATCCTGGGCGGTGTGATTGGCGGCTTCGTCTTAATCTGGCGGCTCCTTGTGGCGGCCTGCTATGTGCCCCTGACCGCATACCGCCTGATCGTTGGATAAAAAAGCGTCATGGAAATGTGGAAAACCGGCGCTCCCGCCGATGGAAAACCCATTCACAGCCCGATGGAAAAGGACAGGCCCTTTCCCACAGCCTGCAAACAGGTTTCCCACAGCTTCCGCGTACCTGCCGGTTTACGCACATTCCCACAACGCCTACTGCGGCGAAAATCCATCCTATCCTATCCTTTCCTATCCATCATACAACAAGATATACAGGAGGATTACTATGGTAGAAATCGAAGTTTACAATGACGGGGCCACCGAACCGGACGCTATTGGGGAGTGGCCCACAAAGAAGCTACGCGTATCCGAAGAATGGCTTTACTGCTATATCGGAACACAGACAGGATACCGGAGCATAAGTGAATTTCTGGAAAACTACACGTTTGACGAAGTGGACGGCCTGGAAGCGGAAGCCCGGAGAGCGGGCGCCATCCGGTGAACAAAAAAAGAGCGGGAGGACAGCCCTCGGACGAACCGAGAAGCTGTCCTCCCGTTTTTCTGTCATGGGAAGTGTACGAAAAGAGGTTTTTTCCCCTCCGTACCAGGGAGAACCCGGCACATGGGGAAACATAAGGGCTGCTCCCTCAAAAGCCGATACAAGGGATTTTCAGGCTCATTTTCAACCCTTATTCCCGCACTTTTTTGAGCGTTTGGAGAGGTAATGGGGGCAGGCTACCAGCGCCGCCCGGAAGCTCTGCTTGCAGTCATGGGCGCAGCCCTGGCAGACCTTGTTATATTTCCGCCTGCCGCTTTCATCCAGGAAGAAGGACCATTCCAGCCTCCATTTCTTGCTCCTGCTCATAGGCTGCCATGCTCCGGCGCGTCACGGCCGGGGCGTTTTGCCTCCGGGGGCTTGCGGTCCGCACATTCCCGCCTCGCGTCCTCCAGCCTCTCCCGGATGGAGGGCTTTTTCTCCGGTCCGCCCCTGGCGGCGGCCTCCTTCGCCTTCTCCACTTCTTCCCCGCGCCTGCCGTTGTTGATAACCCCGTCGATCATGCCGTAGTCATCCTCCAGGGTCATTTCCGCGGTACGGAGGGGATTGTCCTTCTCCTGGGGCTGCTCCGCCAGGACAGCAAAGGCCCGTGTGCCGTTCCCCATAATCAGGTATTTCCCATCATCGGACTGATGGTGGAGGCCGTACCCGGCGGCCTCCATCTGCTCCCGGCTCATGGCGGTCACATAGAAGCTGCCCCTGGGCGTCCGAACCGTTTCGCCGGTCTCCAGGGCATCCGGGGTAAGCTCCGCCTGCCTCTCCTGCAAAAACTCCGGCACCTGGGAGAAGCCGAAGCGGTCACAGTAATGGGCGGTATCCTGGCCGTTTTCGTGAAGCACCACGATATCCGATATGGACAGAGAGTGCCCCGTGAAGTCTGCCGGGCGGTCCACATTGAACCGGGTATAAATGCTTTCCAGGCTGTCCCGCTCCGTCAGCGGCGCCGTGTAGACCAGCTCATAATTCGCCGGATCGACAGAAAGGCCGTTGCGGTGGATACTGTCCAGCGGCTCAAAGCGGTAATCCAGCGTTTCATCCCCATGTTTCAGTTGGTAAATGGAGAAGCTGGCCTCCTGGGACGGTCCCTCCTGTATCGGCTCTGCAGGGGTATCCAAAGATTCCTCATACCCGGAAGCGTCCTTAAACTTTTCGATCTCAGAAGGAAGGTAGTCGTCCTGGGTCTGCCCCAGGGCCGCCAGTTTTTCATCCAGGGCGGAAATGCGCCCGGCCATCAGGTTTTCGTAGATTTCCTCCTTCGCCGCGTGCGCCTCCGGGTGCTCCGCCGCATACTGGGGATCGTTCTGCCGGAAATATTCGTCCATGTCAAAGGCGATATCCATGGCCCACTCGGACAATTCTTCTTCGGGGATATCGTCCTGGAAAGTCATCACCCGGTATTCCTCCGGGATACTGCCGCGCTCCCCGTCGTAATACTCATGGAAGGAGCTGCCCGTATCCCGCACATACCCAAGATCGGTGAAGTCGCCGCCTTCATCAAGTGCAACATCCCGGCCGTATGCCTCATAGTCGATGTAATTTTTCAAATGCTCCGGCACCTGCATGGCGTCCAGATCGTCGATGTAATACCGGCCCAGGTCGTCGTAGTCATGGATACCGGGGTACACATCGTAGCAATCCAGGTTGTCGGTAAGGTTGATGATCTCCTGCACGCTGCCGGAATGGTCGCCGATCTCCATAGCGGCCTGGAACTGCTCATACTCGCCCTGGTCCATTTCATCCAGCTTCGACGCCAGGTAATTCAATTCATCCAGGTTTTCATA
Source organism: bacterium (assembly GCA_963601915.1). GTDB lineage: Bacteria > Bacillota > Clostridia > Oscillospirales > Butyricicoccaceae > Butyricicoccus_A. Next base: position 50,515 of record CAVCGL010000010.1, on the reverse strand, counting down.
TTCACCCAGCTTGTCATAGAGGCCGTCCACATAACAGTCATAGTCCGTGATGAACCATTCCTCGTAGGGCTGCCCGAAGTCGTCCTTCTGGCCGATCCCGATCCGGTCAAAGACCTTTTTCATTTCCTCGGCGGTGGTAGGGAACTTCACCCACTCGCCCACAAGCTCGCCCTCGTTGTACTTGCCTAAGTTGGTAATGAAGGCAGCAAAGGGATAATCCTTGTCATACTCATATTGCGGCATAGGTCAGCACCTCCTTATCTGCTTTTCCGTTTCGGAAATTCCAGCTTGAAATTGATATATTTTCCGCCCGTGTCATCCAGGATCACCGCCGCGTCATAGGTCGTGCCCTTCTTTTCAGACCACATCCCTCTGACATTGGTACGGCCCTTTTTCAGAAGGTCGGCCGCCATCTTCTTTGTCAGCTCCTTCTTCCGGGAGGTCCAGAAGCGGTCATTCTTCCAGAGGACGAACCCACAGGAGCGGTCGGAACAGGAGAAGTTTTTCTTTCCCTCATAGACCGGCTGGCCGCAGCGGGGACAGGTGCCGATCACTTCCTTCTCCGGGGCGAACAGCTTTTGCCCTTCCTCGGACACCTGAGAATAATCCTTTACCAGCCCCGTCACCATTTCCCGGATATCCTCCAGGAACGCGCCGGGATCGGCGTCGCCCTTCGCCACCGCAAGAAGGCGCTGCTCCCATTCCGCGGTGAGCATGGGGGAGGCCAGCGGCTCCGGCAGGACGGATACCAGGTTGATACCGGCTTTTGTGGGGATCAGGCTCTTGCCTTTTCGCTCCACGAACCCGGCCGACACCAGCTTTTCAATGACCGCCGCCCTGGTCGCCGGGGTCCCCAGGCCCTTCCGCTCCGCTTCGTTGGGGATGTCCTCCGCCCCGGCCCGCTCCATGGCGGCCAGAAGCGTATCCTCCGTGTAGGGCTTCGGCGGGGAAGTGAAATGCTCCGTGATAACGGCCTCCACACCCTCAAAGGCCTGCCCCTCCGTAAAATTAGGAAGGCTACCGCTTTCGTCGTCTGCCTGCTTCTCCTTCAGGAAGGAGCGGAAAATGCGGTCGATCTCCCGCCAGCCCTCGGATACCGTGTGCTTTCCCTTCGCCGTGAAGGAATGGCCGCCGCAGGAGAAGGAGGCCGTGACCGTTTCATAAACATGGGGCTCCGCCGCCGCGCACAGCAGCTTGCAGCAGACCAGAAGGAACAGGTTTCTTTCCCCCACGGGCAGCCCCTTGATATCCGCCTTTTCGGTCTCCATCGTGGGGATAATGGCGTGATGGTCGGACACGTCCTTGTCAGAAACAAGAACCTCCACCAGTGGGAAGAAGCTGGCGCACCCGTCAAAGGGCGGCACCTTCGCCGCCATGTGGATCACACAGGAGGCCGTTTCCGCCATATCAGCGGTGAGATACCGGCTGTCCGTCCGGGGATAGGTCAGCAGCTTCTTTTCATAGAGGCTCTGGGCGTAGTCCAGGGTCTGCTTCGCCGTGTAGCCGAACATCCGGTTCGCCTCCCGCTGTAAGGTCGTCAGGTCATAGAGCTTCGGGGGCTGCTCCTTTTTCTGCTCCCGGACCACGGAGGTACAGATAGTAGACGCACCGGCGCAGGAATCTTTGACACGTTCCGCCTCCGCCTGGTCGGTGATCTTCTCCGACACCGCCTCGGCCCCGCCCACCTTCAGCTGCACATGATGGTATTTCTCCTTCTGGAAGCCGCCGATCTTCGCGTCCCGCTCCGCCAACATTGCCAGGGTGGGCGTCTGCACCCGCCCCACGTTCAGGGTCCGGTGGTAGAGGACGGAGAAAAGCCTTGTGGCATTGATCCCCACCAGCCAGTCCGCTTTCTGGCGGCACAAGGCAGACTGATAGAGGGAGTCATAGTCGGCGCCGGGGCGCAGGTCGGAAAAGCCCTCCCGGATCGCCATGTCCTCCATCGAGGAAATCCAGAGGCGGAGGACCGGCTTTTTACAGCCCGCCATCTCATACACCAGCCGGAAGATCAGCTCGCCTTCCCGCCCCGCGTCACAGGCATTGACGATCTCGGTCACATCCTCCCGCTCCATAAGGCGCTTCACGTTCTGGAACACATCCTCCTTGCCGGGTGCAAGCACATAGCGGAAGGGCTCCGGGAGGATGGGGAGGTCGTCATAGCGCCACTTTTTGAAACGCTCGTCATACCCCGCCGCGTCCATCGGGGATACCAGGTGCCCCACGCACCAGGACACGATCAGGCCATTCCCCTCATAAAAGCCATCGGCCCTGGATGTTACACCCAGGGCCGACGCGATGGATTTTCCAACACTCGGTTTCTCACAGATCACTAACTTCATTCGGTTTCCTCCGTTTCTTCATCTTCATTCAGAAATTCTTCCTCGTCCTCCAAATCCAGATCGTCCAGGTCAGAGGGCACCTTCTTCCCCTGCTTCGGTTTCAGCACCAGGAAATAGGCCGCCGCGCCGCCCCCGGCTCCCAAAAGCAGGAGCACCGCCAGGAGCGCGCCCATGCCGCCCTTTGTTTCCTCCGCGGTTTCCTCCGGCTCGCCGGTGGGCTCCATTTCCTCGGCGGCGGCCTCCTTGCCCGTACACTCCGTCATGTTGGAGGCGCAGACCGGGCAGGAAGTGTTGACGGATCCCGCCGCGCATTTCTCCGTACAGGTGCAGACGATGGCCGCCTCCGCCGTCCCTTCTTCATCCATGAGCGCCAGGAGGTCGGCTTCATCCACCTGGTTCAGAAAGTGTACCGTTTCCTCGCCCTCGTCGTCCCGGTCGATGATAAGGTAAAAGACATTCCCGTTTTTGGTCTCCACGGTGATGAACTGCTTGCCGGAGGCGGTTGTGCTGCCGATATCGTCAAGGAGCGTCAGGTTCCCGTCCGGGGTCAGGGCAGAACCCGTCCCGCCCGTGAACAGCTCCAGCAGGGAGGCGATCTCGTCCTCACCCAAAGAGAGGGAGAAGCTGTCCCCGCCAGCCTCCGATCCGCCGTCAGAAACGGTCAGGTAGTCCGAATGGACATAGCCCACGCGCTCCGGCAGGAGTATCTGAATCCAGTCTCCATCCTCCCCGATGACCTCCACGGTGGCCCCGTTGGGTAATTGTGTGAAGGCGTCATTGTCAAGCCCCGCCCCGGTGCGGACGTTCAGGTTCCCGCCATTCGTCGTCACAGTCCCGGTCTTTCCGGTCCCATCCTCACCGCCGCTGACCTGGATACCGTCCTCCGTCACGCTCACCTGGAAGCCGGACAGGGCAGACAGCAGGGAAGCGATATCCCCATCTGTCAAAGAGGTGTCACCCTCTGCCTCGTTCGTATCCTCCGAAGCGGTTTCCTCCGGTTCCAGTCCGCCCGTGACCTCCACGGTCTGGTCCTCACTGTCCCCGCCGCCATAGGCAAGGGCGGGGATGGAAAAAGCGGGGACGCACAGCGCCGCCGCCAGAAATGCGGCCATGAGCCGCGAAAGCATCTTATTCCTCATATTCCTGTTCCTCCGTTTCGTTGTTGTCCGCGCCGCCGGCCTCCGCCAGCATATCCTCCGGCAGCGTGATAAGGCCGCTTGCGTAGGCCTTCAGGAAGGCGGTCAGCTCCCGGTTATCCATCTTCACGGCCTTTACCATGCGGACGATCTCCAGGTTTTCTTCCTCCGCGAGCTGCGCCTCCAATGCTCGCAGCTTTTTCTGCTGCTCGGCGATCTTGTCCTTCGTTTTCGCAATATCATTGCGGATTTTTTCAACAGTTGCCATGTGCTAAAAACTCCTTTCCGGTTATAAATGTGCTGCCGCTCCCTCATGGTAAACGGCCAAAACTAAAGTAATGAGCCTGCCAGTAACTTGTATTGATACTTGTGTAGGAAATCGGCGATCCACAGTGGATCATCATTCCGCCGCCCACATAGATACCCACATGGGAGACGCCCGCCGTGTCGTAGGTCCCTACAAAGAAAATCAGGTCGCCGGGCTTCGCCTGGGAACTGGATACCGGGGTGCAGATGTTGTAAAGCCCCTGGGCTCCCAGGCGGCCCACGTTCCATCCCGAATGATTGATGACCCAGGACACGAACCCGGAACAGTCAAAGGAAGTGGAAGGGGACGATCCGCCCCACACATACGGATAACCTAAGAATTTCTCCGCTTCGGCGATCATGGCCGCAAAGGTTTCATCCTCCAGGGCCTCCGGGGGGATATCGTAATAGGTGGGTTCCTGCAAGGTGGAGGCGTTGGGATATTCCCCGCCACCGAACAGGTCCGGCCGGTTCCCCAGGGTGCTCATGTAGGCCGCATACAGGGAAAGCTGTTCCTCGTCCATCAGGTAAACCGGCAGATGGGAAAGGTCGAAATTCTCCAGGGTCACGGTGCAGATGTAATAATCATAGGGCACCTCTACCTCATACTCGTATTCCTCGGTGGAGGTCTCCCCGGTGTCCGGGTCTGTCACGGTCCGGGTGCCGATCCGCGTTTCCGTCCGGTAGCGCACCTCCACGGTCACGGTCTGGGTGAGCGTGTACTGCCGGTCAAAAAGCTCCTGCAATTCGCCCTGGACCTCGCTGATAGTAAACACGCCCTCATGGAAGGCCGACAGGATGGAGATCAGCACATAGGGGTCATGGCCGATCTCGTCCAGATCGAAGCGGTATTCATCGTAGTCGGGATGATACGATTCGTAGTTGTCCAGCTCGTCTTGAAGCTCCGCCTCCAAATCCGCGTAGGCCGCCTCCGCCGCCAGCATGTCTGCGTCCTCGGAGAGATAGGAGGTCATAAATACCCCGCTCACCCCGGAGCCGCCCAGGATGGAGCAGGAGGACATCCCACCGAACAGGAGGCCCACGCAGGCGCCGATCCCGATAATGAGCAGGACCGCCCGGCTATGGTGCTTGATATAAACAAAGGTTTCCTTGAAGGCGTCCTTCGCTTTCTGCGCCGCGCTCTTTGTGGCGGCCGCCGTATTCTTTGCCGTTTTCTCCGCCTGCCGGACCTCCTTCGCGTAATTCCTCTGGATACGCTTCTTCTGCAAATACCGGGAGACCAGGTTGGAGGCGGCCAGGGCCGGGTCGTCATGGAGGGCTTTCTGATAGCGGAAATCGGCGTTTGCTTTCATGGCGGCCTTTTCCGCCCTCGCCGCATCCCGCCAGGGCTTCAAGCGGTGCTCGCGGATACCCTCCCGAATCCGTCCTGCGGTATGGGCGGCTCCACGCTCCATCAGTTCCTCGCCTTTGTGCCCGGCCTCCACGCCCACATTTTCATGCTCCGCCTTGCGGACCTCCCCATGTGCGGCGGCCCGTAGCTCCTGGACCGGACGGGAAAGAGGATTGTGCCGCAGGTGGCCGTTTGGTTTCTTCTCCACTTCCTCAAAGCGGAGGCGGGTCCTGCCTTTCCCGGCAGCTTCATCAAAGACGCGCTCTGTTTTTAATACCTTCCTTGTGGGGATGGCCTCCTTCGCCGCGTCCAGCTTATCCGCCGCCTTATCAGACCGCCGGATCGCTTTCCGCAAATCCGGGGCAGCCCGTTCCTCGTCGGTGAATTGCAGCCGGGAGGAAGGGCGCCCCCTGGCCGCCGATCCTTCCCGGACCGTTTCCGCCTCCGATCTGGCCGCCTGCTTCGCCTTGCGCCGCCCATGCGCGTCTGCCGCACGCTCCGCCGCGGCCTCCGCCATATCCACCGGCTCCCGGCCAGCGGAGAGGCCGGCTTCCGCCTCCCGCCCACTGATATTCGTCACCTCGCCCGTGGCAAGGTTTTCCGACACCGCGCCGTCACGGGTCATTTTCTGCGTGACCTTTTCAGTTGCTTTTACTTCCTTCATGTTGCTTCACCGTCCTTCCCATAGGGGCAGATATCATAGCAGGCCCCCGTTTCGATCATGGAGATATAGCGGAAGATGGGGTATGCCTGGGGAGGGCAGACCGCGTTCCCCAAAGTTTTCAGCCGCAGGGCCCGCCCGTCCATCCGCTCTGTCATGCGGGGGACCCCGTCGGGCTCCCGCCGCCAGAGGATACGTCCGTCCATCCCTTCGGGAATCCCATGAGCCATTCCACCCAGTCCGGGTTGAGCGCCATCGTGTCCAGCTCCGGCTTCTCCTGGAAGATCACCTGGGCGGATAAGTTCCGGTCCTTCTTCTCCGGGGCGTAGGCTGAGGGCTTCAATGTCGAGCGGAACCCGTCCGACGCAACTGGCGTCAGGTAGAACACCGCCGCCGACAGGCTGAGGCTCCAGACCGCCCCGTTTTTGTTCCTTTTTCGGAAAATCCCATTGTCCGACAGGTACACATCCAGGCTTGCCGCGTCCCTGGCGGTGTTGTTGTCGGAGGCAAGGGGCGTGGGAAACATCAGCCGCGACGATAAAAGTTCGCTGGCGCTCATGCCATGCGCCGACGCCGCAAGCCGGAAATACGAATGGGAGAACAGCGTATCCCGCTTTTGCCAGGTCAAAGATCGTTTTGTCGAGCCCCATATTGATGAAGCCAGCAACATTTTCCCCAAGCACCCAACGGGGCCGCAGCTCGGCAATAATTCTGCACATCTCCGGCCATAAGTAGCGTTCATCCGCAAAGCCTTTCCTTCTTCCTGCGGTGGAGAAGGGCTGGCAGGGGAAGCCCCCGGAGATGACGGTGACGGTTTCAAGTCCTGTCTTTTCAAAAAACGCCTCCTTATTGAATGTGGTAATGTCCCGGAACCTCGGCACGTCCGGCCAGTGCTTTTCCAGGACGGAATAGGGATAGTCGGCCCATTCGCACTGGCAGACGGTCCTGAACCCGGCCGCCTCCGCCGCCAGGTCCAGGCCGCCAATGCCGGAGAACAGGCTCACATGGGTCAGCTCACTCATGGCTGCCCGCCGGATACGCCGGGGTCAGGATATTTTTTCGGAGGCTTTCTTCCAGCGTGTCATAGGCCCAGGGTTCCTCCCCGTCCTTCGGGAGCCCCCACCGGCGGCAGAGGCGCTTCGCCAGCCGCTCATACCCGGAGGCGTTCTTCTGGATTTTTCGGAACTCCTTTTCCGTCGCCGCCCCCGCCAGCCTCCGCTCCAGGGAGAAGTGCCGGACGTACAGGTCATACAGGTCGCCCACCAGCAGACGAAAGGCGCCGCCGGGGATCAGGAAGATATCCGTTTCCGGCTCCATATCGGTCTCCATATCGTCCTCCGGGGTACACATGAAATCCTCCCCGCAATCGGGATCATCCTCCGCAATCCCCGCCAGGATATCCAGCGTTTCCGCAAGGAAACGGGCTTTCCCCGCCATATCCTCCAACAGCGCCGTAAAAGCGGCCGCCTCAAAATCCTCCCCGGTATCCTCCGGGGCCTGGTCCATCCGGTAAATCTTGTCTTTGCTCATAATCAGAATCTCCTTTCAGTTTTCATGCAGAAGCATACGCAGCAGCGCCTTGCCCTGGGGCGTGATGACGGTCTGCTGCCCGAAGTGGCCGTTCTCCGCCACAAAATCCTTTACCTTAAACAGCCCCTTGTTGGAGGGCTTCGCGTAGGGGAGCAGGTACCCGGCCGGGCAGCGGTACAGAAATCCCGCGTCCATCAGGAACCGGCAGAAGGCCCGCTCCCCGATCCCAAGCTCCTTCGCCGTGGCCCGGAGGTTGGTACAGTCGCCGGGATGGATAAAGGTATCGTAATAATCCGCTTTCGGACGGAGGGAAGATACCTCATGGGAAAGGCGCTCATTTTTTTCATGCTCCGCCAGGAGCTCCCCCGCGAACCGCAGGAGGACGTCCGGGTCTGCCTTCGCCTGCTCCAGGAGGGAGGAAGTCATGTAGCCCCCGGTTCTTCGGATGGCGGGGAGCACTTCCTCAAACACCCATTTTTCAAACCGCTCCGCACCGGGGAGGCGGCTGTGGACGATCAGGCGGTACACGTCGCCCTCCGTGATGAAGGAAAGGCTTTGCCGCCCTCCCGCCGTAAGGGTATAACGTTTCGTTACCCCCTTGCAGTGGTCGCTCAATGCCTTGCTTGCGTTCTTATAGCCCAGGGCAAAGGCCACATCCGCCCCGCAAAAAAGCAGCCTCCCTTCATCCTCGATGATACGGACGCTGCCAAACTCACTGTTCTTAAATGCTGTCGCTTTCAGGTATTCCATCGTAACCTCCTGTTTCTGATTCACGCGCCGTTTCCTCCGGTGCGTCCATCGGTGACTGCTTCTGCCCGGAAATGTCGGATAACCGGGTCGTCATAATGCCATACAGCTCATTGTCCTGGGGGAAGTGGTCCACAAAGGGCAGGATCACGCTGCCAAACAGGATCAATCCCTCGCCAGGGCCGGAATTACTGATATGCGCTGCCTGCTGGGTGGAGATGTTCAGGCGCTCACAGAGTATCTTCCGGTCGCCGCTGGCCTGGTTCAGAAGATAGATAAAATCGCTGTTCTCAAAGATGTTCTCGATCTCCGCAGAGGCCAGGAGGTCCTTGATGTTCTGGGTGATACCAGTCGGTATGCCGCCCCATTTTCGGAACCGTTTCCAAATCTCCACGCTCCAGGAACCTACTTCGCCACGGAGCAGAAGGTGAAATTCATCCACATAGTACCGTGTGGATTTCCCTTCGCCCCGGTTCACCGTGACCCGGTTCCACACCTGGTCCTGGATGACTAACATCCCCAGGTTTTTGAGCTGTTTCCCCAATTCCTTGATATCAAAGCACACCAGCCGGTTGTTGATATCCACATTCGTCCGATGGTTGAACACGTTGAGCGAACCATGCACATAGAGCTCCAGGGCGGCGGCGATCCGCTGCGCCTCCGGCTCCGGCTGCCGCCTGATCTCGTCGTACAGATCCTCCAGGATGGGGACGTTTTCCGGCTTCGGGTCCGCCAGGTAGGGGCGGTACACCACACGGACCGCCCGGTCGATCACCGTTTTCTCCACCGGCTCCAGGCCGTTCCTGCCGCCCGCCGCCAGCTCACAGAAGGACAGGATAAAATCGGATTTCAAGGCCAGGGGGTTATCATCCTCGGAATAATTGAGGCTCATATCCATCGGGTTCACATATTGATTGCTGGTAGGGGATATCTTGATGACCTGCCCGCCCAGGCGGTGGACCAGAGGGAAATACTCCGCCTCCGGGTCGCAGACAATGATATCGTCCTTCGTCACCAGGAACACGTTCAAAATCTCCCGCTTTGCGGAGAAGGACTTGCCGCTGCCCGGCGTGCCCAGGATCAGGCCGTTTGGCGTCTTGAGCTGCTTTCTGTCCGCCAGGATCATGTTGCCGGAAGTGGCGTTCAGCCCGTAGTACAGCGCCTCGCCGCCCTGGAAAAGCTCCTGGGAGATAAAGGGCACAAAGATAGCGACGGAGGAAGTGGTAAGCCCCCGCTGAATATTGATCTGGTTCACACCAAGAGGGAGGGCAGACACAAGTCCCTGCTCCTGCTGGAAGTCCAGCCGTACCAGGTGGCAGTTGTGCTTCTGCGCCACGGAGGACGCCCGGAAGATATCGTTTTCCAGCTTCTGCTTCGTGTCCGCGATATTCACCACCAGGAAGGTCATCAGGAACATCCGCTCATTCCTGGTCCGCAAATCCCGGAGGATGTTCTTTGCCTCCCCCGCGTAGGTGGCGATATCGGAGGGGATGATGTCGATATCGAACCCTTCCCGCGCCGCCTTCTTCTGGGCGTCGATCTTCATGCTGTCAATGTCGGTGATCTTGCGCTTGACCGTCTTGATCGCCTCGTTCTGGTCCATGCTGCGGATATGGAGGCTCACAAAGATGGTCCCGTCCGTATCCAGCAGGTCCGCCAGGAGCCGGTCATTGAGCTCCGGCGCCGTGACCTGCAAAAAGCTCACCGCCCCGAACCGGCCGCTCATGCGGAAGCGCCTTGCCTCCCCGAAGCGGAAGGAGGACGGCACGATGAAATCTTTTACATGGAGGCCGGAGGGCGCCAGCCATTCCCACTCAAAGGAGAACCGTTCCCCGTCCGGGTGGAGGACGCCATGCAGCACCGCCAGCCATTCCTTCCCGTCCAGGGCTTTTGCCAGGGCGCCCATTGCCTTGAAGCAGTTCAGGGCGTCCAGGGTGATCCGGGAAAACCTCGCCCTTGCCTCCCGGATGTTCTTCGCCTCGATCGTAAGCACCAGGAACTTTGTCTTTACCATGCCGTTGTTGCCGTGTTCGAGCTGCCCCCGGAGCATATCCGTGTAGAGGGCGCGTACCCCGTCGAAGGGGTCCCCCTGGGCGGCGATCTCAATTCTTTTGCGGAAATCCGCTTTATTCACCCTCCGGCATACAAGGGATAACTCCATGCCGATAGAGGAATCATGGGCGTTATACATATCGCACAGCGCCTCAAAGATGGCGGTCTGGTCGTCCTTCTGGGCGAGCTGGTAATTCACATCCTCAAATTCAATGCACCGGCTCCATGTCGTATCGTCCAGCCTGCACAGCCCGTCCGGGTACATCTGCTGGAAGGGTAAGGTATCCTGGGCCGAATGGGGCTTCCCGTCGCCCCTGGCCGTTTCGATGACCTTCCTGATCTCACGCTTTTCCGCGGCGGTCAGCTTTACCTTCCCGGCTGCCGGTCTTGCCTGCGGCCCTTGCTTTCGCTTTCTGAACAATGGCCTTCACCTCCTTTTCCACCTGAATCTGCCGCTCCACGGCGGCGTAAAAGTTATTCGTCATATATGGCCGCTCCTTCGGACGGAGGAAGGCGGTCTGGATGACCTGGCCCGCCACCACCTCCAAGGGCTGCCCGTGGCGCTCATACATGGCGAGCAGGAATAAGGGCAGCATGACCACGATCATTGCAAACGTGGCGGGGCTGGAGCCCACCGATTTTCGGAGCAAAAAGAAAAGCGGCACTCCTACAAGCACCGCCGCCCCGAAACACACAAGCTGCCGCCGGGTCAAGCCAAACAGCACCTTGCTTTTTACTTTTGTCAGGTCCTTCGGGACCGTTACATACGCCAAGCTATCAAGCCTCCAATCATAGAAAAATATCCGTTTAATGCGCCCCGAACAGGCTCTTTGAGAGGCTGCCCGTCTTAAAGAGCGCGAAGCATAAAAGCACCGTGTACCCCATGCAGGACCATATCGCACCGGACAGGTCGCCGCTTGTGGCGATCCCCTGGACCAGCACCGAATAGATACCCACGCAGACCATGATAAGAAACGCCTGGAACGCCAGGGCGAACAAAGACTTTAGATAATTCTGCCCCGTCTGGCCCCAGTCCCGGTTCGTCATCGTGGCAAGGGGGATCGGACCAATCGAAGTCGTTAAATACACCTCGATCATCCGGCCGTAGATGACTAACATGATACAGATGGAGAGGGCGTTCATGGTAAGCCCCACAAAGAGGGACTGGAACCACAGCCCGAACAGCTCCCCGGTGCCCAGGGTCTCCAGCTGCGCCTCCATATCCGTGATGACAGAGGAAATGTCGATGGAGGTCTCCCCGATGATGACCCCGGCGCTGCTGTTCACCACGCTCTGTCCGATATCGAAGATACCCATGACGATGTTCCAGGTGTTCGTCACGATCAGCACCGCGCAGAAGGTCTTGAAAATCCACTTGAAGAACATCCAGGTATCCACGTCGTGCATGTTGTTCTTTTCCGCCACGAGCTGGATCAGCTCATAGCACATCACAAAGGTAAGGATGACCCCGGCGATCGGCACGATCACCGTTTCGGAGAGGTTCCGTATCATGGAAAAGACGCCGCTGTTCCATGCCAGCGGCGTCTGCCCCACTTCCCCGGCGATCTCGCCTACTTTGGTATTGACCGTATCGAACATGCCCGACAGGTTCCCCGTGATCCCCTCGATGAGCAGCTCCCTCAGCCATTCATCGAGCTTGTCGAGTATGCCGCCCATAAGCGATCACGCCCCCGGCCGCTTAACCGAACAGGCCGGACAGGAGCGGCACCAGGGTAATGCCGATCAAGGCCACCCCGCCCCCGGCCATGAGCTGCTTCATGCCCTGGCTTTTGGAGGCCGGGTTGTCCTGGCCGTAACCTTCCAGAAGGTTGATGACGCCCCAGATACCAAGACCTGCGCCCAGGGCCACCACGAGAGTCTGCAATACGTTTACTGCGCTGTTGAAAAATGCCATAAATTTGATCCTCCTAAAAATGTATTTGATTTATTCGTTTACGTCGATCTCGTACACATCGAAGGTGTCCGCAGCTTTTACCACGGCGCGCTGCTTCTTCATGTACCGTTCCATGTCAAAGACATTTTTAGGGTCGGCGTCGGCGGTGTACTTGTAGTTGGGGTGCTTTGTGAGGTCGTATTTCTCCGAGAGAAACGGCCGCACGCCCCGCAGCATGAAGATACACCTGCCTCCGTCCATCACTGCCAGTTCGTCCTGGGTCATCAGCTCCTTTCCTAATTTCTGATAATTGAGGCCGTGGGAAACCTGGCTGCCCCGGTTCTCGGACTGGTTGTAGGAATCAATGGTCTCCTTCCCCAGAAGCTCCGATATCTCCTTGAGCGTGGATTTCTCCTTGCCTCCCAAAAACAAGGTGCTGTCACAGTTACCTGCAATGGTATCCGCCGCGTCCTTGTAGATGGTCTTTAGCTGGCTCTGCGACTGCAAAATGATAGAAGCCGATATCTCACGGCTCCGGATCGTTGCGATCAGCTTGTCGAAGTTGGGTATCTGGCCGATGTTGGCAAATTCATCCAGAATGAGCCTTACATGGACGGGCAGCCGCCCGCCGTAGAAGTCGTCGGCCTTGTCGCAGAGCAGGTTGAATAATTGCGAGTACATCAGGGCGGCCACAAAATTGAAAGTGCTGTCCGTGTCCGAAATGATAACGAACAGCGCCGTTTTCCGGTCGCCCAGGGTGTCGAGCTCCAATCCGTCCGTTTCCATCAGATCCCGGAGCTCTTTTATGTCAAATGGGGCAAGCCTGGCCCCGCAGGAAATCAGTATGCTTTTCAGTGTTTTGCCCGCCGCCATCTTGAACTTTTTATATTGCTTTACCGCGAAATGCTCCGGGTCCTTTTCCTCCAACTGCTGAAAGAGGATATCCACGGGGCTTTGAAATTCCTCATCGTCTTCCCTGGCTTCGCTGGCGTTGATAAGGTCCAGGAGGGTGATGAAGTTCCGTTCTTCCTCCGGGGCCTCGTACCAGATGTAGCCGATCAGGGCACAGTAATACAGGCGTTCCGCCTTGACCCAGAAATCTTCGGAAGATTTTTCCCCTTCGCCCTTCGTGTTCATAATCAGGGCATTTACCAGCTTCAGGATATCCTTCTCGGAGCGGATGTACGCCAGCGGGTTATATCTCATGGACTTCTTGAAGTTGATAAGGTTTAAGCACTTGATCCGGTATTTCTTCCGCTCCAGGAAAGAGCCGATCTCCGGCAGCAAGGTACCTTTCGGGTCAGTACAGACGTATGACGAATGGGCTTGCAGGAGGGAAGGCTTGCAAAAGAACCGGGTCTTGCCACTCCCGGAGCCTCCGATCACCAGGATATTTTTATTCCTGGCGTATTTGGGCTGCTTCGGCCTGCTCGCCATCGTGATCCGTTCCGTCTGCGTCATGGGGATATTGTTGAAGAAATCCTTATCCACAAACGGGGCGATATCGGCCGGGGTGCCCCAACGGGCTGAACCGTACTCGCTCCCGTGGCGGTATTTCTTCGCGTTCTTCCCCTTCATCCAGACCGCCAGCCGCAGCGCCGCCGCACCCAGGAGGCCGATCAGAAGGTCCGCAGGGTTCAAACTCAATCCAGCGGAGGCAAAGGCCGCCGCGAATCCCTCCCCGATGGAGAGTATCTTTGCGGAGAGGTCCGCGCCGGGCGCCAGACGGAAGGCCTGGGCCAGCTTGTCAAAGGGGTACACGAACAGGAGATAGGGTAGGTTCAGCAAAACAAGTTTTTTCATGTTCATCTCTGCACGCTCCGATCTTTGACCTTCACTTTCTCCCGGTCAATGCTCCTATGCTCCGTTTTCTGCGCGGCCTGCTCCCTCGCCTCATTCAGCCGCTCCCGGATGGAGGGCTTTTCCTCCCGGCCCATCCGTTTCCCGGCAAACTCCTGGAAGGCCGCCGTGATGGCGTCCGCGTCCCGGCTCTTGAAGAACACCAGGTAGCGGGGCTGCTCGGCGGCGGTGTCCTTCTTCAAAGCGAAATCCACATGGTATTTCTTCGCCACACGGGAAAATGCCTTGATATTCTTGTCGGATATCTCGATATTGGAGAGGCCCGCGTTCTGCCCGGCAAGCTGCTTTAGGGTCTGCTTCCCCCGGTAGATTTTCGGCTGTTTGCTTTTCTGGACTTCCTCCAGGAACTTCTTCACCGCCTTTTCAAAGGCCTGCTCCGTCAGCTTTGAGCCGTTCACGATCAGGGTCACGGCGCCCTGGGTCACTTCCTCCTGCATTTAGCCCCGCCCCCTTTTCCCATCCCCGTACATGTCGTGCTGCACCAGGGCAGAATAATAATTGCCGATGGTCGCCGGGGCGTTATACAGCGCCGCCAGAAGGTATTTCTTGATGTTGCGGACGTAGGTGGTGTTCTCCCGCATACAGTCCATGACGTACTGCACATGGGAGCTGTCCAGCTTCATAAACCGGGATTTGACTACCTCCGCCGGGTAATCGTCCCCAGCGATGCGGATGGTCTTTCGTGCGGAGCATACGGTGTCCACGATCAGCTCCGCGATCTCGTCAAGCTGCTCCCGGTCGATGTGGTTATCCTGGATCAGATACTCGTATCCGATGTTGTCAAGGATGACCTCACGATAAACTTCTCTGGCGCCCATCCCATCCGTTCCTATCCTCGCTCCCGCAGGGGGCAGACCCGTAAGGGGCTGGGGATTTGATGGGATAGGATTTGATCCTTCCGTACTTGATAAATCAGTTTTTGATTGTTCTTTACTTGATTTCTTAGTATTTAATTGTGCGGGGTTTTCCTGTCCAGGTTCTCCCAAGGCAGGGGAATCCAAGACTGGATTTGCCTGAACTGGATTTTCCCGTCCAGGTTTTTCCCGTTCAGGTTCGGGCGGCCTGGGCTGCTCCAGGATCGTGTACTCGATGGAACCGAGTTGCCCGTTCTGGTTGCGGACGCGCTCCCGGATCACATACCCCTGTTCCTCCAGCTCCCGCACCCCGGCGCAAATGCTGTCCACGCCGTCCTTGCAGATACGGGCGAGCCCCTTTGTGGTGTAATCCCACCCCTCCGGCAGCGAGAGCATAAGGGAGAGAAGGCCCTTTGCTTTCAGGGAGAGGTTCGTGTTCCGCAGATGGTGGTTTGACATGACCGTGTAATCACGGGTCTTTTCGATACGGAATACTGCCATGCCGATGACCTCCTTCCTCATAGATTGAAAGTGTTGGTATTCGTGAAAAATGCCCCTTGAAACGCTCCCATACTCCCGCATAGGGAAAGATATGGGCGGCTCCGTTTTCACGGCTCACAAAAGGGAAAACGGGGGATTTTCCACCCTTTTTGATACAGTTTTGGGAGGGCTCCTATAACTCCCGGTCTTTATGGTCGTAGGAGAGATGGCCGGAGCGCACCTTTGCGTGGTTTCTGATCTTGATGTGCCCCTTCTCCTGGTTCTCCAAGGCCCGGCTGTATCCGGCTTCGGTCAGGAACAGGCGCATTTTCTCCCCTTTCCAGCCCATAGGCGAATCATGGGAGAGGACGTCAAAGACGATCATGTGGCGGGTCTCCGGGTCGAACCGCTCCAGGGCCATGATGTCATGCCCGGACAGCTTCTGCGCCCCGGACTGCTGCCTGGCCTCCGCCAGCATTTCCCCGACGGTCCTGGCCTTTCCTGGCAGGCGGTAATTCTTCTGCACCTCCCGGATCACGTCCATACACTCCTTGTCGGAAAGAGGGCGCAGTTTCCGAAGGAGGCTTTCCGCCGTGTCCTTCGTTTCCTGGCTCCGCGCATAGCGCGCCATCATGTAAATCTCATTCAGGGCGGCGTTCTGGCTGGTGCTTTCAACCTGGAAGGCCATCCTCATTTCTGCTTCATTCAGTTTCATCCCATCGGCTCCTTTCTGAAAATGGGTGTAAAAAAACGCCATAGGCTGCTTGTTCCTATGGCGCTGGACCGTCTGAAATCCGGTCATGTATTCAGTTGTAAAGGCTCCGGGGCAGGCCGCCCCTTGTGCCGCTGTTTTTCCGTAAGTCTGCATTTCATGGATTTTCGGCGTGTCAAGGCTCACTCACGAGTAGTAAATTCGTAGTAAAATGAGGCTTTTCAACCCTTCTGAAATGCCGATAAATACGGTGTTTTCAAGGGATAATCAGGTTTCGACTTGATTTTTAAACGAAAAAACAGCCTTTTTATTATGCTTCTGTTGCTTGTGGTGTTGGCGTTTCCGCCGGTTCCTCCTGCTTCGGCGGAAGCGGCGCAATGCGCAGCGCACGAGATAACATAACCAGCAGATATGCACCCGCCAGCAGATAGATCACGGCGCGGAACGTGACAGAGATGCCAAAGTACCCCATGATTCCCAAATCGGAATTGGCGCGCAGCTTCCAAATCAGCAAGCCGCCCGCATTGGTGATTGCCAGAAAAATAGCAACACCCGCCGACACAAAGAACCGCGGCGCGCAGCCTTTAGAGAACAAAAATCCACTCATGCTGTAAAATGCCAGCATGACGGCGACAATCAGCACCAGCTGATACGTGTAATCCGACAGCACCGGATTGGCGCTGTTATCGTGATACACCATAATCAAATCCAAGCAGCCCCAAAACATCGGAACTGTGGTGTAAAATCCCGTCTTTTTGGACACCGGTTTATTGCTTCCCATCGCCAGCAGCAACAGGCAGACACCGGTAATCAGTCCCAATGCCCATGTGACCGCCGTCGCACAGACAATAATCATGCTCGGTGCAATGAGCTGATCGCCCATAATGGTCGATTCTTCCAGCAGCTGTCCCGGTAGATAAATCAATCCGAAGACGGACACAACCGCCATGCCGATGCCAAACAGCATACACAGGACGCGGCTGGCACCGGAAAGATGAGAAAACAGCTGTTCATAGACGTACTCCTGTCCGCCAAACCATTTTCGGCACAGCACAGCCGCCACGACAGCCAGCGCAATGGCCAGCATGAGCAGCGCGGTTGACGGCAAATAGCCGTCAACCGGAAGCCCTGATTCACTTTCGTAGCCATACAGCAGACTCATGCCGCGCAGCACTGCGCCGCACACGCCCGCAATCAATACAAGAAACAGATAACTCTTATGTTGTTTCATGCAGCGTTTCGCCTACCCTTTTATTTTTACTCATTGCGGCCACAGCACTTTTTGTACTTCTTGCCGCTGCCGCACGGGCACGGATCATTTCTGCCCGGCTTCTTGATTGCCTTGCGCGGTGTATTGGCAACGCTCTCCTCGCTCTCTGCACCGGACGCACCGGTTTCCCGAGCGACCTGTTCGCGCTTTGGCTCTTCGCCGTTCACACGAACACGTACCGTATACATCATACGAACGGTATCTTCGCGGATCAATGCAATCATCTGGTCGTACATCTCCGAGCCTTCGCGCTTGTACTCGACAACCGGATCGCGCTGTGCATACGCGCGCAGACGAACGCCGTTTCGCAGTTCGGTCATGGCGTCGATGTGATCCATCCACTTTTCATCGACATTGCGCAGCAGAATCACGCGCTCCAGCTCACGCATAATGTTCGATGTAACTTCTTCTTCCTTTGCCTGATATACCGCATGGGCAATCTCTCGAATCTCTTCGATGAGAGCCTCCGGCGCCATATCATCCAGCTCTTCATTGGTAAACTGCAAGTCCTCCGGTGTCAGGAACAGACCCAGGAAGTGCTTGCGAATATCCTCTACATCAGCCGGCTCCAGATAGCTCTTTTCACCGAGTACGCCGTGTACCGTTGTCTCAATAACGCTGTCTACCATGCTCAAAATGGATTCCTTGAGGTCTGCGCCGTCCAAGACATCCTGACGCTGTTTGTAAATCACTTCGCGCTGGGTATTGAGCACGTCATCATATTGCAGGACATTTTTACGAATCTGAAAGTTTCTCGACTCGACCTTCTTCTGTGCGCTCTCAATGGCGCCGGACAGCATTTTCTGGTCAATCGGCGTGTCATCATCCATGCCCATCTTATCCAGCATACCCATGACACGTTCCGAGCCGAACAGGCGCATCAAATCATCTTCCATGGAAATATAGAAGCTGGATTCACCCGGATCGCCCTGACGACCGGCACGGCCGCGCAGCTGGTTATCAATACGGCGGGATTCATGGCGCTCTGTGCCGAGAATGTACAAGCCGCCTGCGGCACGCACGCGTTCGCCCTCTTCATCGGTCTGCTTCTTGAATTCTGCCAAATGACGTTGGTATTCCTCGCGGGCGCGCAGGATTTCTTCGTCTTCCGTCTCCGCATAGCCGGTAGCTTCTGTGATAACGGCTTCGTCAAAGCCTGCCTTGCGCAGCGCTGCGACAGCCATGTTTTCCGCATTGCCGCCGAGCACAATATCCGTACCACGGCCAGCCATGTTGGTTGCAATCGTAACCGCACCCAGACGGCCTGCCTGCGCGACAATCTCTGCTTCCTGCTCATGGAACTTTGCGTTCAAGACATTGTGCGCGATGCCTTCCTTCTTGAGCAGCTTGGACAGCAGCTCACTCTTTTCAATGGATACCGTACCGACCAGAATCGGCTGACCCTTGGCATGGCACTCCTGAATCTTTGCAATCGCTGCGCGGAACTTGCCCGCTTCCGTGCGGTATACTGCATCCGGATTGTCTTTACGCGCAATCTGTTTATTGGTCGGAATCTCGATGACATCCAACTTGTAAATCTCGCGGAACTCATCTTCCTCGGTCAGTGCCGTACCGGTCATACCGGACAGCTTGCCGTACATACGGAAGTAGTTCTGGAACGTAATCGTAGCCAGCGTCTTGCTCTCGCGCTGTACCTTGACATGTTCCTTTGCCTCAATCGCCTGATGCAGACCCTCGTTATAGCGTCTGCCGAACATCAGACGGCCGGTGTTCTCATCGACAATGATGATCTCGCCGTCACGGATGACATAATCGACATCCAGCTTCATGATGCCGTGGGCACGCAGCGCCTGATTGATGTGATGTGCCAGCGTCGAGTTTTCCGGATCTGCCAGATTTTCCACGCCGAAATACTGCTCGGCCTTTTTCTGACCAACCGGTGTCAGCACCGCGGTCTTTGCCTTCTCATCAACGACATAATCCGCGCGCAGCTGCTCAAGAATCTGACGGTCTTCGTCCGTCATCGGCTTTGCCTTTTCCGGATTTGCCTTGCGCTCCTCTTCTTCAATGCGCAGGCGCTCGCCCTCTTCCTCCAGATCCAGCTTGTCATCAGTCTCCTTGATGCGATAGCACTTCAGGCGATTGACAAAGCTCTCTGCCCGCTCGTACATGTCGGTAGATTTATCTCCCTGACCGGAGATAATCAGCGGCGTACGCGCCTCATCAATCAAGATGGAGTCCACCTCATCGACGATGGCAAAGAAATGTCCGCGCTGTACCATGCGGTTTTTATAAATCGCCATGTTGTCGCGCAGATAATCAAAACCAAACTCATTGTTGGTGCCATAGGTAATATCCGCATCGTACATCGGCTTGCGCTGATCCGGCGGAACGGCGTGAACGACCAATCCAACGGTCAGGCCGAGGAAGCGGTAAACCTTGCCCATCCACTCACTATCTCGCTTTGCCAGATAGTCATTGACCGTGACGATATGCACGCCCTTGCCTGCGATGGCATTCAAATAGGCCGGCAGGGTTGCCACGAGGGTCTTGCCTTCACCGGTCTTCATCTCTGCGATACGACCCTGATGCAGCACAATACCGCCGATAACCTGTACGCGGTAATGGCGCATACCGAGCACGCGCCATGCCGCCTCTCGCATGGTAGCAAAGGCTTCCGGCAGCAGGTCGTCCAGCGTTTCGCCTTCCTGATAGCGTTTTCTAAATTCGTCGGTCTTGCCGCGAAGCTGTGCATCGGTCAGCTTCTTATATTCCTCTTCCAGCGCATCGACTTTGTCCGCAATCGGACGGATGCGCTTGAGCTCATGGTCACTGTGTGTACCAAAAATCTTGTCTAAAAACCCCATGAATCAAGTTCCTCTCTAAAATCTGACCAGAAAAGTTT
The DNA here is from genome assembly GCA_963601915.1 of bacterium. Lineage (GTDB taxonomy): Bacteria > Bacillota > Clostridia > Oscillospirales > Butyricicoccaceae > Butyricicoccus_A. The sequence continues at coordinate 30,457 of CAVCGL010000010.1, read as the reverse complement.
GTCTTTGCGCACTTGCCCAGCCATTCACCTTGCATTATAACACAAATCAGTAGTAAGAAAAACTAAATTTTTGTGAATAAACCGTATTTTGTCCTGCAACATAAAAAATTCTTTACTTCTCCCCCTGCTTTCACTATAATATAGAGTTAAGAATATATGATTTTTTATTTGTGAGGAGAATTTATTTTGGCACTCATCGAATTTGAAGAATACCGTCAGAAGCTGCACGATCTCAAGCCTGCCATCGAGGATTTGGGCCAGGCATATGATTTGGAGCACGCTGCTGAAGAAGTAGAAGAACTGGAAAACCGCGCCTCTGAGCCGGGCTTCTGGGACGACATGGAAAAGTCTCAGAAAATTTTGCAGCGCACCAAGGCACTGAAAGACAAAATTGAAGGCTATCACACGCTGTGCAGCCAGCAGGAAGACCTGCTGACCCTGTGCGATCTCGCCATTGAGATGGACGACGACTCCATGATTGACGAGCTGCACGAAGGATACGATGCACTCAGTGATGAGCTGGAGCGCCGCAAGCTGGCTACCCTGCTGCTCGGCGAATACGATGCGAACAATGCCATTCTGTCGTTCCATGCCGGTGCAGGCGGCACCGAGGCACAGGATTGGTGCGACATGCTGTACCGCATGTACACCCGTTGGGCAGAGCGCCATGGCTTCAGCTACAAGATTCTGGACTATCTGGAAGGCGATGATGCAGGCCTCAAGTCTGCTTCTATCCTGATTGAAGGCGAAAATGCATACGGCTTCCTCAAGAGTGAATCCGGCGTGCATCGTCTGGTTCGTATCTCTCCGTTTGACTCGTCCGGACGCCGCCACACCTCGTTCTCCGCTGTCGAGGTCATGCCGGAAATTGATGATGACACAGAAGTGGAAATCCGTCCGGAGGACATTGACATGCAGGTATACCGTTCCTCCGGTGCAGGCGGCCAGCACATCAACAAGACCTCGTCCGCGGTTCGTCTGACGCATAAGCCGACCGGCATCGTTGTCAGCTGCCAGACCGAGCGAAGCCAGTTCCAGAACCGCGACAACTGTATGAAAATGCTGCGCGCCAAGCTGGTTGAAATCAAGGAGCGCGAGCATCTGGACAAGATCTCCGACATCAAGGGCGATCAGAAAAAGATTGAGTGGGGCAGCCAGATTCGTTCCTACGTCTTTATGCCGTACACCTTGGCAAAGGATACCCGCACAGGCTTTGAAAACAGCAACATTGACGCAGTGATGGACGGCGATATTGACGGCTTTATCAATGCCTATCTGACCGCACAGGCCACCGGCGAACTGGAGACCAAGTAACCGTGAGCAAGAAACGTGTATGGGGTATTGTGCTGGGTTTGCTGTGCATCGCAGTGATTGCTGTCTGCTGCATAGCAGGTGTCAGCAAATGGCGCGCCCATCAGGCAGAGCTTCAGCGCGCGCAGCAGCGCCAGCAGCAGCTCACGCAGTACACCGAAGACCTGACGGATGCGTTTGACGACCTGTATCAGGTGGAAACCAATCTGTTTCAGGACATGGCGGCGCAGCGCATTGCCGGTGCAGACAACCGCACCACCTTGCAGTCGATGCTGTCCGCGGCAGCCGCACCGATTGATGCGCTCGCCTCTGTACAGGCACCGGATGAGCTGTCTGACGCACAGGAGCATTTTCAAAAAGCGGCATCGTCCTATCACACCATGTCAGATACGCTCTCAGACATGCTCCGTGATCCCGCGACAACCGATGCCGACGTACAGCAGGCTTTCATCACCATGCTGCCGGATGCTGTCAATGCTTTGGACGAAGTCAAGGCAGGCATTTCGCTCTTGGCAGAAAATTCCGACATCTCGCTTCCTGACAGCGCAAAGCAGTTAGAAACCGCGCTGGATTCCTTTTCCGGAGACAGCTTGAGCTCTATTTTCAATGCAAAATAATCCCCCGTTTGTCCCTTCTCCGCACGGAGAAGGGACTTTGTGTTTCTGCACAAATTTCCCACTGTTATTTTGTGTAAATCAATCATAATTTCACTGCCATTTTGTAACAATTTATCAAGTTGTTCAGGATAACAACAGACAAATCCACCAAAGCATTTTTCTTTGTCAAAACCGCCTATTGCATCCATAGAAGAAATGTGCGAAACTATTCGTGCACCAAAAAGGGGTGTATGGAAGAACGATTCCATATCTCGAGGATATTTCACATTTCTTCTAAAGGAGAAGATTCATAATGACTACTGCTACGTTTGATTTCATGGCTCCGGCCACCGGCAAATGCGTTCCGATTGAAGCTGTTCACCACAGCCTGAGCGACCGCACCCTCGGCGAGGGCATTGCTATTTTCCCGACCAACAACACCGTCGTTGCTCCGTGCAATGGCATTATCACCCGCGTTTCCGACCACGCTGTCACCCTGTTCGACAGCGAGCACGACGTTGAACTGCTGCTCACTGCTGACATGGATGCTCAGCACCACGATTTCCGCCTGCATGTACAGGCTGGCCAGACAGTTACCACCGGCACGGAACTGTTTTCCTGCGATGTCGCAGCAATCAAGGCACAGGGCGGCTATGTTGATTTTTCCTGCATCGTAACCAATCTGCCGATTGAGGAAGTTTCCGTTTGCGCTGGCGATGTAGAGACCGGCAAGACCCGCATGTTCTCCTGCTCCTGCCCGATGGTATAAGCGCGTATAAAACGCAATCGTTCTGCAAACAATACAGGCACATCAGTTCTATACTGATGTGCCTTTTGTTATCCCCGCAGAAAGGAGCTGCCTATGCAGGAACGCACCAAATGTCTGATTATCGGCACGTGCGCCGGAGCGGCAAATGGTTTTTTCGGTGCCGGTGGCGGACTGTTTCTCGTCCCATTGTTTACCGGTTGGCTTGGCATGGAGCAAAAGCAAGCCTTTGCCACTTCTGTTGCCGTCATCTTTCCCCTGTCCGCTGTCAGTGTTTTGATTTACCTGCGCAACGGCAGTCTGCCTCTGTCGTTTTCTGTGCCGTATCTGCTCGGCGGTGCCATCGGCGGATTGTTTTCCGGTCTGCTGTTTTCCCGCGTTTCTGTCCCGCTGCTTCGCAAAGCATTTGCTCTGCTGCTTCTTTGGGGCGGTATCCGTGCGGTGCTTTTACTATGATGGGCGTTTTCATCGGTGCGATCACCGGAGTCCTGTCCGGTTTTGGCATCGGCGGCGGTTCTCTGCTGATTCTGTGGCTGACCATGATGGAGCAGCTGCCGCAATACACCGCCGCGGGCATCAATTTGCTCTATTTTCTGTGCTGTGCGCCCACGGCACTGGTTTCGCACATCCGGCATCATCTGATCCAAAAGCAAATCGCCATTTGGTGCATTCTCGCCGGATGCCTTGCCTCGCCGCTCGCTTCTGTCGCCGCCGGTTTATTGCCCATGGATTGGCTGCGCCGCGGATTTGGCATTTTGCTGCTCATCCTCGGTTTTCGAGAGTTATTGTCCCATTCCTCCAAACAGTAGCATTTTTCGCACATGCGTGCTATACTGAGACTATTCTTTTTTGAGAGGAGCTGGCTATATGGATCAAATCCAAATCCCTAATATAGATATTTTGCTCATCATTGCTGTCGTTGTCGTCTTGATTCTTATCGTTCTCTATACACACAGAGAACCGAAAATCCGTGTCGGAAAGAGCAATATCAGCGCCCAAGATTCCGCTTCTATTCTCAAGCTCTTTTCCGATGACACCAAATGTTTTGATTTCCGCGTCAAAGAAGAAGCACAGCATGCTACTGTTGCCCTGCACACCTGTCTCAACCGCAGATGGGCAGAACCCATTCCACTTGCGGACTTTTCCGACTTAGAACCCGGAAAATATCGTCTGATTATCCGCCGCGTCGGCACAATCATTGATATTTATCTGTGCAGCAATGCGGATTACAACCATGTGGTACATATGACCTACACCATGGCGCGGGAACATCTCGACGCTCTTTCCGCGTGCAGCTGCTTTGGACAATTTGAACTCTCCGACTGCAAAGCCTCTATCGGTGATGAAAGCAACACACCGCTGTGGGTCATGCTCGGCCGAAAGCAGGGAAAACTCACGGTGACACAGGACTACCGGCATTCCGGCGGCAGCACCGGCTTTGCGATTATCCTTCAGTTTCGATAAAAAAGAGCCAGTCTACAACCTTGACAAACAATCACGATTCGATATAATAGAAATAGAAAAGAGCATCGCTGATAAGCGGTTTTGCTCAGGTTAAGGTCAATTTATAATTGAAACCGTCACTTGGCAGAGTGGTGGTTTCTCTTATGCGTGCGCTTGACAATAATTGTCACCGTAAAGGCTCCAATATGTAAAGTAATTCGCATAACTATCACCTCCTTTCGGAGATGTAGCAAAACCGCCTATCCGTTTATAAATGCAATGCTCTTTTCCCATCAACAAAAAATCGCTGGATGTGTGCAACACTTGACACAGTTTAATCATCGTTGGCAACGATGCACCCACCACACCGCGTTCTAAATCTGAAATATATTGAACAGAAACATCAATCCGTTCTGCTAAATTTTCCTGTGTATATCGCATAGCTTCTCTGGCGGTTTTAACACGACTGCCAATTTGAATATTCAGCTCTTTCTTCGCCTTCATCGCAATTACCGCCTTTCTTACTTTTATTATAAGTAATGGTGATAATTTTATCAACTAAGTGTTACAATAGTATTACAATTATAAAATAAAAGAACCAGCCAAATATCATATTGACTGGTTCTGACAAGCTGTGTATACTGTCTATGGGCACACCATAAAGCGGTAGGCGGTTCGCGTCCTCTCCGATTTTATTTAGAGAGGAAGTTAAAGATTCTTTTTCTTGCCCTCTCTTAAAGAAGGGAGGGTGATATTGTGTATGTAACCTATGAAGGCCTATTCCAGTGCATTACTGCAATTGGTACATTGGGTTTATTTATCGTAGCACTGCTCGAATACATCAGAAAAAGAAAATAACCGCCATGCTTCCTACACATTTGGCGATTATTTTCATATAAACACTAGATGAGAGGACGCACCGTCTATCGGTGTGCCTCTTTTTTATTATCATAGCATCCGAGCATGAGAAAGTCAATGAAAAAGAGCCGCATAAGCGGCTCTTTTCTGCTATTTATTCACCTTACAGTGCTGTCAGATTCTTCAGCGAAATATCCATTGCCGGAGAAGCATAGGTCAGAGCACCAGAGGATACAAAATCCACACCGATGTCTGCAATTTCCAGCAGGCGCTCTGCGGTAACGTTGCCGGAGCACTCGGTCTTTGCGCGGCCATCAATAATTTTAACAGCCTGACGCATGGTCTCGTTATCCATGTTATCCAGCATGATAACATCTGCGCCGCATGCAGCAGCTTCTGTTACCTGCTCCAGCGTCTCACATTCTACTTCAACCTGTGTGACAAAAGACACATACTCTCGTGCCATCTGTACAGCCTTGGTGATCGAACCTGCTGCGCAAATGTGATTGTCCTTCATCATGACACAATCGGACAGATTGTAGCGATGGTTGGTTGCGCCGCCGCAGCGTACTGCATACTTTTCAAAAATACGCAGACCCGGCGTTGTCTTTCTGGTATCCAGCAGCGTGGTGTGCTTGCCTTCCAGAATCTTTACCATCTTATTGGTGTTGGTTGCGATGCCGCTCATGCGCTGCAAGAAGTTTAGCGCGGTGCGCTCACCAGTCAGCAGCGTGCGAACATCTGCATAGATTACGCCAATCAGCTGACCCTTCTTAACTTCATCGCCATCAGAACAAGTCGTTTCAAAATGAGCTTCCTCTTCCAGAATCTCAAATACTCGTGCAAATACATCCAGACCGCAAATAATGCCGTCCTGCTTACAAATCAGCTCCGCCTTGCCCAGCTGCGGCTGGCGCATAATGGCATTGGTGCTGACGTCTTCACTGGTGACATCCTCGCGCAGGGCGGTGATGATCGCCGGATCCATATTAAGCATCATGGTCGAGCCACTGATCATAGAATGCTTCATCCTTTCTCTTAATAGCTTCAAGAACCGCTTCGCGGTTTTTCTCATCGATGTCCGCATAGAATGTCGGATCGAACGGAATTTCATCGGTCGGCATCGGCTTGCCTGCCTCTACCGTCTCTGCAATGTGGTTTGCTGCACGCTCAGCAAATACCAAACTCTCCAGCAAGGAATTGCTTGCCAGACGATTTCTGCCATGTACGCCATTGCAGCTGGTCTCACCGGCAGCGTACAGACCATCCATCGAGGTCTCACTGTCCGAATTAACCTTGATACCGCCCATAAAGTAATGCTGACCCGGCGTAACCGGAATCGGCTGCTTGGTCATATCGTAGCCTTCCTGCAGGCACTGACGATAGATGTTCGGGAAACGGTTGCGGACAAAATCCGGATCCAGATGGGTGACAGACAGCTCTACATACGGACGTCCATCCTTTTCCATCTGCTTGCTGATGGCCTGCGATACCACGTCGCGCGGCAGCAACTCATTGACAAAGCGTTCGCCATCCTTATTATACAGATATGCGCCCTCGCCGCGAACCGATTCCGAAATCAGGAAGCTTCTGCCCGGCTTCGTGGTGTACAGCGTGGTCGGATGAATCTGAATATAGTTGATATGCTCCACCTCAATATGATGGCGCATTGCAATTGCCAGCGCATCGCCGGTAATATGACGATAGTTCGTCGAGAACTGGAACAGACCGCCAATGCCGCCGGTTGCCAAAACAACCGCCTGTGTGCGAATTTCTTCCAGTGTGCCGTCTGCATTGCGGACGATACCGCCCTTGCAGACATTCGCTTTTTCATCGCAAATAATATCGACCAGCGTGGTGTTTTCACGGATGGTGATGTTCTTGCGCTCTCTTGCGCGAGCCAGCAGCTTGCTGGTGATTTCCTGTCCCGTCAAATCTTCATGGAACAGAATACGGTTTTCCGAATGAGCACCCTCACGGGTAAATTCAAAGTTTCCGTCCTTGTCGCGCTGGAAGTCTACGCCGTAATCGACCAGCTCCTGCGCGATGTGCTGAGAAGAACGAATCATAATGTCTACAGATTCCTTGTTGTTCTCATAATGACCAGCCTTCATGGTGTCCTCGAAATAGCTGTCATAATCATCGTCATCCAGCAGCATACACATGCCGCCCTGTGCGAGGAAAGAATCCGCCTGATCCGCTTCGGACTTGGTAATCACCAAAACTTTGTATTTTTCGGGCAGCTGTAATGCGTTAAACAATCCGGCAGCACCGGTACCGACAACCAAAATGTCAGCAGTTTCCATATTCCGCTCCCCCTTACTTTCTTTCGGCATTCGTGAGCACACATACGTGCTCCGTCAGATGTTTCATTTCCAGTTTTCTCCCTATTGACATGCGGCATTTGCCGCACAAACTTTTTACATCTCAGTATACCATACTGAGATGCATCCTGCAAGGCAGTTCCCCGTCTTGCACAGACACTTTGTGAAATTTTTTACGATGCATTATGCATTTTCCAGAATCGGCGGCGCCGGATTGAAGTCTGGTCGATGCTTCGGATCCATCAGATATTGCTCTACTTTGTCAATGGTCGGCGCACTGAAATATGCTGCGCCGCGCTTGGTGACAGACATTGCCGAAGCATATGTCGCATATTTCAAAGCAATTTCCGGTTCCTTTCCGTACAGATATGCGGCCAAGAAATAGCCCTCAAAGACATCACCAGCGGCTGTGGAATCCACAACTGGAACCTTCAGCGATGCTTGATACATCTGGCGGGTACCATTCTTATAAAAAGCACCCTGCGAGCCCAGCGTAAACAGGAACTGGGAATCCGGATACATCTCTGACAGACGAATCAAAATGTCTCCCGGCTGCACATAGCTTGTCATCGAACGGCCTTCAATCTCATTGAGACAGAACATCGAGATTTTGGTCAAATCGCTGCGCAGTAATTCACGCGTACATGGCGACGGATTGAGCACGATAAACATCTTTTTCTCATATGCCGCGTCAATGGCGTGCTGCAGGCAGGAAATCTCATTCTGCAAAACGAGCACATCGCCTTCGCCATACTCTGCCAGAACTTCATCAATATACGCTTCATCAATAGTTCGATTGGCACCGCCGTAAATCATGATGGCATTCTGTCCAATCTCATCCACCTGAATAATGGCATGACCGGTGCGGCCTTCTACCACACGTACCGGAGAGATGTCAATGCACAGCTGCTCCTTGAGCCTGTCCAGCATCGCCTGTCCATCCGAACCAATCTGACCGGCAAGCTGTACGTCCAGACCTGCACGAGCCAGCGTAACCGCCTGATTCAGTCCCTTGCCGCCAGGGAATACTTCCATATGAGAAGCGCCCTGTGTCTCCTTCGGGGTCGTAATATGTCCAACATAATAGTTATAATCAATATTGATGGAACCTAAAACCAGTATTTTCATCGTTATCCGCCCTCCATTTTTTCATCATATAACATGCGGATGCAGGTTACTCATATTATAAGATGTTTCTAAGTGAAGCACAAGCATTTCCGCCGCATTTTCCTCCGGATATTTTCATCACAGCAAATTTTGCAAAAATCTGCGATAGATTTTTCAATATTTCAAGCAAATATCCTTGACTTTCCGTACACAAAACGATATGATAAAGAATACTGAAACGAAAGGATGGTCGGCGTCATGGCTGTACAAAAAAAAGGCACAAAGCAAATCACTGCCAACAAAAAAGCCAGACACGATTATTTCGTCGAAGAGGCTTATGAATGCGGCATTGAGCTGTTCGGCACAGAAGTAAAGTCGATTCGTCAGGGCACCGTGAGCCTGAAGGATTCGTACTGCATCTTCCGTGACGGCGAGATCTTTGTCAAGGGTATGCACGTCAGCCCGTATGAGATGGGAAACATCTTTAATAAAGATCCGTTGCGTGAGCGCAAGCTGCTTTTGCACAAAAAGGAAATCATGACACTGTTCGGCAAGACCAAGCAGCAGGGCTATTCCCTCATTCCGCTGTCGTTGTACTTCAAGAACGCGCGCGTCAAGGTAGAGCTGGGTCTGTGCAAGGGCAAAAAGCTGTATGACAAGCGCGAAGCGGCTGCTCAGCGCGACGCCAAACGCGAAATCGAACGCGCCATGAAATCTCGCAGATAATGCTTCTTTGTTTCGTTCAGCACGAACTATCCGGGGACGTACCGGTTTCGACGGGGGCGTGGAATCTGGGATAGCGGGCCGCAGTGAGAATCTGCGTTAAAAGTCTCAAATGTCTAAATTTAACTGACAACAATTATTCTTTACAGGCAGCCTAATTAGGCGTGCCCGTTCTGCCTGAGAGTATCGCGGCTCGGGACAGAGCGTCATTTAGCGGTGAACGTGCGGCGGGTAAGCTTTGCCCCGCCCATGCATGATGAAGCTACCAACCCTGTAAGCCTGTCATTTGGCGTGCAGCAGCGGGAATTCCAATCAAATGACTGCGCCCGGAGAAGTCCTTGAGGAAGTACCTTCGGACAGGGGTTCGACTCCCCTCGTCTCCACCAGAATGAAGAAAGAGAGCTGTGAAAACAGCTCTCTTTTTGTATGCAATCATCTTGCCGTTTTGGGATTGTCTGTGCGTTCCAGCAGATAATCCACAGAAACATCGTGGAAGTCCGCCAGTCGGATGAGAATAACCGTCGGAATATCAATGTCCCCACGTTCATAGTTGCTGTACACTCGTTGACTGCACGACAGGATTTTTCCCATCTGTGTCTGTGTCAAATCTCGGTCTTCCCTCAGGTCGCGTATTCTTCTGTAAATCATATCATTGTCTCCTTTTCTGAGAGAATGATATGATTATAGTTTAGCGACTATTCCGCTATTGACTTTTAGCGAAAAATTCGCTAAACTGTGAGTAACTCAAGTCGAAATAAACCATATATTCACAAAATTTGGGAGGTATTACCTTGAAATTTAAAAGCAAAATCGGTATGGCTCTGGTTCTCACCGGAGTAATGGTCGCAACTACCGGCTGTGGTTCTCTGATTGATATAACCAATAACAATCAATCATCTTCTTCCAGCAGCACCACCGCAGGAAGTGACAGCACACAAAATACGTCAAATGCGGCAAATGACGCGGAATCTTCCGAAAAGATAAATCAAGTATTAACCGAAGCACAGAGTGCTATTGATGACCAGAATTACGAAGATGCCATCACAACTCTGGAGAGTGCGCTGAAAAAATCTCCGACGAACAAGGACTTGATTGCAAAGTACGTCAACGCGGTCAAACTGCGTGTGAATGAATTGACCGGCAAGAACGATTACGACAAGGCACTTGCGATATTGAAAAGTGCCCAAAAGCAACTCAAGAACAACGATGAGATTGACAAGCTCTATGAGGAAACGAAGAAAAATAGTCCGGATAAGCTCTGCGACTTGACAATTGCGGAATCGAATGAAAGATACATTCCGATCACTGAACAGAAAGTTATGTCTGATACCGTCGGCAACACCTACGACCCCGGCAATCTGTTCATGCTGAAAACTTTTGGAGATGATAGCGGATATGCAAAATATTATCTGGGAGGAAAATACAAATCTCTTCAGTTGACATATGCTATCTCAACGGAAGATCCTGATAATATTGATCCGACTACCTTCACTGTTTTTGGTGATGGAGATAAGATTCTGTTTACTTCCGGCGAAATGACTCGCACAACAGAACCGACTTCTGTCGGCATTGATGTAACCGGTCAGAAATGGATCTATATCCGAGTAGAAAGTGATTCCTATAACAGTGTACCTGTCTTGATGGCAAATCCGGTGCTGTTTGAGTAAAGCCGAAAGAAGGTTCTCATATGAAAACTATCGTCAAGTTTTTCTTGAAATTGCTTGCTGGATGCTTGGTTGTCCTAGCTGTTGCTATATTTGGTTTGGGTGTTTATTCCAAGGTATCACCTTCCAATGCTCTACACAATCTTTTCATCAGCTTAGGTCAAGAGAAGTCACCCATCTGTGTATCGCCTGCATCTCAATCTTTTGACGAAGAATATACCGAGCCAAAAATCGGACCAAATGGAAGCAATGACGCATACACTCATATACTTATAACAGAAGATAAGGACTTAAATGCTAAGTATGTCAACGCGGTCAAACTGCACGTAAATGAATTGACCAACAAGAACGATTACGACTCGGCGCTTGCGATATTGGAAAGTGCCCAAAAGCTATTGAAAAACAACGATGAGATTGACAAGCTCTATGAGGAAATAAAGAAGATCCATCCGGACAAGCTCTGTGATTTAACGATTGCGGAATCAAACGACAACTACATTTCGATTACCGAGCAGAAAGTCATGACTGATACCGTCGGCAACACTTACGATCCCGACAATCTGTTCATGCTGAAAACTTATGGAGATGATAGCGGATATGCACAATATTATCTGGGTGGAAAATACAAATCTCTTCAGTTGACATATGCCGTCTCAATGGAAGATCCTGATAACATTGATCCGACTACCTTCACTGTTTTTGGTGATGGAGATAAGATTCTGTTTACTTCCGGCGAAATGACTCGCACAACGGAACCGACTTCTGTCGGCATTGATGTAACCGGTCAGAAACGGATCTATATTCAAGTAGAAAGCGAATCACATGACAGCGTCCCTGTCTTGATGGCAAATCCAGTGCTGTTCGAGTAAAATTGAAAGGAGATTCTTATATGAAACGAACAATAATGTTGGCTATTGGAATTTGCTTTGGTTTCTGCGTATTTGCCTATGCAATCTCACCTGATTTTGCAAACTCTGTCAACAGTTCATTGAATCACTTTTTTGATGGCTCTGATTTTGATTCTGATAGCGACTATTCAGATGGCGAAAATTACGATGACGGCGAAAGCCCTGATGATTACGACCAAAACCCTGATGATGATCCCGAACTGTATTATAATTGTTATAACATAGACTTGAGCAATACAGATATTTATACCAAATCTCAATTGGTTTATGATGCTATCAACTTAACAAATTCTGCTTTGGTTCAGAATGGATATGAAGAATATTATCTGACATATGAAGTCACAGATTTTTCTTCCTCTTCAGCATCAATCTGGATCGGACGCCCTTCAGGCAGCGAAGTATCCCAAGACATGCATGTTCTCTTAGATAATGACGATGACATTACCTTAGGTTTTGGCGAAATTGCGGATACAAGTGATCTGACAGGTAGAACCAAAGAAAATACAGAAGCTTTAAATCAGATGAAATATTATATGATAGCTTCTATGATTATTCTTGCCACTAATGAGGCTGGGTCTTTCAACGATGCTTACGATTGGGCTAAAGACCGATATGAGAATCTCACAGAAGGTCACGCTTGGTCTCGAAATTATTCTAATGTCAAGGTCTTGATACAAGATAATCTATTTGAATTGACTGTACCTAAAACTGATACAAGCAAATCTTAAATATTATAATATTTATCAAGAAGGGGGTAAATATATGAAAACCAAAACCAAGCAGTGGGTATCTGTCCTTCTCTTGTGCGTATCTCTTTGGACGCTTTCCTGCAACTGGTTAAAAACAACCAGCTACTATGAAGGAACATTTGCTTACGCCACAAGTTCTGTCAACGAAATTCTCAACTTTTTCGGATTGGATATTGACTTAGAATCTTCTGTCAATGACACAGAAACAAGCGCATACAATTCACGCCTTGGTAAAGGGCTTTCCAATCTGTATGATGCACTCTCAGACGACGGACTTTCTATTTCCGAATGGTGTGAAAGCATGAGTTTTTTGTCGTATGTCATCAAGCGAACCGAAAAATTTGGATTTTTCACGTATATGGATGATGACACAGTAGCAGCTCTTCATCTCATATCCTATCTGGGGTATATCTTTACATTCTTGTACGCCCTGACTATTTTCTTTGCGATATATGCGATTATCAATCACATTTTAAAACGCAAGAATTCTAGTATTGGCGCAACCATCTGTTTTGTGATCTGGTTTATCTTTAACTTCCTTGTTGTGTTTCAATTTAACCGGTCTGTCATTGAAAACAACATGCTCCGCATTACTGGTTGGTCTATCCTCGCTGTTGTTTGCTGTATTGTATCCAGTATTCTCTGGAGCCAGTGCCGAGCAGAACTGCAAATGCAAAATGCCATAAATGACCGTTCACTGAAAGACAGTTTATTACACGCTCGGGATAAAGTGCAGCAGGCAGATTACAGCAAAGTTGTTGATTCTGCCAAGGATACATTTTCATCCGCAAAAAAGCAGATTCATACGCATATTCCCGCTTCTTGGGAATGCCCGGCGTGCCATTCTCGTATGACTGCGGAGAAAAAATTCTGTAGTAATTGTGGTGCCAAACGCCCTGACCCAGTATATTGTCCCAAGTGCGGACGCCGCCTTGCTCCACAAGATACATTTTGTCCGGATTGCGGAACTCCTCGTCCAAAGGATTCCGATGATTCCACAGATGCATAAAGCGTAATTTCTACCATAAAAAAAGAAGCTGTCAATCATTGACTGCTTCTTTTCAGTTAAAGCTCCCTTCCCCATGCTGTTCAAACAGGCGCACAATGCGCTGGCGCAGGAGTGGCTGTGTGCGCAGTTCCGGGTCGCGCTGCATGAGGGCATCTGCCGCGCATTTTGCCTGTTCCAGCAGGAAAGTATCTCCCGCCAGATCAGCAAATTTCATCGGCGGCAAGCCGTGCTGGCGCGTGCCGAAGAAATCGCCCGCGCCGCGCATTTCGAGATCTTTTTGTGCAATGGCAAAGCCATCGCTCGTGTGCACCAGTGTGCTCAATCGCTCTCGTGCATCTGCCCCTTTGTCCGCACCATAAAAGACACAAAAAGACTGTCTGCTTCCGCGTCCCACACGGCCACGCAGCTGATGCAGCTGAGACATGCCAAAGCAGTCGGCATTTTCTACGACCATCAGCGTCGCATTGGGTACATTGACACCGACTTCAATTACCGTGGTGGAGACGAGAATATCCAATTTCCCATCGGCAAAATCACGCATGATCTGTTCTTTTTCTGTGGTTTTCGTGCGTCCATGTACCAATCCAATGCGCCGATGCGGCAAAACCGTCTTGAGCCGTTGCGCGGTCTGCTCGGCACTGTGCCGCTGTGTATCTGTCACTTCACTGTCCTCGACAAGCGGGCACACAACATAAACCTGTCCGCCCGCGGCGCATTGGTTGTCAATAAATCGGTCAATGCGCGGACGCGTTCGCTCTCCGACCGCATAGGTTTTGATTTTTTGTCGTCCCGGCGGGAGTTCATCTATGATGGAAACATCCAAATCGCCATAAATCAGCAGAGCCAATGTCCGCGGAATCGGTGTTGCAGACATGACGAGCAAATGGACATTTTCTCCTTTTTCTGTCAGCGCCGCCCGCTGATTGACACCAAAGCGGTGCTGTTCATCGACAACGGCAACCGCCAAATCATGAAACTGAACCTGCTCACTGAGCACGGCATGAGTGCCGATTATCACCGATAATTTGCCGGAAGAAATCTCATCCACAATCTCTCGTTTTTCTTTTGCGCGCATCGCACTGACCAGCAATCCGCAGGAAATCCCCAGCTTGTGCATCAGCGGTTCCAAGGTCTCCATATGCTGCCGCGCGAGCAGCTCTGTCGGAGCCATAATTACTGCTTGTTTTTCATTTTTTGCAGCCAAATAACACAGTGCCGCCGCAACCATGGTTTTGCCGGAACCGACATCGCCCTGTACCAATCGGCTGAGCGGCTTTCCCATCGCAATATCCATCGTACACGCCTCAATCGCTCGCTGCTGCGCGCCTGTCAAAGCAAACGGCAGGGCACGATAAAATTCCCGCAGGCTCAAATCGCGCAGCTGCGTGCCTTTTTTGTCCGCTCGTCCGGCGCGCAAAAACTGCATCCCGCAGGCGAGCAGAAACAGCTCTTCAAATACCATGCGTTTTCTCGCCCGCTGTGCCTGTTCCATCGTCTGCGGGCGATGCATGGCATACAGAGCAGTTTTTAACGGCGGAAACCGCTGCTGTTCTCGAATATCCTGCGGCAAAAAATCCAGATAATCTGCCGGCAGCGCACGCAGTGCAGCATCTGTAATTTTATACATATCCTTTTGGTGCAAGCCCGCTGTGAGCGGATACACCGGCAAAATGCGTCCGGTTTTCTCTCTGGCCTGTACCGGCTCAAATTCCGGCGCAATCATGACAAATTGTCTGCCCTCTGCCTGTACTTTTCCGTAAAACGCATACTCTTTTCCGACTTCCAATGCCGACGAGGCATACTTGTTGTTAAAGAAGCGCAGAGACATCACGCCGGTCTCATCATAGATCCGGCAATTGGTGACATCCATCCCTTTGCGGATATGCGCCGTTTGAGGCTGTGCGCCGACAATCGCATGAACACAGCATTTCTCTCCATCTGTCAGTTCAAAAACCGGTACCACAGCCGTGCGGTCTTCATAGCCGCGCGGATAGCACTGCACGGCATCTGCCAGCGTATCTATGCCGATTTTATGCAGCAATTCCGCTTTTTTGGGGCCAATGCCACGCACAAATTGGACGGCATCTGTCAGCTTCATACCGCGTAATCCCGCATCACTTTGACAACTACACCGAGAATTCGTGCGTCATCGCCGGGAATCGGTGCATAGGCTTCGTTTTCCGGCATCAGCCAGACATGTCCATCCTTCTTTTCCAGCCGCTTGCAGGTCGCTTCGTCTTCAATCACCGCAACGACAATTTGTCCCTGCTGGGCATAGCCTTGCCTGCGCACGACAATGACATCGCCATTCAAAATACCGGCATCTATCATGGAATCGCCCTGAATATGCAGGGCAAAATACCTGCCGCTTCTGCCGTGCAAATCGACATGCAAGATTGCCTCCGCCTGTTCTACCGCCAAAATCGGCTGTCCAGCCGCAACCTTGCCCAGCAAAGGCACGGTAGATGTGCCCGTCTGTCCCACCAGCTTGACGGTTCGTGTCTTGCCCTCGCTCTGTTCCAGATACCCCAATTCGCGCAAATGCTTGACATGGGCATGAACAGAGGACGGAGAGCGCAGGCCAACCGCTGCGGCGATCTCCCGCACGGCAGGCGGGTATCCCTCGGATGCAGTATATTCTTGAATAAAGCGCAGGATCTGTTTCTGTTTTTCAGAGATCGGACGCATAAGCAGATCTTCCCTTCTTATCATTTCTATTTCTATTGTACCCAAGAGCCAGATAAAAAGCAAACGCATGTTTGGTTTTTTCAAAAACATTTCGCATTTTTTTGAACGTTATCTTCAAAAGTGATGGATAGTCTATAATATTGCCCGTACAATTTCAAAATCCCCTTGTTCTAAACGTAAAAATAATATAAAATAAGATTGAGTAAATCTGCAAGAAAATAAGAATCTGCAATATGGACGATTCTATGTAAATGAGGTTGATTAGAGGAGGAATAGTGATGACGATTAAAGCCGATCTCGGATTTATCAACATCGCGCCAGAGGTTTTGGCTGATATAGCTGGTTACGCAGCCATGAGCTGCTTCGGCGTCAAGGGAATGACCATTCGTTCTGTCTCGGACGGTATCTCGCATCTGCTGCGCAGAGAGAATATGTCCCGCGGTGTGCGCATCACAGAGGCAGAGGACGGCGGTGTCAATATTGATCTGCATCTTGCTGTCGAGCACGGCGTCAATATCGCAACCATCTGCCGTTCGATCATTAGCGAAGTCCGCTACAACGTCGAGAAGATGACGGGCGTTGACGTAAAGAATGTCGATATTTACGTGGACGCAATCCGTGCGGACTAAATAAGGAGGCAAAACGAATTGTCAAAACTGATAGACGGACAGTTGTTCTGTGCCATGATTATCGAGGGCGCACTGTCCATTGAAGAAAAAAAAGACGAAGCAAACGAACTGAACGTTTTTCCGGTGCCGGACGGCGATACTGGCACCAATATGTCACTCACCATGGCATCTGCCAAGAACGAGATGTCCAAGCAGATTGGCAAGGAAATTGATCTGGCAACGGCAAGCAAGCTGACCGCTTCCGCCCTGCTGCGCGGTGCGCGCGGCAACTCCGGCGTTATCCTGTCTCTGCTGTTCCGCGGCATGTCCAAGCATCTCAAGACCTGCAAGGAAGCAACCGGCCAGGATCTGGCACTTGCACTGCAGGAAGGCGTACAGGCTGCATACAAGGCAGTCATGAAGCCGGCAGAGGGCACCATTTTGACCGTATCCCGTGTGGCAGCACAGCACGTGGTTGAGCTGTGCCAGTCCAATCCGGAAGCAGGCTGCGGGGACGTTCTGCGTGCAGCGCTGGAAAAGGGTCATGAAGCACTGGCAGAGACTACCCATCAGAATCCGGTACTGGAAAAAGCCGGTGTTGTCGATGCCGGCGGCTTTGGCTTCTTGACTGTACTGGAAGGCATGAGTGATGCGTATAACGGCATCCACAAGGAGCGCAAGATTGCACAGCCGGAACCGGAAGCCAAGAGCGGCGCAACGTTCAGCGACATCAAGGACGAAGACATTACCTTCACCTACTGCACCGAGTTTATCGCTGAGCGCCGCGACAAGTCGCGCAATGTACAGCGTCTGCGCACCTTCCTCAACAGCATCGGTGACAGCTTGGTTGTCGTAGACGATGACGACATCATCAAGGTACATGTACACACCGATCAGCCGAACGAGGCTCTAGCTGCCGGACTGAAATTCGGTCAGCTGCTCACGGTAAAGATTGAAAACATGCGTCAGCAGCACTCCGCTAAGATTGTAGAAGAAGCTGCCGGACTGGAAAGCAAGGCGCGCAAAATTGCAGAGCCGGAAAAGAAATACGGCTTTGTCTCTGTCGCTGCCGGTGACGGTCTGGTAAACGTCTTTAAGGATCTCGGCGTAGACGAAATGGTACAGGGCGGTCAAACCATGAACCCGTCCACCGATGACATTCTGCACGCCATTGATGCGGTTCCGGCAGAGATTGTCTATGTCCTGCCGAACAACAAGAACATCATTATGGCAGCAGAGCAGGCCGTTCCGCTGTGCGAGAAAAAGACCGTTGTTATCATTCCGACCAAGAACATTCCGCAGGGTATTTCCGCGCTGCTCTCTTTTGATGAGGGTGCCGATCTGGATGAAAACCGCGAGGCAATGCTGGATGCCGCTGCCAACGTTCGTGCCGGTCAGATCACCTATGCTGCCCGCAATTCCGATTTTGACGGCAAAAAGATCAAGGAAGGCGAATACCTTGCTCTGGTTGAGTCCAAGCTGTGCGCAAACAGCCGCAAGCTGGATGACGCCGTCAAGAAGATGCTGCGCGAAATGTGCAAAAAGGATACCGCTTTTGTCAACATCATTTACGGTGCAGACATGACCGAAGAGGACGCAGCCCGCGTCGAAAAGATGGTACACCGCGATTCTCCGAACGCAGAAGTGACCATCATCAATGGCGGTCAGCCGGTATACTATTTTATTGTTTCAGCAGAAGGTTAATCCATGTCTATCTTTGATATTTTTGCAAAGCTGGAGCAGGAACAGAAAAACAAGCCTGCCGCCCAGCCCATCGACTGGTTGGTTGTCGGACTCGGCAATCCCGGTAAAAAATACGAAAACAACCGTCACAACACCGGTTTCCGCGTCATGGATGCGCTTTGCAGCAAGCACAATGTGCGCTGTGACCGCGCAAAGTTCCATGCGCTGACCGGAGAAGCCGTTCTCGGCGGGCATCGTTGCCTGCTGATGAAGCCGCAGACCTTTATGAATGCCTCAGGCGATGCCGTAGCAGAAGCCGCGGATTTTTATAAAATCCCGCCGGAGCATGTGCTCATCATTTTTGATGACATTTCCCTGCCGGTCGGCTCGCTTCGCATTCGTCCAAAAGGCTCTGCCGGTGGGCAAAACGGCGTCAAGAGCATCATTGCCATGCTAGGTTCTGAGCAGTTCCCGCGCATCAAGGTCGGCGTCGGTGCCAAACCGCACCCGGACTATGACTTAGCTGATTGGGTTCTGTCCAACATCACCGAGCAGGAGCTGCCCGCGATGAATGACGCTGTTGACCGCGCAGTTCTCGCCGTTTCCGAACTGATTGAAAACGGTGTACCTGCCGCCACGCAGAAATACAACGGCAAGCAGAAACAGCCGGAATCCCACAAATAACGCTGCGATTCCATCCGCTATTTCTTAAGAATTCTTAAGCTTTGTGAATCTTTCTTGTCGTTTTGGTGTTTTTCTGCTATAGTGGAAACATACAAAACTTCCAGTGGCGGTATCAGAGCGATAAATTTTCGGATACTTCCAAAAGAGAAACTGCCTGACGGCGGTTTCTTTTTTTGTTTGACAGGGTTTTCCGACTCCTGTATAATTTTGTTACAAAACTTATCAGGAGGATATTATGGACGAACACGAACTGTTAGAGGACAACGAGCAGGAGCTTATGTCCGAACTGGATTACCCGCCGGAAGGTGCATTATCAGGCTTGCTTCTGATGGGATTTCCCAGCGACCGCATTTATATGGTATATGATTGCGGAGATGTTTACTATTTTCGCTATCTGGGCAATGAGACGTTTGGCATTGACGCAGATTTGATTCTCGCACAAGCACCGGAGCATGTGGAAGTAGGAAAAAAGGACAAGTTGTATCGAAAACAGGATATATCATCCTGTCGATTGACACGCAAACTCAGTGCATCTACACCACTGAACAACTGCGGCTCTTTTCATTTCACCTATGAGGGATCGGTACAGCGGTTTATTTTATTGGAAAAGCCGTCGGAACAGCAGGTGATGGATTTCCTGTCCGATGTTTCTGCGGTCTATCCGCCGAAATCAGAAAAGGAATTGGCAAGAGAACAGAAAGACTCTGCTTACAAAGAAAAAGAACGTGCACTCATGGCGAAGCAAGATCCAGACGCCCTGTTCAAGTACGAGAGAATTGGCATGGTTTTGAATGTTTTTAGCATTTTGCTCATGCTTGGAACCATTGTCATCTGTGATCCATATGAGCTTTGGGTTGGCGCTTGCTTTTTGTTTTCATTGATTTGCTTTCTTCTTTGTGTCTGCAAACCCTTGTATTTTACATTATGGTTTACACCTCGAGAGAACAGCGAACTGTCCATGGTATCTATGCAGCTTGCTTTTGCTTCTCCGTCGATTGCCTTGCTCTTTCGTGCTATATTGGACGTTGATTATTTGTCCTATACGAAACTGATCGTCATTTCTGTAGTTGTCGGCATCATTCTAGCGGCTATTTTCATTGTCCGTGACTCCATCCATTCTAAAAATGTCATAATTGCAGCAATTGCTTATTGTATGATATTTGCTTTTGGCGGTGTTGGTGAGGCGAACTATCTGCTGGACAGCGGAGAGCCTGCTGAAAAATACGTGTGCAACATTACGGATGTATATGAAACCGAAGATTCTTATAACATCAGCGTTGATGTTCACGGCAAAGATTATGATTTGACTGTCTCTGAAGAAGATTTTCACGAACTTTCCGTTGGCGACCGCATCCCAGTGTACTTCTACTCCGGCGGGCTGGGTATCCCGTTTGTCGATATTATCAAGTATTAAAGAACAACCCAATCGCACAAAAAAGCCAGAACCGAAATTTCCGGTTCTGGCTTTTTCTTATTCTTCCAGCGGATTGACATGCACCATGATGTGCTTGACCTTTGGAAAGCTTTGTTCAATCGCATTGTGTACGGTCTGTGCGGTTTCATGCGCTTTCTCCAGCGTTTCCTGCGCGTCAGCGGCAATTTCTACATCGACATAGATTTTACTGCCAAACTCACGGGTGCGCAGAACATCCAAATGCAGCACGCCCGGCTGCTGCTCAATGCAAGAACGCATTTTCTGCTCCAGTTCCGGCGCGCAAGCATGATCGACCATTTTATTGGTTGCATCCAAGAAAATCTGAATGGCTGCTTTCGCGATAAACACACAGATAATCAAGCTGGCCACCGGATCGAGCACCGGATAGCCCATACGAGCGCCAAAAATACCCAGCAGTGCGCCGATGGACGACAGCGCATCCGAACGATGATGCCATGCATCTGCCATCAAAGCGGAGGAATCAATCTTCTTTGCATTCCAGCGCGTGTACTGATACATCGCTTCTTTTGCCGCAATGGAAATCACTGCTGCCGCTTCCGCCAAAATCCCCGGAACAGCCAGCGACTGATAATCACGGGAAATAATATTTTTTATCGCTTCCAAGCCAATTCCCAGACCGGTTGCCAGCAAAATGCCCGCCAAAATAACGGCTGCCACACACTCCATGCGTTCATGTCCATATGGATGTTCTTTGTCTGATGCCTTTGCGGACAGCTTAACGCCGATAATGACGACGATGCTGCTGAATACGTCGGATGCCGAATGCACGGCATCACTAATCATGGCGCCGGAATGCGCCACAATACCGGCGAGCAGCTTAAACAGCGACAGGGCAATGTTTCCGACGATGCTCACCATGGAAACCCGCATCGCGGTCTGTTCTGATGTTCGTACTTGTTGTGTCTGCTTCATAAAAAAAGCCCCCTTTGATATAAAAAAACGCGGAACAGATGTTTCCTGTCCCGCGGAATGCCTCCACTGTCATAATGACCCGGCTGCGGCTGTGATGCCGTACCTGCTCAGTTGTTTTATTGTATGTTCCGTTTGCTGTTCTTGTGATTATAGCAGGGTATCCGGCAAACGTCAAGGGATTTTTTCAGGTTATAAATAGATAACTTTGATAGTTTTCGCTAATTTTCCAAACTTTTCAAGTTGTTTGAAACAAACAACTGCCAGTGGATAACCACTGGCAGCCTGTCTTATTTTCTGTTTGCCAAAAAGCTCTCCCGTTCTTTCCGAAGCTCCGCATAGATCTGCATCGCATTCCATGCCAAGTTGGTCGGCGTGGTAATCGCTTTTAAATCAATGCGAATATTTGCCGCTCTCAGCTCTGCCAATACTGTATCTACCATCCTGTCAGAAAGTCCATGCATGAGCAGCATCGGCTCCGCAAAGGCAAATCCCAGCGGCGGCAGCACGCGCTGCGCTTTGCGCAGGCCGAGCAGCACACCAATCGGTGTGGTGTATGCCTCCTGGGAAACCGCACGCACAGAGATGCCATGCGGTCTCAGCCGCTGCATCAGCTGTTTTTCGATGCTGGGTGACACTTGAAACAATAGCACTTGCATGAGTATCTCCTTTTATGTCGCAGACCAATTGCCCATGCCATGGAAAATCTGATCCGGCCACGGATCAAATCCCTTCGGGAAATCCTCAACCGCAGAAATCAGTCTGCGCTCGAATACAATCGGAATAATCGGTGTTTCCTTGGCAAAACAGGTCAGATACGTCTGATATGCCGTGTCATAATCCTCTTCCGAAGCATTGTTGAGATCGTTCAGAGCATTTGTCATATCCGTGCTGCGGTAATCGCCAAAATTGCGGTCTCCATTGCGCGAGATAATCGCGGACAAATCGAAGTCCGAGGTCATCTCATACTCTCCATAATACATTTGGTATCTGCCGCGCGACAGACGGGACTGGCACGCTTCAAATTCCAACGGAATCACCTTGGTCTGAATGCCCATTTCATTGAGCGTCTTGGCGTACTGCTCCAGCACAGCGCCCTTGGTTCCATACTGCTTATTATAGATGATCTGCAATTTGAAATCGCTGCCGCCGCGAATCTCCAAATATCCGTCATTATCTCGGTCATAAATGCCCGCTTTTTTGAGCAGCTTCAGCGCCGCTTCCTGATCGAACGCCGGTGCTTTTACCCCGCTCGGCACGTTTGCAACCGGTAACGATGTCGCGTCTGCGCGTCCTGCAAAGCAGGTCTGGGCAATCGTCGCCCGATCCATCAGCATAGACAGCGCGGTACGCACATTTTTGTTGTCCAACGGCGCATCATCGCAATTGATGCCGAGATAGTGCATCCGGCTCGTGCCGACAGTCTTGGTATACTTCGCACCGGATGCCGCCGTGTCCTCTGCGTCCTTCTGCATCAGCATAGACAGCTGTCCTGTCCCCAGCAGATTGACTGCACCTGCGCTGTTGGCAATCGGCTGCAAGGTAATGCTGTCACAGAAGCCAATCACGCCGCCGCTCCACTGGTCAAACGGAACCGCGTGGATGCCGCCGTCGTCTGATTTGACAATCTTATACGGGCCGGAACCGTCCGGAATGTCATCGTCTTCTGAGCCTTTACAGAAAATCGGCACGTCCAGCAGCGCTTCCAGTGCTTTTTCGGATTTTGCCGTATTCAGCCGAATATAAATTTCATTGCCGGAATACTTCACAGAGGAAATGCACGACAGCTGATTCTGGTAGGTCGAATCATCACGCAATCGCGCATTGTTGAGCGAATACACGACGTCAGACGGCTTCACATCCTCTCCGGAATGGAATTTTACGCCCTCACGAATGGTCAAGGTGTACGACTTGGCGTTGTTTCGCTGAATGCTCGCACACAGCTCCATCTGCGGTTCAAATTTTTCATTTAACAGAAATAACCGTTCAAAACACAGCTGACTGAGCAGCTTGTTCTCCTCCGATGTACATGCCAGCGGGTCAAGTCCATCGTTTTCATTATATGCCAGCGAAAACGAGGCGACTGCCTTGACATTTTCATCGGCCTGCACCACCGGTTCCCCAGAACCCGTATCAATTGTTCCGCTGCCTGTCTGCTGCGGGGCATCTGTGCTGCCGCAGCCGGTCAGCAAGGCACCCAGCAAACAGGCACTCGCCAGCCAAGCAGTGATTTTCTGTCTGGTCTTCATATCTAGTTTTTATCCCTCCAGCATGATAATGCCCGCCTGTACGCCGCGGTTGCCGTGTGTCGCACGGTGCGACCAAAAGGTATCATGCATACACTTGGTACACATGCCACTGTCCACAATGTTTTGCACCCCACAGTGCTCTAACTGTTCCCGATTGATTCCCTGCAAATCGAGAAAAAATTTCTTGCCGCGCGGCTGAATAAATGGCGCCACGGCTTCACCCATGGTTTCCCGCATAGCATCCGGCACATCGGCATCCGTTTCAAAACAGCACTGCCGAATAGACGGCCCGATTGCCGCTTCTATATTTTCCGGCTTTGCGCCGTACTGCTCCTGCATTTTGCGCACGGTTTTGGCGAGAATGCCGCTCGCTGTGCCGCGCCAGCCGGAATGACACACGCCGATGCTGTGGCTCACCGGATCATGCAGCAGGGTGACGACACAGTCTGCATAATATCCGCACAGCGGAACACGGGGCAAATTGGTAATAATCGCATCCGCCTTCCAGCTCATCGGCTGTCCCAGTCCCATGCCCATCGTCTGCTCGTCCACAACGCGAACAATGTCGCTGTGAATCTGCTTGGTCATGGTCATGCGGGCACGCGGCACGTGCAGATGATCAGCGAGAATCTGATAATTTTGCAGGACATTTTCCCGCTCATCTCCGCGATTAAAGCCAAGATTGAGCGAGGCAAGATGTCCCTTGCTCACACCGCCGAATTTTGTTGTAAACAAATGCTTTGTTGTAATATTGTCGCTGGTATAATAGATCAGACTGCCTTCCTGCTGTCTGTGTATCTTTTGGTGCATGATAATCCTCCTCTTGCGCTGTATGTATTATACTATGCTTTTACAAAAAAATATAGTGGAAATATTCCATACAGAAACCTTGCAAAAAATCGCCAGAATCTGTCGTTTTTTTACTTCCGTTATCCCTTTTGCATTTTCCGTTTTTTCTTCCCGTCAATTCCCGTTTCCCTGCCTGTTGACAAGACTTTGTTTTCCGATTAAAATGATCTATGATGCCTTTGTATCAAACGTACGCGATCTATCGTTTAACCGCACAGGTAATCCTTAAAAATCAAGCTTTTTTTAGAAAAAATCACAAAAAATGGAGGTGTGTATCAGAAGAATGATTGGTTATATCATTGGCGCAGCTGTCGTCGGACTCGTCGTCGGCGTTGTCATCATGTTTATCTACTGCAATATTTCCAAGCAGACCGTGAACGACGCAAAACGCGAAGCTGAGAGCATCAAAGCGAAGGCAGAAGAGACCGCTGCGCGAAAGAAACGGGAAGCTTTATTAGAAGCAAAAGAAGAAATTCACAAAAACCGCGCCGATCTCGAACGAGAAATCAAAGAGCGCCGCGGCGAAATGTCCAAAACTGAACGTCGACTGACACAGAAGGAAGAAACACTGGATCGAAAAACCGATGCAGCGGACAAGAAAAATGAAGAGCTGACTCGCCGTCTGGCAAATGTCCAGAAGAGCCGCGAAGAGGCTGAGCAATACAAGCAGCAGCAGCTGGATCGACTGGAAAGCATTTCCGGTTTGACCCGCGACGAAGCCAAGCAGTATCTTGTCGATTCCATTGAGCAGGAGGCGCAGCACGATGCAGCCATCAAGCTGCGTGAAATTCAGCAGCAGACCAAGGATGACGCTGAGAAATACGCAAGAGAGATTATTTCCTCTGCCATTCAGCGCTGTGCTGCCGATCATGTAGCAGAAGCTACCGTATCCGTTGTGCCGCTGCCGAATGACGAAATGAAGGGTCGTATCATCGGCCGTGAAGGACGCAACATCCGCACACTGGAAACGCTGACCGGTGTCGATCTCATCATTGACGATACGCCGGAGGCCATCACGCTTTCGTGTTTCGATCCGGTGCGCCGAGAGGTTGCCCGTCTGACGCTGGAAAAGCTCATCATCGACGGCCGCATTCATCCGGCACGCATCGAAGAGATGGTCGAAAAGAGCCGCCGCGAAGTGGATCAGATCATCAAGCAGGAAGGCGAACGCGCGGTTCTGGAGACCGGCGTACACGGTCTGCATCCGGAGCTGGTCAAGCTGCTCGGCCGCATGCGTTACCGCACGAGCTATGGTCAGAACGTGCTGCAGCATTCCATCGAGGTTTCTCACATCGCCGGTATTCTCGCCGGAGAGCTGGGCATCAATGCCACCCAGGCAAAGCGTGCTGGCCTGCTGCATGATATTGGCAAGGCTGTTGACCGCGAAATGGAAGGCTCCCACGTTGACATCGGCGTGGATCTGTGCAAGCGCTATCACGAGCACGCAGACATCATTCACGCCGTACAGGCACATCACGGCGATGTAGAAGCCAAGACACTGGTTGCTTGTCTTGTGCAGGCAGCAGATGCCATTTCCGCAGCCCGTCCGGGCGCACGCCGCGAGAACCTGGAAGCATACATCAAGAGATTGGAAAAACTGGAAGAGATCGCAAATACTACGCCGGGTGTCTCCAGCTCTTATGCCATTCAGGCAGGCCGCGAAATTCGCATTATCGTCAATCCGGAACAGGTCAATGATTCGCAGATGGTTCTGCTCTCCCGTGAAATCGCAAAGAAGATCGAGGACGAGCTGGAATATCCGGGTCAGATCAAGATCAACATGATTCGCGAAACCCGCGCTGTTGAATATGCAAAATAAGCACAAACTCGTGCATACAAAAGCCCCGTACCAATCGGTACGGGGCTTGTTTTTTTACGGTCGTCTGCAGGTGAGCAGAATGACCTGTCTTTCATGTGCGATTTCCCGCAGCAGCTTCATGCCGCAGGCAACGCGCTGGTCATCGTAGTTGACGAACGGATCGTCCAAAATCAGCGGAACGCTCTCATCCTGCTTATCCAGCAGCACCTTGCACACAGCAAGGCGCAATGCCAAGTACAGCTGATCGCGCGTACCGGTGGAAAGCCGCAGCCGATCCATTTCGACTGCACTGTTTTCTCTCCGGCATGTCGCCTCAAAATCCGTATACAGCTGCATCGCGGTATACCGTTCTGCGGTCAAAATCCGTAAGTACTGCTCTGCGAGCTTATTGATCTGCGGAGAAACGCGGCCGGTCAGCTCGGCATGTGCCTGCACCAGCGATTCCTTTGCCAGCCGAATCGCATCCAGCTGCCAGAGAATGTTTTCGCGTTCTTCCTGCAAGCGGCTGCGCTGTGCACACAGCGAACTGCGCTCGCCAATCTCTTCTTTCTTGCCCTTGCACGACGCAATGGCTTCATGCAGTGACGTATTTCTGTGCCGTGCCCGCTCTGCCGCCTGCTTGGCATTCTCCATGCGAACCCGAACCTCACCGTTCGGACCGGTCTTTTCCAAAATCTCCATGTACTGCCGCTTGAGTTCTTCGTACTCCTGCTGACGAGCAAGGTATTGCTTTCTGTTTTCTCTCGCCTGCGCGATGAAAATAACCAATTCTTCGCTGTCATCCATGGAAAGCTCCGGAGACATGCTGCGCAAAATCTTCTGGAATTTGTTTTGTACCTGTGCCAATTTTTCCGTCGTCTGTTCGACGCGGGCAATCGCCTGCTGCTTGCGTTTGTGCAGCTTGGTACGCTCTTCATCAAAATCCATCGGCGGCGTGTCCAGCGTCTGCGTGCTGCCGATAAAGGTCACAATGAGAAAAACAACCGCAAGGCCGGAGAATACATACGGCATGTACGGTGTCAGCGGCCCGAACGGAATCAATCCCAGCAGACTGACTACCGCGGATACGCCGAGCACAATCGCCACAATCATTGACCAGCCGCGAATGTGAATATCCGAAACGCTGCTGGAGCTTTGGCTGTAATCCTCTTCGGTGTGGTCAATGTCATCCTGCCATTTTTGGTAGTTTTCCGTGATCTCTTCCAGCTCTGCGCTGGCTGTGTCGAATGCCTGTTTGGCATCTGCATATACCGGCGCGAATTTTTCTGCGTCATTGAGCAGCCGCTCTTCCACGAGCTGTTCCTTCAGCTGCGTCAGCTTTTCCCGCGCCTCTCGTTCTTCTTTCTCTGCCGCTTCGCGTTTTGCCACAAACAGCAGCGTAAATGCTTCTGTCGCCTCTTGCAGCTCTTGTTCTGTCTCTTCGACAGCTTGCTGCGCCGCGGATACCTGCGCTTCATACGCAGCGATCTGCGCGGTCAGCTCATCCAGCCGCGACACCGAATGGTTGATGTCGTCCAGCTCTCGTTCCACCGCGGCATATCTGCCGCGATTTCCCGTGCCGCGCAAGGCATGTTTCCATTGATCCAGCTGAGAAATGGCACTGGAATACGCGGTTGTATTGTCTCCTGAGGTGGAAAGCTCCAGCATCCGCTGCTCCAGCTCCTCAGCGGAAAGTGCCTGATCCTGTCCGTCCAGCATGGCGGAGGACTGGAACGCCTCTTCGCTGACACCGGTTAAAATCCTGCCGCAGTCCTTTGCCGTCAACTCCTCGCACGGTTCGCCGGTATCCGCATACACCGCAGAAAACTCCTGCATCGGTGCAGTTCCCTTGCCGGTCTGGCGGCTGATGATAATTTCTCTGCCCTTCCATTCCAGCTGCAGCAGACCGCTCATGGGATTGCCGTCCGCCGGACGGAACCTCGTCTTATCCGACAGCTGGTTGCGGCTATCGCGCTTGCCGGTGTTCAGACCGTACAGCATCACGCGCAGGAAATTGCACAGCGTCGTCTTGCCGCCCTCATTGGGGAGATACAGTACATTGAGGCCATCCTCAAATCGGATTTGCCTTCCATCAAGCACACCGAAGTGTCCTTGTGCTGTTAAAAATTTCATGTTACGTCACCTATTTACATTTCAATTGCCTTCAAACAATTATGATTCTTATTATACCATAGAATCTGCATAAGACAACCGGCTGTTTCGGATTTCTTTCCCTCCGCCTCCTCTTGCGCATAAGGAATAAATTCCCGCATCATGCAGGAAATTCGTCTCGCCAGAGAAATTGTGCCGTTTTTCTGCTGCGTTTTGCCAATTTCTCCGGTATATCACCATCATATGTGCAGAACTTCAGATGCTTTTAACCGAAAATCAGGATTTTCTGGAAACCATGTCCACGTTTTACACAACTTTTTTCAAAAAAACGATTTACAAAGTTGTAACATTAGTATAAAATGTAGGTACATAGGAAGGTGCGGATTTTCCCTCTCCGATTGTGTCGAGACAGCAAGATATTTTTTCTTGTAACTTTAGCACTTTCTGTTGAAGTTTCGTTCATCTTTTGATACAATTAGAGGCGAGGGTATCAAACAATCCGCTCAAGTTTTGGACAAAAGGTTCGTCTGAACTTTTGTTCTACAGAAATTTTTATAGGAGATGTTAAATATGGATGCTTTTAGCAAGGCTCTGCAGGCCGACAAGAGAGAAATCGTAATCGCGCCGACTATTTACAAGTTCGATGATTTTAAGGGATTCGCTGAGGAATTCAAGCTGGGCGAGAGAGACTGCGTTCTGACCAACGAGTTCATCTACAAGCCGTTCATGGAGGAACTGGGTCTGAAGTGTAACTTCGTATTCCAAGAGAAGTTCGGCGGCGGCGAGCCGTCCGAGGCTATGATCGAGACCATGTACGAGGCTATTCCGTACGATTCTTACGACCGCGTTGTTGCAGTAGGCGGCGGCGCTATCATGGACCTCTGCAAGCTGCTGGGCTGCAAGCGTCCGAACTCCGTACATGAACTGTACTTCAAGCGTGAGCCGGTTGTACATGAGAAGGAAGTTATCGCTATCCCGACCACCTGCGGCACCGGTTCCGAAGTTACCAACATTTCCGTTGCTATCGTAAAGGACGAGAAGGACGGCAAGCTGACTGGCGGCGAGACCAAGCTGGGCTTGGTATCCGACGATATCATCCCGAACAAGGTTTGCCTGGTACCGGATCTGCTGAAGACCCTGCCGTACAAGCCGTTCGCAGCTTCTGCTATCGACGCTCTGATTCATGCAACCGAGTCTTTCCTGTCCCCGCATCGTAAGACCACCACTTCTGAGATGTTCTCCGTAAAGGCTATGGAGATGATTCTGGAAGGCTTCCGCCGCATCGCTCTGGAAGGCCCGGACGCTCGTATGGATTACCTGGGCGAGTTCGTTCACGCTTCCCTGTTTGCTGGCATCGCATTCCTGAAGGCTGGCTGCGCTACCGTTCATGGCATGTCCTTCCCGCTCGGCGGCACCTACCATGTACCGCACGGCGAGTCCAACTACGCTCTGTTCGGCAAGATCCTGGAGATGTACGAAGAGTACGAGCCGGCTGGCGAGCTGGGCAAGTTCAAGGAAATCGTTGCTCGTTGCCTGGGCTGCTCCAAGGACGACGCTCTGCGCACCCTGAACGTAACTCTGGAGAAGGTTCTGCACCTGAAGCCGCTGCATGAGTACGGCTTCAAGGAAGAGGACATCAAGGCATTTGCTCAGTCCGTTGAGGCTAACCAGCAGCGCCTGATCACCAACTCTTACCGTCCGTGGAGCATCGAGCTGTCTGAGCGCGTATACAAGGAGTGCTTCTAAGCTCTGCGTTCCATTGGAACCCAACACTATAACCGTTAGCTTGTGAAACGCAGCGGGTATCGTCCGCGGTACTCGCTGCGCTTTTGCTACATAAAACACATCGAAATTTCGCTTGAATATACATTTAAGAGAGAGACGACTGAAGAAAGGATTTTGATCACTATGATGACCAAAGAACAGTATATTGAGTCCCTGCGCAAGCTGAACCTCAATCTGT
>CAVCGL010000009.1:0-107273 GCA_963601915.1 bacterium | reverse complement strand
CAGGTGCTAGTGTTCGCAAGGACGTGAGGGTTCAAGTCCCTCCATCTGCACCAAACACGATTGAGTCTCGGTCGTGAAACAAAAGAAGAGACGCCATGCAGATGTGGCGGAATGGCAGACGCGCTAGCTTCAGGTGCTAGTGTTCGCAAGGACGTGAGGGTTCAAGTCCCTCCATCTGCACCAAACACGATTGAGTCTCGGTCGTGAAACAAAAGAAGAGACGCCATGCAGATGTGGCGGAATGGCAGACGCGCTAGCTTCAGGTGCTAGTGTTCGCAAGGACGTGAGGGTTCAAGTCCCTCCATCTGCACCAAAGACCTTAACGAAAGTTAAGGTCTTTTTGCTATATCTGGAAATTGGCGCGATAGGAGGGGTAACATGATTGCCATTCGAGGAATGTACAATACGGCAAAGTGCTTTTGCAAGACGTTAGAGCCGCAAGCGCGGCAGCAGATTCAACAGGTCTGTGACCAGCGGGCTTTTGCGGATTCCAAACTTCGCATCATGCCGGATGTACACGCCGGTGTGGGATGCACGATTGGAACGACAATGACGCTGACGGATAAAGTTGTGCCCGGCATGGTCGGCGTGGACATTGGCTGCGGCATGGAAACCGTTCAGCTCAAAGAAACGCAGATTGATTTTGACGAGCTGGATCGCGTCATTCGCACACACATTCCGTCGGGCCATGCGATCCATTCGCAGCCGCATTCACTGGCAAAGAGGCTGGATCTGCAAGACTTGCGCTGTGCCAAGCAGATAGACATCAAGCGGGCGCAGTGCAGTATCGGCACGCTGGGCGGCGGCAATCATTTTATCGAGATAGACCGCGGAGAGGACGGACACTTGTATCTCGTCGTGCATTCGGGCAGCCGGCATCTCGGCGTGGAGACAGCGAGCTTTTATCAAAAAGCAGGCTGGAAGGCATTGCAGCGGGGCTATCAGCCGCTCGTGCAGGAGGCAATGCAGCAGCTCAAAGCGCAGGGACGCGAACAGGACATTGCGCGCGCCACGGCGCAAATCAAACGGGAATACACGCCGGATGTTCCCAAAGAGCTGGCGTATGTATCCGGTGAGCTGTTTGCCGATTACATCCATGACATGAAGCTGGTGCAGCGGTTTGCGGTTTATAATCGGCAGGCAATGGTGCAGGCGATTTTGCAAACTATGCATTTGACCTGCGTTGACGCATTTTCGACCATTCACAATTATATTGATACCGATGCGATGATTTTGCGCAAGGGAAGCGTCTCTGCAAAACAGGGAGAAACACTGCTCATTCCGATCAATATGCGCGATGGCAGTCTGATTTGCGTGGGAAAGGGCAACACAGATTGGAACGAGTCGGCACCGTATGGCGCTGGCCGTCTGATGAGCCGCACCGATGCCAAACAGACGCTGACACTAGAACAGTTTCAGCAGTCGATGCGTGGCATTTATACCACCTGTGTGCAGCAGAGCACACTGGATGAATCACCAATGGCGTATAAAAATATGGACGAAATCGTACAACAAATCGCGCCGACAGCGGACATCGTACAGCGCATTCGGCCGGTATATAATTTCAAAGCGGCGGAATAATGAATGTTTTGTGAATCTCGACAGGGAATGCTTTACAGTGCGGCACGATGTGTGCTATGCTACATAGAGTCATAAAACGAGGAGATGAGAGAAACCATGGAACCGGAAAACAAAACGAACTATCAAGTAAAGCTGGTAGAGGAAAAATCGCAGCCGGTTGAGCCGGAACGGCTGGAAGAAGATCCGCTGGAAAACCTTCCGGATGTTTCCGGCCAGACAGGCGGTCTGCCGATTGTGACCTTTATTCTGATGTGTCTGTCTGCAGGCATTATCATGCTCATTGAGCGTATTTTGACGGCCGGTTCTGTGCCGATGACCGTGGGATGCATCGTCTGTATTTTGATTGCGCTGTTTGGCATTGTGGCGCTGATTCGCGGTATGTTTCAAAAGCTGCATACCCAAAAGGAAAAGAGCAGCTCGTATACGCTCAGCGCCGTTGTGATGACGATTGGCATTTTAGTGGGACTGATTATCGGCGTTGTCAGCAGCTTTTGATTTTACAGAACCGTCATAATTGCGGCAAATGAAACGGGACATTTTTCGGCATACTAAGGACAGCAGCGCACAGGCTGCTTGGTTTTGTCCCTACCTTTTTCATGTTTTTGATAGTAGAACCCCGAGCGGAAACGTTCGGGGTTCTTTTGTGTGCCTGTCCGGCATATGTTTGGGTATACGGCACATCTTGTCAAAAAAACTTGTCAATATATCTGAGATGCCGTATAATATAACCAATTGTATGGCGTAAGAAGGAGGAGATGTGTATGTATTGCATCCGATGCGGAAAACAATTGGCAGACGGAACAAAGTACTGCATTTATTGTGGAGCACCGACTGCGGTGCCGAAAAAGCCCAAAGAGGTTTCGCCAGAGGATGATTTTACCATCGCCGTTCCGAAGGATTATGTACAGAGCGACGCAAGCGGTATGGATGCAACACAGCACATTTCGTTTGGACGGGATTTTATGCCGGATCCGGCAGAAGAGTACATTCCAAAGGGATTGCAGGATGAAATCAATCAGGTCATTGACGAGGAATGGGGAGAACGGGGACAGGCTGCCCAGACTGCTGTACACGAAGAAAAAGCGGAAGATATGGATGACTCGACCTTGCTCCGGCAGTATGTGCAGGATGTGATGACGAGTGAAACCAAGCACCCGGAGGAACAGTCGGAGTGCGCGCCGGAACAGTCTATGCCGACACAGGAGGACACACGAGCGTTTGCGGCAGATATTCAAGAGCTGATTGCAGAGCGCAAGCAGAAGCAGGAGCAGACATCGGTGGGTCAGTCGGCAGAGGAAGCCCCAGAAGATACTGGCGAGCTGCTGCAGCAATATGTGCAGGAAGTCATGGCAGAGAGCGGCCGCGACGTGCCGCCGCTGGCAGACGAAGTTGAGGATGAAGGATATACTCGTGCGATTGGACGAGATGAAATTCATCGGGCGATGCACGAATACGCAGAACAGCCGACTCGCGTCGTATCTAAAGAAGACATTCGTCAGGCAAAGCAAGCCGAGCCGAAACCAGACGAAATGGAACAGACCCGTGTCGTATCCAAAGAAGACATTCATCAGGCAAAGCAGGCGGAGCCGGAACCAGATGAGATGGAACAGACTCGTGTCGTATCCAAGGAAGACATTCGTCAGGCAAAACAGGCAGAGCCGGAAGCAGATGAGATGGAACAGACTCGCGTTGTATCCAAAGAACAGATCCGGCAGGCAAAGCAGCCGGAGCCGGAACAACCGGTTGAAGAACCATTGGATGTCAGCAGTATTCCGGATATTCCGATTCCGACGGATTTTGTTGCCACAGAAGAGACACAGGAGCCGCTGCGGCGCAATCGGATTAAGCGCGAATCGGAGCTGGAAGACGACGCAGAGGATGACGGCCCAGAACAAATTATCAGCGGCCGCGGCATTGCCGTCGTTGTTATCATAGTTATTTTGCTGTTCGCACTGGCGGTCGGTGCCTGCGTCATGGCGCTCAATGGCGGCGGTGCAGCAGATACCGGTTCCGGCAGCGGCGATGTCGGATTTTCATATGGACAGTCGGACAGCTCCGCAGAGGGATAATAACCCGTAAACCTGCACAGAAATCAACGGCGTGTGCGCTAAAATGGTAAAAAATGGCGAAAATATGCACAAAAACGTAGACATATCTCATAAATCGTCCGTTGACAGTGCCAAATAAATATTTTATAATATAAGATATAAAGTAGTGAGATACAGTAACTGTGGCATATTCACAGCTATATGGAGGGAAGAGCATACAGAGAGAAACGGTTTGATTCATCAGGATGGAGGGAATCAATAATGAAAAATATATTGTTTGCAGCATCGGAGTGCGTGCCGTTTGTCAAAACAGGCGGTTTAGCTGATGTTGTCGGAGCACTTCCGAAATCATTGGATAAAGAAAAATATGATGTCCGCGTTGTCATTCCGGACTACACCAGCATTCCGCAAAAATACCGCAGCAGATTTTCCTATTTCGACAGCTTCTATATGGATCTGGGCGAACTGGGCAATTTTTATGTCGGTATTATGACGTGTGAATTTGATGGCATTCGCTATTATTACATTGACAATGAGCATTTCTTTCAGGGCGAACGGCTGTACAGCGATATTCTGTGGGATATTCAGAAATTCAGCTTTTTCTCCAAGGCGGTGCTCTCCATGCTGCCGGTCATTGGTTTCCGTCCGGATATTATTCACTGCCATGATTGGCAGACTGCCTTGATTCCGGTATTCCTGCATGAAATGTTTCAGAACAATCCGTTCTTCCGCGGTATCCGCACCATTATGACCGTGCATAACCTGAAGTTCCAAGGTATTTGGGATATTCAGACCATGCGCCGCTTTACCGGTCTGCCGGGACATGTATTTACGCTGGGACGCATGGAATTCCATCGGGATGCCAATATGCTGAAGGGCGGTCTGGTCTATGCAGATCGTATTACGACGGTCAGCAATACCTACGCAAATGAGATTCGTATGCCGTACTATGGCGAAGGACTGGACGGTCTGCTCAATGCCCGCTCGGATTCGCTGTGGGGCATTGTCAACGGCATCGACTATGATTTGTATGATCCGGCAACCGATACGATGATTGCGGAAAATTATGATGCAAAAACCTTTGAAGAGGGCAAAAAGGCATGTAAATTGGCAATTCAGCGCGAGCTGGGTATGCCGGAGGACCCGGATGTCATGATGATCGCCATGATTACCCGTTTGACCGACCAGAAGGGTTTGGATTTGGTCGAGTGGGTCATGGAACGACTGCTGACCTCGCGGGTACAGCTGGTCATCATCGGTACCGGTGATCCGCGCTATGAAAACCTGTTCCGGTATTATGAATGGACGCGTAAGGGACAGGTATCCGCCAATATTCTGTTCAACGAGACGCGTGCGCACCGCGTGTATGCGGCAGCAGATGCCATGCTGATGCCGTCGCGGTTTGAGCCATGCGGCCTGACGCAGTTGATTTCTCTGCGCTATGGCACCGTTCCGATTGTGCGGGAGACTGGCGGTCTGCGTGATACCGTACAGCCGTACAACCGCTTTGAGCAGACGGGTACAGGCTTCTCGTTTGCAAACTATAATGCGGATGAGATGCTCAATACCATCTTCTATGCAGAGCAGGTGTTCTATGATGAGCCGGAAGCATGGAAGGCGATTGTCGAGCGCGGCATGACGAAGGATTATTCGTGGACAGCCTCTGCGAAGATCTACGAAGAACTGTACGATTCTCTGCTGTAATATCTGAAAAAATACATGTGGCGACTGCGGCTTTTTTGGCTGCGGTCGCTTTTTTTATGCATGGATTGCGCGCAGGTGATGCATACTAATCCAAAGAAACGGAGGGATTGGTATGCAACCGACACCAAAGCAGTATCAACAGCTGATTGAAAAATGCTGCAAAAAATCGCCGCTCGGAAAAGACATGCTGTGGGCATTTTTGGTCGGCGGCGGCATCTGTGCGCTGGGACAAGGCATCCTCGCCTTTTGGCAGATGCTTGGACTGAATGAAAAAGACGCGGGCACGGCCGTGTCTATCACACTCATTGCCCTGTCTGCCCTGCTTACCGGACTGCATGTGTATGAAAAGCTTGCCAAGCACGCAGGAGCAGGAACGCTGGTGCCGATTACCGGCTTCAGCAATTCTGTGGCAGCGCCGGCGCTGGAATTTAAGAGTGAAGGCTTGGTGCTCGGCACGGCGGCGAAAATGTTTACGATTGCGGGGCCGGTGCTCGTGTACGGCATCAGTACGTCTATCGTGTATGGCATTGTGCTGGCGGTATTTGGCGGTGCGTGAGGAGGTCAGGCATGGTAGGAAAACGAATGGGCATGAGTACAATTGCCTTTGAACAGCCGCCGATGCTGTCTGCATGGGCAGCTGTCGGCGGGAAAAAGGAGCAGGAAGGGCCGCTCGGTGCGGAATTTGACCAGCTGTTTTCGGACACGATGTGCGGGGAGGCGACATGGGAAAAGGCGGAGATGCATTTGCAGAAAGTCGCCGTCAGCTTAGCGGCGAATCAATGCGGCTTGCCGGTTTCCGCGTTAGATTTCATGATTGCGGGAGATTTGCTTGGCCAGTGTGTCGCGTCCAGCTATGCGGCGCGCGGCACGCAGGTGCCATATCTCGGCGTGTACGGTGCGTGCTCTACGATGATAGAAGGCTTGCTGCTGGCGGGATGTATGATTGACGGCGGCTATGCCCAGCGCGTCTGTGCGGCGGCATCATCGCATTTCTGCACGGCAGAGCGGCAATACCGCTTTCCGCTCGCCTATGGCGGACAGCGCACGCCGACCGCCCAATGGACGGCGACAGCGGCCGGTGCCTGCATTTTGAGCCATGCAGACGTACAGGCGTCTGTGCGCCTGACCCATGCGTGTTTTGGCAGAATCTGCGATCTCGGCGTGACTGATGCCAATAATATGGGAGCGGCGATGGCTCCGGCGGCCTATGACACGATTCGCACGCTGCTCAGCGATACGGGCACGCATCCGGGGGATTATGATGTCATTTATACCGGCGATTTGGGGCGCGTCGGCTCGCGGCTGCTGTGCACGATGGCGCAGGACAACAGCATTGTGCTGGCGGACAAGCATCAGGACTGCGGGATTCTGCTGTTTTCAGAAAAACAGGATGTCCACGCGGGCGGTTCGGGCTGCGGCTGTGTGGCATCCGTGCTGTGCGCGCATATTTTGCCGCGGCTGGCATCCGGAGAGCTGCGGCGTGTGATTGTCGCGGCGACAGGGGCACTGATGAGTCCGACCAGCGTGCAGCAGGGAGAGAGCATTCCCGGCATCTGCCATGCTGCCGTGTTGGAACACGTGGGAAAGGGTGAGTCCTAATTGCAATATTTCTATGCGTTTATAACAGGAGGGACTATCTGCGCGCTGAGCCAGATTTTGATTGATAAGACCAAGCTGACACCGGCGCGGATTTTGACCGCCTATGTGGTGCTTGGTGTGATACTGACGGCGATTGGCGTGTATGAGCCGTTCAAAAACTGGGCGGGAGCGGGCGCTACCGTGCCGCTGCTGGGGTTTGGCTGCACGTTGGCAGAAGGCGTCAAAGAAGCGGTTGGGCAGCAAGGCCTGCTCGGTGCGTTTACCGGCGGCGTCAGAGCTGCGGCAGGCGGCATTTCGGCGGCGGTATTCTTTGGCTTGCTGACGGCAATTTTGTTCCAGCCGGCAGATAAGAGCTGAAAAAATGGAAGTGATTGGGAATAACAAAATTGATGAACAAAGAAACAAAAAAGCCTATGTTCAACAGCAAGATTTTTTGGTATGATACGGGTGACAGAAGAAACAGTTCAAAAAAGCAACTGCTTTGTAAGGAGAAGGAATTTCTGCACATGCCGCGGCGGAAAAGAGAGACTCCTTGTTCATTGCAACAATGAATCTGTGACGTAACAGAAAGAGAGGAAATAAGGATGAAACTGAAGCGAACAATGGCGATTCTGATGGCAGGCGTAACATGTGCTGGCGCATTGGCTGGCTGTGGCGGATCCGGTGATTCCGGTTCGGCGGCATCTAACAAGGACGGTCTGACCGAGCTGACTTTTGTTATGGCATCCCGCGATGAATTTATGTCGTCGATTGAAGAGGCGATGGTAGCGGAAGCAGAACCGCTCGGCTACAAGATCGTATCGCAGGACGCACAGAACGACTCGTCCAAGCAGATCCAGTACATCGAGACCGCAGTAAACGGCGGCGCAGAGGCTGTTATTTGTCTGCCGGTTGACGCAGACGGCACGCAGTCTTTGATCGATGCGGTTGGCGAGAAGAATCTCGTATTCGTAAACCGTCCGCCTACGAATTATTCCGAGCTGGCAGCAGACAACGTAACCTACGTTGGCTCCAATGAGGACACGTCCGGCTACTTCCAGGGCGAATATCTGGCCAATTACTTCAAGGAAAAGGGCCAGAAGGAAGTGAAGTACCTGATGATTCAGGGCACACTGGGTCAGGTTTCTACCACCAAGCGTTCGGAAGGCGTTATCAAGGCGCTCAAGGACAACGGCTTGAATCCGGTAGAGGCTTCCGCTCCGGTTGTTGCGGACTATGACCGCCCGACCGCACAGGAAATGATTCAGCCGCTGCTGACTTCCGGCAAGGAATTTGACTGCATCATTGCAAACAATGACGCAATGGCACTGGGCGCAGTAGAAGCATGCAAGGATGCCGGCGTGGACATTACGTTCCCGATCGTTGGTATCGACTGCACGGCTGACGGCGCAAAGGCTGTTCAGGATGGCGATATGGCTATGACCGTATTCCAGAATCCGGTAGGACAGGGCAAGGGCGCAGTAATTGCTGCGGACAACATGATTAACGGCAAGAAGCTGGGCACTGGTATGGAAGACCTCGGTGCACTGGATACTTCTGGTCAGGACTACAGCGATTCGATTTTCTGGATTCCGTTTGAGCCGGTAACCAAGGATAACGTAGCTGATTACATGTAATCGGACAGTTCCACTTTTCTCTTTCATAGTAGGCTCGTTCTCTCGGAACCTGCCACTTGACTTTTGATGTTTTGATTGCCCGCTTGGGATTTTAGGGCAATCGAATGAACGCGGCATAGCAGCTGTTGTTTGTCTCATCCCCCAATGAGACGGACAATGGCTGCTTTTTTATGTGGGGAAACCGCAAAAACAAGATAGATAAACTAAAAGCAGAAACGCGCAATTTTGACGCAAATCCTCGACAGAAAAAAGACCGGAGCACATGTGCTTCGGTCTTTGTCGGTTAAAACAGTTCCATGTCGTTGCTGGCGAGTACATTGCCGCTCTGCTGTTGGGTGCGGTAGGTTTTCGGTGTACATCCGACCTTACGCGTGAATACATTGATAAAGCTGCTCGCGGAGCCGTAGCCGACCTCATAGGCGATTTCCGCCACGGATTTTCGGCTGTGCGTCAGCAACCGCTGTGCTTTTTCCAAGCGGGTGTTAATGATGTATTCGGAGGGAGAATAGCCGGTCTGTTTTTTAAACAGATGCGATAAGTAGTACGGACTGAAGTTTGTCAGCTGAGACAGCTCATCCAGTGTAATGGGTTCTCCGACGTGCGCGAGAATATATCGAATGGCTTCGCTGATTGGCGCGTTCTCTTCGATGGGTGGAACGGCGGAGAGAGAAAGCTTGTATAAAAGTTGCGTAATCCACGTGGAAATATATAAAGGAGGCTGTACGGTGCCTTTTTCATGCATCAATGCGGTTTCGTATAGCTCTTTGCCGATTTCCATGTTTTCATCCTGACGGAATACAGGGCCGCCGTTCAGCTCGATGACATACTCGACCAGTGCATGAGAATTGCCGCCGTCAAAATGGAGATAGACGAACTCTGTGCCGTCGTGAGAGCGGTAGTAGTGAGGATTAACACAGTCGAGCAGCAAAACATCACCCTTGTGAATCGTATAGGACTTGTGCTTGTATTTGACATCCATTTCGCCGTTGCGCACAAACAGCAGCAGAGCTTCCGGATAGCTGTCTCGATCCATATAGTATTGTCCGGTACAGTAGTAGTGACCGCACCAAGTCATATAGATCAGGTTCTTTCTCGCAAATTCTGACGGCTGAAACGTCGAGCAATGGGATTGCGGGAGGATGCCTGGATCAACACCTTTCATTTTTTTACACCTCTATTTCTTTCAAAGCAAATACGATGAATTCTATAGCAACCATGCGTATTTACCATTTGTACTTCTTAGATTATACTAGTTTCAGAAAGAACACAAGGAACAAAAATAACAAATAAACATCATAATATTTGTTGAAAATGACAATACTGCTGACCCGATTGAAAAAGCAAACAAGCAACAATCGAAAGCAAAGTGTTCTGAATTTGTTGAGACCATTCAAGTTATTTTAAAACAAAGTGAGAAACAGGAAAGGAAGTAACTATTATGTACATTGGCGAGAAATTGATTGACAGACCGTTCCGTTGGGGTATCGTTGGCGGAGGCAAGACCTCTCAGGTAGGCTACAAGCATCGTCTGGGCGCTATGCGCGACAACACCTCTTTTGTTCTGAAAGCTGCTGCATTCGACGTAGACGCAGAGCGCTGCAAGGAGTTTGGCCGCAACCTGTGCATGGATGAGGATCGCTGCTATCCGGATTACAAGACCATGTTCGAGGCAGAGGCAAAGCGCGAGGACGGCATCGAAGTTGTTGACGTAGCAACCCCGAACTTCCTGCACTACGAAGTAACCAAGGCTGCTCTGGAAGCTGGCCTGCATGTTATCTGCGAGAAGCCGCTGTTCTTCGAAGTAGAGCAGGGCGAGGAAATCAAGAAGCTGGCAGAGGAAAAGGGCAAGATCGTTGCTGTTACCTATGGCTTCTCCGGTTTTGAACTGCTGCAGCAGATGCGTGCCATGGTAACCTCCGGCAAGCTGGGCAAGATCAACATGATTGACCTGCGCTATGCACACGGCTTTGGCTGCGATCCAGAAGGCGACGTAAAGTCTGAGGGTCAGAAGTGGCGCGTGGATCCGTCCAAGGTAGGTAAGGCATTCGTTCTGGGCGACCTGTCCACCCATACGTACTACATGTCTCAGCTCATCTGCCCGGATCAGAAGCTGAAGCAGGTTCTGTGTGACCGTCAGGCATTCGTTGGCTCCCGTTACCCGCTGGAAGACAATGCTTACGTTCTGATGCGTTACGAAGACGGCGCTGTTGGCCGTATGTGGTGCTCCTGCGTAAACGCTGGCGACATGTCCTCTCAGCACATCCGCATCGTTGGTTCCAAGGCTTCTCTGGAGTGGAACGACATGCATCCGGACGTTGTTAAGTATCAGGTACAGGGTCAGCCGGAGCAGCTGCTGTACCGCGGCATGGATTACCTTGATCCGGCAGCACAGGAAGACGAGCGTCTGGGTGCACTGCACTACACCGGCCTGATCGAGTCCTGGTCCAACCTGTACAAGCGCTTTGCTGTTGTTATGGCTGCTAAGGATCGCGGCGACGAAGAGACCGTAAAGAGCGTTGTTTATCCGGATCTGGAGCACGGCATCGACGGCATCAAGTGGATCAATGCTTGCGCAGAGTCCGCAGATAAGGGCGCCGTTTGGGTAGACGTAAAGTAAGACTGACGCATTCGCTATCGGGGCAACTGCCCCGATAGCTTCTCAAAATTGGAGGATATACCGATGAAACTTTCTATTTGTACCGATGTATTTGGCAAGATCCCGCTGACTGAGATGCTGGATAAGGTCGTAGCTTACGGTCTGGATGCTGTAGAGCTGACGGCTGGCGGCTGGGGCGGCTGCAATTTTATCGAGTCCGCTGAGGAGTACATCAACGATGATGCAAAGCGCGAAGCATTCCTGAAGGAAATCAAGAGCCGCGGTCTGGAGATTTCTGCACTGAACTGCTCCGGCAACCCGCTGATTGACACCCCGATGGGTCATGAGCACTCCAAGACCATGCGTGATACCATGGTTCTGGCTGGCAAGCTGGGTGTTGACACCGTTGTTACCATGTCCGGTCTGCCGGCAGGCGCACCGGGCGATAAGACCCCGAACTGGTTCGTATCTACCGTTTCGTGGCCGGATTTCGACGGCTTCTCTTACATGAAGGAAGGCGTGAAGTATCAGTGGGAGACCGCTGCTGCATGGTGGAAGGAAACCTGCCGCATCGCTAAGGAAAACGGTGTCAAGCGCATCGCTATCGAGGAGTTCCCGGGCGCACTGGTTCACAATGTTCGCACCTTCAACAAGCTGTGTGAAGTTGTCGGCGAGGATTCCGATGTACTGGGTCTGAATCTGGATCCGTCCCATCTGATGATTCAGGGCGCAGAGCCGATTGCAGCT
Organism: bacterium; assembly: GCA_963601915.1. Taxonomy (GTDB): domain Bacteria; phylum Bacillota; class Clostridia; order Oscillospirales; family Butyricicoccaceae; genus Butyricicoccus_A. Next base: position 95,382 of record CAVCGL010000009.1, on the reverse strand, counting down.
GCTCGCGCACTGGGCGACAAGATCTTCTATGTACACGGCAAGGATGCTCGTCCGGAGCGCTACAATGTAGACGTTGACGGCCTTCTGGAGAACCTGCCGGTAGAGTGCTCCAAGGATCGTACTTGGAACTACGTTGCTGTTGGCTGCGGCCGTGACCTCCAGTGGTGGAAGGAATTCTTCTCCGTTTGCCACATGATGGGTTACGATGGCTACGTATCTCTGGAGATGGAAGACCTCACCATGTCTGTTGAGGCTGGTCTGGAGACCTCTATTGATGCATTGAAGGCTACCATTAGCAAATAACATTTTTCTTTTCTTATATTTCTACGAGTCAGGCAGAGCATATGCTCTGCCTGATTTTTTTGCTATTTTTAATAAAATTTGTTTGGGGAATAAACCGTGCAGACGCGTCTGCGGCTGCATATATTTTCTCTATGTGTCTTTTTTGTACAGCTGTTGATAGAACAATATGTTACTTTTTGCGCGATAAGTTTTTTATAAAATAAAAAGCAAAATAAAGCAATTGTTTGTGACAAATATATATTGTCTGTACTACACATGATTGGTATAATAAAAACCAATTGAAAATAAAATTGCAATAAATGCGCAAAATAGAACAAAATAAGTATTTATATTCGCAAAATGTAACTTTTCAATCTGCTTTTTCATCACGTTTTTTGGAGAGAGTGTACGAGAAAAAGCAAGACCTGAACAAAAAGAAGGAGCAAATGATGAAAAGTATGGAATCTAGTACGACGTTTTCTGGAAATGCTCATACCTTGAAAGAAGAAACAGTGGAAAACACTGCGATTCGTGCGCAGGATGATATGCCAACTATGCGCGAAAAAATTTGTTATGGATTCGGTGACGTATCTTGTAACATTGTGTATGGTTTGGTGGCATCACTTATCACGCTGTTTTACACCGACTATGTCGGCGTTTCCCCGATGACGGTTGGTTTGGTGATGATTATCTCTCGATGCCTGGACGGTGTTTCCGACTTTGTCATGGGCATTATTGTCAGCAAGACAAATTCCAAGTGGGGCAAGGCACGCCCGTGGATTTTGTGGATGGCAGTCCCGTTTGGCGTGGCGGCTGTTTTGCTGATGCTGGTGCCGCAGACGACACCTACCCTGCAGTTCTGGTACATTCTCGTCACCTACAATCTGGTGACTACGGTGCTGTATACTGCTGTCAATCTGCCGTATGGCACGCTGTCTGCAATGATGACTCGTTCGTCTCGTGGCCGTGATTTGCTGGGCATTTTCCGCATGGCCATGTCTCCGTTTGGACGTATCATTGCGGTTACGTTTACCTTGCCGCTCGTCAAGGTGTTTGGCTCGGATCAGATGGCATGGGTAAAGACCATGAGTATCTGGGCAGCCATTGCGGTTATTCTGCTGCTGCTGTGCTTCAAAAATTGTGAAGAGCGCGTGCATATTGAAGCAGCAGAAAAGAGTAACATTGGTCTCGGCAAGAATTTGAAGGCCTTGTTTACCAACAAGTATTTTTGGGCGGTTACCATTTTGTGGATGGTACAGTCCAGCTACAATGCGGTATTTGGTACAACGGCACCGTATTTCTGCAAGTACATTCTCGGCAATGACGAACTGTACAGCGTGATGTATACCATCGAGATGGTTATCATTATCAGTGGTGTCCTGTTCAGTCAGGTGCTGCTGCGCCGCTTTGGCAAGCGTGATTTGGCGCTGGCAGGTTCCGCTCTTGTTGTCGTTGCGCAGTGCATTTTGATGATAAATCCAAACAGTGTTGCTATGGCAATGGGCGTTACAGTTCTGCGCGCTATCGGCACAGTTCCGCTCAATGCCTGCGTATTCGGCATGATCTGTGATGTCATTGAGTACGGTCAGTGGAAAACGCACATCCGTCAGGAAAGCCTGATTATGAGCGGAAGCAGCGTCGGCACCAAATTTGGTCAGGGCGTTGCAGGCGGCGTCATTGGTATGTTGCTGACCGCAAGCGGTTACATCAGCTCGACGGGCAAGACGGTAGCTCAGCCGGATACTGCCCTGCACATGATTCAAAATATGTTCGTCTATGGCCCAATTATCCTGTGGGGCGTAGCTGTGATTGTTCTGCTGTTCTATAAGCTGGACAAGCACTATGACACCATTATGGCAGACCTCAAGGAGCGCGAAGCGCGCGGCGAACTGTAAAAACTGCTAATACCATATTTTTAACTCTCTCTGACCGTCGCCCATTCTCCGGGCGACGGTTTTTGTATGTAGGATTTGCGGAAAAATTGCGCATATTTGCTGCGAAGAAAAGTAGAAAAATTAACAAATATATCAAGAGCAAATTCAAACAATTTTTTCGCAACAGCGGGCATTGTGCACACATACATACCTTGTTATAATAAGGCTGTAAAAAGGAGAAAGGAAAACGAGACGGCCGATTGTTTTCCGACAAAATACCTTATTTGGGATATATATTTCTTAAATAACAGGCAATATAGTCGCAAAAAAGAGATACAGAAAGAAAGAGTGAAAACATATGATTTGGACATTGGTAACCTTTATTGGCTTTACCGTCCTTGTCGCAGTCATCTCCTACCTCAAGACAAAAGGTGACGATCAGACGACAGCGGACGGATACTTTTTGGCAGGACGCGGACTTCCTGGCTTTGTAATTGCGGGATCTTTGCTTCTGACCAACCTTTCGGCAGAACAGCTAGTCGGCACAAACGGTCAGACTTGGCTGGTCGGCATGAGCCCGATGGCATTTGAAATCGTCGCAGCACCGTGCTGTATCGTGCTCGCCCTGTGGGCAGCGCCGCGATACTTAAAGGGCGGCATCACCACGATTCCGCAGCTGATCGGTCAGCGCTTTGGCCGTTCCACCAAGCTGTGGTTCTCCATCGCATACATCATTTTGTACCTTGTCGTACAGATTCCGGTTATTCTGTATTCCGGCTCTCTGGTATTTGAAAACATTTTCCACGTATCCGACATCTTTGGACTGTCTACCTTCGGTTCGGTTGTCGTGCTGTGTATCATCATCAGCGTTGTGGGTTCTATTTATGCAATCTTCGGCGGTCTGAAGGCGGTTGCCGTATCCGATACCGTAAACGGCGTTGGTCTTTTGATCGGCGGATTCATGATTCCGTTCTTTGCTCTGCACGTGCTGGGCAATGCAGCAGGCTATGACGGCATCGCAATCATTGACGGCTTTAAGTATCTGGCACAGACCTATCCGGAAAAGCTGAACTCGATTGGCAGCCTGACCGCAGAGGCACCGGAAGTTCCGTGGATCACCGTATTTACCGGCTTGATCTTCCTTGGCTTGCAGTCCTGGTGCACCCACCAGTCGTTCATTCAGCGTGTTCTCGCAGCAGAAAACCTGAAGGAAGCACAGAAGGGCGCTCTGTACTGCGCATTCCTCAAGATTATCGGTTTCATGTATCTGGCACTGCCGGGCGTTATTGCTTACGCTCTGTTTGAGCTGAAGGGCAATCAGGTAACCATGATGGACGCTGCTTATCCGCAGCTGGTAACCGAGGTTATTCCGGCACCGCTGATGGGCTTCTTCGCAGCCGTTATGTTCGGCGCAATTCTCTCTTCCTTTAACTCCGTACTCAACTCGGTAAACACCATGTTCACCATGGATATTTATCATGAGTACATCAATCCGGAAGCTTCCGAGATGAAGCTGGTTAAGGTTGGCAAGAACATTGGTATTGTCTTTGCTGTCGCTACGACAATCGTAGGCCCGATGGTATACTTCTTCCCGGCAGGTCTGAAAACCTTCCTTGACTCGTTTGTCATGCTGATTGGTCTTCCGGTTCTGTCCGCAGTATTCGGCGGCTTCTTCTTCAAGTATCTGCCGCAGTACGCTGCAAAGCTCATCATGATTTTCCACATCATCTGCTATGGTCTGTTCCTGATTATCGCTCCGCAGTATCCGGTAGTTGGCGGCACCATCCATTATCTGTACGCCATCCTCGTTCTGTGGCCGATTGAGCTGCTCATCATGGCATTCCTCAACCACAAGAACAAGAAGGATCATCCGGATATGGCAGCTTGGGAGCAGGAAGATGTTCATGCAGTTGATATGACCCCGTGGAAGTACCGCAAGGTATGCGCGGTAGCAATCATCGTACTGTGCATCATCGTTTACGCAGCATTCTCTCCGCTCGGTTTGGGAGCGTAATCATTTAGACTTTTCTCTCCGACAGATTTGCTCTGTCAAAACTCTCTCCACAACACCAAACAAAAGAAATCGCCGACAGTTTCAGGGACTGTCGGCGATTTTCTTTTGCCTGTTATACAAACAGTTTGATGAGCATAAAGACGGTGATGATAACACCGACAACTGTGGCGATGCCGTAAATTTTACGGGAATCTGCATCCTGCGATTCTTTTACGAGATAATATGCGCCAAAGGCGAGAATCAGAATGCCAATGATGAGACCGATAATGAAAAAGATCATGCGTGTTTCCTCCATTTTAACAGCAGAGCGGAATTGATAATGACAAGAACGGAACCGGCGTTATGTACGAGAGCACCGACAACCGGATTGAGAATGCCTGTGATTGCGAGCACAATGGCAACAAAGTTTAATGTCATAGAGAACGAGAGATTGAGACGGATGGTGCGCATCATGCGCTTGGACAGAGCGAGAAGATGAGGCAGCTCTTCCACTTTGTCATCAACCAAAGCGATGTCGGCCGCATCTACAGCGATGTCACTGCCTGTGCCGCCCATCGCAATGCCGACATTGGATTTTTTCAATGCCGGTGCATCGTTGATGCCATCGCCGATCATGCACACCGGCTGCGCCTTTTTCTGGCAGTCCGCGATATAGCGGAGCTTATCCTCCGGGAGACAGGATGCACGAAGCTCTTGAATACCGAGCTGTGCAGCGATGGTGTTGGCGGCATTTTCTGCATCACCGGTGAGCAAAACCGGCTGTACACCAGTTTGCTTGATGGCACGAATCATAGAGGCACTTTCTGGCCGGAGCGTGTCAGCCAGCGCGATAAAGCCAGCGATTTGTCCGTCAATGGCAAGATAGATGACCGTTGCGCCCTTAGATACGTGTGCCTGTGCTGCCTGTGTCATTTGTGCGGACGGTGTAATGGAATAAGAGGCCAACAGGGCAGCATTTCCCGCGAGCACGTGTCTGTTATCCACTTGTGCGGTGATTCCCTTGCCTGGTGTCATAGTAAATTGTTCTGCCTTTGGGAGAACGGAAGTGTGACGCGTACGATAGCAGCGTACAACCGCCTTGCCCAGCGGATGCTCAGACAATTGCTCTGCCGCAGCAGCATATCGAAACAGTTCCTCTTCAGAAAAAGCGGAGCCACAGGTGTCAATGGCAGTGACTTCCGGCTTGCCGAATGTCAGCGTACCGGTTTTGTCAAATGCAATTTTCTGTACCTGTGCCAGACGCTCGAGGGCATCGCCTTCGCGCACAAGAAAACCGTGCTTGGTTGCATTGCCGATAGCCGCCATAATTGCAGTTGGCGTTGCAAGAACCAGTGCACACGGACAAAAAACAACGAGAATGGTTACGGCGCGAATGATCTGACCGGAAATCAGCCAGGTGAGAGCGGCAGCAGTCAGAGCGATGACAACGATCCAAGTTGCCCAGCGATCTGCCAGTCCGACAATTTTAGCCTTTCCGGCATCCGCGGACTGAACAAGGCGAATCATGCGCTGAATAGAGCTGTCTTCTCCGACTTTCGAGGCACGCATTTCAAATGCGCCGAATTGATTGACTGTGCCGGAAAATACCTCATCTCCGACTGTTTTGTCGATTGGCAGGGATTCGCCGGTCATGACTGCTTGGTTGATCGACGTTTGACCAGAGGTAATCGTGCCGTCAACCGGAATCGTTTCACCCGGCAAGACGCGCAGCAAGTCGTTGACCTGTACCTGTTCTGCCGGAAGCATGAGTTCCTTTTCGCCGCGAATGACACGGGCGGTTTGCGGGGTCAGCTGTACCAGTTTTTCAATATCGGCACGGGCGCGGGCAACGGTCAGTTCTTCCAACAGTCCGCCGAGCTGCATAATAAAGGCAACTTCACCGGCGGCAAAAATTTCGCCGATGAGAACCGAAGCGATGAGAGCCAAAGAGACCAAAACATCTGCTTTGATGTCAAATTCGGTTACTAAGCCAATGATTGCTTCCAAAATGATCGGAATGCCGCATAAAACAATGGCAACCCATGCCGCATCAAACGGCAGCGGCACGTGGAAGATGCTGCACAATAGAGCAACGGCGGAAACAATAAGGAAAGCAATATCTCGTTTGGTTCCACCAATTTCCAGCACAGCTTCTAATTTTCGCATAAGCTGTTTCATAAAAAATCCTTCTTTCTATACCTGTAGGGGTATGTGTATAGTATACCTATGGGGGTATAGGTTGTCAAGGGCAAAAAAAGAGACATCCACAGATTTTGATCCGTGGATGTCATCGAGATATTTGAGAAAAATTAGCCCATGTTTGCAAAGCGCTCAACGGCTTTGGTAAACTCCTCAATGGTTTTGTCGGCATCTCCGTGTTCAATGCCATCGCGCACGCAGTGCTTGATATGTCCTTCGAGCACAACCTGTCCACACTTGTGAATGGCGGATTTTGCTGCGTTCATCTGAGAGAGAATGTCTTCACAGGGCACATCCTCATCCACCATACGGTCGATTGCCTGCAGCTGACCGATGATTTTCTTTAACCGCCGATGCAGGTTGTCCGCATCCATACACTGTTTCATGCTCACACCTCCGTCTTTCTGATTGATATGAACATATTGTATGCGGAACGAAGGAGAAAGTCAAATCCGTGCGTTAAAATTCATACGGCGGATTGCCGGAAAAGTCAGCGATCACGCCGTGCGGCTCTTCGAGGTAGAACACCTCAAAAATCGGGTTATCGGCGGTCTGGTACTGTCCCTTGACAATCGGATTGGCGATGCACAGCTCTTTTGCCGCCATGTTGTTCTCAAAAATTGCCTTGCCGTGCAGACGAATCCATGCATAAGACGGGCTGGACACAGAAATCTCAACGTTCGGATTTTCCTGCATATCCTTGTAGACCTCTTTCTGGTTGTTGGTGCAGAACCACAGCTTGCCGTCCATCTCGCCAGCGAACATGAACGGACGGCACTTTGCTTTGCCGTCGCGGCCTACGGTTGCCAGATACTGAACCGGATTTTCCTGTAAAAACGCAAGAATCTTTTCCATGATAAAAACCTCCATACTGTTGTTTGAGTTGTTGTAACTGATTTGTTTACAACGAGAGAATAACACAGAAGCGATGTAATGTCAAGAGTTACAACGAGAAAAAATGAAAATTTTTTTCTTCGTTGACAGTGTGATGCGCCGATGATACAATATTTTTATTGAATATAGGAGGCAAAACATATGCAGTTTTCTTCCAGACTCCCCATTGCAGCGCATATTTTGATGTGTATTGTGCGGTTTGGGGAGGACTGTAAAATTACATCGGATTTTCTGGCAGGAAGCGTCAATGTCAATCCGGTTATTATTCGCAAGACGCTGGGACAGCTGAAAAAAGCAGGCTTGGTTCGGGTAGAAGCAGGCGTCGGCGGTGCTTCGCTGGCCAAACCACCAGAGGAGATTACTCTGCTGGATATTTTCCGTGCAGTAGAGCCAAAAGAAGAGCCGTTGTTTCATTTTCATGAGAATCCCAATCCGGCCTGTCCGGTCGGACGTGAGGTGCATGGCATCCTAAGCGGCTATTTGGATGCCGCTGCGCTGGCGATGGAAAACCAACTGCGTGCGGTCACGATACAGCAGCTGATGGAGGATCTACGTCAAAAAGAGACGACAGAAGAGAGCAGTTTTTCGTAAGAAACTGCTCTTTTTTGCTGCCGAAATCAGGAGAGTTTTCCGTTGTTTGATGCATCATTTTGGTATTTAGCGCATGAAAAATTTGTGGAACCAGAAAAAATTGGCACTTTTTTTCAAAATAAATGTTACTGGTGGGTAAAAATGGTGTTATAATATAACTGGAACAATACGACAGAATAAGAACAAATCGGAAAAGGAGTGTAAGTATGTATCAAGTCGGAGATCTGGTCATGTATGGAAGTACGGGCGTTTGCCGCGTAGAGGATGTAGGACATCCGAAGGGAATTTCGGAGAAAGAGAAGCTGTATTATACTTTGGCACCGGTATACGACAAAGAGGTTATTTACACACCGGTAGACACCAAGGCGTTTATGCGTCCGGTCATGTCGCGGACGGATGCGGAACAGCTGATTGACCGCATTCCGGAGATTCCGGAGGAGCTGGAAAACAATCGGGACATTCGGATGCAGAGCGAGAAATATCGCGCTTGCCTGAATACGCATGAAAATGAAGATTTGATTCGGCTGATTAAGGTTGTGCACCGCAAAAATCACCGCTCAATGAAGGCGGGACGGCACATGGGCTCGACGGATCAGCAGTACATGAAACGGGCGGAAAAGCTGCTGTACGGCGAATTGTCTGTTGCATTGGGCATCGGCTTCGATCAGGTGCAGCCGTATATTCAAAAACGGATTGCGGGCGCGCAGGCGTAAAGCGGTAGACAAATTGCAGCGTTAGAGGTATAATAAACAAGCTTATGCAGAGTAGGCATCTGAGCGTTAAGTGCTGTATGGACGGGGAGTTGCCATATAGACGAAGGAAGTTCCGCGGTTCAGATGTTGCATCCCGCTGCCGGAAATACGGATCTTACCTCCTTATATTTCGGAACAACGGGTATAAGGAGGTATTTTATTTTGAACAAAACACAAAACAACAAAATTCGCCTGATGTGCATGGCGGGTATGATGGCCGCGATGTATGTCGGCCTTGACTTTCTGGCAGTGAGCATTAGTGTTCCGTTTGCCGGAAATCTAAAAATATCGCTGAGTGGTTTACCGGTGCTGATTATGGCAGTGTTCGGCGGACCGATTTGGGGAGCGGCAACTGGCTTTACCGGCGCGTTTGTCGGACAAATGCTGACCTATGGTTTTAGTGCGACAACGATTTTATGGATTCTTCCCGCTGTTATGCGTGGATTTTTCATGGGGCTTTTGTTTCGCGCGTTTCGGAGCAGCACACAGTTTGGCATTCTGACGTTAGAGACGTGTCTCACCTCTGTTCTTGTGACACTGTGCAATACGGGAGCTATGCTGGTAGAACAAAAGTTGTATGGATATTACCAATCCTTTTTCGCGATTTATGTTGCCGTGCCGCCACGTCTTTTGGTAGGCATTATTACGGCAATTGTGTATGCGATTCTGCTGCCGCGCATCCTTGACGCGCTCAACCGGAGAAATATCATCAGAAAATCATAAGCATGTGAAGGCATAAGCAGACTCCTTCAGATAATGCAAAGGTAAGATACTGCAGAAAACGAAACCACTGGTATTGCACCAGTGGTTTTTTCTATGGGTATAGAGGAGAAAAAGTGATTTTTTGATTGTCTTTTGTCATAAAATCCCGTATAATACTTTTGTTACAAAACATCATACTTTTACTTTGGGAGGTAAAAATAGCATGAAAAATAAGAAGAGAATGGCGAGTTTGCTGTTAGCAGGCTGTATGGCGCTTTCTGCTGTGCCAGCTGCATATGCAGCAGATGCCGAGCAAGCGACGGTGGTATCCGATGAGGAACAAAGACCGACCAGCGGTACCTGCGGTGAACATCTCACGTGGTCACTGAGCGAAGACGGCACGTTGACCATTAGCGGTACCGGAGAGATGGAGGACTACTCTGATGATAATGAGTCTCCATGGAAAAGTTTTTATAGACAGATTAAGAAGGTTGTCATTGAACAAGGTGTCACAAGTATTGGTTCATGTGCATTTCAATCTTCCAGAGTGTTGTCAACCGTTGAAATTCCTGCTAGTGTGACGAAGATTGCTTCCGATGCACTAAACGATTGTTGGGATCTGAACACGATTACTGTGGATGCAGAAAATGAAAAGTATGTATCCGAAGATAATGTGCTATTTAATAAAGACAAAACAACATTGGTGTTTTATGCAACGGGCAAAAAAGATTCAAGCTATATCATTCCATCAAGTGTAAGCCGAATTGGGGAAAATGCGTTTGCTTATACACAAGAACTTCTGGAGATAACTATTCCGGAAACAGTGAAAACAATTGAAGATGACGCGTTTTTTTCCTGTGATAACCTTGAAACAGTGACCATTTCAAATGGCGTTGAGGAAATTGGCTCGGCGGCATTTTTTGGATGTTGGATGTTACAGTCGATTGAAATTCCTCAGAGTGTAACCCAAATTGGTGCAGAAGCATTTGGACATTGTGGACATTTAAAACGGGCAATACTGCCGGAAGGAATTACTGCAATAAAAGAGGCCATGTTTAGCAATTGCGGATGTTTAGAGGAGGTATATATTCCTAAAAGTGTGCAGACGATAGAAGACTATGGATTTTATGGCTGCGTAGCACTGACAAAATTTGAACTTCCAATGGGATTAAAAACAATCGGAAAAGAAGCATTTTCATCGTGTGGCTCAATAAATGATGTTGACATTCCGGCAACGGTGACAGAAATTGGGGCAGATGCATTTTTCTACTGTGCAGATTTGAGAAAACTTACGTTCCGAGGAAACGAGCCACAAATTGGAGAAGAATGCTTTGGTTTTTATCCTGTAACAATATACTATCCGGCGCACAATTCGACGTGGAGAGAGGCAATGAAAAAGGACTATGATGGAAAAGTCACTTGGAAAACCTGGTCTGTTTCGGATATATTTACTGATGTAAAAAATAACGACTGGTTTGTCGATTATGTAGAGTACGTTTATGCGCACCGCATGATGAACGGCATGAGCAGCAATACCTTTGCACCGTATACGACGGTATCTCGTGCGATGGTCGCACAGATTTTGTATGCGCAGGCGGGAAGTCCCAACGTATCGGGTGCACAGGTGTTCAGCGATGTACAGCCGGGCGCGTGGTACTATAACGCCGTGCAGTGGGCGAGCCAGAAGGGCATTGTTGGCGGTGTTGGAAATGGCAAATTTGCACCAAACAATGATGTCACGAGAGAACAGATGGCGGTTATGCTGCATGCAGCACAGGGCAAACCGGGCACGTATGCTTCTGATTTGACCGCCTATGCAGATGCCAATCAGGTGTCCGGCTGGGCGAAGGATGCGATGCTGTGGTGTGTAAACAGAAGCATTATCAATGGTACGAAGTCCGGCGGAAAGACATACTTGAAACCGCAGGGCAAAGCAACAAGAGCAGAAGCGGCAACAATGCTGACAAAATACGATCAGCACTGCCGAGTATATTGAGCTGAAAAAAGAAAATCCCGCAGAAAGATTTCTGCGGGATTTTTCGTTATCATCCTTTATAATCGCATCATTCGTGCGAGCTTGGACAGCGGCTGCGGTTCCAGTTCAAACTTGTTTTGCAGCGTAATTGCCAGCTCGTCAAAATCAAAGTCGCTGCCGCCTTTATATTCCAACTCCATCTCACAGATGGTGCCGATGCGGGTCGAATGCGTCATGCGTCCGTAGTCAAACGACAATTCACATGTGCAGCCCTTATAAGACAGCTGGGAAGCAAATCGCGTGAACATCGTGCGTCCCTGTTCAATCAGGTTGACTTGCATGAGCTTATCGCAAAAATCCTGCGGGGCACCGACAGACGGCAGCTTTTGAATGCCGGAGCGGATGTCATCGGCAGAGACTTCATATTCTTCCCGCGCCTTGCAGGCACCGTCAAAGGCACTGCGGGCAGCTAACTTGAGACAAACAACTTTGTCCTTGTTTTCTCGGCGGAGGCGCAGTCCGCCATGTGCCTTGGAGACCAGTCCGTCTGCCGTGTCATAATAGGCGGCTTCCATTTCCAGACGGATTTCCTCTGTCACCAAAGGTTTGACAAAATCGCTGTCCGCGATCCGGTCAAAATCTTCCGGCTGTTTGATATTCCACTTAAATTCGCGCTCCATGTGCTTGTATCCTTTCTGTGTGGTTGGTTCAGCGAATCTGACCCTCTCCGTAGATGATGTACTTGCTGGAGGTCAGTTCCTTGAGACCCATCGGGCCGCGTGCGTGCAGCTTTTGCGTAGAAATACCGATTTCCGCACCAAAGCCAAATTCTTCGCCGTCGGTAAAGCGGGTGGAAGCATTGACATAGACAGCGGCGGCATCGACACGATCCAGAAAACGCTGGGCGTTGAAGTAATCGTGCGTGACAATTGCCTCCGAATGTCCGGTGTTATAGTGGTTGATGTGGTCAATGGCGGCATCTGTCGAGTCGATGACCTTGCAGGAAAGCTCATAGTTGAGGTATTCCGTGCCGTAATCCTCATCGGTTGCCGGAATAATATCCGCACCGAGAATCGCACAGGTTTCCGGACAGCCGTGCCAGATCACATGATGCTTGTCCAGTCTCTGCTTTGCGAGCGGCAGGAACTGCTCCGCGATGTCACGGTGCACCAGCAGACTCTCGGCGGCATTGCACACGGAAATACGCTGGCATTTGGCGTTCTCTAAAATGTCCAGTGCCATAGGAATATCTGCGCTGGCATCGACGTAAATATGGCAGTTGCCCACGCCGGTTTCAATGACCGGAACCGTTGCCGTTTTGACAACGGCTTGAATGAGACGGGCAGAACCGCGCGGAATCAATACATCAATGAGACCGTTTGCCTGCATCATGACATTGGCACCCTCGTGTGTGGTGTCCTCAATCAGATTTAAAATATCCGGGGATAAGCCACAGGAAGCGATGGCATCGCGCATAATGCCCATCAGGCACTGATTGGAGTGAAAAGCCTCCTTGCCGCCGCGCAGCACGCAGGCGGAACCGGCTTTGAAGCACAAGGCAGCGGCGTCCACCGTAACATTGGGACGCGCTTCGTAAATAATACCGATGACGCCCATCGGCACGCGCTTTTTGCCGATTTTTAAGCCATTCGGTGTCACTTTCATCTCGGTCACTTCGCCGATAGGATCAGGAAGGGCGGCAACCTGACGGCAGCCGTTTGCCACGCCGTCAATGCGGTCGTTGCCCAGTGTCAAGCGATCAATCAGACCTTCGTTTAAGCCGTTTTTTCTGCCAGCATCAATGTCCAGCTGATTGGCGGCGAGAATTTCCGCGCGATGTGCCTGCAAGGCATCTGCGATGGCGAGCAGCGCACGATTTTTTTCGTTGGTTCCCAATGTGCCGATTTCCTGCTTGACGGCAGCGGCACGCTTGCAGGTGTCTAATACCGTGTTCATATGTGTCTCAGCTCCTTGCAGAATCATAGTTCGGCGGCAGAAACAGGGTGCCAGCGAGGCGGCCGTCTGCCAGTTCGTAGAGAATTTCCGGTTTTGCGCCGTTGACGACAAACATTGGAATGTTCTTTTCGTTGCACAGCTCTGCGGCGTGCAGCTTCGTAATCATGCCGCCGGTGCCATTTGCCGTGCCTGCGCCGCCTGCGATGGCGCGCAGCTCATCATTGATTTCATGTACGACAGGAATCAGACGGGCTTCCGGATTTTCACGCGGGTTGTCATCGAACAGACCGTCCATGTCTGTAAAGATGACGAGCAGATCCGCGTCCGAGACGCGCGACACGACAGCGGCAAGGCTGTCGTTGTCACCGAACTCGATTTCCTCTACGGCAACCGTGTCGTTTTCATTGACAATCGGCAGGGAATTGGTCTCAAGCAGGGCATCAAAGGTATTGTGCACATTGCGGCGGCGGGTCTCGTCTTCGGTGTCCTCTGTGGTGAGCAAAATCTGCGCCGTGTTGATGCCGTATTCGGCAAAGATTTTATCATAGACATGCATCAGCTCACACTGGCCGACAGCGGCGGCTGCCTGCTTCATGCGCAGTTCCTTTGGCCGTTCCGGCAGACGCATTTTGGAAGCGCCGACAGCGATAGCACCGGATGATACGAGCACCATCTCATAGCCGCGATTGTGCAAATCGGCAATGCAGCGCACGAGGCGCTCAATGCCGCGAATATTCAGCTTGCCGGTCGGATAAGTAAGGGTGGAGGTGCCTACTTTTACCACGATGCGGCGCACCTGACTCAGGTTCATCATAATGGGGAAACTCCTTTGCAATGGTACGGTTTTGCTATACTGTTTTTCATTTTATCACGAAATGCCGCCGGATACAATTTCCAGTCGTGTGAATTTTCTGTGCAGGATGCACACGAGGGGAAGATATTGACAAAGGAAAAGGAATTTTTGCGCAAAAATACACGCAGAGGCCCAACAAACTGTTAACAAACCTGAACGGTCTGTGCTATAATACTACCATATGAAGAAAATCGCTCACGGGATATAGAGTAAGAGCCGTGAGAGCAGATAATTGGAGGCAAGGGATTCCTATGAAAAATAGAGTCGAGGTCGTCATTGCCGGCAACCGGTTTACCATGACCGGTGAGCAGGATGAAGAATATATGACCAAGATCGCAGCACTCGTAGACAATCGCGTGTGCAAGATCAAAGAGAGCGGTGCCAATATGATGCAGGCGGTTTTGCTGACTGCTTGTGATATTGCGGACAACTATGTACAGGCAGTGAAAGGCTCGGAAAATCTGCGCACGCAGATCTCCAAGTATCTGGAGGAGAATAAATCCCTGTCTCGTGACATCGCAGATATGGAACGGGCGATGCAGGAAAAGGACAAGGAAATGACCGAGGTCAACCAGTACAAAGCACGCATCGCGGAGCTGGAACAGACAGTAAAGCAGTTACAGGGTGCAGCGGCACAGGGCGATGTGTATCAGGCGCGCGTGACCGAGCTGGAAGGCACATTGGAAACGACCAAGGAACAGGCCGCATCGGCGAGCACAGAGGCAGAGACATACAGCAAGCGCGCTGCCGAGTTGTCTGCTGCGTTGGAAGAAACCAAGAAGCAGCTGGAAGAAGCACAGGCAGCGGCAGATCGTAGCGGCAAGCGTGCAGCTGATCTGGAAAACCAGCTGAACGAAGCACTGGAACAGATAGAAACCAGCAACAGCGGGGCAGAGGAAAACAGCCGCCGCATTTCTGCACTGAAGCAGGATCTGGAAGAGACCACGCAGCTGATGCAGGAAGCCAGCGATGAGACAGAAGCCTACAAAAAGCGAGTAGAAGAGATGTCTGTAGAGCTGGAGGAGACGCGCAAGCAGCTGCAGCGCGTGACCGTTGATGCCGCAACCAGCGGCAAGCGTGTTTCTGAGCTGGAACAGAAGCTGGGAGAGACCCAGCAGCGCGTACAGAGCGCCAGCGAGGATGCAAAGACACACAGCCGCCGCGCCAGCGAGCTGGAACAGAAGCTCAACGAGACCAAGCAGATGATGCAGAGCGCAAGCGGAGATGCCGCAACACACAGCCGCCGTGCTGCAGAGCTTGCTGCCAAGCTGGAAGAGACCAAAAAGCAGGTACAGCAGGCAAACACAGCGGCAGAGACCAGCGGCAAGCGCGTTGCCGAGCTGGAAAGCCAGCTGCACGAAGCATTGGAGCAGGCAGAGGCCAGCAGCAACAGCGCCGCACAGAGCAGCGTTCGCATCTCTGAGCTGGAGCAGCAGGTACTCGAAGCGGATATGCGCCATACAAACGATCTGGAAAAGGCAGAGCGCATGGGTCAGGAGCTGATTTCTCTGCGCGAACAGGCAGCGGACAGAGAAAAGACCCAGCAGCGTGTCGATGAGCTGGAGCAGGCGCTGACCGCGACCCAGCATCAGCTGAGCGATGCGAGTGCGCGTCTGGCACGGTTGTTTCAGTGATGCAGAATAGAAAATTGCCGGAGCTGTTGGCTCCGGCGGGTTCCATGGAAGCGGTGCACGCTGCCGTACAAAACGGCGCGGGCGCCGTTTATCTGGGCTTTGGCACGTTTAACGCCCGCCGCGGCGCAAAAAACTTTTCTCCGGAGCAAATCCGTGAGGCAATTGCCTATTGCCGCCTGCGCGGGGTCAAGACCAATATCACGGTCAATACGTTGGTGTCGGATCGAGAGATTCCGGCATTGCTGCGCGATGTTCGTCTGCTGCTCGATGCGGGCGCAGATGCGCTTATTGTTCAAGACCTTGGTGCGGCGCGCTGCATCCGAGAGACCTTTCCGGATGCGGTGCTTCATGCATCGACGCAGCTGACCATTCATTCGCTGGAAGGCGCGCGACAGGCGAAAGCGCTGGGATTTTCCCGCGTGGTGCTGTCACGAGAGCTGCCGCTCGAAGAAATTCGGCGCATCACACAGGAATCCGGTGTAGAAACCGAGGTGTTTGTACACGGCGCGCTGTGCATGTGCTATTCGGGACAGTGTGAGCTGTCCGCGGTGATTGGCAGACGCAGCGGCAATCGAGGCCTGTGTGCCCAGCCGTGCCGCTTGCCATACGGCGGAAAGACCAGCTATCCGATGAGCCTCAAAGATCTGTGTCTGCTGCCGCGCCTGCAGGCGCTGTGTGAGGCGGGCGTCTCCTCTCTCAAAATTGAGGGACGCATGAAGCGGCCGGAATATGTGGCGATTGTCACGCGCATTTATGCCGCTGTTCTGCGCGAGAACCGCGCGCCGACACGCGAAGAGATGCAGACGTTGGCAAAGGTCTTTTCCCGCGATGGCTTCACACAGGGCTATCTGGATGACAGAATTGGCCCCTCGATGTTTGGCGTGCGCTCGGAGACACCGGACAGAGAGCTGAAGCCGCTGTATCAAGAGGCGGCGCGGTCGTATGCGGAGGGACAAGAGGCGGATTTGGTGCCGATTCAACTGTCTTTCACCGCACGGACACAGCGTGAGATGCAGCTGACAGTGACCGACGGCGTGCACACGGCATCTGTCACAGCGGATGCCGCGGAAGCGGCGCAGCACAAAGAGACAACCGCGGCGGATGTCGAAAAGTCGCTGAAAAAGACCGGCGGAACGATGTTTGCCGTACAGAAGATCGACATACAGCTGGACGGCGGTCTGCGCATTCCGGCGCGCGTTGTCAATGACATGCGCCGACAGGCGTTGGAACAGCTAATCCAGCACAGAGCGGCACTGCCGCCGCTGCGTGAGACCGAACGACAGGCTGCGCGCGCGACAAACCACGGTGCATTTCGTGGATATACCGTACAGGTGCGGCAGCTCAAGCAGCTGACCGATGCCATGGCACAGCTGCCTGTTGAGACGTTTTATGTGCCGGTGCATGAGCTGGTACAAAACGAAGCGCGCACGCGCGAGCTGCTTGCGCGTGGATGTGTCCTCGTTCCGGTGCTGCCGCGCATTATCTGGGACAGAGAGCAACAGCAGGTGCTGCATCAGCTGGAGCAGTGTAAGCAGATGGGCTGTACGGCTGCGCTGTGCGGCAATATCGCACAGCCGAAGCTGGTACAGGCGTGCGGCATGACGGCGTTTGGCGATTTTGGACTCAATGCGTGGAACAGTGAGGCGATGGAAACCTTGCGTCAGATCGGCGTGTCGCGCCAGATGGTGTCCTATGAACTGCGCCTGCCGCAGATTCGAGACATGCAAAAGCCGATGGAAACCGAACTAATTGTGTGCGGCAGACTGCCGCTGATGATAACGGAAAACTGCATGATGACAGGCAAAAAGGGCGGCTGCCGCCGAGATGGACGCGGCATCTGTGCCAAGGGAGCCTATTATTTGACCGATCGCATGGGTGCCAAATTTCCGGTGTTCCGAGAGGAGCATTGCCGAAACACCCTGTATAATTCCCAGCCGCTTTATGTAGAACCAGAAGAATATCAGAGAACCGGCGTGACCTATGCGCGGCTGCTGTTTTCTGATGAAAGCCCACGGCAGGCGACAGAGATTGCGCGCCGTGTGATAGACGGACAGACGCCGGATTTCGGCGTGCCGATGACCCGCGGACTATACCGCAGAGGAGTAGAATAACCAATGATGACAATACGATTTCGTCGTATCCCTTCCCCGAAGGGAAAGCTCGCGCAGCTTCCCAAGCATGCGACAAGCGGTGCAGCGGGTGCAGACCTGCACGCCAATATTGATGAAAAACTGACCATTCCGCCGATGGGACGAGCGCTGATTCCGACCGGTCTTGCGATTGAGCTGCCGGATGCATCGTATGGTGCGTTTGTGTTTGCGCGCAGCGGTCTGGCGGTAAAGCACGGACTGACCCTGTCCAACAGCGTCGGCGTGATTGACAGTGACTATCGCGGAGAAATTTCCGTTGGCCTCGTCAATCTGTCAACGGAAGCCTATACCATCAAGCCGGACGAGCGCATTGCGCAGCTGTGCATCCTGCCGGTTGCGCAGTTTACCGCAGTGGAAGCGGAAGATTTATCGGAAACCGAACGCGGCAGCGGCGGTTTTGGCTCGACCGGACGATAAGGAGGCAGACCGAATGATGGAATCTCGATTCCAGCCGGTGATTCTTGCCTCGCAGTCTCCGCGCCGAAAGGAATTGCTCGCCCGTATTTTCTCGAACTTTCAGGTCTGTCCTGCGCATGCGGACGAGAGCTTGACACCGGGATTTACACCGAAGCAAAACGTTGCCTGTCTTGCGCAGCGCAAAGCACAGGCGGTGGCGAAGAGCAGCGATCCGCAGGCGCTGATTATCGCATCGGACACCATTGTTGTGTGTGATGATGTGATTTTGGGCAAGCCGAAAGACGAGGCGGACGCCGTGCGCATGCTGCGGCAGCTGTCCGGCAGAACTCATCAGGTGATGACGGCGGTGTGTGTCAAAACACCGGAGCGTGAGCTGACGCAGGTCTCTGTGACGGATGTGACGTTCCGAACGCTGCGTGAAGGCGAGGCGGAAGCCTATACTGCGACCGGCGAACCGATGGATAAAGCGGGAGCCTATGGCATTCAAGGCATGGGCGGCTTGTTTGTTGCAGGCATTGACGGAGATTATTATGGTGTCATGGGATTGCCGATTTGTATGCTGCATGAAATGCTGTGGCAGGTCGGCGTCGATGCCGGTGTGGAAAAACAGAAAGGTTGATCGAATTTGCGGAAAAATTGGAGAGCCATGGTTCATACCAGATGGTTTCCTGTTGCGGTCATTGCCGTAATCCTTTGTCTGGTGCTGATGGTCTTTACGGGAGCTGCCAAGAAGGACAGCATCATTTCGCGCACGCTGGGCGGCGTGCTGATGCCGGCGGAGCGCGGCATTACGCATGCAGCTGTCGGCGTGGCGGATACATATAATAAGTTCCACAGCTATGACGAGCTGAAAGCGGAAAATGACTCGCTCAAAAAGCAGGTGACGGATCTGACCAAGAAATTGGAGTCTGCACAGGCGGATGTAGAGGAAAACAAAGAGCTGAAATCCATGCTCGGCGTGTCGGAGCGAAACACCTCGTTTCAGTATGAACAGGCGCAGGTCATCGGCCGCACGCTGGACGAGTGGTCGAGCGTTCTGACCATTGACGCCGGAAGCAAAGACGGCTTGGAAAAGCACGACTGTGTGGTTACCTCGCAGGGCATGGTGGGCTATGTCAGTGAACTGACCGATCACACGGCACAGGTGACAACCATTCTGGATAAGAACATGTCGGCAGGTGCGCTCGTCACCCGTACCGGTGAAATCGGTGTGGCAGAGGGCGATTACCAGCTGATGAGCGATGGAAAACTCAAAGTCAGCTATCTGAGCAAGGACGCAGACGTTGTTGTCGGCGATTCGGTCACGACGAGCGGCAGCGGCGGCTATTTCCCGAAGGGACTGACCATCGGAACCGTGGAGAGCATCAAGACCGAGAGCGACGGCATGTCCAACTATGCGGTGATTGCGCCGATGATTAAGCTCTCCGAGCTGACAAACGTGTATATTATTACAGACACAGAAACAACCAACGCAGACTGAGGAGGCACAGCATGAAACATAAACTGCATTTTGCGGTGCGCGTGGTGTGCTGCATGCTGCTGCTTGCGCTCGCTTATATCGTGCAGAGCAGTCTGGGCGTGCGGATCTCTATTTTCAGTGTGCACATTGATGTGCTGCCAATCATTATCGCGGCGGTCGGCATCGTGATGGGTTCCGGCGCAGGTCTTGCGTGCGGCTTGTTTGCCGGTCTGCTGTATGATGTGGCGGGAACCGGCGCAGAGGGACTGTATCCGCTGTATTATCTCATCTGCGGCATCGCCTGCGGACAGCTCGGCCTCAACCGGTTTCGCAATCATCCGCTGCTCGGCACGATGCTTGGCGTGGCGGGCATGATTGCTGCGCTGGCGGCAATCCGATATCTGTTCAGCTTCCAGTTTGGCGATATGAATACATGGCTGCTCATCATCAGAACCGGACTGCAAATCATTCTTGCGCTGATTCTCAGTCCGATTGTTCTGCGCATTGTTCGCGCAATCAGCGGACAGACCAAGCGCGGCGCGGCGATTGCCGTGGAGCAGCTGACGGAAGGAGACAGCGATGGATCGTCATAAGAAAAAACTGTTAAATCGACTGACTGTGCTTACGGCGGGCGGTTTGCTGTGCGGCTTGGTCGTTGCGGCGAATTTGTTTTCGCTGCAGGTCATTCATGGCGATGAATATGCCAGCAAGGCGAGCCAGCTGTACACCTATACCAATACGATTCCGGCATCGCGCGGCGATATTCTGGACAGAAACGGCGAGACGCTGGTGTCCAATAAAACCGTATATAAACTGTGCATTACCTATGCGTTCTGGGAGAAAGATGGGCAGAATGACCGCATTTTGAAGCTGGTAAATCTGATTGATGCGGATGAAGGCGCGGAGATCAATGACACGCTGCCGATTTCCAGCGGCAGACGCGGCTCGTTTGCCTTTACCAAGGACGAGAGCTCCTCAGACTACAAGAGCTTGCAGAAATTCTGCGAGAAGCAAAAATGGGGAGAAAATCTGGACGCCGATGCCATCATGAGCAATCTGCGCACGCTGTACGAAGTGGACAGCAGTCTGGGCGCGATGGACGCGCGCAAAATCGTCGGCATTCGCTATCAGATGGATCAGGAACAGTTCTCCATGTACAATTCATTTACACTGGCAACCGACATTTCGATGGATCTTGTGGTGCGCATCAGCGAACAGCAGGAGAAATATGCCGGTGTGGAAGTGGAAACCTCGGCGGAACGCGAAGTCGTGAGCGATGTCGCTGCCAATATCTTGGGTTACACCGGCCCGATTTTTGCAGAGGACTGGGACAAGTATAAAGACAGTGGCTACTCGATGAATGCGCAGGTCGGCAAGACCGGCGCGGAGCAGGCGTTTGAGGAATATCTGCGCGGCACGGACGGCGAACGCGCCATTCAGACCGATGCGCGCGGCAATGTCGTGAGCGAGGAAGAGACCAAGGAAGCCAAGTCCGGCAACAACGTCATTTTGACGATTGACGCGAATTTGCAAAAGGTTGCCGAGCAGTCGCTGGCACAGCGCTGCCAGAGCATCAGCGGCGCCAAGGGCGGCGCGGCTGTCGTGGTGGACGTTCGCAATGGCGAAATCCTTGCGCTGGCGAACTATCCGACGTATAATCTGGCGACATTTAATAAGGACTACGAAAAGCTGGCTGCCAATAAGCTGACACCGTTGCTCAACCGTTCGATTGCCGGTACATATGCACCGGGCTCGACGTTTAAGCCGGTCACGGCGGTTGCCGGTTTGGAAACCGGAAAAATTGATGCCGACACGCGCATTTATGACACCGGTATTTACACCTACTTCAAGGGCTACCACCCGAAGTGCTGGATCTATGGCAAGACCGGCCGCGGTCACGGCTGGGAAGATGTCACCGGCGCGCTGGAAGATTCCTGCAACTACTTCTTCTTTGAGACCGGCCGCTTGGTTGGCGGTGAAAATCTGGAGAAGTATGCGAAGGCATTCGGACTCGGCGAGTATACGGGTCTGGAGCTGTCCGGTGAAAAGAAGGGCAGAGCCGCTGGACCGACCGAACGGGCGGAAGCACAAAAGAATGACTCGTCGCTGCGCGATTGGAGCGGAGCAGACAGCATTCAGACGGCAATCGGACAGGGCGATAATGCATTTACACCGCTGCAGCTGGCAAACTACTGTGCGGCGATTGCAAACAACGGCACCCAGTACAACGCGCATCTGCTGCGTTCCGTCAAGGCGTATGACTACTCCGACACGGTTTACACCCAGGAGGCGACCGTGCGCAATAAGGTCGAGGCGGCGGACAGCACCTGGAAGCTGGTTCAGCAAGGTATGGCGAAGGTTACCGGTGAAGACGGTACGGCATCGTCGGTATTTGCGAATTACTCCATCAAGGTTGCCGGTAAATCGGGTACTGCGCAGATTTCCGGCACCAAGCTGGATAACGGTATCTTTATCTCGTATGCACCGTATAAAGATCCGCAGATTGCGGTCTGCGTTGTCATTGAGGGCGGCGATTCCGGCAATAATGTAGCGCCGGTTGTCCGCGACATCTATGATGCGTACTTCTATTCCGACAAAAACGGGGAGAATGGCACGTCGGACGGTACGACAGGAACCAAGGATGTCGGTGCTTACGATGTCATCGCATAACAATTGCAAAAAACTGTGCGCTTGCGGTTCGCAAGCGCACAGCGATTGTAACAAATGTCAAAAAAGATAATAGAAAACACTTGTGCAAAACATGGATTTGGTATATAATTTTATTGATTAGCAGGAGGCGTTATGACAAAAATCATTGTTATTGCATCCGGCAAGGGAGGAACAGGCAAAACCTCTCTGGCAGCGGGCGTTGGAGCAGCGCTGGCAAGGCGGGAACAGAAAGTCCTCGTTGTGGACGGAGATTCCGGTCTGCGCAACCTAGACATCGTGCTTGGGATGAGCGACCGTGTGGTATTCAGCTTTGCAGACGTCGCGTCCGGTATGATTCCGCTGACGGAAGCTGCCGCACATCATCCGGATCTGGAAAAACTCTTCCTGCTCACCGCACCGGCGGAACCGCTTGCGTCCGGCGCGCTGACGGCAGACGGGATGCGTTTGCTGGCGCGTCAGGCAAATGAGGAAAATTTCGACTATATTCTCATTGATGGACCGGCGGGACTGGCAGAAGAATTTCACGCGTTTGCCGCTGTGGCAGATGAGGCGATCATTATTACCTGCGGCGGCAGCGGCAGTCTGCGCGGCGCAGAGCGCATGGCGCGGGTATTGGAAGACGATGGCGTGATGCAGGTTCGTCTGGTTGTCAATCGCATTCGCAGACGACTCATCCGCAGAGGTGCGATTGGAACCGTGGATGACGCGATGGACGCGACGGGACTGTGTCTGCTCGGCATTGTGCCGGAGGACGAGACCGTATCTGTTGCGGCGGGCGCCGGTAAGCCGGTACAGTCGGACAAAGCGAGAAGCGCGGCGGCTGCCTACCAAAACATCGCGCGGCGGCTGAATGGCGAAGAAGTACCGCTGATGCGTTTATAAAGAAACTATTGCGAAAGACCGGTAAGGAGGGTGTCTGAACTTGAATATCGCATTGATTGCACATGATAAAAGAAAGGAACTGATGATCCAGTTCTGTATGGCCTACTGTGGCATTCTGTCCAAGCATAATCTTTGCGCGACAGGAACGACAGGTAAGCTGGTGGCAGATGCTACCGGTCTGAAGATTGAACGGTATCTTGCTGGTATGCAGGGCGGCGAGCAGCAGATTAGTGCCCGCGTGTCCTACAACGAGATTGATATGGTGCTGTTCTTCCGTGATCCGAACTCCAACAGCGAGTACGAGCCGGATCTGCATTCCCTGATCCGACTGTGCGACATGCATAATATCCCGATTGCAACCAACGTTGCGACGGCGGAAATGCTGGTTCTTGGTCTGGATCGCGGCGATCTGGATTGGCGTGACATCGTCAACCCGAAGCCGAAGAGATAAGGCGACAAAAGAAAAAAGAATCAGGCGGTTTCCAAGACCGCCTGTTTTTCGTCACTGTGATTTGTTCGCAGCAGAAACAAAGGGCGGCGGCACGTGAGCTGCCTGCCGGAAAGGAATAACCATTTATGGCTGAACTCATCAAAGCCCCGAAGGGCACCAAGGATATTGTACCGTCCGAGGTATACAAATGGCATTACGTGGAAGGCGTACTGCGCACCATTGCGATGGAGTATGGTTTTGAGGAAATTCGTTTCCCGAATTTTGAGCACACAGAGCTGTTTAACCGCGGCATCGGCGACACAACGGACGTTGTACAGAAGGAAATGTACACGTTTACCGACAAGGGCGGCCGCTCTGTCACCCTGCGTCCGGAGGGCACCGCGTCTACGGTTCGCGCGTATCTGGAAAATTCTCTGTATGCCAAGGGCCTGCCGTTTAAGGCATATTATATCGTGCCGAACTACCGCTATGAGAATGTGCAGAAGGGCCGTCTGCGCGAGCACCATCAGTTTGGCGTAGAATGTTTTGGCGCACCGACACCGGCGACCGATGCAGAGATCATCTCTCTGGCGGATACGGCACTCAAGCGTCTGGGCATCACCGAGGTAAAGGTACACATCAACTCGATTGGCTGTCCGAACTGCCGCCCGAAGTACTATGACATGCTCAAGGGCTATCTCAACCAGCACAAGGACTGCCTGTGTGAGGACTGCCTGAACCGTCTGGATCGCAACCCGATGCGTATTCTCGACTGCAAGCAGGAATCCTGCAAGAAGGTTGCAGCGGGTGCACCGATTGCGCTGGATTATCTGTGCGATGACTGCCGAGAGCACTTTGAAAAGGTCAAGACCTATCTGGACGATATGGGTATCGAGTATGAGATCGACACCAACATCGTGCGCGGTCTGGACTACTACACCAAGACGGTCTTTGAGTTTGTTTCCACCAATATCGGCGCACAGGGCACCATCTGCGGCGGCGGCCGTTATGATGGTCTGATCTCTCAGCTGGGCGGTCAGGCAACACCGGGCATGGGCTTTGGCTGCGGTCTGGAGCGTTTGATTATGGTGATGGAAGCTGTCGGCGCACCGTTCCCGGAGCCACCGAAGACCGATATTTATCTGGCACCGCTGGGTGACGAGGCGGATCGTCCGGTACAGAAGCTGGTATATGACCTGCGTCAGCTCGGCGTATCCGCAGAGCGCGATCTGGTTGGCCGCGGCCTGCGTGCACAGATGAAACATGCGGACCGTATCGGTGCGCGTTTCTCTGCCGTTATCGGTGATGGCGAGCTGGAGAGCAAGGTACTGCGCGTCAAGAACATGGAGACCGGCGAGCAGACGGAGACACAACTGACAGCAGAGGCAATTGCTGCTGTTGTCATGGCATAAATATCCAAGACAAAAAGGAAGAGGTTTTTTATGAATACATCCATTCATGGCATGAAGCGCACAGTATGGTGCGGCGAGCTGCGTGCAGCGGATGCTGAAAAAGAAGTAACCGTCAACGGCTGGTGCGAGCGTACCCGCGATAACGGCGGCGTGCTGTTCCTGCTGCTGCGTGACCGCACGGGCACGATTCAGTGCACGTTTGACAAGTCTGTCAATGCAGATCTGTTTGACATTGCGTTCGGTGTGCGCACCGAGTACGTGCTGGCAATTCGCGGCAAGGTTGTTCTGCGCGATGCGAACGCCATCAACAAGAAGATGCCGACCGGCGAGGTAGAAATCGCCGTTACCGATATTCGCGTGCTGTCCAAGTCTGAGACCACGCCGTTTGAAATTTCCGATAACAAGGAAGTCAATGACCAGCTGCGTCTGAAGTATCGCTATCTGGATCTGCGCCGTCCGTCTATGCAGCGCAATCTGGCTCTGCGCCATCGCGTGACCCAGATCGCTCGCAATTATTTTGACGAGCAGGGCTTCTTGGAGATCGAGACCCCGATGCTGCAAAAGTCCACACCGGAAGGTGCCCGCGACTATCTGGTACCGTCTCGCGTGCATCCGGGCAAGTTCTACGCCCTGCCGCAGTCGCCGCAGCAGTATAAGCAGCTGCTCATGCTGTCCGGTGTTGACCGCTATATGCAGATCACCCGCTGCTTCCGTGATGAGGATCTGCGCGCTGACCGTCAGCCGGAGTTTACGCAGATCGACCTGGAAATGTCCTTTGTTGAGCAGGACGATGTCATTGCCGTCAATGAAGGCTTCCTCAAGCGCGTGTTTAAGGAAGTGCTGGATGTAGACATTCAGCTGCCGCTGCCGCGCATGAAGTGGCAGGATGCCATGGACAAGTATGGTTCCGACAAGCCGGATCTGCGCTTTGGCTATGAAATCGTAGATATTTCGGATATTGCAAAGAACTGCTCGTTTAAGGTATTCAAGGGCGCAGTCGAAGAGGGCGGCACCGTTCGCCTGATTAACATCAATGGCGGCGCGGATAAGTTCCCGCGCAAGGAAATTGATAAGCTGCAGGATTTTGTCAAGACCTATCGCGCAAAGGGTCTGGCTTGGATGAAGCTGGCAGCTGACGGCAAGATGACCTCCTCGTTTGCCAAGTTCCTGTCTGAAGAGGAAATTGAGGCAATCAAGGCAAAGGCACAGGCAAAGGACGGCGACCTGCTGTTCGTTGTTGCTGACAGCGATTGGCAGACCGCAGTGACCGCACTGGGTGCTCTGCGCTGCGAGCTGGCAAAACGCCTCGGCGTCATTGACCCGAAGGATTACAAGCTGCTGTGGGTTGTTGAGTTCCCGCAGTTTGAGTACAGCGAGGAAGAGAACCGCTATGTAGCGATGCATCATCCGTTCACCGCACCGATGGATGAGGATCTGGATATTCTGGAGAGCGATCCGGCAAAGGTTCGCGCAAAGGCATACGACATTATCCTCAATGGCTGCGAGCTGGGCGGCGGTTCCATCCGTATCCACTCCACGGAGACACAGGCGCGCATGTTCCGTGCACTGGGCTTCTCGGACGAGGACGCACAGGAGCGCTTTGGACATCTGCTGACCGCGTTCAAGTACGGTGCACCTCCGCACGGCGGCTTGGCATATGGTCTGGATCGTCTGTGCATGCTGCTGGCTGGTCTGGATTCCATCCGCGATGTGATTGCCTTCCCGAAGGTACAGAATGCCTCCGAGCTGATGACGGCTTGCCCGTCCGCAGTCGATCAGAAGCAGCTGGATGAGCTGCATCTGGCAATCGCGCTGGACAGTGAAGAAGAATAAACACTGAGAATAGATAAAAGGAAGCCTCTTCCCAAAACGGGAAGAGGCTTCTTGTCATGCGTGCTGTTTTGCTGAAAAGTGACAAAAATGATGCCAAAATGTTTCAAACAACACATTTTTTGTAACCGAACTGTTGCTGAATTGTTCACAGATTGTTCGTTTTATTTCCGCGGAACGAGTGCTATAATGGTAAGCGTGAAAAGAACGCAGGCCGCACGATGCGGCTTGTTTGTATGTGGAGGAAGCAAAACGTGCCGAACGAAACCAAAAACGACTTCTGCTGTCTGATTGTCAGCGGATTTGGTGCAAGCAGTCAGGCCGGTGTCATTTTGCGTGACCATATGTGCGACAGCGGCATAGATACATTCCTGACCACACCTTCCGGAAACGAAGATCTGCGGCTGGATAAAGACCATTGGGTTCATGGTGTCCGAATGGAATATTTATCGTTGCGCAAACGATACCAGAGAGTCGCCCTTGTCGGCTTGTCTTTGGGCGGTGTGCTGCTGTTGCATATGCAGGATCTTGGACCTGCTGCCAGTATTTTTGTCAATACCCCCTGCGCGTCGGAACGGCAGATGCGCCTGTGGAATCGAATTTTTCAATCGGATTTACAGCCGAGAATGAGCGGCGTGCGCGCGCTGCCTGCCCGCTATCAGCTCAAGCTGCTGGTTCAGCGGACGAAAAAACGCGGAGCCAGCTGTGTCCAGTGTCCTGTTTTGGTGTTACAGACGCGGGATGACGCCGTGTGCGATCCGGCCAATGCAGAGCATTTGTTTAAGCTGCTGCATGTGCCAGATAAGAGCTTGCGATATTATCCAGAGGGCGGACACGATGTGCTGTGCAGCCGAACCGTGCTCGCTGTGTGCAGTGATATTTTTCAGTTCTGTTCACGGATTCGCGGGCTGGAAGTCGATCCAATCAAACAAGAAGAACAATTATTGGAAGAAGAGCCATTCTGAATTAACAGAATGGCTCTTTTTTATCGGTCTGCGCGCGTCATTTCCGTGCTGATGCGAATAAATTCTTCCATGGCTCGTGTGATGTGCTTTTTTCTCCGGCAGTAAAAATACACGCGGCGCGAGGAAATATCCTCGTCTAACCGGAAATAGCACAGAGAATCCGGCTGCTGGGTATGATGTAAAATCGTTTCGCTGATGAGCGCCGCGCCGAGGCCGCTGCACGCGGCTTGATAGGACGTGGTCAGCTGATCCAGCTCCAGACGAATGTCTGGGTGGAACTGATACCGCGTACACAGCTGGTCAAAGCGCGTGCGCGTGTCATTGCCTTCGCGCAGAGCCAAAAAGGGAAGGCCGGCAAAATGCGAAAGCGGCACGCAGGGGACGGCGTCCCAATTGGCAGGCCTGCCGACTTGAGAGACATCCAATTGATACGCGGACAGCGAATCATCTGAGAGCAAGTGCTTGGGCACGACAAGCACGAGATTTTCTGTAAATAAATAGTGCTTGTCGTACATATCCTCCGGTAAATCGTAGTTTTCCAGTACAATATCCAGCGTTCCGGCGTTGAGGGCGTCGAGCAGGATGTCCGTGTTTGTTTCGGTCATAGACACATGAATGCTGGGATAAAACCGGGCAAATGCCGTCATACACGATGGCAGCAAAAAGGAAGCAAATACGCTGTTTGCGCCGATGGACAGCGACCCGATGAGCAAATGCTCGGTCTGATTTAAGTATTGGGAAAATTGGTATTCGACATCCATGATTTGCTCAACGCAGCTGATATATTCCTTTCCGCAGTTTGTCAGGCGAATCGGAGAACAGGATCGGTCGAAAATGGGACTGCCGATGCGTTTTTCTACTTTTTTCACCATGGCACTCAGCGCAGGCTGTGAGATAAACAGCTTTTCCGCCGCGCGGGAAAAGCTCATTTCTTTGTATACGGCATAGACATACTCCATATTGCGAAACATTCGGACACCTCGGATTGAAAGATAGTAAGTTTGTACAATGAAAAGAGTATATCATAAATAAATACTTATATCAAATATAAAAAAACAATATTTGATTTATAGTTTGGGTTTGGATATAATACAGACAGTGAGTGAAACAATACGAAACCCCTTCAGCCGCGGATGAATTGGAACGCATACCGTGGCTGATACTCCCGAATCAATCATTCAGATGAGGTTGTTTGCTTTGCCTTTCCCTTCTGCGCAGCAAAACCTTCGTCTGAATGATTTTTTTCTGTTTCTTTACAGGTGCGCGTCTTTTGTGGTATCATAAAAACCAGAAGTAAGAAAGACCGGAGCATAGCTGCCAGTCATTTGCAAAAGATAAAGGAGACTTGGAATATGAAGAAGATTCTGATGCTGACTACAGGCGGAGACATCGCTGGCGAGCATACGGAAACAGGTCTGGTACCGGTATACACCGGCGAACAGCTGGTTTCTATGGTACCGGAACTGCGCGAGTACTGCGAGCTGGAATGTAAGGACATCATGCAGCTGGACGGAACCAATGTACAGCCGGAAGGTTGGGTGACCATTGCTGAGGAAGTATACGATGCACAGGAAGCGTATGACGGCGTTATCATCACGCACGGCACGGATACGATGGCATATTCTGCCTGCGCCGTCAGCCTGATGGTACAGAATCTGCAAAAGCCGGTTATCTTCACCGGTGCACAGATTGCAATGATTGATCCAGACACGGACGGCAAGAAAAACCTGCTGGATGCGGTTCATGCGGCTGTTTCAGGTATTCCGGGTGTATACGTCGTCTTTGGCGGACGCATTATCCGCGGCATTCGCGCACAGAAGATGTATACCCGCGCGCTGGACGCTTTCCACAGCATCAATGCAGGCGATGCCGGTTATGTACAGGACGGAGAGGTATTCCTCAATCAGTCGATCCCGACACCGGTTGGTGCGCCGATACTGGATACGCGTCTGGAACCAAAGGTTGTACAGCTCAAGCTGCTGCCGGGCATCGAGCCGAAGCAGCTGGAATCCATGCTGGGCATGGGATATTACGGCATCATTCTCGAAGCATTTGGCTGCGGTGGCATCCCGAATCAGAACCGCAATCTGCTGCCATGTCTCAAGCGCGCCAAGCAGTTTGGCGTAGCCGTTCTCGTGGCAACACAGTGCAAGTACGGCAATGTCGATTTGAGCGTCTATGACGTCAATGTGCAGGCGGCTCGTGAGGGCGCAATGTCGGTCTATGACATGAGCATTGAGGCTGCTGCTGTCAAGCTCATGTGGGTGCTCGGCCATACCAAGAAGCTGGACGAAGTCAAGAAAATGATGGAGACCTGCTATGTCGGCGAGTTCACCGAGAAGAGACACGCATAAGAGAGACAGACAGCGAGATCAAGAGAACGAGACTCTGATAAATTCGTATCAGGCAAATCTGAGAAGGACTATTGCTGGTACAAGCCCTCTCTGTCGCTCCGCGACATCTCTCCCGAAGGGAGAGACAAGTTTGAATATACGCAAAGATAAAACTGCCAGAATCGGATGTCCCGATTCTGGCAGTTTGTTTGTATGATATTAGCCTACGTCATCCTCCCAAGGGACAAGGACGAAGCGTCCGTTGCTGCGGCGGCAGATTTCATTGATCCAAGGGACTTCAAAGCTTGCTTTCGCCTTGAGCAGGGAGCTTTCCGGGTTCATCGGATAAATGGACTGGTTGACAATCCAATAATCGATGCAGATGCCGAGGTGCTGCAAGAAATTCTGTATCCGCATGGCCTGTGTGGCGGGCTCTTTTTCCGGTGTCGTGACCATGATGATTTCGGTCAAGTCACTCAGCATCAGCTGCAATTGCGGCAGCAGATGCTGCGCGGTAGAGATGGTCTTTCCGCTGCGGCGCATACTGCCCAGCGCGTATTCCTTGGCGGAATAATCCAGAATCACAACCGTGTTTGGCTGTTCCAAAAGCTCCCGAAACGCGATGAGACCATCCGACAGCAGGAACTTGAGCGGCATATTGGTGCTGGAATACAGGCGCACATGCTTGTTTTGATGCATGAGCCGCTGGGCGAGACTTTTCGCCAGCGTAGATTTGCCGGAGCCGCTGCTGCCGAGAATGATGACGAGCTTTCGATTGTTTGTATGGATGGAGTGGATAATATCCTGCAGCTGCTGCGGCTGGCTGGCGTCCATCATCTCCGAAGATGGGGTGAAGTAGTCCTCTCGCAGAGAGGAACGAACACTGGATGTATTGGAGATAGAATACGAACGCATGGGGATTTGCCGCGCGGGAAGCTCGTGCAGAATCGCAGGCATGGCCGCAATGGCTTTTTGCTGCAATTGATAAATAATGCGGGCTGCCGCGCCGTCGTCGCGCAGAGCGAGACTGTTGACGAGCAGCAGAATATTATTCATGCCAATGGAACGCAGCCGCTGTACGGACTGCGCGGTTTTGCAGAATTCTGTCGTCAGCGGGCGGGAGACGAGAAATGCACTGGTCTGATTCGGATCGGTCAGGACATGCATGAGCTCGTGATGGTCGGAGAACAGCGGAGAGCGCAGCTCTTGCAGCATCCATTCGGTATCCCAAATGTCCGCGATGACATACGAGTATTGAAACCGTGTTGCGGGGTTCAAGAGAAATTGTTCCAGCTGGACAAACACGCGTTCAAAGTCCTGCAGCGGGTCAATCGACATGATGTCCAGCTTCGGGATTTGCGGAACGGTTGCGACCGGCGTGGTAAACGACATGTCGAACAGCTCGGACAAATGGCTGACAGCATCGGTTCCGATGAATAAGGTGCGGCATCCGCGATCTGCCAGAGAGACCGCTGCCGCGCACGCTGCTGAGGTCTTTCCGGAGCCGCCCGGACCGGCGAAGACGACGTATTTCGTCTGAATGTCTTCCTGTGGATTAAAATGATACATAAGCCCACCCCTCCCTTTGGTGGTCATGCCCTCCTTTTCCCATAAGCACAGGAAAAGTAAAAAATGCTGACAGGGATCTGCCGCCATGAACCATCGTTGACAGAGAATGCGTGCATGGGGAAACAGAGAGTGTCAGCAAAGGAAAACGGCAGACCGTGCCGCGCGAATACCTATATCTTTTCTTACACTCAGTGTAACACACCTGTTTGCGAAGGTCAACGAAACGCATAAAATAGTTATGAATAATGTGTAAAATTTATGCAATTTGTGCGCGTGCACAGCGAAAAAAGAACAAAATGATGCAAAATACGCGCAAAAGAGCAAAGAAAACCGACAGCCTGTTTTCAGGCTGTCGGAGAGAGGGTTAGTTCTGCGTGCCGCCTTCGGCGGTGTCTGCCTCGAACTGCTCCAGGTTGAGTGTCAGACCGTCATCCGTGCTGGATAAGGTGATGGTGGCGGTGTCTGCTTTCCATACATCACCGTCTGGATTTCTGCCGACCAGCTCTGTGATCGTGTCGCGCAGCTGATCCTCCGTGATGTCCGCGGACTTCGGGAAGGCAACGCGAATCGAGGTCACATCGCCGTATGCATTGTAATACACGGTAAACGTGACATGACAGCCGTATACGACGCCGTCATCGAATTCGCGCGCGGTCAGTTTGCCGTCCGCATCGTACTTTTGTGAGCTGCCGTCACCCAGCAGTTCCGTCACGCCGCTGTCCGGCGTGCTGATGAGAGAAAACAGCATATTCATGTGCATGGTGTCATCTTCCTGCGCAGTCAGTGCCTGTGTTGCAGCGGGGGTATCCTCGTCGGTGGTATCTTTTTTGCCGCAGCCGGTAAACAGACCGAGCAAAAGAATGCCGGAAAGTGCGAGACATAGCAGACGATTGCATCGTTTCATAGGTTGCTCCTTTCGATTGCAGAGCACGAAATGTTCCCATTCCTGTAACAGACGGGCGGGAATTTCGAGAATCTGCCGGTTTTTGTACTTATAAATTACCACTTCACGTATCATGCCTATCATAGAATAAAAATCAGGGATTTGCAAGATGAATTGCGGAAAAAGTGCGAAGATTTCCGGTTTTTTGTATCTGTTTTCCGATACAGGTGACGAAAAAAAGATACTGGGGGCAAGCGGGCACGAAAAAGTAATAGATGTGATGAATAAATATACATTTTGGAAAATATTTAAAAGTTTTCCTTGCATTCTGCGACCAGCGGGATTATAATATGGTCATGACAAAAACAGGGGCGATTCGCACAGCAAAGCGTTGGTTTTGCACTGGATATGAAACAAACCGCCCTTCTTAATGGAGGCTTATATACGATGGCAACGAAAGATATGAAGATTAAAAAGGCAGTTCTGGCATATTCCGGCGGTCTGGACACTTCTGTTCTGATCCCGTGGCTGAAGGAAAACTATGGCTGTGAAGTAGTCGCTGTTTCCGGTGACGTAGGACAGGGCACCGAGCTGGACGGTCTGGAAGAGAAGGCACTGAAGACCGGCGCTTCCAAGCTGTATGTCATGGATCTGACCAAGGAGTTCGTTGATGACTACATCATCCCGACCATGAAGGCTGACGCAGACTACGAGGGCTACCTGCTGGGTACCTCCTTTGCTCGTCCGATCATCGCTCGCCGTCTTGTTGAGATCGCCAAGAAGGAAGGCGCAGACACTATCGTTCATGGTTGCACCGGTAAGGGCAACGACCAGGTTCGTTTCGAGCTGGCTATCAAGGCTTTCGCACCGGAGATGCAGGTTCTGGCTCCGTGGCGTTTCTGGGAGCTGGACAGCCGCGACAAGGAAATTGACTACGCAGAAGCACATAACATCCCGCTGAAGATTAACCGCGAGACCAACTATTCTAAGGATAAGAACATCTGGCATCTGTCCCATGAGGGTCTGGATCTGGAGGATCCGGCAAACGAGCCGAAGTATGATGACATCCTCGAGATGGGCGTTTCTCCGGAGAAGGCTCCGGACAAGCCGACCTACGTGACCATCCACTTTGAGCAGGGCGTTCCGACCGCTGTTGACGGCGAAGAGATGGAATCCGTTGCCCTGCTGAAGAAGCTGAATGAGCTGGGCGGCGCAAACGGCATCGGTCTGCTGGATCTGGTAGAGAACCGTCTGGTAGGCATGAAGAGCCGCGGCGTATACGAGACTCCGGGCGGTGCTATCATGTATGCAGCACACAAGAAGCTGGAAGAGATCACTCTTGACAAGGAGACTTCTCATTACAAGGCTCTGGTTGCACAGAAGTTCGGCGAGCTGGTTTACAACGGCCAGTGGTACACCCCGCTGCGCAAGGCACTGAGCGCATTCGTTGATGAGACCCAGAAGACGGTTACCGGCGATGTCAAGCTGAAGCTGTACAAGGGCAACATCATTCCGGCATCCGTAACTTCTCCGTACACCCTGCATTCCGAGGCAATGGCAACCTTCGCTGAGGATGACATGTACAACCAGGCAGATTCTGAAGGATTCATCAACCTGTTCGGCCTGCCGCTCAAGGTTCGTGCGCTGAAGGAACAGCAGGCAGACGTTGCGTTCCCGAGCGTAGAGTAAAAGAAACATAACATCGAGCACGATTTTCGCAATCGGGCGGGCGTGATTGCCCGCCCATTGTGCGTTTTAGCAGTTTTAGCAAAAGAACACGAAAATACCGGCGATTGCGCCGGATCAAAGGAGAAAATCCCATGAAACTTTGGGCTGGACGTTTCCAGAAGGAAACCAATGACGTAGTAAATGATTTCAATTCCTCCATTCAGTTCGACGGTCGTCTGTATCGGGAGGATATTACCGGTTCGATTGCCCATGCCACCATGCTGGGCAAGCAGGGCATCATTGAGGAGCACGAGGCTGAGAAGATCGTAGCAGGCCTCAAGGAGATTCTGAAGGAAGTAGAAGCCGGAGAGCTGGATGTATTCAATCCGGAATATGAAGATATTCATATGAATGTCGAGGTCGCTCTGACCCAGCGCATCGGCGATACAGGCAAGCGTCTGCACACCGCGCGTTCCAGAAATGACCAGGTCGCACTCGACATGCGTATGTATGTAAAGAAGGAAATCTGCGAGATTATGGAGCTGGC
Source organism: bacterium (assembly GCA_963601915.1). GTDB lineage: Bacteria > Bacillota > Clostridia > Oscillospirales > Butyricicoccaceae > Butyricicoccus_A. The sequence goes on along the minus strand of CAVCGL010000009.1, from coordinate 60,462 downwards.
AATCGCGTTTGAGAAGGAACTGGTTGCGAAGTCCAAGGAAAATCTCGACACGGTTATGCCGGGCTACACCCACTTGCAGCGTGCACAGCCGACCACATTTGGCCATTATATGATGGCATATGCACAGATGCTGCGCCGCGATATTTCCCGTCTGGAAGATTGCTATGAGCGCATGGATGAGCTGCCGCTTGGTTCCGGCGCGCTGGCATCTACAACCTATCCGATTGACCGTCAGTTTGTCTGTGACAAGCTGGGCTTTGCTCGCGTGACTGAAAACTCTCTGGACGGCGTATCCGATCGTGACTACTGCATTGAGCTGATGAGCTGCCTGTCTTTGATGATGATGCACCTGTCCCGTCTGTCCGAAGAAGTTATCTCCTGGTGCTCTTGGGAGTGGCGCTTTGCCGAGCTGGACGATGCATATTCCACTGGCTCTTCCATCATGCCGCAGAAGAAGAATCCGGACGTTTGCGAGCTGATTCGCGGCAAGACCGGTCGTGTTTACGGCGATTTGATGACGCTGCTCACAACCATGAAGGCACTGCCGCTTGCATACAACAAGGATATGCAGGAGGACAAGGAGTGCGTATTTGATGCCATTGATACCGTCAAGCAGTGCTTGCAGGTATTTGCGCCGATGTTCCGCACCATGACGCTGCGCAAGAAGAACATGCGCAAGGCGGCAAGCCAGGGCTTCATCAATGCGACCGACTGCGCGGATTACCTGACCAAGAAGGGTGTTCCGTTCCGCGATGCGTACATGATTGTCGGCCGTCTCGTCAATACCTGCATTCATGCGGATGAGACGCTGGAGACCATGACGCTCAAGGACTTTAAGTCTATTTCCAACTACTTTGATGCAGATGTCTATGAGGCACTGGATCTCAAGACCTGTGTAGAGGGTCGCTCGGTTATCGGCGGTCCGGCTCCGAAGGAAGTGACACGTCAGATCAAGAAGGTAGAGTCGTTCCTGAAGGACGCAGAGGAGCAGCTGGAAGACATGCGTGCCGAGCTGCGCACGTAATCGTTGGGAGAGATGGCTATGAAACCTGTTGTATATATAGACGGCAAAGAGGGAACAACCGGTCTGCAAATCTTTGAACGACTGGGTTCCCGTGATGATATTGATTTGATTCTCATTGATGAGGACAAGCGCAAGGATACTGAGGAGCGCAAAAAGTTCATCAATGCAGCGGATATTGTCTTCCTGTGCCTGCCGGATGCGGCGGCACGCGAGGCGGTTGCGCTGTGTGAAAACGATAAGACACGATTCATTGATGCATCGACGGCGCACAGAACCGATCCGGCATGGGATTATGGCTTTGCCGAGCTGTCTGAGGCGCACCGCGCAGCGATTATGCAGTCTAAGCGCGTAGCCAATCCGGGCTGCCATGCATCGGGATTTATTTCCTCCGTGTATCCGCTCGTCAAGCTGGGCATTGTTCCGGCGGATTATCCGCTGACCTGCTCGTCCCTGACCGGTTATTCCGGCGGCGGCAAGAAGCTGATTGCCGAGTATGAGGACCCGAACAGAGATCCGCGCCATGATTCGCACCGTATTTACGGCACAACCCTCAAGCACAAGCATCTGCCGGAGATGGTACATGTCTGCGGCTTGCAGGAAAAGCCGGTATTCGTTCCGATTTTGGGCGATTACTATAAGGGCATGGCATCGACCATCATGCTGCACAACAAGCGTCTGCCGGGTCAGCCGACAGCACAGGATATTCATGCAGCGCTGACCAAGTATTATGAGGGACAGAAGCTCGTGCGCACTGCACCGTTTGGCGGCGAGGAGCCGGTTATCTATTCCAGCGGCATGGCGGGACATGACAGCTTGCAGCTGATTGTGTGCGGCCATGAGGAGCAGACCATTGTCACGGCACTGTTTGACAACTTGGGCAAGGGCGCATCCGGTGCGGCAGTCCAGAACATGAACCTGATGCTGGGCTTTGAAGAGACCACCGGTCTTACCATCTGATGAATGACAACTACTGCGATTGATATAAAAGAGGAATAATCATGAAAAAGATTGAAGGCGGCGTTTGCGCCGCAAAGGGCTTCCGCGCAGCAGGCGTGCACTGCGGCGTCAAGGCAAACAGCCCGGCAGATAAAAACGATCTGGCACTCATCGTCAGCGATACCGTTGCGGCAACTGCGGCAACCTTTACCAGCAACCGTGTCAAGGCTGCACCGATCTATGTCTGCATGGAGCATCTGGAAAACGGTCTGGCACAGGCAATTGTCGCAAACTCCGGCAACGCCAATGCCTGCGCACCGGAGGGCATGGAAAATGCCAAGCGCATGGCAGCAGCTGCTGCTAAGGCTGCCGGTGTGGATGAGGACAAGGTTCTCGTCGGCTCCACCGGCGTCATTGGTCAGAGATTGAATGTCGAGACCATTGAAGCGCATATGGACGAAGTCGCTTCCAAGCTGGAGGCTTCTGCTGCGGCATCGCAGGCGGCAAACAATGCCATCATGACCACAGATACCGTAGAAAAGACGGCAGCTGTTGAGTTTACCTGCGGCGGCAAGACCTGCCGCATCGGCGGTATCGCCAAGGGCTCCGGCATGATTCATCCGAACATGGGAACCATGCTCGGCTTCATCACGACCGACTGCGCGATTGATCCGTCTCTGCTGCGCTCCGCGCTGCGTGAGGTCGTTTCCAAGACCTTCAACCGCATTTCTGTGGACGGTGATACCTCTACCAACGATACCTGCATTATTATGGCAAACGGCATGGCAGGCAATGAGCTGCTCGACTGGAAGAGCGAGGAGTATCATGCATTCTATGACGCACTGTACGAAGTGGCACTGACGCTGGCAAAGAAGATGGCGGCAGACGGCGAGGGCGCTTCCCGTCTGATTTCCTGCACGGTCAAGCATTCCCGTGCCGAGGAGTACGCAGAGCGTCTGGCAAAGGCAGTCATCGCATCCAGCCTGGTTAAGGCGGCTATGTACGGCGCTGATGCAAACTGGGGCCGTGTGCTGTGTGCAATGGGCTATTCTAAGGCACCGTTCCGTCCGGAATTCGTCAACATTGGTTTCTCCAGCGCAGCTGGTTCGATCACGGTTTGCGAAAACGGCGAAGCTGTGGACTTTGATGAGGACATCGCAAAGAAGATTCTGCTCGAAAAGGAAGTTTCCATCGATGTAGATATTCAGGAGGGCGACGAGGAAGCAACCGCTTATGGCTGTGACCTGACCTATGATTACGTCCGCATCAATGGCGACTATCGCACGTAATCGGAGGGAAACGAAAGATCATGCTGGAAAATCTCGAAAATATGGAGAAATATCGTGCGCAGATGCTGATTGAAGCGCTGCCGCACATTCAGAAATACTATGGCAAAACCGTCGTTGTCAAATATGGCGGCAATGCGATGATTAACGAAGAGCTGAAGGACGCTGTCATTCATGACATCGTTCTGCTCAGCCTCGTCGGCGTGCGCATCGTTGTGGTGCACGGCGGCGGCCCGGAAATCAGCGGTATGCTCAAGAAAATCGGCAAAAAATCCGAATTCGTCAAGGGTCTGCGCTATACCGACCGCGAGACCATGGACATCGTACAGATGGTTCTGTGCGGCAAGGTCAACAAGGAGCTGGTATCCCTGCTCAATAAGGCAGGCGGTTCGGGCGTTGGTTTGAGCGGCATGGACGATGGCCTGTTGCAGGCTGTCCGCAAGAAGGACGAAGACGGCACGGACTATGGCTATGTCGGTGATATTGTCAAGGTGAATCCGAAGCTCGTCAATGATATGCTGGAGGCGGGATACATTCCGGTTGTCTCCACCGCTGCCATGGGCATTGATGATGACACCAGCTACAATATCAATGCAGACCTCGCCGCTTCTAAGCTGGCAGTGGCATTGCAGGCGGAAAAGCTGATTCTGCTCACCGATGTGCGCGGCCTGCTGCGTGACCGCAACGATGAGAGCACACTGATTCCGGAAATCAAGGTGTCCGCTGTGCCGAAGCTCATCAAGGACGGCGTGATTGCAGGCGGCATGATTCCGAAGGTGGACTGCTGTGTAGAAGCTGTCCGCGAGGGCGTGCGTCAGGCGAACATTCAGGACGGCCGTGTCGAACACTCGATTTTGATTGAGCTGTTTAGTGATGCGGGCGTCGGTACGATGTTCTATTAAGAGGAAAGGAAATCGAAGATTATGACATATCAGGAACTGAAAGATCAGGAAAATCAGTATGTGATGCATACCTACGGTCGTTTTTCCATTGCACTGGATCACGGCAAGGGCGCACAGCTGTGGGATGTAGAGGGCAAGCGCTACATCGACCTGACCAGCGGCATCGGCGTATGCTGTCTGGGATATGACAACGAAAAGATTGTGAATGCCATCACAGAGCAGGCACACAAGCTGATGCATGTGTCCAACCTGTTCACGACGGCTCCGATGGTACAGGTTGCCAAGACGCTGGTCGAGCAGACCGGCATGGGCAAAGTGTTCTTCGCAAACTCCGGTGCGGAGGCAAACGAGGGCATGATTAAGCTCGCAAGAAAGTATTCGTATGATAAGTACGGCGAAGGCCGCGCAGAGATTGTCACGCTGCGCAATTCCTTCCATGGACGTACTGTTACCACGCTGAAGGCAACCGGTCAGGACAAGTTCCACCAGTATTTCTTCCCGTTTACCGAAGGCTTTGCCTATGCTGAGGCGAACAACATGGATTCGATCCGTGCCAATGTCAATGAGCATACCTGCGCCATCATGATGGAGCTGATTCAGGGCGAGGGCGGCGTCATGCCGCTGGATAAGAGCTTTGTTCAGGAGGTCGCTGCGTTCTGTAAGGAGCATGACCTGCTGCTGCTCATCGACGAAGTACAGACGGGCATCGGCCGTACCGGTTCGCTGTTCTGCTTCCAGCAGTACGGCATCAAGCCGGACGTTGTCTCAATGGCAAAGGGTCTCGGCGGCGGTGTACCGATTGGCGCTGTGATGGCCAACTCCACCTGTGACGACGTACTGGGCCCTGGCACCCATGCGACAACGTTTGGCGGCACGCCGATGTGCTGTGCATCCGCGAATGCTGTCCTGTCTGAGGTGACAAAGCCGGAATTTTTGAAGGCTGTACAGGAAAAGGGCAAGTATCTGGAAGATAAGATTCTGGCGATGGGCTCTGACAAGGTAAAGGGCGTGCGCGGTCTTGGCCTGATGGTCGGCATCGTTGTCGATGCCGAGGAGCGCGCTGCATTGGTCGCTGAGATTATGGATAAGGGCGTTCTGGTTCTGACCGCAGGCACCAATGTCATTCGTCTGCTGCCGCCGCTCACCATTTCGTATGAGGAAATGGATGAGGCACTCGCTGTCATGCAGTCTGTATTCTGCAAGTAAGCAAGGAGGTGCGAACCATGAATCATTTGTTAAAGCTGCTCGACTGCTCCAAGGATGAGATCATCAACATTCTGGATTTGGCAGATCAGCTGAAGTATGAAAAGAAGCACAATATTCCGCACCGCCATCTGGAAGGCAAGAGCCTCGGCATGATTTTCCAGAAGTTCTCGACGCGTACACGTGTTTCGTTTGAAACCGGTATGTATCAGCTGGGCGGTCAGGCGCTGTTTTTGACCAACCATGATTTGCAGATTGGCCGCGGCGAGCCAGTCAAGGACACCGCGCGTGTGCTGTCGCGCTATCTGGACGGCATCGTCATCCGCACCTACGATCAGGCAGAGGCGGAAATTCTGGCGGACTGCGGCAGCATTCCGGTTATCAATGGTTTGACCAACTTTGCGCATCCGTGTCAGGTGCTCGCCGATCTGATGACCGTGCGAGAGCATTTTGCTCAGCTGGAAGGTCTGAAGATGGGCTTTGTCGGTGATGGCTTCAACATGTGCAATTCCCTGATTGTCGGCTGTCTCAAGGTTGGCATGAAGGTTTCCGTGGCAACACCGGAAGGCTATGAGCCGGATGCAAAGGTACTGGCATTTGCAGAGGAAATGAAGAAGCAGGGCGCTTCGTTCGAGCTGAGCCATGATATTCATCAGGCGGCAGACAATGCCGATGTGCTGTTCACAGATGCATGGATCGGCATGGGTCAGGAAGCAGAGGCAGAAAAGCGCCGCAAGGCATTTGCAGGCTTTACGGTCGATCATGATCTGCTGTCCTGCTGCAAGGAAGGCGTCATGGTACAGCACTGCCTGCCAGCACACCGCGGCGAGGAAATCACGGATGAAGTGCTGGAAGAGCACGCAGAAGAGATTTTTGAAGAATCCGAGAACCGTCTGCACGCACAGAAGGCTGCCATGGTCATGCTGATGAGCGAAAAGACAGATTTTCATATGTAAGTATTCACTATCAGAGAAGAGGACTTTGCGCCCTCTTTTTTGTGTTGATTTTTTGTGAAACAATGTGCAAATGGACGAGAATGATAGACATTGTTTCGGGCATATGATACAATGGCATTATCCAAAAACAGGGAAGGATGGGATTGTATGAAAAAACGAATCACGGCATATCTATTGGCGTTTGCCCTGCTGTGTACCAGCATTCCGACCGCCTTTGCGGTACAGACGGAAGCATCACAGACGACCGGCGGCAGGTTCGTCACGCGGGCCAATGTATCCGGCACGATTTATCAGTCCAAAGTATATTCGCAGGCAGAGCATGAGGCGCAGCTGGCGCAGGAAACCTTTACGGAAATCATATGCAGTAAAAACTATGCGCAGGAAACAACATCTGTCAGCCAAAATGCCGCAGAAAAGACGACGGATTCGTTCACCAACTACGGCGATCAGCTGCCGAATTATTATTATACGTTTGGCAGCAAAAAATCGGTGTATGTCGGCGCAGCAATGAAAAAGCTGTATGACAACATGAAGGCGGATCTGAAAAAGGGGACTGGCAGTGCAATTTTCCGTGATGATTCAGAAGGAGAACAAAAGCTGGGCGTCACATTTTCCATTCCAACACGTTCGCAGCTCGGCGTCAAGCAAGATGCCTACAACGATATGATGTATGATTTCGCCATGGATATGGGCTGGCTCGTCTATCGGAGCATTGACAGCGATTGCCCGGAGATGTTTTATTCCAACGGATATACATCCATGGGCTATGCGATCAATGATGAGGAAGGCCGCGTGACCGTGTATATCTATCCGATGTTCCGCAAGGGATTTGATACCTATGAAGAGCGCGTTTCCATGAAGCAGGCCTTGGACAGCAAGACGAATGAAATCGTCAAGCAGGCATCGCAGTACACAACGGCGTATGAACAGCTGGAGTTTTTAAATACGTGGCTGTGCGATAACAATTCGTACAATGATGATGCGGTAGCAGGCGACATGAGCACGTATCAGGACGAAGTATCCGGTGCGCCGTGGTCATCGACCAGCGCGATTTTGAGCAGCTCCGGCAAGACGGTCGGACCGGTGTGTGAAGGCTATTCTCGTGCGCTTCAGCTGCTGTGCAGCAAGCTGGGCATCAACGCGACAGTCGTCGTCAGCGACTCCGGCAATCACATGTGGAACAACGTGCAGTACGGCACGCACTGGACCGGTGTCGATGTCACGTGGAATGACAGCGGCAGTGACCGCATGGAATACTTCTGCACAACCGTCAACAATATGGCGGGACATAAGATGGATGATGCGGATTTTGTGGGTTACATGGCATATCCGAACTTGATTGCATTTTCTGCCAATGATACCCTGCCGCAATATCGAACGGGTGTGACAAAGGACAAAATTCTTCCGTATTACGATGTGGCGGACAGCTTTTGGGGCATGACGCATGTACGCAATGTCTATGACAAGGGCTATATGGCAGGCATGTCTTGTGTCAACTTTGGCATCCATGGCAATGTGACGCGCGCACAGTTTGCCCAGATTTTGTATAATATCGCGGGCAAACCGGCTGTGACATATACCAGTCAGTTCTCTGACGTGCCGCAGGACAGATGGTATACGGCGGCTGTCAGCTGGGCGGCGGAAAATGGCTTGGTCGGCGGTTATCCGGATGGAACCTTTGCCCCGAATGCGTCGATTAAGCGCGAGGATATCGCGGTGATTTTGTTCCATCGGGCAGGCAACCCAAGTGCACAGGAGCAGGATTTGGACACCAGATTCTCGGACAGTGAGCAGATCAACGCGTATGCATGGGAAGCAGTCAATTGGGCTGTGGCATCCGGCGTGATCAACGGCAATGCAGACGGCACCTTGGAGCCGTGCGGCAATGCAACCCGCGCACAGAGCGCGGCAATCATTACCAACATCACAGCGTAATCCAGATTTTATCGGAGAGAACCGGAACACACCGGTTCTCTCTTTTTTGTGCAAATCTTACGGGTGAAACGAGAATTTTGCCGAAAAAGGGTTGCGTTGCCGTTGGTTTTTATGGTATGATAGCAATGCTGCAAAAACAAATGTTTTTCACAGAAAGACACAAACGCCTTCCGAAAGGAGCCGATAGACATTGGAACAGCAGCCGAAATATTATATTGTAGACTCGTCCCTGCTGCCAGAGGTATTTTTGAAGGTGGCGCAGGTGAATCGCACTCTGCAAAGCGGCATATGCCGAACCGTCGGCGAGGCGACACAACAGGTGGGTCTCAGCCGAAGCGCATATTACAAATATAAAGATGGAATCAAGCCGCTGTTTGAAGCGGCGACGCACAGCATCATCACGTTTAATCTGATGGTCACAGACGAGGCGGGCGTGTTGTCCGAAATTTTGTCTGTGTTTGCCCGTGCCGGTGCCAATATTCTGACGATCAATCAGTCCATCCCTGTCAACGGACAGGCGGCGGTGACCGTTGCGGCACGAACCGGCGAGATGAATCGGCCGGTGGAACAGATGATGTCTGAGATTCTTGCCATTGCCGGCGTATCCCGTATGGAGATTCTGGCAAAGGAATGACAAATAAGGAGGAAAAACCATGTTGAAAGCTGCCATTTTGGGCTTTGGAACCGTTGGTTCCGGCACCCTTGAAGTTCTCGAACGCAATGCGGATACCGTTGCACGCAATGCAGGAGAAGAAATCGAAGTAAAATATATTCTGGATCTGCGCGATTTCCCGAATGAACCGCATCAGGAGCGGTTTGTCAAGGACTTTGCTGTCATTGAAAACGATCCGGAGGTCAGCATTGTCATTGAGACGATGGGCGGCAAGGGCGCAGCCTATACCTTCACCAAGCGCAGCCTGGAGGCAGGCAAGCACGTTGTCACGTCCAACAAGGAACTGGTGGCAACGCATGGCGCTGAGCTGCTCCGCATTGCTGAGGAGAAAAACGTCAATTATCTGTTCGAGGCATCTGTCGGCGGCGGTATCCCGATCATTCGCCCGATGCAGCGCTGCCTGACAGCCAATCATCTGACCCAGATCACCGGCATTCTCAACGGCACGACAAACTACATTCTCAACCGCATGATTGACGGCGGTTTGGACTTTGCAACCGCACTCAAGGAAGCACAGGATCTCGGCTATGCAGAAGCCAATCCGGCAGCAGATGTCGAAGGCATTGATGCCTGCCGCAAGGTGTGCATTCTGGCAGACATTGCATATGGAGATAATATCGAACCGGAAAAGGTAGAGACCGAGGGCATTACCGCAATCACCCTGCAGGACGTTGCGTATGCAGAGCAGGCAAACAGCGTTGTCAAGCTGCTGGGCAGAACTGTTTTGCAGGAGGACGGCACATTTTATGCGTTTGTTGCCCCGCATTTTGTCGAGAAAACCAGCCCGCTCGCTTGCGTTACCGGTGTATTTAACGGCATTCTTGTGACCGGCGATATGCTGGGCGATGCCATGTTCTATGGTCAGGGTGCAGGCAAGCTCGCAACCGCTTCCGCTGTTGCGGCAGATGTCATTGACTGCGCCGTGAACAAGGACAAGCGCCGCAAGATTGGCTGGGGCGACGGCAGCAAAAATCTCGTTCGTTCGCTTGACACGTTTGCTTCTAACTGGTATATTCGCGTGCAGGGAGCGGATGCTGCGGACAAGCTGGCACAGGCATTCCCGAACAGCAAGGCACTGGAATCGGTGCAGGCAGACGAAGCGGCTGTTTTGACCGATACGCTGACCACAGCTGAAATGAATGAAAAGAAAGCACAGCTCGGCAATGTTCTGGGCTGCATGAGGGTGCTGTAATATGATTACTGTAAGAGTACCGGCGACAAGTGCCAACATGGGTCCTGGCTTTGACTCCATTGGCATTGCGCTGAATTTGTACAATACCTTTTATATGGAAGAGAGCGACCACATCGACATCTCCGCTACGCATGGAGAGCACGTGCCGAGCGATGAGAGCAATCTGATTTATCAGTGCGCCAAGCGCGTGTATGACATCTGCGGCAAGCCGATGCCGGGTCTCAAGCTCATTGAGGACTGCGATATTCCGCAGACACGCGGCTTGGGCTCGTCCTCTGCGTGCACGGTAGCCGGTCTCATCGGCGCCAATGCGCTGCTGGGCGGCCCGCTGCATCAGGAAAATATCATTGATCTGGCGGCGGCAATCGAAGGCCATCCGGACAATTCGACACCGGCGATTCTCGGCGGCTTCTGCACCTCCCTCTTGGAGTATGGCAAGGTGTGGAGCGTGCGCGTGCCGATTGCGGATAAAGTGGATTTTGTGGCATTTATCCCGAATTTTGAGCTGTCCACAGAAAAGGCGCGTCAGGCGATTCCGAAGACCATTCCACACAAAGATGCGGTATTTAACCTGTCGCGCGCAGCGCTGCTCACCGGCTCGCTGGTCACCGGCGACCTGCACAACCTGATGGTGGCGGCGGGCGACTGCCTGCACCAGCCGTATCGTTTCGGTTTGATTCCGAACGGCGAAGAGGTGGTCAAGAGCGCCAAGGGACTGGGTGCCCTCGGTGCATTCCTGTCCGGCGCAGGCCCGACCATTATTGCGATGGTGGACAAGGAAGACAAGACATATTACAGCCGCGCTTGCATGTACTTTGCAGAGCGTTTTCCGGATTGGAAGCCGGTTCTGCTGTCGTGTGATGAAGTGGGTGCTCTCGTGACACCGACGGAAGACGGCGCGCTGGAAAAGCTGGATCTCTGATTCCGGCAACAGATACAGAGAGCCTGCGCACAGCGGCGCAGGGGAGAGAGAAGTAGGAGGCAGGCACATGGCTTTAATTGTGCAAAAGTTCGGCGGAACTTCCGTTGCGAACACAGAACGCATCTTTAATGTGGCGGATATTGTAACCAGAACGGCGGCTGCCGGCAATCAGGTCGTTGTTGTGGTATCCGCACAGGGCGACACCACGGATGATTTTATCGCAAAGGCGGCGGAGATTACCGACAACCCGCCAGCCAGAGAGATGGATGTCCTGCTCAGCGCAGGAGAACAGATTTCTATGTCCTTGCTTGCGATGGCAATCGAGAAGCTGGGCTATCACGCGACGAGCCTGACCGGCTGGCAGGCTGGCATTGAGACCAGCTTAGAGTACGGTTCTGCGCGGATTCATCACGTGAGACCCGAGCGCATCCGCAGTCTGCTGGACAGACACCGCATTGTGGTTGTCGCAGGATTTCAGGGCATCAACAGCCATCAGAGCATCACAACACTGGGACGCGGCGGCTCGGACACGACGGCGGTTGCCATTGCGGCAGCGCTGGGCGCCGACCTGTGCCAGATTTACACCGACGTAGACGGCGTATATACAGCGGATCCGCGCATTGTACCCAATGCGCGAAAGCTGGAGGAAATTACGTTTGATGAAATGCTGGAGCTGGCGTCCTTAGGCGCACAGGTTCTGCACAATCGTTCGGTTGAGATGGCGAAGAAGTATAACATTGATCTGGAAGTGCTGTCCAGCCTGACCAGAAATCCGGGAACCAAGGTTAAGGAGGTTGTTTCTGTGGAAAAGATGATTATCAGCGGTGTGGCCTGCGATAAGGACACGGCACGAATTGCCGTCATGGGCATTCCGGACAAGCCGGGCAATGCGTTCCGCCTGTTCTCTCTTTTGGCGAACAACGGCATCAATGTAGATATTATCCTGCAGTCTATCGGACACGATGACGTGCGTGACATCAGCTTTACCATCAAGCGCGGTCAGCTGGATGCGGCGATGAAGATTTTGGAAGAAAATCAAGAGCGTCTGCATTTTGAGAGCGTTTCCGGCAAGTCGGATCTCGCAAAGGTTTCGGTTGTCGGCGCAGGCATGACCTCGACGCCGGGCGTCGCGGCAAAGCTGTTTGACGCCTTGGCCAGTGCACAGGTAAATATCCGCATGATCTCTACCTCGGAAATCAAGATTTCCGTTCTGATTGACGAAGAGGATGCGACACGTGCTGTTCGCGCGGTACACGATAAGTTCTTTAATTAAACACAGAAAAACAGACTTTTCGTTTCAGAAAAGTCTGTTTTTGCATCAAAATTTCACAGAAAGGATTTAATGGAACAACATGAGAAAAAAACTGACCAGTTTGTTGCTCGCTGCCTGTTTGCTGCTGATCGTGAGCGCACCGGCATGGGCGACGGAAACTGTGCAAATGGAAGGCGAGGAGGATGTCACCTTGCAGCCGAGCACCGGCGTGCGCAATAGACAGTACGGCACCAATAACGGCACATTGATTGTGACGCTGGATCCGGGCCACGGCGGCAAGGACAGCGGTGCGACACAAAAATGGAACGGCAAGACCGCGATGGAAAAGGAAATGAACCTGAAAATCGGTCTGGCCTGCCGCGAGGAATTGAGCAAATACGCGGGCGTCAAAGTGTATATGACGCGCGATAACGATACGTTTTTGGAGCTGTCTGACCGCGTCAAGTATGCACAGTCTGTCCAATCTGATTTGATGGTCAGCTTACATATCAATTCCGCAGACAGCAGCAGTGCGCACGGCGAGCTGGTGATTGTACCGAACGGCAATTACCGTCCGGCACTGCTCACGGAATCCAAAAAGACCGCGAGCCGGATTCTCAGCAATTTGGAGAGTCTGGGACTGTATAATCGCGGCTACTTGCAGAAAAACAGCACGGAAAACAAATATCCGGATGGCTCCAAGGCGGATTATTACAGCATCATCCGAAATGCTACAATGGCCAATATACCGAGCATGATTGTAGAACATGCGTTTATCTCAAACAGTTCCGATTACAATACCTATCTGTCCTCCGATGCCAAGCTCAAGCAGATGGGACAGGCAGATGCCAAGGCAATCGCTGCGGCATATAATCTGAAGCTCAAATCCAGCAATTCTGCCGCTGCAAAGGGTGATGCGCCGTTTGAGGATGTGTATACCACGGATTGGTATTATGCATCGGTTGTCTTTGCCTATCAGCAGGGATGGATGAAGGGCACGTCTGCCAGCACATTTTCTCCGAACAAAACCTTGACCCGCGCTATGGCGGTACAGACGCTGTACAATCTCTCCGGTACGCCGCAGGTACAGAGCGACAATCCGTTTACAGACGTTCAGCAGGGTGATTGGTATTATCAGGCGGTGACTTGGGCGGCGGAAAACGACATCACTGCCGGTACCTCGGAGACGACATTTTCCCCGGATGATCTGATTACGCGCGAACAGCTTGCGATGATGCTCTACAAGTTCAAGCATGGACAGCCGACAACGTACAGTTTGGACGCCTTTGCGGATGCCGCAGATGTATCAGATTGGGCAGTGAACGCCGTGTCTTGGGCTGTGCAGAACGGCATTATCTCCGGCTCTAAGATGGAGGACGGCACCTTGAAGCTGCTTCCGACATCCGGCGCGACGCGCGCAGAGACCGCGGTCATGCTGCAGCATATGACGGAAAACATCAAGTAAAGATTGCTGCGCAAAGCAGGCTTTTTCTTTGGGAGAAAGCCTGCTTTTGTGTTATACTGAAAGCACGACAAGGAGGGAGAGAGATGAACACACCGGTTACGAAAAAGACGATAGTGAAGCGGCAGAGTACATTTATGTTTTGGTTTGTCAGTATTCTGCTCGTCATACTTGCCGTTCTTGTGACGGTTGACATGGTAGACATCCATCATATTACGAAAGAAGATGTCATCTTGGCAGGAATCGTAGATGTTCCGCTTTTGCTGTGCATTGTATGGATGAAATATGAGTTTGAGAAAGAGAATCGAAAAGTCATAAAACGGATTAAACAGCAAGAAAAATATTTGAACACGGACTTTGACAAAGACATGCAAGGCATTTTCATGCAAGGAATTCTTAGCAACGGCGTGGAAATTGTTGCCTATGGGGATTGGTTTGTTGCGTTGTGTGTTAGCGGTGTATTTGCTGTAAATAAGAAATATATTACGGGAATCAAGGACGTGTATCGAGAAGAGCATACAGGAAGATATGCATCGAATACATTTTTGATAATAGAATTATTGACAGCAGAGCAAACGGTTATGACTTGCAAAACAGGAAATGTATATCAAGTGGCGATAGACTTGGGCGAATGGCTGGGAAAGCCGATACCGTGAGGAGGAACATATATGTCATGGGCAAATCCGGAATGGACATTGAGTGCATTTATCATGATTATGATATTTTGGCTTGGCGGAATGGGAATTACATGGCTTACCATGAACTCTATTTTGAAACGTGAAGTTGGAATTGAGAAAGCAGACGAGATTCAAAAGAGTAAATCTTTTGTGAAACGACTGTTGCATTTAGGATATTCACAATATATTCAGAAGAAAAAGATTGCATTTTTTATTTTGCAGTGGCAGTTTTACATTGCTATATTTTTTCTGCTCATCTTTCCAATGGAGTGTACAAGATATTATGAACCCATCGATATCATGTATCTACTTGGAGCGCTGGGAATGGTAGGCATCTCCGGGATGACAAACTGGGAATGGCTAGAGGATGATGAAGAAATAGATAAATCGGGAGAACCGGAAGAAATTGTTTCTGCACGAGTTGAATGGAAGAATGCTTGGAAAAAATTTCAACGGACAAAACAGCGATGGACAGAAGAGAACAGCCGGTTAGACAGAAAACAAAAGCTAAAACTGCTAGATAAACTGGAAACAGATACATCGTATGCAGAGTATGTGTTGATAGAGTATTATGTATATTACGCAGTCCGCACACCAGAGAATATAGAAGAAAGAGAACAGCGGTTGCAGATACTATATGATACATTTTGTATGATTGACTGTGTGCGTAAAAAAATGGAAGCAAAAACAGATAGCTGTTTCTATTTGAGCAGCCAGTTGTTTGCCTGTGATGAACCATATCGCACCGATTATGAAAAAGCAAAGCAAAAATTTGAACAGGCGGAACAAGAGAAAAAGCAAACGTGTTTATCTGCTATATTGGATGAAGTTGACCTCTTTTTGGATTCCATTGCAGAGCGATGGGGAATGAATAAAGGTTTGGGTCGAGAAATAGAGGGCGGATTACAAGCCAATCGAGACATGGCACTGTCTATGCTGGATGAAATTGAAGCATATCAAAAGCAGATACAAGCGCCGGGACTCGAGGGTGACTTGGAAGAAATATATCACAACATGCACCTCAACGGCATTCTCCCACCGGAGCGAGAGGGACACTTCCCCGATGCGATTCATCAGGGAGAGATTCACCGGTTTTACGATTACGACTAATTCTCCGGCGGGAGCGGCGAGCAGCTTGTGAAAAATCCGTGAACGGGACATAAAGTTTACGGTTTTGCTGTCAGGCATCCGAGTTTTGTGTTATACTGGACGTATCGAGTATGGATAAATGGAGTTATAGCTATGAGTCAGAAAACAAAAAAGACATTTCATAAACGCCCGCAGCACGAGGAAGAGACGGAAACCACGCTGTATGAAGGCAGAAACGAGGTTCTGGAGCTGCTTCGCGCAGGCAGAACCGTGGATAAATTGTTTGTTGCACCGGATCAGAACGGCCGCATGGCGGATATTGTCGCTATGGCGAAGGCAGCCGGTGCTGTTGTGACACAGGTAGATCGCCGCAAGCTGGATGCCATGAGCGAAACCGGCGTGCATCAGGGCGTCATTGCGCAGGCAGCGGCGCATGAATATGTCTCGCTGGAGGATATTTTGCAGACTGCCGCAGATCGCGGAGAGCAGCCGCTCATCATGATTTGCGACGGGTTGACCGATCCGCACAATCTGGGCGCTGTGATTCGTTCGGCAGAGACCGCCGGTGCACACGGTGTCATCATCCCGAAGCGCCGTTCGGTTGGTCTCACGGCGACCGCAGCCAAGGCATCTGCCGGTGCCATTGAGCACATCGGCGTGGCACGTGTTACCAATTTGGCAGCGGCCATTGATACGCTGAAGGAAAAAGGCGTCTGGGTATTTGGCGCGGATGCCGGCGGAGATACCAGCCTGTATCAGACCAACTTTGTCGGCGCGACAGCCATTGTCATCGGCTCGGAGGGCAGCGGCCTCAGCCGTCTTGTCCGCGAAAAGTGCGATGGCATTGTCAGCATTCCGATGAAGGGAAAGGTCAATTCGCTCAACGCGTCCGCAGCGGCAGCCGTTTTGTTGTATGAAGCCGTGCGGCAGAGAATCGGGGAGGAACAGCATGGATGATCTGGATCTCGAAAAATTGAAACAAGAACTGCACGAAGTCTCTGGAAGCAGTCTCTATGATGTAGATCAGATTATGGAGGAGGCGGGTTCTTCCGAGAGCGGCAGCAGTAGCAGCATGGAAGAATTGATGCAGAGCTTGGGCGTGCAGACACCGGAAGAGCCGAAAACACAGCCGCTTTCGGCGAGCAAGCCGGAGGAGCAGGAGCGCGAGGCGCTGGCATCGCTCCAGCAGGCGTCCGAGCAGACCCAAGCCATGATCGAAGAACAGGAAGACATGCAGACATGGCTCAAGCCGGAGGGCGACGAGGAAGCAGAACCGGCAGCACAGCCGGAAGAAGACGATGTGTTTGGTTCTCTGTTTGCACAGCTCGGTGAGTTGGAACGCGAAGAGACACCGACAGATCCGCGGACAGAGCTGATGCCGGAACCAGAAGAAGAGCCGAGCCTGATGGAACGCCTGTTTTCGGGTGAATCAAAATCCGAACAACAGACAGAGCAGCAGGAGAAGCAACCGGAACAGCTGGTAGCACAGCCAGAAGAACAGCCGGAACAGGCAACTCGCCGCATGGAAAAGCAGGACTATGAAGAACTGATTGACCAAGCAACCCGCCGCATGGAAGACAGCGAGGAATCGTCCGAGCAGCCAGCGGAAGAGCAGGCAGAGGAGCCGGTGGAACAGCCAAAGGCAGAGCCGGAGCGCCCTGCATGGGGCGACGATGCCATCTCGCAAATCATGCAGGCGCTGCATACGGAAGAACCTGCGCAGGAGCCTGTACAGGACGAGGAAGAGCCGGTAAAGCCGAGCAAGCAGGGATTGTTTTCTCGCCTGTTTGCGCCGCCGGAACTGGAAGAGGATGCCGAACCGGAACAGACGGAGGAGGAAGTGTCCGAGGAACAATCCGATGAACCGGAGGAACAGCCGAAAAAGGGTCTGTTCTCTCGTCTGTTTTCTCCACCGGATCAGCTGGAAGAAGTCGATATACCAATTGACTTGACACAGCTGCAAGGATTGGACGAGTCTACGCCGACATCGGAGGAAGAGGAAACGCAGGTTTTGCCGTCTGATTCGACGGAACAGCCGGAAGAACCGGAACTCGAAACACAAGTGCTGGAGGAAGAGCTGGAGCAAAAAGCGGAGCCGGAACAGATGCCAGAGCAGCAGCCGGAACAAGTGCTGCAGGAAGACAACTCGCTGGATGAAGTGCTGGAAGAGCTGCGTGCGGAAATCGCGGAAGACGGTGAAGAGCCGACACAGCAGCCGCAGGCAGAGCAGACGCCACCGGCATCGGAGCCGGAACCGGAACAAAAAAAAGAACCGGAACCGCGTCCGGAGGATACGCCGGTCATCAGCGAAGATGAATTCGAGGCATTTATGTCGGATGTAGATGCCGAAGAGGAAACAGAACGCGCCAGCTTTGAAAAGCTGCTGAAGGACAGCGAAGAAGAGAGCGGCACGGACAAAAAGAAATCGCCGCTGCGCAAGGAGACCGGCATTCCGGAGACATTCCCGGACAAGGCGACGACCGTGTATATTGAACTTCCTGTGCGCAATCCGGAGGAAGAAAAGAAAAAAGCCAAAAAGAAGGCAAAGAAGAAAAAGGCACAGCCGCCGAAGGACGAGCCGCTGCCGATTCCGGCATGGCTGGGCAAGCCGCTGGAGGAGATTGTCAAGATGGCACCGTCTCTGGAAGAGCTGCGCGAAGAAGGCCCAGTTATGACGCACGAGGTGCTGCGCTGTAAGGAGCGCATTGCCGAGCGCGAGCGCCAGTATCAGGAAGCGGAGCAGCAGATGGAAGCTGCCGAGCAGCCGGAGCCGGAAGAGATTCACGCTTCGGATGCATGGCAGGAGATGCACGAACAGGACAAGCAGGAGACAGCTGAGGAAGACTCGGTTTTTCTTGAAGGGTCGACCGGCACACCGGTGACGGAGGCGGTCGGCCAGAAAGCATCTTTAGAAGAGTCCGTAATAGAAATTCAGGCCTCTGAATCTCAGCCGGGACAACCGGAACAGGAACAGACGCCGCACAGCGAACCGGAGCAGCCGACAGCGGCTTCGGTCGAACAGACAGAAATCAAAATACCGCAGGATTTGACGCAGGAGAGCCAGGCTTGCCGTCTGCGGGCGCGAAACAAAGAGATTCGACTGGTTTTCTTGGGTATTTTGACGCTGATTTGCATTTATATCTCGTGCGCCGCAGACTTTACCATTTTGCCGCTGCCGAGTGCGATGGATTACGCTTCGCATTCCAGTCGCGTGCTGGGTGTCTTTCTGCTGCTGATGGCAGGTGCCGCCGCTTTGGCTTATGACGTCGTTTGGGACGGCATGCGGGCGGTTTTGCATCTCAGCCCAAACTTTGCCTCGTTGGCGGATGCTGCACTGATACTCAACATTGTGCACTGCTGTATTCGTTTGGCATCGGAAGGAGAAGAAATTCCGTTTGCTTGTATTGCGATGCTGATTCTGTTCGTCCAGCTGTGTGCGCAGATTGGAGAAGAGAAGATTCGGCGTGATACATATAAGGTTGCCGGATCGGCACGCGAGCCGATTGGCATCTTCTGGCATGACGGATCGACACCGCATCTGGTCAAAGCGCCGCTGGCAGATACCAATACCTTTGCAAAACACATCGTGCTCGGTGAACAGCGAAAGAAAATCGAACGGTTAGTGACGCTGTCTGCCTTGGTGATTGCGGTGATTTTATCTGCGATTGTCTGCGCCTCGACCGGCGATGTCGGACGGCTGATTTATGTGCTCGCGGCGACCGTGACCGGTTCCTGTCAGATTGCCCTGATTGCTGCTTCTGTCATGGCGAGACAGAGCGCCGCAAGCCGATTGGCGCATTGCGGGGCGGCGTCGGACAGCGACAAGGGAGCGGACAAGATGGCGCAAACGGAGACGGTTGTGCTGACGGATGAGGATCTGTTCCCGGTGGGCTCCGTGACGTTGGCTAATTTGGAGCTGCACAGCAGCTTGAATGAATCGACAGCCTTGGCCTATGCGGCGGCGCTGACGCAAGATTCCTCTCTGGGCAGTATGCTGGCGGAAGAGGTGCGCACGCGATATGGCAAACCGCTTCCGGTGCATCAGCTCACGCAGTACATGGGCGGTGTCAGCGGCCAGATCGGCAGACTGGAGGTCTTGCTGGGCAATCAGGCGTTTATGACGTCACGCGGCGTGGCGGTTGGCGATATGGCGGACAATGCCCTTGCTCTGTCGCTGGACGGCGATCTCGCTGCCATCATCACGGTGGATTATGCGGTGCCAGCGGTTCTGTTCCATGCGATGCAAAAGCTGATGGAACAGAAAACGACAATCTGGCTGCATTCGCGCAATCAGCAGATTACGCCGAAGCTGGTAGAACGTCTGTATGATCTTCCGGCAGGCACGGTTGTCGTGCCGGATTTGGAACAAAATCGCGCCCTGAGAAATCCCGCATATACGCGCGATGCGCGGCTGTGCGCGCTGTTGGTACGCGATGGATTGATGGGGACGGCGGATTGCATTTGCGCCGCTCGTGCGCAGCGAAAGGCACAGCGCACAGGCATTCTCATTGGTGTCTGCGCGTCCATCGTATGTATGCTGCTCATGATGTATCTGTGCTATGCGTTTGTTCCGTCCGATGCACATCCGATTCGCCTGTTAATTTATATGGTTTTGTGCTTTATCCCGATTTTCTTCCTAGACAATGGAGTGGGACGGGAATGAAAGAAAACAGAGACAGAACGCCCCGTTTGCGGGCGGAAAGTCTCTGTTTCTTTTTTTACAAAAAATTTTCAAATACAGAAGAGTGACGCTTTTATGCGGGAAATGCGTGATTTTGTGCAAAAAGTACGGTTTAAGTGTGTGAGAATTGACAAGTTCTGGTGAAGTTCCTGAGAATATAGCAAAACATTTGGAGAAAATTCACAATGTTTTGCTTGCGATAACGGAGAAAGTAGGGTATAATTACGAACATGAGGACGGGGTATCCCGTCTGGGATAAGAAAAATTAAGGAGATGGAATCGTTGAACGTATATTCTGTAGATAAGATCCGCAACGTTTGTGTAATGGGACATGGCGGAGAAGGCAAGACTTCCCTGATCGAAAGTATGCTGTATATGACCAAGGCGACAGACCGCATGGGAAAAATCGCGGACGGCAATACCGTTTGTGACTATGACCCGGAGGAGATTCGCAGAAAGTTCTCGATTTCCACCGCAGTGGCACCGGTAGAATACGGCGGCTGCAAGATTAACATGCTGGACACACCGGGATTCTTTGATTTTGAAGGCGAAGTACAGAGCGCTTTGCGCGTGTGTGAATCCGGTCTGATTGTCGTGCCGGGCAAGTCGGGCCCGAGCGTTGGCACAGAGAAGGCATGGAAGCGTCTGGCAGACCAGGGCAAGCCGTGTGCGTTTTACATTTCTAAAATTGACGAAGAAAATTCCGATTATGATACCTCGCTGCACAAGCTGCAAAAGGCGTTCGGCGCACATGTTGTCCCGATTGTCATCCCGATTTTCGAGGGCAACCGAGAGACCGTCGGCGTTGTCGATTGTGTCATCCGCAAGGCATATCACATGGAAGGCAACGAGCGCAAGGAAGTTGCGATTCCGGAATCCATGATGGCAAAGGTTGACCAGCAGCGTGCAGCTCTGTGCGAGAGCGTTGCCGAGCTGTCGGAAGACCTGATGGAGCGATATTTTGCCGGTGAAGAATTCTCGGATGAAGAACTGATTGCCGGTCTGCGTCAGGGCGTGCTGGAGCGTGCCGTTATTCCGGTATTCTGCGGCACAGCAGCTACCGGCATTGGCACGATTGCAACCCTCAAGGGCATCTGCGATTATATGCCGTCCCCGGATCAGGGCGAAGTAGAGGTTTGCGAGGAAGGCGAGGATCTCGTAGAAGTACCGTGCAACCCGAATGGTACCCCGTGTGCCTTTGTCTTTAAGACGACCGCTGACCAGTACGGCAGATTCAGCTATTTCAAGGTTGTAGCTGGTTCTGTCAAGCAGGATATGACTTTGCTCAACCATCGCATGGATGCGACGGAAAAGATCGGCCATCTGTATTCCATTTGCGGCAAGAAGGCGACCGAAGTCAAGGAAGTGACCTGTGGCGATATTGGCGCAGTATCCAAGCTCGCTACCACAAAGACCGGCGATACGCTGTCTATGAGCGTGCGCGCCGTCAATCTGACGCCGGTACAGTTTGCAAAGCCGTGCTATACGCAGGCGATTGCGCCGAAGACCAAGGGCGGCGAGGAAAAGATTGCCGCAGGCCTGACCAAGCTCGCAGATGAGGATCCGACCTTTAGCTTCACCATCAATTCGGAGACGCACCAGAGCCTGCTGAGCGGCATGGGCGATATTCATCTGGATGTGATTTGCTCCAAGCTGCAATCCCGCTTCGGCGCAGAGCCGGTGCTGAGCAAGCCGATTGTGCCGTATCGTGAGAAGATTCGTGCTTCGGTAACGGTGGAAGGCAAGCACAAGAAGCAGTCCGGCGGCCATGGTCAGTATGGTCATGTCAAGATGACCTTTGAGCCATACGCAGACGGCGATTATGCATTTGAAGAGCGCATTTTTGGCGGTTCTGTTCCGAAGAACTTCCATCCGGCAGTAGACAAGGGCATCCGCGAGGCCATGGAGCACGGCGTACTTGCCGGTTATCCGATGGTTGGCCTGAAGGCGATTCTGATTGACGGTTCGTACCACGATGTTGACTCGAACGAGCTGTCGTTTAAGATGGCAGCCAAGCTGGCATATAAGGCGGGCATCCCGCAGGCAAAGCCGGTTATCATGGAGCCGATTTGCTCGATGAAGGTTTACATTCCGGATTCGTACATGGGCGATGTCATCGGCGACATCAATAAGCGCCGCGGCCGCATCATGGGCATGAACCCGACCGATGACGGTCAGGAAATCCTTGCCGAAGTGCCGATGGCGGAAATCAGCGACTACGCCATCACGCTGCGTTCCATGACGCAGGGCAGAGGCTCCTTTGAGTCCGAGTTTGAACGCTATGAGGATGCTCCTCCGGCAGTTCAGGAAAAGGTCATCGAAGCTGCACAGGCACAGTAAACAGACAATATATCTCACAGCCCCTCCGAAAAACCGGAGGGGCTGTTTTCATCTAGAATAAGCATCGCGGCCACATTGTGACCATAAATCCGACCGATGATAGCCAGAAAAAGATTGTAAAAGTTGTACAATTGTGGATGGTAAATCATATTTTAGCATATAAAAATAGGTTGGTCTTCGAGGCTGTAAGGTTGATTTATCAGTATGATAGATAATTTGGTGGAAAAACATCAAATATATGAAGAAAAATTTGCAGTTCGCGAGTTGACAGGTTGGGGAAGGTGGTGTATACTATAAGCATATTGAAATATAAAAGAAAGGAGGTGTATACATGTCGAAATACCAAAAGCTCGATATTGGGCTAAGAGTAGCTGCATTGCTGGTGACAATGGCTGGTGTAATAGTTAATATCATTTGTTAACAGTTCAACGAAAAAATGGCTATAATTTGCTAAATTATAGCCATTTTTTGTTGGAAAGAGATTGACGTTTTAAGAATGAAGTTTTGATTTAATGCATACGCTGTACCAGAAACAGCAGGAACAGACGGCGAGGAGCGGGAAAGCTATGTTTATCATAACGGCAAAATTCAGCAAACGAAAGATTCTATTTGGTCTTGCGGTGACGGCGGCACTGCTGCTGACGGCAGGCGCGGCGGCGCGCTTGGCGGGAGATGTGGCAGCGATGGGAAACGGCGCGGACAGCGAGCAGACCGACAGCGCGCAGCAGACAGTCTCTACGCTGGCGCTGACGGATGAAGAACGCATCGCCTATCTAAACGCGTGCGGATGGGAAGTGGATGTTGATTCCTGCACGGTGCGGGAAGTGATTATCCCGTCGGATTTTGACGAAAGCTATCAGAGCTATGCGGACTTGCAGGCGCGGCAGGGATTCGACATGGAAAAGCTCAAGGGCAAGCGCGTAAAACAGGTTGTTTACACGGTCACAAATGCGGAAGAATCCGATGTTTTGGCCGAATTGCTCATTTATCGCGGGAAAATTGTTGCAGGAGATATTTGCTCCATGAAGACCGACGGCGGCTTTACGCGCGGCTTAATGGATCACACCGGGCAGAAGTCAAATGACACAAACGATACGTCAGAATCCACAAGTGAGAATACAGATTCTGGTGCATCCTGACCATATGGCTGCATGGAAAATCAACACATTGCCCAAAGAAGCAGGCGAAAAATTCCGCCTGCTTTTATAATTTTTCAAAAACGCTCTTGTGCAAATGTAACAAAGATGATATAATGCTCTTGATTATCGGCGGGAGGCGATCGGGTGGCAACACAGCGAATTGACAAACTGCTTACCTCGATGGGACTGTGTTCTCGGAAGGAAGCGACGGCAGCGGCAAAGCGCGGCGCCATTTTGATTGACGGCGAAGTATGTCGAGATGCTTCGAAAAAAGTAGATCCCGAAAGCGCGCAGATTTCCTTTTGCGGACAGCCGGTTTGTTATCAGACGCACGTGTACCTCATGATGCATAAGCCACTCGGTGTGCTGTCTGCCACAGAGGACAGAGAGCAAAAAACGGTGCTTGATCTGCTGCCTGCCAGCTATCGCAAGCGCGGTGTATTTCCGATTGGACGATTGGACAAGGATACGTCCGGTCTGCTTTTGCTGACAGACGATGGTGCGCTGGGACATGCGCTGACCTCGCCAAAACACGCGGTAGATAAAGTCTATCATGCGGAGACAGAGGGACTGCTGGGAGATGCCGACGTACAGGCATTTGCGCAGGGAATCACGCTGCGCGACGGCACGCGCTGCCGGCCGGCAAAGCTGGAGATACGCGCGGCGCGGGAAGGCTATTCCGATGTTCTGGTCACGGTGCAGGAAGGCAAGTACCATCAGGTACGCCGGATGCTGGCATCACGCGGTGCGCCGGTCAAGACATTGGAGCGTCTGTCGGAAGGCCCTCTGAAACTGGATGCTGCGCTGCAGCCGGGGCAGTGGAGAGAGCTGACACAGGAAGAAATCGCGCTGTTGCTTGCGCCTCACGTTACATAGGGAAAAGTGGACAAAATAAAGTCAAAATTTTTGTACAAATTTCTGTCGATTTGTGATATAATAAAAAAAGTGAATGACAGGACGGCAATTTGCTGTCAATATGATTGATACTAGGTTTGCTTCCGTGTACATAACAGGGCTGGCGACGGTAGGATTCAGCTAAATATGCGGGCAAAAAACAATTTCGTTGAAGAAGGGTGAAGTGTGATGGCATCAAGAATGTTTCAGTCTATAATTTTACAGATGAAAGATGCGGTTGACCGCACAATCGGCATTATCAATGCCAGCGGCGCAGTTGTGGCCTGTACCGACCTCAAGCGGATCGGTGAGATGCGCGAAGACGCAGCGGCTGAGCTGTCCTACGTCGGCGATATGATTCGTTTTGGCGGCTATACGTATCGTCCGGTTGCAGATCGCTCGACTCGTTTTGAGTACGCAGTGTTTGTACACGGCGAAGATGAAAATGCGCGCAGCATCTGCTCAATGGCAGCTATTGCTGTCAGCAACATCAAGACGCTGTACGATGAAAAGCACGACAAGGCAACCTTTATCAAGAACGTTATTCTGGACAACATTCTCCCAGGCGATATTTACATCAAGTCCCGTGAGCTGCACTTTGAGGGAGACACCACCCGCGCGGTATTCCTGGTTCGTCAGGAAGAGCATGCGGACGTCGCTGCTCTCGACGTCATTCGGGGCCTGTTCCCGGATAAGCAGCGCGATTTTGCCCTGCACATCAATGAAAATGACATCGTTCTCGTCAAGGAAGTCAAGCCGACTACCGATGACAAGGAGCTGATGAAGATCGCCAAGGGCATCGAAGAGACCTTGGAGAACGAATTGCAGATCAAGTGCCTGATTGGTATCGGCACAATTTGCAGCCAGCTCAAGGACGTAGCAAAATCCTTTAAGGAAGCACAGACTGCACTGGAAGTCGGTGTGGTATTTGACAACGAGCAGAACATCGTCAACTATGACACGCTGGGTCTGGCACGTCTGATTTATCAGCTGCCGACGACGCTGTGCGAGATGTTCCTGAACGAGATCTTTAAGAAGGGCTCGATTGACGCACTGGATCAGGAGACCCTGTTTACCATTCAGAAGTTCTTTGAGAACAATCTGAACGTGTCTGAGACCTCTCGTAAGCTGTTTGTACACAGAAACACGCTGGTTTACCGTCTGGAAAAGATCAAGAAGCTGACGGGTCTGGATCTGCGCGAGTTCGATCATGCCATTGTATTTAAGGTTGCTCTGATGGTACGCAAGTACTTAGCTTCCCGTGAGAGCGGACGCATGTAATACAACTATCGAGGTGAAATTTTTGATTAAACCAACGACTGCAAAACGCATTATGGCGGTTGTCGCACTGATTTTGGCAGTGCTGATGCTGCTCAGTTCGGTTTCTGTCCTGTTCTGAGGACAGGTAAAATTTGATATTTTTGTGAACTCAACAAAAAATAGTTGCCGCAGGCTTTGTCCTGCGGTATTCTTTTTATAGAGAACAGATACTATTTGATAAGAAAGGGAGCGAGAGCGCATTGAAACGCATGGTATCGCTGCGGCGGGCGGTTGCTGCCGGTGCTGTAGCTACGATTGCAGGCGGACTGCTCACCGGCACGGTTGTGTATCACGTCGTTCATCCGAGCGGACGGGCCGGAGAGATTTACGATGTCCTGCAGCAGGCGGACAGCATCAGCCAGCATTACTTTGTCGGCGAGGACTATACAACGGACGATCTGATTAACGGCGCGTTGACGGGATACGCACAGGGACTTGGCGACCGCTGGACGAGTTATATGACGCCGGAGTACTATCAAAGCTATCAGGAATCCTCTGCGGATTCCACGGTTGGCATCGGTGTGACGGTCAGCTATTTAGAAAATGATGACGGTACACATTATTTATATGTCAATACCGTGGCGGCGGATTCTCCAGCGCAAAAAGCGGGCATCGGCTACTATGATAAAATCACCAGCATCAATGGCAAGAGCATTGACGATTTCGGCAGCTATGAAAAGGCGGTGGCTGCGGTGCGCGGCAAAGCGGGCGGCGTTGTCGAGTTGGGACTGCATCAGTATGCGACGGATCAGGATGTCACGCTGTCCGTGACGCGCGCGGAATACGAGCAGATTCATGTGACCTCGCGGATGCTGGACAATCACGTAGGCTACATTCGCATTGAGAAGTTTGCAGACAATACAGATGAACAGTTTAATGCCGCTGTCAAAGAGATGCAGAAGCAGGGCGCAACCAGTCTGCTGTTTGACCTGCGAAACAATCCGGGCGGACAGCTGACGGCACTGGTCAATTGTCTGGATACCCTGCTGCCGGAAGGCAAGATTATCTCGCTCAAGGATAAAGCGGGAAAAACAGAGGAGTATACCTCGGATGCGAGCGAAGTAGATTTGCCGATGGCGGTGCTCGTCAATGCAGATTCCTATAGTGCAGCGGAATTTTTCGCGGCTGCATTGCAGGAGTACGGCAAGGCGACGATTGTCGGAGAAAAGACCGTCGGCAAGGGCTACTCTCAGCAGGGCTTTGAGTTGTCTAACGGCGGCTGCCTCAACATCTCGACGCACTGTTATTACACGCCAAAGGGCATCAGCCTGATTGGCAAGGGCGTGACGCCGGATGAGCAGGTGGATCTGAGCGACGAGAAGAAAGAACATTTCTATGTGCTGTCAGACAGCGAGGATGACCAGCTGCAAGCGGCAATTTCGGCGCTGGAAAAGTAAAAAACGGCAAAAAAATTGACCGTTCCCGCAAAACACGTGCTTGACATCATCCGATGGGATTTATATAATGAATAACAAGGCACGTTTGCATAAACGACATCTGATGAAAAATCTGTAATAGATCGAGGGGAAATATTCCATGAAACAAGAGTATAAAATGACACAGGAAAGCCTGGATAAGCTGAAGGAAGAGCACGAGTACCTCAGCACCGTCCGTATGCGTGAGATCACCGCGCAGATCAAGGAAGCCCTTTCTTTCGGCGACCTTTCCGAGAACGCAGAGTATCATGCAGCAAAGGATGAGCAGGGCAAGGTAAACTCCCGTATTCTGGAGCTGGAGACCATGATTTCCAAGGCTGTTATCATCGCAGCAGATGAGTACGCAGCAGACGAGGTATCTCCGGGATGCACATTCAAGATCGAGGATCTGGAATTCGGCGATGAAGAGCAGTACCGCATCGTGGGTTCGCAGGAAGCAGACCCGATGGCAGGTCTCATTTCCGATGAATCTCCGGTAGGCAAGGCTGTTCTGGGTCACAAGATCGGCGAAGTGGTAGAAGTAGAAGCACCGAACGACAGTGTTGTCAAGTTCCGCATCACCGACATCCAGAAGTAAACAAGAACCAACAACAGGCTGTCTGCCACGCCGGAACGGATGGCGGACAGTCCTTTTGCATTATAATTAGGAGGAAAAACATGGATCAGAACGCAGCTGCTGAACAGAGCAAGCAGAAGAACGCAAAGCCGGTTCGCTCGGAATCCGAAGAGTACGAGATCCGCACTGCTAAGTTGCAGGCAATGCAGGAAGAAGGCAGGGATCCGTTTACGGAAGTTCGGTTTGACCGCACCAACTATACCACAGACATCACCGAGAATTTCGAGGAGATGGAGGGCAAGATCGTCCGTCTGGCAGGCCGTATGATGAGCAAGCGTATCATGGGCAAGCTGACCTTCTCGGACATCACCGACCGCTATGGCCGCATCCAGCTGTGCGTCAAGCGCGACTTGCTGGGCACCGAGGAGTACAAGCAGTTTAAGAAGTATGACATTGGCGACATCATTGGCATCGAGGGTGAGGTATTCCGCACCCAGAAGGGCGAGATTTCTGTCCGCGTAGACAAGCTCCAGCTGTTGGCAAAGTCTCTGCGTCCGCTGCCGGAGAAGTGGCACGGCCTGAAGGATACTGATATTCGCTATCGCCGCCGCTATGTTGACTTGATTGTCAATCCGGAAGTGCGCCGCACCTTCGAGAACCGCTCGAAGATCGTCCGCGAAGTCCGCAACTTCTGTGACAGCCAGGGCTTTATGGAAGTAGAGACGCCGTGCCTGAATACCATTCCGGGCGGTGCTGCTGCGCGTCCGTTTATCACGCACCACAACGCGCTGGACATCGACATGTACATGCGTATTGCGACCGAGCTGCACCTGAAGCGCCTGATTGTCGGCGGCATGGAGCGCGTCTATGAGATCGGCCGTATCTTCCGCAACGAAGGCATGGACACCAGACACAATCCGGAGTTTACCACCATTGAGATTTATCAGGCATACACGGATTATCACGGCATGATGGATCTGACCGAGAACATGGTCATCCATTGCTGCGAGAAGGTTCTGGGCACGACCAAGGTCATGTATCAGGGCACCGAGCTGGACTTCTCCAAGGGCTGGAAGCGCATGACCATGGCAGAGGCTGTCAAGCAGTACTCCGGCATGGACTTCATGGCAATGGACGGCGAGCAGGCTCTGGAGGCTTGCAAGAAGGCTGGCTATGAAATCGATAAGAACAAGGAGAGCTGGGGCGATCTGCTCGCGATGGTTTACGATGCAACCGTAGAGGAAAACCTGATTCAGCCGACCTTTATCACGGATTATCCGGTAGAAATTTCTCCGCTGGCAAAGCGCAAGCCGTCTGACCCGCGTCTGACCGAGCGCTTTGAGTGCTTTGTCTATGGCCGCGAGCTGTGCAATGCATTCTCCGAGCTGAATGATCCGGTTGACCAGAGAGGCCGTTTCGAGCGTCAGGTAGCGCTGCGCAATGCAGGCGACGACGAGGCGAACATGATGGATGAGGACTTCCTGAATGCACTGGAATACGGTATGCCGCCAACGGGTGGCATGGGCATGGGCATTGACCGTCTGGTTATGCTGCTGACCGACAGCGCGGCTATCCGTGACGTTCTGCTGTTCCCGACCATGAAGCCGCTGGACTAATGGAATACAAAAAGCCTGAGGAGCTGCCAGTCTGCTGCTCAGGCTTTTCTATCATAAACAGGCACATCGGTGCGCCGATGTGCGGTGTTTCTATCCTGCGAGAGACATTCGCAGGACAGAAAGACCGGTAGAAAAAGAACGGAGTTGCAAGCATGAGTGTACGTATAGAGAGCCGGGAAAATTCGCTGGTCAAACGGCTGATTCGCCTGTCCGGCGACCGAAAATTCCGCAGAGATATGCAGGAAATGGTCTGCGAGGGCGAAAAGATGCTGGGCGAAGCGTTGTCGAGCGGCATCGAGATTCATGATATTTTGGTCGCAGATGAGGCGGAGCTGGACACGGAGCTGCTGCGTCAGGCAGAAGGACAGAGCGCAAAGCTGTATACCTGTCCGGCAAGCCTGCTGAGCAAGGTGTCCAACGTCAAAACGCCGCAGGGCGTCGTATTTTCCTGCGAGCGGCCGGTTGCAGAGCTGGATGTTCTGCACGGTGCGAAGCGGCTGATGGTGCTGGAAGGGTTACAGGACCCCGGCAATTTGGGAACGATTATTCGCACGGCGGATGCCTTCGCTTTGGACGGCATCATCCTGTGCGAGGGCTGTGTCGATCCGACCTCCCCGAAGGTGGTTCGCGCGACAATGGGCGCGGCATTTCGCCTGCCGATTGCCGCGGCAGGATTGGAGCAGACCGTAGCGTTTTTGAACAAACAAAATCTGCCGCTGTACGCTGCGGCACTCAGCGAGAGCAGCGTGCCGCTGACGCGCGTTGATTTGACGCGCGCCGCCGTGATGATCGGCAATGAGGGACGCGGCATCACCAAAAAAGCTGCTGCTCTGTGCACCCAGCAAATCATTATTCCGATGGATGGCCGCGCGGAGTCGCTCAATGCGTCGGTTGCTGCCTCCATTATCATGTATGAGATGAGCAGAAAGGGCTGATCGCCAATGACGAACATTACCTATTGGCTGTGGCTGGCAACGCGGTGCGGTGCACGATTTGGAAAGCGGTTGCTCGAACGATTTGGCTCGCCGGAGGCAATTTGGCAGGCAGATCGTCAGGCATTTGTGGACATCCCGCGGCTCAATAAAAATAGGCTGGATGCGCTGATGGAGAAAGACTTGACGGTTGCCGAGCACATCCAAGCGGACTGCCTGAAGCAGGGGATTCAAATTCTCACCCTGTTCGACGAAGCATATCCCGAGCTGCTGCGGAACATTTCGGATCCGCCGCTCGTGCTGTATGTGCGCGGCACCTTGCCGGATTTCACGGATCGACTGTCTATTTCCATTGTTGGCACGCGGAACTGTACCCAATATGGCAAGCAAGCGGCGTGGCATTTTGCGGGAAATCTTGCCCAGCGCGGCGTGATTATCGTTTCCGGCATGGCGTTGGGCATTGACGGAACCGCCAATCGGGCAGCGATTGAAGCGGGCGGAGAGACGGTTGCCGTTCTCGGCTGCGGCGTCGATGTATGCTACCCATGGCAGCACAAACAGCTGATGGAGGATATTGTTCGTCACGGTGCGGTTATCAGTGAATATCCGCCCGGCACCGAGCCGTTCGGCAAGAATTTTCCGGTGCGAAACCGCATCATAACCGGCTTGGGGCAGGGAACACTGATTGTAGAGGCACCGAAAAAATCCGGCGCATTGATTTCGGCAGATTTGGCGCTGGAACAGGGACGCGATGTGTTCGCTGTTCCGGGAGATATTAACCGTCCATCCAGTGCGGGATGCAATGCACGCATTCGGCAGGGCGCGGCGGAGCTGGTACAGGAACCGGCGGATATTTTGTCACAGTATCAGCTGACCGATGCGCATACACAGCGAGAGCTGGAGCTGGTCGAGCACGCGCAACAGCCGATTCCGAAGCCGGACAGCCGCAGAGAAATCGTCATGCGGAAGCTGGAAGGTTCCGAAGAGGAATGTATCGTCTGGCGCGCGGTGTATGACGGGCTGGAAACCGTCGATGCCATCGTAGAGAAAACCGGCCTGCCCGCTGCCAGTGTGCTGACAGCGCTGACCATGCTGGAGGTCGGGCAATATGTCGCCGCGACGGAGAGCGGATACAAGGCGGCAGCCGATGTAAAAGAATAGAAAGCAATCACCATTGATCGAATAGAGATAAGAAACCGTCTGCCGACAGCGGCAGCGGCACAGGAGGAATGACAGATATGTCAAAACTTGTCATCGTGGAGTCTCCGGCGAAGGCAAAGACCATCGGAAAGTACCTGGGTACGGACTATGTGGTAAAGGCTTCCATGGGACATCTGCGGGATCTGCCAAAGAAAAAAATGAGCGTGGACTTCGAGCATGATTTTAAGCCGATGTACATGCCGATTGAAGGCAAAGAAAAACTGATTGAAGAACTGCGCGAAGATATTGACAACAGCGATTTTGTCTATCTCGCAACTGACCCGGACCGCGAAGGCGAAGCGATTTCCTGGCACTTGAAGGAACTGTTTCATCTGAACGATTCGTTCAGCAAGCGCGTCACATTTAACGAGATTACCAAGCACGCGGTACAGGAAGGCATTGCGCATCCGCGCGATATTGACATGGATCTGGTTGATGCCCAACAGGCGCGCCGCATTTTGGATCGTATCGTGGGCTATGAGCTGTCGCCGTTTTTGTGGCGAAAGGTCAAGCGCGGCCTGTCTGCCGGACGTGTACAGTCGGTGGCAACGCGCATGGTTGTGGATCGAGAGATGGAGATCCGTGCCTTTGTGCCGGAGGAATATTGGTCTCTCGAAGCAGAACTCAAGACCCAAGAGGGCGGCGTGTTTACCGCTTCGTTCTACGGCGACGGAACCGGAAAAGTGGAGCTGAAAACCGAAGAGCAGACCATGCATATCATGGAAGCGGTGACGGACAAGCCGTTTACCGTCGGCAAGGTCAAGCGCGGCAAAAAGCGCAAGAGACCGGCGCCGCCGTTTATCACCTCGACGCTGCAGCAGGAGGCCAGCCGCAAGCTGAGCTTTGTGCCGCGCCGCACGATGGCGATTGCCCAGCAGCTGTACGAAGGCATTGAAATTGGCGAGCAGGGTCTGACCGGTTTAATCACGTATATGCGTACTGACTCCCTGCGTCTGTCTGAAGAAGCGCAGACGGCGGCGAAGGAGTATATTCTCGGCCGCTATGGTGCGGAATACTATCCGGAAAAGCCGCGTGTGTTCCGCGCGAAGAGCAATGCACAGGATGCGCACGAGGCGATTCGCCCGACCAATGTACAGCTGGTTCCGGATGAGATTCAGGAGTATCTGACACCGGAGCAGTACAAGCTGTACAAGCTGATTTGGAGCCGCTTTGTCGCATGTCAGATGGCGGATGCCATCATGGATACGGTGTCTGCGGACATTGTATCGGAAGGATATATTTTCCGCGCAAGCGGCTACAAAGTGGCATTTCCGGGCTTTACGGCGGTGTATGAGGAGTCCACAGACGATGCTAAGGCATCGGACAGCACGTCCGGCAAGCCGCTGCCGAATTTTGATGAAGGCGACAGCCTGCAGTGCAGCAAGCTGACACCGGCGCAGCATTTCACGCAGCCGCCAGCACGCTACACCGAAGCATCGCTCATCAAGGCGATGGAAGAAAAGGGCATCGGCAGACCGTCCACCTACGCACCGACCATCTCGACCATTCTGGAACGCGATTATGTGGCGAAGGAAGGCAGAAGCCTCAAGCCGACACCGCTCGGCGAGGGCGTTACTGAGCTGCTGGTAGACAAATTCAAGTCGATTTCCGATTTGGCGTTTACCGCTCATATGGAAGAAGAGCTGGATGAAGTCGAAAACGGCAAGATCAGCTATGTAGAGATTCTGCGTCGATTCTATGACGGCTTTGAAGCGGCTCTCCAGCAGGCAGAAAAGGATCTGGAAGGCCAGCGCATCAAGATCAAAGACGAAGTGACGGATGAGATCTGCGAAAAGTGCGGCAAGCACATGGTCATCAAGTCGGGCAGATTTGGCAAGTTCCTGGCGTGCTCCGGTTACCCGGACTGCAAGAACACCAAAAATATCGCCATTAAGACCGGTGTCAACTGCCCGAAGTGCGGCGGCAATATCGTCGAGCTGAAATCCAAGCGCGGATTCCCGTTCCTGGGCTGTGATAATTATCCGGAGTGTACGTTTATGACGTGGGACAAGGTTACGAAGAAGCAGTGCCCGCAGTGCGGTTCCACGCTGTTCCGCCATTATGACCGCGAGACCGGCGAAGCGCATTTTGTGTGCTACAAGGAAGGCTGCGGCTACAAGGAATTCATCAGCAAGCGCACGCCGCGCAAGACCAAGGCGCAAAAGGAAGCGGAGGCAAAGGCGGCAGCAGAGGCAGCTGGCGAGACCGTAGAAAATGCGGAGACAGAAGAAACGCCGAAGAAAAAGACGACGGCGAAAAAGACCACCGCCAAGAAGACCACGAAAAAGACGACGACAAAGAAAACAGCGACCAAAAAGACAACCAAGAAAACGACCAAGAAGGCTGCGGAGGACGGCGAGGAAGCGCCAAAGAAGCGCGTGACACGCAAGAAAAAGACCGAAGCCACGGAGGAATCAGTTGATGCATAACGCCATTGTGATCGGCGCAGGCCTGGCAGGCAGCGAAGCTGCTTGGCAGCTGGCTCAGCGCGGAATTCATGTGGATCTGTATGAAATGAAGCCGGTGAAGATGACACCGGCACACCACAGCAGCGCATTTGCGGAGCTTTGCTGCTCCAATTCGCTGCGCGGTGCGGAAATCTGCACGGCGCCGGGCTTACTCAAGGAAGAGCTGCGCCGCGCAGGCAGCTTGATTATTTCCTGCGCCGATGCCACCCGCGTAGAGGCGGGCGGCGCACTCGCGGTTGACCGAGAGGCATTTGCCAATCTGGTCACGGAAAAAGTGAAAAATCATCCGAACATTACGGTTCATGAAGGCGAAGTGACGGAAATTCCTGCAGAGGGACATGTCATTGTAGCGACCGGCCCGCTGACATCGGATGCTCTGTTTGAGAGCATTCACAACAAGCTCGGCGCGCACGAATATCTGCATTTCTATGACGCGGCAGCGCCGATTGTCAGCTTTGAATCGGTAGATATGGACAGTGCCTATTTTGCGTCCCGCTATGACAAGGGAACGGCGGATTATGTCAACTGCCCGATGAGCCGAGAACAGTATGATGCGTTCTGGGAGGCTCTGTGTGAGGCGGAGCAGGCGCCGGTTCATGGCTTTGAGGACAAAAAGGTATTTGAAGGCTGTATGCCGGTGGAAGTGATGGGACGCCGCGGACATGATACACTGCTGTATGGTCCGCTCAAGCCGGTGGGTCTGCGCGATCCGCACACCGGCGAGACGCCGTATGCGGTTGTGCAGCTGCGCCGCGACAATGCCGCCGGTTCTCTGTACAATCTGGTCGGCTTCCAGACCCATTTGAAGTTCCCGGAGCAGAAGCGCGTCTTTTCTATGATTCCGGCACTGAAAAACGCGGAATTTGTGCGCTACGGTGTCATGCACCGCAATACGTTTATGGATTCTCCGCGTCTGCTGGACCATCACTATCGGCTCAAGGCAGAGCCGCGCATTCGCTTTGCCGGACAGATGACCGGTGTAGAGGGCTATATCGAGTCCGCGGCATCCGGCTTTGAAACCGGTTTGGATCTGGCGCGGGAGCTGCTGGGACTGGAACCGATTGAATTTTCCGATCTGACGGCAATCGGTGCACTGGGACTGTACATTTCCAATGAGGCGAATGCGAAGTTCCAGCCGATGAACATCAATTTCGGCATCATTCAGCAGCTTGGCTATCGCGTCAAGGGCAAGCGGGAAAAGAATACCCAGATTGCCCAGCGCGCGCTGGAGCATCTGGATACGCTGATGGATGCCGTACAGGAGGGAAAGGAGACCCTTTCGTGAAAATCATCATTGATGCTATGAGCGGTGACAATGCACCGCAGGCACAGGTTTCCGGCTGCGTCATGGCAGCCAAGGAATTTGGTCAGGAATATATTCTCGTGGGTCAGGAGAGCGTAATTCGCGATTTGCTGGCAAAGGAAAACGCAGAAAATCTGCCGATTACGATTCACGATGCACAGGACGTTATTGACATGCACGATGATCCGGCGACAGCGGTTCGCCGCAAGAAAGATGCGTCGATGTCGGTGGCGCTGCGCATGATGAAGGACGGCGAGGCGGATGCCATGATTTCGGCGGGCAACACCGGCGCGCTGCTGTCCGGCGCAACGCTCGTGACCAAGCGCATTCGCGGCATTCGCCGCGCGGCACTGCCGACGCAGCTGCCGTGCAAGGGCGGTCATGTGCTGCTCATTGACTCCGGCGCAAACGTGGAGTGCACGGAGGAATATCTGCTGCAATTTGCCTTTATGGGTAGCTTCTACATGGAAAAGGTCATGGGTGTCAAGAATCCGCGCGTCGGTTTGGTCAACAACGGCACAGAGGACACCAAGGGCGATCCGCTGCGCAAGGCGGCATATGACGTGCTCAAAGCGGCTGGCGATGCCGGACGCATCAACTTTGTCGGCAACGTTGAGGGCAGCGATATTCCGAACGGTGCGTGCGATGTGGCAGTGACGGACGGATTTACCGGCAATGTTCTGCTCAAGACGGTAGAGGGCGTGGCAGGCTTCCTGATGGGAACGCTCAAGGACGTGTTCCTGACCAGCGCGCGGACGAAGCTGGCGTATCTGCTGGTCAAGCCGGCCATGGGCGGCCTCAAGAAGATGATGTCCTCGAAGGAGGTCGGCGGCGCGCCGTTCCTCGGTATCTCCAAGCCGGTATTCAAGGCGCACGGCTCGTCGGATGCCTATGCGATTCGCTCGGCAGTCAAGCAGGCAGTGGCATATGTAAACGCAGATGTTGTGGGAGAAATCGAGCGCAATATCGACAATATGACCCTGTGACGCCATTTCCCTATTGACAGCAGGGCGCGCGGCACATATGATAAGAAGAGTATGGCAATGCCCTGCGTGAGAAAAGAACAAGGGAGGTGAGCGTATATGGTATTCGAGAAGGTATGTAAGATTCTGGCAGATCAGTTCGGTGTGGCAGAAAATTCCCTGAATATGGACACTGCGTTCATTGAGGATCTGGGCGCAGATTCTTTGGATCTGGTCGAGCTGATGATGAGTATTGAAGAGGAATTCGACATCGGTGAGATTGATGAGGCAGAAGCTGCCAGCATGAAGACGATCGGCGATCTGGTTCGCCGCATCGGTGAGGATGACTAAAGAAATGTCTTATGCCCTTCCTCGTTCGGAGGGAGGGCATTTATCCCATTATGATAATGAAAGGAGCGAAACTAATGGAAAAAGATGAATTGATTTATCAATTTCATGACACAGGATTGCTGACAACGGCGATGACGCATTCTTCGTATGCCAATGAGCACCGCGATCAGCACATTCAGAACAACGAGCGCCTGGAGTTTCTTGGCGATTCCATACTGGGTCTGGTATCGGCAGATTATGTCTTTCACCGGTATCCGCACGTGCCGGAGGGTCAGCTGACGAAGCTGCGCGCCGCGGTCGTGTGTGAAAAAACACTGTATGAGGTCGCCAAGGAACTTGGGCTGGATCATCTGCTGCTGCTTGGCCGCGGCGAGGAAAACGGAGGCGGCCGCAAGCGCCCGTCCATTCTCGCAGACTCTGTGGAAGCACTGATTGGTGCGATTTATCTGGACGGCGGTCTGGAAGCTGCCCGCACCTTTATTTTGTCCTTCCTGGAGGCAAAGATTGACCTGGCAGAGCAGGGCGGTGCTTTCCGCGATTACAAGACGGCTTTGCAGGAAATTGTTCAGAAAAACCGTCAGGAGACGCTGAGCTATCAGCTGAGCGGCGAGAGCGGCCCGGATCATGACAAGCGGTTTACCGTGCAGGTTCTGCTCAACAGCAATGTGTTTGCAGAGGGAACCGGCCACAGCAAGAAGGAAGCGGAGCAGATGGCGGCAAAGGCTGCGCTGCAGCTCATGGGTGAGGTCAAGTAATGGCGTCTATTGTGCCGATTTTTGTTCCCCATGCGGGCTGTCCGTGTCAGTGCGTCTTTTGCAATCAGCGAACGATTGCGGGACAAAAGCAGCGCATGACACCGGAACAGGCGCGAGAGATTTTACAACACGCACATGCGATTCTGCCTGCGGGAAATATCCCGCAGGCAGCTTTTTATGGCGGCAGCTTTACGGCGATTCCCGTGGAGCAGCAGGAGGAGTTGCTCGCCGTCACGGATGAATATCTGGCGGCAGGAAAGATTTCTTCTGTCCGGCTGTCAACGCGGCCGGATGCGATTGATAAAGACGTTTTATGCCGGATGAAACGGCATGGCGTGACGGTCATCGAATTGGGCGCGCAGTCGATGGATGACGCGGTGCTGCGCCGCGCAAAGCGCGGACACACGGCGGCAGACACACAGCGCGCCGCAGCGCTGATTCAGCGGGCAGGTATTTCTCTGATTTTACAGACCATGGCGGGTCTGCCAGGGGATACGCGAGAGACTGTCCGCTACACGGCGCAGCGCATTGCTGCGCTCAAGCCGGATGGGGTGCGTATTTATCCCGTTGTAGTGCTGCCGGATACGCCGCTGTATGACGATTGGCAGGCGGGACGCTATCAGCCGCTGGATGTAGAGACGGCGGCGGTCTGGTGCGCGGATATGCTGGAGGTTTTTGAACAGGAAGGCATTGCCGTCATTCGCGTCGGACTCAATCCGACGGAGGAGCTGGACAGCACGGTCGCGGCGGGGGCGTATCATCCGGCAATGGGAGAACTGGCATACAGCGAGCTGTGGTATCGCAGGCTGTGCCGACAGATCCGAGAGACCGGACAGCGAACCATCATCGTGCCGCAGCGCGAGCTGTCGCGGGCAATTGGACATAAAAAACGCAATGTCCTGCGGCTGCGCGAGCAGTTTGGCGAGATTCGCATCACAGCACAGGAAAATTATCTGTGAAATATAGAAAGAAACGCGGATTTCTGCCGCGTTTCTTTTTTTGTCCCGACATTGCATTGACAGGGAAAACATGGTATGCTATAAAATAGAATTCATATCGGCATGTGCCGATGAAATGAGGGATAAGGGGTAGTTACGTGTATTTAAAATCACTGGAATTACAGGGCTTCAAGTCGTTTCCGGACAAGACAACCATTCGGTTTTCTGACGGCATGACGGCGATTGTCGGCCCGAATGGAAGCGGAAAATCAAATATTTCTGATGCTATCCGTTGGGTACTGGGTGAACAGTCCACCAAGAGCCTGCGCGGTGCAAAAATGGAAGATGTGGTATTTGGCGGCACCGCGCGGCGCGGCGCAATGGGTGCGGCGCAGGTCACACTGATTCTGGATAATTCTGCCGGACAATTTCCGGTGGATGCGGCAGAAGTCATGGTTACCCGCAAGTATTTCCGCTCCGGTGAGAGCGAATATTACCTGAATCGGAAACGAGTGCGTCTGCGCGATATTCGAGATGTGTTCATGGATACCGGTCTGGGTCATGATGGCTATTCCATCATCGGTCAGGGTCGCATTGATGAGATTTTGGCGACGAAAAGCACCGACCGACGCGAGGTCTTTGAGGAAGCGGCGGGCGTGACGCGCTTCCGCACCCGCAAGGAAGAAGCGGAACGCAAGCTGGATCAGACCGCAGAAAATTTGGTGCGTATCCGCGATATTTGGAACGAGCTGGATGCGCGTTCCGGCCCGCTGGAAAAACAGGCGCAGAGCGCAAAGAAATATATGGAACTGCGCGATGAGCTGCGGCTGCATGAGGTATCTTTGTGGTTGGATACGCTGGATGGAATGCAGGACGCGAAAAAACGCAGCGATAGCGCACGCATGGAAGCGGAGCAGCAGCTGGAGCACGTGCGCACACAGCAACAGCAGCAGTATGTGCGCTCGGAACAGCTGTCAGAGGATATGCGGCAGCTGGATGTCCAGTCGGAACAGCTGCAAGCCCAGCTGGCGCAGGAAGAAGAACACGCGGGAGACATTTCCCGCCGGATGGCGGTGCTCGCAGAGAGCCGACGCAATGCGGCAGAGAATATCGGTCTGGCAAAGGGTCAGCTGGAAGCACAGCAGGAGCAAAGCGGTGCTTTGCAGCAGCAGTTGCAGGCACGGCAGCAGCGTTTGACGGCTTTGCAGCAGCAGATGCAGAGCAAGACTGCGGCGTATACACAAAAACAGACGGAAATCCAGACCCTGACACAGCGGATAGACGGCGGACAGCAGGAAACACAAAAACTGCGTCTGCACGCTGACGAGGTGGGAGAGCAGCTGTTTGCCGTACAGGCGGATGTCCGCGCCGTACAGGCTCAGCTGGAAGCGCTGCATCAGCGCGAACAGCATGTCGGAGACGATGTGCGCAGTGCACAGGAGCGCACCGGACAGGAGGAGCAGGCACAGCAGTCCATGCAGGAAGAGCTGGAAAGCCTGCGGCGCAGCATCAAACAGGCGGAACTGGATCACAAGACACGGCGCGATGCCGCGCAGGAGGCAGGACTGGCCCTGAATGCCGCGCGAAATGCGCATCAGAAGCTCAAATCCGAGCTGACGGACAGCGAAAACCGCGTGCGGATGCTGACGGAATTGCAGCGCGATTATGAGGGATTTTCCCGCGCCGTTAAGCTGGTCATGAATCAGGCGTCCAGCGGCGCGCTGAAGGGCGTGCGCGGCCCGTTGTCCTCACTCATCCATGTTTCGGATCGCTATGTCACGGCGGTGGAAACTGCGCTGGGTGCTGCGGCGGCAAATATTATCGTCGAGCGCGCGGAGGACGGCAAAAAAGCCATTCAAATGCTCAAGCGGCGCGACGGCGGCAGAGCGACATTTTTGCCGATGGACACCATTCGTCCGCAGTCACTGCGTGAGAGCGGATTAGAACGAAACGTGGGATTTTGCGGCGTGGCGGCAGATCTTGTCGAATGCGAGGCGGATTACCGCGACATTGTAGATAATGCCCTCGGCCGCACGGTTGTAGCAGAGGATATGGACAGCGCGTTGGCGATTGCCCGACAGTATCGCAACCGTTTCCGTATTGTGACGCGCGATGGACAGCTCATCAATGCGGGCGGCTCCATGACGGGCGGCTCGGCGGGCAGATCCTCTGGTATTCTGTCCCGCGCCAATCAGCTGGAGCAGTGGCAGGAAAAAGTCCGTGTACAGCGCAAAAAGCTGCAAGAGATCACGGAACAGGGCAGAGATTTGGCAGACCGCGTGCGCGATGCGGAGCGGGATACCGAACAGACGGCGACAAGCCTGCGCGAATTACAACAAAAGCTGGCGGCGCTTTCTGCCCAGACCAAACAGCATCAGCTGCTGCTGGACAGTGTGCGGCAGACCGAACAGCAGTTCCGCGTAGAGCAGGAGACCGCCGGACAGCAGAAACAGCAGCTGCGTGAGCAGCTGACGGCACTGCAGGCGCAGACCGAACAGCTGGAACAGGCGCGCAAGCAGGCGCTGGAAGATTTGGCACACGCTGCCGGACAGGCGCAGGAAATCGAACAGCAGATGACTGCGCTGACCGGTGAAGCCTCTCAGCTACACACCGAGCTGGCACAGGCTCAGACCGAATGTGATACGGTCAAGCAGGCGCTGGACGACTTGCAGCAGATGGCAGATGCCACCCGCCAGACGGCGGAGGATCACAAGCGTCGGATTGCGGAATATGAGCAGACCATTGCACAGGCGGATGCCCAGCGCAAAGAACTGGAGCAGACCAGCGAACAGAGCGGACTGCGCACCGGGCAGCTTCGCAGCCAGCTGCAGGAATGCGGACAAAACCGAATGCGGCTGGAAAAGAACAAAACAGAAACAGAAAAACAAGCACGCGAGATTGGAAACGAAATTGTTGTGCTGGAACGCAAGCACGCGGAGGCAGAGGCGGCGGCAGACCGCATTCACAGCGAAGAACAGCAGATTCTCGATAAAATGTGGGAAAGCTATGAATTGACGCCGACGGCGGCGCGTCCGATGGCACATGCGATAGAGAATCGGCAGGAAGAAGAAAAACTCGCGGCATCGCTGCGGCGATCCATCAAATCACTGGGCCCAGTCAATCTCGCTGCGATTGAAGAGTTTTCCGAGCTGAGCGAGAGAATGGTATTCCTGACCGAACAGAAGGACGATTTAGAACAGGCGGAGCGCGAGCTGCGTGGCATCATCGAGAAGCTGACCGAGCAGATGAAAGAAATTTTCGCGGCCTCGTTTGCCCAGCTCAATCAGTATTTTGGCGAGACTTTTCAGGAAATTTTCGGCGGCGGCAGCGCAGAGCTGGCGCTAGAGGATGAAACAGATATTCTCGGCTGCGGCATTGAAATTCGTGTGACGCCGCCGGGCAAGACACTCAAGAATCTGTCGCTGTTATCGGGCGGTGAGAAGGCATTTGTCGCTATCGCCCTGTACTTTGCGATTTTGAAGGTGCGCCCGACGCCGTTCTGCGTGCTCGATGAGATCGAGGCGGCACTGGACGATGTCAACGTCACGCGATTTGCCCAGTATTTACACCGCCTGTCTGACAAGACACAGTTTATCGTCATCACGCACCGCCGCGGCACGATGGAAGAGGCGAATATGCTGTACGGTGTCACGATGCAGGAGCGCGGCGTTTCCAAGCTGCTGATGCTCAACATCGAGGATGTTGAAAAAGAAATGAAAATGGAGATTAAATAAAGGGGATCAAAAGAATGGATAAAATTGCAGTTCTGATTCCGTGCTATAACGAGAGTCAGACGATTACCAAAGTCGTGACGGATTTCCGCAAGACGCTTCCGGAAGCGGTCATTTATGTATACGACAACAATTCTACCGATGGAACCGATGAGCTGGCGCGAAAGGCTGGCGCAGTCGTTCGATACGAGTACCAGCAAGGCAAGGGCAATGTGGTACGCCGGATGTTTCAGGAGGTAGAAGCAGACTGCTATATCATGGTGGACGGTGACGACACTTATCCGGCGGTTCACGCGCGGGAAATGGCAGATAAGGTTTTGCAGCGCAACGCGGATATGGTTGTAGGAGACCGCTTGTCTTCGACGTATTTTACCGAGAACAAACGCCGCTTTCACAACTCCGGCAATGCCTTTGTGCGCAAGTCCATCAACTGGCTGTTTCACAACAGCATCAAGGACATCATGACGGGCTACCGTGCGTTCAGCTATCGCTTTGTCAAGACATTTCCG
This sequence comes from bacterium, assembly GCA_963601915.1. Lineage (GTDB taxonomy): Bacteria > Bacillota > Clostridia > Oscillospirales > Butyricicoccaceae > Butyricicoccus_A. Next base: position 17,822 of record CAVCGL010000009.1, on the reverse strand, counting down.
GTGCTGTCGCAGGGCTTTGAGATTGAAACCGAGATGAGCATTCATGCGGTGGATAAAAATCTGGCAGTTGAAAATGTCATCATTGACTATCAGGATCGCCCGGAGGGCAGTGAGTCTAAGCTCAATACTGTATCCGATGGCATGAAGGTGCTGCGCACGATTGCGCGGCTGTTCCGCTGCTATCAGCCGCAGAAATTCTTTGGCGCGATTGCAGCTCTGCTGCTCATCATCAGCCTGCTGTTTTTCGTTCCGATTTTGTGCACGTACTTCACAGAGGGATTGGTTCCGCGTTTCCCGACGCTGGTTGTCTGTGGATTTACTGCGCTGGCTGCGGTACAGTGCTTTTTTGCCGGTATGCAGCTGCAAAATATCGTACAGAAAAACAAGCAGGACTTTGAGATGCAGCTGCAGCGCGCGATGAAGGAGCAGAGAGAAACCCATGAAAAAACTCATTGATCAGATCATGCGCTTCGGCATTGTCGGTGTTCTCGCATTTTTCATTGACTACGGTGTCATGGTTGCGCTTACCGAGCTGTTCGGCGTATATTATCTGCTTTCGGCGTGCATTTCCTTTACGGTTTCGGTTATTTTTAACTATGTATGCAGCATGAAGTTTGTGTTCACGCGCAGAGAGGACATCAGCCGCGCCCGGGAGTTTGTCACCTTCGTGCTGCTCAGCATCATCGGATTGATGATCAATGAGGTGATGATGTGGCTGGGCGTCAGCGTTTTGGGCATTTTCTATATGGTGACGAAGATCTTTGCCACCGCCGTTGTGATGGTTTGGAATTTTGTGTCGAGAAAGATCTGGCTGGAAAAGAAGGAACGGTGACCGGATGGAGAAGCAGACACAGAAAAAAAGCCTGTGGCCGCTGATCGTTGCGGCGCTGATGTTCGGTGCAATGATTAGTCTGGGGCGAAAGATTCACTTTGCCGGAAATGTCCACCTGAGCTACACGGCGAATACATTTGATGACTTTGTGTGGACGGATTTGGTGGTGTTTGCCCTAGCGGCAGTGGGGACGTTTGTCCTGCTGCTTGTCCTAGATAAGCTGTACGATACCATTGCCCGACCGGCGGATAACAAGGCGTTTAACAAAAAGCTGTTTATCGTGTGTTTTGTGGTCTTGTGCCTGTGCTGGCTGCCGTTTTTTCTCAAGGATTTTCCGGGCACTGTCGTGGGAGATTCCTTTCATTCGGTCAATCAGGGCTTGGGCGTCAAGCGGATTGGCAATCACTTTTTGGTGTTTTACACGCTGTTTGTGGCGATCTTTTTGCGGATTGGCGCTGCGTTTGGCAGCATTATGCTCGGCGTCTTTTTGTACTCTCTGACACAGTTTGTGTTGATGGCGGCAGTGTATGCGCGCTTTTTGACCTGGCTGGACAGCAAGGGCGTGCGCCGGTGGTATGTCGTGCTGTGCTTGGCATTTTTTGCGATTCCGCAGTCGTTTGCGATGTATGCGGTGATTATGTGGAAAGATCCGCTGTTTACGGCGTTTTTGCTGTTTCTCACCATGATGCTGTTTGACGCGGTACAGTCACGCGGCGCACTGTTCCAAGACAAAAAATTTGTGGTCAAATGGGTGCTCTTGCTGCTCGGCACGATTTTCTTCCGCAACAACGGACTGTATATTGTAGCGGGATTGTTTGTTTTGCTGCTGTTTGCCTACCGCAAGCAGGCAAAGCGCGTGCTCATTGCCACGCTGTGCGTCATTATTGCCGCACGCATCATTGTGGGCCCGGTTTATGACGCACTGCGGATCGAGAAGGACTCGGTGGTAGAGTCCGTGGGCGTTCCGCTTCAGCAGATGGCATATGTGGCAGTGTATGGCGGCGAGATGAACGACACGGAGTATGCGTGCGTGACAAAGCTCATGCCGATTGAGGAATACAAGCGGGTCTATACGCCGTGCATTGTAGATACCATCAAATGGGACTATGATTATTTTGACCGCTATTATCTGGATACCCAGACCGGCGAGGTGCTCAAAAACTGGGCGACGATAGGCATGAAGAATTTTCCTGCCTATGTCAAGGCGTACTGTTTGGAGACCTTTGGATACTGGAAAATTGGCGCGCGCAACAGCAATGGAGACATGATGGAAGGCATCATAGAAAATGTCTATGGATACGATTTGTACACCATCAATGTGCTGCAAAAGCTGCCGGGAGGGGCTGTGCTCGAACGAATCCAGACGGCGCTGCAATTCCATTTCAGCGCGGGCACGCTGTTTGCGTTGTGGCTGCTGTGCTTGGCATTGCTGCTGCGGCGCAGGGCGTATCGGCTTGCACTGGTTCTGGCACCGGGAGCCTTTTTATGGATTACCCTGATGCTGGCAGCGCCGGTTGCCTTTAGTATGCGATATGTTTACCTGCTTTTGGTGGCATTTCCGCTGATTCCGCTGCTCCCGATGTGGACAAAAACCGATTGAAAAAGAAGGCGTGATTTCCAATATGCAGATGCAACAGACAAAGCAGAAAAAGATGCTGTGGCCGTTTCTTGTGGCGGCACTGATGTTCGGCGCAATGATCAGCCTTGGCCGAAAAATTCATTTTAGCGGGGATGTACACGCCAGCTATACGCAAAATACCTTTGATGATTTTGCGTGGTCAGATCTGGCGGTGTTCGCTCTGGCGGCAGTGGGTGCGTTTGTGCTGCTGCTCGTGCTGGACAGGCTGTATGATGCTATTGCCCGACCGGCGGATAGTAAAGCGTGGAACAAAAAATTGTTTGTCGTGTGCTTTGCGGTTTTGTGTCTGTGCTGGCTGCCGTTCTTTCTCAAGGATTTTCCGGGCTCTGTACTCGGAGATTCCTTCGGTTCGATTGAGCAGGCACTGGGAGATGCGGCGCTCGCAAACCATTTCCCCGTTGTGTACACGCTGTTCGTGGCGATTTTTATCAAGATCGGCGCGGCGGTCGGCAGCTTGATGGTTGGCGTCTTTCTCTATTCGTTGACGCAATATCTGCTGATGGCGGCGGCCTATGCGTATTTTCTGACTTGGCTGGACAGCAAGGGCGTCAGACGCTGGTATATCATTGCATCGCTGCTGTTTTTTGTGATCCCGCAGACATTTGCCATGAATGCGATTGTTATGTGGAAGGATCCGCTGTTTACCGTATTTTTGCTGCTGCTGACGATGCAGCTCGTGGATGCGGCGCAGTCACAGGGACAGCTGCTCCAGAGCAAGGCATTTTTGGCGAAGTGGGTGTTGCTGCTGCTCGGCACCATCTTTTTCCGGAATAATGGACTGTATATCGCGGCAGGACTGCTGGTTTTGCTGCTGATTGTCTATCGCAGGCAGGCAAAATGCGTGTGTATGGCGACACTGAGTGTCATCGTCGTTTCGTGCATCGTCACAGGCCCGATCTATACCGCCTGCGGTGTGGAAAAGGACTCTGTTGTGGAGTCGCTCGGCGTGCCCATTCAGCAGATGGCGTATGTGGTCACACACGACGGAGAGATGAACGACACGGAGCGGGAAGCGGTGACGACATTGCTGCCAGAAGAGGAATACCGGCGGGTCTACACCCCGTGCTTGGTTGATTCCATCAAATGGGATTATGGCCATTTCGATAATTATTATTTAAAACAAAACACGGTTCATCTGCTCAAGTGCTGGGGAACCATGTGTCTAAAAAATTTTCCGGCTTATATCAAAGCGTATTGTCTGGAAACCTTTGGTTACTGGAAAATCGGATCGCGCAACAACTATGGCGATTTGGTATCCGGTATCTCTAAAGGAGACGAGTGGGATGGATATGGACTGCATACCGTTGATGTTTTGCAGCGCTTGCCGGGAGGTACGGCGCTCAGCACGGTACAGGAACGCTTGCAGCTGCATATGAGCATTGGCACGCTGTTTGCGTTGTGGCTGCTGTGCCTGGCACTGCTGCTGCGGCGCAGAGCCTATACATGGGCACTCGTTCTTGCGCCTGGCGCATTGCTGTGGATCACGTTGATGTTGGCGGCACCGGTTGCCTTCGGTGTGCGGTATGTCTACCTGCTTTTGGCGGCATTTCCGCTGATTCCCGTGCTTCCGACATGGATGATAGAGAAGAAAAAGAAATAGGAGGAAAAAAGTCATGGGATTTTTTGATAAAATCAAACAGGGATTGAAAAAGACCAGTGATGCAGTCAGCGAGTCGATTGGCGATGTAATGGCGGCATTTGTCAAGGTGGACGAAGACCTGCTGGAAGAGCTGGAAGAGGCGATGATTCTGGCAGATCTCGGTGCATCGACGGCATCTCGTGCAGTGGATGAGCTGCGTGACCGGGCGAAGCATCAGCACATCAATACAAAAGAAGAGCTGCGCAGCGTGCTGTGTGATATTCTCAGCGAAATGATGCAGGAGGACAGCGGACTGGATATTTCCAAAAAGCCGGCGGTCATTCTGGTCATTGGCGTCAACGGTGTGGGCAAGACCACGACGATTGGCAAGCTGGCGGCATCGTACACGGCACAGGGAATGCGCGTCATGCTGTCGGCGGCGGATACCTTCCGTGCGGCAGCGGCAGACCAGCTGGAGATTTGGGCAAAGCGCGCCGGTGCGGACATTGTTCGTCACGGTGAAGGTGCGGATCCGGCAGCGGTTGTGTTTGACTCGATTGCAGCGGCAAAGGCGCGCAACTGCGATGTGATTATCGTTGATACGGCCGGCCGCCTGCACAACAAAGCCAATTTGATGAATGAGCTGAATAAGATTGACCGCGTGATTACGCGCGAGCTGCCGGACAGCAGCCGCGAGACGCTGCTGGTACTGGACGCAACGACGGGACAGAACGCCGTTTCACAGGCGGAACAGTTCAATAAAGTGGCAAAGTTGACGGGCATTGTGCTGACCAAGCTGGACGGCACCGCCAAGGGCGGCATTGTCGTGGCGATTTCTGCCGGACTCGGCGTGCCGGTCAAGTATGTCGGTGTCGGTGAGGGCATTGACGATTTGATGCCGTTTGAACGCAAGGCGTTTGTCGAGGCATTGCTGCCGGTAGAAGAAGCGGATGAAACAGATGAGATGGATGAATCTGAGATAGAGGAAGAACCGGAAGGAGAAGAAGACTAATGGCAAGACCGGATTTACGACGCAACGATGAGATGCGTAAGGTAAAGATTGTAAAGGACTATACGATGTATGCGGAAGGCTCCGTGCTCATTTCTGTGGGCAATACAAAGGTCATCTGCAACGCATCGGTAGAGGAGAACGTTCCGCCGCATGTCAAGGGCACCGGCAAGGGCTGGGTCACGGCAGAATATAACATGCTGCCGCGTGCGACCAACACGAGAAACCGCCGCGATATTTCCAAGCTCAAGCTCAACGGCAGAAGCGCAGAGATTCAGCGTCTGATTGGCCGCTCCCTGCGCGCTGTCACAGACATGGAAGCGCTGGGCGAGAGACAGATTACCGTGGACTGCGATGTCATTCAGGCGGACGGCGGCACGCGCTGTGCATCCATCACAGGCGGCTATGTTGCGCTCTGGCTGGCGTGCAAGAAGCTGGTCGATGAAGGCGTCATTGCCAAGATGCCGCTGACCGGTCAGGTATCCGCGGTATCCGCCGGTATCTGGGAGGGAGAACCGATTCTGGATCTGGCATATGCCGAGGACTCTCATGCCATTGTCGATGCAAACTTCGTTATGACGGAAAAAGCAGAGTTTGTGGAAATTCAGGGCACCGGAGAAGGCCGTCCGTTCACCAAGGAAGAGCTGAACAAGCTGATGAGCTTGGCGCGCCGCGGAACCAGCAAGCTGTGCCGGGAACAGAGAAAGATTACGGGTGAGATCGGATGAAGATCGTACTCGCATCACATAATAAGGGAAAGATTCAGGAAGTGACCGATATTCTTGCGCCGTTTGGCATCGAAGTGGAGCCGATTCCGGAGGATTTTCCGGAAATTGAAGAAAACGGCGATTCCTTCGAGGAAAACGCAAAGATTAAGGCGCGGGCTGTGTGCAAGGCCACCGGTTTGCCGGCGGTTGGCGACGACTCCGGTTTGGTTGTCGATGCGCTGGACGGCTTCCCGGGTATTCATTCCGCTCGCTGGGCAGGCCCGAATGTCAGCGCGCATGAGAAAAATCAGCTGCTCATTGAGAAAATGCTGACGGTTCCGGAGGATGAGCGCGGCGCGCAGTTTGTCTGCGTGGCGGCGTGCGTTTTCCCGGATGGACGAGAGCTTTCCGTGCGCGGGCAGTGCCGCGGCACGATTTTGAGCGAAGAGCACGGAACCGGCGGATTTGGCTATGACCCGATTTTCTGTGTGCCGGAATACGGCTGCACGTTTGGAGAACTGGCATCCGATGTAAAGAATTCTATTTCGCACCGCGCACGCGCGTTTACCGCGCTGGGCAGTGCGCTCAAACAATATTTAGAAGAAGGAGAATAAACATATGCTGACAAGCAAACAGCGTGCGCGCCTGCGCGCAATGGCAAACACACTGAACGACACGGTACTCATCGGCAAGGAGGGCATCACGGATGCTGTCATTGCACAGACCGAAGAGGTGCTGGAAAAGCATGAGCTGATGAAGATCAAGGTTTTGGAGACCGCGATGATGAGCACCAAGGAGGTGCAGGCAGAGCTGTGCGAGGCACTGGACGCAGAGCCGGTACAGTGCATTGGCACCAAGACCGTCATCTTCCGCGTGGCACGGGAGCCGGAAAATCGTCACATTGATCCGAACGCATGATGCGGATCGGCATTATGGGCGGGACCTTTAACCCACCGCACAATGGACACCTTCATGCGGCGCAGCAGGCGGTGCAGGCATTACACTTTGACCGCTTGCTGCTCATTCCGGACAATATTCCGCCGCACAAGACCATGCCGGAGCACTCAGCGACGAGCGCGCAGCGGTTGGATATGACGCGCTGCATGGCGGAGGAGATTCCGCACGCAGAAGTCACGGATATGGAGCTGACGCGCGGCGGGCGAAGCTATACCGTGGATACGCTGCGCCGGTTAAAGCAAACCTATCCGGACAGCACCCTGTATTTTATTATGGGAACCGACATGCTTTTGAGCTTTGATCGCTGGCGGGAGCCGGAGAACATCTGCCAGCTCGCGCATCTCGTTGTCATCGCGCGGAATGAGCACGATCGCAGCGCGATTGCACAGAAGGCGGCATGGCTGCAGGAAACATGGCAGGCGCAGGTGGAAATCGTTGACTGTCCGGCGCTGCCGGTCTCTTCGACGGAAATTCGCGCCGATCGGGAGCGATGCCGCGAAATGGTTCCCGCAGCGGTTTTTGCGTACATAGACCAGCATCATCTCTATTTTTAAATGGATATGGGGTCACAGATACAGAACGGAGGATAACCATGCTTTATACAGATGAGACGAGACGAGATATCCTTTCCCGCCTGTCAGGCTACCGGCTGAAGCACACGCTCGGCTGCGAGAAGGCTGCGAGAATGCTTGCACAGAAATACGGTGCAGATGAAGACAAATGTGCCTTCGCTATGCTGCTGCACGACATTACCAAGAACTTTTCTCAGGAAGAGCAGTTGAACTTGTGCGAAAAATACGGTATAATACCCAATGATGTTGAAAAAACAGAATGGAAGACGCTGCACGGCAAAACAGCGGCTGCCATTGCCAAGGATGTCTACGACGCACCGGATGATGTCGTTCATGCGATTGCTTATCATACAACCGGCTGCGCCGAGATGAACCTGCTGGATAAGATCGTCTATATGGCGGATTACATAGAAGAAAACCGCACGTTTGAGGGCGTAAAGACCGCTCGCAAGCTGGCAGCCCGCAATCTGGATCAGGCACTGTTGTATGGAATGAATGCGTCTCTGCGTGAGCTGGTACAGCGGGGAAAACTGATTCAGCTGGATACCGTACGTGCACGGAACTGGCTGATCGGACAGATGCAGGAGCTGAACGAATGAATAGGACGAGTGGTGTATGAACAAAAAGCATAACAAACGGTTCAGTCGCGCACTAACTGGATTGATTATCGCGGCGGCTGTCTGCATAGGTGGATATTTTGCGTTCTGTTTCTGGATCAATGCATCCGGAACGATTACAGGAAACGGGGCAACTGTCGATCAGGGATCGGCAATTGTCGTCAACGGTGCAAATCGTCGGGAAGGCGTGTTTTCGCTTCTCATCTGCGCGACGGATGAAGAGGAAAAACGCACGGATTCGATGATGGTACTCGTGTTTGACACGAAAAACCGAAAAGCGAATATCCTCAATATTCCGCGCGATTCGCTGGTGGACTGCGACCGCACGGGCTCGGGCAGAAAAATCAACGCGGCGTATGCGTATGGCGTAGATGAGATGCTGGACGAAGTGAGCACCGTCATCGGTTTCCGGCCGGATAAATATCTGGTTGCGAATTTCGATGCCATCGCAAAAATTGTCGATGTCGTTGGCGGCGTCGATTACGATGTCCCGTTTGATATGTCTTATCATGATGCATCACAGGATCTTTCCATTGAATTTAAAAAGGGCAAGCAGCACCTAAACGGCAAGCAGGTTGTCGAATATCTGCGCTGGCGTCACAACGACGACGGCACGGGATATGATGACGGCGATATTGGCCGTGTGACCAAGTTGCAGGACTTTCTTGTGACGGTTGGCGGAACGGTGCTGCAGCCAAGCAATATCTTTAAGATTCCGGAAATCGCCTCGGCGGTGACGGAAAACGTCAAGACAGATCTGTCTACGTCGCAGATTCTTTGGATCGGTATGCAGGGCATGAAGATGGACATGAAGAAGGACGTCAAGATGGAGACCCTGTACGGCGATTCTGCCCGCGTCAATTTCGGTCTGGATATTTGGTTCTATATTCTCGATGAGGATATGATTATCGACCAGATCAACAAGAGCTTCAACCCGTATACCTACGAGCTGACGGAGGACGATTTTGACATCGTTACCCCGAACACGTATGGTATTTACAGCGAGGACTGGAGACAGGAAAAGGCGCTGCGCTACCAGACCTATAAAAACGCAAAAAAGAAAGCGGAAAAGAAGACTGAAAAACGCGACAGCGGCAGTGCTGCTGTGTCAGACGATGAATAAATAGAACGGTTCTGCCATGCGGCAGATAAAGGAGATACACGTATGCCGAATACGACAAGAGATTATGTCAAGGCCATGGTCAACGCCATGGACAGCAAGCGCGGTGAAGATATTCAGGTGCTCAAGGTAGCAGATCTGACTTCTATCGCGGAATACTTTGTCATTTGCAGCGCAACCAGCACAACGCAGGTAAAGACGCTGGCAGACGAAGTAGAGTTTAAGCTCAAGACCGACTACAACGTGGTGCCGCATCACGTCGAGGGACACGATTCTGCAAGCTGGATCCTGCTGGATTACGGCTTTGCCCTCGTTCATGTATTTTTGGAGTCCGCACGCGAATTCTATGGCTTGGAAAAGCTGTGGAAGGATGCGACGGCCATTCCGCTGGAAGAGCTGTAAATACTGCATATTTTTTCGCATAGATCAAATTGTAAGATGGGAGCCATAACATTGGAAAAATACGATTTTAAATCCATTGAAGCAAAGTGGCAAAAGGCTTGGGATGACAAGCAGGCTTTTGCTGCAACAACGGATTATACCAAGCCGAAGTTTTATGCGCTGGTTGAATTTCCGTATCCGTCCGGCGCTGGCCTGCATGTAGGCCATCCGCGTTCCTACACCGCTCTGGACATTGTCGCAAGAAAGCGCCGTATGCAGGGCTACAACGTGCTGTACCCGATGGGCTGGGATGCATTCGGCCTGCCGACCGAGAACTTTGCCATCAAGAACCACGTGCATCCGGCAGAGGTTACCAAGCGCAATGTCGCTCGCTTTAAGAGCCAGCTCAAGGCGCTGGGTCTGTCCTTCGACTGGAGCCGCGAGATCAACACCACTGACCCGAGCTACTACAAGTGGACACAGTGGATCTTCCTGCAGCTGTTCAAGAAGGGACTGGCATACAAGAAGGAAATGGCAGTAAACTGGTGCACCAGCTGTAAGTGTGTACTGGCAAACGAAGAGGTTGTCAACGGCGTTTGCGAGCGCTGCGGCAGCGAGGTGATCCGCAAGGATAAGAGCCAGTGGATGCTCAAGATTACCGAGTATGCACAGCGTCTGATCGACGATTTGGACGATGTCGATTACATCGAGCGAGTCAAGACCCAGCAGAAGAACTGGATTGGCCGTTCTACCGGTGCGGAAGTTGACTTCCAGACCACCGAGGGCGACACCCTGACCATTTACACCACCCGTCCGGATACTCTGTTCGGCGCAACGTACATGGTTATCTCTCCGGAGCATCCGGTGATTGAAAAGTGGGCAGACAAGCTGAGCAACATTGATGCAGTGCGCGCCTACCGCGAGGAAGCAGCACGCAAGTCTGATTTCGAGCGCACCGAGCTGGTCAAGGAGAAGACCGGCGTGAAGCTGGACGGCGTTCGCGCCATCAATCCGGTCAACAACATGGAGATTCCGATCTTCGTTTCCGACTATGTTCTGATGAGCTATGGCACCGGTGCCATCATGGCAGTACCGGCACACGATGACCGCGACTGGGATTTTGCCAAGGCATTTGACCTGCCGATCATTGAGGTTGTCAAGGGCGGCAATGTACAGGAGGCTGCATTTACCGACTGCGCAACCGGCATCATGGTCAACTCCGGCTTCCTCAACGGTATGACCGTAGACGAGGCAAAGAAGGCAATCACCGAATTCCTGACCGAGAAGAAGGTCGGCCATGCCAAGGTCAACTACAAGCTGCGTGACTGGGTATTCTCCCGTCAGCGTTACTGGGGCGAGCCGATTCCGCTGGTTCAGTGTGAGAAGTGCGGCTGGGTTCCAGTACCAGAGTCCGAGCTGCCGCTCGAGCTGCCGAACGTAGACTCTTACGAGCCGACCGATGACGGCGAATCCCCGCTGGCACCGATGACGGATTGGGTAAATACGACCTGTCCGTGCTGCGGTGGCCCGGCAAAGCGCGAGACCGATACCATGCCGCAGTGGGCTGGTTCTTCCTGGTACTTCCTGCGCTATATGGATCCGCACAACGACAACGCACTCGCTTCCAAGGAAGCACTGGAATATTGGGGACCGGTTGACTGGTACAACGGCGGCATGGAGCACACCACGCTGCATCTGCTGTACTCTCGTTTCTGGCACAAGTTCCTGTATGACATCGGCGTTGTTCCGTACAAGGAGCCGTACAAGAAGCGTACCAGCCACGGCATGATTCTGGGTCAGAACCCGCACAACTTTGCATATCTGCCGGAAGAGGAAAAGAAGAAGCTGCTCGAAGAGTACGGCTCGGAAGAAGCTGCACAGAAGCATCTGGCAGAGAAGTACGGCGAGATGGCAAACCATCCGGTTGTCAAGATGTCCAAGTCTCTGGGCAACGTCGTCAACCCGGACGAGACCATTGACGAGTACGGCGCAGACACCATGCGTCTGTATGAGATGTTTATCGGTGACTTCGAGAAGTCCGCGGCTTGGTCTCCGAAGGCAATCAAGGGCTGCCGCCGCTTTGTAGAGCGTATTTGGAACCTGTTTGACAAGGTACAGCCGGGCGACGAATACAGCGAGGCAAATATGGTTGCCATGCACCGCACCATTCAGAAGGTTTCCGAGGACATTGAAAACCTGAAGATGAACACAGCGATTGCACAGATGATGACGCTGCTCAATCAGCTGACCGAGAAGGGCGTCAACCGTGCAGAGTACAAGACCCTGCTCGCGCTGCTCAACCCGTTCGCACCGCACGTCACAGAAGAGCTGTGGCAGATGATGGGCGAGACGGATCTGCTCAGCCTGCACACTTGGCCGAGCTTCGATGAGAGCAAGACCGTAGAGTCTTCCGTCACGATTGCCGTTCAGGTAAACGGCAAGGTCAAGGGCAAGGTAACGCTCCCGATGGACTGCCCGAAGGAGCAGGCTCTGGAGATCGCGATGGCAGACGGCAAGATTCAGAACGCCATTAACGGCAAAAACATCGTAAAATCCATCGTTGTACCGAACAAAATCATCAATCTCGTTGTCAAGTAAGGACTTGTACAGGTTTTTGCAGATTTCTGAAACTTGTGCTTGACACCGCACCATGAAAACGATATAATATATACACGGCATTATGCCGATGCATAAGCATAAGCGTTTATTGGCAACGCGCGGAGGGAGGGAAAACAATGTCGGAAATCCGCGTAAAGGAAAACGAGTCTCTCGACAGCGCACTGAGAAGATTTAAGAGATCGTGCGCAAAGGCGGGTGTGCTTTCCGAGCTTCGCAAGCGTGAGCATTATGAGAGCCCAAGCGTAAAGCGCCGTAAGAAGTCCGAGGCGGCTCGCGCAAAGAGAAGAAAGTATTAATTACTTGCTCAAACAGCACCGGAATGGGAAACTGTTCCGGTGTTTTTTGATGCCCGAACGGCGCATACTTTCGCCGGTTTCGGGCAAACTGAGTTCGGAACAGAATCCAACCGCATCCGGCAGACGCCGGAGGATGCTCCAATCACAGAAACCCCGTCCGGTCTCTGTGCCGCCGGATGCACGCAATACGGCTTTCCCTGCACGGGAGGGCCGTATTCTTTTTTGCGTTTTTGCGCGACTTGTGCTATACTGAAACTATCTAATTGGACAGTGTGTCTGAAAATAGGAGGACAAGACTATGAGCAGATCAGAAAAATTCTTCCGCGCCATGGCTTGGCTGTGCTTTGGTGTTCTGGTTGGCATCTTTCTCGCGCCGGTAAAGCATGGCGTGCGCATCTCGATTTGCAGCAACAACACAAACAGCTCATTCGGCGATGACGGCGCGGACATCTGTGATGAGGACGAAGAAGATGGCGAGGAGCCGGAGGAGATCATTCTCCGCTGAGCATTTGTGAAGGAATTGCAAAAAACACAGCGATGTGATGTTCTTTTTTGCTCAGGTATGATATACTAAACGTGTTTGGAATGCATTCCAAAGTCTATAGGAAGAGAGAAGAGAACGGATGAGCAAGAAAGAAAAAAAGGCACGAGAAGCAGACGGCATCTGGGTGAGCGACGAACGACGCATTACCGAGGAATGCCGACAGGTTTATCCGGCACTATACAAGCTGCAAAAGGCTGTGCTCAGTGTGACGGTGGTTGTCTGGCTGGTGACGCTGCTGGGACCGACACTGCTGAAAAAGCTCGTGGCAAGCTACAGCGGCTGGGGCAATACCTTTGAGACGGTAACGTTGGTGCTGGCATTTGTCATGCTGGTGCTGTACATCATTGCCAATTATTTCTGGCAGGAAAAGATGAAAAAATTCCGCGAGAAATACGAGCGGCAAAAGGCAAAGCAGCAGCGTGCTGCGGCGGAAAAAGCCAGAGCAAACAAGAAATAACAGGGAAATGTTGGATCTGACCTCATGCATTGAGGTCAGATTTTTTGTGCATGATTTGACGAGTGAACAGTTTTGCGCTATAATACCGAGTATTCGGGCTGAATGAGAACGACATGTGCACGAAGCCCAATGAGGAAAAAAGTTATGATTTTGGAGTTGTTACCATGAAAAAGAACAGTCAATACGGCAATGAGAGCATCTCTGCCCTCAAGGGCGCTGACCGTGTTCGCAAGCGTCCGGGCGTTATTTTCGGCTCGGACAGTCTGGACGGCTGCCAACATGCAGTATTTGAAATATTGTCCAATTCCATAGATGAAGCGCGTGAGGGCTACGGCAATGAGATCATTGTCACCCGCTATGCCGACCATTCCATTGAAGTAGAGGATCACGGCCGCGGTATTCCGGTCGATTATAACTCGAAGGAAAAACGATACAACTGGGAGCTGGTATTCTGCGAGATGTATGCTGGCGGCAAGTATGAAAACAACGGCGGAGACAACTACGAGTTCTCGCTGGGTCTCAACGGTCTGGGCACCTGCGCCACGCAGTATTCATCGGAATATATGGACGTCACTGTGCGCCGTGACGGCACGGAATATAGCCTGCATTTTGAAAAAGGCGAAAATTGCACGGGCACAAAGACCGGTTTCAAAAAGAAAAAGTACACCGGCGGGGAAACCGGCACGACCATTCGCTGGCGTCCAGATTTAGAAGTCTTTACGGACATTCAGATTCCGGAAACCTATTATCTGGATGTACTCAAGCGACAGGCGGTTGTCAATCCGAAGCTGCGGTTTATTTTCCGCAATGAGACGCCGGAAGGCATCAAAGAGACCGAATTTTATTATGAAAACGGCATCAGTGACTATGTCACAGAGATCGCCGAGGACAAAGCACTGACATCCGTACAGTTTTTGACCGGTGAGCGGCGCGGCAAGGATCGCTCGGATAAGCCGGAGTATAAAGTGCTGCTCAACTGTGCGTTTTGCTTTTCGTCCAGCATTTCGCGGCTGGAGTATTATCACAACTCTTCGTGGCTGGAATACGGTGGCTCGCCGGACAAGGCGGTTCGCTCGGCGTTTGTCTCTGCGATTGATGCCTATCTCAAGCAGAACAACAGATACAATAAAAACGAAGGACGCATCTCCTTTCAGGATGTGTCGGACAGCTTGATTTTTGTGACCAGCTGTTTCTCGACATATACTTCCTATGAGAACCAGACCAAGAAAGCCATTACCAATAAGTTTATTCAGGAGGCAATGACAGAATTCCTGCGCTCCGGTCTGGAGATTTACTTTATTGAAAACAAGGCGGAAGCGGATAAGATTGCCGAGCAGATTCTCATCAACAAGCGTTCGCGCGAGCAGGCGGAAAAGGCTCGTCTGAACATCAAGAAAAAGCTCACCGGCAATTTGGATCTTGCCAATCGCGTACAGAAATTTGTGGACTGCCGCACCAAGGATGTGTCGCGCCGCGAATTGTACATCGTGGAGGGCGATTCTGCGCTGGGTTCGTGCAAGCAGGGACGCGATTCGGAATTTCAGGCAATTATGCCGATCCGCGGCAAGATTTTGAACTGTCTCAAGGCGGACTATGACAAGATTTTCAAGAGCGATATTATTACGGATCTGCTCAAGGTGCTGGGCTGCGGCGTAGAGGTGAAATCCAAGTCCAACAAGGAGCTGTCCAATTTTTCGCTGGATAATCTGCGCTGGAACAAGGTCATTATCTGCACCGATGCCGATGTCGATGGCTTCCAGATTCGCACGCTGGTGCTGACGATGCTGTACCGTCTGACGCCGACGCTGATTGAAGAGGGATATGTATACATCGCGGAATCTCCGCTGTATGAGATTGAATGCCGCGGCAAATCGTATTTTGCTTTCGATGAGAGCGAAAAAGCAGAGGTGCTCAAGCAGCTGGACGGCAAAAAGTATACGATTCAGCGCTCGAAGGGTCTCGGCGAGAACGAGGCGGATATGATGTGGGAGACCACCATGAATCCGGAGAGCCGCCGCCTGATTCGCGTGATGCCGGAGGATGCCGCGGCGACGAGCGAAATGTTTGATCTGCTGCTCGGTGAAAATCTGTCCGGACGAAAGGAATACATTGCCGAAAATGGCTGGCAGTATTTAGAATTCGCGGATATTTCGTAAAAATACTTGGAAAGGTAGTTTTTTCCTGACATGGCAAAGAAAAAGAGCAAACAGCAGCCGGTAAAGGAATATCATCCGCTTGAGCCGACCGCACAGCGCATTACAGAAACGCTGCGCGAGAATTACATGCCGTATGCAATGAGTGTCATTGTATCGCGTGCAATTCCGGAGCTGGACGGATTCAAGCCGTCACACCGCAAGCTGCTTTACACAATGTATAAAATGGGTCTGATGGGTGCCAACCGCACCAAGTCGGCAAATATTGTCGGTCAGACCATGAAGCTGAATCCGCATGGCGATGCGGCAATTTATGAGACCATGGTTCGTCTGACGCGCGGCAATGAGGCGCTTTTGACGCCGTTTGTCGATTCCAAGGGCAACTTTGGCAAGGTGTATTCGCGCGACATGGCATATGCAGCTTCGCGTTATACCGAGGCAAAGCTGGATAAAATCTGTGCGGAGCTGTTCCGCGAGATTGACGATGATGCCGTAGACTTTGTGGACAACTATGACGGCGAGATGAAGGAGCCGACGCTGCTTCCGACGACGTTCCCGAATATTCTGGTGTCTGCCAACACCGGTATCGCTGTCGGCATGGCGAGCAGCTTTTGCGGCTTCAATCTCGAAGAGGTCTGCCGCACGACGATTGCCTATATCGAAGACAACAACTGCGATTTGATGGCGACGCTGCCGGCACCGGACTTTCCGACCGGAGGAGAAATTATTCTCGACCGCGCCCAGATGCAGAAGATCTATGATACGGGCCGCGGCTCGTTCAAAATTCGCTCCAAATGGAAGTATATCAAATCGGAAAATCTGATCGAAGTGTATCAGATTCCGTATACAACGACCATCGAGGCAATTATTGATAAGCTGGCAGATCTCGTCAAGAGCGGCAAGGTCCGGGAAATCTCGGATATTCGAGATGAGAGTGATTTGTCCGGTCTTAAGCTGGCGATTGATCTCAAGCGCGGTGCCGATCCGGATAAGCTGATGGATCGCCTGATGCAGATGACACCGCTCATGGACAGCTGTTCCTGCAACTTCAATGTGCTGATTCAGGGAATGCCGAAGGTACTCGGCGTGCGCAGCATTTTGGAGGAGTGGACCAAATGGCGCACGGAGTGCAAAAAACGCACCATTCGCTATGATTTGGCAAAGAAGCGGGAAAAACTGCATCTGCTGCACGGTCTCAAGACCATTTTGCTGGATATTGACAAGGCCATTGCCATCATTCGCAACACAGAAAAAGATGCGGATGTCGTTCCAAACCTGATAGACGGCTTTGGCATTGATGAAAAGCAGGCGGAGTATATTGCGGAAATTCGTCTGCGCCATATCAACCGAGAATACATTCTCAAGCGTCTGTCCGAGACGGAAGAGCTGGAAAAAGAGATTTCCCGCTTGGAGAACCTGCTCAAGAGCGATGCCAAGGTGCGCCGCGTCATCATTCGAGAGCTGGAGAATATTATCAAAAAATATCCGTCTCCGCGCCGTTCGGACATTCTGGAAGCGGATAAGCTCGAACGATTTGAAGAAGAAGACCACATTGAGGACTATCCGGTGCATCTGTTCCTGTCTAAGGAAGGATATTTTAAGAAGATTACCTCGCAGAGCCTGCGCGGTGCATCGGATCAGAAGTTCAAAGATGGCGATGCGCTGTTCCAGACGCTGGATGCCACCAATAAGCAGGAAGTGATCTTCCTGACCAACAAGCAGCAGGCATATAAAGCGCATTTGTATGACTTTGATGACAGCAAGGCGAGTGTGCTCGGCGATTATCTGCCGTCCAAGCTGGAAATGGATGCCGAGGAGCAGCCGGTATTTATGCTGCTGCCCGGTGACTACACCGGAAGCATGGTCGTTGTCTTTGAAAACGGCAAGGCGGCCCGCTTTGAGCTGGCAGGCTTCGCCACAAAGACCAATCGCCGCCGCCTGACCGGTGCCTATTCTGATCGCTCTCCTGCCAAGGCATTTTTCCACTTCTCGCAGGATTGCGACATCACCCTGTTTGCGACGAATGGCAGAGCACTGACGATCAATACCTCTGTGATTCCGGCAAAATCGACGAGAACGACAGTCGGCGTGCAGGCAATGGTACTGCGCGGCAGTCACACCATTACACACGCATGTTATGCGATAGAGCTGGCATTTGCTCAGCCAAAACGATATATTTCGCACTCGATTCCGTCTATTGGCGCGCTGCTCAAGGACGAGGACAAGGGACAGATGACCCTGCTCGAGTGAGAAGATCGCAAAAGAAAGCCGTCCTTTGAAGTGAACCCCATTTGTTAGACAAAAATAAAAATTAAGCGATCTGAACGGTATGAATCCTGT
>CAVCGL010000008.1:0-114271 GCA_963601915.1 bacterium | reverse complement strand
TTTTTGATTTTGAATTGACCGCCAGCGAAATGGAACAGCTCAAAACGCTGGACGAGAACAAATCTATGTGGGCGGAATATGATGACCCCATGATCGTACAGTACGCAATGGCAGAAGCATAAAATTGTAATTTGCTGAACTGAACAGCGTAAGAATTTGGTCGCACTACGGTCAAGTTTTTCTATCTCAGCGCCACTCGAAAGGGTGGCGCTTTTTCATACCCAAATTCAAGGATGATGACCAAATTTATGATACTACACCGTTCACCCTGTAAAAACAGACGCTGAAAAAAATATCCGAACAAAAAACGCTGCGCCCAACAGGCTGCCAAGAGCCTGCCGGGCGCATTTTGTCTATCTCATCAATTTTGCTCCAGTGGATGAAAAATCGGCTGCATCTGTTCAAAGGTACAAAATTCTCGATACCCTAATCGTCTCAGCATCCCTTTTGTTTCTTGAATCCAAGCGCCGAGATGCTGTTTTTGATGGCTGTCACTGCCAATCGTAATCACGCGGCCGCCCAGCTGATGATACAACTTTAAAATATCCGCAGAAGGCATGAAATCCTGCAATCCATACCGATAACCGGAGGTATTCACTTCTATCCCCTTCCCGTCGGCAATCACGGTCTTTAAAATCTCCGTCAAAACCGGTCTGCGTTTTTCAAAGGGATAGATTCCTTTTCTGTCATAGCGGCGAATCAAATCGACATGTCCCAACACACTGTAGTCATGATATTGTTGGACAAGCGCTAGGATTTCCTCATAATACCGCTGCTGATACTCCTGCTGGGTGCGTCCATATTGAAACTCCTGCGTCCAAAGCTCTTTGTTTTCGATTTGATGCACGGACAACAAGATAAAATCCCAAGGATGACGGGCAAAGAGACGGCGATACTTTGGAATCGTTGTCGTCTGCATACCAATTTCCAGTCCCATTTTCAGGGTAATTCTTTCCCGGTATTGCCGCTGCAATCGCTGTATTTCGGCAACATACGCCTCATACTCTACATTTGCCATCGCCATCCATTTGTTTTCTCCACTCTGCCGATATGTGATTCCTTTCGGATCATCCCAGTCGCGTTTTATTCCATAGTCCACATGATCGGTGAAACAAATCTCGTCTAATCCCAGCTCTATCGCGTCGAGGACAACCTGCTCCATGGGATATTCTGCGTCATCACTGAACGCGGTGTGCACATGATAATCAGCAAGCATGGGAGGTTTCCTCTGTCGTCTTGCGAATCAGTCCCTCATGCATGGCAATCATGAGAAAGAGA
Organism: bacterium; assembly: GCA_963601915.1. Classification (GTDB taxonomy): domain Bacteria; phylum Bacillota; class Clostridia; order Oscillospirales; family Butyricicoccaceae; genus Butyricicoccus_A. The sequence continues at coordinate 112,993 of CAVCGL010000008.1, read as the reverse complement.
ATCGCAACCAAATAGACCGGAAGTAAGGACACGGTGATGTGCTGCGCAATCAATCCGAAGGCAGGCGGCATCAGACTGGTTCCGACATAGGCGCACGCCATCTGAACGCCCATGATTGCCTGCGACTTGTCCGCACCAAAATGTGCTGGTGTCGCGTGAAGAATGCAGGGATAGATCGGCGCACAGCCCAATCCGATGACGACAAAACCAATCAGAGAAACCGATGTTCCCAGCGGCAGGAACATAATCAGAATTCCGCAGACAATGAAGCCCTGTCCCATACGAATCATCTGCACATCGTTGAGGCGCATGGCGATAAATCCGTTGCATGCGCGCCCGACGGTAATGCCGATAAAGAACATACTGGCAAAAAATGCCGCTGTGTCCGCCGGAACTCCCTTGTACAGGGTCAAATAGCTGCTCGCCCACAGTCCCGTTGTCTGTTCCAGTGCGCAATAGCAGAAGGCACAGATCAGCACCTCCTTTGCACCGCGCAGCTTCAAAACCTGTTTGATGGAAAGCGGCTTTGCTTCCACGGTGCTGCCGGACGCATCCCGCACCGGCGGACGGCCTTTCCACAGCGGAAGGCTCAAAAACAGTACCACCGTCAGCACCAGCTGCAGCATCGAAATGCTAAAATAGCCGTCATTCCACGATCCTCTCGTTGTAATGAGATAGCCCATGATGTACGGCCCGGATGCCGCGCCGACACCCCACATGCAGTGCAGCCAGCTCATATGCTTGCTCTCATAATGCAGGGCGACATAGTTGTTCAGAGAAGCATCGACACTTCCTGCGCCGAGACCATACGGAATCGCCCAAAGACAAAGCTGCCAAAAGGCATGGCTGATGGAGAACCCAAACAGCGCTATGGCGGTCAGCGCAACACTGCACGCTGTGACCTTACCGGTTCCCCATCGGCGCGTCAAGCGATCACTCAACAGGCTGGAAACAATGGTTCCGACAGAGATAATCATAAAGACTACGCCAGAATAGGAAACCGGTACATCAAGCTGCGGGTACATTGTCGGCCATGCAGAACCGAGCAGGGAATCCGGCAGCCCCAAACTAATAAAAGAGAGATAGATTATTGCAAGTAATGAAATCATGTCAAGCACCTCCGTATCATTATAATACCGCCGCACAGCACTTGACTCAAGCTCTATACCGCCATATACTATAACAAAACCGACAAAACAGGAGGTGCATCCATGAGCCTGCAGTCATGTGGTTTAAACCGAAGCAATACCCAAAAAGAATTACAGCCCCACGGAACCATTGAATTTCCATGCGCCGGTTATCTGTCTCACCATACGAACTCTCCCAGTGACGCCATTCCCTGGCACTGGCACGAGGAAATGGAAGTGATCTATCTTGTCGATGGGGCACTCAAGCTGCAAATTCCCGGCAGCGAATATCTGCTGCATAAAAATGATCTGGTTGTCATCAACGCAAATATTCTGCATTATGCCATCGGGCAGCCAAGCGGAACCCTGCAATCGCTCGTGTTCTCCCCGTTTTTGCTCACAAACGGATGCAACACCGCATTTTACAAAAAATATATCGGCCCTCTGATCGCCTGTACCGATTTTACTCTCTGGCAGACAAATCACGAAACGGATATTCGCCGGTTTTCCGAAGCCTTTTCCGCCTTAGAAACCGATGCCTTTGCGTATGAATTTACCGTCCGTGAAGCACTCTCGCATCTTGTTCTGCACTGCTATGAACAGCTGCATCCCTCTCTGTCTGCCTCGCCAAAAGAGAAACAGCTCGACACGACACGCATCGAAATGATGCTGGCATATATTCAGGCGCATTATGCGCAGTCCATGACCCTCGCAGACATTGCCCGCGCCGCCGATGTCTGCGAGCGGGAGTGTCTGCGCTGCTTCCATCGCACCATTCGTGACACACCGTGGCAATATCTGCTCAAGTACCGTCTGATACAAGGTGCGAATATGCTGCGCGCACTGCCTGCCGCCAGCATCACGGAAATCGCCGCTGCCTGCGGCTTCGATCATCCAAGCTATTTTTCCAAGCAATTCCGCCGGTTTTATCAGTGCTCACCGAGGGAATTTCGCCGTGTCGATGATTAACAGGAAGCGCACCAGACGTCTTTCAACAAGGTTTTCTCCACCTCTCGCGGAAGCGGAAGAAATAAAACACGCTCATGCCCAAGCTCAGCGTCTCGCCAACGGTGATGGACATCCACACGCCGTCCATGCCGAACAAGCCCGGCAGCACCAGCACCGGCACCACCATAAACAGGATCGTGCGGCAGAACGACAGGATCGCGGAGGTCTTGCCGTCGTTGAGCGCCGTAAACCAGCCCGAGGCGAACACATTGAACGCCATCATGGCGAAGCTGGTCGCAACAATGCGGAAGCCGTGCAGCGCAATCGCGGCAACCGTGACATTGTCCTTGGCAAAAAATCCGACAACCGTGCCGCCGAGGAGATAGCTCACGCCGGTGACAACGGCGGCGGTGATGCCCAGCGTCCACATGCTGATGCGAAACAGCTGCGACAGCCGCTGCTTGTCTCCGCGTCCCAGATTATAGCTGACCACCGAGGCAATGCCGTTGATATAGCCGCGGAACAGACCGCCAAACAATCCCTGTGCATACCAAATGATCGAGAGCGACGCGACACCGTCCGAGCCGCCCAGATTCATCAAAATCCGGTTAAACAAAATGGTAATGACGGAAAACGCCAGCACGCTGACCATCTCTGAAGAGCCGTTGATGCAGCTGTTGACAATCGTCCGCACGCGCCATTTGGGGCGCACGACGTGCAGCACCTGTTTGCGGCTGACGCAGAACCAGATGACGCCGATCATCGACGGCGCGGCATATCCGATGCCCGTGGCAATCGCCGCACCGGCGAGTCCCCAGTGAAAGATTCCCATGAACAAATAGTCCAGCACAATATTGATGATACCGCCCAGCACGGAGAGTGCCGCGCCAAAACCAGCTTTTCCCACCGTGATAAAGCTGAGCTGAAACATCATGCCAAACACCGCAAACGGGATGGAAATCAGCACCGGAATCATATAGGCGCGGCAATACGACAATAACGCATCATTGGAGCCCAAAAACCGGCACAGCGGATCGAGAAAGATAAAGCACAGCACCGCCAAGGTGACGCTGAACACAAACGCCGTCACCATGAGCAGCGAAAAATCCTCCTGTGCTTCCCGTGTTTTCCCCTCACCGATTTTTCGCGCGACCAGCGCATTGCCGCCGGTGCCAAACATCATGCCCAGCGCAGAGACCAGAAAAATCATCGGCATCGTGATGTTGATGGCGGACAGCGCGTCGGTATCCACCCAGCGGGCAACAAAAATGCCGTCCACCGTCGAATAGAGACTCATAAACACGCTGGAAAAAATCGTCGGCAGCGCAAACAACATCAACTAGGAAAAGCTGATTTTATGATCTAATTTCAAATCTGCTTTCATAAATGCTCCTTAACTATCTATCATGTGATATCGGACGTGTTATTCCGTCTGTGCGCGGGTTTTTATGCGTTCCACCCACGCAATCAGCTCGGATTCCGACAGCTCGCCGTTCATGAGGATGCCCTCTTCGAGGATGGCGTTTCCATTTATATCCTCACGCAGCTTTTCTGCGGTTTTGCCAAAACCGCTGCCGCCGGACGTGGCGAACAGCACAATGCGCTTTCCCGCAAAATTGTAGCTCTGCAAAAACCGGTTGATGATTGTCGGCGCACGATACCACCAGATCGGAAATCCCAGAAAAATCAAATCGTGTTCGGCAACATGGGCGTTGCCGTCCGCCAGCTCCGGATAGGGCAGCTTGCCCTTCATCTCTCTGGTGCTGCGCGAGAATGGATTCAGCCAGTTCAAATCCCGCTTTTTGTACGGCTGCGCCGGGCGGATTTCATACAAATCACCGCCCGCAATGTATGCCAGCTTCTTTGCCGCGGCGGCCGTGACGCCGCTCGCGGAGAAATAGGCAACGAGTATCTGAGACATGTGTTTTCGCTCCTTTTCTCAGTCCATGATGCCGGAAATCGCTTCCCGCATCATGCGTTCGGTTTTTTCTGTCGTAAATGTCGTGTAAATGGACGGCAGCTCGCCCATCTGTGCGATGAGATCGCGCAGCGCGTCGCTGTCATCCTCGCACGCCTGGATGTCCGAAAAACAGGTCGGCAGCGAAAATTCCCGATACCAATCAAAGATCGCGCGCAGTCCCTCGGTCAAGATCTGTGCATCGGATTTTCCGGCGCACTCCACGCCGAACACCTGTGCAAAATAGTCCTTGAACACCTGCTGTCCGCCATAGCACTGCTTGAGCCAGTACGGGAACAGCACCGTGATCGCCTGCTGATAGCCGACACCGTAATAGTTCTGCATGATGCCCTCTAATGGATACATGCTCCAATCGCCGGTTTTGCCCAAATGCGTCAAGCCGCTGCAATTGAACGCACCGGAAAGCATCAGATCGGTACGGACGGACGCATTTTCCGGTTCCTTCACCAGCTTGCGCAGATTGGTGCGTATGCTGTTCATCAGCGCCAGCGCCATGCTCTCCGCGATGCTCGAACGCTCCAGACCAACATAGGCAATGGACACCTGCACAAACGAGGTCATCTGTCCCTGAATCAGGGCTTTTGCCGGCAGCTTAGCGATATACGCCGGATTGAGCCACGTAAAATTCGGATAGACATCGGCTAATCCTGCCTGCTCGGCGGTCTCATCGTTGGTGATCTGTGTCGCGCCGTCCATATCCGAACCGGAGGACGGAATCGTCGGAATCGTACCGACCGGCAAATGCTCCATCGTGTCCGGCTGCGCCTGATAAGTGAGATACTCCCAAATATCGCGGCTCTGCTTGACGCCAAACGCAATGGTTTTGGCAATATCCATGCAGACACCGCCGCCAATGCCGAGCACACAGCGGATGTTCTGCTTTCGACACAGCGCAATGCCCTCGCGCACGACACGCAGCGACGGCGTGCGATTGCCGCGCAGCTCATAGTGCGTGATCCCAGCCTGTTCCAGTGCATCGACCAGCGGCTGATAGTTTCCGTTTTTGACAAAGCTCTCCCCGCCGAGAATGAGCAGCACGCTGTCGCCGTACTGCTTCATTTCCTCAATCACGGATGGCAGCTGCTGCTCTCCGCAAAACAGTTTGACGGGATTATAATATAGAAATTCCTGCATGATTGTTGTCTCCTTTGGTCTAATTTTTATATTGTCTATTTTGGGACTAATCGGGTGAAAAAATACGAATTACTCGTTTCTCGTCGCCTGCTGGCAGCGATCAATATACGTTTTGGTCAGCTCTAACAGCGCTCTGCGCTGCTCTTCTGTCAGACTGCTCATCGCCCTGTGCTCACTCTCGTGAATCTTGGTGATGGTCTCGGCAGCCTTTGCCGCGCCCGCTTCGGTCAAATTGACCGTCTTGTTGCGGCGATCCTCCGGCAGTTCCTCCAGCGTCACCCATCCCTTTTTGAGAAAGGATGTGATGACGGCATTGACGGTCTGCTTGGGCAAAAAGCAGATCTCCGCCAGCTGCTTCTGTGTGCAGTTTGGCTCTTCATAAATCGCTTCCAACAGAGAGAGGCTGGTATAAGAAAATCCAACCGATTTCGCATACTCCGCATATGAAGCATTCCAAGCGTGCAGCAGCTCACAATACTGCGCAATCTGTCCTCGAATTTCGTCTCTCATAGTCAGCCTCCTGTGTCTTCGTCCTGTTATAGTCCCATTTCGGACTAATCCTAGTATAGCCGCTTTTTCGCGTTTGTCAAGCCTGTATTTTTTTCGACTCAAATCAACTGGAACTTTGTCCATTTCTGCGATTTCAATCTCCAGAGGAAGATGGCACCGCGGAACATCAGATCCATGCTCATGCCGATGGTGACGCCGATGACGCCCCAGCCCATCCACAGACCGAACAGCGCCGAGAAAAACAGCCGCGCCGCAATGGTCAGCGTGATGGACACAACCATCGTGAATTTGACATCTCCGGCGGCGCGAAGGCCATTGCCCAGCGAACCGGCAAACGGATATGCCAGCCCGTTAAAAATATTGTTGATGAGCACCAGCCAGATAACCAAATGCTTGGCTTCCGGCGAAATCGCGGAATAAGAGACAAGCAGCGGCGTGATGCCAAAAATCAGGGCGTTCCATAAAATCGACAGCACAAACGTGATTTTGTTGAGCTTTTTAAAATAGAAATTGGCGGCAGGAATGTCGCGCGCGCCCATGCACTGACCGATGACGGTGGTGTATACCGGCGCCATCGCCAATCCCATAATGGACGCCAGCGACCAAATGCTCTGCGCCACGCCATTCGCTGCAATTTGATAGGTTCCGAACAGCGCGACCATGCTGGACAGCGCGACTTTGACGAGCTGATGCACGCCGTTTTCCACGCCGTTCGGCAGGGCAATGCCCAAAATTCGTTTTAACATGCCGCCGTCCCAGGTAAAAATATGAGAACCCGCATACCGGACCGCATTTTGCTTGTGAAAGCAGAACGCCGTGACGGCGACGGCGGAAATCATACGGGAAACCAGCGATGGATACGCCACGCCGACGGCTCCCATATGAAAGACAAACACACAGACGCAGTTGCCCAGCACATTGATGACATTGGCAACCAGCGAGATATTCATCGTGACGTTGGTCTTGCCGATGCTCCGGCACAGCGCGGCACCGGCATCATAAATCGCAAGAAACGGCAGCGACAGCGTCGTAATCCACAGATACGACTCACACGCCGCCATGACATCCGCCTCGATTTTTCCAAACAGCAAATGCAGCAATTGGGTATGAAACAGCAAAATGGCAATCGTCACGACGACGGAGATCACGACGGAAATCATGAGCAGCTGTCCGGCAGACCGCGACGCCGCTTTGTTGTTTTTATTGCCGATATACTGACTGATGATGACCGCACCGCCGGAGGACAGTGCGGTAAACAGAAAAATCAGCACCGTGTTAAAGGATGTGACCAGCGACACACCGGAAACCGCCGCCTCACTGGCAAAGCTGACGACAAACGTATCCGCGATGCCGACAAACATCAGCAAAAACTGTTCGACAAACAGCGGAACAATCAATGCTCGTAAATCTCGATTGGTAAACTGCATTTCACGCCTCGTACTTTCCCAAAAAGACATCCTGACACGCCGCCAGCATGTGCTCGACTTTTTGCATATCCCAATCGCAAAATTCCGTCGCAATCATGGACGCAATGCCGTGTGCGTGCATCCAAAGCTGGTCATGCAGGTAATCCGCCTCTTCCATCGAGATGGCATACTGTTCTGCCAATTCCTGCATGGTACTCTGTGTGATCGGAACCAGAATTTTTTTGATTTCAGAAAACGCATTGGCGCGCATAAACACGAACTGAAACAGCTTGGGCTCCTGTTTGGCAAACTGAATATATGCCATGCCGTACAGGCGGATTTTTCCGTCCTCGCTGTTGGCGCGCATAAAGGTTTCAAACTGCTTGACCGCCAGCGGAACCAGCTCGCGGCGCAGCTCGTCCATGCCGGAAAAGGACAGATACACCGGCTGCGTCGAGCAGCCCAGCGCCTTTGCCAGCGTCTTGATGTTGATCGCCTCGTAGCCCTGTTCCTGCAACAGGGTTAAGGCGGTCGCCAATATCTTGTCTTTCGTGATTTTCTTCTTCGCAGGCATCCGTGCACCTCCTAATAAAATAAATTTGTTTATTGATAACTGTATTTATTTTATTCTTGATGCACGGCGGTGTCAAGAGGAAATAAATGGGTGGCTTGCGCGGTTTGATGGTTCTTTTATCTGCCTATTTACTGAGTCTTTTCTCCTAAGATTTACGGGCCTTTGTGTATAACTTACTACACAAATCTCTCTCAGTAGTCATCTCTATATATGCAAAATAACTTGAAATTTACCAATTCTCGTTATTGATAGACCGCTTGCCACCAGAGTATGCTTTCTGTTTCCAATAATGCTTGACCATCGCCTGTATCACCTTAATCTGTGTACACTTTTCATCCGCAAGCCGCCATCTTTCCGGCAGCCTGTATCACCTTAACCTGTGTACACTTTTTACCTGTAAGCTACCACCTTTCCGGCTGCCTGTATCACCTTAACCTGATGACACTTTCTCTCTACGAGATACTGACCTCACCAACAAATTCATCACCTTAACCTGATGACACTTTCTCTCTACGATATGCCAACCTCTCCAGCAAACCCATCACCTTAACCTGATGACATTTTCTCTCTATAAGATGCCAACCTCTCCAGCAAACCCATCACCTTAACCTGATGACACTTTTTATACACGAGACACTCATATTGCAATAGCGCGTCTCTATCGTCAATCAAGCTGTTTCACTTTCTGCCCTCAACCAATTCTCCCATTTCCTAGTTTTTTGATATATTTATGATTTATCAATTTATAAAATTACTTGTATTTCTTAAGTATCATCCTAACCTTTGTGTAGTAAGTTATACACAAAGCATTTTTTATCTGCAAAAAAATACTCATTCGGCGAATGCACGTTCTTTATTATATTTTTTCCAATCAAAGGATGTTCAGCGAGGAAGGATATTGCTCTTGGAGATTGTCACGCAATCGGATGAACTCTGGGATATACTGATCCAAAATCGTATGCACCAGCCTTTGCGCCTCTGCCCCGTCATAAATATGCGTCATGCTATTGCGGTCTTTCAGCATAGAAAGCCAAATTTCTTCATCCAAAAATCCATAAATAGAATAAGCCGCTTTTAAAACCTCTCTGGGTGAACCGGTATTGCCTTCCTGCCGACCTTCGTATTTCAGAAGCTCTTTGAGTACCTTCCAGCCAAGCTCAAATTGAATATGAAATTTATCAATAATTCCACCGATAATAAATTCATTCGTCAAATCTTGTTGTCCTGCACGGGACAGAACATCGAGATTTGAGCAGTAATTTTCAAATTTTTTCATACAAAATTATCCCTTCCTTTTGAATGCTCGCCAACAGCTCTGGAGACACTGTCTCATCCAAATTGACAACATCATAGGTCAATAACGTAGACGTTTCCTCTTCTAAATCCAGAGAAAAGCACAAAACGTCACCGCCGGAAACCGCCAGATCAATGTCGCTGGCTCTCCAATAATCTCCCCGTGCACGAGAACCAAACAGAATCACTCGGTTCAGATGATATTTTTCAGCCAGGTGACAAATCTCGTCTTGCACCTGCGGTTTAATTCCGGTATTGTAAAGCATAGGTGCACCTCCCATCAAAATTCTTCACTTTTAATTTTTAAAAGACCACCCACTGAACGTTCCCCTCTAAATCATCTCGGAAAACTTTCGTTATATCCCCTACCAGCAATTCATCGTCATAGATTCGCACATGATAAATTATCAGCTTTCTTGAGCACTGTACATCTCCAAGCCGATAATATTCTCCATATTTGTCTTGCCGCTTTTCATGAAATGCAACAACTTTTCCTTTTCGTCTCGGATGCATTCCAACGATTTCTTTCATTTCACATATCCAATCATGCTCATGATTGGTATTATTCGTAAAATACAGATGATAATTATATCTGCACACCAAGACTACGATATATCCAACTGCAACTCCCAAATAAATACATGTGAGAGCATCCATAGCAAAAACTATTTTTAATCCAAACATCAGGTACAGAGCGTATGAGATAATAAAGATAATCCATAATACTATCGTAGCAAACTGCATCGCCCATTCCTGTTTTAAAACATTGTCTTTATACTTGAAAATATATATAAAGCGAAAATATTTTATCTGATGAAAAACGGGCTTTCCTGCTGACTCTCTATTTTCTTTTTGTTTATTGGAACAATAACTGCTGAAATAAAACTGAAGCGTTATCAGCAAAATAAACACGATTCTTTTTAACATAATTCTCGTTATCGTTGCTTTCGTACTGTTCATGCCGAGATTTTCTCATCAACACGAGGAATCGAATTGACAATTCCATCTCATACAGTTATAATCTAAGTAGAAAAGGGCACTGCCGGTAGGCGGTTTATCCCTCGGCTTAGATTAAAGAAGTAACCGCAAGTCTGGGAAACGGGCGGTTACTTCTTTTTTATTTGCTATTCTTGTATATCGAAACGATAAGACTGATAATAGCGACAATGACCAATGTATACTGATACAATTCTGCATGAGTTACCATATGTCAGCCCTCCTCTCATCAGATCAGAGGGCAAAAGAAGTTACCCTCTGTCAGAGGGTCAAACCGCCTACCGCACACGGCAGTGCCAAAATAATAGTACCACACGATAGACGCAAGATCAAGATAAAAGACCAAAAGCTCAGAGGCTTCCACCTCTGAGCTTTTCGTTTCCATAAATGTATCTGCTATCAGGACAGCTTCCACCCCAGCGCCTCTGTGCGGACGTTGATGAGCGAGGCATAAATGCCGCCCTGTTTCATGAGCTGCTCATGTGTGCCGCGCTGGGCAATGCGTCCCTGATTCATCACAATGATCTGGTCTGCATTGCGCACGGTTTTGAGCCGATGGGCAATCATGATAATGGTCTTGTCTCTCGTCAGCTCTTCAATCGCATGTTGAATCAGCTGTTCATTTTCCGGATCAATGTTGGAGGTCGCTTCATCCAAGATGACAATCGGCGCATCCTTAATCATGGCACGCGCAATGGAAATGCGCTGCTTTTCGCCGCCGGACAACGCCGCGCCATTCTCTCCGATGACCGTGTTGTATTGATCTGGCAGCTGCATGATAAAATCATGGCAGCACGCACGCTTTGCCGCGTCTATCATTTCCTCGTCCGTTGCGTCCGGCTTGCCGAAGCGAATATTATTGGCAATCGTGTCATTGAACAAATAGACGTTCTGGAACACGACGCTGATGTTTTCCAGCATCTGATCGGTATTGTATCGACGAATATCCTTGCCGCCGATGGAAATCGAACCGCTGTCCACATCCCAGAATCGACAAATCAAATTGCACAGCGTAGATTTGCCGCTGCCGGAATATCCGACAATCGCCGTTGAGGTCTTTTGCGGAATGGTCAGCGACACATGGTCAATGACGTTTTTCTTCTCATAGGAAAAACAAATATCGTTCACGGCAATATCGCAATTTTCCCCGGTGAACGTCTCGCCGCCGTTTTCCAGCTGCGGCGGATTTCCGCTCTCCTCAATTTCATTCAGCGCAGTGTCCACATTCTGCAAAATTGCCATCATGCTGCCTGCCAGCTGGAGCTGATTGAAGATGACAAACAGCCAAATGACCGCCAAGGCGGATTTTTCGACGGCAATCTGCCCATTCAGGCACATCACCACCGCGAAATACATCGCCAGCACCGAGCTGCACTTCAAAATAATCTGCGAAATGATGGTGTACGGCATGACCTTTTTCTCATACGATGTCTCTGCCTCGCGGCTTTCGCGGAGCACCTGTTTCATGCGCACTTCGGCGCGGTTGTTGTCGTCCTGAAACGAACGAATGATGACAATGCCCTGAATGTATTCCAGCACGCCCTCAATCAGCTTGGTCACAGCCTGCTGCTTGCGCGGGGCTTCGCTCTGCGTCGCGCGGAACATGGCTTGCACGATAACGCAGTACAGGACAGCGGAAATCACCATGACCAGACCGATTTTCCACTGAAAGCACAAAAATCCGACGAGAAGCACCGCTGTGTACAAAATGCCCTGCAAGACATTGCTCAAAATAGACGGCACGGTGTTTTCTACCATGTACAGCTTCGAGGATACCGCCGCGGTAATCTTGCCCAAGCTGCTGTCATTAAAATATCCCATGGCCGCATGGCGCAGCTTGTTGCCAATGTCTATGCGCTTGTCCGCCGCCATGTATAAACCAGCGCGCATCTGCTTGATGTTGGACTGCGCATGCATCACAATACAACCGGCAATGCTAATCAGCATCACGCAAAACGCCTGCAGCGGGATGTTTCCCCCGCATTTTGTCGCCACCGCACGCAGCACAAGATATACCGCCAAAAACTGAAGCAGCTCAAAGGCGGAATACAACAGGCCGTACACGACCGACTTTCTAATATACGGCTGTTCTTTTTTTGACAGGCAGTATAGCTTTTTCAGAATGTCTATCATGGTTACTCCTCCATCTCCTCGCTGCGCACACCGACATGGGAATCCCACATATGCCGATACAGCGCGCTTTCCTGATACAGCTGGTCATGCGTACCGCACGCCTCCACCTGTCCGTCATGAATCAAGGCAATCTGATCCGCATCCGCGATGGTAGACAACCGGTGCGCAATGATAATCAAGGTCTTGCCCGCAACCAGACGAGAAATCGACCGCTGTAATACCGCTTCATTTTCCGGATCCGTAAACGATGTCGCTTCATCCAAAATGACAATCGGCGCATTTTTCAGCATGGCGCGCACAATGGTGATTCTCTGCCGCTCACCGCCGGACAGATGGCCGCCCTTGTCTCCGACCATCGTCTGATAGCCGTGCTCCAGCTGTTCAATAAATTCATGGCAGCCGCACGCCTTCGCCGCGTTTTTGACATCCTCATCCGTCGCACCCTTTCGGCCAATGCGGATATTTTCCATGACCGTATCATTAAACAGGAAGCTGTCCTGCGAGACATAGGCAATGCTTTGGTTGAGGTTCTCCTGTGACAGCTGCCGCAGCGGCACGCCGCCAATGGAGATTTCGCCTGCATTGACATCCCAGAATCCGGCAATCAATTTCGCAATCGTGGATTTGCCGCTGCCCGACGGGCCGACCAGTGCCGTGACCTTGTTCGGCTTCATGGTCAGATTGATGCCCTTGAGAATCATTGCGCTGTCCTCCGCATTCTGATAGCGGAAGCTGACGTTTTTCAGCACGACCTCATGACCAGTGAGCGGTGCACTTGTCTCCGGCCGAACCAGCTCCGGTGCCTCCAGCACAGCGGCAATTTTGTCGAACTCTGCCTCCATCTTTGTCGTGGTCTCAAACATAAACATCGCTTTAATCATCGGTGTCATGAGGCCAATCGCCAAAATAATAAAGGTCAGCAGCACTTCTACCGAAATGCTGTCCTTATGCCAGAAATAATAGCCAATCGGCAGAATGGTCAGCATGGTAGAGTGCAGAATGCAAATGGCACCGGACAAAAATCCCTGTGCGCCCTTCTGCCACTCATAGCCAAACTTGGCATTATTGTACACGGCATTGGAATACTTGGCATAGGAATCCGCCGAGCGGTTGAACGCCTTGATGACCTCAATGCCATTGACATACTCGATGACCGCATCGTTCACGGCATCTTTTGCCGCATAGAACTTGCGGCACTTCTCGTCAAAGCCGCGCATCATGCCGACACAGCACAGCACAACCGCCGGAAGCGTCAGGAACATAACGAGCGTCATCTGCCAGCTGACGATAAACAAATAAATGAGCAGCACCAGCGGCACCAGCAAATTGGCGGTCAGCTCCGGAATATAATGGGCGAGATACTGCTCCAAGCCGTCTACATTATCCACAATGGTATTTTTTAGTGTGCCGGTCGGGGTTTCCTGAATATATCCCAGCGGCACCCGCTTCATCTTTTCGATGAGCGCGCAGCGAATCTCGTAGAGTACATCAAATGTCGCTTTGTGCGATGCCCATGTCGAGAGCGTCGTGAGAAGCGCACGCGCGATATACGCCGCGACGGCAATGCCCAGCGGCAGCACATACGCATGCAGATCGCTCTGCCCCTCATACATCATGCAAATGACCCGAACGCCGACAAAGTACGGAACCATCTCCGCGGCAACGCCCAACAGCGACAGAATGACGGACAGGATAAATCCCTGCTTTCGCGCCCCGATAAAGGTATATATGGACAGTTTTTTCTGTTTCACCGGTTATTCCTCCTTGCAGCATGTGCCGACGGCAACGTTTGCCTGTTGTTCGTGCAGCTTTTCCGCAACCAGCTTGCTCATATCGCCAATCGTGGTGTGCTGAATCATGCCGGAGAAATCAAAGTCGATGCTGTATTGGTTCTGAATCGCCTCAACCACCATCATGGCGGTCAGCGAATTGCCGCCGATGCTGAAGAACTCGGTGGACGCATCCAGCTCCTCCGGCTCCTCAATATCCAAGATGTCCGCCACAATGTCTCTGATTTCGATTTCCAAATCACTCATGTCAATGCCTCCTAAAACAGCCCTCAGGCTCTTACAATTTTACCATAGATATTCTTGGGGAACGCCTTCGTCCGCACCGTGATGTCCATAACGCGGGAATAAAACGGCAGCCTTTGATTGGTCTGATTGACCGCCTCCAGCACGGCCGCCTCGCGCCCTGCCGCGTCTTTTTCCAGCACGGCATCCGTCGGATAAATCTCCGCGATCAGACGGTCATTGTTTTCCGACACGCACACCTCGCGGACACTCCCGTTTTCCCGGAGCAGCTGCTCGACATACTCCGGAGAGATATTTTCTCCACTGCTCAGCACAATCAAATTCTTTTTTCGTCCGGTCAGATACAGTGCGCCCGTTTCATCAAACCGCCCCAGATCTCCGGTTTTTAACCAGCGATCGGAAAGCATTTCCGCCGTCGCATCCGCATCTTTGTAATAACCGAGCATGACGGAGGGAGAGTGAATCCATATCTCGCCGTCCACCAGCTTCACCTGTGTGTGCGGCGTCGGCTCACCGATAGACGCGGCCTGCTCTGGGTCGCGCAGCAAATTCACGGTGGCCACCGGCGAATTTTCCGTCATGCCGTATCCCGGCCGCACCGTAATGCCATACTCCAGCATGGCGCGCACCGTGTCCGCATTGGACGCCGCACCGCCAACGCCGATATATCGCAGGTTGTGCCCGAACAGCTTTTGCGCCGCCTCCCGTTTGGACAGCTGCGGAAACCGCTTCTGCATCCCGCGCAGCCGCTGATACAAAAATTCCAGCATCATCGGAATCAATACCGTAAAGGTCGGCTGGTAGCGCTGCATGTTTTTGAGCAAATCCAAATGCGAGGTCGCAAACAGCATATCCCCGCCGTTAAAGAACGGGGCGAGCGTGCACTGGGTCATGCCAAAAGCGTGCGCCACCGGCAGAACACTCAAAAAGCTCTGATCCGCCGTATAGTCGCAAATGGCAATCGTGTCCAGAATATTGCTGACAATATTGTTCTGACTGAGCATGACGCATTTCGCCTGCCCCGTCGTGCCCGATGTAAACACCATTGTGCACAGCGCGTCCGGCTGTGCCGCGCCGTCGTAGTCCAGCACATGGTCTGCCGGTTGATCCTGTACGGCGCGCGCCAGCGAAACCACCTGGCTGCCCTGCGCGCGCAGCGCAGAAGCCAGCGTTTCCTGCATGGTATCATATACGACGCACGTGACATCCGCCCGATGGACATAGCTGACAATCGTTTCCTGCGGCAGCCGCTTATCCAGCAAAACCGCCACATTGCCCGAAATCACGGTTCCCAAGTACGCGGAAACCCAGTCCGTAGACGGATCTATATACACGCCCACATGCCTGACGCGGTCGTTTCCCAGCCATCGCGCAACCTGTACCGCCTTTTCGATGATCTCCCGTCGGGTTTTGGCGAGATAGGTATCTCCAACGGCATCGCGCACCAGATACGTCGGGTGTTCGCTCTCGTCCTCATACTGCTTTCGCGTCAGTTCCCAAAAGGTTTTCACTGCAAGTTCCTCCCATGTCCTCGATCATCTCTGCCAGCGTCTTGATATTGGTGCAGTTCATCACGCGCTCAAAGCTGACATCCATGCCAAAGGTTTTGCTCAGATCCGAGGTGATTTTCAAAATAGATACGGAATCCATGCCGATCTGCAAAAAGCTGTCATCCATGCCGAAATCATCGTAGCCGAGATTCTTTTGGAACAGGGCAAACACGGTTTTCTGCATCTCGGTCTCCGGCTGTGTTTTGGACTGCACATTGTACGCCAAAAAGAGATTTTGAAGCTGTTTTCGGTCTACCTTTCCGTTTGCCGTCAGCGGAATGTCATCCACCGGCACATAGAACATCGGCACCATATACGCCGTCAGCCGGTTCATGGCCTCCTGCCGCAGCTGCTTCCACTCATCCTCACGCAGCTCATGCTCTCCGACAACGAACGCCGCCAGCTGCTTGCGCCCGCGCAGCTCTACCGGCTCCGCGACCGCCTGCTTGACAAACGGCAGTCGTCCCAAAACGCTTTCAATTTCTCCCTTTTCAATGCGGAAGCCGTTGACCTTGACCTGTCCGTCCATGCGTCCCAGAATTTCAATCCAGCCCTCCGGGCAGTACCGTCCGAGATCACCGGTGTGGTAGATGCGTCCGAGCGTCGGATGCTGCTCAAACTGCCGCGCCGTGATTTCCGGCTGGTTCAGATACCCTTCCGCCACGCCGTCGCCGCCAATGACAATTTCGCCGATGACGTTCCACGGGCAAATGCGGTCGTTGGCATCCAGCACATAGCACTGCTGGTTGTCGAGCGGGTATCCATAGGGAATGCGGCTGTGCTCTCCCACAGTGTGCACAGGATAATAAATCGACCAAATCGCGCCCTCTGTCGCACCGCCTAGGCTGTACAACGCCGCATCCGGCAGGGTTTTCCGAATCTCTCGCGCCAATGTCGGAGAAATCCAGTCACCGCTCAGCAGTATCGTGCGCAGCGATGTGAGATTTTTTCCACCTGTGACATCCATGAGCAGCTGCATAATTGCCGGAACCGAGTTCCACAGCGTGATGCGATGCTCCTGCACGAGCTGTGCCATGTGCAGTATGTCGTGCAGATCCGGCACCATGACCAGCTCTGCGCCTGCCGCCAGTGTGCCAAAGATGTCATATACCGACAGATCAAAGCACATCGAGGAGATGCCGAGCACCTTGTCCGTCTCATCGACACCAAACCGCCGGTTGATGCTCAACAGCGTATTGGATGCCTCATGATGCGTGATGACGACGCCCTTCGGATTTCCTGTGCTGCCGGAGGTAAAGATGATGTACGCCATCTCCGATCCGTCCAGCTCCACCGGCTCCCGTGCACCTGTGCTCTCTGCCGGTTTCCAATCGCGCAGATAGTGGGTGATGTTTCCCTGTCTCACAATATCGTCCTTGCGCTCCTGCGGATAGGACGGATCAATCGGGACATAGGCCGCGCCCGCTTTGAGCACCGCCATCAGCTGGACAATCGTTTCCTTTCTGCGCCAGCCTTCCACCGCAACCAACGTTCCCTTTTTCACGCCATCCCGCTGCAAGGCCGCTGCCAGCGCATCCGACAGCTGATCCAGCTGCGCATAGGTCAGCGTTCCGGTTTCATCTGTCACCGCCGGGCGGTCTGGGAAGCGCGCGGCGGCCTGCTGGAACAGCACGTGCATCGGCTTTACCGGCAGATCTACCTGCGTCGCATTGTAGCGCTCGATTTGCTGCATCAGCGCTTCACTCGCCGGACGCAGATACGGGACTTCCTGTTCCCCCTCTGCGAGCTGCTCCACCAACGCGCGGAACATCGCAAACATCTCGGTAATCTGTCTGCGGTCAAATTTGTGTACCAGATAGTCCCAGGTCAGCATCAGGCCGTCCTCTGTCTCCATCAGCTGGAAGTCCAGATAAACCTGCGGTGTCTGGCTGACGCTGTATTTGACCGTGCCGAGATATTGGTCGAAATCCTCCGTGTACCGCATCCCAATCATGCTGGTAAACACAACCGGATACAGCGCCTGCTCTCCGCGAACGCGGCCAATCTCCTGCTCCACCAGCACGCCGTCAAAGGCGCGATGCTGGTAGTCTTTGAGAAATTGCGCCTGCACCTGTTGTGCCTTGTCCCAAAAGCTCTCGGTTTCCTTTCCTGCCGGAATTTCCAGCAGCAGGAGTGAAGTAAAGTCGCCCAGCGTCCGCAGCAGCTTTCCGGCAAAGCTGGTTCGATTGGTCAGCGTGACGTTCAAACAAAAATCTTTTCCCGGTGCATAATGCCCCAGCACGGCGGCATAGGCCGTGAGGAAAAAATTCGATGCCGTAATCTGCCGCTTGCCAAACTGCGCCTGCAAATTCTCCCAGCAGCTCCTGCTCATGTTCCATGTCAGACGCTCAAACTGCGGCTTGTCGCTGTCCGCCGCAGCATACGACAGATCCGGCGGCGGCGCCATGCGCTCCAATCGCTGCTCCCAGTATTGCCGATCGCTGGTATACTTCTTTTTGCTCTTTTTGACCTCGGATTTGAGGACATAATCACGAAACGACATCGGCAGCGCGTCCTCTGTCGCCGCCGGATCGCGGTAATACTCCATGCATTCGCGCAGCAGCAGACGCAGGCTGCTGCCGTCCGCAATCATCAGGTCAAAGCTGTAAAACAGATAGGTCTCTGTCTCTGACAGCCGAATGGCCTCCACTGCGAACATCGGCCACGCGCCAACCGCAAAGATTTTATGCGACAGCTCCTGCCGCCGCTGCAAAATCAGGGCCTTCTTTTCCTGTTCCGATGCCCCTGACATATCATATGTTGGGATCTGATATGTCGGAATCGGGTCCAGCTCGCACTGATAGCCGCCCGGATAAATGGCCGTGTGCAGCATCGGATGGCGGCGAATCGCCTTGTTGAGTGCTGCTTCATAGCGACGAATGTCTACATGATTTTCAAATTCAAAATAGACATGCGTCGATACGCCGCCGGAGGAAAACGCCGCATTGCGTCCGAGCAAATAGCTCCGCTGAATGTCCGTCAGCGGATACCCACCGGCCTTTTCCGCATACGCCGCCAACGCCTTGCGGTACTGCTCGCACAGAAAGTCTGTATATCCCTCGATGTCCTTTTCAAAATAGAAGTGATCGCCCGGGAAGGTCTGCATCACGATGTCCTTGCCGACCGCCGTTTTCCAGTCCTCCACCTGTCCGATCTGATACGCAGGGTCCTCTCGTCCATACGTCGCCACGAGATAAGACGAAAGCGACTGCCCTTCATGGGCAAACCGATAGGTTCGCAGCGTATTCAAATCCGCCTGCAAGATCGGCAGCAATTCGGTCTCAAAAATGCGGTTTTTCAGCACATTTTTCTCCGTGCCGCCGATGTCACGCAGGTAGGAGATCATCTCTTCGTTCGACATCCCCACTTCCTGCTTGGCCGCCAAATACGGAGAGGCCGCGCCGGAGAGGATCGTCATCACGGGGGCATTGTGATGCACTGCCTGCATCTGATATGCCGTCTCAATCGCCGCATACGCACCCATGCTGTGTCCGAACAAGCAATACGGTTCCGACGGGCCGAGCATACCGGCAATTTCCTCGCTCATGCTGCGCGTCAGCTCGTCAAACGTCGAAAAAAACGGCTGCCCGTATTTTTTTCCTCGTCCGGCATATTCCAACGGAATCATGGTGATTCCGTCATTTGACTGTTTCGCCAGGAGGTCTGCCATCGCGTCGTACCGCATGGCAAATCCACCCGCGTGCACCAAACAAAACAGTTTCATTTTGCTGGCTCCTTTCCTGTTTAGATGTCCAGAATGTCTATCTCATCCAGCAGATCATCGGTCTGCGCTTCTTCCTCCTGCGGGGAAGCTGTGAACAGCGCGCGGACCAACTGCTCGACCGTCGGCGCATTCAAAAGATCCGTCGCGTGAATCGTTCGCCCGAAGGTGTCCGCAATCATGGCGAGCAGGCGCGGAATCTGCGCCGATGAGCCGCCGGAAAGAAAGAAATTATCCTGCGCTGTCAGCTGCGCGTCGTGGAGAACCGTCTGCCACAGCGCGAGCATTTTTTCTGTGTGCTGCTTGTGCTCTTGGGACTCGTTCGCGCACGGCTGCATTTCCGGCTCGCGGTACGGGGTCAGCGCGCCGCTCTCCAGCAGCTGCCGCAGCGTCTTGCGCCGGATCTTGCCGACGCCCGTCCGCGGGATTTGCTCCGGCGAGACAAAAATCAGGACATCATAGCTGAATCCGAAATGCACAATCAGCACCCGGCACAGCTGCTTACTGCACGCCGCCTGATTTTGGGGATCGCAAACGGCAAAGACCGCCAGCTGATCCCTTCCGCTGTCCGTATCCGGCAGCACCACGCAAACGACCTGCGCACAATCGTTCGGCAGCTCTTGCAGGATGCGCGCCTCCATCTCTGCGCAGGAAATGTTGAGCCCGTTGCGAATAAAAATATCCTTTTGCCGTCCCACAATGACGAACGTGTCACCCTGCACGAAAATCTCGTCGCCCGAGTGCAGCCAGCCATCCGTATCACAGCACATTTCATCGCATCCGCCGACATAGGTCTGTGCAACCGTGTCGCCGCGCACCAGCAGTTCGCCGTATCCATCCTCCCGATACTGTACGCCGACTTCGACGCCCGCAATCGGTTCGCCGGTCGAACAGATGCTGCCGACCGAGGCGTTATGTTTCCATCCCTGCGAGGTCAGCATATATCCCGCGGTCTCGGTCATGCCCCAGCCGACGTGAATCACATCGTCTTGCAGGCCAAACGGCGCCCACCGCCGGACAAAGTGCTCGCACGCCGTCCGCGTCACGGTCTCGCCTGCGCTGAACAGGCAGCGAATCCGAGAGAGATCGAGGGGATGCGGCATCTCAATATTAGCACTCGCTAATTCATAGGCGAAATTCGGCGCCCAGCTGATCGTCACCTGATATTGACTTGCCAGCTGCATCCACTGCGCCGGTTCGGAAAGAATTCTGCTCGTGGAAATCTGAATTTGAGAACTCTGCATATATACCGGCAGCAAATGCGCCTGCACCATAGCGGCAGAGTGATCCAGCGGCATCCAGTTCAAGAAAATGTCGTCCGGCGTAAATGGAAACGCGGCCGCATGTCCGGCAAGATTTGCCCGCAGCATTCGCTCGGTAATCGGAACCCCCTTTGGCTGTCCCGTGCTGCCGGAGGTAAACAAAATCATCATCACATGCTCGTCATCCAGCGGCTGCGCGTGCCATGCCTGCGCAGGTTCCGCCGTCAATTGCTCCGGCGTTAAGATCGGCACGCCGTCTATCGGCTCCAACCAATCGGTAATCATCGCCTTGGGCTGTGCAATGCGCTGGATACTGGCAATTCTGCTCCGCGCCGCCTCCTCCTTCTGTCTGCCGAACGCCGTGTGCTCGATGGGAATCGCCGCCGCGCCGCTGAGCACGACACCCCAAAATGCGGTCAAAAAGCTCGCTCTGTTGCGCACGGAGACACACACGCTGTCCCCGCAGCCGATGCCCATCGCCTGCAGATTTGCCGCCGCCGTCTGGGCGCGTTCCTGCAGCGCACGATAGGTCATCTCGACAGTATCCTGTGGTTCGGATAGGCAGAGCAGCGTTCGCTCCTGCCACGCGCCCTCGCGCAGCAGCAGATCTCTGGCAAAGCGAATCGCGCTCGGCGGTGTCGGTCCGCCTCGTCGCAGCACCACGGTCTGGCTCTCGCTCATCCGTTCTCTCCTCCCACGTAATAGACTTCATTGCCGCGCTCTTCCGGTACGGTTCCCGGCGCGGTCGGCCATCCAATCGCCATCATCGCCCATACAATATGGTTGCGGGGAATATGATATTCCTCCAGCTTTGCGCGGATGGTCGGCTCGTCGCACAGCGTCATCAACGCATTGAGTCACACGCTGCCCAAGCCCAGCGACGTCGCCGCCAGCATGATATTCTCCGCTGACACCGCGGCATCCTGAATGCCATCCTGATTGCGCCGATCGTTGGAGATCAAAATCAACAGCGGCGGATGTTCAAATCCGTTGAGCGGCAGGTGGTTCTTTGCCGTCGCCTCTTGTATCACCTGTTTGAATGCCGCAATTTCCGCGGCATCCTGAATAACCGTAAACCGGCGCGTTTTGAGATTTTTGCCGGATGGCGCGGCTTTGGCGCACGCCAACAGCACAGAAATCATGTGCGCAGGCACGGCTTTGTCCTGAAACGAACGAATGCTGCGGCGCTGGAAAATGGTCTCAATGGTCTCATTGGTGCTGCTCTGCATTTCCCAATCGCGCTTGAGTGCCTTGCGGTCCGGTTTTCCCATGGCATTGCGCGGAATCGCTGACAGGCTGATGTATTCCTGCGGCACTTTGTGCTGCGGCAGCTCTCGGCTCAGATACATTTTCAGCTCCTCTGCCGAAACCGGATGATTCGCATCCTTTGCCACATAAAACAAGGCTGGAACCTGTCCCATACTGCCCTTTTTGTCCTCCACGCCGAGCACCATGCACTCGGTGAGCCATCCCGATTGCATCACCTGTTCTTCAATTTCACGCGGCGCAACCTTTTCGCCGCCGACATTGATGATGTCATCCGCCCGGCCAACCATGTACAAATATCCGTCTGCATCGCGCCAAACCAGATCGTTGACCAGCATCCAGCCGTCGCGCAGGGTCTCCCGCGTCAGCTC
The DNA here is from genome assembly GCA_963601915.1 of bacterium. Classification (GTDB taxonomy): domain Bacteria; phylum Bacillota; class Clostridia; order Oscillospirales; family Butyricicoccaceae; genus Butyricicoccus_A. The sequence goes on along the minus strand of CAVCGL010000008.1, from coordinate 90,691 downwards.
CTCCTGTCCGTAATAGCCGGACATCTGCATACCGCCGCGCAGCGCGAGCCGTCCGACGGTGTCCGGGCCGATGCCGTCCATCAGCGCTCCGTCCGCATCGACAATGCCGACCTCAATACCGTCTAATGGTCGTCCGGCAGAGGTGATTTTATCCGTCCGTTCGCTGACATTGAGAAACAGGCAGCCGCCGCTCTCCGAGGAACCCCACGTGTTGTGAATCTGCGTGTCGGGCAGCAGGTCTAACAGCCGCTTGCGCAGCGGAACCGACACGGCTCCCGCACTGAATTCGATATACCGCAGACCGCCAAACATGCGCTGCACCTGCTCCTCTCCGACCGTGTGCAACATAGTTTCCATCGCAACACTGACGCTGATCGCCGCGGTGCAGTGGAACTGCCGGATGTTTTCCGCGGTTTCTTTGACGGAAACGGCACTGTTTTGCAGCACAACCGTGGCACCGACCGCAAACGCGGATCGCAGCACGCGCAGGGCAAACGAGTGATTGAGCGGCAGCGGGATGAGCACGACATCGCTCTCCCGCATCCCAATGCCGTCTCTGGTGTTTTTTATATTGCACCACAGAGCACCTGCCGTGTGCATGGCTCCCTTGGGTCGTCCGGTCGAGCCCGTCGTGAAAATCAGCTCCAACAGCGTCGTCTCGTCAACCGGTGCGGCTTCCTCCAGCGGCGCCTGTACCATGGCGCGTTCCATATCGTGGTATGGAACCGCTGTCACGCAAAAATCCCGCACCGCCGACGCATGTAAATACAGGCGTGCGCCTGTCAGTTCGGTGATGTAGTCCAGTACGTGGCGTTTTTCCGCCCGCGCCACCGGAATCGTCACGGCACCGACAGCCTGCACCGCAAGAAATGCCGCGACAAAAATTGGCTTCGGTACCGCCTCCAGCATCACGCGATCTCCCGGCTGCAAGCCCATACTGCGCAGCAGCGCGGTCATGCGCGCCGCGCTCTCATACAGCTTTCCATAGGTCAGGCATTCGCCGCGATAGATGACAGCCGGATGCTCCGGCCGGCTCTCTGCCTGCTGTCTGACCAGCTGAACCAGCGTATTCATCTCTATCAACCTCCTTACGATGCAGTCTCCAAAATACGATGTGCGAGCTTTTCAATCGTCTCGTTCTCATAAATTTCATAAATATCAAAGTCAATGCCGAATTGCTGCTCAATCGGGTCCGCCATCATCTCAATGAGCAGCGAGTTGCCGCCCAAATAAAAGAAGTCCTCGTCGTAAGCAATGCTGTCAGAGAAATTCAAAATTTTCATCCAGAGCTTTTCCAAAAACTGCTCGACTTGAATCAGCTTTCCGTCCCCGTTTGTCGGCGGCGCCGGTTTCGCCTGCTCGGTTTGCGCCGGTGCCTGTGCGAGATGCGGCATTTTGATTGGCTGCGCCAAATGCGGCAGCTGGATCGGCTCGGCTGGCGCCGGGGCTGCCGGTGCCGATGACAGCGGCACAAGGCTCGGCGTCACGCTGGCAACGCGCTCCGCCTGCTTTTTCTCCGGCGTGATCCAATGGCTGCACTTCTCAAACGCATAGCCGGGCAGGCACACGCGCGGCCGCTTTTCCTGATAGAACGCCTCCCAGTCGATGGACTTGCCGCTGTTGTACCAATCGACAAACAGCCCTGCCATTTCACGCGGACGCGCCACGGACAAGACTTGTACGCCCTCGATGCAAACCAGCTGGCGCAGGGCACCCTTGTGTCCAAAATCGACAACCAGTAAATCGTTATCTTTCGCTAACTTCTCCAGCTGCTTGACCACCTTGGTATAATCATTGTCCGTCTGGCTCGCGGCTGCCTGCAAGTCCTCTAGGCTCCGGCGTCCCGCGGCATACTGTACCACCGCCTTGCCGGTTTTGTCCGCCAAAACATAGTCCGGGGTCATGCCGCACGCGGCCAGATACCGATAGGCCGCGCACTTGAACGTCAGATCCGGTGTGCCGGTCTCCTTCCAAAACGAGCGCATACCGGGAAACAGCGTCTCATACGCCCCGCACGATACCTGCTCGCAGTCCTCCTGCTTGAGCACAAACACGAGCTTCTTGGGCTGCTGCGACGCGGTCGGACGCATCATATCCAGCCGTTCCAGCAGATCCTGCCTGCTGTCGCAATAGACCAGCCGACGCACGGCACCGTCGTCGCGCGCTGTGTTCATCGTGTACACAGCAGTCGCATAGTCCGTCTTGCCGTCTCGAAGTGCCTGCGCAAACCGCTCGCTGTTGCCATAGAAGGATTCCTCACTCTGGGCGCTCAGCTTGACAAGACTCGGCGCGTCATCGTGCTCCTGCACCGGCTGGCTGGCATAATTTTCTACCAAAACATGGACGTTGGTTCCGCTGATTCCGAAACCGTCGATGCCAGCTACACGATGGCTGCCCGGCGAAAAATGTCGGGTTTCGGTCAACGGGGTCAATCCCACCGAAGCAAAATCAATCAGGGCGTTCGCCTGCTGGAAGTTTGCCAGCGGATACGCCTCATCATAGCGGAAGCCCAGCAATACCTTTACCAGGCTTGCCACACCGGCGGCTTCATACAAGTGTCCAATGTTGGTTTTGACCGCACTGAGCAAAATTTCTTTTTTGTCCAGCCCAGCGGCACGCAAATTTTCAAACAGGGCTTCCGCTTCGACGGAATCACCGATTTTGTTTCCTATGCCGTGCGCCTCAATCTCTGTGAGCTGCGGATTGCCGCTGTCGCGCCATGCCCGTTCAATGACCTGTCTCTGCGCCTCCGGGCTCGGCATCGTCACCTTGCTGCACCGCGCGCCGTCCCCATTGACCGCGCCGGAGGTCAGCACGCCATAAATAAAGTCGCCATCGCGCTCCGCATCTGTCAATCGCTTGAGCAAAACAAAGGCCGCGCCTTCTCCTGCGCTCGTGCCGTCTGCCTGCTCATCGAATGCCTTGCTGCGGTACTCTGGAGACAATAAACCCATGGTCTGATATTTCTGTTTTTTCTTGTCTTCGATGTCCGTGAACAGAGAAATGCCTCCGACCAGCGCATACTCCCATTCCTCCGTCATCAGCTTGATGCACGCATCGTGAATCGCTGCCAACGAGGACGAGCAGCCCGCGTCATACATGGCATTGGCTGCGCGCAGATCGAGAAAATACGCAATCTTTCCACAGATCATCAATTTCATATTGCCCAGCACCGACAGGGATGTCGATGCGGCGCGTTCTTTGTTGTACGCGACTTCCGAGCTGGAAACCAACACGCCGCAATTTTTCCCGCGGAACTGCTCCAACGAATAGCCCGCATTGAGGACGGCTTCGGTTGCGAGTTCCAAGCCCAATCGTTGTTCCGGACTCATAAAATCCGCCTCTTTGGACGGAATGCCGAAATACTTGTGGTCGAAGCAGTCAATGTCCTCGATGCTTCCCAACTGAATGCAGTCGGCATCCGGTTCTAAGCCCAGCAGACGCTTGCGCTTTTCCGACACCTCCGCAATACAGTCCTGCTTTCGGCTGAGCACGCGCCGGAAATCCAGCAGCGTTTCCGACTGGGCAAACCGCCCGCTCATGCCAATGACTGCAATTTGATGATACTGCATCGCTTTTTCACTCCTTTACTTCTGCTCAAATATCTAAAATCATCATGCTGTCTTCGCCGCTCTCCTGTTGGATAATCTCCATGATCTCGTCGCGGCTCTCCTCAAAGGTAAAGTGATTGCCGCACACGGTCTTTAACGCCAAGCCGCCGTCACAGTAATCCTTCCACTCCATGAGATCTGCTTCTCCGGTCAGCGTGTCCTGCTCGCCGCGCATCACGGTCAGCGGGCACTCCAGCAAAAACGGCTCGTGCTCGGAATGGCTGTAATCCAGCAGCATCTGCTGATCGTATTGGAAAATGTCCAGCGCGTCATTGGCGAAATCCACAATGCGCGCGAGATTTTCCTCTTTTCCGGCAAGATCGCCACAGTCCTGCATCAGTTCGTCCAGTGGGACGGGCTGAATGCGCTGCGTCTCATCAAATGTATCAAACGCATGCTGTGTATACAACGCAGTGATTTTCTCCAAACTCTCTGTGTGGGTAAACAGCTGCTCCGGAAAATATCGGACAAACATCTGTCGAATTTCTCCCCGGAACGAGCGGTTCGCAAACACAGGTTCCGCAATCTTTCGGTTTCCCGGTGATCCGATAGAACTGCAAAAAAAGTGCTCGGGTTCTTTTTTCCCCAGCATCCGAAGCTTGCGGCACAATTCATAGCCAATAATCGCACCAAAGCAGTATCCATAAATCACATAGGATTCATCCGGCTTCAGCTGAATGTCCATCTTCTGAATCAGGACATCCACCAGTTCCTCCATCGTTTTGACCGGCGCGTCCTTCTTTCGCATACCGCGCCCTGGAATCTCCAGCAGGCACAGCTTGAAATCTTCGCTGCCGTTCAGCTCCTTCATCCACGGCAGAAACATTACCGCAGAGGCGCCAGCGCCTGGAATACAAAATAATTTTTTCATACAGTCTGTCTTCTTTCTCTATTTACTCACAGCAAAGTGTTTGGTATAGCATTTCGCTGTTTATTTCACAAATATCCGCCGGTGCTTGCGCGCACACACTGTAATACAGCCCCGGACACCGTCCCCATGTCAGCACAGCATCGCCAATGTCTCGGCTTCCGCATAGCTGCGCACAATCGGAATAATCCAGCTCTCTCATATCGCGGCGCAGCCCTACCCCCAAGTACTTGAGATAGCTCTCCTTCAACGCCCAAAGCCGCGTAAAGGCAGCGTCCGCCTCCTCTTGCGGCAGGCTCTTCCGCTCTCGTTCATGCAGGCAGCGGGAATACAGCGCCTGTGCATGTAAAATATCGTCTTGAATATCGCATCCAACTTCCTGCATGGCCACAGCGCATAGGATTCCGCCATGACAATGCGACCAATTGAACCGCGGCATGGCCTTGTCTGAAAAGTACGGTTTTCCCGAATCTGCAAGTTGCATCTCCGGCATCCCGCGTATGCCGAACTGTCTTTTCAGCGCATATTGCAGCAGACAATAGGCAAATACGCAGTTTTTTCGATCTTCCTCTCGCCGATAACACAGCATACGCTTCCGCCGATCCGCAGGCAAGATTTGTTCTAGCCGCCTATACGGTTGTGTTGGCATTCGCTGTGCATGGCGAAGGAGATACGCCGTCGGCTGATACACGATTTTCTTGCCTCCCATCAGAACGCGCCGAGAGCAATTAACGTTAGCTAATCTCTTTGCGAGTTAATTCCGCTAATTTTCCGTTTTTTTTCAACAAAATTTCTATTTTTTGTTTTTTATAGTTGGTTTCACTTCTCTTCTAGTAAGCCGACGCTAACTACATCTTACACCGATTTTACTCTTTGTCAATCCCTCACCTTTGCTGGTTTTCTATCTCAAATTCTTGTTTTTCCTACGATTTGATTTCGGAATCAAGGCACTTCTCTGGCATTTGTTCCCTTTGTGTTACCATTTTGATTCCAATTTGTATCTTTTTTTCGCGCGTAGTTTTTTATAGGAACAAGAAAATAATGGCAATATAAATCTGCGATTCTCCCACACAACAAAACCTCAGAGGTTGCAACCTCTGAGGTTTTGTCTTGCATATATGCGCGTTTTTTCTCTTATGTCAGCAGGAGCTTTCGTAATTCCGTCTCTCACAGCTCCCCATACTTTTCCTTATACCGCTTCAGCTCCTCCATCGCCTTTACGAGATATTCCGAAGCGGCCTTCTGGTCTCCCCACAGTTGTTCCGGGATGACTGCCTGTAATGCCTTTTTGGTCGGTGCTTTGAACACGGTCTTTGGCTTCGTATCTGCGAACAGAAATGCGACGTCCTCTCGCATCAAGACGTTGCTCTCCGGGTCTTCCGCCGCCGCGATGCGCGTGTCATACGCCTCCTTGAGGGCGCGCAGGGCGGCCGTGGTCAGCTTTTTCTTGCAATAGCTGGACAGCTCTTCCGGCTCGCTTGCCTGTCGTAGCATGTCTATCAGCCCGCGCTGGGTCGCCTTGTTCATACGCGTCAGCGTCTGCGAGGCCGCAGACACAGGAATGCTTCCGCTGTCTGCCAGGGCAATGATTTCAGGAATGGCAATTGCCGGGATAAACTGTCGGGCGCACTTGATAAAGGACGGCGAGGTCTGGTTCTGCTCTGCCAGCTGCGTCAACGTATCCTTTCCTTCCTTTGCCGTTTTTCCCTGATGCTTTTCCGCTTGAAACTGCATCTCAAACGCCATGCCCAATTCCGAGATCAATAATTGGTCTCTGCGGTGTACATTGGTCAAAACATAGGTCAAATCGCCCAGTGCAAAGGTGTTAGCCTTTACAGCCTGCAAATCCAAAATTGTGGCATTTAGCGTGCTGCGCTCGGGATGTTTTTGCTGTACCAACCGCGCGGCGCGCGTGCGCTGCTTGCCGGACAGCACCTCATACATGCCCGGCTGCTGCTCGGACGGGAACACAATGATGTTCTCTACCTGTCCGTCCCGCTCCAGACTGTTCGCCAGCTGCTCCAGCTTGTCCTGCGAGTAGTCACGGAAAATCGGATTGCCGTTCACATTCTCCCGATGATACGGAATTAGCTTGTCCAGCGGAATCGAATGGGTCGAGCGGTTGCGCTGATCCTGAATGCGCTGGGCTGTACCGCCTGTCGGAATAATCGGTTTGCCGCCTCGTGCCATGTCACTTCACCGCCTTTACAAGCGCATCGACAAAGGCCTCATAATCCTTGAGCGCATTGTTCTTGCGATGCATCTGGAACACATTGGTGTGCATGGCTTCCGATTCACCAAACAATCCCTCTGCCAGACGAATCCATTCCGGGAACACCTGACAGCCCATCTGTTGGGCAATGGTCTCCAATTCCCCGGCAATCGCCTTGCAGGCGCGCACACGCTTACTGGACATGGTAATCAAGAAGCCCAAGATGCGCAGCTCCGGATTGGTGTTCTGCACATAGTACACCGTGTCAAAAAACGTCGGGATGCCGCGGATGCTCTGCGCGGTCGCCTTGGTCGGGATGACGATATAATCCGTTGCTTCCAATGCCGCCGTTTGCAGCCAGCCGAGATTCGGCGGCGTGTCAATCAAAATAAAGTCGTACTGTGCGCGCACCTCGTCCACAATCTCCTTGATAGCAGACGTGCCGACGCCCAGACGATCCATATCATAGAGCAAAAAGGAAGCGGTAATCAAATCGCCGGACGTAGTATGTACGATGCTGTCCGGCACGCTGAGATTCTCATCCATGATGAGATGATACAGCGAAGCCTCTCTTCCCTCTTCCTGCTGTTCAAAGTCAGGAACCATATACGAAGACGCGGTGGCCTGCGGATCGGTATCAATCACCAGCACCGAATAGCCACGGCTCAGCAGGCATCCAGCAGCCGCGACAACCGACGTCGATTTGCCCACGCCGCCCTTCTGATTGGAAAACGCAATGACAGAACAGCTCATCTTCCCACTTCCTTTTCTTCTATCGCGTCCATGCGCTCTTTCACGATCATACGAATGTAACTCGCAACAGGTAAGCCCTTTTTCTCGGCTTCCCGCTCGATTTTGCTATATAAATCAACCGGCCAGCGGACGGTCGTCAGTTTGGTATTGCCTGCCATAAAAATCACCTCTTTATGCATCTATTATATGCTGTTTGCCATCTATCCGTCAAGCAATACATGCAAAAAGATTTCAATGAAATTCAAAAGCATTCGTCACAGGGTGACATCCGTTGTGTTGATTTCCGTAATTTCGAAAATGGATATTACGGAAATCGAAATTACGAAATCAGGCACATATATAATATGATTTAGATATAAGACTAAAAGATATAATATTATGATTTATAAGAGATAGAGCATGGCTAGCTAGAAAAATCTTGACAAGTTATCAGACATCCGCTATAATAATCGTACACATAATTATGTTTTCTATTTTCTTTTTTATTTTTCTTATTCTTTTATTTTCTTGTCTTAACTCATTTTTTATCTTCTGCGCAATCATTGTGTCTGCAAAAGCATACAGAATATATCATATACACCATGCCCCCTGATAGAGATGTATCCTTTTTGTATTGTAAGATTGTATGGAAGTGTTGTTAAAGGATAACAGCACTTTTTTTGTGCAGAAATTACGATACGGAGGTTCCATCATGGGTGTAGCAGTTAATTTAACTATCAATCGAACAGAATATCAAACCGGTTTTACCAAGGTTCCGAACAGCCTGATCCATTCGCAAAAGATTTCTATGAAGGCGAAAATGTTGATGACCTACTTGATTGGTCAGCGCGACAGCTCGTTTACGCCTGTTTCGGAAAATGATCGGTGGACGATGACATTAAAAGGCCTGTCTCATGTGTTCAAAGAATCTATCGGCTGCATCAAGCGCTGTATGGATGAGCTCATGCGAGAGGGCTTTGTTGTACGCGTAGACGTATTAAGCAAGCGAAATTTGCGTATTCGCAGCGAATATGTGGTCTTTGAGGAGCCAATTGCAAACACTGACGGCAAACCGCGCCGCATTCGGGAAGAAGAATTAAATAAGGGTGTAACCCTGCTGTCTGTTGCCAATCCGAATGGCGATTTGTCTGCTGCACAGAGCAAAGAGCTGGAGAAAGACGCTTGCAGAGAAGTGGTCAAGGACATGATTGAAGAGGATACGCTCAGTGAAGATTTTTCTCCGGAAGAGGCGGAAGAAGTGACGGACGCCATCTGTGATGCAATCTGCGACGACAAGACCATTTATATCGACGGAGCTTCCGTCACGCCGGAAGCGTGCAAGGAAGCCTTGTTTAGGCTGTCTCGTCGGGATGTCGAAAAGATTTTGGAGACGGTACGACTGCGAAAAGACATCCGAAATCGCAAACATTATGTCCTTGCTATGCTGTATCGAGCTGGCGTACATAAAAATTTCCCGACCGGAGAACGGTTTACAGCCATGGATGAAATGCAGCTGCTGCTCGCTGCCGTGCGCCGTGGGGAACTAATAGACTGGTGGAACGATACCTTTGAACAGCTGACGCCGCTCACCAAGTATTTGGCGGAGGTGTATATTTATCATGCGTATATGCATGACGAAACGTTGCTGCGCAGCATGGGACAACAACTGAAGGGATTTAATTTCTAAGGGGGATACTATACCCATTTGTCTGTGTAAAATAAAATGATTTTGCTGAATACAACAAGAACCCACACGAGAAGTATACCTCGTGTGGGTTCTTGCGCTTTTACTTCCGTTAATGATTAACGGAAGTGTATCGACAAGTTTCGAGACAAAGCAAAACACACTATACAAGACGCAATCATTAAAAGCCTTGCACAGCGTGTTTTACATTCTTGTCTTTTTTATCTTCTTCGAATATTATACAATGGATTTCCGAAAAAAGCAAGCATTTTTTTTAATCAAATAAAAAAAGTTTTCGACAGCGTGCGATACAATAAAAGACTGCTGTTTTTTTCTGGTCTGCTTTCGTTAATTGTTAACGGAAGTGAGGGTTCGTGCTTCTCCCCTGCCGGTGCGGACTTTCGTTAATTGTTAACGGAAGTAGAGATTCACGTTTCTGCCCTACTGGTGCAGACTTTCGTTAATCGTTAACGGAAGTGGGAGTTTCCGCTTCTGCCCTACCGGCGTGGACTTTCGTTAATCGTTAACGGAAGTGGAGGGTTCGCGCTTCTCCCCTACCGGCGCAGACTTTCGTTAATTGTTAACGGAAGTAGAGATTTGCGCTTCTCCCCTACCGGCGCAGACTTTCGTTAATTGTTAACGGAAGTAGAGATTTGCGCTTCTCCCCTACCGGCGCAGACTTTCGTTAATTGTTAACGGAAGTAGAGATTTGCGCTTCTCCCCTACCGGCGCAGACTTTCGTTAATTGTTAACGGAAGTAGAGATTTGCGCTTCTCCCCTACCGGCGCAGACTTTCGTTAATTGTTAACGGAAGTAGAGATTTGCGCTTCTCCCCTGCCGGTGCAGACTTTCGTTAATCGTTAACGGAAGTGAGAGTTTCCACTTCTCCCCTACCGGCGCAGACTTTCGTTAATCGTTAACGGAAGTGAAAGTTCACGCATCTTCCCTACCAGTGCAGACTTTCGTTAATTGTTAACGGAAGTGGGAGTTCGCGCGTCTGCCCTACCGGTGCGGACTTTCGTTAATTGTTAACGGAAGTGGAGGGTTCGCGCTTCTGCCCTACCGGTGCGGACTTTCGTTAATCATTAACGGAAGTGGGAGTTCCCGCTTCTTCCCTACTGGTGCAGACTTTCGTTAATCGTTAACGGAAGTGGGAATTTGCGCGTCTTTCCTACCGGTGCGGACTTTCGTTAATCGTTAACGGAAGTGAGAGTTCGCGCGTCTGCCCTACCGGTGCGGACTTTCGTTAATCATTAACGGAAGTGGGGCCCTTCCAGCTATGACTTCAAATTTTATTTTGCTCGTAGTATAATACAATAGATAAAAAGAGACAACGGGAGTATGACATGGAACCGAAAAATATTTTAAAAATTACGACGAGAGCGAATTTTAGAAATTGGTTGTTAGAGAATCACGACAAAGAATCAGAGTGTTGGATGGTTGCAGAGAAGGGAAAAAATCCTCCGACAGACTGTGTATGGTATTTAGATGCCGTGGAAGAAGCACTTTGTTTTGGCTGGATTGACACAACACATAAAAAGATTCATGGCATAGATATGCAGCGTTTTACACCTCGGACTGCCAGAAGTTCATGGTCTGAGTTAAACAAGGAACGTTGCCGCAGATTAGAAAAGCTTGGCTTGATGACGGATGCAGGGCGTGCTGCTCTGCCGGATCTATCTGAAAGCAGCTTTGTCATTGATGCTGAAATTTTTCAGGCTTTTCAGGAAAATCCGATTGCGTGGGAGAACTTTTGTCAATTTCCATCTCTGTATCAGAGAGTGCGCATCGACTGCATTCAGCGGGATAAAAAGAAAGATCGGCGTGTATTTGAAATGCGCCTGACGAAGCTGGTGAAACAATCGGAGCTTGGAAAAATGTTTGGCGAATGGAATGATTACGGAAGATTATTGAAGTATTGAGTATAAAATACAGGATATGCAAATAAAAGCCTGCTGGCACTGCTGAATGAGCAGCGTCAGTAGGCTTTTTATGAGGGTGTTAATTTTCACTTCCGTTAATAATTAACGGAAGTTAGGCATTGCCGAAATCGCCGCCGCATTGGACAGGGGAGAGGTGATAGAGGCGCATGAGGACGACGTGTCCGCGATTCGCATGACGAGAAAAAATCTCACTGATTCATAAGATATGATATAATCAAAGTAAGAAGAAAAGGAGAATTTCGATGCTTGTACAGAAGAAACATGGAAAGACCGTCCGCGCCTATGAACTGGGCGCGGGCACCGAGGCAGAACAGCGTATGATGGCAGAGGGCAAGCTGCTGGCGCATCCGGACGGCACCTACGAGCAGATTCCCAAGCCGCTGCGGGCGTGGTGCATCGAAGAGCCGTTGTGTGAGGAGATTTGCTGGTTACAGGCGCGAAAGAAGATGTGTATTCACGAGCAGGATGAAGCGCATTATTTTTGCGCCGAGCTGTGGGGGAAACTGGAGCGCACGCCGAAGGACAGCATCATTGTGTTTTATTCTACCGCATATGATGAGCACGGCGAGATTGTCGATGTCGATTTTAATTTTGTCGCGCGGGGTGAGTTTGAGAAAATCTATGATATAGTGGAAAGATAAGCAGAGGAAACCCTTACAGTCAAAAAACTCCAGCAGTTCACACAGGAACCGCTGGAGTTTTCCGTTTCGCAATGTTAGGAGGAAAAATGGTATGTATGACGTTCATACAGATGCAAAAGTGTTGTGGGAGTATCATCATCTCCATCAGCCCTTGGAAAAGGCGGATGCTATTCTTGGTTTTGGCAGTCATGATCTGCATGTTGCCGAACGGACAGCCGAGTTGTATCTTGCCGGATACGGGAAATACCTTGTTTTTACTGGTGGGTTCGGGCGTATCACCAAACAGATTTGGAACAAGCCGGAAGCGATAGCATTTGCTGAGATAGCGGTAAAAAGAGGCGTTCCTCGGGAGAAAATTGTTATCGAATCGGAATCGACAAATACCGGAGAAAATATCCACAATACGAAACTTTTGCTGAAGCAAAAACAACAGTCATTTTCCAACTATCTGGTTGTAGATAAGCCATTTAAGGAGCGGAGAATCTATGCAACACTCAAGAAACAATGGAGCGACTTGAACTTCCGCGTGACCTCTCCGCAGAACACGTATGAGGAATATTATCGGTATTATCAGCAATCGGAGCAAATGCATGTGGAGGATTTTCTCAATATTCTGGTCGGTGATTTGCAGCGCATTGACCTTTATGGGAAAAATGGATTTCAGATTCCGCAGGAGATTCCATCCGATGTATGGGCAGCATATCAGAGACTGGTAGAAGCTGGATTTGATAAACAGCTCGTGAAAGAGTGAAGTGATACTGGACATTCTTTTTCACTTCCGTTAATTGTTAACGGAAGTTTTGTGTTCCTACATAGAAGATCGGGAAGCCGTCAAGCGATTACAGCTCACGGAGCAGGCCGAGCAGATACTGTTCTTCCACGACCTGCTCAACCGGCAGGGAATCGGTCTTTGCATGATGCAGAACCAGACCCAGCGCCCGCAGGGAATTTTGCAGGCTGCTGGATTTTAACAGCTGAATCATGCCTTAACCAGAAAGCAGCTTGGAAGTATAGGGAAGATCCTGTCCGCTCTTTGCCAGCTCCTGTACTGCACTGCTGGGCACTGATTTCCAGCAGGGCGTGGACAACAAAAAAATCCCCATATCTGCCGTTGTATTGGCAAATATGGGGATTTTGGTTTAGAAATAGTTTCATGCAGACAGTGCCCAATGTTTCAGAATATTCCAAAGGAGCTATTGATGCATGTTGTGTTTCATTGGTTAATCAAAAAAAGAGCTTACCGTCTGCTTTCTACAGACAGTAAGCTCTTTGATTTACACCGAGTGACTTCGTACATGCCGTTCCTTTTCCCGCTGTTCGCGTTTTTTGCGGGCGGCCTCCTGCCGCAGCTGGAAGTAAGCGGGATGCTCCATCGCCATGACCTTTTCCAGACTCAGCGGCTGGAACAACGGCATACGCAGCTTGAATTTCGACCACAGTGCCGCATAGATCGCCAGAATCACAAAGATCACGGCGTCAATGGTCAAAATAGCGGCGCGCTGTGCGGGATCAGTGGAGATGTTGACCACCATATACACCATACCGGCGATGCCGATGAGCGGAATGACGGGGCCAAAAGGAATCTTAAATGTGCGCGGCGCCTTGGGCAGACGGCGGCGCAGCACCAGCAGATTGATGTGCGAGATGATATACGAGACCATCCAGAACACCGATGCCACCAGAATCATAAACGAGAGCGAAGATGCGCTTGCCAGTCCAGTCGCTTCAATGAGTAAAATCACCGTGCCGTAAATCAAAATGCCGATGTACGGCGCGCCGCGGCGATTGGTCTTTTGAAACAGAGAGGGAAGCATATTCATCTTTGCCATGCCATAGCAGATCTTTGTGATGCTGTTGATGACGGAGTTCTGTGTGCTGATGGCGGCGAGCACCGTGACAAGACCAATCCATGCCTTGCCGACATTGCCGAGCAGACTGATGCCATACAGAATATGCGGCGTGTCCGATGCGGCGAGATCCGACCAGCCGGTATAATGATACAGACCCAACACCATGACGATTTGAATCACACAGATGATGCCGAGGCTGAGGAACATGCCGAGCGGGATGTTGCGGCGCGGATTGTCCACATATTTGGCAATCGGGATGATAAACTCAACACCGATGAACAGCCAGAAGGCTGCCGCCGCCATGTTGACGCCGTCCATCACGTTGTCGGTCAGCGCGAACGACTGAGAGACTTCCGCGCCGGTACCGGCACCGATTGCGCCGATGAGACCGAGCAGCAGCAGCGAACCGATGAGCAGAAAGGCGACGACGTTCTGAATTTTGGCGAACATATCGACGCCGAATAAATTGATGACGATCAGAATCGCGGTCAGAGCCACGCTGATGACGGAGGCAGGGATGCCCACGCCGGTCAGCTCCTTGATGGCGAGACCAAACATCGCGCCTTCCGATGGTGCCATGAGGGCGTTGCAGACGACATATCCGCCGACCATGGACACCAGCGTGACAAAGGGGCCGAGTCCCGCGAGGGTGTACTGCGCCAGACCGCCAGTCAAATTCGGCATGAGCGCATTCAGCTCCGCGAGCGAGGCGGCAGTAATCATATTCAGCGCGCACGCCAGCACAATCGAGACGATAAACATGCCGCCGATGGACGCGGCACCCTGACATAGCGACATCAGGCAGGTTGTCGCAACGATCAGGCCGACACCGGTGGAGACGACGCTGAACAGGCCTAATTTTTTCTCCATAACGCATTCGTTCCTTCCGAGAATCAGGTGAGGGCGTCCGCGCCATCCTCGCCGGTGCGGACACGGATGACGTCGGTGACATCGGAGACAAAAATCTTTCCGTCTCCGATATGACCGGTGTACAGACATTTCTTGACAACGTCCTCAATTTTGGGAACCTTTTCTGCTGGGACATACAAAATAATCATTTGCTTGGGCAGCAGCTCCATGATTTTATTTTCTTTGGTGGCAAATTCCATGGCACCCTTCTGCACGCCGCAGCCCAGCGCCTGCAATACGGTCATGCCGGTGACGCCGACCTTGCTCAGCTCAATGCGCAAATCCTCCAATTTGGACATGGATGTCACGATTTCTACGCGGGAAATAGTCATAGTCGAAGCTCCTTTCGGTCAGGCGAGTGCCGGATGATCCCACAGGTTCAGCTTGGTGCCGATGCCCTTCTTGAGTGCATTGCGGTAGACAACCGTGCCCCATGCGACATCCTCAGTCGGCATACCGCCGACGGAATAGATGATAATCTCGTCCTTCTTGCGGTGTGTCGGGATGCTGCCGACGAGCACGTCGCCCAGATCGTCGATATCATCGCGCGTCAGCTTGCCGTCGTGAATGAGATCCATGGCGTGAACGGCCGGAATCGGGACGGTCTCATACGCCGGATACGGCATTTCCGAAGCCCATGCCTCGTACAGCTTGATGTTGTCGGTGACGATGCGGGCGCGGTTGATGAGAAAATCATCATCAAAGCGCGCGGCGGCAGGGCAGGCGATGATGGCACCCGGCTTGATCCATTCCTCCGCAATGTACGGATAGGTGGAAATATCACCGGTTGGGGAAGAGGTTGCGATTTCCACAATATCCGCATCGCGCACGGCTTCCTCCTCGGTTTCCACAATCGAGATATTGGTCACCTGCGGGAAGCGCTCGCGGACAAAATCCGCAAATTTCTGTGCCGACGGGGATTTTAGGGAAGAACCCTTGATTTTCAGTGTGTCAATGCCTGGACGGACAGCCATCGCGGCGGCAAAGGCGGTCTTGCTCATGACGCCCGGGCCGATGATACCGACAACCTTGGCGTCCTCGCGGGCGAAGTGCTTGAAGCCGACACCCGGCACCGCGCCGGTGCGATACGCGCTCAAAATATTGGCGGACATATAGGCAACCGGTGCGCCGGTGTCCTTGTCGTTGAGTGTCAGCATCAGGATGGAACGCGGCAGACCCTTTTTGCGGTTTCCGACGTTGGAGCCGTACCACTTGACACCTGCCATATCGAACTTGCCGCCGAGATATGCCGGCATCGCCATGAAGCGGCGATCCGGGCCGTCGGTCGGCATGTTCGGGAACGGGGAGTGCTCCGGGAAGCTGACCATACAGCCGTGGGAGTTGCCGTTGGCACCGCCCATGCGGTAGTCACCGACCTTCATCAGACGGAACATTTCTTCAATCGCATCGACACAGCCCTTCATGTCGCGCACGCCTGCCTGAATCATATCCGGTTCGCTCAAATACAGAAAATCTACTTTTGGTTCGTTCATGGTAAATCCATCCTTTCCAGAAAAAAAGAAAAAGGCGCTGCGTACCCATTCGGTACACAACACCTTTGTTGTTCGTGCTTTGTTTTCTAAGTTGCCTCTATTGTAGCAGAGATGCCCGCGTTTGTCATTTTGCATGTTGTAAAAAATGAAATGTCTATTTTTCGTCAATTTTGTGCGCAGACGCAAAGCATAACCCATTTGTATGACAAAAATTGGCACATTATTGACAAACGGGAGCGGCGGCTCTATACTGGAAACAGAATATGACACGGAAAGAAGGGAAAACTATGACAGGAGAACGGCTGAGCTGGCTGATTCGGACGCTGGACACCTCCGGCAAGGAGCTGTCCGAGCGCATTGGGATTGACACCTCGACGATGAGCAAATGGAGAAAGGGCAAGCGTATCTTACGGTATGATTCGGTATACGCGCAGCGCATCGCCGACTGGGCGATGGACAGCGACGTGGAGCGCAAGACCGGCGTGCTGACGCACATGCTGCACGAGTGGCAGCCGTCGCTGCCGCTGGACAGCCGCGACCAGCGCATAGATGCGCTGCGGCTGTGGCTGACGCTGACCGAGCAGCCGGACGTACAGGCGACACCGGAGCGGCGCGGCATTTCCGCGCCGACAGAGCTTCTGATCGGCATAGAGAAGATGATGGAGGCGCAGAACACAATGTTTCGCCTGCTGCGCGATCTGTCGGGACCGCAGGAAATGATTATGCTGGATTTCGGCGCGATTGACTGGAGCACATGCCCGCGCCATCTGGTAGAGGAATGCGTGCGGGAAAACCGGCGCGCGCTGGAAAATCCGCAGCACGCAATGGTTATTCTCGACCAGCTCACGGACACCTATCGCCCGCGGGAACTGATGTTTCAGTGGATGCCGATTTATTTGCAGCCCCATGTGCGGACGTATTTTTACCGCAATCCCAAGCCGCTGCCGCTGCGGCAGAACATGTTGCTCATTCGCGGCAGGGCGGCTCTGCTCATGTCTAGCACATCGACCCACCCGAACCAGATAGTATCGACATTTTCCTATGATCCGGAATATGTTCGGCTATATGAGGACATGGCGGACGCGCTGGTGGCGGACAGCCGTCCCATGATTGAGGTCATGGAGACGCGGCGGCTGATTCCGTTTTTGCAGCAGATTGGCCAGCGGATGCGCAGCTCGCACCTATTATATATGATTAACCAGCTGCCGACGTTTCGCAACATGCCGCCGGAGCTGCTGGACGAAATTCTGCGCGACAATCAGGTGAGCGGGGAGCAGTATGCCGAGTGCATGGCGGCAGGGCAGCAGAGCACCGCGACGCGCACCCGCTGCGAGAGCCGCCAGCTGTACAATCTGGACGCGATTGAGGACGCACTAGAACAGGAATATATCGTTGACGATGATTTGTCCGCCGTTGTCGGACGGGAAATCCGCGTGACGCGGGAACAGCTCAAGCAGCAGCTGCGCTTTTTGCGCGAGCATCTGCGCGCGCCGCACTATTCGCTGACGATCTATCCGTTTTCGCGGCTGGAGGTGCACACCTCGCCGCCGTGCAACATGCTCGTGCAGGATGACAGCATGGCGGCGGCGTGGGATGCGGGGCAGTACACGCGCCGCATGTATTCGGAGGAGATGTCCGTCATCAGCGGTTTTTACCAGTACGCGGACTCTCTGTGGGAGCAAATCTCTCCGGCGTGCCATGCGGAGGCGTGGTGTCGGCGCAGAATAGACGCATTATTGACAATTGAACCGAAATGATTGACACACATGGACAAAATGGACGAAAAATAGACAAGAACTTTTGTCCATGCCGCGCATTGACGGAAAAAGGACAATGTCGTAAGATAGACGTGTCAAGACAAAGAGGTCTTACCGAGAGACAATCTCCTCGGTAAGCCTCTTTTTTTGTTTTCTAAGAAATATTACGGTTTAGGAGTGAACGATCATGCGTATCCAAGAACACCCGATTTTGGGCACCTATGACAAAGGTCCTCTGGTAGAATTTACATTGGATGGGAAGACCCTGACAGGATATGAGGGCGAGCCGATTGCCGCCGCGCTGCGCGCGCAGGGCATTTTGCAGCACCGCCACACGAGAAAGACCGGCGAGGCGCGCGGCGTGTTTTGCGCCATCGGACGCTGTACCGACTGCGTCATGGTAGTCGACGGCGTGCCGAACATCCGCACGTGCATCACGCCGCTCAAGGCGGGCATGAAGGTGCAGACACAGTATGGCGTGGGGCCAAAGGAGGATGCGTAAATGAAACGGTATGAATTGATTGTCATTGGCGCGGGCCCAGCGGGTCTTTCCGCCGCGATTGAAGGCGCAAAAGCGGGTATGCATGTCATTGTCTTTGACGAGAACGCGCGTCCGGGCGGACAGCTGTTCAAGCAGATTCACAAGTTCTTTGGCTCGAAGGAGCACAAGGCAAAGATCCGCGGCTTCCGCATCGGCCAGATGCTGCTGAAAGAGGCGGAAGAGGTCGGCGTCACCGTATGTCTCAACGCAACCGTGCTGGGTATTTTCCCGGAAAAGCGCGTGACCGTGCGTTATGCCGATCACATTGAGCAGTACTCTGGCGACAACATCATTGTGGCGACCGGCGCGGCGGAAAATATGATTTTGTTTGACGGCTGGACCAAGCCGGGCGTCATCGGCGCCGGTGCGGCGCAGACCATGATGAACCTGCACGGCGTGCAGCCGGGTCAGAAAATTCTCATGGTTGGCTCCGGCAACGTCGGACTGGTGGTCTCCTATCAGCTGCTGCAGGCAGGCTGCGAGGTTGTGGCACTGATTGACGCTGCGCCGCGTGTCGGCGGCTACGGCGTGCACGCCGCAAAGGTTGCCCGCTATGGCGTTCCGTTTTATCTGCGGCACACGATTGTCCGTGCCGAGGGAGAAAATCAGGTAGAGGGCGCCGTCATTGCAGAGGTAGACAGCAAGTTCCAGCCGATTCCGGGCACCGAAAAGCATCTGGATATTGACACGATCTGTCTGGCGGTCGGTCTGTCTCCGATGAGTCAGGTGCTCCGCATGTCGGGCTGTGAGATTGAGGACACGCCGGGCGGTCTGGTTCCAAAGACCAGCGAATACGGCGAGACGACGATTCCGGGCCTGTTCGCCGCCGGTGACGTGGCGGGCATTGAGGAGGCATCGTCCGCGATGATCGGCGGACGCATTGCCGGTCTGGCGGCGGCGCACCGCGCTGGATACCTGCCGGAGGACGACTTTAAGCAGCAGGCACAGGCGGCGCGCGATTCGCTGTCCCAGCTGCGGCAGGGCATGTTCGCCAAGGAAAACCGCGGCAGAACCGATCTGACCGAGACCGAGGAGGGCTATGCGCTGTCCAAGAATCTGCTGGCAAAGGGCTATGTAGAGGAAGAGGAGCTGAAGGCATTTCCGGCGGCGAGCACTTCGGTGCACGGCGTGCATCCGGTCATCGAGTGCACCCAGAACATCCCGTGCAACCCGTGTCAGGACGCCTGCAAGTTTGGCTGTATTCTGGTCGGCAAGCAGATTACCAACATTCCGGTGGTAGACCGCGAGAGAACATGTACGGGCTGCGGCATGTGTGTCGCCAGCTGCTCGGGTCAGGCGATTTTCCTCGTCAACGATGATTTTGAGGAGGAGCGGTCAACCGTGACGCTCGCCTATGAATTTTTGCCGTATCCGGAAAAAGGACAGACCGGCACGGCGATGGATCGTTCCGGCAAGCCGGTCTGCGAGGCGGAAGTCATTTCCCTGCGCAAGAGTCCGGCGACCGACGGCACGGCGCTGCTGACAATTGCCGTACCGAAGGAATTTTCGATGAAGGCGCGCGCATTTCGACCGAATGGAGGGGACAAGTAAATGGATAAGCTGATGAATCGTTCCGAAGACATCGGTCCCTTTGTACCGATGCCGGATGATGATATGATTGTATGCCGCTGTGAGGAGATCACAAAGGGCGAGATTCGACGGGCGGTACACGACGGATTCCGTTCGCTGACAGAGATCAAGCGCGTGCTGCGCAATGGCATGGGTCTGTGTCAGGGACAGACGTGTTCCCGTCTGGTGCGTTCGATTGTCGCCAGAGAATTGGGTGTCCGTCCGTCGGATCTGCCGATGACGACATCGCGTGCACCGGCGCGGCCGGTGGAAATGAGCGTTTATGCAAAGGAGGTCAAGGAATGATGGCGGTAACAGATAAGGCACAGGTGGTCATTGTCGGCAGCGGCATTATCGGCAACGCGACCGCGTATTACTTGGCAAAGCGCGGCGCTTCCGTCATCGTGCTGGAGGGCAGCGAGATCATCGGAAACGGCGGTTCCTCCCGCAACGGCGGCGGCGTGCGTCAGTCGGCGCGCGACCCGCGCGAGCTTCCGCTGGCGATGTATGCGGTAGAGCACATGTGGCCGACGCTCTCGGAAGAGCTGGATATGGATGTCGAGTACGCCAAGAAGGGAAACCTGCGTCTGGGCAAGAGCGAAGCGCACCAGAAGATTTTGCAGGGTCTGTGCGACCGCTGTACGGCGCTGGGACTGGATGTTCGGATGCTGTCCGGCGACGATGTGCGCCAGATCAACCCGTATCTGTCAGAGGAAGTGACCTGTGCGTCGTGGTGTCCGACCGATGGCCATGCCAACCCGCTCAAGGCGACGCTGGCATATTACCGCGCGGCACTGCGGCTGGGCGTGCACTTTTACACGAAGGAACAGGCGGTGGAGCTGGTGATGGAGCGCGGCAAGCTGCGCTATGTCAAGACCGCCTGCGGCGATGTCTTTGAGGGCGAGACCATTCTTGTGGCAGCGGGCTACAGCAGCCGCGCACTGCTGCACACGGTCGGTGTCGATATTCCGATGAACAAGGCCCTGCTCGAGTGCATCGTGACGGAGGCAGAGCCGCCGATGTTCGAGCAGATGCTCGGCGCGGCAATGGCGGACTTTTACGGCCATCAGACGCCGCACGGCTCGTTCGTCTTTGGCGGACACACCGGCATGGAGCCGTATTTCGGCGCCTATGCTTCGGAGGAGCAAAGCCCGTCACAGGCGATTTCCGCTCCGACAGCCGCCCGCGCGATTTTGGAGTTCTTCCCGCGCCTGAAGCACACCAAGCTGGTACGAACCTGGGGCGGCATGATGGACGAATGTGCGGACAAGGTTCCGGTCATTGATACCTGCAAGGAGGTAGAGGGACTGGCGATTGCCTGCGGCTTTACCGGACACGGCTTCGGCATCGGCCCGATTACCGGCCTGCTGCTGTCCGAGCTGCTGCTGGACGGCAAGACGTCTACCCTGCCGATTGATGCGTTCCGCTACGACCGATTCGGCGCGCACAAGTGAGAAAAATAGGTAAACAGACACAGCACCCCATCCAACCCGGATGGAGTGCTGTTATAATACCCAAAAATCTATTGCATCTCGCGCCCAAACATGGTACGATAGACAAAAGAGAGAACGAAAAAACAGCAAAGGAGGAGACCTGTATGAACATCTTATTTTATGGCGATTCCAACACTTGGGGCTTTCAGGGAGATAACCCGAAGGTCAGACTGGCGTATGAAAAACGCTTCACTGGCATCATTGCCAACCGCTTTCCGCAGCACCGCATCATCGAAGCGGGACTGCCCGGACGAACCATTTGTTTTGATGATCCGTTTGACAGCGGACGAAACGGAACAGAGACCCTGCCCGCGCTGCTGCAAACGCATGAACCGCTGGATCTGTTGGTTATCATGCTGGGCACGAATGACGCGAAAATCATGTTTGGACACACGCCGGTGACGATTCGTCTGGCGATGGAAAACATGATTCAAGAGGTACAAAATACGGAGGCGTGGTCGTATACCGGCGGTTGTCCCCAGATTCTGCTGGTTGCGCCGCCGCTCATGGGAGACATTGACCGCGGTACATTTTACGGCGTGTTTGACGCGCACAGCGCGGAAATGATGCCGGAGGTTGCCAAGCAGTTCCGCGAGCTGGCGGAGGAGTACGACTGTCTGTTTGTGGACGGCTCACAGGTCACCGCCAAGGGCTGCCGGGATTTTGTGCACCTGACCGCGGAAGAGCATGAACAAATGGCAAAACTGATTGGGGACGCGATTGAGAAAATCTGCAAGGAATAACGAAAGACAAGTCCAGCCGCCGAGGTAACCCTTCGGCGGCTATTTTCATCCCCGCGATTCGCTGACCATATGGAGCATTCCGACCTGTTGGAGTAGAATTAGTGCACGCAAACCCTGTATAATTTCCTTGATGATTTTGTACAGAATCATCAAAAAATCACTCGAAAGGGGTTTGTATATGAAAAAGAGGATTTCATCCATACTGGTTGCGATGTTGATGGTACTCTCCATCGTACCGGCACAGGCGTTTGCTGTGGAAACGCGGGCGGAAAAGTTAGCCGGTTCTGGCACGGCAGACGATCCGTATCAGATTGCAACGGCGCAGCAGTTTGACAGCATCCGCAACGATCTGACGGCACATTATATTCTGACACAGGATATTGACCTGTCATCGGTGGCAGATTTCCAGCCAATCGGCGCGGTAACCTTTGCCGATGCCGATGAAAACGGCAATATGAAGGCGGAAAAAGCCTTTACCGGCACGCTGGACGGCAACGGAAAGACGATTTCCAATGTCACAGTCAAAGACAACGGTAATCTCATCGGCGTCGGTATCTTCGGCGTGACTATGAATCAAGCGAGCATTACCGATTTGACCCTGTGCAATGTCACCTCGACTGGCAGCAATGCGCTGGCAACCGGCGGTCTGGTCGGTTACGGCATGTCGCAGGGCGGCGTGAAAAACATCAAGCTGACTGCTTCTAGCGGCAAAACCAACACGATTACAGGCACGAACTGTGTCGGCGGTATCGTGGGCGGCAGCGGTTCTCCGATTGTCGATTGCTATGCGGAACAGACCACGATTAACCTGTTCGGTGACAATACGACCGGCGACAACAATTTCTCCGGCGGACGCATTGTCCAGCACGATGTCGCGGAGTGCGGCGCGGCAATTGTCGGCGGCGGCTTTGGCACGACCGTGACCGGCTGCACCGCAAAGAACTGCACGATTAACGCCAATGACGCATCCGGCGCAAAGGAAGGCGTCGGTATGGGCGGCATCGGCGGCAGTATGCAGTGCATGACCGAGATCAAGAACAATCATGTGGAAAATCTGACGATTAACGCACCGGGCGGCCATGCGATTGGCGGTCTGTGCGGCTACACGGGCAACGGCAACATGCCGGAAGCCTTCGGCACCGAGGCAACGGTTGTCGAGAATTGTTCGGTAAAGAACCTCAAAATCAACGCGAAGAATGCCACGCATGTCGGCGGCCTGATTGGCACCAACATGTATTACATGGGCATGGAGGGTCAGTTCGTTGTCGCGGCTGGCTGCTCGGTTTCCGGCAGCATTATCGCGGGCACGGACAGTTCGTCGATTTACGGCGCATCGACACCGGGTGCGGTGGCTGGCCGTGCGGCTGGCTGCACGATTGCAGACAAGGCGTGCGATGTCAGCGGCCTGACCATCAACGGCAAGCAGGCGACACAGACGGTTGGCGTGACAAACTGCATGTATGAGAGCGCCGATCAGGACGACGACAAGGATCAGACCAACTCCGGCGAGCAGCTCAATGCGCTGTTTGATACCTATCAGCAACTGTTCCAGGGCGCGACATTTGAGAGCAAGTGCGACAAGTATTGGCACGACGGCGCGGCCGCTGTTGTCGGTGAGGACATGGCAGACCAGGCAGCCGCGATTATGAAGGCGTCTATCGGCGGCACTGTCCACGGTCAGGAAGCTGTAGACAAGTACGAAAAAGACCCGGATGCCACGGCATTCGACTGCCAGTTCACACAGAACATCGTCAATCTGACCTTTAACGGCACAGAAATTACCGGTACAGATGCGTCCGGCAAGCAGGTTTTCCGCCATGCGTACAAGTGCATCGGCAACTACAACATTGGCGAGGAAATCGGTCTGGAGGATTTCGGCGGCTTTGCCATGCAGTCTCTTGATGGCAACGAGGACGAGTTCAAGTATTTCCTGATTCTGCCGGATACCCCGGGTTCAACCTATCATATTGAATTCCGTTACGGCAGCGATTTGGATGCGCTTCAGAAGTACAATTCGGGCAAGTATGCATACTGGATGGCGGCAGGTATTCCGACCTCTGCGATGCATGAGACCAGCAATGACATCGGCAAAAACGATGTCACGCTGCGCAACGTCATTGCACTGTTCTGCACAGAAAATCTCGCTGATATGGTCAGCGACCAGACCGCGGCACAGCGCGAGGATCTTGTCGGCACGTGGGACGCTTCGGACGAGACCATTGCCGCCCTGCGCAAGGAGACCGGCAAGAGCAAGGCAACCATGTACATGCAGCTTAATGCAGACGGCTTCGGCGCAACCTATGTGGATCTGGAAGGCAACGGTGCGTATTTTAAGGCAAAGGATTACACGTTCTATGCCTACGACAATGACGGCTCGGACAGCAAGCAGTCCGGCGTGTATCTGGCTGCAATGGACGACACCACGTCCTCCAGCCCATATACCCTGACCGAGAAAGACAACAAAACCGTGCTTTCGCTGTATGCGGCAGACGGAACCGCGTCTTGGATCAAGCGCAGTGAGCCGTTTACCGATGTGCCGCGCCATGCATACTATGCCGATGCAGTGCGCTGGGCAAGCAATCAGGGCGTGACCGGCGGTACGTCTCCGACGACGTTCTCCCCGAACGACGCCTGCACGCGCGCACAGGTTGTGACGTTCCTGTGGAACGCAAACGGCCGCCCGCAGGCAACCCGTCATCCGGCATTTACCGATGTGCCGCGCTCTGCGTATTACTATGATGCGGTTTGCTGGGCAGCGGAAAACGGCATCACGGCAGGCACCTCCGAGACGACATTCTCTCCGAACGATACCTGCACCCGTGCGCAGGTTGTCACCTTCCTGTACAACGAGGCAGGCAGACCGAACGCAGACGGAGACAATCCGTTTGTCGATGTGACAAGCAAGGATTATTACTATGCGCCGGTTGTGTGGGCAGTTGCCAACGGCATCACCGCGGGTACGTCCGAGACCACGTTCTCCCCGAACGACACCTGCATCCGCGCACAGGTAGTGACCTTCCTGTATCACGGAAAAAAGTAACACACAAGTTTTTACCTGACAAAGCCTCTAGCAATGCTGGAGGCTTTGCTTTTTAAGCTCTGTTTAAGCTGCGCGATATATGCTATACTTAACGTATCAATTAGGAAAACGGGGCGAAGGCTATGAGATTATTATTGGCAGAGGATGAGCTGGCGCTGTCCAAGGCGCTGAAAGCGATTTTGGAGCGCAACAATTATTCCGTCGATGCCGTGTACGACGGACAGGAAGCACTGGAATATTTAAGCGCGGGAAACAATTATGACGGCGTCATTTTGGACATTATGATGCCGAAAGTAGACGGCATCACGGTACTCAAGGAAATTCGCGCGCAGGGCAATTTGATTCCGGTCATTTTGCTGACGGCGAAATCCGAAATAGATGACAAAGTGCTGGGCTTAGACGCCGGTGCGAACGACTATTTGACCAAGCCGTTTAACACGCGCGAGCTGCTCGCGCGCATTCGTGCGATGACGCGCACCCAGACGGCGCAGCCGGATTCGCTTTTGCACATGGGCAATGTGACGCTGGACTGTGCGACCTATGAGCTGTCCACGCCGAGCGGCAGCTATCGCTTGGCAAACAAGGAATTTCAGATGATGGAACTGCTCATGAGCAATCAAAACCATCTGATTTCCTCCGAGCGATTTATGGAGAAAATCTGGGGCTATGACAGCGAGACCGAGATGAATGTCGTGTGGGTGTATATCTCGTATTTGCGCAAAAAACTCACCGCCCTGCACGCCAACATTAAAATCAAGGCGATGCGCAACGCCGGGTACACGTTAGAGGAAATCGTATGATACAGAAATTACGAACCAAGCTGATTGTCGCGTCTATGCTGTCGCTGGTCTTGGTGCTGACAGTGATTCTCGGCGCGGCGAGTGTGCTCAATTACCGCGATATTACGACAAATGCAGACAGCGTGTTGGCTATTCTACAGGAAAACGACGGCGAATTCCCCATGATGATGGGAAAGAAACCGGACAAGCACGACGAGCAGTTTTCCCCCGAGCTGCCGTATGAATCGCGCTATTTTACCGTATTTTTGAAGGCGGACGGCACGACAAGCGCCGTCAACACCGGCAAAATCGCCGCGGTAGACACCGAAACGGCGATTTCCTACGCGCAGGATGTTCTCGCATCCGGGGATACCAGCGGATTCCACGACGACTATCGGTATCTTGCATACACCGTGGGAGAGGAAACGCATGTGATTTTCCTGGATACCGGCAGAGAGATGTCCTCGTTCCGTCGCTTTTTGTACACGAGCGCGGGTGTCTCGCTGGGCGGTCTGCTGGCGGTCTTTTTGCTGCTGCTGTTCGTCTCCGGACGCATTGTCAAGCCGTTTGCGGAGACCTATCAAAAGCAAAAGCAGTTCATCACGGATGCCGGACACGAATTGAAAACGCCGCTGACGATCATTGACGCAGATGCCCAAGTGCTGGAAATGGATGTGGGAGAAAATGAATGGCTGAGCGACATTCAGGCGCAGACCAAGCGGCTGGCGCAGCTGACAAACAGTATGCTGATGCTCGCGCGCATGGAGGAACAGCCGCAGGTGGAAAAAATCGCATTTCCCCTGTCTGATGTCGTACAGGAAACCGCAGAGACCTTCGGCGCGCTGGCAAAAACGCGCGAGAAAACGCTGTCTATCGAGATTGAACCGATGCTGTCTTTGACCGGAGACGAAAAAGCGATTCGGCAGCTGCTGTCGATTTTGCTGGACAACGCGGTAAAGTATGCTGACCAAAACGGGAAAATTACAGTTTCGCTGAAAAAACATAAAAATCACATCCAGATAAGTGTATACAACACAGCGCAGGCGATAGACAGAGAGAGCCTGCCGCATTTGTTCGACCGGTTTTACCGGACCGATGCATCGAGAAATTCTCGCACGGGGGGATATGGTCTCGGTCTTTCGATAGCCTCTTCTATTGTGGCGACACATAAGGGAAAAATCTGGGCGGAGACGGCGGACGGGAAATCCCTGCGCATTACGGCGAGTTTTCCGTGTGGCTGATGGAGGATAAGTATACGGCGGTCTATTGAAATTTTCTATATTTTCCTGTATCATAGAGGAAGAAAGTACGCAAGATAATACGGAAGATAACGGAGGCGTCTGCGTGGGAAACTATCAATCGCCCTTTACAATTACAGATCGCATTCTATCGTATGTATCGTTGATTTCAGAAAAAATCGGACGCATTGATGCGATTAGTCATTTGGAAGCAAAGCCACATCTAAGAAGGAACAATCAGATTCAATCCGTACAGCCTACAGGATTTGCAGCGATTTCACGGTATCATGACGAAGTATCTGGTACAAGAATCGGGCGTATTTCGTCACGGAGAAGAAGGCGTATTCAGCGGTGACCAATGCATTTTTATGGCACCGCCTGCGCGGCTTGTGCCATAGCTCATGGATGATTTGTTTGACTGGATGAATCAAGCGAAAAACAGAGTTCATCCGCTGATTTTAGGCAGTGTCTTTCATTATGAATTTGTCTTTATTCATCCATTTTCTGATGGAAACGGCAGAATGGCACGCCTATGGCATTCTGCTATCCTTGCAAAGTGGAAGCCCATATTTGCATATATTCCAATTGAAAGTCAGATTGAAAAATTTCAAGAAGAATACTATGATGCCATTGCAAAATGTCATGTAGATGGCGCATCGACTCGTTTTATCGAATTTATGCTGGCACAGATTGATAAAGTATTGGATGATATTTCTGTTCAGATTATGCGAGATACCGAGCAGCTTTCAGAATCGGTGAAACATTTATTGGACGTGATGGAATATGATGTTCCGTATACCAGTATGGCATTGATGGAAAAATTAGGAATGCGGTCAAGAGAAGGATTTCGCAGAAATTATTTACGCCCTGCCATCGAACAAAATCTGATTCGGATGACCCTTCCTGACAAACCAAACAGCAAAAACCAACGATATGTAAAAAATTGAATCATTTCTCATCAAACATCCATCCCTGCGATGGATGTTTTTTTATGCCTGAAAATTTTAAGTTGAGTTAAGGTTGACTTTAAAGTTGCTTTAAGTCAGCACCGGTATACTGAAGCCAGACAAACGAGAACGAGACAAAAAGGAGTGAAAAAGGATGTATCAGGCAACCTTTCAGCGCTATGAGAGCAAATATCTACTAACGAGACAGCAAAAACACGCGGTTTTGCAGGCGATGCAGCCGCACATGAAATTAGATGCCTACGGGCGCACAACGATACGCAATATTTACTATGACACACCCGACTATCGGCTCATTCGCCGGTCACTGGAAAAGCCGGTATATAAAGAAAAGCTGCGCATCCGCAGCTATCAGAGAGTCGCGCCGAGCGATCCGGTGTTTGTGGAATTAAAGAAAAAGTATCAGTCGGTCGTATACAAACGCCGCCTGACGCTGCCGGAGGCGCAGGTCATGCACAGCTTTCAGACGGGGCAGCCGCTGCCGGTGCAGTCGCAGATTGCCGAGGAGATTGCGTATTTCCGAGACTATTACAAAAAGCTGGAACCGGCGGTTTTTCTGTCCTATGAACGCGAGGCGTTTTATTCGCTGGACGGCAGCGAGTTCCGCGTGACGTTTGACGAAAACATCTTGTATCGAGAACGCGATGTTTCGCTGGGCAGTGCGATTTACGGCACACCGATTTTATCATGCGGACAAACGCTGATGGAAATCAAGTGCGCAGGCGGCCTGCCGCTGTGGATGTGCCGCGCGCTGCGCGAATCGCGCATTTTCCAAACTTCGTTCTCCAAATATGGGAGAGCCTATCAAGAGATTGTATCGCAAAAAACGAAAACACAAGAGGAGTACCAATATGTCTGCTAAGATTTTTCAAGGAATTTTTGATACCGATATGACACAGGTCATTGCCCTGTCGGATTTTCTGCTGTGCGTGTGCAGTGCGCTGGTCATCGGACTGATTTTGGCTGGGTTCTATATGTACCGCACCAAGTACACCAAGAGCTTTGTCGCAACGCTTGTGCTGCTTCCGGCGGTCGTGTGCGTGGTCATTATGATGGTCAATGGCAACGTCGGCACCGGCGTTGCGGTTGCCGGTGCGTTCAGTCTGGTTCGATTCCGTTCGGTGCCGGGCTCCGCAAAGGAAATCGGTGCGATTTTCCTCGCCATGGGAACCGGCTTGCTTGTCGGAATGGGATATATCGGCTATGCGGTTTTGTGCGCGGTGCTGCTCGGCTTCGTCAGTGCCCTGCTGGGTGGTATCGACTTCGGTGCCAAAAAGCACGGAGAATTGTATAAGACCCTGCGCATCACGATTCCGGAGGATTTGGACTATACAGACGTCTTTACGCCGATTTTGCAGGAATACACATCTGCGCATGAACTGACACAGGTAAAAACAACCAATATGGGCAGTTTATTCAAACTCACCTATGATGTAACGCTGCGCCGTGCAGGCGAAGAAAAGCAGATGCTCGACAAGCTGCGCTGCCGCAACGGCAATCTGGAAATCTCGATTTCCAATCAAGAGACAACCACCAGTGTGCTATAACAAGGAGAAGCAAATATGAAACGAACACGAGCAATGAGTCTGCTGCTGGTCGGCGTTTTGGCGCTGACGGGATGCAGCACAACCGGAACCACCGACACCGGAAGCGCGACGACAACCGCGAGCAGCACGAGCACGGCACAGACCCTCTCGACGATTGACACGACAGACCTGTTCTCCAGCAGAGACTTGGAAGTCGGATATGATGAGGAAACCAGTGCAAAAATTACGCTTTCCGGCGACAGCGCGTCCAGCGATTCGAACGCGGTCAAAATTGACGGCAGCACGATTACCATCACGGACGAGGGCACCTATATTTTGTCCGGCACGCTGAACGACGGCCAGATTATCGTCAATGCGGAGGATACAGACAAGGTACAGCTGGTGCTGAACGGTGTCAACATCACAAGCTCCACCTCCGCCGCCATTTACGTGGCGCAGGCGGATAAGGTCTTTGTGACAACGGCGTCCGGCTCGGAAAATACGCTGACAAACGGCGGCGAATATATCGCTATAGACGATAATAATATAGATGCTGTAATTTTCTCTAAATCCGACTTAACGCTAAATGGAGAAGGCTCGCTGACGATTGACGCCAAGGCAGGACACGGCATCGTATCCAAGGATGATCTGGTCTTGACCAGCGGAACCTATACGATTACCGCGGCAAGTCAGGGCCTTTCCGGCAAGGACAGCGTGTGCATTGCGGACGGTACCTATAAGATTACCTCCGGCAAGGATGCCATTCATTCGGAAAATACAGACGATACAAACAAGGGATTTGTCTATATTGCAGGCGGTACGTTTACGCTGGATGCGGACGGTGACGGCATCAGCGCGAGTGCGTCTGTGCAGATTGATGACGGCAAGTTCTCCATCACGACCGGCGAGGGAAGCGCAAGCGCGACCATGAAAACCGAGCAGATGGGCGACCCGAGACAGCAGGATCAGACCCAAACCGAAAACACCGATACCGACACGGATTCGACCAGCCAGAAGGGCATCAAATCCGGCACGACTTTGACGATTAACGGAGGTACCTTTGAGACGGATACCGTGGACGATTCCATTCACGCGGGCGGCGATATTGCCGTGACAGACGGCACGTTTACGCTGAAAACCGGCGACGATGCGATGCATTCTGATGCCAATGTGACGATTCAGGGCGGCGCATTCTCTATCCCGTATTGCTATGAGGGTATCGAGGGATTGACCGTCACGATTGACGACGGTACCTTTGACATTACGTCAAATGATGACGGCATCAATGCCGCGGATGGTTCCGCGACCAGCAACCGACCGGGCGAAGCCAACGACAATTGCGCGATTACCGTCAACGGCGGCGAGTTTACGATTGTCTCTGACGGCGATTGTCTGGACTCCAACGGCGCATTGACGATTGCGGGCGGCACACTCAATCTGACCTGCAACGGCAACGGAAATACCGCGCTGGACTGCGACGGAACATATACCAATACCGGCGGTTCGATCACGACAAATGACGGCTCGGAAGAGAATCCGAATGAGATGGGCGGCGGCGGTCAAGGCGCGCCGAACAATCAGAACGGACAGGGCGGCCCGAACGGCGGCAACCCACCGAGCGGCGGACAAAACCAACAGAAAGACGGTGAAACCACATGAAAACCAGATGGATCGCGTTAATTCCGGCGTATGAGCCGACCGAACTACTTTGCCAATTACTGGAACAGGCAAAACAAGCGGGTTTTACATTGATTGTTGTCGATGACGGCAGCAGTCCGGCGACCAAACCGATTTTTGCGCAGGCGTCCCAATACGCGACGGTACTCCAGCACGAGCACAATCGGGGCAAGGGCTGTGCGCTCAAAACCGGATTCACCTACATTCGCAACAACTATCCCGCATCCAGCATCGTCGTGACGCTGGATGCGGACGGACAGCACCGCATCGCGGACGCGCAGCGCATCTGCCGCACGGCGGAGCAGCATCCGGACGCTCTTGTGCTGGGCAGCCGGATGTTCAAAGAAAATGTTCCGCTGCGCAGTTTATTGGGAAATACGACAACGCGCTTGGTGTATCATATTACCACGGGGCAGAAGGTACAGGACACGCAGACCGGCCTGCGCGCGTGCAGCGCGCGGCTGCTGGACACGCTTTTAGAGATACCCGGGCAGCGGTATGAGTACGAGATGAATGTCCTGCTATATTGCTCCAAGGCAGGCATTCCGATTCGAGAGGTGGAGATTGAAACGATTTATATTGATGACAATGCAGGCTCGCATTTTGACACGGTAAAGGATTCCTGCCGCATCTACAAGGAAATTTTAAAGTTTTCCGCGTCCTCGCTGACCAGCTTTTGTCTGGACTACGGATTGTACAGCATTTTGTCCGCACTGACTTCCAGCATTGTGGTATCAAATATCGCCGCGCGAGTGGTCAGCGCATCGGTGAATTACACGATGAATCGCCGGTTGGTGTTCAAGAGCCAGTCGCATGTGGTGCAGTCCGCTGTGCAGTATGCCGTACTTGCCAGCTTGATTCTGCTCGGCAATACGGTTGTGCTCAGTCTGCTCATTCATTCGCTGGGCATGAACCGGTATCTCGCCAAATTGTTGACAGAAATCCTGTTTTTCTGCACAAGCTGGCTGGTACAGCGCAAAATTATCTTCCGCACCAAAAAGCCGATAGAAGGAAAGGGATGAGCGCATGTTTTTCAAACGGCACTGGTGGGCGATAGCTTACACCTTGGCTTTGCTGGGATTTACGGGCTATCTCGCGGTCGATACCTTCGCCATTTCGCGCGTATATACTGTCGTAGAGAGCGAAGCATCAAACACGAGTGAAACGGCAAGTTCCAGCAATATCGTATCTACGGAGACCGCATACAGCGATGACAACATCACGATTTCCCTGACGGAATACCGCGAATCCAACACGTCGATTTACGTGGCGGATGTGCAGGTCTCTTCGCCGGAATACTTGAAAACTGCGCTCGCACAAAACGCCTACGGGCGCAATGTGACGGAAAAAACCTCAGAGATGGCGGAGGACAACAACGCAATTCTCGCCATCAACGGCGACTACTACGGCGCACAGGAGAGCGGCTATGTCATCCGCAACGGCGTCATATACCGCGATACGGCATCGGACGGACAGGAAGATCTGGTGGTATATCAGGACGGCAGTCTCGGCATCATTCAGGAGGACGAAATCACCGCGCAGGAGCTGCTGGACAACGGCGCGCAGCAGGTGCTGTCGTTTGGTCCCGCTTTGCTGGAAAACAGCACGATTTCCGTCTCTCAGAGCGACGAAGTCGGCAAGGCAAAGGCGAGCAATCCACGCACCGCGATTGGCATGATTGACGATTTACACTATGTGTTCGTGGTTTCGGACGGCAGAACCAGCGAGAGCACCGGCTTGTCGTTATATCAAATGGCGGAATTTATGCAGAGTCTCGGCGTGGAAACCGCGTACAATTTGGACGGCGGCGGCTCGTCCACCATGTATTTTAACGGCAAGGTGGTCAACAATCCGACCACGAACGGCAGCCGTATCGAGGAGAGGAGCGTGAGCGACATTGTGTACATCGGCGAATAAGCAAACACGAAAAACCATCACAAAAACAGCATTTATATATTTGCTCGTCTCGATTGTCTGTGTGACATTCGGCGCGATGTATGAGCTGTTCAGTCATGAAGTCTATTCGTATTTTATGCTTTATGCGTTTTTGTTCCCGCTGATCGGCGGCACGCTCCCGTTTTTTATTTTGACGTGCTCGCGCGTCCGCCTGCCGGACAAAATCGCCTGTAAGCTGTACCATGCGGGCATCGCCGCGCTGACCGTCGGCAGCCTGTTCACCGGCGTGCTGGAGATATACGGCACGACAAACCGATTGACAGCGGTGTATTGGATCGTCGGCGCGGGGCTGACTGTGCTGGGTGCGGGAAAGTATTTCTATTTTCTTGTCAATTCCGACAAAACTGTATCATGAAAATGCCTCCCGGTCTTCCTGCGGAAGATCGGGAGGCTGTCGAGGGAGT
This sequence comes from bacterium, assembly GCA_963601915.1. Lineage (GTDB taxonomy): Bacteria > Bacillota > Clostridia > Oscillospirales > Butyricicoccaceae > Butyricicoccus_A. The sequence goes on along the minus strand of CAVCGL010000008.1, from coordinate 57,060 downwards.
TCAAAACCTATGCACTTGTTTTCATGTCAATATATCCGACGAGATGTTCTGCCAGCTCGTCCATATCGGTGCTGCTTGTGTTGACGCATACATCATAAAACTCAGGATTGCCCCATTCATAAGAAGTATAGTAGTTAAAATATGCTTCTCGGCGCTTTTCCGTGCGGGCAACATATAGTTTTGCCTTCTCATACGTGGTGTGATCGCGCTGTGCAATATGCTTGATGCGGTCATCCAGATTGGCTACGACAAAAATATCCGTTGTTGGAATGTGTGCGCGTTCCAATACATAGTTCGCGCATCGTCCGACGATAATACAAGAGGATTTCTTTGCAAGATCCAAAATAATCTGAGATTGTGTGTCAAACATTTTATCACTGGTAGCCGCCTCATATTCCTTGGCAGCGAACATACTGCCGGCAGTCAGTGCATGAAGCAATTCATTGCGCGGCACTTCGTTTTCTTTTCGCAGTGTAGACTCATCGACGTTCAGCGCCCGCGATGCCAGTTTAATCATATCTTCATCGTAAATCGGAAGATCCAGCTTCTTTGCCAAAATGCCGGCGAGTTCCTTGCCGCGGCTGCCGTACTGTCTGCCAAAGGTGATAATGAGATGATGGCCGGTGCGGGCTTCGTAGTCCTTGCCGCCCGTGTACGCGCTGACGTTCACATCCTGCACCAGAGAGGTGACGGTCGGATTGATGCCGGCAACTTTTTCATATCCCGGAATAATCCATTCATTGCCTACGGAAATGCCTAGATAGTCATCGGAAAAATTCGATGTAATCTCCGCCTGCGGGAATTTCTTGAGATACCACGCCTTTGTGAGTATCAGATAGACAACAAATCCTGTCGGGAATCCGAACAAATATCCGTAATCGGAAAACAGATTGGCGGCAACGGTGCCCAAAATCCAAGCAATGATGCCGCACCAGTTGATGCCACCATGGTAGCGGTATTGTCCGTCCTTTTTGTACAAATCCTGTACGTTGAGACGGCGGTGACGAATGACATAATAGTCACAAATCATGATGCCTGCGAGGGCGGAGAGGAACGAACCAAAATAGCCGAGATAGGTATACAGCTGGTCGAGAATCTTCCACGGCATGACGCAGACACCGATCAGACCGGCGATGAAAACCGCCACTTTATACGGCAGATTCCAGCGCGCGCCGGCATTGGTGAAGCACATGGCAGGCGGAACAAGGTTTGCAGCTGTATTGGTGGACCACTGTGCCAAAATAACCATGACGAGCAGGATAATCAGGGTAAAGCCGTGTGCCTGTGCCTGAATAACCTCTACCGGATTCCAGTTTCCGGTTGTCAGATAAGAAATGGCACCGATAACAGCAATAAATGTTTCGATAATCGGCAGCGTTGCAAACTGTGGAATCCAGTTGTTGACATTGCGCTTGAACCAATTGCGTTCACCCACCGGTGCTTTCAGGCTGCGGGTCATATTTGGGATGTCCGCAGCGAGCGCTGCCCACATGCCGGTGTTGGCACACATCGTGATGAGCCAGCAGGAAGAGGACGGGGAAGGTGGAGCATATCCCAGAATCGTAATGTTGTTGAGCACCGCAATCGCATGCACCTTGAAGAACATCCAGCATGTAATCAGGATGATGCATGGAGCAGCGAAAGACGAAAATTTGTCAATGGCTTTGATGCCGAGCATCGTATTGACAATCTGTACGGCTGCAAAAATTAAAAACCACAGGAACCAGTTGTCAATGCCGAACAAAGCCAGCGTGAAATAGTTGATGGCAGTGGAGCCGATATAGGTATTGATACCGAACCAGCACGCGGCGACAATGCCGCGGGCAATGGCAGGGAGGTGGACGCCGGTAATGCCAAACGGCGCACGCAGATATGTGGCAAAAGATAAACCGTGTTCTACGCCTATGTCACCGGTCAAGCTGCCCACAACAGCAATTAAAATATTCGCAAACAGCGTTGCACTCGCCACACCCCAGATGCTCATGCCTTCGATACCGCTGGCACCGAAGCTGAATACCGAGATGACAATCGCCATACCGATCCAGATATTCGCAAAGCCAAGACCGCCCAACGAACGTTTCATAGAAGTGATCGGCACGATGTCTTCCGAAATCAACGTGTTTGCCGACGCCCTGTTCTTGGAATCGAGTCCCATATTCTATCACCTTCTTAAAAATGAGTAAAAAGCGGCGAGGTATTCCGAAAGAACACCTCGCCTTTGAGTATATACAGATTAGTTTGCACGCAGAGCATTCGTAGCTGCCATATCGACCGTCATGCTGCTCGGGTCAATGACAACGCCATAGCATTCCTTGGCAGCTTCCAACGTGGTAAAATCGTCCAGAACATCCTCGAGAACCTTCTGCGGATCTCGTTCGAACGGATTGCCGTAGCCGCCGCCGCACGGAGTGCGGATCTGCAGCACATCACCGGCAGCAAACTCCTCGTCGGACAGCTTGGATTCCAGGCTGATCGGGTTGGTGGAATCCGGATTCTTTGTCATGCTGGCAGAAGCGCCGTCTGCACCGCCGAAGATGCCCTTCGGTGCCTCCTTATGACGGTCGCCCTCGCAGGTGACTGTGCCTTCCTGCAGGAAGCGGGTCTCACGCACGATGCCCAGACCGCCGCGCCATTTGCCCGGTGCGACATTTTCCGGATTCAGCTCATAGCGCTCGACACGCAGCGGATAATGCCACTCGATTTCTTCAATCGGCACGTTTCTGGTATTGGCAACCAGTGCATCACAGGAGTCAATGGCATCCTTGCCGCAGCGTCCGCCGTAAGAACCTTCATCGACTTCCAGATATACCCAATATTCACCCTTGCTGCTGTTGAAACCATTGTAGCTGACAAAGTGAATGTGCGCACTCGTACCAGCGGAAACGCGTTCCGGCATCACATCAGCGAGCGAACGCATTACGCAGTCAGCGAGCAGGTTCGCCTGATTGAAACGAGAGAAGGTCGCACGCGGGAAGTTCGGGTTGAAGATACAGCCCTTCGGCGCAATGATGGTCACCGGACGCGCCATGCCGTCGTTCTGCGGAATGTACTGATGATAGACATCATCATCCAAAAACAGCGCGTGCATAATATAGTTGATGGAGGTCTTTGTCGTGCCCTCAAACGATGCGTTGAAGGCGGTGTATACTTCATCCGCACTGCCGGTCAGATCGATGGTAATCGTATCGTCCTTGATGGTAGTCGTGGTGCATACCTTGAGCATCTTGTCCAGATTCTTGCCGTCGTTATCCAGCCAGCCCTCTGCATAATAAGTGCCGTCCGGCACGCGCTTGATGGCGTTGCGCAGCATACGTTCGGAGTAGTCCATCCAGTCCTCAATGGCAGAGAATACGGTTTCCAGACTGTACTTGTCGATGAGTTCGGTGAAACGCTTGATGCCATGGCGAGCGGAGGCAATCATTGCCTTCAAGTCGTTTTCGTTCATGGACGGGGTGCGGACGTTGTCCAGAATCATCTGCCAGAGCTGATCATTGCGCTTGCCGCCTTCGTACAGCTTAAGTGCATAATAAATACGAGTTTCTGCGTAAATATCACGCGCATCAACATCCATGCCTGCGGTATGAGAGCCGTTGTCCAGCAGATGCGCCTGCACACAGGAAAAGCTGATGAGCTTTCCGTGGTAGAAGATCGGCAGACAAATGTGAATGTCCGGCGAATGTGAGGTGCCGTAATACGGATGGTTGTGGATGAAAATATCGCCTTCGTGGATGTCCTCCAGCTTCCAGCGGGTCAGAATGCCCTTGACGTTGCCGCCGATCGAGCCGACATGCATCGGTGTGCTTTCGCTCTCGCACAGCTGCCGACCCACCGTGTCCACGATACCCGCGCCGATATCCTCAGACTCACGAATAATGCTGGAATATGACATACGGTACAAGACCATGCCCATTTCCTGCGCAATCATTTTGAAAGAACCGCCGAGTACCTGCAAGGTGACAGGATCTACCTCTACACGGGGAATATTTAAACCTTCGATCATTTTACTCATGAATATTCATCCCTTTCCTTGATACACTCATTCGTTGGAGTCCGGTTCGTTGATGTCGATAACAATAACGCCGTAGTCGTTTACGTTGCCAACGCAGCCCGGTTCAATCACAATCGTGGTATCCATCTGGTTGATGATTGCAGGGCCATGGATGACATCGCCGGCCTTGAGCAGTGCGCGGTCATAAATCTTGGAGAGCATATGTGCCGGCTTTTCGTTGACCTTGAACGTAACCATGCGTTCGCCAACCACAGCGCCCTCCGTGCAGCCAGTACCCTTTTCGATCTTGAGCGGCTCCAGATCTTCAATCTTGCCGGTGCTGATGACGCGGATGTTGACAATTTCCACAGCAACCTGACGATAATCGCGGCCAAACTGCTTTTTATGAACTTCGTGGAAGGATTCCTTCAGCTTTTCGATGGTCTCCGACGTGACTTCGCCGCCGATAACCGGTACACGCATCTCGTAGCCCTGGCCTTCATAACGGCAGTCGGCAACGCGCTGGATAACAATGTCATCATCGGTCATATTATCTTCAATCAGACGGTCATGTGCTTCCTTTTCCAGCATTGCATAGTCTGCATTCAGAGCATCCAGATTTGCACGGGTGGACAGCATCATTTCGGTCTTGGAGTAATCATACATCAAATCAGTATTGACCAGACCGACTGCACACAGTGCGCCCGGATTGAGCGGAACAATGACGTTCTTCATGCCCAGCTCACGTGCTACGCTGCACGCGTGCAGGGAACCAGCTCCGCCGCAGGCAAACAGGGCAAACTCACGCGGGTCAAAGCCTCTGCGGACACTTTCCTTTTCGATTTCCTGAATCATGTTGTTGTTCATGATGTCGATGATACCGAGCGCAGCTTCATACAGATCCTTGCCCAGCGGCTTGCCGATGCGCTCCATAATCGCCTTTTCTGCAAGCTCCGGCTTGATATCCATTCTGCCGCCGAGCAGCTTGGTGCCCAGACGTCCCAGAATAATATTGGCGTCAGATACGGCAGGCTCTACGCCGCCGCGGTCATAGCAGGCAGGTCCCGGAACGGCACCCGCACTCTGCGGGCCAACGCGGAAGAAGCCGCCCTCATCGATATAGGCAATGGAACCGCCGCCAGCACCGATCGTACCGACATCAATCATCGGAACCATGGCAGCGTATCCGCCGACCTTGGTATCCAGCAGATGCTTCATGCTCGGCTTCAAATCAGCCAGCACGGAAATATCTGCGGAGGTACCGCCGATATCCAGCGTGATGACATTTTGAATATCGGTCAGCTTAGAGGTCCAGATGGCACCGAGTACGCCGCCGACCGGACCCGACAGCAACAGATTGACCGGCTTTTCCTGTGCGGAATCTGCGGATGCAACGCCGCCGAACGACTGCATCAGATGAACCTTTGCGGTATAGCCCTGTTCCTTCAGGGTCTTCTGCAGCTGCTTGATATAGCGCGCGGTTGTCGGACCGATGTAAGCGTTGAGTCCGGTTGTGGTAAAGCGCTCATATTCGCGGAACTGCGGCAGAACCTCCGAGCTCAGAGATACGTATACTTCCGGATATTCTTCCTGAATGATTTCCTTAACACGCTGTTCGTGAGACGGATTGAGGAAGGAGAACAGGAAGCATACGGCAATAGCCTCGACCTTTTCCGCCTTCATCTTGCGCACGGCCTGCCGAACCTCTTCTTCGTCCAGCGGAATCAGCTCTGCGCCGTCCGGTGCGACAACACGCTCGGTGACGCCATAGCGGTCATGTCTGCGGCACACCGGATATTTCTGCCATGGAATGTCCTCAACAATGGAAAAGTTGGTCGGACGCTTGTGACGAGCAATGTGGATGATGTCGCGGTAACCCTTTGTTGTAATCATGCCGGCACGGCAGCCCTTATGCTCCAGAACCATGTTTGTCGCGATAGTCGTGCCGTGGAAAATCTCGTCAATTTCTCCGTGCGGAATGCTCAGCTTATCACAAATCGCATTGATGCCCTCCATCATGCCAATGGACGGATCATGCGGGGTTGTCGAGGTCTTATAGACTTCGATCTTGCCGCTGTCATCTACATAGATAAAGTCGGTAAACGTACCGCCGACATCGACGCCTATTCTTTTCATGTTGTCAACTCCTGTCTTAAAACGTGATGTACGATTGTATCAATGAAAAAAGCAGTATGGAAGACGTCATTTCAAACGAGCGCCTTTGCCCATACTGCTTTGCTGTTTTTCCTGGTTGTTTACTTATCCAATCTTCTCTCGTGCTTGGTATAAACAGAGGAATCAATGCCTTCCAGATAAGCAACGACTTCATCTACCGGTACGACGTCGCAGAACTTTGCTTCCATGTCGAACAGATTCCATTCAACAACGCCAGGAACGCGGTCGCCTACGGTGCCTTCTGGAACAATAGTCTTAAAGCCGTAGCCGGTGGAGTCCATAACCGTGTGGCGGACACAAGCACAAGCGGTAGCACCCATGACAATCAGGGTATCTACGCCGAGGTAGTTCAGTGTCTGTGCCAGATAGGTGCCGAAGAAGTTGGATGCAAACTTCTTGTGGATAACCGGCTCTTCCGGCAGCGGCTTCAGCTTCGGGTCAATGTCCATCCAATCGCTGTTGATGTCCAGCGTGCTGAGCGGAATCTTTTCATCCCAGCGGCCCAGATCCATCTGATCCTTGCCGAGGAAACCGGTGGTGGTGTGGAAGATCGGTACACCGGACTTTCTTGCTGCCTCCAGTACCTTCAGTGCATTGGCACAAACCTCTTCAGAGTGATCGCAGGTGAACGGATGACCTTCACTCATCCAAGCCTTTGCCATGTCAACGGTGGTGATTGCCGGTGCCTTGCCGAAGCCCATCTTACGCATAAATCCGCGTTCCTTGTAGATTTCTCTTGCCTCAGCGAATGCCTTCTTCAGCAGTTCCTCGTCAAAGTCGTAGTGGTCAACAAACTTGTAATCTTTGTTCTCAGACATAATGCGTACACTCCTTAACAAATAATGAATAAAATCAAATTGGATAATTCAAAAATCAAATGGTATTAACAGTTTTGTTTTCCGGAAATGTTGTTTCGTAACTGTTGGCATTATCATAACGGAAGCGTGCAAGTTTGGCAAGTACTTTTTTCATTTTGTCAATCCGTGTACCATGACAAAAAAATGACTGCCAAAATGACAGTCATTTTAAATCTATAATTTGTATGTATATTTTGCGTATTTCTTGATAAAATACCGCGTAAAATTCCAAAATAATTTTCTCCGCTTGGTGATTCTGTATTTGCCGGCTGTCAGATTCCCTTGTTTTTATGGGCAAAAGTCATAAAAGACGCAGAAACGTTCAAATACACGATGGCAAAGACGATGCACAGCATTCCGGCGACCTTAGACACCGTAAACTGCTCCTGAAACAGGAAAAACCCGACAATTGCGGCGGAAAACGGTTCAATCGTTGCAAAAATGGAGGCTTTGCCCGCTTCCACGCGGGTCAGGCCTGCCGTGTACAGCAAAAACGGGAGGACGGTACAGAAAAATGCAAGTCCCAATGCACACATCATGCATTTTCCGGAAAACAGCGCCGGCAGCTGGCGCGCAATGCCGGACATCGGAACCGCGCCGATGCTGGTCATGAGAAACGTATAGAAGGTGATAGTGACGGAGGAATATTTATCGACAAGATATTTTCCAAAGATGCTGTACAGCGCATAGCCGAAGCCGGAGCCGAGACCGAGGATCACCGCTTTTGCCGACAGCATTTCTCCGCCGGTAAACGCGCCGGTGACAAACCCAAGACCGACAAACGTCAGCACCAATGCGAGCAGCTTGTGCTTGGTGATTCGCTCGTGAAACAAAATCGCGGACAGAATCATCACGAAAATCGGAGCCGTATACAGGAGCAGAGCAGGGACAGCCGCGCCGCCGATGACGTCAATCGCTTCGAAATAACAATAGTTGAACAGCAAAATACTAAAAATGCCTGTGCCGACAAACAGCGGAATATCGCGCAGGCGAATGCGCAGGCTGCGCGGGTCTTTCACACATACATACAGAAACAACAAAATCGCTGTAAAAAAAGCGCGAATCGCAACGCATTGCATCGACGTGAAGCCTGCATATTGCAGCGTGCGGACGAAAACAGAGATGATGCCCCAAAGACCTCCGGCGGCAAGGATATAGCAGGTATACTTCATCATAAACCACTCCTTTTTTGTTGAATAATACAGGAAATATGTGCAGAATCACGCGCATTTTGTTGATGCACATGATTCTGTGTGACAGATTTTTATGTTATAATATACCCGTAAAAAGTGAGACACAAGTGGTGCACAGACATTGTCCACGCGGTGTCCATGACAGAAATAAGACAAAAAAGTGCAAGGAAGCATGATTTCCCTGCACTTTTTCTTTTTTGGGAGGCTGTACATGGCAAAAAAAAGAACCTTGTCAATGATTGGCTTTTTTGTTGATTCCCTGCATATCAAGACAGTGGCGATGGCCGCTGCGCTGCATGTAGATGCGAGCCTAATCAGCAAATGGAAAAGCGGAAAGCGAATTTTGACAGACAAGTCTATTTATTTTGACGATGTCATCGCATATTTTCTCGCACAAAATCGGAACAGGGGAGAGCAGGAACTGGAATCCGCCATACGGGAAATCTACCCGCAGGCGGATGTGTCCGATGAACAGCGATTGGAACAGCAGCTGCGAAAGATTCTATCCGGTTCAACCGAACAGCGGGTGACTATTCCTCATGGCTTTACCTCCGAATGGAACAACGCGATACAAACGCTGTTATTTGAGGGCAATGACGGCAGGCGAGAGGCAGTGTTTCGCCTGTTGGATTATGCGGAACACATGACTGCCACAGGAGAACTGCTGTTTCTCGATTTGGAAGAATACACTTGGCTGACGGAACAACCAAGCTATGCACAGCAGTTTACACAGCGTATGCTTTCTTTGCTGAAAAAGGGATTTCGCGCAAAATTTGTCTTACAAAACTCCACGTATCGATCCGGCATCCAACGCCTGCTTTACACGGCATCTCCACTCATTTTTCATCGAAATGTGGAGTGGTATTGCTGTGAATACTATGACAGGAACAGCATCAACCTGTCTTTATTTATTCTCAATCATGCGGCATCGCTGATGGGCGTATCGGTTGCCGGAACCGAACCGACCTCCATGCTCATGATGGACAGCACCGCGGTTATTCATCATGAATTGTTCATTCAGCAGATGATCCAAAACAGCAGACCGCTGTTTCAGGCATTTCAGCCCTGCGATTTCACGGATATGCTGCAAAATATCTGTACATTTCATCTGAGCGGCGCATTTTATGCGTATTTGCCCTCACCGGCATTTCTCACGGCGCGCGAGTCCCTGCTGCGTGACATTTTATCCGACAACGGTGTGTCGGAACAAGTCATCCAGCAATACCTGACGCTGAATGCCGTGTTTCGTTCGGATATTTCGCACAACCAATCGGAACAAACCGCGCCGCAAAAGCCGTTTATTTATCTGTTCCAGCTGGAGGAAATGCGACGGCGCGTACAGGGAGATACCTTTGTCAGCTGGAGTCTGTCTTTGCTGCACGGCCATGAAATCTATGTGTCGAAAAAACAGTACGCGCAGGAGCTGCGCGATTTGGCGGACGATTTGACGCGCTATCCCAACATGCGTGTGGCATTTGTCTCGGAAACCGATGACATTTCGCTGCCGGCTATCAATTGCTGGTGCAGGCAAAACCAGTGGATGGTACAAATGGATCGCGTCGGATTCCGGTTTAGCAACGAAATGGAGATGATTGCTGCTGCGTCCATGGTGTTGGATGACTGCCTGCAAAAGATTCCGCCGGTGAGAAAGGAACCGCAATCCGTACAAAAATTTTTGCTGGAACTGGCGGACGAGCTGGAACAGTAATACAGTCCATTACTGAACAAAAACATTATTTTGTTCAGTAATGGACATAGAGGGCAAAAACGCCCCTCGAATTATACCCATTATCCCTTGCGTAATATAGATATTGGTGCGGTGACAGACCGTCTGCGTGCGCTGTTGGAAATCCGCAACAAAGAAGAACAGACCGTGACATTGGATGCCGTTCATGCGGCGGAAATCAAAGAATATCTGGACTTGCTCGACCTGACACAGGAAATAGAAGTTCTGCATCTTCCGCATGTCGGCACAGCGGGAAGCCGAACCGTCATTGCACAGCCGGGTTTGCGTTATGCACAGGCTGATGCATTGATTCGCAGTCTGCTGTTAGATGAGACCTTCAGCGCGCTATCCCTGCCGGAACGCAATGCCGTACAAGAACGAATTTTGAATGAAATCAAGAGAAGAATGCTGGAGGATATTGTTCTGCTCGAAACAAACTGACAAATCCGAAAAAAGTGATAGCTTCCGATAAACAGCACCAGAATCGCAGAGGTCAGGGCGGCAATCGCAATCGGGGAAATCGTATGGGCATAGAACACCTCGAGCAATTCAATATCTGTTGTGATGCAGAATCCGCTTGACATCCACACACGCCAGATAGGATGACCTTGCGCCCATCCGCTCGCACACGAAGCGAATGACCACAACCAGAACCAGCGTCAGAATCGTCCGTTCCAGAATCGGCACGGTTACTGTCTGGTATACCACCCGTTCCAGTAAATCCGCGATGCAAAAGACCGCCAATACCTGCGACAGGAGCGCTGCCCACTGCCACAGAATCGTGTACGCAATGTACTTTTTTGCGTGGGACAACAGCCCCACCAGTCTTGTTTTAATCATAGGAATATTACCCCGCGTTAATCTTTCTTGCCATTAGTATATCGGAAATTCGCCGCGGCGTAAATACCAATTTTCGCATGAAAAAGCCCCCCCGCACAGCTTTCGCCGCGGGGGGGCAATCATGGTATTGGAGCTTATCTTGCGTAGATGCCAAAGCCTTCCGGCATCGGCTCGGTGATGCTCGGTACACCGACGAGGTTCTTCTCGATGAGCTCGCGGGTGCGGGTGCCGTCGGAGATGGCTCTCTCCGGGAATCCGAGCGGGTTGAAGGTTGCGATGGTGTCGTCCTGCTCATTGAAGCCGATCTCACGCAGCGTCTTGAAGATGCGGTCGAAATCAATGTCGCCTTCGCCCAGATGGCCGATGTGTGCATGGGCGCGAACCGTGCCGTTTGCGTACAGCGGAGCCGGGTTGATGTTGTAGCGGAACAGCTTGGTGTAGTCGTAGGTATCTGCGAACAGCACGTGCTTCAGATGCTTGCGCGCATACTTCAGGTTGTGCTCGATGTCGCCCTTGCCGCCGTCGTAATGGAACGTGTGCGGGATGGAGTACAGATAACCCAGAGACGGGCTGTCGTAGTAGCGAATGATGTCGTAAGCATCATTGTTGTGCTCGTAGAAATCATCCGGGTGTGCCTGAATGTCCAGACGGATGCCGCGCTGCTCCATGATCGGAACCAGCTCGTCGAGAGACTTCATGAGCTTTGCCTCGCACAGCTCCGGATTGTCTCTGCCAGGGCCAAGCTCGGTGTTGAACACGCGAATGTCCATCAGTTCACCGATCTCGAACATCTTCTTCCAGCAGTCTACCGCGTACTGACGAACGAATTCGTCCGGATCCTGCCAGTGGAAGCCGGTGGTCAGAGAAGCGATCTTCAGACCGGCGTCGGCAATTGCCTTCTTGTGCCACAGAACCTCTTCCTTGGTAGCCTTCGGACGCTTCCAGAAGCCCGGGAAGTCTGCGTTGTACGGATTGATATATTCATAGCCTGCGCGAGCAACGGTGTCGTACTGTTCCTCGTATGTCATGCCGGTTTCCCAGAATGCGCTGCCGTCAAATGCGATTTTCATAGGTACTCCTCCTCTGTATCGGAATGCTTGAACTGTTCTAGTCTGTCAATTAGGAAAGCATGGTTTCCTTCAGGAATGCTGCGGATTTCTGAATCGCGATCAGGTTGTTCGGCATCAGCGGGTCTTCTACCTCGATGGATACCGGGCCGTGGTAATCGCCCTCTGCCAGGGTTGCGAAGAAGGTCTTCCACCACAGCGCGTCATGACCGTAGCCGACTGCGACATAGTTCCAAGAACGGGTGACTGCCGGGCCGTTGTAGATGCCCTGCTCGTAGCAGTCCAGACCCTTGATGTGCGGGTTGATGCGGGAATCCTTGCCGTGTACGTGGTAAACTGCCTTCTTCTTGCACAGCTCGCGTGCCATAGCCAGCGGATCGCCGCCCATGAAGAATACGTGGCTCGGATCCAGATTCAGGCCGATGATGTCGCCGACAGCTTCGCGCAGCTTGAGCACGGTCGGAACATTGTATACGAGGTTCATCGGATGGTTTTCCAGTGCGATGGTCTCGACGCCGCAGGACTTTGCGAGGTCTGCTGCCTTGCTCCAGAAGTCAATCGCAACGCCCCACTGATAGTCGAGAACGTCCATCATCTCCGGTGGGAACGTGTGAGTTACCCAGTTGAGCGTGGTGTCGTTCGGTGCACCTGCCGGCAGGCCGGACTGTGCAACAATGTGCTTGACGCCGAGCAGCTCTGCCAGACGGAATGTGTTCATAACGTCCGGTGCGTGGCTTGCCCAACGCTCGCCCGGGCCAATCGCATTGGCGGAGCAGTTGAGGGCGTACAGCTCGAGGCCGCGGCTCTCAATAGCGTTCATGAAGTCCTTGCGAGCTTCTGCGCTGTGCAGCAGCTTCTCCATGTCCAGATGCGGCGCACAGGAGTAACCGCCGGTTGCGATCTCGAGCACCTGAATGCCCATCTTGACCGCTTCGTCCAGCACCTGCTCGAACGGCATATCCGGCAGACCGTCTGTAAACAGACCCAGCTTCATCGGATTCGGATTAAAGGATGCCACCGGCATATCAAAATCTTTTGGATCTACACTCATTTTCTTATCCTCCTAATCAAAACGCAATCCAAGCAGAGTTCTTGTCTGCGGATTCTACGCACTTATCAACCCACTTGACACCGAGTACACCGGCGTGAATGTCCGGATACCAGAAGTCGATGTCCTCGCCCTTTTCGCAGCGATCAATCGCAATGGCGAACTTGGTGTACAGATTGCTCCAAGCCTCGAACAGGCCTTCCGGATGGCCGCCGCCGATGCGGTCGTCTGCCAGAGCTTCCGGATACAGATAGCTGTTGCCTCTGCCCAGCAGGCGCGGGGACTCGCCCTGTACCTCGTAGGACAGATAGTTCGGCTTTTCAGCGTCCCAAGCGACAGAAGCCTTCTCACCGACGATGCGGATGCGGAAACCGAACTGCTCGCCTGCATTGACACCGCTCGACCAGATGTAGCCGATCGCGCCGTTGTCATATTCCATGATGGACATCGCGTTGTCTTCCAGCTGTCTGCCCTCTACGAACGACTGCTTGGTGCACATCAGTCTCTTGATGTTGAGATCCGGGCAAATTGCCTCGGTCAGGTACAGCATGTGGGTGCCAACGTCGCCCATCGAGAATGCCGGACCTGCCTTCTTCGGGTCAACGCGCCAAGCCTGCGATTCTGCTTTCTTCTCTACGGCTACGTTGTTGCCGCCGTGTGCAAACTGCATGTTGATGATGCGGATTTTGCCGAGATCGCCGCGGGCTACCATCTGGCGCGCCTGCTCGATCATCTGGTGACCAGCATAGCCGTAGGAGACAAACATAATCTTGCCGGATTTCTTGACCAGCGCTTCCAGCTCCTCTGCCTGCTCGATGGTGAAGCACAGCGGCTTCTCGCAGTATACGTGCAGGCCAGCTTCCAGCGCTGCCTTGGCAATTTCGTAATGGGTAAAGTTCGGGGTAGCGATGGAAACAGCCTGAATGCCGTCCGGGCGCTTTGCCTCTGCCTCAAACATGGTCTTGTAATCGGTGTAGCAGCGGTCTGCGGCTACGTGGCAGTTTTCGCCGAATTCGATGCCGCGCTCCGGCACGATGTCGAATGCGCCTGCTACCAACTCAAAGTTAAAGTCTCTCAGAGCTGCGGAGCGATGGATGTAACCAATCTGGCTGCCGCGGCCGCCACCGACCATGCCCCAACGAATCGGCTTGTCTACGTTCTTTTCTCCGAAGATCATAACGAGTTCCTCCTTATTTTCTCAATAGATGTTTGTGTGGTTTTTACGATCTACTGTTGTGTTCTTGTTTTTCTTGTTGTACATAGTATACAATAGTTTTTGGTTTTTGACTTTCGCATTCCTGCACAACTTTTGCGGGAATCCGGTGTTTTTTTCGCTGTTTTTCCGTGCGGACTGCAAATTCCTGCACATGCCGCTTGTTACAGAGAGTTTGCCGCTCCCCTGCCGCCCGCAGGCGGCAGAGAAGCGACGGGAGAGAGTTATAGAAGTGCGGTGATAAAATATGTTCGAAATAGGTTCGATTGTTTATGCCGCAATGCCAATAGGCGAGAAGAAGATGTACAGCGCGATTGCCAGAACGGCACCGGCGATGCACACGATGTGGCGATACTTCCACGGGGTCATATCAACCGTACCGGTTGCCGGCGGATTCCACTCCTCCTGCTTGCTGGTCTTGTTCAGGATCATGTAGAATGCGATTTCAAGCACGAACAGAACAGCCATGGCGTACAGGTAATGTACCGGTTCTCCGTTGGTCGGATAGGTCGGCTGGATAATCAGGAATGCTGCGTACACAACGATGTGGAAGATGGTGACAACCTTCGGGGTCCAGTTCGGAACCTTCTTGAAGAAGATCGCGCCCATGATAGTGGTCAGGATCGGCAGACCCAGGAACTGCATCATAGAGTTCAGGAAGGTGGTGATGCCGTTTGCATACGCGATGAACGGGGAGATCGCAATGGAAATGACTGCGACAACCGTGCCAAAGCGCTTGGCAATCTTGACATAGTACACTTCCGGCATGTCCGGCTTGATCGCTGCCTTGACGATGTCCAGCGCGAACATGGTCGAAGCGGAGTTCAGAACCGAGTTAAAGGACGACAGGATCGCGCCGAACAGAACGGCTGCGAAGAAGCCGAGCACCGGCTTCGGGATAACCGCTGCAACCAGAGCCGGGTATGCCACGTCGATGGCGTTGCTGCCAGCTGCTGCGATGGTGTCCTGAATGGACGGCAGGAAGTATGCGATAACGCCCGGCAGAACGATGTAGAAGAAGCCGATAGACTTCAGGAAGCCGCAGTAAATCGCGCCCTTCTGGCCTTCTGCCAGATTCTTCGCTGCCAGGGTACGCTGTACGAACGACTGGTGGGTGCACCATGCGAACAGGTTGAAGAAGAACATACCGGTGAAGATGAGCGGCCACGGCAGTGCCGGCTGTGCAGCATCCCACGGAGCCCAAGCATTCAGCTTGGTCGGCTCGGTATGAACCATGTACATAAAGCCATCGACGATGCCGCTGCCGCCGGTCTCCTTTGCCAGCAGAGCCAGCGCGAGGAACGGAACCATGAAGCCGCCAATCAGCAGGCCGATGCCGTTAATGGTATCGGATACGGCAACCGCCTTCAGGCCGCCGAAAATCGCATAGCAAGCGCCGACGATGCCGATGATGATACACAGCACGCTGACGGCGGAGAAGCGCGTGATGCCCAGCGCTGCGGAGAAGTCAAAGATTCTCTCGAACGCAACCGCACCGGAGTACAGAATAACCGGCAGGTTCAGGATGGAGTACATGATAACCGTCAGCACCGAGAAGATCAGTCGCGTGGTGCGGTCGAAGCGTGCCTCCATCAGCTCCGGCATCGTGGTGACGCCGTATTTCAGATAGGTCGGCAGGAAGAAATATGCCAAAATAAACAGGGTGAACAGGGAGCCTACCTCAAACGCCATCGGGCTCATATTGGTAGCCCAGCCCTGGCCGTTGGTGCCGACCAGCTGTTCGGCTGATAGATTCGTTAACAACAAAGAACCGGCAATGACAAAGCCCGGGAGGCCTCGTCCTGCGAGGAAGTAGCCATCGTTGGTGTCCAGCTTGTCTCCTCTCGTCTTAATTGCTGAAACGACAGCAACCAGAACGGTGAAGAACAGGAACGTAATGACTACCCACGGCATGGAACTAAAAAAACTCATATCGTCTCTTTCTCCTTTTTTCTTTTTTTTGTAGCAAGAATACGTATTTTTTGCCGAAACACACGATGTTTTGCACTCTTTCCGTTGCACTCTCTCGCTGTTTCTGTCTCCTATTATAAGCGCAAACGCGCGTTTGCGCCTGCGGATTCCTGCACGACTTTTGCGGGAAATTCCGGTTTTTTTCGGCATTTTTTCGGGCGGACTGCAAATTCCTGCAAAGAGAACCAGACCTCTCGTCCTTTGGGCAGGTTTCCCAAGAACAGAACGCCTGTAATAGAAATGCTTATGGATGTTTCTAATTGGCAGGAAATCGAAAGACCGCCCGCAGGCGGTCTTTCTTGGAGAGAGTATAGGTATAAAAGAGAGAATCGAAATTATAGTTCGCCGCGGGCTTCCCGCGCGGACAGCTCCTGCATGATGGCAGGATACTGCTTTTCCAGACGATGGAAGCACAGCAGAACGGCTGTCACACCCCATACAATGATCGGGCCTATGACATACAGTAAGTAAATGGCGTGAATGGCGGAGGCGCTCTGTACGGCTGCCAGTCCGTCATAGCCGGAGGCGGACAGAATGCCGCCGAACGCGGCACTGGTCAGGCCGCCGCCCAGCTTGGAACCGACCGATGCGGCACTGTAAATCAGGCCTTCCAGACGCAAATGCGTCTTCCACTGGCCGTATTCCACCGCGTCCGCGATGAACGAGAAGATCACGCCCATGAGCGGTGCTTCACCGATGCCGCGCAGGACGGCGGAGACCATCGCAACGGCATAGCTTTCCGGGTTCGTCATGAGCACGAGCTGTGCGGCAATGCACACAAGAGCACCCACGAGGGAGATATTGCGCTTGCTGCACTTCTTCAGCGCAAGGGGCACGAAAAAGATCGCAACAATCATCGGCGCCAGCTCGGCCACGTAAATCGGACTGGTGAGCAGGCTGTTGTGCAACAGATATTTGCTGTAATAGCTCAGGCTCGTGCCGGACAGCGTCTGATAAATCGACAGCATCCCCCACAGCAGCAGACCCAAGCCCCAATATTTGTTCTTGAGCAGCGCTTTTAAGCTGGTTCCAATCGGAACCTTGGAATCCGTCTGCGCTTCAAACTGCACGCGCTCCTTGGTGTTCAGGAAGCAAATGAGCAGCAGCGCCAAGGAAATACCGGCATAAATCGTCGCCGCGATGATCCATGCCCGCTGGTCATCCCCCAGCAGCTTGACCAGCGGAAGAGTTGCCGCCGTTGCCAAAATGCGGCCGAACGGGGAAAGTCCCATGCGAATCGCATTGATAACACCGCGCTCCTGCTGGTTGCGGGTCATCAGCGATGCCAACGAGGAATACGGCAGATTGAGCGCCGTATAACAGATGGTCTGGACAAAATTATAGGTAATAAAAATATAAATCGCCTTGATCGCCCCGCTGGCTCCCGCAGGCACCGTGAACAGCAGGATACAGCCCACGGCATACGGAATACTCATCCATAATACCCACGGTCTGGCCTTTCCGTACTTGGACTTGGTGCGGTCTACAATCAGTCCCATGATGACATCCGATGCGCCGTCAAACACGCGGGAGATCAGGATAATCAGACCGATGACGCCGACAGAAATGCCAATATAATCGGTATAGAAGAAGGTTAAAATACTGGTTGCCAGACCGTATACAATATTGCACGCGGTATCGCCGAGGCCATACGAGATTTTTTCCCGCATCGAGACCTTGACATCTCCGGCAACCTGAATGCCTGTATCGTTGCTCATGTTGTTCTCCTTTTTCTTTTTGCAGCAAGAATACATATTTTTTCGCGGAAACACGCGCGCTGCATGCTCTCCTATGCGCGCTCTTTCTGTTTCCGCTCCCCTATTATACGGGCAAATGGGCATTTGCGCCTGCGGATTCCTGCACGACTTTTGCGGGAATTTTCGGTTTTTTCCGGCTTTTTTCCGTTTAGACTGCAAATTCCTGCAAAGAGAAACCGCCGCCCCGCTTCTGAGAAAGTTTCTCTGGGAACGGGATGGCGGTGATTTTTTAGAAAGGTTACCATTTGGATAGATTCTGTGCGCGCTCGGAGACCACGGCGCCGCAGGCGATCAGCACCGCGCCCACCAGCTCATAGGCGCTTAACCGCTCGTGCAGCAGAATCACGGCGAACACGACCGCCGACAGCGGCTCCAGATAGCCCAGAATCGAGACGGTCTCGACCGGCAGCTTGGCAATCTCGGCAAAATACAGATAGCAGCCGATGCCCGTGTTCACGATGCCCAGAACCAGCATCCAGCCCCACTGCGTGAGACCGCTCGGCGGACAGATGTTTTGCAGGGCGACCGCGAACACCGCCACGGTCAAAAAGCTGACAACCAGCTGAATCATCGAGTTTTTCAGCCCCGTGATTTCTGGTGCCTTCATCGTAAAGATGACCATGAGCGCGTGCAGCACCGCTGAGGCGAAGCCGCACAGCAGCCCAAAGGAATCGACCGCGCCGCTGCCCACGAGATCCGGCACCGAAATCAGGACGATGCCCAAAAATACGACGCCGAAGCACAGCTTTTGGATGCCGGTAATTTTCTTGTGAAACACAAACGGCGTCAGCAGCATGACAATGACCGGGCCGCAGTAATAGGCGATGGACGACAGCCCCACGCCGATGCGCTGGTAGGCTTCATACAGAAAAATCCAGCTCAGACCCATCGAGATGCCGGACAGAATTACGGCGGCGAGCTGCCGCGGATAGACAAACAGCCGGAGCGGCTGCCGCTGCCACGCAAAGACTAGCATTAAAAAAATACTGCCCAACAGCGTGCGAAATAGCACAATATTCATACTTGAAAGCAAAATCTGGCTGGAAACAACGCCGTTTAACCCAAATAGCAGCAAGCCTGCGAGATATTTTGTGTGCGAACGATGCATTTTTAACAAGTCTCCTTCTTGCATTTTTTCTATTTCCAGTGTATCATGAGAAGTACCATGAGTAAAACGACGCTTTCGCATGTTTGCCATAACAAATTCATATGTATCGGAGGTGCCTATCCATATGAACATTTCAAAATATCTTGCCTTTGTCAAGACAGTAGAATACGGCAGCTTTACCAAGGCCGCCGAAATGCTCAACTACTCGCAGCCCGGCATCAGCCGCATGATTCACGATTTGGAAAGCGAATGGAAGCTGACGCTGCTTGAGCGATGCAGCCGCAACGGTGTCCTCTTGACCTCGGACGGCGCACGCCTGCTCCCCTTCGCGCAGCAGATCTGCGACGACTACGCCAAGCTGTGCATGGAAATCAATGACATACACGGGATGCAGTCAGGGCTCATCCGCATCGGAACCTTTTCCAGCACGGCGACGCACTGGCTGCCCAACATCATCCGCGCGTTTCAAAAGGATTATCCCGGCATTGACTACGAATTTTTACTCGGTGATTACGCAGAAATCGAGAAATGGATTGAGGAGGGGCGCGTGGACTGCGGATTCCTGCGCCTGCCGACCAACACGCAGTTTGACACCATTCCCCTAGCGCAGGATCACCTGCTCGCCGTGCTGCCGGAAAAGCATCCGCTGACCAAGCAGGAAAAAGTCCCGCTCAAGGCGCTATGTCGGGAGCCGTTTTTGCTGCTCGAGCACGGCAAACGCGCCGAAGTCTCCGAGCTGTTTGAGCGGCACAAGCTGACCCCGCGCGTGCACTTTACGACATGGGACGATTACGCCATCATGAGCATGGTCGAGAGCGGACTCGGACTGAGCATCCTGCCCGAGCTGATTCTCCGCCGCACGCCGTACCGCATTGTGGCCAAGCCGCTGGATGTCCCTGCCAACCGCACCATCGGCCTGGCGATGCGCAGCCGGAAAACCGCTTCGCTCGCCGTCAAAAAGTTCATCGACTATCTTTCCTATCGCAATGCCTCGGATTGACCGGAGGAACCCATAAAAAAAGCTGTGTAAACACACGTTTACACAGCTTTTTTCGCGTTATTTCACTTTATTTTACGGCATAGCGCAGCCAGACTGCGCCGCTGCCATACGACTGCACCGACTGGAGCTGAAGCGGCGTGACGCCACGCTGCATCGGCAGACCGTCAAACACGGCAGCCATGCCGCCGCGGCCGTCAATGCCCGCGCCGATCAGGATGCTGACCTCGTCCAGCAGACCGGCGGCGAGGAAACCGGCGTTGATATGTCCGCCGCCGACCACTGCCGCGCGCTTGACACCGAACACGTTCGCCAGAATTTCGCACGCGCGCGGCAGATCAATGTGCGTCTTGCCGCAGGCAATCCACGAAATGTGCTTGCTGTCGAGATAGTCCAGATATTCGCGGCTCACCTGCTCGGAGGTCAAAATGAGCAGCGGGCGCATATCATCGCTGTTTTCCCACAGCAGTGTGCCGTGCGTGTCGGCAGCGACCTCATAGCCTGCGGCGTCCGCCTGCTTGGAAAAGGCTTCTTTCTTTAACGGCGTATGGGTCTTACTGGAAAAGCTGCCCGGATTCGCCATTTCCAGCTGCGCCGTCACGCGGCCGCTGATGCGCGTCGGGGCGTCCAGCGCATCCAGCGTATCATAATATTCCTGCACGCCCGGCAGGTGCTCGGTCATCGCGCAGTCGATGCGCCCGTCCACCGAGGTCATCATGTGACAGATAATATATGGTTTGTTCATGGGTGATTCTCCTTTGTACTCTAAGCTGCTTATACTGTAGCACTTAAAGTGCACTTGAGGTCAAGGGTTTTTTCGGGAGAGACCGGCTTTATCTAGGGGTTGTCGCATCGCCGACATATTCCTGTTCCAATTCATCTGCCAGATACGCATCACTCATACAATGCATATCCGAAACACCATCGCGGATCAGCTGATATACTTGAGAATGATAAAAGAAAGCCAACGCTGCGTCCAGCGAGAGTCCCTGCTGTTCAGCAAAGCGCGCAATGACACGGCTGTATTTTTTTTGAAGTAAAATCGGATTGGCTGTCATAGTGTCTCACTCCCTTCAAAACGCAGCAGAGTCAATGCTTTCGCTGTTTGGGTATAAATGCATCAAATCCGGCTTTGCAATCTCTAAAAAAGAGCCATGATAGAGAATCACACTTCCACACCTCTTTCTCTCATCACATCGAGAAGATCATTTACGATATATTCCCGGCTTTGCGTGTGCAGCACTTCATATTCCGGCACGATATAGCCGTTCAAAATATCGCTTTTTTCCGTAAATGCCTGATAAACAAGCGCTGCGTTCACGCCCAGCTTTGCCGCTACATTTTCAATGCAAAACACAGCGAACTCCAACTCATTGGAATTTTTAATTTTTTCCTCTTTCATCACACGCAAGCCTCCTTTGGATAAATCCCCTCTCAAAAGCTGTTTTCTCTAAAGTGTTTTTCATTGTAGCACAAATTTCTCTTTTTGAAAAGATCGCGCCCTGTTTTCCGACACAAAAAGACCGCCCGCAGGCGGTCTTTCTTGGAGAGAGTGTTGGCAAAACCATAGCTGTGTTTTGCTAAGAAATTAGGAAAGAGAGAAAATGGTACTTCGCCCCTGTGCCCGATACGCCGCATCCGTTCCTGCGGATGGGGTTCCCTGTGTACCGGTACAGCACAGGCGGCAGTTTCTCGCTACAAAAGAGTTCTCTCTTTTGTATAATTATCATATCACGCATTGTTTGCGGGAGCAACATGCGATTGTGCCGCAAAAATACTCATTTGTGCTGTATTTTGGGCGCAAAGACGCGAAAAGACCTCGGAAAAAGTTCCGAGGTCTTTGGTATAAAATACAGATTAGAGAGCGCCGTTTTTCTCGCGTTCTTGCAGGTCTGCGAGAATCTTCGGCATTTTGTTGTCCAGCTTGTACAGCGCCAGCAGCAGGGAGATGAGACCCCAAACCAGCAGCGGAGCAATGACATAAATCCAGAAAATCATGCTCAGTGCGCTGTCCGGCTGTGCGACGCCGCCCGCTGTCGAGCTGATGTAACCAGACAGCATCAGCAGGCCGCTGACGATGGCGCTGGCAACACCGGTGCCAACCTTATAGCCCATGGAGCTGCATCCGAGAACCAAGCTCTCCTGACGCATGTGTGTTTTCCACTGGCCGAACTCGACGGCATCTGCAATCATGCTGAACAGCAGCGCATAGGCCGGTGCTTCACCGATGGCGCGCAGGACGGTCGTGAAGGCGATCCAACCGAAGCTGTACGGATTGAGCAGGAACAGCAGATGCGAAACACAGGCAAACAGAGCACCTGCGAGCGCGAGATTTCTCTTGGATACGCGCTTGAGCAGCGTCGGGCAGATGAGCGAAACGACGACAATGACGCCGATTTCTGCGAAGTACAACGCGCTGTACATCCAGCTGTCGTTGTGGAACAGGTACTTGCAGTAGTACGGCAAAACGATGCCGACAACCTGCGAGTGAATGTTTTCCAGTGCGAACAGGAACAGAACCGCCCAGAAATACTGGTTCTTGACCAGCGCAAGCAGAGACTTGCCCAGCGGGGTCTTTTTCTTTTCGGTGACCTTCTCCTCGACACATACGGTCTCCTTGCAGCGGAAGAAGCAGAACAGCAGCAGGCCGCAAGCGATGATCGACCACAGCGTGATTACCTTGATCCAGGATGCCTGCGTGTCACCCAGCAGCTTGACCAGCGGCATGGTGCTGACAACCGTGACAATCTGACCCAGACGGGCGATAACTAGACGCATAACAGACAGCATGCTGCGCTCATCGGAAGAGCGGGTCATGCGGACAGCCAGCGTGCCATACGGTACGTTGATGGCGGTGTAAATGACGGTGGTGCACAGGTTATAGGATACGAAGATGTACCAGAACTGTAAGGATTCGCTGGTCTGCGGAACCGTAAACAGCGAGATGGCACTCAGCGCATACGGCACTGCCATCCACAGCAGCCACGGACGACCCTTGCCCCACTTGGAATGTGTCTTGTCCACGATGAATCCCATGATGATGTCGGAAGAACCATCGAAGATTCGGGACAGCAGCATAACCAGACCGATAGTAGCGACCGAAACGCCGACATAGTCCGTATAGAACAGCGTCAGCAGGGTGTTGACCATACCGAACACGACGTTGCACGCCGCGTCACCGCAGCCATATGCAATGCGTGTGCCCCAGCTCAGTGTGCCTGGAGCGAGCACTTTTTCTTTTCGGCTCATTTGTTCATAATCTCCTCTTTCTTTCACAGCTTTTTTCCAACGAACATTTGCTTTTCTTTGCGCCCATTATAAAACGGAACATTCTTTTCGACAAGAATGCTCCGTGCTCAAAAACTGTTTATTTTTGCTGTTGCCCGCATTTTTTGCACGCGCTATATAGATAGGGCGTCAAATGCGCATATCGCGGAACTTTTTCGGCGTTACGCCGACTTTTCACAGGAATACCGAGTTGAAACTCGTCGAATATTCATATCCGACGCGCTCCGCGATCTCCGAAATCGAAAAATCCGTGCTCTTGAGAAGATCCTTGGCGCGGTTGATGCGCACCAAAACAAGGTATTCGTGCGGTGAGTAGCCGACCTCCTGTTTGAACAATCTGCTGAAATGATAGCGGCTGAGATTGACCGCGTCCGCAATCTCATTGACCTCAATCGGCTCGGCGTAGTGCTCCCGAATGTAGCGAATCGACTGCTCGATGCTCGGGTTGCGAGATGGGTTTACGCTATGTCCGCGCTCCGCCGCCGCGAACAGCATCGCGCACAAAATATTGTGAATATAACCGGAAATCTGATCCTCCGGCACGATCTCGCCGCCGTCCTCTTCAATTTTCCGGTGCAGGTCAATGATCTTGTGCAGGTCTCGATACGCCACGCTGTTTTGCGTAATGGCAAATACCGCCTGATGCCGTTCGACAATGTGCTGGTAGAACTGCTGGGTGTTGCTGCCGCTGAAATGAATCCACGTAAAGACGGTGTGCGGCTCGAGCGATATGTACGAATGCGGGATATGGCAGTTAATGATGCCAATGTCTCCCTGATGCGCCGTGTACGCTCTCCCCTCGTTTTCCACGTGCATACTTCCCTGCTCGACGTACAAAATCAGATAGTTGTTAAAATTTTTCCGCGTGATATTGTACTCCGTCGTACAGACAAACCGACCGCAACGATGCAAATAAAACAGCACCGATTCCGCGAGCTTGGACGGCGTGGACAGGAACAATTCCGATCCGAGATCCACGCCAAACTCCTGATATTGATACAGCATACGATTTTCTCACCCTTTTCTTCAAAAATATCTCTGCTCAATACAATAAATGATACGATGGTTTTTTCCTAGTCAAACAGCACATATCAAAAGTTTTACAGCATCAATGATTGTTTACAAGTTACAATCCAGAAACTATAATGACATCAATCAAACGAACAAATGCTTTTACAAAACCCATTTGGCTATGCATTTATTCTAACATAAATACGCAGCTGATACAACAAAAAACATAAGAAAAAACTAGAGTAGAAATTTAGGAGGAAACAACAATGAGCAAGCTGAAATTTTCCGCAAACTTAGAGGTTCTGTATTACGAGCTGCCGTGGGCAGAGCGTTTCGCCGCAGCAAAGAAGGACGGCTTCCAGTACGTCGAGTTCTGGGGCTGGGAGGACAAGGATCTGGAAGAGGTCAAGCGTCTGGTCGCTGAAAACGGTCTGACCCTGTCCGCGATGGGCGGCGACGGCCCGTTCTCGATGTGCGATCCGGCAAACAAGCAGGAATACCTCGACTACCTCAAGCATGCGATTGAGGCAGCCAAGTTCGTCGGCACCGACACGCTGATTATCCATTCCGATGCGCTGCAGCCGTCCCCGCAGTACGCGGTTCCGCTGTCCGGTAATTACTCCTACACCACCAAGATCTGCACCATGTTCGACATTCTCTCCACCATCGCTCCGTGGGCAGAAGAGGCTGGCATCACCTTCGTGCTCGAAGCACTCAACATCGTCACCGACCATCTGGGCAACTTCCTGACCGATCCGCGCACCGGCTCCGAGCTGACCTCCCTGACCGGTTCCGACAACATGAAGATCCTGTACGATGTCTACCACATGTACCTCAACGAGGGCAAGATCGTCGAGCAGACCCAAAAGTATCTGAGCAGCATCGGCTACATGCACATCGCAGACGCGCCGGGCCGCGCCGAGCCGGGCACCGGTGTCATCAACTACGAGAAGTACTTTGACTTCGTCGCTGACATGGGCTATGACCGCGTGATTGGCTTCGAGCTGTACCCGTCCGTCAGCACCGAGGTTGCCGTCGCTGCCATCAAGAAGGCCTGCGGCAAGCACTGGTAATTCCTATATATACCTTATTATATATCCGAGAAAAAGGAGCAAGTAGTATGAAATTCTCTGCACATATTGATGCATTATATAATGAGCTGCCGTTCGCAGAACGCTTCGAGGCAGCAAAGAACGACGGTTTCGACTATGTCGAAATCTGGGACTGGGACAACAAGGATGAAGCTGTGCTCAAGGCAAAGCTGAAGGAATTCGGTCTGACCCTGTCCGCCATGTCCGGCGACAAGCAGTACGACATGTGCAATCCGGCACATTATGAGGTATACGTTGCCGAGGTCAAGGAGTCCATGGACAAGGCTGTCGAGCTGGGCTGCCTGAACGTTGTCATTCACTCCAACGAGCTGACACCGGCAGGCCCGGTCAGCAACTCCTATCCGGAGCTGTCCGAAGCTGCCAAGCTGTGCGCGATGTTCCGCTGCCTCAAGGCACTGGCTCCGTATGCCGAGCAAAAGAAGGTCACACTGGTTGTCGAGCCGCTCAACATCGTGACCGATCACATGGGCAACTTCCTGACCTCAATGAAGCAGGCTGCAGATCTGATTGACGCTGTCGGCTCCCCGAACGTCAAGGTGCTGTACGACATCTATCATATGTACCTGAACGAGGGCAAGATTGCCGAGACTTGGGACAAGTTCCTGCCGGAAGTCGGCTACGTGCATTTTGCCGATGCGCCGGGCCGTCATGAGCCGGGCACCGGTGTCATCAACTACGCCGCTGTCTTTGCACACATGCGCAAGATCGGCTATCCGGGCATCATCGGCTGTGAGCTGTTCACCACGACCAACACCGCAGATGCCATCGCAGCAATCAAGACCGCTGCTGTTACCCTGTAATTTGTGAGAAAAAAAGGAGCGTTTAGTCATGAAAGACCTTAGAATTGGCGTTGTCGGCGCGGCTGGCTTCATCGGTCGCGACCATATCCACAGATTGACCACCAGCATCAACCATGCAACTGTTGTTGCTGTCTCCGATCTTGATCGAGAAAAGACCCAGGCTGTCGCTGACACCTGCGGTGCCAAGGTGTACACCGACGGCATCGAACTGATTCACGACCCGGACGTCGATGCCATCGTCGTCACCTCTTGGGACCCGACCCATGCGCAGTTTGTCCGCGCTGCTATCGCAGCAGGCAAGCCGGTATTCTGCGAGAAGCCGTTGGCTTCCACGCTGGAGGATTGCAGCGAAGTCATCAAGGACGAGATTGCATCCGGCAAGCATCTGGTACAGGTTGGCTTTATGCGCCGCTTTGACCCGGGCTATCTGGAAATGAAGAGCATTATCGACAGCGGCAAGCTGGGCAAGCCGCTCATGGTACACTGCAAGAGCCGCACGCCGGTGACCCCGCCGAAGCACACGACTCGGATGCACGCCACCAACGTCATCCCGCACGAGATTGACGTGCTGCGCTGGCTGCTCGACGATGAATTCGATCAGGCACAGGTTATCATGGGTCGTTCTTCCTGCTATGCGCCGGAGGGCTTGCAGGATCCGCAGCTCATGCTGCTCACCACCAAGCAGGGCGTTGTCGTTGACGTAGAGGTTGCTGTCAATGCACACTTTGGTTACGAGATTCAGTGCGAGGTTGTCTGCGAAAACGGCACCGTTTCCCTGCCGCAGCCGTCCCGCGCTACCGTTTGCATCGACGAGAGCTGCCAGCACGCCATCATGAACGACTGGTCCAAGCGCTTTGTCGAGGCATATCAGGACGAGTTCCAGACTTGGGTAGACAGCTGTTTGGAAAACGGCGGCGTGCCGACCGGCTCCAACGCTTGGGATGGCTTTGTCGCTTGCGCCGTCGCCGACAAGCTGGCTGACGCACAGGACACCAAGCTGATGGAAGCTGTCGAGCTTCCGGAGCGTCCGGCATTCTATCAGGCATAAATCAGGTGATCGCATGAAAATCGGTATTGTTTCAGATTGCTTGGGCAATCAGTCGTTTAACGAGCTGCTCCAGACCTGCCAAACACTCGGCATCGAGCAGGTAGAGCTGGGCTGCGGTAACTGGTCGAGTGCCCCGCATGTCGATTTGGATGGATTGCTGGAAAGCGAGACCAAGCGCGACGAAATGAAGGGTATGCTCAAAGACTATGGCATCTCGATCTCCGCGTTCAACTGCTCCGGCAACCCGCTCGCCCCGGGCGAATGGGGCGAGCGCGAGGACGCCGTGACGCGCAAAACCTTCCAGCTCAGCGAGTATTTCGGGTTGAACACCGTCGTGATGATGTCGGGGCTGCCTGCGGGCGGCCCGGATGACAAGTACCCGAACTGGGTGGTGACTTCTTGGCCGCCGGAAACCCAGACCATCCTGAATTATCAGTGGAACGAAGTAGCCATTCCGTACTGGAAGCAGATCACCAAGGTTGCCAATGCACATGGCGTTTCTCGGTTGGCTCTGGAGCCGCACGGCTGCCAGCTCGTGCATGATGTGGAAAACTTCTATCGCCTGCGTGAGGCGTGCGGCGGAGATAAGACGATTGGTTTCAATCTCGACCCCTCTCACCTGTTCTGGATGGGCGCCGATCCAATTGCCGTCGCCCGCGCCTTGGGCGATGCGATTTACCACGTACATGTCAAGGACGTCCGCATCGAAAAACCAGCACAGACCAACACACTGTTGGACGGCAAGGGCGTACTGGAATACGCCAAGCGTTCTTGGAACTTCGCCATCCCGGGCTATGGTCATGACGAACGCTGGTGGAGAGAATTTCTCGTCACTCTCAAGATGATGGGCTATGACGGCGTACTGTCCATCGAGCACGAGGACTACACGATGGACACCATCAAGGCACTGGCGAAATCCGTCCAGCTGCTCAAGAATACTATTCCTTATTGATATGAAAACACCCCGACACCATGCGTTCTGCCTGTTGTCGGGGATGTTTTTTTACTTGAGCTGCATGTATACCTACAACAACAGCCGCTCTGTCCCCAGAACGGCTGTTGACTTTTTTGAAAAGCAGCTCTATAATAAAAGTGTGGAAACCAGACGGTTGCCACAGTACAAATTGTCACTTATGTCGAGAGTTGGCAGCTCTCAACCGCGAGTCGTCTGTTCGCAGCAGACGGCTCACTTCATTGATACGAAAACGAAAACACCCCATTTGTCAGGCAAGTGTCTGACAAATGGGGTTTCGTTGTCTCTTTTTGCTTTTACAGTTTGGCAATGTCTGCAACCAGCGCATCGACCTCGGCCTGCGTTGTTGCCCAGCTCGTGCAGAAACGCACGATGGTTCCTTGCGGGGTGGTTGCTTCTTCCTCAAAATAGTAGCCCTGTGCCAGCGTCTCCTTTTGCTGTGCGGTCAGGATGACAAACTGTTGGTTAGTAAAGCTGTCTACCCAGAATGGAATGCCTGCGGTTTCAAACGCCTGCTTGATCTGCATGGCAAATGCATCGGCGCGCTTGGTCTTTTCAAAATATTCGCCGCTCTCCAGCATCACCGCAAATTGCAGTCCCATCAGCCAGCCCTTTGCCAGCACCGCTCCGTGCTGCTTCATATATGCCTTGAAGCGGTATTTGAGAGAATTCGCTGTAATAATTAGTGCTTCGCCGAACAGCGCGCCGCACTTGGTTCCTCCGATATAGAATATATCTGTCAGCTGCGCGAAATCTTCCAGCGTCAAATCATTATTTTCTGTGCCCAGACCGTATCCCATTCTCGCGCCGTCCACAAACAGATACATATCATATTTTTTGCAGACCTCGCTGATGTCACACAGCTCCTGCTTGGAATACAACGTACCCTGTTCGGTCGGGAAAGACAAATATACCATTTTCGGCTCCGTCAGATATTCCGGCGTGCCGCCGTCGTAATACGCTGCCGCGCATGCCGCGATTTGCTGGGCGGTGATTTTGCCGTCTGTGTTCGGAAGCTCCAGAATTTTATGTCCGGTGCTTTCAATGGATGCCGCTTCATGACAATTGATATGTCCGGTGTCGGCTGCTATAACACTTTGAATCGGAGACAGTGCCGCCGAGATGGCAACAATATTTGCCTGTGTTGCGCCGGGAATAAATTTTATTAGAGCATCTTCTTTTGCAATCAGTTTGTGAATGACTGCCTCTGCTCTCTCACACCACACATCTTCACCGTAGCCTGCGTAGCTGGTGTCATTGGTGGCTGTCAATTCATGCAGAATGGATGGAAACGCTCCGTGATTGTAGTCGTTGTTAAATCGTATCATGTCAAACACCTCTATAGCATCAATCTATAGATAGTATACTAGGAATGTGTCTACTCTATTTTGTTGCCGGATGATTTTAGCCGCATATACAAGAGCGGATACGGGTTTCCCTCCTCATCGAGATCTGTCCGTTTATAGGTCTCAAATCCCAGATGCTGGTAAAATCCGACCGCCTGCGGATTCTGTTCATTGACGGTCACTTCCCGCACGCCATAGGTCTCGATGCCGGATTGCAGCAGCTGTTTTCCGAGACCCTGCCCGCGCGTCTGCGGTGCCAGAAACAGCATTTCCAGCCGGTTAGTTTCCACGCCCATAAAGGCAACCGGTTCGCCGGTTTCCGTCTCCGCGACAAGTAAATGCGCAACACCGGTCAGCGCCTGCGGCACATAGGTTTTGATTTGCCGGATTTCCGTATCGGATAAAAACAGATGCGTCGCGCGAACCGATGCTTCCCAGACCGCGACGAGGGATTGAATCAGGGACGGCGGCCGCGCGGGGACTTCGTAAATTTTCATAGAGTTCTCCTCTTTTCTGTTTTTCTCATGTGTGTTTAGTATACCATATATTTGATTCTTATGGATTCTTTGAGAAAAATAAACAATTTATATGAAACAAGTATCTGCCATCCGAATATTCTTGTTTATTATACCAATTTTATTGCTTTAATTTTAAAAAATTTTGTTTTAAATTTCAACTTTTTATAGTTAATAAATCGCATACGTAACGCTATACTGTAAACAAGTAAAGTACTAATGAAGTAAGTACACATAATAGTGGAAACACGAAGCAAAACCCCTAGCAGCTGGTACCTGCTAGGGGTTTCTTCTGCTTTTACGGAGCAGTCAACCGAGGTTAGTTACCGAAATTACTTTCTCCCGTCTAACCATTTGCAAACGTAATAGATAATTACCCCTGCCACAACAGGAAAAATCAATGACGTAAGTACATAAAAAAACAATGAAGTAAGTACTTGCATAGCGAAAACACCTCCTCCCTGTCACGGGTTGCGCCAGATTGGAGCGGTAACAACATAATCTTACCATTTATTTCAAAAAAATTCAAGTGAAACTAGCTGGATCTTTTGTAATTTAAATGGTATATTATGGGTAATTGATGAGATTATTTCTATGCAGGAACACGGAAGAACCCTCTAGCAGTGGCAGCTGCTAGGGGGGTCTTCTATTTATCCCCAAAATGCAAGAAAACGGCTTACCCTCTGGTTTTCCCAGACGGTAAGCCGTTTTTATATGCTCTATGCGCTCATATTATTTGCGCGGTATTTTCCGGGCGGAACGCCGACCTGCCGCTTGAAAATGCGGGTAAAATAGCTCTGATCCTCAAAGCCGACGGCGCAGGCGATTTCCGTCAGCGACATGCTGCTGCGCTGCAAATACAGCTTGCTGCGCTCAATGCGCAGCCGGTTGGTGTACTCGGTAAATGTAGTGTCCAGCTCTTCCCGCAAAATCCGACATAAATACGATTTAGATAAATACACATGTCGCGCGATTTGATCCAAGGTCAGTTTTTCCGAGAGATGTCCTTGAATATACGCAAACACCTGACACAGCACAGCCTGATGCTTGGTGTCGTTAAACTCAAATACCTGATCGAAAAACTGATGCAGCAGACTGGCGAGCCACGCATCCAGCTGCTCAAAATCCTGCAATCGTTCCAGCTCCATGACGCTGTTGTCGCACAAGGCAAACACGGCATTGACATTGGCGCCGCTGTCCGTCGCTGCACGCGACATCAGCGTAATTAGCTCCCGAATGCGCAGTTTCAGCATCGTGAGATCGGTACCGACCGCAGCATACAGCTCGATGAGCAGCTCATTGAGCAGCTGCCGCGCCTCCTTTTTGTCTCCGGAGCGAATCATCTGCTGCAAATTTCGCTCCTGTTCCAACGGATAATTTAAGTTGTAGACATTGTCCATGCTGTGCACCATATTTTGCAGCATTTCGCTCTGAAAACGGGATTCCTGCGCCATCATGAGCTTTCGCTCGGATAAATATCCGCAGACGGCCTGTGTAATGTCATCCAGCGCACGCAGCTGCTCTCGATTCAAAACCGGACATGCCGCCTGTTCCGTCTTGCCCTCTAATGCAAACGGTCCGACAACCAGCCGATAGCTTTCTTCTGTCTGCTGCTGAAACAGCAAAAACAGCTCTCCGGTCTCACACTGATACAAATGCCTGCTGATGCGGCGGCTTTCCTCTAGACAGACGGAAAAAGAATTGTCTGTGCTATGAAAAAGCAGCTGGTTTTGCTCGTCTACTATCGCGCAGGCAACACCACTCATCGTTGTGATATTTCTGCACATCTGTTGTATTTGTTCTTTGCCTTTCATCTTTGACAATTCCCTTCTCTCGTCTATATATTGTTAACTTGATAACATTTAATTGCAAAAAATTTTCGTTTTCTCGTGTAAATAAGAAAAAATCGTCCCATTTCTGTCTCTCTTTTTCCATTGACAAGTGTTTTATTTCATGATATGTTAACATTGTCAGTAAAAAATAAAGGGGAATTTTTTCGTGGCTGTTTACAACAATGGTATTGCAACCAAGCAAAATTTTATTATCCATGCGTATCAAAAGCTGTTGCAGGATGATACGGAGAATTTAACTGTTCGTTCTCTGTCCAAAGAATTGGGACTGTCCTCTGCGGCGCTGTACCGGCACTTTCTCAGTCTGGATTATCTGCTCATCGTCGCTTCGATTCGTTTTCTGGATTCCTATCTCAAGGATTACGGCGTGATGCTTCGCGTGCACAGCAATCTGTTTATCTCCTACTTTGATGGCTGGAAGCTGTTTAACCACTATGCATTCATGCGGCCAAATATTTTTTATCGCTTGTTTTGGGGCAAGGAAAACAAATATTTCGCCGATGCCGTGACGGATTATTTTTCCGCCTTTCCGGTTTCCCAGCACGACATCTATCCGGATTATTTTTATTCCATGCTCAATTGCAGCGACATCACCCAGCGCGATCACATGATTTTGCAGGAAGCGAACACTGCCTGCCCGCTGCTCACGCCGGAACAGGTGCAGTATTTTGGCAGAACCAATTCGTTAATTTCCAAAGGACTGCTCGAGGAGGCAATCGGTCAGGACGAAGCCGCCAGCTTCCGACTCAAGCAAGAATGCAACCAATATATCTGGCAAAATCTCTGCCATATACCGGCTCTCGATGCACTCCTTCACGACAGATTATAATGATAATCGTTTGGCTGCCGCAGGCTTTCGCCCGCGGCAGCTGTTTTATTTTTCTTTCAAATCGCTGGTTTTCTCGTCGGAACATCCGTATCGAACCAGCGGAACAATGGCGGACGCCATGCCGAGACATTCATTGATAATACCGGGAATGGAGCCGAAAAAGATACAGTAAATGATCCAAAACGGGCCGACAACCAGTACTTTTCCCAGCCGCATCACCCATCCCTTTCCCGACCACTGTGTCCAGACAACGCCGAGAATCGAAACGAGCGTGCAGGCACTGGTCAGCCAAGGATGGGAGCCTTGGCGTGTGGCAATGCAGATGACGACCAGCGCCAGAGACATGAGCCATTTCCAGCCCTTCCACTGCGCCCATGTGTGTGTCCTGTTTCCGCAAATCAATCCGTTGAGCACACAGATCACAAGGGTTCCGCAGCCGCTAAAGGCGCCAAGCAGCAAATAATGTCCGATATTTACCGCATCTGCCAGAATCCGGCACAGAATCATGCGTCTGCCGTCCCGCAATTGGTAGCTGACAAGATAAATCAGCAGGGCCAGAACGCCGATTGCCTGTATGACCACATTGCTCATGAGAATACCTCAGGCGATTATTCCATCGCGACGATTTGTTCCGTTTCCTGTTCGACCACGTGCAGCGGCTGCGTTTCTTCCCGCTGTTCCCGCGCCAGTTCTTCCTGATAGGTCACATCATATTTTTCCCGATTGGTGAGCATTTTGACGGTAGACAGCACAATCAGGAACATGACAATGCCCAACGGGAATCCGAGGAATACAATCATCTCATTGAGGGCATCATAGCCGCCGATGTACAGCAGAACGAAGGTCAGCGCGCCCATGAACAGAGCGACTGCCACGTTCATAAACTTCGGCACCTTGGTCTTGGACGAGTCGGTTTCCAGCTCCTTCATAAACAACATCGGGAACGAGAACGCGATGGAGTCCGAGAAGGTCAGGAAGGTCAAGATGGCCAGAATGATAAACAGCCACTTGAGAATGGTGCCGCCCGGCAGGCTTTCCAAGAATGCGAAGGTTGCAATGCCGTCGCCAAAGCGCTGCATCTGCTCATACAAATCGCCGCCGTTGACCACGCTGAACATCGCAGAACCGCCGAATACCACATACCACAGGCAGGTGACAACGCCCGGGCCGATGCAATTGACAACGATGAACTCGCGAAGGGTTCTGCCATATGCCAAGGTGATATAGAACAGGCCGCTCAGGAATGCCGGAACGATGTTCCAAGAGTAATAATAGATGGTCATATTGGTCTGCCAGCCGGTCTGATAAATCGGGTCGGCAAACGAGATCATCGGGATATAATCTCGAACGAATTCGCCCAGAGATGTGAAGAAGGTTCCCAGCAGGCGATTGCCGCCAGCGGCGCCGAACAGCAAGATAAACAGCAGAATGACAAAGTAGCAAGCTGCATTGAAGTTGCTGAGTTTGCCCATCAGCTTGTGTACACCGGACGTCGCCAGAACAATCGTCAGCAGCGTATAGCCAAGAATGATAAACGGTTCAAAGCTCGGTGTCCAATCCATACCGGCAACCGTGCCGATACCGGCGTTCAGCTGAATGACTGCTAAGCCCATATTTGTGCCGCACACCATCAACGACAGAACGGTCACGACGTCAATCACCGTGCCGAGCGGGCCGGCGGATTTTTTGCCGAGCAGCGGATACAGCGCATCACTCGAACGCATCGTGCGCTTGCCGTTGTACAGCATCAGCGATGCCATCAGCGCAAAGGTGACGATAATAAAGAACGGTGGGAAGGCATAATGCAGATAGCAATATTTGAGAACCGGAATAATTGCCTCCTTGGTTCCCGCTTCCACGCCCATAAACTCCGGCGGATTCATCAGCATATTTACCGGGCCGGATACGCCGTAAAAGCAAATGCCGACGGCGATCGTGCCGGTCAGGGACAGCGTAAACCATGTGCTTGTTTTCAAGCTCGGCTTGGCGTCCTTGCCGCCCAATCGAATGTCGCCCCATTTGGTAAAACAAATGGCCGCGAACAGCAAGCTAATACAAATAACCAGCAGGATGAAAAACCACTTAAAGTGATCCATAATCCAAAGTACACTGTGGTGCAGCATCTGATACGAAGCACCCGGTGCCACAATACCTGCCACAACGAACAGAAGCATGATGACGACGCCCGGAATCAGGACTTTCGTATTCATCTGTGCCCATATGTTCTGTTTCTTGTTCATAAAAACATTCCTCTCTCCAAGAATGCATGGAAGAAATCCAAATTTTTTCCCTGTCTTTTCTCTCTACTGTATTTTATAGATAATCGGTTACATGGTTTCGATGCGATCCAGAATGTCCGATGCCAGACCGGATTTCTGCATCACCGCTCTGACGCGCGCCTTGGTGTCCGCATCCAGCTCCGGCCGGTTGTCCTCAAATTCGTCCATCAAACGCTCGATCTCTTCCTGAATGCTGTCCTCATAATAGGTCGGACTCTTGGTCTTTGCCGCTCTGCCGCCGACGCGCGGCATGTACAGATCCATAAAGTAATCCAGCGTATAATCACATGCGACAAAGCTGCCGGTGTGCGCCTGCTCCTTGATGTCATCGAGACAAAGCGTTTCTTCGTTGACTTCAAACGGTGTCAGCGCCGCCTTGACCAGACGAATGACCTCAAAATCCGCAATCATCTTTTCGATGCTGGTCGCATTGACGCTGTCCACAATGCCGCCGGTCTCCATGACGATGTTGACGCCGTGGCTGTATGCGGAATAGAACGTCAGCATGGACTCATAGCCGGACTGCTGGTTCATCACCGGTGCATCGCTCTGTGCGCCGCCGCCGCGGGACGGCAGTTCATAGAATTTGCCCATGTTTGCCGCAAAGCCCTGCATCTGGCAGCCTTCCGGTGCGGCGCACGCAAAGGTCAAGCCGCGCATGTCCACTGCCGTGGACTGGATGCCAAATACCACCGGCGTACCCGGCCGAATCATCTGCGCCAGACAAATGCCGGTCAGGTCTTCCGCCGTGCCGCTTGCCAGCGTGCCTGCCATGGCCAGCGGGCCGGTCGCTCCCAGCATCGCTGCCGGACACAAAATCACCGGCTGGCCGTATTCTGCCAAAATCATCAGATTGTCCAACATCTTGTCATCCAGCGAAAGCGGAGAATTGGTGTTAATCAGTGCGATGCAGCGCGGCTGCTTGATGAGTTCCTCCTTGCCGCCGAACAGCTCGCAGGCCGCTTCCATCATGTTTTCCATGACGTCCTTGTCTGCGGTGGACAGCATGATTGCCTTGTCTGAGTTCAAAACCGTCGCATAGAACATCGCGGCGGCCGCCAGCTTATCCGGCACGTCGCTCGGCTGCACGATAATGCCGCCGTCAATGTCATAATCTTCATTGGCCTGAATCAGGCGCAGGCACTTGAGATAATCCTCCAAGGTTCCCGGACGCTGGGTGCCATCGGTCTCCGCAATGAACGCACAGCCATATGCCGGAGCCGGATTGGTCTTGCCGGTTCCCATCTCTACCTTGTATTTCGGGTTTCTGCCCTGAATGGTAAAGGTGCTCGGCGCCATCTTGACCCAGTGCCAAACCTGCTCTTCTGTCAGGTGGACGACATCCCCTTCGACGCGGACGCCGTTCTGTTTGAAGATTTCCAATGCCTTTGCATTGTGTACCTTGATACCCACATCACGCATAATTTCCATCGCTGCGTCATGGATCATCTGCTCTCTCGACATATTCAGCCCTCCTTGCCGTTACCGGTTTCTGACACCCAGCTTCAATTCATCGCGCAGATAGCGAATGCTCTCTTCGCAGGCCTTCATCTCTCGCGCTCTTGCCTCTTCAATCGGCTCATCCTTGCTCAGGAATGCAATCTCGTTTTCCATAATGATTTTGTCCATCGGGGACTTTTCCCGAATCATGTCAATCATGCGCTTGCAGTCCATCGAGCCCTGTCCGTGTGCCGCACCGACGATATGGACACCCAGCGGGTCGGTATAAATCAAATCGTCGCTGAAGTGGCAGCAATACGCCGACGGAAGCATCTTCTCATAGGCCTGTTCCGGATCATCCGTCACGTAATAGGCGTTCATATTGTCCACGCAGGTGCCAATCAGGGTGTGGTTGAGCTTATCTACCAGCCAGACAATTTCGTCCGCCTTGGTATCCGTGTGATTTTCAATTGCAACCTGCATCCCGTACTCTTCAATCAGCGGAATGGCTGCCTTGAACTCGTCATAGCGTACCAACATCTGCTTGACGACATCCGGATGCATCTCGCTGCCGAACAGATTTTTCGGACGAATGATGTCCAGACTGAACTTGACCAGCTCCGCATCCAAATCGTGTCCGATGCGCAGTGCTTCTTCTACGGTGCAGTTTACACGGGAATCACTGCCGGCATTGAACGAGGAATTAAACTCCAAGAACAAGCCGCATTTCTTGGCGTATGCCGCAACCTTGTGCAGGTTTTCCGTGCTGAACGGGTCATCCTGTGCGGTTGTCAGCAGATCTACCTTGGTAATCTGCAAACCGTCCAGCTCCCACTCTACACATTTGTCCATCAGTTCATACAGGGACATCACCTGATCGAAGAAATAGTCCTTGCCAAAGCCCCAGCTCTCTCCGAATCCGAAGAAATGCAGCGTGTACGTGTGCATGCCAATGCGAATCGGTCTGTCAACTGCTTGTTTCATTTTTCTGCCTCCTAGCTTTTTCTCTCTGTTGCTTTCTTTTCTTGATTTGATGCAGGTCTCTCTCTTCCCGCATCAAATCGAAATGTAAACGCGATTACTTTTTCTTGTACTCAATATATCATACCACATCGGCAATCCTTTTGCACGGTTTCAGATAAAGTTTGCCGAACTTCATGCAGATTGGATATTTGCACAATTTTCTTTTAAAAAATACCCTACTAGTTTGGTATGTTTCCATCTATAGCAAGGCATTTTTTCTGTGTTTTCACCTTTAATTGTTAACAGTATTACATTTTGTTCGCATTGTCCCCCGCGTGTCAGCTGTTCTTGATTTCGCATTGTTACTATTCCGATAGAAACAGTAGAGTATGCAAGCGTTTTTGTCTATCGTATATTCATATCCTATTGGAGAAAAAACTTGATTGTTTGGGATTCCAGTGCTATACTACAGATAGGCAAGAGTAATAAGTATGCCATGTGGAAACACAATGCAACCCCCCTAGCAGTTAGGCCCTGCTGGGGGTTCTTTTATTTATCCCCCCGAAAATTTCAAGAAAAACGGCTTGACCCACTAAAATTCCAGTGCTATACTACAGGTAGGCAAATGATAGGATTGTGCTATCCACGTTGAAGCACAAAACGAATCCCCTAGCAGTGGCAGCTGCTAGGGGATTCTTCTGCTTTTACGGAGCATCAAACCGGGGCTGGTTACCGATGTCTGTTAATCCAACCATCCAACCACTTGCATATGTAGTGGCAGACTACACCTGCCATGATGGATAGGATAAATGATAGGATTGTTTCCACGTCGAAACACCTCCTCCCTGTCACAGATTGCGCCAGTTTGGAGCGGTAACGACAATATTATATCATTGATTCCAAAAAATGCAAGAAAACGGCTTACCCTCTGGTTCTCCCAGACGGTAAGCCGTTTTTATCTTCTCTGTTATTGCTGCGCGGCAGTCTCGTGGAACTGTCTTCCGTAAGCATCCGCAGCGATCAGTGCCTGATATACCATTTCGCTTGTCACTTCGAACGGCATATTGTGAATCGTGCTCGTCGGTACGCACGCCTTTTCCGCCGCGTGACGAACCTCTTCCTTGTCGATGGGATCATATCCCAAATCGGCAAAGCAGATGGGCAGTCCGACCGATGCACTAAATGCGGTGACTTCCTTCAGCTCCTCCAGCGCATTTTCCAAAACCAACTGCGCCATCACGCAAAAAGCTACATTGAAGCCGTGCAGCTGCTCGCGCAGCGCCGGAATAAAGGTAAATCCCTTTTGAATGCCGTGCGCCGCTGCCAGGCCGCCGCTTTCAAAGCCCACGCTGGAAAGCAGCGTATTGGTCTCCACAATCGCTTCCACTGCCGGCGTGCAGACACCGGCCTCCAATGCCAGCTTCGCCGCCGCGCCGCTTTGCTGCAGGTTTTCCCAGCATTGTTTTGCCATACCGGTGGCGGCACGCGTCGGCTTGCCCTGCACCTGATTGTTTTTGCCGGATGCCCGGCAGGCGCGCGCTTCAAACCAAGTTGCCATGGCATCGCCCATGCCCGCTACCAGCAGGCGAACCGGTGCCGCGGCAATCACCGCCGTATCTACGAGTACCATATTCGGGCAGGTATTTAAGTGCAGATACCGGTCAAATTCGCCGTTTTCGTGATACAGAATACTCAGGGAGCTGCACGGAGAGTCGGAGGAGGCAACGGTGGGAATGATGACATCCGGCAGGCTGGTATAGTATGCGACCGCCTTTGCCGTGTCCAGAATCTTGCCGCCGCCGATGCCAATCACGGCGGTGCAGCCCTGTTTTCTCGCTTCTTCGGCGATCTGCTGCGCCTGTGCCTGCGAGCATTCGCCGCTAAAGATATGATAAAAAAGCTGATAATCTTTTCCGGCAAAGCACGCGTCCAGTGTCGGGCCGATGCGCTTGGTGCCGGATGCGCTGATAATGACCATCAGCCGGTTTCCCATTCCCTGCAAATAGCTATCCAGCTCGGACAGGACATGCTGTCCCTGCACATACTTCGCAGGACTTTTCAAAATGAAACTCATGGTCTCCCTCTTTTCTTCGCACGGGAAGCATCAGCTGCTGCGGGACAGCCCGTCCCGCAGCAGCATGTGTTCCGTATTGTTTTATGCCAGATACGGGCGAATGACGTCCAGAGAATGCGCAAAGACTTCGATTGCCTTGTCGATCTCTGCATCGGTCATTACCGTAGAGATAACGAACAGACCGCGCGGTGCCGGGAAGATACCGCCGTTTATCATCGCCAGATACCACAGCGGAGAAACCGGCGTCTTATCCGCATACGCCGTCTCGTAGTCATACGGCGGCTCCTTTACAAAGTGGATATTGAGCAGCGATCCCTCGCGGGTCACAGACATGTTCATGTCGCGCTCTGCGATGGCCTTTTCCATGCCTGCCTGCAAGCGCTCGCCCATCTTTTCCAGCTTGTCGAACATGGCCTCGTCCAGCAGCTTCATCGCTGCAATGCCGCCTGCCATCGTCGGGCGGTTGCCGTTAAAGGTGCCGCTCTGCTTGAGCGGGAAGTCATTGTTGTAGTGATCGTACAGCTTCATGATGTCTGCCCGGCCGCCAAATGCGCCGACAGCCAGACCGCCGCCGATGATCTTGCCAAACGAGCACAGATCTGCGCGGACGCCGAACTTCTTCTGCGCGCCGCCGGTGGAGAGGCGGAAGCCCTGGACTTCGTCGATGACGAGCAGGATGCCGTACTTGTCTGCCAGATCACGCAGGCCCTGCAGATAGCCCGGCTTTGCCGGAATCATGCCGGTTGTGCCGAGGAACGGCTCGACCAGAATGCAGGCAATGTCGTCTGCGTGCTCCTTCAGGATGTTCTCGACATCTTCTAAGCTGTTGTAGCGGGCGATGTATACCGTCTCGCCGGAAGACATCGGAACGCCCGGCTCATTGGCAATCGGCTGCATCAGATTGACACCCGGAGCAATCTTCGGGCTGACGTTAAACTCTACCACGTCATGCGTGCCGTGATAGCCGCCCAGCATCTTGATGACGCCGTCACGCTTCATATATGCGCGCGCTGCACGGATGGCGAACATCGTAGCCTCGGTACCGGAATTGCAGAAACGAACCAGATCGACATGCTCCATGCGGCTGCAAATGATCTTTGCCAGCTCTACCTGCTCCGGAATGCCTGCCGGGCAAGCCGTGCCCTTGGCAGCGGCCTCAGCGATTGCCTTGGTCAGCGCCGGATGCGCATGGCCGTGAATCAGCGAGGTGTAGTTGTTCAGGAAGTCGATATACACG
The DNA here is from genome assembly GCA_963601915.1 of bacterium. Classification (GTDB taxonomy): domain Bacteria; phylum Bacillota; class Clostridia; order Oscillospirales; family Butyricicoccaceae; genus Butyricicoccus_A. The sequence goes on along the minus strand of CAVCGL010000008.1, from coordinate 16,355 downwards.
TTGCCGTCCAAGTCGTGGATGCGGCAGCCTTCGCCGTACTCCACGGTAAACGGATACGGGTCAAAGCACGCAATGGAACGGCACTCGCCGCCTGCCATATAATGGCGGGCTTCCTCAAAAGCCGCTTTGGACTTCGGCGTCTTTGCCATGTACTGTTCGCGTTCCTTCTTCAGAGATTCCTGATACGTCATAATAAATCTTCCTTTCTGAAATCATCATCAATGATTTAAGCGTGATAACGCTCCATGTCCAAATCCTTTTCCGTTGCCGAGATGAGTACCGCAGACATCAAGTCGCCCAGGCAGTTGGTAGAAGTCTCCGCCTGGTCGATCAGACGGTACATGCCGGTGACGATGAGCAGCGGCTCGGACGGAACACCCATGCCGGTCAGCAGGCCGACCGACAGAACCAGCGCCGCATTCGGAATCGCAGCGCATCCGACAGACATCAATACGGCGGTCAGCAGCATCGAAACCTGCGAAGCAATCGGCATATCAATGCCATAAATCTGTGCGACAAACATCACGACGGTTGCAAAATAGATGCAGGAGCCGTTCATATTTGCCGTGGCGCCCAGCGGGCAGATAAACGCGGCATTCTCGCGCGGAACACCCAGATCCTCTGCGACCTCCAGCGTGACCGGAAGCGTTGCCGAGGACGAACACAGCGAAAACGCAACGATCCATGCGCGAAACGCTTTTTTGAAAAAGCAGATCGGGCCGACGCGGCCGATGCATTTGAGCAGCGTCGGATAGCAAATGAAAATGTGCAGCGCTGCCGCCAGATACATGCAGAACAAGAATTTTGCCATCGGGAGCAGTACGGCGCTGCCGAAGGAGCCGGTCACCTGCGCCATGATGCACAGGATCGCATACGGGCTGACCTGCATGACCCATCCGGTGATTTTGTACATTGCGTTGGCGCAGACGTCAACGCCCTTGACAATCGGCTTTGCGTCGTCGCCCAACGCGAGCAGCGCGACACCGAAAAATATCGCAAAAACAATAATTTGCAGCATACTGGCGTTTGCCAGTGCGTCTACAATGTTGGTCGGCACAGCCTCCACGATCATATCCACAAAGTTCGGCAGATCCTGACTGGTCATCGAGCCTTCCGGAATTTCCATGTTGAAGTTCATGCCCGGCTTGACGATATTGACCACGATCAGGCCGATGGCACCGGCCAGAGCGGATGTTCCAAAAAACAGAATAATCGTTTTGATGCCGACGCGCCGCAGCTTCGCCGCGGATGCCAGGCTCGCCACGCCGCTAATCAAGGAGAAAAAGACAACCGGCACGATAACCATCTGCATCAGTCTCAGAAAAATATCTCCCACCGGTGAGAGAACCGACATCTTCTCACCGAAAATCAAGCCGCAGGCAATGCCGATGCCCAGACAAATAAAAATCTGTATGTACAGCGAAAGTCCCAGCCATTTTCCAATTAGTTTCTTCACCAAATCACCTCTATATTTTGATTGGTTTTACTACCATACCGTTTTTTTATCCAGTAGCAATCCCCCAAAATAAATCGCAATCTATTTTCTAATCACGATTATAATATAACTTTAGTTTTTTCGCAAGCAAAAATATCCCTGCTATTTTTATGCATCTTGCACAAAAGCAATGCGACATTTTTGCCCCGCTTGTAACACTTATGGAGTAGATTGCCGCGATTTGTACAAAAAAAGGCTGAACCAGCAAATCCCGCTGATTCAGCCTTTCCGCATATTTTCCTGTCGTCACCTGTCCGCTGCCAGCTGCGTCTTGTCCAGCAAATACAGCAGGCAGCGCTTGTACCGCGCAATCTGCTTGTCTACCGTGACGCCTTCCTTGTGCTCGCACAGCTCCCGCAGCAGAAATTCATGGGAGTAGACGGCGATCTCCGCCAGCCGGTGCGTGTCCTCCTCCGCCGCAAAGCCCTCTTTCCAGATCGGGTCCGTGATGTGCCGCTCCCGCTCGAAAATATCGCCGCAGTGCAGCATACTGTCAACCGCCTCGTCATAGCTTCCCAGCTCATCCGGAAACAGCAGATAATAATTCTGCAAAATCTCGCCTAGATTTTTCCCGTGCTTGCCGTAGAACATGTTGTAATAGACCTCCGGGCGGCTGAACGTGTGCTTGCAGAAAATCTGGAACACACAGATGTACCGCTCCACGGCATTCATCTCGTGATGCAGCGCAGAGGACAGCTCCCGATTGTAGCTCTCCAGAAACTTTACCGAAGAATACAGCAGAAGCTCGTTCAAGTCCTTGAAATAGTTGTAAATCGTCGCCGTGTTGTAGCCGGTCTCGTCCCCGATCTTTCGCAGGGTGACCGCCTCAAATCCCTCCGTCTGAATGAGCTGCTCGGTGGTTTCAATCAGATATTTGCGCATGTGCGCCAGTTTTTTTGCTTTTTTTGCGCTTACCTCTGTCATATGTTCTCTTCCCATCCCTATGCAAATAGTGTTGGTTATATTCTAATCGCAATTATAATTTTAGTCAATCAAAATTTGCGAATCTCTGCCGATGGGAAGCGCGCAGCCGGATTCAGCTAAAAAATTCCAGCACCAGCGTCATGCCGACAATGACAACCGGCACGAGCCGCAGCCCGTCCGGTTTCTTATCGTCCTGTTTCGCGCGGTGGATCAACCGGAAACACAGATAGCCGAGCAGGGTTCCGGCGGTATTGGTGAGTAAATCGTCAACATCCGTCGCCCGATACTGGGTAAACAGCTGTGCCAGTTCAATGGTCAGAGATAAGCCGAAACCAAGCAAAATGGTATGTTTTACGCACCGATAGCACCTGCTGATGCACGGGCACAACAAGCCGAGCGGCACAAAGAGCACAATGTTTAGCACAAAGCTCAGGCTGAATCCGTCGGCAAACGGCACGAGATTGACGTTCGGATTAAAGAACGATTCTCCCAGCCCGGACAACCGGAAATATTCCCTCAGAGTGGGAAAGCCCACGATGTTTGTCAGCGTCACGCATAAGTAGTAATAGAACAGAAAGCACAACATACTTGTTTTTACTTTGGGAATCTTCCGGTTCTTTCTCAACACGAAAAACAGCAGAACAGCAAGGATCGGCACGCCCAGCCAATAAATCGAATGCACAGCCAGCAGGTCTGTAATCGCGTCAAACAGACCGAGTTGGATACCGGATGAGCCGCTGGAAACAGAATACATGGGATAACCCCCCTTTTCAGATTTTCTATCCTTTATTTTGACAGAAAAATCTTACCATTCGCGGAAAGATATCTTAAGATTTTCTTACAATCGTTTCGGTTTGTATTCCGACAGCAACAGTCCGACAATGGTCAGCACGGTTCCGATTCCTGCCAAGACCGTCAGCGTTTCATGCAAAATCAGTACCGAGGTGATGACGGTTATCACGGGAACCAGATAGATATACACGCTTGTCTTTACCGCTCCCAGCTCTTTTACCGAAAAATTCCATGTCACAAAGCACAGCGCCGAGGCACCGACACCCAAATACAACAGATTGAACCCATTGGTTATATCGGCAAAACGAGCGAGTCCCAGCTGAAAATCAAAGAAAAACAGTGCCGGAATCATCCATAAAAGCCCATAAAAAAACGTTCGGCGCGTGCACAAAATCACCGGATATCCCAAACTGCTAATTTTTCTCGTCAGGATCGAATAAACTGCCCAGACAAACGCAGCGGCAATCGCCAATGCATCGCCAAGCGGATGAACCGCCAGATTTCCCCCGGAAAAGCTGATACAAGCGATGCCGAGCATGGCGACAACAAATCCGACAAAAAACGGGGCGCGCCATGTCTCCTCTGTCTTGACAAACAGATGGTTCAAGATTGCCGTAAAGAACGGCGCAACCGAGAGAATGACGCCGACGTTAGAAGCGAGTGTATACGTCAATGCGATATTTTCTAATAAGTAATAAAAGCAGATTCCGCACAGACTGGCAAGCGCAAACAGGAATTCCTCCCGATTGTCTGCCAGTTTCCATCGTTTTGGATGTGCCACCAACAAGACCAAAAATCCCAAAACAAAGCGGAAAAACAAAATTTCCACCGGTTGAAATGCTCTCAACAGAATTTTTGTGGAGATAAATGTCGTTCCCCATATGAGGATGGTGAGCATGGCCGCGGCATGGCCAAGCATGTTATTCTTTTCGTTGCTGTTCACTGATTTTGTTCCTCTCAGAAAATATTTCGCGGTATGTGCCGGGAGAGAGTCCAATCACGCTGCTGAAACAATTGGTAAAGTGGCTTTGATCGGAAAATCCCGTCTGCATGGCGACGTCTATCGGCGGCACTCCCTGTTCCAACAGAGCTTTTGCTTTGTTCATCCGTATGGTCTCGAAATAGCGATAGGGCGTAATGCCTTTGGCTTTGGTAAATGCGCGAAGCAAGGTCGATTTGCTGCATCCGGCATTTTCGCAGATTTGGTCTAACGAAATCCGTTCCGCCAGATGCCGCCGCATCCATGCACAGGCTTGTTCTATCGCCTGCGTATCTGCTGATCGGCAGCGTTCCGGCGGCTGTCCATATGTTCGCATCAAGGCAGACATCAACAGCAGCAGGGTTTCTTCTTTTTCCATATCAGACCCATCATCCATGATTGGTTCATGCAGCTGGCGCAGATACCAAAGGATTTCCTCATCCCAGATGACAGGTTGGGAAAAGCCGGGAAGTTCTCGTTTTCCCGTGATTTCCTGCGTCAAGTCAAGCATGATGCGCTTAGAAATATGAAATCCCCGATAATCGAAGGTGCCGCCATCGCTCTGCACGCAGGCATGATTGTCTCCCGGCTGAAACAGGACAATATCGCCGCGGGCGATCCGGTACTCTTTGTTTTTACACGACAATGTGCGCTGCCCGTTTTCCACAAAGCCAAGCACATACTGCTCATGGAAATGATTGGGAAAGGGCTGCACAATGCCTTAAAACCGGTAGGCTTCTATCTGTAGCTTTGTATCATAAACAACCGTTCTCGTTTCTTTTTTCATCCTTTGCTCCTCTCCGCTGTCCATTGTACTGTGGCGAAAGACAAAAGTCTTGTAAAATATCTTCAATCTGTTCCCCGTTGCGATTCTTCATGGCAAACAGGACTTGACAATGCAACGTCTCTTTTTTATAATTTAGTTTGAATTCAAACTAAATAGGAGGAAACAGAATGCCGGATAATCTACATTTTATTTTGATGCGATGCTTTCATCACAGCAACAAAGCGATTGTAAAAGCAAATGCCGCCTTATCCCTTTTGCCGGGACAAGGGAAACTATTAGAGTGCTTGATAGAGGAAGATGGATTATCTCCGAAAGAATTGGGAATCCGTTGTGCGATTGATAAATCCACAACTACCAGTCTGTTAGGCAAAATGGAAAAGCAAAACCTGATTCAGAGGACGAACCACCCGACAGACAAACGAGCTGTCTGTATTTGGCTGACAGAAAAAGGAAGAACACTTGGAAAAAAAGCTATGAACAATGGTCAGGACATTGACACCGCGGTATTAAACCAGCTATCTCCAAAGCAACGGGATGAATTATGGGATCTTTTGAACCGTTTGGAAGGTGCCTATGAAAAAACGAGTACCGATGAATCCGAAAAGAAGGCGTAAAAATCATGCAAAAAACAATATATCGACTGGGAAACTATATCATAGGCATGATTCTTGTATCATTGGGAATTGTATTATGTGTAAAATGCGAGCTTGGCGTATCCCCAATCAGCAGTGTTCCCTATGTATTGGAGAGTTTGACACCATTGACATTCGGAACGCTGACGATGCTGTTTCATTTTTGCAATAGTGCGATCCAGTATATTCTTGAAAAAAAGTTCATCAATATGAAAGTACTGTTTCAGATACCGGTCGCCTTTCTATTTGGAATCCTTATCGATTTCTTAAAAAATATCATGCATTTTCACGCCGAAAACCTGATATTTCAACTTTTTTTAATGGTTATGAGCATAGTATTTACTGCACTCGGTATGCACTTTATGCTCTCTATGCAATTGGTGCAGAATCCACCGGACGGAACGGTCAATATTCTCGCCCGTTTATTCCATAAAAATATCGGAACGGTAAAGATTTGTTATGATATTTTCATGGTAATTGCATCTGTTATCTTAGGAATTATTTTCCTGCACGGTTTAAAAGGTTTTGGAATTGCAACCATTTTTTCTGCCATCTTTGTGGGGCAAACACTCACATGGATGAAAAAACGGATCTATTTAAAAAATTGAACTTTTTATAAAAAAAGAGGCCGTTCCTGTGCAGCCCAATCGAGCCGCCGGGATGAATCGCGCACGAAATGATTTTTCCCTGTTCGTCCCGATACAGCTTTGCCGCCATCGTTCCGGTTCCTTGATTCATGCCGGGCATGGTTATTTCCTTCATTTCATGAAAATCAATCAGCATGGTGTGATCCTCCCTATTCTCATCCATTTTGCTCGTGCTTCGGCCGGTTTTCGCGTGTCCAACGCTTCGGGTTGGTGTCATCCGGTGCCAATCCGGCGAGAATCGCCTGATAGTGCGCGACCTTTTCATCCATATATTTCGCGGCCGCTTTGGCCTCCTCTACCCGCTGATGCGCCGCTGCGCGCTGCTTGAGAATGATGGCGTACCGCGCTTGCAGGTTTTCTTCCGACTCTTCCAGCAGGCACAGGCGGCAGTATTCCCGAATGTCCTCCAGCGATGCGCCGCAGCCTTTCAGGCACTGGATGCCCTGCATCCAATTGACGGATTCCTCGTCAAACACGCGCCGATTTCTGCCGTCGCGCGCGCAGGGCAGCAGCCCCTGATCGGTATAAAATCGCAGCGTGTGCTCGGTGACGCCAAATAATTGCGCCATCTGTCTGATGGTATACGGCATGATTTTTCCTTCCCCTCATAAAAATATCTTGACTTCGAGTTACACGAACTTGTTACACTGATTATACCACACAAGAACGGAGGAAAAAACCATGAACCATCTCACATTACATAACGGCGTGCAAATGCCGCTCGTCGGCTTCGGCACGTTTATGCTGGGCGGAGAGACTTGCGCCCGCGCTGTCGCCTGCGCCATCGAAACCGGCTATCGCATGATTGACACCGCAGAGGCCTACGGAAACGAAACAGAAGTCGGGGAAGGCATACAGGCCAGCGGCATCGCGCGAGAAAACCTGTTTCTCGTCACAAAAGTAAACTTCAAATCGTATGAGCACGCGGAACAGACCGTGCTGCAATCACTGCAGAATCTGCAAACCGATTATATCGATCTGTTGCTGCTGCACTGGCCGTTTGCCAACTACTATGCCGCATGGCGCAGCCTGGAAAAGCTGTATGCAGAGGGAAAAATCCGGGCAATTGGTGTCTCCAATTTTGAACCGGATCAGCTGCTCGACCTGATCGCTTACAACCGCATCGTTCCGGCAGTCAACCAGATTGAAACCAATCTGTACTGCCAGCGCAGCACCGAACGCAGCTGGATGGACAAAAAGCACGTCGCGCCCATGGCCTATGCGCCGCTCGGTCAGGGAAACCGCAACGAGATGTATCAGGAGCCCGTTGTCCTCTCCCTCGCCGCGAAATACAACAAAACACCGGCGCAGATTTTGCTCCGCTTCCTGACGCAAAACGGCATCGCCGTGATTCCAAGGAGCACCCAGCCGGAACACATCCGCGAAAATTTCGCCCTGTTTGATTTCGCCCTGACCGATGAGGAACTGGCGCAGCTGCGCGCGCTCGACAAAAAAGAGCCGCTGATCGGCAAGCCGGAAACGCCGGAACTCGTGGAATTTTCGCTGACGTGGTAAAGGAGACAGCAGCATGAAACAGGTACTATTGCTAGGTGCAACGGGCACAGCGGGACGTGCGCTCACGGAGAAATTGCTCACAGACACGGATTGCCATCTCACCGTGTTCTCCCGACATGCCAAGGACGTATACGCCGACACCGACCGCGTTGTGGCGGTCAACGGCGATGCGGAAAATCTGGAACAACTGCAAGCCATGATGCCGGAGCAGGATGTGGTGTACTGCGCCATTTCCGGAGATGCGCTGCCCAAGATCGCGGAGAACATCGTCACAGCCATGACGGAAAGCGGCGTAAATCGCTTGATTTTCATGGCTGCGGTGGGTATTTACAATGAAATTCCCGATGAAATAGACGGTGATGATAATCTCGACAACGAGCCTGCACAGATTCCCAACCGCAAGGCGGCAGACGTGGTGGAAGCCAGCAGCTTAAACTATACCGTTCTTCGCCCCGGTTATCTCGGTGAGGGTGAAGCGGATGATTTCGTCCTCACCGTCAAGGGCGAAGCGGCAAAGGGCTATACGACACCAATCCCGGCGTTGGTGCATTTTGCCACGCAGCTGATTCTGGATGACAGACTTTACCGCAGAGAAAGCGTCAGTATCACGCACGAAAGCAACCGGTAATATAGGAAAAAGCGGAGCAAAACCCTTGTGTCTTGCTCCGCTTTTTGCATTTCTGATTACGCCTCCGGCTTGAGCGGGCCATAATAATAGCTGGCTGTTGCGCCGCCGTCCACGAGGAACGTCGAACCGCTGATGAACGCGCCCTTGTCGCTCATGAGAAGCTCTGCGACATTTGCCACCTCATCCGCCGTGCCCGGGCGGCCTGCCGGGCACTTGGCGAACATATTCTTGTAAAAATCGCCGCGCGGGCCGTTAAACTCGTCCAGTGCCAGCGGCGTGACGATGATGCCCGGGGCAATCGCATTGAGACGCGCGCCGCGCTCGCCCCATGCGATCGCCTGCGCCATGACGCGCTTTTCGTTGCAGCGCTTCGCCAGCTGATAGGCGTGCAGCGTGTCGCGGATGTGTTCCGGCTGCAAGAAATCCAGCTGCAAGAGTTCTTCTGTCGGCGCGGTGGCGAGCTGGGCATCCTGCTCGGCGGTCAGCGCAGGCATTCGCCAGCCGGACTGGCTGGAAATGGTGACACCCACGCCGCCCGCGGCGATGACCTTGCCGACCTCCTCCAGCAGCACGGCAGTGCCGTAGAGATCAACGTTCAAAATGGCTTCAATTGGTGCCTGACTCGGGGACACGCCTGCGGCGTTGACCAGCATGTTGATCTCGCCGTACTTCTGTCCCTCAGCAATCAGTGCTTGAATGGATGCGCGGCTGGACAAATCCATCTCCATCGGCACGACGTCAAAGCCTGCCTCATTCATGGTTTTTGCAATCGCCTGCGCGTTTTCGAGCTTCTTGTCACCCACGACGATTTTTTTGCCCGTGCCCATGCGGCGAGCGATTGCCATGCCGATTTGTCCGGCACCAGCCAATAACATGACCTGTTTCATGTTCAAATCTCCTTTCCCATGTCAAATGCCTGTTTCATCGAGGGATGGCGATACACATCGCCCTTGTCCCAAGTGCCCGTGCCGAACACAACGCCTGCTTCCTTTGCGCCCGGCAGACAGCGCAGATACCCGCGGAAATCTGCCAGTGTTTCATCCGCAGCACTGTGCTGGGGGTCTGCCGCCGTGACGATCAGATAGAATGTTTTGTCGTGAATCGCCTGAAAATCGGCAAAACAGCGGTCAATCATGGTTTTCATCTGCGAACAGACCGAGTAAAAATATACCGGCGATGCCAGTACAATGACCTCTGCGGTTTTCAGTGCGTCCAGCATCTCCGCCATATCGTCCTTTTTGACGCACACATGGCTCTCAGCGCAGGCGCAACATGCCGAACATGGGGAAATTTTCTTTTCTGCCAGTCGGATCTTTTGTACCTCGTGGCCGCTCTCTGCCGCGCCCTTCAAAAATTCGTCGCACAGCACATCGGAATTGCCGCCCTTGCGCGGGCTGGAGCTGATAGCAAGTACCTTCATTAGAACATCCTCCCTGTGTTTGATGTCTCTAGTGTACCCGAAAATAGGGCAGCAATCAATTTTGCTTTCGGCGGTTTCAGATAAGTAAAACTAATACAAAAAAACGCCGCTTCACTCGGCAAACTGTGCCCGAAGCAGCGCGGCAAACGCCTCGACATAATAGCCAGAGTTGTCCTTTTTCCAGAAGGCGCAGTAGTTTCGCAGAATCGGTTCGTCTCCTCGCACCAGCGGCACACGCACAATCGAGGTTCCCATGGCGGGCAGCGCCGAGGCACCTTCTACCGGCAAAAATCCTCTGCGGGAAATCACCATCAGTCGGGCTTCTTCTATATTTTCCGCATACAAATACTCTCCCTGAAGCCCCACGACGGTCTGATAATATTCCTGCTCGGTCTTTCTCTGCGCCGCGGACGCCACCAAAATACAGGGAATGTTTTTCAGCTCCGGCGGCGTGATCTGAGACAGCTGCGCGAGCGGACTGCGGGCAGAGACCTCTACATAGCTCTCGCAGGTGGTCAGAACCAGATTGACGTATTCGTCCGAAAAGGCGCGCCGCTGGTCGTTTAGAATGAGGTCTACCTCCTCTGCGCGCAGCATGGCGTACAGCTCCTCATGGTTGCCATACGTGACCGACACCTCGACATCCGGATGCTGTTCCGAAAACAGCTCCAAGGCGCGGTGAAATTCGCCGCCCGTATAACAGCGCAGATACCCGATGTTGAGACTGGCTTGATCGCCTTTGGCGATTTTCGCCGCCTCGCTGCACATCCGTTCATAATCTTCCGTCAAAATCAGACTTTTCTGATAAAAGTATTCTCCGGCCGGTGTCAGCGTAAAGCTGCGGTGCCTGCGCTCCAAAAGCGAAAAGCCCAGCTCCCGCTCCAATGCCTGCACCTGCTGGGAAATGGCGGACTGAGAAATGAAGTTTTCCTCGGCTGCCGCCGAAAAGCTGTGCAGGCGAACCACCGATTGAAAATATTTGAGCTGTTTGAGCATGTGCGCGCCTCCTCTGACAAGTTTCTATCACTTTTTCTAATTATAACGCAAAGGCGCAGACAAATCCACTGCGGAAACTCAAGAGGGAGCCCGCTTTGGGTCGCGTCTCTCCGCGTCACGCAAAAGTGATTGACGAAATCGCCCCGTCTGTGTTACAGTATTTCTGGCGAATGCATGGTTCTTTCTGCGTGAGTCCTTGCGCAGCGGAACGATCCCGCAGGGCGGCTCATTCGTCTTTTTTTTATTTTCTTTTGCAACACATCCATGGACGGCACAGACAGGAGGTATCCGTGATGGGCAGTGACCAGCAGCAAAACAGCGGCCGCACAAAAGAGATCCTGGCATGTAAACATCGTGTTCCCTTCTATATCGAATGCTATGAAAAACTGGGCTATACGGTCGCTGGCGTGGACAAGGTCGGGCAAAACTATGCGATTGTCCTGCAGCGTGAGACGCCGCAGAGCGAAGAAGAACGCAAACTGGAACGGAGCGTAGACCAAAAACTGCGGTTTATCGAGCTGGCGGATCGCAAACAGGTCGGCTTTCTCACGATGTTTATCAATCTGGCAATCCACGTGGTTTTGTTTTGCGTACAGGGCGCAATCCTTTATGCGCTCCATATGGACGGCGCGCATCCGAGAGTGATGCTGCAAATCGGCGTGCTTCTGTTCTGGATTTTCCTCGCCGTGGGTCTTGTGATGAAGCGAACGGAAATCGTCGGTTGGAAGAAAGCGACACAGGAGTTGACAAGCCATCTGTACGACAAGCCGGTCATGACCGAGGACGACAGCGCACACCCCTATGTGCTCTCCGTCCTGTTCACGCGAAATCATGGTCTGGTGTCCGATTTGATCTATTGGTGCACAGGGCGTCAGTTTACGCACGCCTCACTGGGGCTGGGCGAACAGACCGAGACCTTTTACAGCTTCACCATGCGCGGCTTTCGGGCGGAGCATCCGAGCCACCGCAAAATACGCGGCAGGCATAAGGAGAGCCTTTGTTATCAGTTCAAAGTGACCGAGGCGGAATATCATCAGGTCGCGCACCAGATAGAGACCTACCGCGAGCAGGTACAAACGATGCGCTATGACCTGCTGGGTGCTGTGCTGAGTGCGCTTCGCATCTATCGCCCGTTCAAACCCAGCGAAGCCTTTTTCTGCTCTGCGTTTGTCTCGGAGCAGCTGCTCCGCCTGCCCAGCTTCCACCTGCATATGAAATCAAATATGTATCTGCCGACGTATCTTGCAAAAACGTTAATCCGGCAGGATAATTTGCTTGACGTGAAGGTAAACGAGGTGTAATACCGCAGAATGTTTCTATTGCGCCAGCAAACGAAAAGCCCAATCATCTGTGAAGATGATTGGGCTTTTGTGCATATATCCAACTGTTTTTGTCAGGCTTTCGTATACATTTCCATCAAACACTGATGCGCTTTTGTGCTCTTGTCATAGTTGATTCCGACGAGCAGGATGTCGCCCGTGTAGTGCAGGATCGACGCCGGATAGTTCTTATTTTTTATCTGCTGCAAAGCTGTCTGCGCATTCTGATTCCATTTCAGTTCTATCAGCAAAGCAGGATAGTCGTGCTTGTACTCGGGTTTTGGCACAAACACAAAGTCCGCAAAGCCTCTGCCTGTCGGCAGCTCACGAACCGGCTTGAAGTAATATTGCATGGCACTGAGATACGCAATGGTCAGTACACTGCTCAAGGAATTTTCATTGTTGTACTGGATAGACGATGCATACTCGTTGTGAATGGTTTCTATCTGCGCCGCAACGGCCTCTCCATCCATGTCCAGCGTGGCATCTAACAGCCGTTCCGACTCCTGCTGAAAGGTTATCATCTCATTCCAAGGATTGCTCTCGACAGCAATTGTCAACTCCTGCCGAATTTCCTCATTCGGCACAAACGCTGTTTTTCTGGTCTCGTTGTAGCCCAGATAGCCCAAGTGAATCATGTAGGTCAAGACATCGTCCTTGTTCTTGATATTTACCGTATCATTTTTAAAGGTCGCTGTATTCACCTTTACATCTGCTCCGGAGAGCATTTCAATGATAGCTGTTTTGAGACCGTCATAATCCATATTGATGAGCGGCACAATGGCATCATAAGAAGCCGTTTCCGACCAATAGCTCTTAAATTCTCCGCGCAGCATGACACTGACAACCGCTCTGGGATTATACACCTGATACCCTTTCAACAGATAACCGTCATACCAGCGCTTCACTTCCTCGAAATTCTGATGGTATTCCTGCGCCAGCTTGCACACTTCCTCTTCCGTAAATCCGATATACGGTGCAAGATTGCCAGCGCTCAGCATAGAAAACTCGTCAAAATTATTTAACGCGGACTGCGTTTTTTCCTTTTTGATCGGAAGGATGCCGGTAAGGTATGCCAGCTGAAGATATTTTGTCGGCTCGGTTCCCTTGAACATGCCCCGCAGGAAGGTAATGTATTCCTCTTGTACGTTTTTGTTCGCCGCCTCGTCACGAATGAGTACATCCCATTCGTCAATGATAACAACGAATTTCTGTCCGGTTTTATCCCGAATCCTAGAAAGCGCATCGGGCAGGCGGAACACATCCGGCGGCAAAATTTCTGGATACACATCACGCAGTTCGTCCAGCACTGCCTTTGTCACAAACCGAACGACCATATCGGCGTTATCACAGTTTGCCAAAAACCACTGCATATCCACATGAATCACATCATATTGATTGAGGTGTTTTTTGAAGTCTGTGTCTTTCCCTATTTCCAGTCCGGAAAACATGGTTTCGGAATCAGCACCCTTGCTGTAATATGCCGCCAGCATATTGGCCGCATATGACTTTCCGAACCGTCTTGGGCGGCTATTGCAAATCAAAGCATTTGTCGTGCCTAAGACGCTGTTTGTATATGCAATCAGGCCGGTCTTATCCACATAAATTTTGGAATTGAGAGCAACCTGAAATGCACTGTTATCAGGATTTACAAATCGTCCCATGCGTTTCAGACTCCTTTCTTGGGCTGCTCGGTACAGCGCACCAATGATCCTTTGATTTTACCATTTACCAAGACAAATAACAAGCCGCTCCCCTGTCACCCGTCGATATGCCCCGACTTCCTCTCCTTATACGCCGTTCCCCATGCTTCCATCGACTTCATGATTGGCCGCATGGATTCTCCCAGCTCGGACAGGGCATATTCCACGCGCGGCGGCACTTCCGGATAGACCGTGCGGGTAATGATGCCGTCCGCCTCCATGGAGCGCAGGCTGTCCGTCAGCACCTTTTGGCTGATGCCGTTCAAATCCCGTTTGAGTTCATTAAACCGCCACGGACGCGCCATCAAATTCCGTATAATCAGCAGCTTCCATTTGCTTCCAATCAGAGACACAGTCGTTGCAACTGGACAAGCGGGCAGTTCTTCTTTTTTGAGCATACCAGCCACCTCCCATGGTTTCCTTTTGCCTGTTATATACAAATTATAATGCAGGTTTCTTTGACTTGCAAGCGGTTACTTTTTTGTGCGTACTTGTCCTGCTGAAAATTTTGAGTAAAATGGAAAAGACAGAGAGCGACAGGCTCCCTGAATCTCGTTTGGAGGGAATTATTATGGCACTTTCTCAGCTGTTCGGATCGCATATGAACCAAGCACAGCGGCGGCTGTTTCTCATCCAGTCGCTATTAAACGAAAATAACGAATACCAATCCATAGACATTCCGAAAGAATCTGCGCTGCAAAAGCAGCTTTTGCGTGGACTGATGAACATTCGCGCGCCGCAGCATACCGGCAAAAAATTTATCAAAATACAAGATGCTTATTTACAGGCAGAGCTTAAAAAACAGCCTGTCACGCATATTTCCGAGCTGACGCCCGTGACGCCGAGGCTGTATCTCTGGCAGGGAGATATTACCAAACTGCAATGCGATGCCATTGTCAATGCGGCAAACAGCGGCCTGACCGGCTGCTATATTCCCAATCACCGCTGTATTGACAACGCGATTCACACCTTTGCAGGGGTGCAGCTGCGGCAGGCGTGTGCCCAGCTGATGGAACAGCAAGGGTATCCGGAGCCTACCGGACAGGCCAAAATCACACCGGCGTTCAATCTTCCCTGCCGATATGTCCTGCATACGGTCGGTCCCATCATCCGCGGCCGCGTGACAGACCGAGACCGCGAGCTGCTCGCCTCCTGTTACCGCTCCTGTTTGGAGCTGGCAGCACAAAACGGATTGGAAAGCGTGGCATTTTGCTGCATTTCCACGGGAGAATTTCATTTTCCCAATGAACTAGCGGCACAAATCGCCATAGATACCGTCAAACAGTGTATGTCTGCCAAAACCAGTGTAAAGAAGGTAATTTTCAATGTTTTCAAGGATATGGACAAACAAATCTACGCCCGACTGCTCGAAGCAAATCAAACGCCTGCAAGCCGCATTTGACCAAGCGGACACCGTAGTCATCGGCGCGGGCGCGGGGCTTTCTACCTCTGCCGGATTTGTGTATACCGGCGAACGCTTTGAAAAATATTTTTCGGATTTCGCCGCAATGTATGATTTTCATGACATGTACTCCGGTGGATTTTATCCGTTTTCGACCCTCGAAGAATATTGGGCATATTGGAGCCGGTATGTGTTTGTCAATCGCTATATGGACGCACCAAAAACAGTATATACCGATCTGTTCGAGCTGGTGGCGGAAAAGGATTATTTTGTCATCACAACCAATGTCGATCATTGTTTCCAAAAAGCTGGATTTGACAAAAAACGACTGTTTTATACCCAAGGCGATTATGGTCTGTTTCAGTGCAGCGAGCCATGCTGTCAGGAGACCTACGACAACGAAGCCCTCATCCGTGAAATGGTCGCGCAGCAGGACAACCGGAAAATCCCAACGGAGCTGTTACCGATCTGCCCGCACTGCGGGAAGCCGATGACGATGAACCTGCGCTGTGACGACACCTTTGTACAGGACGAGGGCTGGCATTTGGCAGCCGAGCGGTATGAAAATTTTCTCCGCACCCGCGCCGGATGCCGGATTCTCTTTCTGGAATTGGGTGTCGGCTACAACACCCCCGGCATCATCAAGTATCCGTTCTGGCGCATGACAGCGCAGAACCCCAAGGCTGTCTATGCCTGCATCAATCAGGGGGAAGCCTACGCGCCGCGGGAAATCGCCCAGCGGTCGATTGGTATTGACGGGGATATTGGGGAAACCCTGTCCCAGCTTTCAGGGATGCGGCAATAGCGCGCAGAATGTCACGAAAAATATATAAAATTCGGGACACCTGCTGCTCTTGATGATGCTTCTGCTCCTTGTGATTCTAACCAACACGGTTGACAATGATGATTAGAATGGTTAGAATGTGGGTAGAATGATAACCGATTACGATGTGGTTTTTGTAGGTTTCCGATTCGGTGATATGTTGTCCCAAGATAAGGTGTTCAAGCGGAGCGCAAGCCACAAGGAATTGGCACTGTGGGCTGAAAATCTCAAAGTTTGCGTGTCGTACAAATCGAAATCTGACGGGGTATTACGATGACCTTTCAAGACTTATT